>NZ_CAMZNA010000001.1:0-1413462 GCF_947311885.1 Vibrio sp. St2 | reverse complement strand
GGTGAATAGCGCAGCTTGGTAGCGCATCTGGTTTGGGACCAGAGGGTCGGGGGTTCGAATCCCTCTTCACCGACCACATTAAGAAAGCCTGCTTCTAAAGCAGGCTTTCGTCATTTTAGAGCATGGATAACAGGATTAGAACCCGAGTAAGGTTCGTCTGATGTTAGAGCCTGGCTCTTCACGAGCATATATAAGAAAGCCCGCTATTTGAGCGGGCTTTTCTCTTTTCAACAGCAAACTTATTGCTACAACGACTAATACTCAAATTCACAGTTCGCGGCCTTACTCTGCGAAAGCTGTGAGATCTTAAAACCGCTGTCTTTGAGCAAGTTCAAAACACTTTGCTCACCAATCAGATGTAATGCACCGACAACCATCACGTAAGAGCCCTTGCGTTTGGGGGACCAACTTGGTTCTGACATTTGTTTCGCCCAGTCGATATTTCTCTGGGTCATAAAACTCTGTTGAAACTCTGGAGACACTTCTGTCAGGCTGGCGAATTCATTCAACTTATCCAAATCACCCGCTTTCCAACTTTCTATCAGGCAGTGAGTGGCATCTTCTGAGTGGTCAAACTCTTCAATAGCGCTAACCAATAGCTCTTTACCCGCTTCTTTTTGTCCTGTAAGTAAATCAATCTGAAACTGAATCGACTCCAAACTAATAACGGGAATGTCTTGGAGAGTAGCTTTGTACATCAAATGAGTATCGATGCCATAAGCTGCCTGGTAGCCGAGGTACTCGATTTGTTTCATCTGTAATGCCAGCGCGGTTGCCCATGGCGGGGACAGCATCAACTGTTGTTGGTCCATGTTAAGTAGATTAGCTATCCCTTTAAGCTCGCTTTGCTGTGCAGGGCTCAGGACATCTTTGGTCTGTATTGTTACAGGCGGGTAGCTGACCCCTTGTGTTTTGCGTATGTCTGTTTCCATGATTAACCCGTCACTGGACTTAAGCCGTTCAGTGATAGTTTGAGGCAGTGGGTACATGCTTTCATCTCCGACATGCACTGAACCCAGAATTAAATAGTTGAGTTTCCCCTTCTGAGCCTGCCAGTAGAGAGGTTCTGCTACAGAGGAGGTTGAGATGGCCAGAGTCAGAAACAGTAGACAAAATTTATACATAGGGTCTGTCGCCTTACGGAAAATTTGTTGAAATGGTTAGGTTTTGACGTGGTTTAACGAGAGCAAACTGCGTCTAAAATCACACTTTTCTATTTTACATCCTAGCTTAGCGTAATCGGATGATTGCTGTCTTGTGATCTAAGTCCTAATTCATTTGTTGTTGTTATGAATAGGTGCGATCAAATTCTCAGTAATACCGTCAAATGATTTGTGTTGATTTTAACGTAGATTGTAAGTTTTTGTTTTTAAATATCATTTTGTTTTTATAAATCTTGAGTTTTGAACACGATCACTTTCACTAGAGTTTAATTTTACGACTAAAAATAAATCGAGATATGTTGTTTCTATTCTTAGTTTTCGAGCTGACTTTTTCGGCTCTATTTACGTGTTGGGGTAAGTAAGATGTTTAAACAAAGTCTGATCGCGGTATCGGTTGTCGCATCACTAGCAGGTTGCGCTGCGTTTCAATCTAATGAGCAAAGTGTTGTTAATTCGCTCGCCAGTAATCTTGATATTCAATATGAAGTGTTGACTAACCACGGCGCAAATGAAGGTCTTGCATGTCAAGACATGGGCGCTGAGTGGGCGTCTTGTAACAAAGTAAACATGACGCTAGTTAGCCAAGGTGAAGCGGTTGACTCAAAAGATTGGGCGATCTATTTCCACAGTATTCGTCTGATTTTGGATGTAGACAACGAGCAGTTCAAAATCTCTCGCGTAACGGGTGACCTGCACAAATTAGAACCAACCGATAAGTTTGATGGTTTCACGGCGGGTGAAGAAGTGACACTTCCGCTGGTAAGCGAATACTGGCAGCTATTTGAAACAGACTTCATGCCGGGTGCGTTCGTTGCTGCGCCAAACGCAGAGCCTAAGATGATCGCTTCTCTTAACACAGAAGACGTTGCATCTTTCGTGACTGGCCTTGAGGGTAACAACCTAAAACGTACGCCAGATGACAACAACGTATTTGCAAACGCGGTGTCTCGTTTCGAGAAGAACGAAGACCTAGCAAAACAAGATGTATCAACTACGTTACTACCAACGCCACTGTCTGTTGAAGCAGGTAAAGGCACAGTAGATATCGCGGCGGGTATCGCTCTGCCTAAAGACGCATTCGATGCGACTCAATACGCGGCAATTCAAGATCGTGCAGAAGTGGTAGGTGTGGATGTTCGTGGTGATCTTCCTGTAAGCATCACTGTTGTTCCTGCAGACTTCACCGGTGAATTAGCAAAATCTGGTGCTTACGAAATGAGCATCAAAGGCGACGGTATTGCGATTAAAACGTTTGACCAAGCAGGTGCTTTCTACGCAGTACAATCTATCTTTGGCCTGGTAGATAGCCAAAATGCTGATTCTCTACCACAACTGTCTATTAAAGATGCGCCGCGTTTTGATTACCGTGGTGTGATGGTGGACGTGGCTCGTAACTTCCACTCTAAAGACGCAGTTCTTGCAACGCTAGACCAAATGGCAGCGTACAAGATGAACAAACTACACCTTCACCTAACAGATGATGAAGGCTGGCGTTTAGAAATCCCGGGTCTGCCTGAGCTGACTGAAGTGGGTGCTAACCGTTGTTTCGATTTGGAAGAGAAAAGCTGTTTACTGCCTCAGCTTGGCTCAGGTGCAACGACAGACAACTTTGGTTCTGGCTTCTTCAGCAAAGCAGACTACGTGGACATCTTGAAGTACGCGAAAGCGCGTAACATCGAAGTGATTCCTGAAATTGATATGCCAGCGCACGCTCGTGCAGCAGTGGTATCAATGGAAGCACGTTACGACCGCCTAATGGAAGAAGGTAAAGAAGCAGAAGCGAACGAGTACCGCCTGATGGATCCTCAAGATACATCGAACGTAACCACGGTTCAGTTCTACAACAAGCAAAGCTTCATCAACCCATGTATGGAATCTTCAACTCGTTTTGTTGATAAAGTGATTTCAGAAGTGGCAGCAATGCACCAAGAAGCGGGTACGCCGCTAACCACATGGCACTTCGGTGGTGACGAAGCGAAAAACATCAAGCTAGGCGCTGGTTTCCAAGATGTGAACGCAGAAGACAAAGTAAGCTGGAAGGGTACGATTGAGCTGTCTAAACAAGACAAGCCATTCGCACAATCTCCACAATGTCAGACGCTAATTGCAGACGGCACAGTAAGCGACTTTGCTCATCTACCAAGCCACTTTGCAGAAGAAGTGTCTAAGATTATGGTAGAGAAGGGCATTCCAAACTTCCAAGCTTGGCAAGATGGTCTTAAATACAGTGAAGGTGAGAAAGCGTTCGCAACAGAAAATACACGTGTTAACTTCTGGGACGTTCTTTACTGGGGTGGCACATCATCCGTGTACGAGTGGTCTAAGAAAGGTTACGACGTGATCGTTTCTAACCCAGACTACGTGTACATGGACATGCCATACGAAGTTGACCCGAAAGAGCGTGGCTACTACTGGGCAACGCGTGCAACAGACACTCGTAAGATGTTTGGTTTTGCACCAGAGAACATGCCTCAGAACGCAGAAACTTCTGTAGACCGTGATGGCAATGGCTTCAATGGTAAAGGTGAAATCGAAGCGAAACCTTTCTACGGTCTATCAGCACAGCTTTGGTCTGAGACAGTACGTAACGATGAGCAATACGAGTACATGGTATTCCCTCGCGTGCTAGCAGCCGCTGAGCGTGCATGGCACCGCGCTGATTGGGAAAACGACTACAAAGTGGGTGTTGAATACTCGCAAAACTCTAACCTAGTAGACAAAGCTGCGCTAAACCAAGACTACAACCGCTTTGCGAACGTACTTGGACAACGTGAACTGGCGAAGCTAGAAAAAGCAGGTATCGACTACCGCCTACCTGTACCAGGTGCGAAAGTAGAAGATGGAACGCTTTCAATGAACGTTCAGTTCCCAGGTGTTGAGCTTCAATACTCTCTAGATGGTGACAACTGGCTAACTTACGCTGACGACGCTCGTCCAAATGTGAAAGGTGAAGTGTTTATCCGCACTGTATCTGCAACAGGCGAGAAGACAAGCCGCGTGACTAGCGTGAAATGATTTCTCTCCCTTTCCGATAGAGAGAAAAGCAAACAAAAACGCCCGGCCACTTATTGGCCGGGCGTTTTTATATCTGAAGCAGCGACTAAGCGATTTGAGTTTGCTGCTCTTCGATTTGCTCAGCATTGCTGATTGGCGATTCTGCGCCGTGCATCCATCGAACTAGTGTGTTTGAGAACAAGAGCAAAATGACACCAGATATGATCGCGGTTACCGCGATGCCACTAAAGATAGCAAATGCGCCAAGTTCGCCAACATGTGAGCCAACATAGCCAGCAACATAGTTAGCAATCGCATTACAGCCGAACCACGCGCCCATCATCAGAGAGGCCAGACGGAGTGGGGCTAACTTAGTCACTAATGACAAACCGATTGGAGACAAGCAAAGCTCACCGAGGGTATGGAAGAAGAAAGCGCCAACTAGCCATAGCATGGAGGTTTTGACAGTGGTGTCGCCACCTTGCTCCATCACGGCACCGACCATACATAGGAAGCCAAGTGCGAGGAAGAACATAGCGAGTGCAAATTTGACTGGTGAGTTAGGTTCACGTTTACCGAGCTTAACCCAAAGCACCGCAAGCAAAGGAGCAAGTGTAATGATGAAGAATGGGTTGAGGGATTGGAACCAAGCCGCAGGCACTTCGAAGCCGCCAATCATACGATCTGTGTACTGCTGGGTGTAGATGTTCATCAGGCCACCCGCCTGCTCAAAACCAGCCCAGAAGACAATAGTGAACAGACTCATCACTAAAATAACTTTGATGCGGTCAAATTCTTCTTTCGTCAGTGGCTCTTTTTTAGAGGATTTTTTGATTGCCAAATCTCTCTTGGCAGCTGGCTCGCGGCCAATGTCTCCAAGCCATGACTGAGCAAGAGTCATCTGCATAACCAGGCTAATAAGCATACCGATACCCGCGACAATAAAGCCAGATTTCCAGCCAAATTCATCAGTAACAGAACCTGCAATGACGCCCGCTAGCAGCGCACCTAAGTTAATGCCCATGTAGAAAATGGTAAATGCACCATCGCGACGATTGTCACCTTCCTGATACAGGTCACCCACCATCGTTGAGATGTTTGGCTTAAATAGGCCATTACCCGCAATTAAAAGCGCAAGGCCGAGGTAAAAGGTATGTACAGTACCTAGCCCCAACATATCTGCTGGCATGGCTAAGGTGAATTGGCCGACGGCCATTAAAGCGCCACCAATAAGAATAGAATGGCGTTGTCCGAGGTAGTTATCGGCTAGCCATCCGCCAATAAGTGGAGTGATGTAAACGAGTCCAGTATAGATGCCGTAGAGATCCAAAGCATCTTTAGTCGACCAGCCTAAACCACCGTCAAGTGTTGCATCTGTAAGGTAAAGAACAAGGATTGCACGCATTGCATAGTAGGAAAAGCGCTCCCAAAGCTCGGTACCGAACAAAAGGAATAAGCCACGAGGGTGGCCAAAAAATTGTTGATGTTGGTTTGTCATAAGTATTACTAATGATTGTTATTAAAGAATTTTATTTGTTGTTACGTATACTCCTTAGTGGATATATCTGCAATGGCTTGGATTATAAGCTTTATTTATGGTTCTGTTTTAAGTTGCTGATATAAAAGAGATATTTTTCTGGATTGTTTAAAAAATGACGTGCTACAAACTTAGTTTCCAAAATCGAGGTTATTATTTTTACAATACGCTGTCATATTAGAAAGCAAACAGAAGTAGGTGGTGCTGAGAGAAGGCGATTGGGAAGTGAGCAAACGGGTTGTGCTTCAGTGATTGAATACGTTTGTAGTGCAATAAAAAAGAGGCTCAATGAGCCTCTCTTGAATTTATCTTGATTAATATGAGTCGTTATGAACACTTTGTACAGCACGACCTGATGGGTCAGCCATGTTCTTGAATGACTCGTCCCATTCAATCGCCTTCGCTGAAGAACAAGCTACTGATGGGCCACCAGGGACACATTCTGCCGCTGATGGAAGCGGGAATAGCTCTTCAAAGATTTCACGGTACACGTAGCCTTCTTTTGTGGTCGGCGTGTTGTAAGGGAAGCGGTAAGCCGCCGTTTCCATTTGCTGGTCAGAGACTTTTGCTTCAGCCACTTCTTTGAGTGTATCGATCCAGCTGTATCCGACACCATCAGAGAACTGCTCTTTCTGACGCCATGCGATTGAATCTGGTAGGTAGTGTTCGAAACACTCACGCAGGATGTGTTTCTCCATCTTACCGTTACCACACATCTTATCTTCTGGGTTTAGGCGCATTGCCACATCGATAAATTCTTTATCTAGGAAAGGCACTCGACCTTCAACGCCCCATGCTGCAAGTGATTTGTTTGCACGTGCACAGTCGAACATGTTGAGAGCAAGAAGTTTACGTACTGTCTCTTCGTGGAACTCTTTCGCGTTTGGCGCCTTGTGGAAGTAGAGGTAACCACCGAAAATTTCATCAGCACCTTCACCGGAAAGCACCATCTTGATGCCCATTGCTTTGATCTTACGACCCATTAGGAACATAGGCGTAGAAGCACGGATGGTTGTTACGTCATAGGTTTCAATATGGTAAATAACGTCACGGATGGCATCGAGACCTTCTTGAATCGTGTAGGTCATCTCGTGGTGAACCGTACCGATCTTGTCTGCCACTTCTCGTGCTGCTTTCAGATCTGGAGCGCCTTCAAGACCTACTGCAAATGAGTGCAGTTGTGGCCACCACGCTTCGGACTTATCATCATCTTCGATACGCATTGCAGCAAAGCGTTTTGCAACGGCAGAAGTGATTGAAGAATCTAAACCACCAGAAAGTAGCACACCGTAAGGTACGTCAGTCATTAACTGGCGTTTAACCGCCGCTTCTAGCGCTTCAGTCAGTTCTTCTTTGCTGGTGGAGTTGCCTTGAACTGCCGCGTATTCATTCCAGTCACGGATGTAATAGCGCTTAGGCTCTGCATCACCACTGCCGTAGTAACAACCAGGAGGGAACTCGCTGACGGTTTTACATACTGGCACCAGTGCTTTCATTTCAGAAGCCACATAGTAGTTCCCGTGCTCATCGTAACCTTGGTAAAGAGGGATGATACCAATGTGGTCACGACCCACTAGATATGTGTCTTTCTCCTCATCGTATAGAACGAATGCGAAAATACCGTTGAGCTCTTCGAGAAGGTCGGCGCCCATATCTTGGTAAAGCGCCAGGATGACTTCACAGTCAGAGTCGGTTTGAAAATCGTACTTACCTTCATAGCGCGCACGGATTTCTTTGTGGTTGTAGATTTCACCGTTTACAGCAAGGATGTGTTTCTTATCGGCGCTGTACAGCGGCTGTGCGCCACTGTTCAAGCCGACAATGGCTAAACGTTCGTGAGCTAGAATTGCTTTTTCTGAAGAGTAGATACCTGACCAGTCAGGGCCACGATGACGAAGTTTCTTAGACATTTCTAGCGCTACAGGGCGAAGAGCTTGAGCGTCACTTTTGATGTCTAGAATACCGAAGATAGAACACATACAACTTCCTTATAAACCTTATTTAATCTGCTGACTTCAATTTGCCATTTTGATTAAAAAAATCAACAGTCACTGATAAAAAAGTTTAACCAATAAGGTTGTTGTTAAATTTTATCTAATATTAAACGCTGCATGGTGAATGAAATCTATGTTTGGTTCGTTTTTTGAACGATTTGAGGTGTCAATAAAGAAAAAGGCAGCGTGAGCGCTGCCTTTATAAAAGAGAAATTAGGGGGTATTGAAGATTGGTTTTAGCTGTTCACACACATGTCGAGCAAAACCGCTGCCTGCTTCACTGTAGATGTTGAACGCAGCGTCAACGCCTCCTTCATTCAGGCTTTCGAGTTGGTCAGGGTAGGCAGCAATAGCAGCAATTTGTCCTTTAAACTCTTTTTTCTGTAACTGCTCTAGTGCAATTTGGTTCCCTTGGTGATGAGGCATAGCGAGAAGAACCAATTTTACGTTGGCGGTATCGAGAATGCGCTCCCAAAAGTCTGGGTCGGTCGCATCACCTGCAATGACGTTACGACCCTCCGCTTGATGCTGGAGTGCTGCATCGTCTCTTACCTCGATACCTAAGCTAATTTTGCCGTAGCGCGCACGCAGCTCATCGTAGGCACCTGTACCAATGCGTCCCATGCCGAGGATAAGCACTTGCGCATTCCCCGGATTGATAAGCTGATCTCGTGTGTGGAGCTTTTCTGCTGCATGCTCTTTTAACCAACGACCAGAGCGGCGGTATAACTCGTGACCTTTACGATTAAGTGGTGATGCCAGAACAAAGGAAATCGAGACTGCCAATGCTAAAGCGACGAGTATGTCGCCTCCCATCCAGCCCATTTTAAAGGCCAGTCCACCTACGATCAGGCCAAATTCACTAAAGTTAAATAGGCTTAAGGTGGTCAAAAGTGAGGTCCTGACGCGGAATTTAAACGCGTTGAGTACCACAAAGTACAGGATGCCTTTCAAAGGCAGTAATAGCAGGAACAAGATTGCTAAAGCAAAACCTGACATGGTTGGCTGTTCTGCGAGTCCGATATTAAGGAAAAAACAAACTAGAAATAGCTCTTTCAAGTTAAATAGCGATTTGGACAGCTCAGAGGCCTTATGGTGCCCAGCGAGAAGCATACCTAGAATCAGAGCACCCAAATCAGGTTTCATGCCTACAAGCTCGAACAACCCAGCTCCTACGACAAGCGCAAAGAAAATACCGAATAGGACCAACATTTCACCGTGGCCAACCCAGTCGAGCATCTTATAAAAAGCAGGGCGCAATAATGGCAGAGCAAAGAGTGCAATGGCGTACCACTCAGGTAGCTTGCCAGTTGAAGCTGTCAGGAAGACTACTGCGAAGATGTCCTGCATGACTAGAATGCCAATGGCCATCGTGCCGTAGGTTGAGTTCATTTCGCCTTTTTCTTGCAGTGATTTAACGGCAAATACGGTACTGGAGAAAGAGAGAGCGAAACCAAGCAACAATAATTGCTCAATTGACATGCTGGCTAGAGAGCTGACACCGAGAAATTTAAAACAGAATAGGGCAGCGCAAAAAAGTAGAGTAGATAAAAGGTTATGTAGAGTTGCACCAGCCCAAATTTCTTTAGACAACAGGGTTTTTATATCGAGCTTTAAACCAATGGTGAACAACAGCAAAGTGACGCCAAGATCAGCCAATGTCACTATGGTGTCGTTACTCTCGAAGCCGACAGCATGCAAACCAAAACCAGCTAGTAAGAAGCCAACTAAAGGTGGCAAGTTGCATTTGAGCGTTATGAATCCGGCCAGAAATGCGGCAGAGATTAAGATGAGTTCCATATGATTCTTATTCTTGTCCTAATAAAAAACGGGCTACATATTGTAACCCGTTATTGTAGCTCAACTGATTGCTTACTAGATCAATCTTCGAGCAATTTTTGTAACAAAACGCCGTTAAGCATCGCACGTTTTATCATTGCAAAGGCGCCAATGGTAGGCTGCTTATCAATTTCTGAAGCCACAATAGGCAGGCCGCTGTGGAAGGTGGTCAATGATTGGTTTTCCACGTTGCGACGAATCGCTGGAAAGATAATCTCTTCGCAGCGAGTGATGTCCCCTGCGATAACAATCTTCTGCGGATTGAACAAGTTGATCGTGATAGCAATAGCCTTACCAAGCTGATTGCCAACACGAACTAAGCTCTGCTTAGATAACTCATCACCCATATTGGCATGGTCACAAACGTCTTGGATGGTGATGGTTTCGAGCTCGGTCAAACTTGATTCATAACCTTGCTTGATCAACTTATTCACTCGATCAACGATCGCCGGGTTAGCGGCCACTGTTTCTAGGCATCCAAAGTTTCCGCATTGGCATTGCTCACCAAGAGGGTCTATTTGAATATGACCAATTTCTCCGACGTTGCGATTGAAGCCAAGGAAAACCTGACCATTAACGATGATACCTGCACCTGTACCGCGGTGAACGCTGACTAAGATTGAGTCTTGGCAATCTTTGCTGGCACCAAAGTAATGCTCAGCAAGTGCCATTCCGCGCACATCGTTACCGACGAAACATTGAACATGGAAGGTGTTTTCGATCAGCTCCGCTAACGCGAGGTTATCGATGCTGATATTAGGCATATATTCGACAACCCCAGTTTCTGGGTTGACTAGGCCAGGCAAGGCTACACCAATCGCAATCAATTGATTGATCACGGTTTGGTTAGATTGAATAAAACTTTTTAGGTGAGAAGTCAGACCGTCGACTAAGTCTTCTTGAGTGGTGTAGAAGAACTCTTGATATTCGGATACAAGTTCTTTGCCACCAAGGTTGTACAAACTGAACTGAATATAATCGCGACCTAAACGCACTGCGACAGAATGAAAGGGTTCGACTTCTGTGGTTAGTGAGATTGCTCGGCGTCCACCAGTAGAGGCTTGTTGAGCGACCTCTTTGATAAGGCCGCGTTCGAGTAGTTGGCGGGTAATTTTTGTAACGCTCGCAGGTGCCAACTGACTGACGTCAGCGACTTGGATTCGCGATATTGGCCCTTGCTGATCAATCAGCCGGTAAACTGCTGCGCTGTTTAGCTGTTTTACTAAGTCTACGTTACCTATTTGTCCGCCATTCATTCTTAACTTTGCTCGTATTGTCCATTAACAACCGTCGCCTGAACTTTGAAGTCACGATCAAATATGGCCAAGTTTGCAACCATGCCTTGTTTAACTCGGCCTAGCTGTTCTTCGACCCCGATTGCTTTCGCAGGGTATAAGGTTGCCATACGAAGTGCTTCATCCAGAGCGATACCGACGTGCTCAACGGTGTTCTGTACTGCTTCTATCATTGTCAGTGCTGAGCCGCCTAGTGTGCCGTTTTCATCAACACACTTACCATCTCGGTAATATACTTTCTTACCAACAAAAATAAAGTAATCCATGTCAGCGCCTGCAGGAGCTGTGGCATCTGTCACTAATACTAATTTTTCGCCCTTAATTTTGTGAGCGATACGAATGTTTGCATAATCGACGTGGAACCCGTCCGCGATGACGCCAGCATAGACATCAGGTGTGTCGTAAATAGCGCCAACTACGCCTGGCTCGCGGCCCACCATTGGGGTCATGGCGTTGAACAAATGTGTGGCAAACGTAATGCCTGACTCAAAGCCTTTTCTTGCTTCAGCATATGTCGCATTGGTGTGACCAATAGCAACGATGATGCCTGCGTCCTTAAGCTGTTGAATATGTTCTGGGGCGTTATGCTCAGGAGCCAGTGTAACCTTAGTGATGACATCTGCGTTTTCACAGATGAAGTTAATCATGCTGTCGTCAGAAGGGCGGATGTAATCCACACTGTGGATACCTTTTTTCATTACGTTTAAATATGGGCCTTCAAGGTGTAAACCCAGAGATTGATTTTGATACTGCGCATGATAATCGCGCGCGGCTGCAATCGCTTGGCGCATATCTTCATCAGAGGATGTAATAAGAGTAGGCAAGTAACTGGTACAGCCCGACTTTAAGTTCGCCTTATGCATAACCTGCATTGTTTCAGCCGTGATTTCATCATTGAACATGACTCCGCCACAACCATTCAGTTGTAGGTCAATGAAGCCTGGGCTGACATTTGCGCCATTTAAATCAATAATTTCAAGGTCTTGAGGAAGGTCAGCTACCGGGCATACTGAATCTATCAGTTGGTCTTTGATGACTACTGCGTGGTCAACAAGTACGTCGTTGCCGGTGTAGATCTTACAGTTAGTTAGCGCATACATGGTTAGCTAATCCTTATAAGTTTGATTTTTAATACTTCTATTCGTCCAACTGAAACATTTACTACGTATCTTTATACTTTATTTGTGAGCTTCAATTAGGTCGCAAAATATCTTTAGCAAGCAGAAAATATTCTATATGAAATTAGTTTTATCCTCATCTAAAAGCCTGCTGAGTATAGAGAAGATAACCGATACGAAATCTGGTAAACCCCTTGCTCTATCAGCGTGATGTTGATGAGTACATCTTAAGAATACCGTGAATATTGCGTGTGTGTTGCTATTTTTTTGTATTGTAAAATAAGTTTTATGATCTCGCTAGCAAAATCCTTGAACTATGCCATTTTCTGGTGATTATGATCACAATTGATAAGGTTTTAATTTGCGGGGCAAAATTAATGGCATAAACTGAGCAGGACTAAATTGAGCGACTAAAAAAAGTAGCTCAGCCAAAATACAAAATCCTATAGGGGGAACTTAAGGTGAATATTCTTGGATATGCGCAAAAGTTAGGTAAAGCTCTTATGCTACCTATCGCAACGCTTCCAGTTGCGGCTTTGCTCTTACGCTTAGGTCAACCAGACCTACTTGATATTGCGTTCATGGCGCAAGCCGGTAACGCAATCTTTAGTAACCTGCCGTTGCTATTCGGTCTAGGTATCGCAATTGGCCTGTCTAAAGATGGCTCTGGCGCTGCGGGTCTAGCAGGTGCGGTTGCTTACTTTGTTCTAACTGCAACAGCAACGACAATCGATGCTTCAGTTAACATGTCATTCTTCGGTGGTATTTTCGCGGGTATCATTGCAGGTCACTCATACAACGCTTTCCATGCAACACGTCTTCCAGAGTGGCTAGCCTTCTTTGCGGGTAAACGTCTTGTACCTATCATGGCTGGCCTATTCGCAGTTGTCGCGGGTGCAATTTCTGGCGTTGTTTGGCCAACGATTCAGGGCGGTCTAGATACATTGGCGCACGCAGTTTCTACTTCTGGTGCGATTGGTCAGTTTGTCTACGGTACGCTAAACCGTGCGCTAATCCCTGTTGGTCTTCACCATGTACTTAACTCTTACTTCTGGTTCGGCATGGGTACATGTCAAGAAGTGTTGGTGACAGGTGCTCAGGCGGCAGGTCAAGCTCTTCCTTCTCTACAGCAGCTGTGCGTGGACCCAAGCATTGCTAAGACTCTAGTTGCTGGTCAGACTCACACCTTCGAATTTGCTAACTCTGTAACACCAGAAATTACAGCAACAGTGAAAGAAGTAACTGAAACTATCAAGTCTGGTGATCTAAACCGTTTCTTCGGCGGCGATAAGAGCGCTGGTGTATTCATGAACGGTTTCTTCCCTGTAATGATGTTTGGTCTACCAGGTGCAGCACTTGCAATGTACCTAGCGGCTCCTGCTGAAAAGCGCAGCCAAGTGGGCGGTGCGTTGTTCTCAGTTGGTTTCTGTTCTTTCCTTACAGGTATCACTGAGCCTCTAGAGTTCATGTTTGTTTTCCTAGCGCCTGCACTGTATGCAATCCACGCTGTGTTTACTGGCCTGTCACTGGTTGTAGCGAACATGTTCGGTACTCTGCATGGTTTCGGTTTTTCTGCGGGCCTAATCGACTTCATCTTGAACTGGGGTCTAGCAACTAAGCCATTCACACTACTACTGATTGGTCTTGGTTTTGGTGCGCTTTACTTCTTCACTTTCACGTTCGCGATTCGCGCATTTGACCTGAAATCTCCAGGCCGTGAAGATGACGATACAGAAGTGGCTGCTGCTGCAAGCGGTGACGCAGGTAAAGGTGATCTAGCTCGCCAATACCTAAAAGCGTTAGGTGGTCACGAGAACCTAACAACGATTGATGCTTGTATCACACGTCTGCGTCTGACGCTGAAGGATCGCTCAGTTGCGAATGAAGATGTGTTGAAGAAACTTGGTGCTAAAGGTGTGGTGAAACTGGGTGAGAACAACCTTCAAGTTATTCTTGGTCCTTTGGCAGAAATTGTGGCTGGTGAGATGAAAGCCATCGGTGTAAACGAAGATTTATCTGACGTAAAACTGCCATAATCACATTGAATTACACTGGATAAGACAAAAGCCTCCCTTCATGGGAGGCTTTTTGCATTTTCCCCTAAGTGTCGAACTGATGAATTCCTGAGCAAAGCCTGTAAACAATCCCATCAATTTGCTAATTATTGCCATTTAAACTGCGGTTATAGTTGTGTAACTGCAAAGAATTGTGGATCATTAGCCGTTATATATCTGGTATTGCTAAGAGCCGTCCCAGAAAACTTTTATCTGACAATACTAAACAATTGAGGTGCTATAGATGAGTGAAGCTGAGGCTCGTCCATCGAACTTCATTCGCCAAATCATCGATAAAGATTTAGCGGATGGTAAACACACTAGCGTGCATACTCGTTTCCCGCCGGAACCGAACGGTTACCTGCATATTGGTCACGCTAAGTCAATTTGCTTAAACTTTGGTATTGCTCAGGACTATCAGGGTCAGTGTAATCTGCGTTTTGATGACACTAACCCGGAAAAAGAAGACGTCGAATACGTTGAGTCTATTAAGAATGATGTGAGCTGGTTAGGCTTTGAGTGGGATGGTGAAGTATGTTACTCATCAAACTACTTCGATAAGCTTTACGGCTACGCGGTTGAATTAATTGAGAAAGGCTTAGCGTATGTTGAAGAGCTAAGTCCTGAGCAGATTCGTGAGTACCGCGGTACACTTACCCAGCCAGGTAAGCCAAGCCCATATCGTGATCGTACTCCTGAAGAAAACTTAGCGTTGTTTGAGAAAATGCGCGCTGGTGGTTTCGAAGAAGGTAAGGCGTGTCTGCGCGCTAAGATTGACCTAGCGTCATCTTTCATTGTGCTGCGCGATCCGGTTCTTTACCGTGTACGTTTTGCTGAACATCACCAGACAGGTGATAAGTGGTGCATTTATCCAATGTACGACTTCACACACTGTATTTCTGATGCGCTGGAAGGCATTACGCACTCTTTGTGTACGCTGGAATTCCAAGATAACCGTCGTCTATATGACTGGGTGCTGGAAAACATCACCATTGATTGCCAGCCGCATCAGTACGAATTCAGCCGTCTAAACCTTGAATACACAGTGATGTCTAAGCGTAAGCTAAACCAACTTGTGACTGAAAACCTCGTTGACGGTTGGGATGACCCACGTATGCCAACGATTTCTGGTTTGCGTCGTCGTGGCTTCACGCCTGGTTCAATCCGTGAGTTCTGTAAGCGTATTGGTGTCACTAAGCAAGACAATATGATCGAGATGGGTTCGCTAGAATCTTGTATTCGTGATGATCTTAACGAGAACGCGCCACGCGCGATGGCGGTTCTTGATCCAGTTAAGATTGTTATCGAAAACTACGATGAAGGTAAGGTGGAAACACTTACCGTAGCTAACCACCCTAACAAACCAGAAATGGGCGAGCGCGAAGTACCGTTCACTCGTGAGGTTTGGATCGAACGTGAAGACTTCCGTGAAGAAGCGAACAAGAAGTACAAGCGTCTTGTTTTAGGTAAAGAAGTTCGTCTGCGCGGTGCGTACGTGATCAAAGCTGAGCGCATTGAGAAAGATGCTGAAGGCAACATCACTACAATCTTCTGTACTTATGACGCCGATACTTTAGGCAAGAACCCAGAAGATGGTCGTAAAGTGAAGGGTGTAATTCACTGGGTATCGGCTGATAAAGGTCTTCCTGCTGAGATTCGTCTATACGACCGTCTATTTACAGTGCCTAACCCAGCAGCGGCGGATAACTTCGCAGAAACAATCAACCCGGAGTCGCTAGTTACGATGAAGGGTTTTGTTGAGCCAAGCCTAGTGTCTGCTGAAGCGGAGAAAGGTTACCAGTTCGAACGTATGGGTTACTTCTGCACTGATGCGAAAGACTCTAAGCCTGAAGCACTAGTGTTCAACCGCACGGTTGGCTTACGTGATACTTGGGCTAAGATTGAAGCGAAATAAACTTCGTTTAATAAATACTAGATAATGAAAATGCCCGTCATCGTACGGGCATTTTTTTATTCAAAATTTGTCTTGTGGCGACATAATATTTCCGCTCATCTGAGAACGTGAACTCAAAGCCAGTGAAGATTCTCAACAAGTAAAAAACGTCGCATAGAAAAAACGCTCCCAATTGGGAGCGTTTTATTATTTCTTCTTGTGAGCGTCTGGATTATCTCGACAGCTACCATCAGCGCACTTGCCGTAAAGATACAAACTGTGGTTTGTCAGAATCACATTGTATTGTGAAGCGATCTCTTTTTGGCGTTCTTCGATAATGTCGTCGGCAAACTCAATAACTTCACCACAGTCCAGACACACAAGGTGAT
Source organism: Vibrio sp. St2 (assembly GCF_947311885.1). Lineage (NCBI taxonomy): Bacteria > Pseudomonadati > Pseudomonadota > Gammaproteobacteria > Vibrionales > Vibrionaceae > Vibrio > Vibrio sp. St2. Next base: position 1,397,185 of record NZ_CAMZNA010000001.1, on the reverse strand, counting down.
CATGGTGATGTTGAGTGGACAGTTCAAACACTGACTTGCCGCCTTCGAAATGGTGGCGAGTGACAATACCTGCATCATCAAATTGGTTCAGAACTCGATATACTGTTGCCAGGCCGATCTCTTCACCAAGATCAATAAGCTTTTTGTACAGTTCTTCGGCGCTGATATGTTGGCATTCCGGCTGTTGTAATACTTCTAAAATTTTCAGTCTCGGAAGGGTAACTTTTAGACCAGCGTCCTTAAGAGCTTGGTTATTGTCTGACATATACTTTCCTGTTGATGATCTGCAGTAAATAACAGAGTTCAATATTCCTATCATTATAGGGTAGTACAAGATAACAATAAACCACGAACTTCAAAGGGTTACTAGTATTTTTTTGTAAACTCGCGCAACGTCACTGATAAAACACATCAGACCAGTTACAATTAATTAACATCTTGTTGTTAACACTCTACTTTCAGGGATGGAAAAATGAATAAATCGCTGGCAAAAATATACAAGCCCGGAATCGTAAAATTTGCCCTTAACATATGGCCGCCCTTCTGGGGGGCAGGGATTCGGATCATTTCCATCAGCGAAGATTTCCGTCAGGTAAAGATGAAACTTAAACTGCGTTGGTGGAACAAGAACGCCAATCGGACCCAATATGGCGGAAGTATCTTTTCTCTCACTGACCCTGTCTACTCGCTGATGCTGATGGGAATTTTAGGTGAGCGCTATTTTGTGTGGGATAAAGAAGCGAGTATCAATTTTATTAAACCGGGACAAAGCGATCTGTATGCGGACTTTATTGTTCCTCAGGACTTACTTGATGACATCTTAAGTCAAACGGCCAACGGCGATAAGTGTTTCCCTGAGTTCATCATTTATGTCAAAGACAAAAATGGCAATGTCGTCTCTGAAGTCCAACGTAAACTGTATGTTCGTAAGAAGCCCCAATATCGTGAAGACGATGAAGGTGAAGAACAAGTGGCATAAAAAAACCTCCGCAAGGGAGGTTTTTTCAAAATTTCGGGCTTAGCCTTCTAGTTCGGCTAGGCACATTTCTTCGTGAATCTGTTTACACCAGTTGCTCACGCGTTCGTCAGTTAATTCTGGCTGACGATCTTCATCAACACATAGGCCGACAAACATACTGTCATCACCTTCAACTAGGCCTTTTGAAGCTTCAAACTCGTAGCCTTCAGTCGAAGTGTGACCGAGAATAGTACCGCCTTTCGCTTCGACGATATCACGTACTGTGCCCATTGCATCACAGAAGTACTCTGCGTAATCTTCTTGGTCTCCGCAACCAAAGATAGCAACAAGCTTAGTTGAGAAGTCGATTTGCTCAAGCTCAGGGAAGAAATCATCCCAGTCACATTGTGCTTCACCGTAATACCAAGTTGGGATACCAAGCAACAGAAGATCGAAGTTATCGATATCTTCTTTACTGCTTTTCGCGATATCTTGTACGTGAACTAGTTGTTTACCTAGTTGCTTTTGAATCATCTTTGCAACAGCTTCAGTGTTACCTGTGTCGCTACCAAAGAAGATACCTACACTTGCCATAGATTCGTTACCTTTACTATTTTCTGTTGTGGCCAATCAAAGAGGGATCAACCCAACCCAGTTCCTTCCCAGCTCAGCTGAATGAGGCCTTTAGCGACAAAACCAGCGCAGCCCAGGAACAGAACGAGCCAAACTATACGACGACCGAAAGGTGGAACATTCCCCGCTTTGAGGACATCTTTTATCGCCATACCAATAAAGAAGAAGATAGACGCAAAAAGTAAATCGAGACCAATTGACTCGAGCATGTTCATATAGTCGTAAAGCATGGAATCCCTTTATGCCAGATTACTTGCGCCGCACTATACCACTGTTAAAAGATAAAGTTAACGGGCAGGGCGCAACAGACCTCTCATTCTGTTTTTAAGCGATAAATTTGCGTATAGCGCGCAGAACTTCCTGAGGCTTTTCTGCGTGTAACCAGTGACCAGTATTGGCGATGACATGCGCCTTTACATTGGCAAACTGTTTTTGCACTTCACCTTGATGCTCTGCTGTGAGGTAGTCTGAGTCTCCACCTTTCACCATCAGAGTCGGAGTGGTGATTTTATCTATTGGATTCCAACCTAGAATCTGAGAGTAATTGTCCCAAAGACTGGCAACGTTAAACCGCCATTCTAAATGCTCACCATTGTTGTATAGCGACTTGCCAAGAAACTGCCTGACGCCTTCCATCTCGATATGATGCGCAAGAATGTCCAGAGCTTGCTTACGTGAAGTCGGTTTCTGTTCAAGTACTGCTTTTAGGCCCGCAAAGACATTATCGTGTCGACGTTGGCCGTACGCGACTGGCGCCATATCTAAGACCAATAGTTTTTCAACTTGAGCTTGGGCAAGCCCTGCTAATTTCATTGCCACTTTGCCGCCCATCGAATGACCAATCAGAATGTAGCGTTCAAGGCCAAGGTGTTGCAGCGTGTTTAACACGTCTTGAGCCATCAACTCATAATTGTGTTGAGAGGATTGAAAAGACAAACCATGATTGCGCAGATCAATGCTGACCACCTGAAAATCTTGGCGTAAATCTCGGGCTAGCAGACCAAGGTTATCTAGGTTGCCAAATAAGCCGTGGATCAAAACTATGGTGTGACCCTCACCTTCGATTTTGTAGTTGAGCAGTTGTGACATTTTACTATATTCGTGACTGGTTTAACGTAGCGCCTCATTCGGCCATTGATCTGCTTCAGATAGCAAATCTGGAACTCGCATATTGAGGGGACTTGGGTATATAATCCCACAGAGTTTAAACATAGAGATTGTGAAAAGCGAATGAAAACAATTGAGGTTGATGAGGATCTATACCGTTACATCGCAGGTCAAACCCAACACATCGGTGAAAGTGCATCAGACATTTTACGTCGCCTTCTCGCGGTTGATGAGCAGAATCAACCATCAACACCTGTAGTGCAAGCCGCACAACCTAAAGGAATTGTGGTAAGCCGTGATGCTGCAAAAGAAGAGAAAGTAGACAGCGTAAAAGCAATGCGCTCGCTGCTCATTTCTGATGAGTTTGCTGGTCTGAAAAAGGCCATCGATCGATTCATGTTGGTATTATCGACTCTGAACCGCATTGACCCGCAGGGATTTTCAGAAGCAACTCAAGTCAAAGGTCGTAAGCGTGTGTATTTTGCTAACAATGAGCAAACGCTGCTAGAGAGCGGTAACACGACAAAACCAAAAGCGATTCCTGGCTCGCCTTTCTGGGTGATTACTAACAACAACACCAGTCGCAAGCGCCAAATGGTTGATCAGTTGATGGCGAGAATGAACTTCCCCGCTGATTTAATTGAGAAGGTCACGAACTCAATTTAAGAATTCTGATTTAAACCTCATAATGTTCAAATAGCTCTGAGTATTATGAGGTTTTTTTGTTTCTGATAATTTTTAAGAAAGGATGTCAAAATGGCTATGCACCCACGCGCTGGACAAAAAGCCCAACAGCAGGATCTGCATAATATCCCTGCACTTGTCGCGAACTATTTTCTACTTCAACCTGACCCTGCTAATCCAGAGCACAAAGTTGAATTCGGCACTTCTGGACACCGCGGTACAGCGGACAAATCTACCTTCAACGAAAATCATATCTTGGCGATCGCTCAAGCGATAGCTGAGGTGCGTGCTGAGAAAAAAACGACAGGGCCTCTATTTGTTGGCAAAGATACGCATGCTCTGTCGGAGCCTGCCTTCTCCAGTGTTGTGGAAGTGTTGATTGCAAACGGTGTTGAAGTTGTTGTACAGCAGGATAATGGTTACACGCCAACGCCAGGGGTGTCACACGCGATTTTGACTCATAACCTTAAACATCAAGATAAGGCGGATGGCATTGTTATCACGCCTTCGCACAACCCGCCGCAAGATGGTGGTATCAAGTACAATCCAACGCACGGTGGTCCGGCAGAAGGTGAATTGACTCAGGCGATACAAGATCGAGCAAATGTCCTGATTGCTGAGGGCTTGCAAGGTGTTAAGCGTATGCCATTAGCGGAAGCAAAAGCATCAGCGCTTTTCACAGAGAAAGACTTAGTTAAGCCATACGTTGACGATCTTGTGAATGTGATTGACATGGATGCAATCCAAAAAGCAAACCTCAAGATCGGGGTTGATCCACTTGGCGGCAGTGGGATCGACTACTGGCGACAAATTGCAGCGGCGTATAACTTGGATCTCACTCTAGTCAGCGAAGCGATTGACCCTTCTTTCCAGTTTATGTCTCTGGATAAAGACGGCGTTGTGCGTATGGATTGTTCGTCACCTTATGCTATGGCTGGTCTGTTGGCGTTGAAAGACGAGTATGCTCTCGCTTTTGGTAATGATCCTGATTACGACCGCCACGGTATCGTGACGCCTAAAGGTTTGATGAACCCGAACCATTTCTTAGCTGTGTGCATTGATTACCTATATCGCCATCGCCAAGGTTGGGGAAGTGACGTTGCAGTCGGTAAGACACTAGTTTCCAGTGCCTTGATTGATCGTGTAGTGGCAGACTTAGGCCGCGAACTGTGTGAAGTGCCAGTTGGTTTCAAGTGGTTTGTTGATGGCTTATATCAAGGTAAGTTCGGCTTTGGTGGTGAAGAAAGTGCAGGCGCTTCGTTCTTGCGTAAAGATGGTACACCATGGTCAACAGATAAAGACGGCATCATCCTTTGTCTGCTAGCTGCTGAAATCACGGCAGTCACTGGTAAGAACCCACAAGAATATTATGAAGAGTTGGCAGCTAAGCATGGCGAGTCTCAATATAATCGTATTCAAGCCGTAGCAAGTGGGCCTCAAAAAGAGGTACTGAAAAAGCTGTCTGCAGAGATGGTCAAAGCAGAGACGCTGGCGGGAGATAAGATCACTGCTCGCTTGACGCATGCTCCGGGTAACGGTGCTGCGATTGGTGGCCTCAAAGTCACGACTGATAACGGTTGGTTTGCGGCGCGTCCATCAGGTACGGAAGATATCTATAAGATTTACTGTGAGAGCTTTAAAGGTGCTGAGCACTTAAAGCATATTGAATCCGAAGCGCAAGAGATCGTGAATCAAGTGTTTGCAGACGCTGGCTTGTAAATTAAATACTTAAGCTTAAGAAAAGGCTGACCGAGTGTCAGCCTTTTCTTTTTTCCGGGTTAGAACTCTCATTATATGGAGAGAACTGCGCTTCATTTGGCTATCCGTTAGGCCAGTGGTCTGGAACCACAAACCAAAATTGCCCTTGCTCAGTTTGTGCGTGGACAAATCGGCCATCAGGTTTGGTAATTGGCTGCTCAAAATCTTGCCTACCTGTTGCCCAGAAAGGTTTGTCTAGCTGGTATAAAGGCTCATCAATGAGTTCCCACTGGCTTTCATAGCACCAAAACCCTGATATTTGGGTTGTGTCAATCTCATAGCCTAGGCAGTGTGTGGGAATGGGCTCGGTGGAAAATGGATTAATATAGAGCCTCCCCTGAAGCAGGAGATGCTCAGTTAAATTGTCTAATTCAGGGTACTTAGATGAAAATTGCGTTGAACTGCTCATTTTTAATTGATGAGAGAGCATGCGATCGAGTTTTTTATCCAGCTGGTCGTGGGCGTTAGGGCCGTACCAAATGCCTTGATGCAATAAATAGAATTTAATTGCCACTTCCCAGTGCTCTAACTGATTCGAACTTTCATTTTTCAAAATCAGATCGATGGCCCCAAGTGTCTGGCCATTTTCCCGATGGATTTGGACTTCTTCTAGCTCTACAGAATATCGACCACTATTGACGAGAAGTTCGGTACATAAATGTTGGTATAGAAAACCGAGTCTAGGGTTACCGTGATAATTTGGGTCACTTAAGGGATGTACCGGCAAAGTCTGCAGAGACTCGAATGGCGGAGTCAGCGTAAACAGAGATGGTGAAGAGGCAATCCAATGGTAAAAACGCTGTAGCTGATTCATCTCTGATCCTTTAAAACAAAATTGACGCTATTGTAACCGCAACCGATTGAAACTAGCATCCTTTATATAGTTGCAATACACTTTGCAAATCGTGCAGTTACTGGAAGTCACAATGAACAATATACAGTTGGAACAGATTCTTAACGAAAAACTTTCTCCTCAACTCATCAAAGATTATGCACCGAACGGTTTACAGGTCGAAGGTAAAACAGACATTAAACGTGTGGTAACGGGGGTGACGGCCTCTCAAGCTCTGATTAACAAAGCGGTTGAGTTGAAGGCGGATGCATTGCTTGTTCATCATGGATATTTCTGGAAAGGAGAACCTGAGCCTATTCGTGGAATGAAAGGGAATCGCATCCGAACGCTAATCAAAAATGATATCAACTTGTTCGGCTACCACTTGCCCTTAGATATTCATCCTGAACTCGGTAACAACGCAGAGCTAGCACGATTACTAGATATTGACGTGGAAGGTGGTCTGGAAGGACATCCGCAATCAGTGGCAATGTTTGGTCGTCTGAAACAGCCGATGACTGGTGCAGACTTCTCAGCCAAGATAGAAAAAGTACTGAGTCGTACTCCTTTACATATTTCGCCTGATAATGCGGATAAAATAATTGAATCTGTAGGTTGGTGTACCGGTGGTGGGCAGGACTTTATCGAGTTAGCAGTAAAACATGGTCTGGATGCGTTTATTTCGGGTGAAATCTCTGAGCGCACTACCTATACAGCCAGAGAAATGGATATACACTATTTTGCAGCAGGGCATCACGCAACAGAGCGTTATGGTATCAAAGCTCTTGGTGAGTGGTTAGCTAAAGAACACGACTTGGATGTTGAGTTTATCGATATTGACAACCCAGTTTAAGGTTAACAATCGCTAAAGGAGCAGAACCAATCGGAGGCTGTACTTATGAATAGAGCCTCCAATATGGACGAAGCGATTCAAACCGCGCTTTATAACTCCCAAAATATTAAAAGGGTTGATGCGAAAGCATCAACCCTTAATTTTTCTAGCTTCTAGCTTCTAGCTTCTAGCTTCTAGCTTCTAGCTTCTAGCTTCTAGCTTCTTATTCGCGTTCGTGAATAGGCTTGAAGTTACGCTGAGTTTCACCAGTGTAAAGCTGACGCGGACGACCAATGCGGTTCAGTGGATCACTGTGCATTTCGTTCCAGTGAGCGATCCAACCAATTGTACGTGAAAGTGCGAAGATTACCGTGAACATTGAAACAGGAATACCAATCGCTTTCAGAATAATACCTGAGTAGAAATCTACGTTCGGGTACAGTTTCTTAGATACGAAGTACTCATCAGACAGAGCAATACGCTCAAGTTCCATTGCTACATCCAGTAGAGGATCGTCAATGTTCAGTTCTTTCAGAACGTCATGACACGTTTCGCGCATTACTGTCGCACGTGGATCGTAGTTCTTGTAGACACGGTGACCAAAGCCCATTAGGCGGAATGGGTCATCCTTGTCTTTAGCACGATCGATGTACTCAGGAATGTTGTCAACACTGCCGATTTCTTCCAGCATCTTCAGGCACGCTTCGTTAGCACCGCCGTGTGCAGGTCCCCATAGTGATGCGATACCCGCGGCAATACATGCGAATGGGTTTGCACCTGAAGAACCAGCAAGACGAACCGTTGAAGTTGAAGCGTTTTGCTCGTGGTCTGCGTGAAGGGTGAAGATCTTATCCATCGCACGTGCAACCACTGGGTTCACTTCGTATTCTTCACATGGGTTAGCAAACATCATGTGTAGGAAGTTTTCCGCGTAGCTTAGGTCGTTACGTGGGTAGATAAATGGTTGACCGATAGAGTACTTGTAACACATTGCAGCAAGCGTTGGCATTTTCGATAGTAGACGATAAGCCGTGATCTCGCGGTGAGTGTCGTTGTTGATGTCTAGTGAATCGTGGTAGAAGGCTGCTAAAGCGCCAACTACACCACACATTACTGCCATTGGGTGTGCGTCGCGGCGGAATCCGTGGAAAAAGCTCGCGATCTGCTCGTGCACCATAGTATGGCGAGTGACAGTAACTTTGAATTGCTCGTATTGTTCTCGTGTAGGGGCTTCACCGTAAAGAAGGATGTAACATACTTCTAAATAATCAGCATTATTAGCTAACTGATCAATAGGGTAACCACGGTGCAAAAGGATACCTTTGCCGCCGTCGATGTAGGTGATTTGAGATTCACAGGATGCAGTGGCAAGAAAACCTGGGTCAAAAGTGAAATAACCATTTGCTCCAAGTTTACGAACATCAATTACAGGCGTGCCAAGGGCACCTTCCATAATTGGCAGTTCGATAGGCGCTTGACCTTCAACATGAAGGGTCGCTTTCTTATCTGCCATAACAATCTCCTTTGTTTATTATTTAATCCGTCCAGGATGTTTGTGTGACATTTTTGTACGTGTGTTCGTTATCAAAGTCAATTTTTCTCCTCCGACTTGTGCACTTGTTTTGATTTTTTATACGTATAAGGTTAAAAATCTGTTCTGTGTAGCAAAAATTGTTACATCAATTGTGCTAAAATGTTTCCAGCCGTATAGTGGCGCCGTAAATTTTGGTGGAAACCTTATAAATTCAAGGTTTGAAACAAATGTGAGGTGATGTTTCAAATCTTGTTGTTAACAAATATTTTACAAATTTACCCCGGTTTTTTGCCTGCTTGTTGTTAAATAAATGTTAACTTTTGTAGGTTTGCAATCAAATTTCGTTCATAACAATAAATGCTTCAATGGAGCTGAGTGAGCAAGCCCGTGAAAGAAAGAAAGTCAAGACCTGTTAATTTAGATTTGCAGACTATCAACTTTCCGATCACAGCAATCGCATCTATCCTGCACCGAGTTTCAGGTGTAATTACGTTTGTCGCGATCGGGATACTTCTTTGGTTATTATCCATTTCCCTGTCTTCCCCTGTAGGTTACGCACAAGCTGTCGACATCGTTGACGGTTTCTTTGTGAAATTTATTTTGTGGGGTATTTTGACGGCTTTGGCCTACCATATAGCAGGTGGTATTCGTCACTTGTTGATGGACCTAGGTCATTTTGAAGAGCTGGAATCTGGCGCAATGAGCGCTAAGGTTGCATTCGCAGCGACGGCCGTTCTGTCTGTACTTGCGGGGATTCTGGTATGGTAAAACACATTTCATCTTTTGGTCGTAATGGTGTGCACGATTTCCTACTAATTCGTGCAACTGCAATCATTATGACGCTTTATACTATCTATCTGGTGAGCTTCTGTGCTTTCTCAGATATTTCTTACGTATCTTGGACACAGTTCTTCGGTGGGACTTTTACTAAAGTCTTTACCATGCTTGCGTTGGTATCCGTTCTTATCCACGCTTGGATTGGTCTATGGCAAGTTCTTACAGACTACATCAAATGCGCTAAGCTTCGCGGTTTTCTACAGCTAGGCATCATTGCAGTGCTATTTGGTTACTTCTTCTCTGGTCTATTTATTCTGTGGGGTGCGTAAGTGTCTATTCCAGTTCGCGAATTTGATGCCGTAGTAATCGGCGCTGGTGGTGCAGGCATGCGTGCTGCGCTACAAATTTCTGAGCAAGGCCTGACTTGTGCTTTGCTATCTAAAGTATTTCCTACTCGTTCACACACTGTTTCTGCTCAAGGTGGTATTACCGTAGCACTGGGCAATTCACACAAAGACGATTGGCAATGGCACATGTACGACACCGTTAAAGGGTCGGATTACATCGGTGACCAAAATGCTATCGAGTATATGTGTAAGAATGGTCCTGAGTCGGTTATTGAATTAGAAAAAATGGGTCTTCCATTTTCTCGCTTTGATAACGGAACGATTTACCAACGTCCTTTTGGCGGCCAGTCGAAAGAGTTTGGTGGCGAGCAAGCCGCTCGTACCGCTGCTGCCGCTGACCGTACTGGTCATGCACTGCTTCATACTCTGTACCAACAAAATGTAAAACACAAAACCACTATCTTCTCTGAATGGTACGCGCTTGATCTGGTTAAGAACCAAGACGGTGCCATTATGGGTTGTACTGCAATCTGTATGGAAACGGGTGAGATTTGCTACTTCAAATCTAAAGCTACCGTTCTAGCCACTGGTGGTGCTGGTCGTATCTACGCTTCAACAACTAACGCACACATCAATACCGGTGATGGTGTTGGTATGGCACTACGCGCAGGTGTGCCAATGCAAGACATGGAAATGTGGCAGTTCCACCCAACAGGTATTGCCGGTGCTGGTGTACTGGTTACCGAAGGTTGTCGTGGTGAAGGTGGTTATCTTCTTAATAAAGATGGTGAGCGCTTCATGGAACGTTATGCGCCTAACGCGAAAGACCTAGCGGGTCGAGACGTTGTAGCGCGTTCAATGATGATCGAAATCCGTGAAGGCCGCGGCTGCGATGGCCCATGGGGTCCTCACATTAAGCTTAAGCTGGATCACCTAGGTAAAGATGTTCTTGAGTCTCGCCTACCAGGTATTTGTGAGCTTTCACGTACGTTTGCTCACGTAGATCCAGTTAAAGAACCAATCCCGGTTATTCCAACTTGTCACTACATGATGGGTGGTGTACCAACTCAGGTTTCAGGTCAGGCGATTAAACAAGCGGCTGACGGCAGCGAATCTGAAGTTCAAGGCCTGTTTGCTTGTGGTGAAATTGCTTCGGTATCTGTTCACGGTGCTAACCGTTTGGGTGGTAACTCACTGCTTGATTTGGTTGTATTCGGCCGTGCTACTGGTCTACACCTAGGCGAAACGTTGGCGGCTCAAACTGAAGCTCGCCCAGCGACAGAATCTGACATTGAAGCATCTCTAGCGCGTACTATGCGTTGGGAAAATAGCACGGGTGGTGAAGACCCAGTACAGATTCGTAAAGACCTACAAACGTGTATGCAAAACAGCTTCTCGGTTTTCCGTGAAGGTGATGCAATGGCAACGGGTCTAGAAGAACTAAAAGTTATTCGCGAGCGCTTGAAAGACGCACATCTTGCCGATAAATCGTCTGAGTTCAATACTCAGCGTATCGAGTGTCTGGAGCTAGACAACTTGATGGAAACGGCCTTCTCGACAGCAGTGGCGGCAAACTACCGTACTGAAAGTCGTGGTGCACATGCTCGATTTGATTACCCTGAGCGTGACGACCAGAATTGGCTATGCCACTCTATTTACAACCCGGAAACGGAAGCGATGACTAAGCGTGATGTCAACATGACGCCAGTTCACCGTGAAGCTTTCCCGCCGAAAGTACGTACATACTAAGGGAGGAATGAATAATGAAACTGAACTTCTCTTTGTATCGCTACAACCCAGATATCGATGATAAGCCATACATGAAGGATTACATCCTTGAAGTAGACGAAGGCTCTGACATGATGGTTTTGGACGCTTTGATTCTGCTTAAAGAACAAGACCCAACAATCGCATTCCGCCGTTCATGTCGTGAAGGGGTGTGTGGTTCAGACGGCCTTAACATGAATGGTAAAAACGGTTTGGCCTGTATTACGCCGTTATCTGCACTAGCAGGTGACAAGCTGGTAATTCGTCCATTACCTGGCTTGCCAGTGGTTCGTGATTTGATTGTCGATATGACTCAGTTCTACGATAACTACGCGAAGGTAAAACCATTCCTGATTGATGACGATGCTCTGCCACCATCTCGCGAGAATCTTCAATCTCCTGATGAACGCGCTCACTTGGATGGATTGTACGAATGTATCATGTGTGCATGTTGTACGACATCGTGCCCATCGTTCTGGTGGAACCCAGATAAATTTATCGGTCCTGCAGGGTTGCTTGCTGCTTATCGTTGGCTGATCGACAGCCGCGATACGGCAACAGATGAACGTTTGTCAAATCTTGATGATGCATTTAGCGTTTTCCGTTGCCATGGCATCATGAATTGTGTAAGTGTTTGTCCTAAGGGACTAAACCCAACGAAGGCTATCGGTCACATTAAGACAATGCTGGTCAATCGTTCGGTTTAATAAACAATAAAAATTGCCGATCACTCTGGTGATCGGCTCTTTATAGCTCGGCATAGACCGAAGCAAACGTGAAAACTACTGGTTAAGGGAAAATATGCACAACGGCGTGATGAAGGCATGGCTCGAGTCTTCACACTTGGCTGGCGCCAATGCAACTTATGTAGAAGATCTCTACGAACTGTATCTAAGTGATCCCGATCTGGTAAGTGAGGAGTGGAAACGTGTATTTGATGGCTTGCCTAAGCCTTCTGAAGAGGTTGTTGAGCAGCCTCATTCGCGTGTCCGCGACTACTTCCGACGACTCGCTCAAGAAACAAAGCATTACAATGTCCAAGTTAGTGATCCAGATGTCGACGCTAAGCAAGTAAAAGTTCTTCAACTTATTAACGCATACCGTTTCCGCGGTCATGAAGCTGCAGAACTTGATCCACTCGGTTTATGGCAACGTCCAACAGTGGCGGAGCTAGACCCAGCATTCCACAATCTCACCGAAGATGACTTCGAAGAATCGTTTAACGTCGGTTCTTTTGCAATTGGTCAAGAGACCATGTTGCTGAAAGACATCTACTCCTCTCTCAATAAAATCTACTGTGGCTCCGTTGGTGCAGAATACATGCACATGACAGACACTGAGCAAAAACGTTGGATCCAGCAACGTTTAGAATCAGTGGTAGGTAAGCCTTCTTTTTCAAAAGAAGAGAAACAAGAGTTTCTTGAAGAGCTGACCGCTGCAGAAGGCCTAGAGCGATACTTAGGCGCTAAGTTCCCAGGTGCGAAGCGTTTCTCGCTAGAGGGTGGTGATGCGCTCATTCCAATGACGAAAGAACTAATCCGCCACGCTGGTAAAAACGGCATGCGCGAAGTTGTTATTGGTATGGCACACCGTGGTCGCTTGAATATGCTGGTCAACGTTCTAGGTAAAAAGCCTCAGGATCTGTTCGACGAGTTTGCGGGTAAACATGACGAAACATGGGGTACTGGTGATGTTAAGTATCACCAAGGTTTCTCAGCAGATTTTGCTACCCCAGGCGGCGATGTGCATTTAGCACTGGCTTTCAACCCTTCTCACCTTGAGATTGTTAATCCAGTAGTTATTGGTTCGGTTCGCGCGCGTCAAGATCGTCTTGGTGATACTGAGGGAAGTACTGTTCTTCCTATCACTATTCATGGTGACTCTGCAGTTGCAGGTCAGGGTGTTGTTGCTGAAACATTTAACATGTCTCAGTCTCGTGGTTTCCGAGTTGGTGGTACTGTTCGCATTGTTGTGAACAACCAGGTTGGTTTCACTACGTCAAACCCGAACGATACGCGTTCGACTATGTACTGTACTGATATTGCGAAAATGGTACAGGCACCAATTTTCCACGTTAATGCTGACGATCCAGAGGCAGTTGCATTCGTGACTCGCATTGCTCTTGATTATCGTAATGAGTTTAAGCGTGATGTTGTGATTGATTTGGTTTGTTACCGTCGCCATGGTCACAACGAAGCGGATGAGCCAAACGCTACTCAGCCATTGATGTATCAAAAAATTAAAAAGCATCCAACGCCACGTAAGCTTTACGCTGACGTGTTAATTGAGCGTGGGGACTTTGGTATTGATACCGCGACTCAGCTAGTAAATGAATATCGTGATGCTCTGGATCGTGGTGAAGTCGTTGTTAAAGAGTGGCGTCCAATGGCACTTCACTCTGTCGACTGGGCTCCGTACATTGGGCATGATTGGGACGTTGAGTGGGACAGTGAGTTCCAAAAAGAACGTTTGCTAGAGTTGGGACAGCGCATTTGTCAGTACCCAGAAAGCCACAAGCTACAGAGCCGTGTTAACAAGCTATACAATGATCGTAAATCGATGTTAAATGGTGAGAAAGCGATTGACTGGGGTATGGCAGAAACACTGGCATATGCGACTCTTGTTGATGATGGTAAGCGTATTCGTATTTCTGGACAGGACTCGGGTCGTGGTACTTTCTTCCACCGTCACTCAGTTCTGCACAACCAAACGGATGCAAGTACATTTGTGCCATTGGCCAATATTCATGACAAGCAGGGTCCGTTTGAAGTTTATGACTCTGTTTTGTCAGAAGAGGCCGTGCTGGCATTTGAGTATGGATATGCCACAGCAGAGCCAAGCGGCCTAACTATTTGGGAAGCGCAATTTGGTGACTTTGCTAATGGTGCTCAGGTAGTTATTGACCAGTTCATATCCTCAGGTGAGCAAAAATGGGCGCGTCTGTGTGGCCTGACAATGTTGCTGCCACATGGCTATGAAGGTCAGGGACCAGAGCACTCTTCCGCACGTTTGGAGCGATACCTACAGCTTTGTGCTGAGCAAAACATGCAGGTTGTTGTGCCATCTACGCCAGCTCAGGTGTACCACATGATTCGCCGTCAGGTTGTGCGCCCGATGCGCCGTCCTCTTATCGTGATGTCTCCTAAGTCATTGCTTCGTCATCCTCTATGTACGTCATCTATTGAAGAGCTTGCGGAAGGTACCTTCCAGCCAGCGATTGCTGAGATAGACAAGTTGGATGCTAAGAAAGTGAAACGCGTCGTTTTCTGTTCAGGTAAGGTGTATTTCGACCTATTAGAACAACGTCGTAACAACGAGCAAGAAGACGTAGCGATTGTGCGGATTGAGCAACTTTACCCATTCCCTCTGGAAGAGGTTAAAGCTGCCATCGAGCAATACACAAATGTAGAAGATTTCGTTTGGTGTCAGGAAGAGCCGCAAAACCAAGGCGCTTGGTACTCAAGCCAACACAACTTCCGTGCTGCTATTCCGGCAGGTGCAGATCTTAAATACGCTGGACGTCCAGCGTCAGCATCACCTGCAGTAGGTTACATGTCAGTACACTTGAAACAACAGAAAGCGTTGGTTGAAGACGCACTTACCGTGAATACAAAAGCTTCAGACTAAGAACTGAAGTTAAAGGAAGAAACAGATATGACAATTGAAATTCTGGTTCCAGATTTACCTGAATCTGTTGCTGATGCGACAGTAGCAACATGGCACAAACAACCAGGTGACGCGGTAGAGCGTGACGAAGTTCTGGTTGACATTGAAACTGATAAAGTAGTTCTAGAAGTACCGGCTCCTGAAGCGGGTGTTCTAGAGGCTATCATCGAAGAAGAAGGTGCTACCGTTCTTTCTAAGCAACTGATTGCTAAACTTAAACCTGGTGCTGTTGCTGGTGAGCCAACAAAAGATACCACTGAGGAAGCGGAAGCGTCCCCAGATAAGCGTCACAAAGCGTCTCTGAGTGAAGAAAGCAACGATGCGCTGAGCCCAGCTGTACGTCGTCTTCTTGCTGAACACAACTTGGAAGCAAGCCAAGTGAAAGGTACAGGTGTTGGTGGTCGTATTACGCGCGAAGATATTGAAGCGCACCTTGCGAATGCCAAAGCTGCACCGAAAGCAGACGCTCCTGTAGCCGAAGCGCCAGCAGCAGCTCGCAGCCAGAAACGCGTTCCTATGACGCGTCTGCGCAAAACTGTTGCAAATCGTCTGCTTGAAGCGAAAAACAACACGGCAATGTTGACTACGTTTAACGAAGTAAACATGAAGCCAATCATGGATCTTCGTAAGCAATACAAAGATCAATTCGAAGAGCGCCACGGCATCCGTCTTGGTTTCATGTCTTTCTACGTGAAAGCGGTTACCGAAGCACTGAAACGTTACCCAGAAGTAAACGCTTCTATTGATGGCGATGACATTGTTTACCACAACTACTTCGACATCAGTATGGCGGTTTCTACGCCTCGTGGTCTAGTTACTCCAGTCCTAAAAGATTGCGATACGCTAGGTTTTGCTGATGTAGAAAAAGGCATCAAAGAGTTAGCGATCAAAGGTCGTGACGGCAAGTTGACAGTAGACGAGCTGATGGGTGGTAACTTTACTATCACTAACGGTGGTGTCTTTGGTTCACTAATGTCTACGCCAATCATCAACCCGCCGCAATCAGCGATTCTTGGCATGCACAAGATCCAAGAGAGACCAATGGCTGTTGATGGCAAAGTAGAAATTTTACCTATGATGTACCTTGCACTTTCTTACGATCACCGTTTGATTGATGGTCGTGAGTCAGTTGGTTTCTTGGTTACCATCAAAGAGCTACTGGAAGATCCAGCTCGTCTACTTCTTGACGTGTAATTAACTCAGGCATCAGATTGATTTTGGTAATCTGGTGCCTAAAGTTTCTAAGGCTGAGCACGCTCAACGCTCAGCCTTCATTTGAAGCACTCGTTATTGAATTGGATAGCTAGTGGTTTATTTGAGAAGACCCTACAGACGTTAGGTCGTTTCGATCAAAGCGTCATGGACATAATAATCCCTCAAGGGAAAACAAACGGAATATCAAAATGAATTTGCATGAATACCAAGCCAAACAGCTGTTTGCAGAATTCGGTTTGCCTGTACCGGAAGGCTATGCGTGTGATACCCCTCAAGAAGCTTTCGAAGCTGCGGGACGCATTAGCACAGAGAAAAAAGTTGTTAAATGTCAGGTTCACGCTGGTGGCCGCGGTAAAGCGGGTGGTGTTGAACTACATGACACAAAAGATGGCGTAAAAGAATTTGCGCAAAAATGGCTAGGTAAGAACCTGGTAACTTACCAAACAGATGCAAATGGTCAGCCTGTTACAAAAATCCTTGTTGAAGAAGCGTCTAATATTGCTAACGAACTTTACCTTGGTGCGGTTGTTGACCGTGCAAGCCGTAAGATCGTTTTCATGGCTTCAACGGAAGGCGGTGTTGAGATTGAGAAAGTTGCGGAAGAAACGCCGGAGCTAATCCACAAAGCTGCGATCGACCCATTGGTTGGCCCTCAAGCTTATCAGGGCCGTGAACTTGCGTTCAAACTAGGCCTAGCGGGTGACCAGATCAAGCAGTTCGTTAAGATCTTCATGGGTCTTGGTACTATGTTTGCTCAGTACGATCTAGCACTACTAGAAATCAACCCACTAGTTGTTACTGGTGAAGGTAACCTGCTTTGTCTAGATGGCAAGATTAACATCGATTCAAACGCTATGTACCGTCAGCCTAAGCTGCGTGAAATGCACGATCCTTCACAAGAAGATGAGCGTGAAGCTCATGCTGCTCAGTGGGAACTGAACTATGTCGCTCTAGATGGCAACGTTGGCTGTATGGTTAACGGTGCGGGCCTAGCAATGGGCACAATGGATATTGTAAACCTACACGGTGGTAAGCCAGCGAACTTCCTAGATGTAGGTGGCGGCGCGACTAAAGAGCGTGTAGCAGAAGCATTCAAGATCATTCTATCTGATGACAATGTAAAAGCAGTACTAGTAAACATCTTCGGTGGTATCGTGCGTTGTGACATGATCGCAGAAGGTATTATTGGTGCAGTTAAAGAGGTAGGTGTAAGCGTACCTGTTGTTGTTCGTCTTGAAGGTACTAACGCAGACCTAGGTCGCGAAGTTCTTGCTAATTCTGATGTTGATATCATCGCTGCTGAGTCACTAACTGACGCAGCTCAGAAAGTTGTTGCTGCTGCGGAGGGCAAATAATGTCTGTACTAATTAACAAAGACACCAAAGTAATCTGTCAGGGTTTCACTGGTGGTCAAGGTACTTTCCACTCTGAGCAAGCTATCGCATACGGTACACAGATGGTTGGTGGTGTATCTCCAGGTAAAGGTGGTCAAACTCACCTTGGTCTTCCTGTATTCAACACTGTACGTGAAGCAGTAGAAGCAACTGGTGCAACGGCAACAGTTATCTACGTTCCAGCGCCTTTCTGTAAAGATGCAATCCTAGAAGCGATTGATGCAGGTATCGAGCTTATCGTAACGATCACTGAAGGTATCCCAACAACAGATATGATCGACGTGAAAGTGAAGCTAGAAGAAACTGGCGTTCGCATGATCGGTCCTAACTGTCCAGGTCTAATCACTCCTGACGAGTGTAAGATTGGTATCATGCCTGGTCATATCCACAAGAAAGGTAAAGTAGGTATTGTTTCTCGCTCTGGTACTCTAACGTATGAAGCGGTTAAGCAGACTACAGATGAAGGCTTCGGTCAGTCTACTTGTGTTGGTATCGGTGGTGACCCAATCCCAGGTTCAAACTTCATTGATATCCTAAAACTGTTCCAAGAAGATCCAGAAACTGAAGCTATCGTAATGATCGGCGAGATCGGTGGTACAGCAGAAGAAGAAGCAGCGGCGTTTATCAAAGAGAACGTGACTAAACCTGTAGTTTCTTACATCGCTGGTGTTACAGCGCCTCCAGGTAAACGTATGGGCCACGCTGGTGCAATCATCTCTGGTGGTAAAGGTACTGCGGAAGACAAGTTTGCAGCTCTAGAAGCAGCAGGTGTTAAGACGGTTAAGTCTCTAGCAGACATCGGTAAAGGTCTACGTGAAGTAACAGGTTGGTAATTCACCAATCTGCCTAAACAAAAAAGGCTTGGCATTGCGCCAAGCCTTTTTCTATTCTGGGTCTTATCAGCGAGATAAACTCACTTACGAGTTCGCCATCTTCTCTTCTAATAGTGCCAACCTAGTGGTCAACTCAGCGACTTGTTTTTCCAGCTCAGTAATTCTGCATGCGTCATTAGCTGTTTTAGCAGCGACTTCTACTTTGGGAACACGGTTAGCACTTTTCCAGCTTTTAATTGTCGTTATAAGAGCGGGCATAGGGATGGCTGTACTAAGGCGTGCTTTCACCAAGGCGACGGTTGGCTCCTTACCCTCTTTTTGGAGCTGTTCTAAAACTTCCTTAAGCTCCTGACTAACATCTTGAGTGAGCATATGACCTCCTTGAATGCGTTTAGCGTCATGATACTCAACGTATCCTGTGAATGCGAATAGAAAATGCACGCTTGTAATGTGCGAGATCTCTTACGCTTAGTGTGCGATAAAACAGTCTTACACAGGTGTGATAAACGCATTGTTATTTTATGTTGTTGAATTTGTTTGATATTAAATCTAAATAGCGTATTTATGTAACCTGAGCATTCGTTTATCGCATTGCTTATAGAAAGAGGTAGGGTAAATTACCAAGTGTTGGACGGGATGCTGACACGGAACAGGAACGTTAAGGACTGAACATCTTCGGGACGAAGATTTGGCTAGTAAGGAGTGCTAGTCAGCAAGGAGCGAAGGATACTGTAGGGAAGCAGTTACTGATGGGAACTCAGTACTAAGGACGGATAGGGTCCCTCTGGGAAGAGGCGTGACATTATCAGGATGATACAAAGGACACCGCTCAAGGAACAAGTGACGTGCGCTAACAGGTCAGTTAGCTATCAGGACGATTAGGACACCGCTAGGACGGCGAAGCCAGGATAACACTGAAGGATTCAGTGACTATTAAGGAAGATGCATGGAGCACCTTTTGTGGCCGGACTGCTACGAGTAAGACTATAGCCCCGATATTTGCGTATCGGGGCTTTTCTTTAACCTTAGGCATAACTCACACTAACAACGTCAAAATAACAATCTAGATCAATAACTAAACCTATCAGTTGGTATAACTTTTCGGCTTTGTTTCTACGTTTGGAAACAAAAAATAGCCCCTGAGCTTCGGGGGCATGCTGTCAATAAGGATGTGTTGTGACTATCGTAACTCGCCGAACATTACTGGTGCCATACAATGAATCATTACAGTCAGAATTCTTGATGCTTAACTGTTGTGCCAAGAATCGAGCTGAGATGAATGGACCGCACACTGTTTCTTCAGCAAAACAACTTTTCCAGCAAGTTTTACATGATCACACCATTTATGCGTTGGCTGTTTTAGACAGTCATTCACGAGAATATATCGGGCATGTATTTATCTATCATTTGGATAGTGGGCCGGAATTAGGGTATATCTTTGATAAAGCCTATTGGGGGAAGGGGTACGCCAGTGAAGTACTGAAGGCCTTTTTCCCTAAGGCGGTGCGGGATCTCAACTTAACTCGCGTATCAGCAACAGCCAACATTGAGCACACGCCATCGATTCGTATTCTAGGCAAGCTGGGTTTTGAGTTATGCGGTCAAAATCGTGATGCATTTGGCCTGTATAATGAGTATGTATTTACATCCGATGAGGTGGCAGATCGACCTTTATCAGTCGAAAGCCTTGCATGATCAACTTGCCTTGGTAGCAGTCATCACCAAGCGATGAAAACTCAAATTGATAAACAGAGTGCCAACGCCAGATTCCGTCTGGCGTTTTCAGTTTATGACCTTTTAGCGCGACGCTGATCAATTGCAGATCGAGCTGCTTACATTTGTTGGCCGCGATTGATTTGGCTAACTCAGCTTGTCTTCTCTGTTGCCAGAATAGAAAACAGCCGAATACCAATCCCAGAATGGCTAGAAGGTCACCGATCATCTTTTAGCCCTTAGTCGCTTGTTGAAGTTTTACCAGTGCCTCTGCCAGCTCCTGAGATGGTGCAGAATGAAGCAGGGGTAATAACACCATTCTCAATTCAGGCAGCATCACCAGATCGGCAAACAGTTGATTAAATAGTGCCTGATTTCCAGTCTGAGCTAAACGCAGAAGAAATTGCTGCGCACGTTGTGGGTCGCGGAGAAGGTGCCAACTGCGGCCTGCTACACCAATCAACACTTCTTGATGACTTAAGCGAGGAGACGCGAGTATTTTGTCGAGTATCACTCCTGAATACGACGTATTAGCTCCAGACAATGCACGAGCGAGAGCGCCGAGGAGGAAGATATCTGGGTCATTGCTGTCTATCTGCTCAAGGGCTATTTCTTGTAGACGCTCTGCCAGTTTATTCGGCAAAGGAGTGTGCTCCAGCGCTCCTAACAAGGCATAAAGGGGCTCATTAGGCAGGTGCTTTAGTGCTTTACGTAAGTTGACGCCGTTTTGGTTGTGTCCAAGGCGAGCACAGATATCGGTTACACCTTGAAGGCCGACGGTCTGCCATTTGTCCCAGCCGAGACCTCCAGAAAAGTAGTGCTGTGCGTGCTCATAGTACTGACTGCATGGCAAGTCGAGTTGAGCTCTTATCTGACTGTGAAACACAGCCATTTTATCTTCAGCAGGCTTAAAGGTATAAGGGTTATTCGATAGCTTTTGTTGCTGCTCTTCTGTCATTTCCTGACTCAAGCGCGTACCCATCGCCTCAACAACATATTTAATAAAGTTGCCTACGTCAGCCTGCTTCAATAGACCACGTTCATCCAGCTCAAACTTCAAGAACCAAATCCACGGTTGCTTGTGTTCATTCCAGTAAGCAATCGCGAGATGTGCTTTGCGCTGTAAAGGGAACGGATAGGGCTGAAGGCCTTTTTCTACATCGGCAAACACTTTGCTGTCTATATGTTTGATTCGGCGCCCTAGATCGTAAACCTGATATTGGCATTCACTATTGGTTAATAACTGGCTGAGGGTATGAATGGTGTCCATTGCTGAATAGTCCTAACTTTCTTTCCTCTATAAATGGTACTCTTATGCCTAATTTCAAGGTTTCCCCTCAGGTTTATGACAAAAGAACAGCAATTAGTAACACTTCTAGACCAGTTATCCTCTGTCATGCGCGAGCTAAAACTGTGGCAACGACACAAACCAGCTGACCAAGCGCTACAAAGTGCTGAACCTTTTGCGGTCGATACGTTACAACCAGAACAATGGTTACAGTGGGTATTTTTACCAAAAATGGCATATCTTCTTGAGCAGAAGATGCCTTTACCCGCGGGCTTTGCGATTACGCCTTACTTTGAAGAGTGTTGGAAAGAGCATGGGGCATATACTCCATTACTTGATCTACTTAGAGCGATAGATGAGGCCTGTGCGTGATATTAGATATTGTTTTTCAGGACGAGTACTTTGTTGCCGTGAACAAGCCTGCTGGGATGTTGGTTCACCGTAGTTGGTTAGATAAACACGAAACTCAGTTTGTGATGCAGACATTGCGTGACCAAATTGGTCAACATGTATTTCCACTTCATCGTCTTGACCGACCGACGTCGGGTGTACTGATTTTTGCCTTGTCGAGTGGTGTGGCCTCTCAAGTGATGCCTATGTTTGCCAACTATGAAATGGTCAAGACCTATCACGCCATTGTGCGAGGTTGGATTGAAGAGGCGGGACGATTAGATTATGCTTTAAAGGTTGAGCTGGATAAGATCGCCGATAAGCATGCGAGCCAAGAGAAGGAGGCTCAGGAGGCGATCACCGATTACCACACATTGGCAAAAGCAGAGATCCCTTATTCAACAGGAAAGTTTCCCACGACTCGTTACTGTTTGATGGAATTAAAGCCTCTGACTGGGCGTAAACATCAGCTCAGACGCCATATGGCTCACCTTCGTCATCCGATAGTCGGTGATACCACGCATGGTGATGGCAAGCACAACAAACTGTTTAGAGAAGTGTATGATTCCCACCGCTTGCTTTTGCATGCCTCAAGCTTGGAGTTTGTGCACCCGTTTACTAACCAGACGGTGCTGATTAAAGCGAAAGTTGATGACACATGGCAGAAGATTTGCGATGAGTTTGCTTGGCAGATGCCTGAATAGAATGAAAAAAGCTCTCGAAAGAGAGCTTTTTAGCAATAATGTAAGCTGAACTGAGCGCTATTTTTCGAGGTAATTTCGAATTGACTGCTCAATGCCTGTGGCATCTAATCCGAGTGCTTGATGCAGCTCATCTTGAGTTCCTTGAGCAATGAATTGGTCAGGAAGACCTAAGTTCAGTACTGGCTTAATGAGTTTTTCTTGCATCATAAACTCGATCACGCCAGCACCAGCGCCGCCTGCGATGGCATTTTCTTCTAATGTGACAATCACTTCATGCTCATCAACAAGCTGTTTAATCAAAGCTTCATCAAGTGGTTTGACAAAACGCATATCAGCGACAGTTGCATTGAGCTTTTCAGCCGCTTCCAGTGCATTGCCTAGGAAGGTGCCGAAGCTGAGAATCGCCACTTTTTCACCTTTTCGTACGACTCGGCCTTTGCCAATTTCTAACGCAGTGAAATCTTGCTCAATTTCAGTTCCAATGCCGCTACCACGAGGGTAACGTACAGCACTTGGTCCCGTGTGCTTATGCCCTGTGTAGAGCATTTGACGACATTCGTTCTCATCACTTGGTGCCATGATGACCATGTTTGGGATACAACGCATAAAGCTCAGATCAAACGCACCTTGGTGAGTCTGACCATCAGCACCGACTAACCCTGCACGGTCAATCGCAAACATCACAGGGAGATCCATGATGGCGATGTCGTGAATCAACTGATCGTAACCGCGTTGAAGGAAAGTCGAGTAAATCGCGACAATCGGGTTGTTGCCCGCAATCGCCATACCTGTTGCCAAGGTGACGGCATGTTGTTCCGCGATCGCCACATCAAAATACTGCTGTGGGTATTCCTTAGAGAAGCGAACCATGCCGGAACCTTCACGCA
This sequence comes from Vibrio sp. St2, assembly GCF_947311885.1. Classification (NCBI taxonomy): domain Bacteria; kingdom Pseudomonadati; phylum Pseudomonadota; class Gammaproteobacteria; order Vibrionales; family Vibrionaceae; genus Vibrio; species Vibrio sp. St2. The sequence continues at coordinate 1,373,866 of NZ_CAMZNA010000001.1, read as the reverse complement.
TCGCTGGCGTGATGGCCATCAATTTCGGGTCCTGAGCGGCCATATCACACAAGAAATCACCGAAAATCTTTGAGAAGGTTGGCTTGCTGCCGCTGCTCTTTGGCAATGAAGTATGGGCAGGGTCGAACTTAGGCACGCCGTGATAACCGATAGGGTCTTTCTCAGCAGGCTCGTAACCTTTGCCTTTCTTAGTCATGATATGAAGGAATTGCGGACCTTTTAGTTCACGCATGTTCTTCAATGTTTTGACCAGTTCATTAACATCGTGACCGTCAACCGGTCCAATGTAGTTAAACCCCAACTCTTCAAACAGAGTGCCGGGTACGACCATGCCTTTAAGATGTTCTTCGGTGCGGCGAACCAGTTCTTTGATTGGTGGAACGCCTGACAGTACTTTTTTTCCGCCTTCACGAATAGAGGTGTAGAGGCTGCCAGAAAGCACCTGAGCAAGGTGGTTATTCAGTGCACCAACGTTTTCAGAGATCGACATCTCGTTGTCATTTAGCACGACCAGCATGTCTGAGTGGACATCGCCCGCGTGGTTCATTGCTTCAAATGCCATACCAGCGGTAATTGCACCATCACCAATCACGCTGACCACTTTGCGATTTTCACCTTCTTTCTCCGCGCTGATCGCCATACCTAGCGCAGCGCTGATAGAGGTTGATGAGTGACCGACAGATAGCGTGTCATACTCACTTTCTTCGCGCCAAGGAAAAGGGTGCAGTCCGCCTTTCTGACGGATAGTCGACATTTGGTCTCGGCGACCTGTCAGAATCTTGTGCGGATATGCTTGATGGCCAACATCCCAAACCAGTTGATCAAACGGGGTGTTGTACACATAGTGAAGCGCCACTGTAAGTTCCACAGTACCTAAGCCTGAGGCTAGGTGACCGCTGGATTGACTGACAGAGTTCAGTAAGTAGGTGCGTAATTCGTCACACAGCGTAGGCAAAGCTTCCTTAGGAAGGCTACGTAGTTCATCTGGAGTATTTGCCAGAGCCAGTGTTGGATATTTTGAAATATCAAGAGTCATATAAATGCGCGCTTTTAGTTTAGTTCTTGCGCTCGATGACGTATCGGGCGAACTCTTCGAGTAATTCTGTATTGTATGGGATTGCTTCTAAAGCTTGAAGAGCTTCCGTTAACAGAGTGTGAGCTTTGTTAATAGCGCCTTCTAATCCTAGCAGTGCAGGATAAGTACTTTTGTCTAAATCCTGATCAGAACCTTGAGGTTTACCTAAGGTCTCTGTGTCACTGATAATATCTAAAATGTCGTCTTGAACCTGAAACGCTAGGCCAATAGCGTCAGCAAACTGGTCTAACTGAGGTAAGATTTCAGAGCCTTTCTGCCCTGCAGCAAGCGCTCCAAGCCGGATTGCACATTTCATTAGTGCACCGGTTTTATTACGGTGAATGTTTTCCAACTCTGCAAGCGATACCTTTTGACCTTCTGCCGATAGGTCCAAAGCTTGTCCTAGGCACATACCATTTGCGCCGGATGCTTCTGCCAGTGCTTTCACCATCTTTATACGATAGGTTTCTGCTTCAGGGCTCAATTCGCCATCAGCAAGAATAGTAAATGCCAAGGTTTGCAGGGCATCGCCAGTCAGGATCGCTGTGGCTTCATCGAATTTGATATGGCAGGTTGGTTGTCCACGACGAAGCTCATCATCGTCCATCGCAGGTAAATCATCGTGGATAAGCGAGTATGCATGGATGCATTCAATCGCCGATGCTGGGGTATCTAACTCTTCCAGCTTACAGCCCAACATCTGGCCTGTGATATAGACCAGAAACGGGCGTGCGCGTTTTCCACCTAATAGCAGGCCGTAGCGCATGGCTTCAATCAGAGGCTGTTCCTGATGAGGAAGCTGGTTTAGCCAGCGCTCTAATTGTCGATTGTTTCTTTGTTGTAGAGAGGTTAACGCCTCGTGCATAGGAGCAATTCTTCTGTGGTAATTATTCTGGCTGAGTCGAGAACTCTGAAAGCGGAGTCTCATCGTCATTCTGTAGTAAGATACTGACGCGTTGTTCTGCATCGCTTAGCTTACTCTGACCTTCACGGGCAAGCGCGATACCACGTTCGAACTTTTTCAGTGCGTCATCAAGAGCCAGATCACCGTTTTCAAGGTGTTCAACAATAGAGTCGAGTTCTTCAATTGCTGCCTCAAAGGACATGTTTTCAGGTTTCTTGCTCGCCATAATATTTCTACATTTGAAAAGATGCACGAAAGTTACCTTAGCAGGTAATGATGGTCAAATTTAACCGAGGAAAATTGACAGAAAAATCGAGTTGGCGCGGTCAATATTATCTATAAAGGTCACGGCACTGCTTTAGTCTAGTTTACTCTGTCGCCATAACATCTATATTTGTGTGAGTGCGATACCAATAAAACACTAAAGATCTGAAGATGTTGCCGATATAATTTACCAGAAGCTTAAAAGATAGCATGAGGAGTGCTTTGTGGATTTAGCAACGCTGATAGGGCTCATTGGCGGCTTTGCTTTCGTAATCATGGCGATGATTCTGGGCGGAAGCATAATGATGTTCGTCGATGTGACCTCTATTCTAATCGTAGTTGGTGGCTCGACCTTCGTTGTCCTGATGAAATTTACCATGGGGCAGTTTTTCGGCGCGGCTAAGATTGCGGGCAAAGCCTTCATGTTCAAAGTCGATGAACCTGAAGATCTGATTGCTAAAGTGGTCGAAATGGCGGACGCAGCACGTAAAGGTGGCTTTCTGGCTCTCGAAGAAATGGAGATCACTAACAACTTCATGCAGAAGGGCATTGATTTACTGGTCGATGGCCATGATGCTGATGTCGTGCGTGCGGCACTGCAAAAAGATATTGTCCTGACTGATGAGCGCCATGACTTTGGTGCTAGTGTATTCCGAGCTTTCGGCGACGTTGCTCCTGCAATGGGGATGATCGGTACGCTAGTTGGTCTGGTTGCCATGCTGTCGAACATGGATGACCCGAAAGCGATCGGCCCAGCAATGGCGGTCGCACTTCTGACGACGCTCTACGGCGCAATCTTATCTAACATGGTGTTCTTCCCTATTGCAGACAAATTGTCACTGCGCCGCGATCAGGAAAAACTCAACCGTCGTCTAATCATGGATGGTGTGCTCGCTATTCAGGATGGACAGAACCCACGCGTTATCGACAGCTATCTGAAGAATTACCTCAACGAAGGTAAGCGTGCTCTTGATGTAGATAACGAGTAAGGTCGCTGGTATGGAAGAGGAAGAACCAAAATGCCCACCCCCCGGTTTACCGTTATGGATGGGAACATTTGCTGACTTGATGTCACTGTTAATGTGCTTCTTCGTACTTCTGTTGTCATTCTCTGAGATGGACGTACTGAAGTTCAAGCAGATTGCAGGTTCAATGAAGTTTGCGTTCGGTGTACAGAACCGACTGGAAGTAAAAGATATTCCTAAAGGCACCAGTATCATTGCGCAGGAGTTTCGTCCAGGCCGACCTGAGCCGACCCCGATTGATGTCATCATGCAGCAAACCATTGATATTACTCAGCAGACACTAGAGTTTCATGAAGGTGAATCAGATCGTGCTGGTGGTACGCAGCGTGATAAAGGTAAACAAACTGGAGGTAAGTCACCGGATACTTCGACGCAGGATAGTCAAAACTCGGAATCAGATAGCGAACAGCAGCAGTCAGCTGAGCTTTCTCAGGAACTGGAAACCCTGATGGAGAGCATCAAGAAAGCTTTGGAGCGTGAAATTGAGCAAGGCGCGATTGAAGTTGAGAATTTAGGCCAGCAGATTGATATCCGTATTCGAGAGAAAGGGGCATTCCCTGAAGGTTCTGCATTCCTTCAGCCTAAGTTCCGTCCGCTAGTCAGACAGATTGCGGAGTTAGTCAAAGATATTCCGGGGATAGTGCGTGTCTCTGGTCATACAGATAACCAGCGAATTGACTCTGAGTTGTATCGCTCCAACTGGGATCTTTCCGCTCAACGAGCTGTATCAGTCGCACAGGAGATGGAAAAAGTTCGTGGTTTCTCTCATCAGCGTCTTCAAGTCCGCGGTATGGCAGATACGCAGCCGCTTGGGCCAAATGATACCGAAGCGCAGCGTTCACGTAACCGCCGCGTTGAAATCAGTATTATGCAAGGGGAACCTCTCTATAGTGATGAAGTTCCATCCTTACCAAGTACGAACTAAGAAAAGACGAGCGAAATGCTCGTCTTTTTTATGGTCTTTGCTTCATGTATAATCTTGCGCCCTTAGAGGCAGCTTAAAGCTAAACACAGCTGCTAGGCTCCGTAGAGCGTGAAAATAGCGAAACAGTTAACTTGTGAAGTGAATTATGAAATTTATCGTAAAGCCCCATCCAGAAATTTTTGTAAAAAGTGAGTCTGTGCGTAAGCGCTTCACAAAGATTCTTGAATGTAATATTCGTAACATTATTAAGAGTCGTACAGAGTCTGTAGCTGTTTTCAATCGTCGCGACCATATTGAAGTCACATCTGAAACGGATGAATTCTACAAAGAAACAGTGGAAGTGTTGACTCAAACTCCAGGTATTCACCATGTTCTGGAAGTTCAGCAATCAGAGTTTAAAGATTTGCACGATATTTTCGAGCAAGTACTTGAGCTCAATCGTCCTAGCCTTGAGGGCAAAACCTTTGTTGTTCGAGCTAAGCGTCGTGGTAAGCATGATTTCACTTCTATTGAGCTAGAGCGTTATGTCGGTGGTGGTCTGAACCAAGCGATTGAAAGCGCGAGCGTGAAACTGCGTAACCCAGATGTGACGGTTAAAGTGGAAGTGGCAAACGAGAAGCTCAACCAAGTAATTAAACGTCACAAAGGTCTAGGCGGTTTCCCTCTAGGCACTCAGGAAGACGTATTGAGCCTGATCTCTGGCGGCTTTGATTCTGGTGTTTCAAGCTATCTGCATATCAAACGTGGCTCTAAAGTTCATTACTGTTTCTTTAATCTTGGTGGTCCAGCACACGAAATCGGTGTTAAGCAGGTATCTCACTACCTTTGGAACAAGTACGGTTCTTCTGCCAAGGTACGTTTTATCTCGATTGATTTTGAGCCAGTTGTGGCTGAGATTCTCGAGAAGGTCGATGATGGTCAAATGGGCGTTATCCTCAAGCGTATGTTTATGCGTGCCGCTGGTATGGTTGCTGAGAAGTTTGGCATTCAAGCTTTGGTAACCGGTGAAGCATTGGGTCAGGTATCAAGCCAGACGCTCACGAACTTGCGCCATATTGATAACGTGACAGATACGTTGATTCTGCGTCCGCTTATCAACTGGGATAAAGAAGACATCATCAACCTAGCGCGTGACATCGGTACTGAAGATTTCGCGAAGACTATGCCTGAGTACTGTGGTGTGATTTCGAAGAAGCCAACAGTGAAAGCAGTCAAAGCTAAACTTGATGCAGAAGAAGACAAGTTCGATTTCAGTATTCTTGAGCAAGTGGTTCGCGATGCCCGTCAGATGGACATCCGTGATATTGCTAAAGAAACGGCAGCGGCAGCACCGGAAGTAGAGCAGGTGCAGGCGGTTGAGCAACACGCGATTGTTCTTGATATCCGTAGCCCAGAAGAAGAAGAAGATAATCCACTTGAGATCGACGGTGTTGAAGTGAAACACCTGCCTTTCTATAAGTTGGGTACACAGTTTGGTGATTTAGATCAGTCTAAGACTTACCTGCTGTACTGTGATCGTGGCGTCATGAGCCGCCTACAAGCGTTATACCTTCAAGAGCAAGGTTTTGCTAACGTTAAGGTTTACCGCCCTTAATAGAGGCTTTATGAGTCTAGAAAGCGCAAATCGTTCATTCGGTTTGCGCTTTTTTATTTGTATAGCTTTTTGATGACTTTGTCATGATACCAAAATGGTATCTAGGGTAAGTTAAACAGATAAAAAAACACCGCCATAAGGCGGTGCTAAATAATTTGACAGACAGGTCAAAATAAATACAGGAAGTATGTGTTTCGTCTCTAGTTAGAGAGGCGAAACTTGGTAGAAACCTACCTAACTCGAAATACGAGTTTGCAAACACAACATCGCAACAATATGCCAATTGATTCCACGAAGGAATCAAGCCGTTCTGGCTCTTGCTGCGGGAGGAAATATAGAATTTCTCTGGTCGTCAGGCAATGGACATTTTATAATGTTTCAGATTAAAAAAACTAATCCAATTTATGGAAGGGCACCATGTCTAGAAGATTGCCACCTTTGAACTCTCTGAAAGTGTTCGAAGCTGCTGCACGTCATTTGAGCTTTACTAGAGCTGCGGAGGAGTTATTTGTGACTCAGGCTGCAGTTAGCCATCAAATCAAAGCGTTAGAAGAGTTTCTTGGCCTGAAGCTCTTTAGGAGACGCAACCGTTCATTACTGCTGACGGAAGAAGGTCAAAGCTACTTTCTGGATATAAAAGATATTTTTACTTCTCTTTCAGAAGCCACAGATAAAGTGCTAGAGCGCAGTGAGAAGGGCGCATTGACGATCAGTTTGCCGCCAAGCTTTGCGATCCAATGGTTGGTTCCGCGTCTGGCTGACTTTAATCAGCAGGAACCGGATATTGATGTTCGTATTAAAGCGGTGGATATGGATGAAGGCTCCCTTACCGATGATGTTGACGTGGCAATTTACTATGGTCGAGGAAATTGGCCGGGTCTGCGTGCGGATAAACTCTATCAAGAATTCCTCATTCCGCTTTGTTCACCATCCCTGTTATTGAGCAATAAACCATTAGAAACTCTAACGGACTTGAAGAAACACACTTTGCTGCATGACACTTCACGCAAAGACTGGAAACAGTTTGCAAAAGAACATGGTATTGAAGGGATCAATGTCAACCACGGGCCTATCTTTAGCCACTCTACGATGGTGTTACAAGCCGCTGCGCACGGGCAAGGGGTAGCGCTAGGCAACAACGTGTTAGCTCAACCAGAAATGGAAGCTGGGCGATTGATTGCTCCATTTGATGAAGTGTTAGTGTCTAAGAACGCGTTCTACGTGGTGTGCCATGATAAGCAGGCCGACATGGGGCGTATTGCTACATTCCGTGACTGGATGCTTGCCAAGGCACAAAGTGAGCAAGAGGAGTTACTTGATGACTGATTTCCTGATTGATGGTGAGCAAGGCAACCCTGTTTTTATTTTTGCTCACGGTGCGGGAGCTGGGATGGAGCATGATTTCATGACGGCAGTGGCAAAAGGGTTAGCGAAGAAAGGGGTTCAAGTTGTCCGTTTTAACTTCCCTTATATGGTGAAACGTGCCGAAGATGGTAAACGTCGTCCGCCAGATCGAGCGCCTAAGCTTCTGGAAGCGTATCAGGCTGTGATTGCCAAGTTTTCTGATGTGCCAGTTGTGATTGGTGGGAAATCCATGGGCGGGCGCATGGCCAGCTTACTTGCTGAAAACAGTAATGTGGCAGCGATTGCATGTTTAGGTTTTCCTTTTCATCCGCCGGGTAAACCCGAAAAGTACAAAGGTGAGCATCTGGCGACGCTCGACAAGCCGTGTTTAATCCTTCAAGGGGAGAGGGATACTTTTGGTAAGCAAGAAGAGTTTAAAGACTTCGCTCTCTCAGATGACATCAAGGTGAAATTTATCCCTGATGGCGATCATAGTTTCAAACCCAGAAAAAGCTCTGGTCATACCGAAGCGGGCAATATTGATTTGGCGGTTGAGCATTTAGCTGATTTTATATTGGAGAGCTATGGTGAAAAGTAAGCAGTTACTTACCGTTGGTGGAATATTTGCCGGAGTTGGCGTCGCACTTGGCGCTTTCGCCGCACACGGGTTAAAGCAATCACTATCACCTTATTTACTGGAGGTCTTTAATACAGGCGTTCAGTATCAATTTATTCATGCCCTAGCGATTTTACTTTGTGGAGCCTTACTCTCGGTGGGGATGGCTGAGAAAGCGCAAAAATATTTCGCCCTTGCTGCAAATTGCTTTATCATCGGCATCTTTTGTTTTAGTGGCAGCCTCTATGCCCTTGCATTAACCGGAATCAAATGGTTTGGACCTATTACTCCATTTGGCGGTTTAACCTTTATGCTTGGCTGGGGACTGTTTGTTTTCGCAGCGTTACAGATTAAAGAGGTGAATCAGTGAAACACTTAATGCTCTACTGCCGAGCTGGTTTTGAAAAAGAGTGTGCTGGAGAGATTCAGGATCGCGCTACCCAACTTGAAGTGTTTGGCTTCCCTCGTGTAAAAAATAACACTGGTTACGTACTGTTTGAATGTTATCAGCCGGGTGATGCAGAACGTCTGGCGAAAGAACTCGACTTTAAGTCGCTGATTTTCGCACGTCAGATGTTTGCGGTTGCGGTGGAGATTAAAGACCTTCCACGTGAAGATCGTATCTCTCCTATTTTAGAGGAACTCAGCGAGGTTGAGTCTTTCCCGCGTTGTGGCGATATCCGCATCGAAACACCGGATACCAATGAAGCGAAAGAACTGCTTAAGTTTTGTCGTAAGTTCACGGTTCCCATGCGCCAAGCCATGCGTGGCAAAGGCATTTTGTTCCCGAAAGACAGCCCTAAAAAGCCTGTGCTGCATATTTGTTTTGTTGCTCCTGGCCACTGCTTTGTTGGTTACTCTCTGCCAAGCAATAACTCACAGTTCTTTATGGGGATTCCACGTCTCAAATTCCCAGCAGATGCACCAAGCCGCTCAACGCTTAAGTTAGAAGAAGCGTTTCATGTCTTCATTCCACGAGAAGAATGGGATGAACGTCTTGCTGCTGGTATGTGGGGGGTCGATTTGGGCGCGTGCCCAGGAGGCTGGACTTATCAGTTGGTTAAGCGATCGATGTTTGTTCATGCAGTGGATAATGGCATGATGGCCGACAGCTTGATGGAAACTGGTCAGGTTAAGCATCATCAGGAAGATGGCTTCAAATTTGAGCCTGCACGTAAAAACGTGACTTGGCTTATTTGTGACATGGTTGAGAAGCCGTCTCGCGTTGCTCAATTAATGGGTGAGTGGATCATCAGCGGATGGGCCAAAGAAGCGTTATTTAACCTGAAATTGCCTATGAAAGGTCGTTACGATGAAGTTCTAGAAGATATTGAAAATCTCAAGATCTTCCTGATTGAGAACAAAGTGAAATTTAAGCTTCAGGCGAAACATCTTTACCATGATCGTGAAGAGATCACGGTTCATGTTCAGTGCTTATCAAACATCTCACCAAGATAAGAAAACGCTCCCTCGGGAGCGTTTTTTACATTTACTCAGATGTAGGCCACATCTCCCAAAGCTGAGACTCCATTGAATTCTCAACGCTATCACTAAGTAGTGAGAAGAAGTCCAGCCCGGTTTGTTGTTCGACATCGTCAATAGTGGTGACAAAGCTTGCCAGTTCGCTACTGGAAACATCACGATGTGGGACTACAAACGCAATTGCATCGTTGAAGTAGGGGTCAAGAATGACTTTATAGAATGCACTTGGAATCACGACATTGTCGCCAATGCTGCTTTCACCGCCTTGATAAATTGGCCCAGTCACGACGTACAGTTCGTTATATTCATTGGCGAGATCGCGGACATGTTCCTCCAAAATACGCCAGCCGACTCGATTAAAGCCCGGAAGCTGAGGTGACATATTGCTCATCAAAAAGCTTTGTGTCATTGATTCCTGACTAAAGTCCATTGTTGCTGAAGGGGCAAGGTGTCCACGGTCGTAACCAGAGCCACTGTAATCGGCGAGGGTTGAGCGTGCGTAATCAGGCAGTTCAGTGTCCTCTTTGAAATTGTTACTGCGTTTATAGCTGGCGTTCACACTGTCTGCCGTAATGTGGTAAGCAACCCAGTCTGCGTTTTTCATCTGGTAGTTGTAGCCTACCGCGTAGCCGTCGCGGCAAAGGACTTGATCAGATTGATAGGAAGGTAAGCCAACGTCGAGGTGCTGACCGCAGGTTTGTGCTACGGCTGGCAGTGAAAAGACAACAGCAAGACTTAGTAAAATAGTATTTTTCATTATTATGCTCCTTGTTATTGGAGCTATGAAAAATAGAGAAATTAGTCAGTAGTGCTGTGATGTTGATTGAAATTTAATCAATACTCAATCTGGTATTGATTAATTGAATGTTAACTGTGTGAAAGCAAAGGATTTCACAACAGATTTTATAAACATTGTTTTATAATCAAAGGCTTGATGTTAGTCAGGCGTTAGGTTGTTGGAGTATTGGCACCGGTAAAGCGAATATCTTGTAGATTGAAACCTAACTCAATGTCTGTTTTCAGTGCAGAAACTTTTTTACATCGGCGGGCTGAATCAATGTGCTCATCCAGTTTCTTGCGATATTTAGCAACCAGCTCATCGGATGCATAGGCTTGTTCAATATCTTCAAACTGTGTAAGGATTTCTTTGGCCGCCTTCGGGCCAACACCTGGAACTCCTGGCACTTGGCTAGAACTCACGCCTGCCAGCCCCCAGTAGTCAGCGAGCTGAGAGGGTTTGACGCCGAATTCTTTATCAATAAAAGGTGCATCGAGCCAGCGATGTTGAAAGTAATCGCGGATCTGCAAAGTTGGTGACAGCAACTGGCAGTAGCCCTTATCTGTTGAAATGATCGTCACCTTTTCTTTGTGGCTGGCCACTTTCATTGCCAACGTTGCCACCAAATCATCTGCTTCATCGCCTTCAGACAGCAGAGAATCAATCCCCAGTTCCCACCATGCTTGCTGTATTGCATCCAAACCGTTAAGTAACGGCTCTGGCATGGGTTTTCGGTTTTGCTTGTATTCAGGGAGGACGTCAGCACGCCAACCTCTTTCTTGGAGGTGATGATCGAATACCGCGATGATGTGCGTTGGTTGCGATTCGTTGATGATTCGATTCAGTGTTCGTGTCGTTGTGGTAATGGTTCTTGCTATGTCGTTTGGGTCTGGTTGAGCTGAATGGACACGTCGAATGAGATTCAGAGCGTCGATAATAACAAGATGAATAGACATGAAAATCAAAAAAATAAGGGCTGAGAAGCCCTTATTGTAAAGCATGGGGGGGAGATTGCTAGTTGTTAAACTAGGTCTTGATTTGGTAACAAGGCTCGTACGCGGTTCCACCAGGCAATTTCATACGATCTTGCTCGACAAAGTCACGCAGAAGTTTATCCATTTTCTTCATTAGCGTAGCATCGCCATCAAGGGCAAATGGACCATGCCGTTCAATTTCACGAATCCCTTCGGCTTTGACGTTACCCGCAACAATGCCTGAGAAGGCCTGCCTTAGAGCCGCTGCCAGGTTTTCCGGACGCTGATTGAGATGCAGATCCAGACTGGCCATATTGTCATGTGTTGGTTCGAATGGCAGCTGAAACTCTGGCTCAATCTTCAGCGACCAGTTGAAACTGTAAGCATCGCCTGTGTCTTTACGATGTTGGCGAACATCGCTCATGCCACGTTTCATGATTTGCGCGACTTTTTCTGGGTCATCAACCACTATTTCATAATGGCGCTGAGCTTCTTCGCCTAATGTCTCGCCAATGAAACGGTCAATGGAGCGGAAGTACTCTTCACTTTCCTTTGGACCTGTTAGGACGATAGGCAGAGGCTGGTGGGCATTATCTGGGTGCATCATGATGCCAAGAATATAAAGCAGCTCTTCTGCTGTCCCTGCGCCGCCAGGGAAGATAACAATGCCATGTGCCATACGCACGAACGCTTCGAGACGCTTTTCGATATCTGGCATGATGACCAGTTCGTTGACAATGGGGTTTGGTGGCTCAGCCGCAATGATGGATGGCTCGGTCAGACCCAAGTAACGTTGATCGTAGTAACGCTGTTTTGCGTGACCAATTGCAGCGCCTTTCATTGGGCCTTCCATCGCACCAGGGCCACAGCCTGTACAGATGTTAAGCTCGCGCAGGCCTAGTTCGTGGCCGACTTCTCGCGTGTACTGATATTCCGTACCGTTAATGGAGTGACCTCCCCAACAGACCACTAGGTTAGGCTCAATGCCTGGGGTTAAGGCGCCTGCGTTACGCAAGATGCCAAACACTAGATTGGTAATGTGACTAGCATTGGTTAAGTTGAGGCGCTGGTTGTCTGCAAGGTGCATGTTGACGTAGACAATGTCACGCAACACGGAGAATAAATGCTCCTGGATCCCTTTGATGATGTGCCCATCAACAAAAGCATGCTCAGGGGCATTACTGAGTTCGAGTTTGATGCCGCGTTCGCGGCGAACCACGTTGACATCAAACGACTTGTATTTATCGAGCAGTTCTTTGGAGTTATCTGTGTGGCTACCTGAATTCAGCACCGCAAGCGTACAATTTCGGTAGAGCTGATACAGATCACTGGCGGCAGTTTTCTTAAGACGCTCAACTTCGAGTTGAGAAAGCAGATCCATACTACCAGCCGGACTGATGTGAGTGATCATAGTGACCTCCTTGATGAGAGAAAACTTCTCTACAAAACCTTTCTTATTGTTGTTGTGCCTCAGCGCGATAATGGCTGCTAATCAAGCGATTGAATCGCGAGAGGTACTATCAAGCTTAGCACGCTTTGACGGATATAAAAGGCTAACTGATTGATATATCTACATCAATCACGGCATGAATGTCTTTTGGGAAGGAGGAGGGGGTAGGGTTATTTCCAAACAAGCTGGTTAGGGCCAATGGTTTTGGCTTCGTTGAGAACGCGATTTAAACGCTCCAGTACTTCCTCTGGCGTATCAGATTCTTTAAAGCCAGTGCTGGATGCTGACATGGTTATGACCAGGTTTTGTTCGCGGAATTTGAACGGCAGTTTGGCCACTTTGCTCTGAATGCTCTGGATAGTATTAAAGCAATCATTATCTGAGCTATCTGGCATCAGTACGATAAACTCTTCACCTGAAAAGCGGGCGACAGTGTCGGTGTCAGACAGTTCTTTCTTGATGGTACGAGCGATGATTTTTAACGCCTTGTCTCCGGCGGTGTAGCCGAAGCTGTCGTTAATTGCTTTAAAGCCATCAATGTCGAGCAAAATAATACGCAAGTTGTTCTGCGAGCGTATCCAGCGTCGATATTCCAGCTCCAAGCGGTCATTAAACGCTGTGCGATTGTAAACCTTGGTCAATGGATCTAAGAGGACGCGTTGAGCCTGGTCTTCCAGACGTCGACGGTAATCTTGTGTCACCTCGAATAAAGCTTCTATCTGACTCTTGCCATAGCCCATACGTTCGATCAGTGCTTGTTCACGTTGCTCTGCATGATGAAGACGTTCAGAAAGAGAACTTAGCTTGGCTAATAATGGGTTGAGTTGAGTTTGCAGCGAATCGAGAGAGCTAGCCGCGTCGACCTTGGCCTTAGTCTCAGCAACTAATTCATCCAGTTCACCATTCATTTCCTGACGATGTTCAAAGTAGGTCTGACTTTGATCGACATTCTGCGAAGAGCTTTTCAGCGTTGAGGAGAGGGAAGCATTAACTTGCTCGAGAAATTGTTCTGAGGTCTTGCGCTCGTATTTTGTGCCTTCGATAACCAGCTTAAGTACTTGCAGAGTTAGTTCAATCAACACGTGTGTATTGACACCGAGGAGCAGCTTAGCGCGGATATCTGTCAGTAAGTCACCAGATTCGCCTTCAAAGTCCAGCTCAGTAATGACATGTTGAAGTTCATCAGAAAGTCGCAATAGCAGTTCTTTATCAGCACTATTGGTAATTTGATTGATGGCAGTATCGGGATTGGAGGTAATGATTTTCAGGGAGCGTTCGTAAATGGCAAGCAGCTTCATTGCCGAATCGGCTTTCGGGCGTTCGACACCGTTGGAATAGCTGAGCAGGTCACGCAGGTCGCGCTTTACTTTGGCAGGTAGCCCAGTCACACGTAACAGGGTTTCACCGCTGTGTTTTATCTGGGAATCCAGATGCTCCGTTTGTTTTTCCATAGCCACACTCTGTTGCTTAAGCAAGCGCTCAAGTACTGCCAACTTCGGGATAAGAGAACTGACATCTTTTTGTTGCTCTATGGCTTGTCTAAGTTCGGTTAGCCCTGACTTCAGTCTTGGATCTTCACCGCCGCATGCATCACTCAGTGATGCAATGATGCGCTTCAATACCTTTTGTTCTCTTTTAAATTTGAACGAGGTATCTCTTTGTGTCAATCGAACTTGCTCTAATTGAGATTTCAGATTGTGCAGCTGTGACTGAATATCTTGCTCGAGGACGCCCATGAAAATCTATGCTTATGAAGATAAGATCGAAGACGATCTTATTAATTAATCAAACGATAATAACAAATAAAATTACCGCGTCACGTTCAACACGGTCTGTTTGAGCAGCTTTTACTCATCTTTTAATAATTTTTTGATGCTCTCCTCATTCTTGTAAGAAGAGTGAACTTTTATCAGCCCCTGACTGATGGAATGTTTGCACGCTTTGCGAATATTACCGGTTGCTAGGCTGGCCGCAGGCGCATTCTCTATCGCTTTCAGATACACCCACTGGCTTGAATGTTCTTTCATACTCAAAGTACGAGCAGCGCTGGTCGACATGAGCAAAATATCCAGCAATTCTTTGTCATTGATTGCAGTGTAAGCACGAGGCAAAAACGGGTAATCGGCCATGCCCATACGAATGATGTTATTTAGCCCATACTTCTGCGCAAATTCATCTACCCAGCTTTGAATCTTTTCAAACACCAGCTCTGGGTCGGCCATGCTATCACTGTTCGGCTCTATGTAGAGTAGGTTCGCATCAGAGAAATGATACACCCTTGCTGGGCGTTGTACCTTCTCTCTGAGGTACTGACCGAAGGCTTTCTCAATCTTGAGTCCATCTGAGTAGCCATGTTGTAAGTACATATTGCGCAGGAAGGGTACATCTATCATCACAAAGCGCAGTCGATCATTCAGTGGTTCGTGGATCAGTTCACCCACATGCCACTTTTCAAACTTGTGGCTGCTCGCTTCCAACGATGCAGGAAGCTTGGCGTTGAGCATACGAAGGTTTTTCAGGCCAGAACGGGAGTGAGTATAGAGATCATCATTCAGTTCATCGATTTCATCTTTTTGCACACTCATGATGTGACCACGGCGGAGCAAAAATATAAACAGCAGTGCGCAGGTGACAAACAACGTGAAAGAGATTTTCTGGAATTTGCGATACTCGTTTTCAGTTTGCTCCAGTTGTTGTTTTTGCCCCACGAGGTGCAGTGTTTGCTCCACGACATCTTTCTGCTGTCGAAAGTCATCCTCGTTTATCAAATCCAACTCTTGCTGTTCAATATTCGCCAGCGCGTTGTATTGCTGGAGATATTGCAACGCGGCTTTGTAGTTACCCAGTAGTTCATTACCTACGTTAAGCATCTGATAGGCATTTTTCTGTATCGAGAGATCCTCGAGCTCGACTGCGATGTCTAATGCTTTAGTGGCTTTGGCGACTACCTCTTGGGGATGCCTCTGATGTGAGGCTAAACCTGCCTCCAACAGCAACGCCTGTGCTTTGAGCTTTGGAATATCAACATAGCTCAGCAGCTCTTCGGCACGCTCAAGATATTGCTCGGCGAGAGGGAAGTTAACCAGTTGCAAGTAGGTGGCTGCCAGTGCGAGACGAATGGCGATGACGTTTTCAATATTATTCTGGATACGCTCGTGATCGATGGCATTGAAGTAGTGCACTAACGCGAGGTTGTATCTGCCCTGATGGTAATAGATATCGCCCATACGTTTGAGAATTGGAGGCAGAATCGGCGAGTTTTCATAGTTGTCGTAAAAATCGGCAGCTTGCGAAAAGTGATCCGTTGCTTTGTCCAGTACGCGTCGCTCGTAGAAAAGTTGTCCTAGTAGGCGATTCACTTCAGCCAGCTGTAGACCAGATGTATCTTCAATTGCGCTCCAGTAGCTGGTTAGCAGCTCTGATAGGGCTTTGTTGTAGATCTTATGAGCCAGAAAGTGCTTGCCCAAGGCGATATGGTAGGCAATGACGGTATGCTTATTATTCGACTGTTCGATATAAGGGATCACGTCCTCGTACAACTGATTGGCGAGCTCGATCTGGCCTTCAGCAGATGCGATATCTGCTTTGAGCATTGTCAGCTGATAATTGAGCCCCTTAGCCAGTTGTTCTGGATTCTGGATGGCATTAAACGCTTGCTCAACCTCCGCAATATCCTTTCTAGCGGTTTCTGCATCACCATCGATTTGCCAGCGCAAGCGAATTTCGAGCAATCGTAAATCAAGACGTAAGTATGGGAGGCGATACTTGGATGTCAGTGCTTTGGCTTCATGCAGATATTTCAGCGCTGCATCGGTATTACCCAAGTTGAATTCAGCACGGGCAAGAATTTTCAGTGCATCGATGGTACCGCCGGGCGTTCGCACTCGGCTATCGGAGTCATCACGGGAAATCGCCGACGGGCTTTTTTCGGTTTGGTCGGTCAGTTTGCGCTGAGCGAGATAACTGGTCGCAAGCTGTTTGGACTGTTTTGGCACAATATCTACCAAGGTACTGGCTTCATTGAGCATGGCCGATGAATACACGGTTGACGCCATCACTTGAGATGATAGCAACAAAACCAATAGTCCAAACAAACGTTCCCAGCGCAAAATCTGCATTCTGTAGTCCAATCCTTATTGACGTGCCATACGTTGGTTATGAGTAGGCTGAGCCTGCTCGGTTGAACGGTAAGGGTTGATATCCAGACCACCGCGGCGTGTGTATCGAGCGTACACGGTTAGCTTTTCTGGCTGACAGTATTTCATAATGTCAGTGAAAATACGTTCAACGCACTGCTCATGGAACTCATTGTGTTCACGGAATGACACTAGGTAGCGTAACAGAGCTTCACGATTGATTTTTTGACCCTGATACTGAATCTCTACACTGCCCCAATCTGGCTGGTTAGTGATCAGACAGTTGGATTTGAGAAGATGGCTATGCAGACTTTCCGAGACGTGTTCTTGTTCGGCGGCACCTTCTAGCAAGCTGGTATCAAACTCGTAGCTCTCAATCTCAATATCCTGATCATCAATGCAGTCACCGTCCATTGTCACGACCACACTGTCGGTATAGTCGACGACAGAACGAATAGTGACTGAAACCTCTTCACCTGCACAGTGGGAGAGATCCTTCGCTAATGTTTGTTCAACCTGATCCCATGAGCTAAAGCGGGTTTGGTTAAAGCTGTTGAGGTACAACTTAAAGGACTTGGATTCAATCAGGTTAGCACTGGTCGCAGGAATGGACACGTCGCCAATGGCTACCTGTGGCAGGCCTTTCTCGTTCAACCAAGACAGCTCGTACAGTGTCCAGATATCACAGCCCTGAAATGGCAACTCATCACCCAGATTCAGGTCATCGCGGTTTAAGCTGCGTGGTACAGGTTGAAGTAAAGAAGCGTCGTATTGGTTGGCGTATTCGGTTTTTTGACCGAGCGTTAATCCCGCCAGTTCCTTTGCGTCAGAATATTTGCTCATACTTTGCATAGATTTGGATTAGAATGGCGAGAATTTTACGCAATCCTGTCGTTAAAAGCGAACATTCGAAGACTCAATTGGAGAATCTAATGGCTGAAACTGCCTTGCAAGCGCTGCGCTCGTTCAGTGAAAAGTACCGTCAGAGCTGTCTTGACGCCCATGGACATTTGCCAAGAAGCGAAGAGCTGGTGGATCTCGTGTCACCTTGCGTTGAAGAAAAGCAGACTGATTACGTTGAATGGCAGGCATATGAGCGTGAGCATCCAGCGGATTTCACTAATGTTGAAAACGGTATCGAACTGGCACTGCATCAAGACATTAAAACCTTCTATGGTTCGCAGTACAGTGCGGATATGGAGGCGACTTGGAATGGGAACGAGCTGACGCTACTTCAGGTATGGAGTGATGAAGATTTTGTTCGTTTGCAGGAAAACATTCTTGGTCACCTAGTCACTCAGCGTCGATTGAAACTGAAGCCAACGGTTTTCATCGCAGCAACCGATGCAGAATTGGACGTGATTTCCATTTGTAACCTGACAGGTAACGTTATTCTCGAACGATTAGGTACTGATAAACGCGATGTTCTTGCCGAGAATGTGGTGGAGTTTTTGGCTAACCTAGAGCCAGCGGTATAACCATGTACGTTGTTGAATTACAGTTTGAGTGTTTTGATAACACCACTATTTCTGCTGTCGATAAAGCGATTAATGGCCTGATGGATGCGTTGCGTTATAACGGTCAGGTACTTGGACGTGAGTTCCCTATCGTGATGGGGGAAGGGGAATTTTTTGTTCGGGTAGTGTGCCCAGAGCAGGAAAGTTTGCACCCTAAATATCATTCGGATTTTGTCAACGTCTGCATCGAACGTTTGGCAGAGGCGTGCTTACTGGCACCGAAAGCCCGTTTACTTGGACGAGATTTGAATTCAGAGCAAGCGGCAGAAGAAACCACACCAGAATGGCAAGTGCTCTACACCACATATGTGCATACCTGTTCGCCTTTGCGCAGTGGTGAAAGCTTGTTACCAATTCCTCTTTATCGTAATGGCCCGACACTCAATGGCGACCATAAAGCGGTCATCAAATGGCAGACTGAGTGGCAGGCGTGCGATGAAATCCAGATGGCTGGTGCTTGCCGAGCAGAGCATGCGGCATTACATGAAATTTGTGATGCCGACAGTGTCCTTTTCAAGCGTGGCTGGGATTTGCGTGGTCGAATCGAGTATGTGACGGAAATTCCAACCTATTACTATCAGTACCGAGTTGGTGGCAAAAGTCTGACAGATGAAAAACAGCGTAAATGCCCTAAGTGCGGTGGAGAGTGGTTATTGGATGTACCACTGCATGACATTTTCCACTTTAAGTGCGATGAATGCCGAATTGTCTCCAATATTTCTTGGGATCACATCAAATAGTGCATCTTAAATGAAAAAGACCCGTGTTATTACGGGTCTTTTTTTTCCTCTTGCTCAGTGGATTCTTCGTCCTGAGAGCGAGCTTTTTTGTCCGTTTGTCCAAACTTCATTTTGGCTGTGTACTTCAGTGCAGCAATATTACCTATGATGACACTCAAGACGATAAAGATGATCACCCAAGGGTTGGTGAGTAGTTCCATTAATCCACCTCATTGGAGATATTGGTGACAAATTGATTGTAGATCGTTTCGAGATTCGACAACACCATTTCCTCACCCTGTATTCCACTGTTTATCAGCTCTTTTTGAAGTGTCTCCAGACTAAGCTGGGATAAACAAGACGATGCCGTTGCACTATGACTAATGTGCCATGGCTCTGCTGCGACACCGCCCTGATCTTTTGCATATGGAAAGAAGAAACCAAATTCAGTCAGAGACTCTTTGAGCCAACGGTAAAATTCTGCCTGATGACCTGTTAGGTATTCCCATGGCTCAAGCTGCAACTGAGTATCTTGAGGTAGACTGCTGCGATCAAATACATCGAAGTCACATCCCCAATGATGTCGGCTGGCCCCCGGAAGTGCAGACCAACGTAAGATAGCCATAATCTTTTCTGAATCAGAAAGTCGCTGGCTATCTAGAGGTTGGCTGTTTTGATCAAGAATGGCTGTTTGACCAGCCATCTTTCTGTTCCAGATAGCTTTCTGGCGCTCAAAATCGCGGAAACCGCTGGCAATATTGAGATTGAAACCAGCCTGAGCAGCAGCTTGTCGCAAAGCTTGTAGATCGTTTTCGACATTAGGGTGAACGGCGAAAACCTTCTGACCAAACATAGTGTCAGTCAGGTGAGTTGAAACTTTGCCAGTCAGCTGCTCAGGGGTCATGTTCACGCCAGAAGATTCTCCAGAGTTTTCTGATACATCTTGGTCAGTTTCTCAAGATCGTCCACTTTCACGCACTCGTTCACTTTATGGATGGTCGCGTTAACTGGGCCTAACTCGACTACCTGGCCACCCATACGGGCGATAAAGCGGCCATCGGATGTACCTCCGGTGGTGAGTAGGGCTGGTTTGGTTTGATTGACGGTATCAACGGCATCAACCACAGCGTCGAGAAGTGCGCCTGTATCTGTCAGGAATGGGTCGCCGTTGAAGGTCCACTTAAGCTCGTAGTCTAAGTCGTGTTTATCAAGAGTATCAGTGACACGCTTAACGATTATGTCGTTGTTAAGCTCGGTGCTGAAACGCAGGTTAAACTGAACATTGAACTCGCCAGGGATCACGTTAGATGCACCGGTTCCCGCATGCACATTCGGGATCTGGAAGCTGGTAGGTGGGAAGTAGTCATTGCCTTTGTCCCACTCGGTTGATGCCAATTCATGAATCGCCATCAGTGACTGGTGAACGGGGTTCTTAGCTAAATGCGGGTAAGCTACATGACCTTGAATACCTTTAACGGTTAAGTCTCCGGTGATAGAACCTCGACGACCATTTTTCACTACGTCACCGACGAGTTCAGTACTTGATGGCTCACCGACAATACACATGTCGATGTTTTCGTCGCGCGCCATTAGGGTTTCGACAACACGGACTGTGCCATTGATAAATGGGCCTTCTTCGTCTGAAGTAATCAGAAAGCCAATTGAACCTTTATGGTCAGGGTTTTCGGCAATGAACTGCTCAACGGCAACAATCATACTTGCTAGAGAGCCTTTCATATCGGCGGCTCCGCGACCATGTAGATAGCCGTCAACCATAGTCGGTTCGAATGGATGCGTATCCCATAGCTCGACATTGCCCGCTGGCACAACATCAGTGTGACCAGCAAACGCAAACAGCGGTGCTTCTGTGCCACGACGTGCCCAGAAGTTTGTGGTGTCTTCAAACACCATCACTTCAATTTCAAATCCTAAAGCTTTCAGGCGTTCAATCATCACATCCTGACAACCTGCATCCACAGGTGTTACCGATTGGCGGCTAATTAAGTCTTTTGCAAGCGCCAAAGTAGGGCTGTCTGTCATCCTTGAATTCCTTTTGCTTAAGAGAAAATGGCTGAGTATTGATCGGCTTTAAAGCCAAGATGGTAGTCATCACCAGAGACTAAAATTGGGCGTTTGATCATCGCCGGTTGCTCTACCAGCAGATCAATGGCGTTGGCTTCGTTCAGGCTGTCTTTCTGTTCCTGAGTTAGCTGACGAAAAGTCGTGCCGCGTTTGTTAAGCACATTTTCCCAGCCTAGTTGCTGGCAAAATGTTTCAACCATTTGTTTATCAACGCCCTGTTTACGGTAGTCATGGAATTGGAATTCCACACCTTCTGCTTCCAGCCATTTTTTGGCTTTTTTGATGGTATCGCAGTTCGGAATTCCGTACATGGTGATTGTCATAGTTAAACCTTTGAGAGTGACTTATATAAAGTTATTAGAAGCTTTTTGGCATCCTAGCAGGAACTGTAATCAGAGACAAAAGTGTCTCAGATATATTTCATCTGACAAAAAAAATGTGTTTCAAAAGTTGAGGATCGATGAGTTATTGATCAAACGCAACACACCGCATAGCAAAACAGAAATAATGACTCTAGAAATTTATAGGAGGTATCAATGGAATTGAGTCCTGTTTTTGCAAGGCGCTTATATTTAGCATTACTGGTCCAAAATCTCGATAGGCCGAATGTGCCAAAACTGATTGAGAAAACGGGCTGGCCACGCCGGACGATTCAAGACGTAATCAAGGCTCTGCCTGGTATTGGCATCGAACTGATGTTCATTCAGGATGGCCGCAGGCACAACGATGGGTATTATCAGTTGTCTGACTGGGGGCCTTTTGACAGCCAGTGGGTATTAGACAGAGAAGCGGACATTGCCGCTAGTTTAGGGTTTTGTGCCTAACGGCCTATTGGGCAGTTATAGGCACTACCCAGTATGGTAAAAGATGTCGTGAAGTCTTGTGGCGACATCATATAAACGGTATTCGCGCCAAGTTGACTGGCGCGATTTTTTATCTGATTAACCGCTCCCTGAACCATGACATCGTTAGGGTAGAACAGGTAGGTGTACCAGTGTCCTTCACTGCCAGTCAGATCGCCCTGCCACTGACAGTTCGCGGGATCGAAACTGCTGTCCATTCTAATCTGGACGCTACTGGCATCCTTATTAAGTTGAGAGATTGGGGTTGTGCAGCCTGCGAGTAAAGTAATCGGCAAAGCGATGAAGCATAGCTGACTAAATTTGAGTGACATAAATAATAAAACCAATCCAACTGAGGGCTAATAATGCCCATGGTAGCATATTGGTTTTTGCTTGCGCTTCTACTGTGGTCACTGTTTCAGCTTCTGGCTGCGCGATGGCAGAGTGTTGAGCTTGCTTGGCTTTTTGTGCTTTTTTCTTGGCTTTATCTGCTTGGCGAGCTTTATCTTTGTGCTGCTTTTTGTACTGAGCGATGCCTTTTTCGATTCCCTGAGCAATCAATTTAGTCTGTTCTTTAGTTTGGCCCGGCTTTTGTGTCGCTTTGGCGATTTTCATCGCTTCTTGTTGTGTTTCCTGAGAAGGAACGACTTTGTTTTTCATGAAGGTTATTACCGCGAGATCAAAGATAGCGTTATCTTAACACGATATAATTCTGCCTATCATTGAAGTTATTCCTTTGTGAGTAGAACAGATAAATGAAGCGTATCTTGGTGACCAGTTTAGTCATTTCAATCCCCGTATTTTTTTGGCTACGGGGTGAAGCGCCACAACCTCAACAACCTGTGCTTTCTGCTCAAACTCATGATGGGTGGATGCAAGTTATCCAGCATCAGCTTAAGCAGGACCCCAATCAGGCTGAGTTATGGTTTCAACTGGGACACGGTTATCTGAATGAACAGGATTTTTCCTCGGCACTCACTTGTTTCGATTATGCGATTCGCTTAAGTCCGGAAGCTAGCGCCAATCAGTTTGCTGCCAAGGCGACTGCACTTTATTTCGAACGATCTCAGCGTATGACTGATGAGGTGAATCATCTACTGGCAAAGGCACTGGAGTTGGATGCCAGTAATGTGACGGCTCTGACCTTAATTGCCAATGATCATTTCATCAGTTTTCGCTATCAAGAGGCCATCGATACTTGGACTCAACTGTTGGACTCTCAGCGTCAGGATATCGACCGAGGTGCGGTAATTCACTCGCTCAATCAAGCAAAAGCCATGTTAGACCGAGAATAAATTGACGGCGCGTCTTGAAAACAAAAAACCTCCCGTGTCAGGGAGGTTTTTTATTAGTAGTGAGTGTCTAGTACGTCGCCTCTTCGCGTTTCTGAGCAGATTTTTCCCACTCCGGCACAACCGTTTTAAGGAAGTGCTGTTTGTCGCTGTTCATTTTTTCCATGTCCATCCCAAGAGCCTGCTGGGCTTTGGCCTTAGTCGAAATGTCTGGCAGTTCAACGGGCTCTGTCACGCCTTTGGTCGCGAGTAAGCGCATCAATTTTGTACGGGCATCCGCCGCACGGTCGACCGCTGTACCTAACACTTCAAGTGCCACTTCTGGCGCATGCATGTGAATACCATGAGAGGCTATCGCGTAGTCCCAACGCCACTGAGCATGACGAATATCCTGAAGAATGTCTTTCATTTCATCTTCAGTCGCGCCAGCTTTCCATGCTGCTCCAGCTTCAAAGTGTGCGGCGACGATTTGTTTCTCTGCTGTCAGCTTCATGTTGAGTACCTGAGCTTTGCGA
This sequence comes from Vibrio sp. St2, assembly GCF_947311885.1. Classification (NCBI taxonomy): domain Bacteria; kingdom Pseudomonadati; phylum Pseudomonadota; class Gammaproteobacteria; order Vibrionales; family Vibrionaceae; genus Vibrio; species Vibrio sp. St2. The sequence goes on along the minus strand of NZ_CAMZNA010000001.1, from coordinate 1,350,332 downwards.
GATGAAACGATGTTCTTCAATTGATCTTTGCTTTGCGTGTGACAGTTGGCACAGGTGTCTTCAAAGCGGTCAAATGGGTTACCTACTTTATGATCGGTATAGACAGTGCCATCTTCCTTGGTGACTTTTGGCATATGGCAGTCTACACAGGCGACTTTGTTCTTACCATGAATGCCATCACGCCAAGTTTCATAGCCAGGGTGTTGTGCTTTCAACATCGGTGCTTTCGATACTTTATGCGTCCAGTCTTTGAAGCCAATAGAGTCATAGTACTCTTCCATTGCCGCGACGTTGGTGCCTTTATCCCAAGGGAACTTGACCGATTTTTTGGGCCCAGTGAAGTAGTATTCGACGTGGCATTGGGCACAGACTGTCGCTTGTTGGTCGAGGCGTGACTGTTCTTCAAAAGGTTTGTCGATAGCTTGGAAAGCACGTTCTACATAGGGCTTAGTTATAGCTAAAGCGGGCTCGCCATTTTTGAATGATTCACTGCGGGTATCATGGCAGTCAGCACAGCCAATTGGGTTAACGATCTGATCGCCAAGTCGTGCCCATTTGCCATCGAAATAGCCGTCTTCGCCACGTTCATCGATCACTCGGCCTACATCAGGGCTTTTACAACTCCAGCAAGCCATCGGCATTGGGCCTGATTTTTCGTCACTTGGAGCGCCAGTCCTCAGTGTTTGGCGCACGTCGTCAATGGCATAAAAGTGGCCGCGGGCTTTATTGTAGTCTTTGGCAAAGCCATAACCTGCCCACATGATGACCATATTGGGGTCATCGGCGAGAGCATCTTCAATATGGTCGCTTTCCGATGTTTCTTTCCAAGATTGGTACTGATCAGGGTGATGTTGTTCATAGGCCTGATTTCGAGGATCGATAAGGCCTTTTTCATCAGATGCAGCAACGCTGGTGGTACTGATAACAGTACCCGCCAATATTACTATTGCTGCAACGGATTTTGGTATCCAGTGCAATTTATTCACAGTGCTATCTCCATAATTCTGTTTTATTAGCAGCGTTGTGAACTGGCTAATTCCAAATTAAGAATTGGAGAACTGAAATAAATTGTAATAAAAGGAAATATTTGTAAAAACTCACGAATAACCCTTCATTGCTTTAGATCAATTTAGGTCAGTGATCTGGCTCAAAGTTGATTTTTAATAACCCTAAAGGGGTAGATGTGTTGTTAGGTATGGATAATGAAATTCATTATCATCAATGACTTATGGTTATTAACCATGTATAAAATAAGGTGATAAGGATCGAGGTTTTGTGCAAAAAATCTACTACTAAAGAGTAGGCTGAGTAAAATGTAATCGATAGCGTTGTGGCTTTTCCAAAAATAAGAATTGATCTCATTTAGTGGTGATTTAAATACCGCTAAAGGGCATTAGTTTTGACCAGACTGTTTATTTTGAGCTTGGCTCAAAATCTGTTCTGGAATAAGGAAAGGATAAAATGGGCAATATAAAGTTGGCCATAGTCATAATGCTGAAAACCATTCTTGCATTCTGCCTCTATGGCTATTCTCTTCATGCCGTTGCTGCTGATTCTTCTGCCCCTATAGCCGAAGAAAGCTCGACTCGTCATGAAGTTACGCTTATCCGGGACAAAGATTACAAATGTATTCAATGTCATAAGGATTCCAAAGAATCACTTCAGCAATCTCATGGTGAAAATGCTCATGAGATTCTAGGTCGTGAAGTGAATTGTACTAACTGTCATAGCAACATCGGGCCTGACCACCGTGAAGGTGCTCCGCAAGTCATCAAGTACTCATCTGCACAATCCCAGCAGGGAACAGACAAAACCTACCTAGACCCTGACGCCATTTTGAAGGCCAATAGCCAGTGTACTGATTGTCATAAGCCGAAGTATCTGCGTGAAGATAGCTGGACACATGATGTGCATGCCAAAAACCTCACCTGCTCTAACTGTCATGATGTTCATGCCAGTAAAGCAAAAGTCCTTGGTTTGGAGCGCAAGCAGAAAATCAAGCTGTGTGTCGACTGTCATTCAGACTTCAATCAGTTGAAAGAGGAGCAATGATATGAGTTGTTCTAGACGAAATTTTTTAACTGGTGCTGGCGCCTTGATTATGACCACAGGCGTATCCGGGACTGCGATGATCAGCAGTCGTAAGACGTTCGCAAATGTCGAACAGGTAGATGACAAGCTCTATGGCATGATTCACGATGAGACCGCCTGTATCGGTTGTACCGCTTGTACTGAAGCTTGTCGCGAGGTCAACAAGGTACCAGAAGGGGTGTCGAGACTGGAAATCATTCGTAGCGAGCCACAAGGCGAATTTCCTGATGTGGAATATCGCTTTACCCGCAAATCTTGCCAGCACTGTGAAAACCCACCTTGTGTGTATGTTTGCCCGACGGGCGCAGCATATAAAGATGAGAAGACAGGCATTGTCGATGTGGATAAAGACAAGTGTGTCGGCTGTGGTTACTGCCTTGCCGCGTGCCCTTATCAAGTGCGCTTTTTCAATCCCGAAGACCATTCCGCAGACAAGTGCAATTTCTGTCGTGATACCAATCTTGCCGAGGGCAAATTACCCGCCTGTGTAGAATCTTGCCCGACCAAAGCCTTGGTGTTTGGCGATCTCAACGATCCGCAGAGTCAAATCAATCAAGTGTTAAGTAACCATGTGGTCTATCGCGATAAAGCGCACTTAGGTACCAAGCCTAAGTTGTACAAAATCCCACACAACAAAGGGGAGGTTTCATGATGAACGGTATTGAAACGGCTTTCCATTTCGATTCATTGGTCTGGGACTGGATCATCGCCATTTACTTGTTTCTTGCGGGAATGTCCGCTGGAGCTGTGATGATTGGCTTGTATCTCAAACGCCGCGTAATTGAAGGTGACCCTGCTAATAACGGCATCCTTAAAGCCGTCGCTTGGCTGGCTCCCTTTGGCATTATTGCCGGTTTGACCATATTGATTTTCCACCTCACCAAACCTCTGTCGTTCTGGAAGATTATGATCTACTACAATCCGTCTTCAGTCATGTCGATGGGGGTAATTCTCTTCCAAGTTTATATGGCGGTCTTATTCGTTTGGATTGGTGTGATTTTCCGCCACCAGATCATACAGTTCTGCGAAGGCAAACTTCCGGGTGGGTTATTGGACTGGGTTGATGGCGTATTGATCAAAATCGGTAAGATAAACAATCCTGTCGAGTTGTTTCTGGGTGTGTTGGCGATATTGCTTGCGGCCTACACTGGATTTCTGCTCTCTGCACTGAAAACTTACCCGATGCTGAACAACCCTGTGTTGCCGATCCTGTTCCTGTTTTCCAGCCTTTCTTCGGGCGCAGCGGCATGTTTGTTGTTTGGCATTCTAGTGTTCAAAGAATCGGCACGCAGCCCAAGTGTCCGTTGGGTGCATGGGTTTGAACGTCCGGTTGTGTTATTCGAACTGTTTGTTTTGGTGACCTTCTTTACTGGCCTGATATTCAGTGGCGGTCAGAATGAAGTCGCGGCTTGGAATGCCATCGGGGGAGGCTTCTGGTCAAACTGGTTCTGGTTTGGCGTTGTGTTGATTGGGATGTTACTGCCGCTGACTCTCAATGCCGTTACGCCAAACGAAGTGCGCCATAACGGCAGTTACATCTTCATAGTGACAACGCTGAGTTTGGTCGGGGTACTGATGTTACGTACCTTTATTCTCTACGCCGGTCAGATGACGGTGGTGTAAGCATGTGGGGAGAGATAGGACATTTTGCTCTGATATGGGTTGCTGTTTCGAGTTTAGTTTGCGCTGCAGTCTGGGCGTGGCAGCACTACTTTGATCAAGGTGCATCGCTCTCCCTGATATGGCCCGTCAGGCTCAACGCAGCAATGGCTTCGTTGAGCCTGATTATTCTGGCGATTTTGTTTGCCTCTGACCGATTTGAATTCGCGTACGTTGCCACTCACTCTAATATTGCGCTACCACCATTCTTCAAGCTGGCCGCTGTGTGGGGAGGCCATGAAGGTTCCATGCTGTTTTGGGTGTTTACACTCAACTTGTGGGCAGGTTTGATTTCATTTATTCGTCATTCTAATGGGCGATATATCGCCCATGTTCTGTGGATCATGACTTTGTTTGTTGCGGCGTTTTCGTGGTTTACCTTACTCGCTTCAAACCCGTTTGTTTACGCACAAACCTTATTAACCCAGGGGCGCGATCTCAATCCTATGCTTCAGGACGTGGGGCTGATTTTTCATCCTCCGCTGTTGTATCTCGGTTATATAGGGTATTCCACTGTACTGGCGTTTGCGTTGGCGGCGTTGATGCAAAAAACGTATGACAACCAATGGGTCACACTATGTAAACCTTGGGCGATATCTGCGTGGGCATTTCTCACGCTTGGGATACTGGTGGGTTCATGGTGGGCCTACAACGAGTTAGGCTGGGGAGGATGGTGGTTCTGGGATCCAGTTGAGAATGCATCATTGTTGCCTTGGCTGACGGGGACAGCTTTGCTGCATAGTATGGTGGCCTCTAGGCGCCATCAGCAGCTGATGGTCTGGACGTTGATCTTAGCTTTGGTGACATTCAGCCTTAGTATTCTCGGTACCTTTATCGTCCGCTCGGGAGTACTGACCTCGGTGCATGCCTTTGCAGTCGACCCGGGAAAAGGCATTGCGCTTCTTGGTATTTTGGCTGTTATCTTGTTCGCCTCTTTTGCCCTTTTAATTGACCGAGGGGAGACCATACGAAGCCAAAAGTTGACGGCTATTATCAGCCGATCTTATCTCGTGCTTCTCGCGATTGGCCTGCTGGTGATCGCCACGTTTACTGTTTTCCTTGGTACTTTTTACCCCATGGTTTATGAGTTGCTGCAACTGGGAACAATATCGGTTGGCGCACCCTATTTTAATACATTACTTCTACCTTTATCGGCTCTGGCGCTAACGGCAATGGGCTGGGCTCCTTTTCTGAAATGGCAATCAGGGCTGGTGAACTCATGGCAACGGATGGTTGTGTTTTTTGTCTTCTCATTCTTTGTCGGTGCAATGTTGTATTTTTGGCAGGTGGAAACGTGGTCATTCGCAGTCATGTTGATTTGGGGGCTGGCGTGCTGGGTGGTGTTTAGCCATCTGTGGTGGGCTATCCGTTTGGCTAAGCTCAATTTTATGCTCTTGGCTCATATCGGGTTGGCTATCGGCGCGATTGGGTGTGTTATGAATGCGGAGCACTCATCTCAGCTAACTCGCAAACTTGGTCCAGGAATGTCGGCAGAGTTTCGCGATTGGCAAGTTGAATATTTGAAAACGGAGTGGCGTGTAGATAAAAACTTCACGGCAGAGCAAGCACAGCTGCGTTTCACTGATGCTGAAGGTCGAGCGTTTGAGCTCAAACCTGAACGTCGCCATTATCCCGTCCGAGTCATGAACATGAGCGAGCTTGCGATTCACACAACTTGGCTTGGAGATTATTATGTGACGCTCGCGGCCAAAGTCGACGGGAACAGCTATGCAGTTAAAATTCAGTACAAAGCATACATCTGGTGGATCTGGGGTGGTGGATTATTAGCGACGTTTGCTGCATTTTTACCGCTTATCGCCAAACTTTCGCCAAGAATAGTGAGAACAAAATATGACGTCGTCCAAAAAGTCTAAATTCATCGTCCTTTGCGTCTCGCTGGTAGTATTTATCCTAATCCTCGGGGCGGCACTGAGTGAAGACACCCATAACTCAGGCAGTCACGCTGTTCGAGCATTTCCAGTGCACAAGGTTGAATTGCTAGTTGGGAATGAACGGATTCAGACAAAAACGTTGTTCCAGTCGGAGTATCAACTGGTTAATGTCTGGGCGTCGTGGTGCAGTATTTGCCGCGCGGAACATGAGTTTCTTAATCAATTGAGTGAGCAAGGCATTGCTGTGATCGGGCTTAACTACAGAGACCAAGCAAAGGCAGCAAATCAGTATCTGGCTCAATTGGGTGACCCTTATCAAACGGTGATCTACGATCCTCAAGGGGAGTTATCTATCGATCTGGGTGTGGTTGGCACCCCCGAGACATATCTTATCAATCAGGCCGGGGAAATTGTGTATAAACACTCAGGGCTGCTCAACCCTAATATCTGGCAGAAGCAATTTGCCCGCTTCTTTACTGAGGAGAAGAGTTGATGAGAGCGCTTTATTACTTGATCCTGTTGCTGTTTGTTCAGAGTAGTTACGCGGGTGATGAAGAGCTATTTGTTGCGGTTTCAGAACAGCAAATATCCCAAGTTGAGTTGTTTGAGTTTACCTCTCCAGAGTTACACGAAAAAGCGCTACGTTTGGCTAAGTCCCTGCGTTGTCCGCAGTGTCAAAATCAAAATCTGATCGAATCCAACTCCCCAATAGCAAAAGATTTGCGTCTGATTGTTTTCAGCAAGATCAATCAAGGGGAGAGTGAGCAGGAAGTGAAGGACTTCATGACGGCGCGCTACGGCGAATTTGTGTTATATCAGCCTGAGTTTAGCGTCCGCAATGCTCTGCTTTGGTTCGCACCGATCTTATTACTTCTGATGTTTATTGCTTTGTCAGTAAGGCAGGTGCGAGCGAACTCTAACAATATCGGATGAGTTTTATAGGTAATATCTGATAGAAAAATACCTCAATTGGTATAGAGTGGAGTTTAATTTCTCAACCGCAGTTACCTATCAGTGCGATACGCTTTAGAACAATACGATAAACATGGTTTTCTCAAAGCCCCCAAATGGCTTTGGCTTGGTTGGCTGTTTCTCGCCAAAGCGTGGGTGGTTTTTGTTGTCGCCGGTGCGAGCCGAGAAAGCGGCGCTAAGATCCTTAATATTGTCTACCCCGATCATTCAATGTTGTATCTGGGTTTGGCGATGGGACTGCCTAGCATCGCGTTAATGTGGATGATCAGCTTGCGCAGTCCGGAACGAAAATGGATAAGCCATTTAGTCAGTTGGGGTAAAACGATTACCATGCTGGCGATTGGCGGCCAGTTTGTTCAAACTCTTTATCACGTCTACCTAGAACATGGCGCTTTCCGCTGGGCGAATGCCGCTACCTTGCTATTTCTGCTGTGGTTTATGCTTTATATCTATAAGAGTCGCAGCGTACGCGATTGTTTTTCTGCGCCGCCATCCGATTGACGTAACGGGTGATGATCGCTATCAATACACTTAAAACAGAACATAATACACTGAGCAAATATGTAAATGTGAGGACATAAAAATGACAATCCCTCAAAGTGCCATCCTTCCTGAAGCAGGACCTTTCGCTCAATACACGCTGCTTAAGGTGACACAGGAACCTGCTGCCGTACTGGAACAGCTACAGGCTCTACCAACACTTGTAGAAGAGCTTAATCAGCAGCAGCCTGGGGCTGAACTGACTCTTTCCGTTGCGTTCAGCAAATCATTCTGGTCAAAGTGTGACGCCGCGATGCCAGACGAATTGATTGATTTCCCACAGCTTGGTGAAGGCAGCACCTTAGCGCCGAGTTCTGATGTGGATGTGCTTATCCACTGTCATTCGAATCGTCATGATTTGCACTTTTATCTGCTGCGCACATTCTTTGCACAAGCGTCAGATAACGTAGTGGTGGTTGATGAAACCTATGGTTATCGCTATCTCGACTCTCGAGACATGACGGACTTTGTCGATGGGACAGAAAATCCGAAAGATAGTCAGCGCCATGAAGTGGCAATTATTCCTCAAGGAGAGTTGGCTGGTGGCAGTTACGTTATGGTCCAGCGCTTTGTCCATGACCTGCCTTCTTGGAATCGACTGAATGTATCTGCCCAAGAAAAAGTCATCGGGCGAACTAAGCCGGATTCGATTGAGTTAGATAATGTGCCAGCTGCGTCTCACGTTGGTCGTGTGGATATTAAAGAAGAAGGTAAAGGCCTGAAGATTGTTCGCCATAGCTTGCCTTATGGCAGTGTGTCGGGTGAGCATGGTCTGCTGTTTATTGCCTACTGCAATACGTTACATAATTTTAAAGCCATGCTGGAAAGCATGTATGGCGAGACCGATGGTAAAACAGACCAGTTATTGCGCTTTACTAAAGCCGTGACAGGAGCATACTTCTTTGCCCCGTCTGTAGAGATGCTAAACGGGTTAAAGCTTAAGTAAGTCAATGAAAGCAAACTAAAGCCTGCAAACTATACCGACTATAAACCGAGCCAACGCGCTCGGTTTTTTTGTGCAAAAAGGCTAAAGAAAATCTTCTCAGGCCGATATAACAAATAACCCTGTTGAGGAAACACTATCTATCGTTATGGCAATCACTGTTAATACCAACGTATCAGCAATGACGGCGCAGCGTTATCTTACGAATGCGACGGACATGCTGAACCAATCACTGGAGAGGCTATCTTCAGGGAATCGTATTAATAGTGCCAAAGACGATGCAGCAGGTTTGCAGATCTCGAATCGACTTGAGTCTCAGATGCGTGGTTTGGACGTCGCAATGCGCAATGCGAACGACGGCATATCCATCATGCAGACAGCCGAAGGTGCGATGAATGAGACGACCAACCTTCTTCAACGCATGCGTGATCTTTCATTACAATCGGCGAATGGTTCGAACAGTCGAGCAGAAAGAGATGCATTACAGGAAGAAATGGCGGCTTTGAATGATGAATTGAATAGAATTGCCGAAACTACCTCTTTTGGTGGTCGAAAATTGCTCAATGGTTCATTCGCCAGTTCTTCTTTCCAAATTGGTGGCAGTTCCGGTGAAGCGGTTCAGGTGTCTCTGAAGAACATGCGTTCCGATAGTATAGAGATGGGTGGCTTCAGTTATATAGCCGCTGGAAAAGCGGACAATAACTGGCAGGTTTCTCAGGGTAGCCAGACGTTGGTGATGGAATACACTAATGCCGAGGGGCAGCAGGAATCGACTCAGATTGAGGCTAAGGCTGGTGATGACATCGAAGAGTTAGCCACTTATATCAACGGTCAAACGGATAAAGTCTCGGCCTCAGTAAATGAAGATGGGCAGCTGCAAGTCTTTATGGCAGGCAAAGAGACATCGGGTACTATTTCCTTTTCTGGCAGCCTTGCAGGTGAACTGCAAATGGGGCTAGCTGGTTATGAAGCGGTTGATAATCTGGACATTTCTAAAGTTGGCGGCGCACAGCGAGCGGTATCTGTAATAGATACTGCGCTTAAGTATGTTGATGGTCATCGCGCTGAATTAGGGGCGATGCAAAATCGCTTTAATCACGCGATTAACAACCTAGGTAATATCAACGAAAACTTGGCCGCGTCGAATAGCCGTATAAAAGACACCGACTATGCCAAAGAAACCACCCAAATGCTTAAGCAACAGATTTTACAGCAAGTTAGCACATCAATCCTGGCACAGGCTAAACAACAGCCAAATCTAGCCCTTACCTTATTAGGTTAATTATCAAAAAAGAAAATGTTATCGACTGAGTGAATTAAAGCTTTAGCGAAAAATTGCGTTTTTTTAAGTTTTTTCGTATTTGGTCAACTTTCCCTCTCCAAAAGCATTTTTTTCAAAAAAAACTTAAAAAAATACTCAAGGTTCTCGAAATTGAGCCGTTAATAAAAGTAACTTTGAGAGAACTACTTTGGTTTTCCGAGACGTCGGAAACCGGTTACATCGGAAAATCAAACGGAGAAATCACCATGGCAGTGAATGTAAACACTAACGTAGCAGCAATGACAGCACAGCGTTACCTAAATGGCGCTAACAATGCACAACAAACTTCAATGGAACGTCTATCTTCTGGCTTCAAGATTAATAGCGCTAAAGATGACGCAGCAGGTCTACAGATCTCTAACCGTTTGAATGTGCAAAGCCGCGGTCTAGATGTTGCAGTACGTAACGCGAATGACGGTATTTCTATCGCGCAGACTGCTGAAGGTGCGATGAATGAAACGACTAACATCCTGCAACGTATGCGTGACCTTTCGCTACAATCTGCGAACGGCTCTAACTCTAAATCAGAGCGTGTTGCGATTCAGGAAGAAGTTACAGCACTAAATGACGAACTTAACCGTATCGCAGAGACAACCTCTTTTGGTGGTAATAAACTACTGAACGGTACTTACGCGACGAAATCTTTCCAAATTGGTGCAGACAACGGTGAAGCCGTGATGTTGACTTTGAACGACATGCGTTCAGACAACGTTGGCATGGGCGGTACAAGCTACCAAGCAGCAAATGGTAAAGATAAAGATTGGACAGTACAGGCCGGTGCAAACGACTTGGCTATCACACTGACCGATACTGACGGCCAACAGCAAACTATTAATATCAATGCAAAAGAAGGCGATGATATTGAAGAGCTAGCGACATACATCAACGGTCAGACTGACATGGTAAAAGCGTCTGTCGACCAAGATGGTCAACTACAGGTATTCGCTGGCACTGATAAAGTTGAAGGCGCAGTAAGCTTTGGTGGTGGTCTTGCTGGTGAACTGAGTATGGGTCAAGGTCAGGCAGTTACTGTTGATACTATTGATGTAACATCTGTGGGTGGTGCTCAGGAATCTGTAGCAATTATTGACTCGGCACTGAAATATGTAGATAGCCACCGTGCTGAGCTGGGTGCATTCCAGAACCGATTCAACCATGCGATTAGCAACTTAGATAACATCAACGAGAATGTGAATGCGTCTAAGAGCCGAATCAAAGATACGGACTTTGCTAAAGAAACAACGGCACTGACTAAGTCGCAAATTCTTTCTCAGGCTTCAAGCTCAATTCTTGCTCAGGCAAAACAAACGCCAAACTCAGCTCTGAATCTTCTAGGCTAAGTTTAAAACCTTCGAAAAAAATCCAGCTTCGGCTGGATTTTTTTTCGTTTATATAATCCATTGATTTAAAAGATGTTTATGGCTTATTGATACCCGTCACAGAAATTTTTTTAAAAATTTTTCTAAAGGATATATTTCTTCCGCCGTTAAAAGACTGAGAGAAATGAGATGCACCAAAGTGAGGTGAGAGACGCTGAGGTGCATCACCCTTAATGCCTAAGGAGATCAATATGGCAATTAACGTAAACACCAATGTGTCTGCGATGACTGCTCAGCGATACCTTAATGGTGCTGCTGACGGCATGCAGAGATCGATGGAGCGTCTATCATCGGGTTACAAAATAAACAGTGCTCGTGATGACGCTGCAGGCCTTCAAATTTCCAACCGTTTAACATCGCAAAGTCGTGGTTTAGACATGGCGGTGAAAAACGCAAACGATGGTATCTCCATTGCACAAACTGCTGAAGGTGCAATGAATGAGACGACCAACATCCTTCAACGTATGCGTGACTTGTCACTGCAATCGTCAAATGGTTCGAACTCCCGTTCAGAGCGTATTGCGATTCAGGAAGAGGTTACGGCTCTTAACGATGAATTAAATCGTATCGCAGAGACTACCTCGTTTGGTGGTAACAAACTCCTCAATGGTACGTTTGGTAGCCAATCATTCCAGATCGGTGCGAGTTCAGGTGAGGCAGTAATGCTCACTATGGGCAATATGCGTTCAGATACTTCAGGAATGGGTGGTAAAGCCTATATTGCGCAACAGGGTAAAGATACTGACTGGGCCGTCTCTCAGGGTTCAACAGACCTTACTCTGGACTATACTGATGTACATGGGGAAGCTAAACAGTTAACCATAAATGCTAAGGTTGGTGACGACATCGAGCAGCTTGCGACTTATATCAATGGTCAGAGTGAAGACGTGAAAGCGTCGGTCGGTGAAGAAGGAAAGCTACAGTTGTTCGCTGCGAATAACAAAGTAGCGTCGGACGTAACAATTGGTGGTGCGTTGGGCGGTGATATTGGTTTTGGTGCCGCTGAAAACAAAACGGTTTCCGACGTTGATGTTTCTACCGTAGCAGGGTCTCAGATGGCAGTTTCTGTTATCGATGGTGCTCTGAAAACGGTTGACAGTCAGCGCGCGGAACTGGGTGCATTCCAGAACCGTTTTAGCCATGCGATCAGCAACTTGGATAACATCAACGAGAACGTTAACGCGTCTCGTAGCCGTATCCGAGATACTGACTATGCGAAAGAAACGACTCAGATGACTAAGTCGCAGATTTTGCAGCAGGCAAGTACCTCTGTACTGGCGCAGGCAAAACAATCACCATCGGCAGCTCTTAGCTTATTAGGTTAATCGATAGGTTCGAACGAGCTTATTGGTAGGTAACGTGATTACCAACCTATAAGGTGGAAGGGAGATTGTTATGGAAATACCATCCTACACATCGAACGTCCAGCCTTACGGCTCAGAAAGTGGCACTAAAATTGCTTCAAAATATGATGGTGCACAGCAAGTTTCCTCGCGGAAAGAACAGGTTTCTACAGCCGAAGTGAGAGAGCAAGCTGCTGAAGCTGTTAATCAAGCGATAGAAGCGTCTCAACAACGTGAAAAGCTTAACAGGGAAGAGCGGCAACGTATGGTACAGCAAATGAACGAGTTCATTGCGTCCATCAACACTGGCCTATCTTTTCGGGTCGATGAAGAGTCGGGAAGAGATGTAGTTACCATTTATGAAGCGGATACTGGCGATATAATTCGTCAGATACCCGATGAGGAAATGTTAGAAATACTGCGACGCCTGAGGGATCAAACAGCCCGGTATTCATCGGGGTTGTTGAACCAGACGGTATGATCGTATTTTGAGGTGATTGAATGAGCTTTGGCCCTGTAGGGATGAATTCTGGCATGGATATCAATGCCATGGTCAGCAAAATTGTTGATTCGGAGCGCGTACCTAAGCAGCAACGAATCGACAATGAGCGTGGCAAAATTGATTCCAGTATCAGTGCCTACGGTCGGCTCAGAGAGTCGTTGGATACGATGAAAAACTTGATGGCGAGCTTTCGTCAAGAGAAAGCTTTCGCCGCAAGAAAGGTAGAATCTACGGATGACACCGTTGTATCCGCGACGGCAACCACTGAAGCTATCGCTGGTAGATATGCTATCGATGTGTTGCAGCTTGCCCAGAGTCATAAAATTGCGTCTGACGTATTACCGGAAGATGCGAAATTTGGCCCGGGTAAGCTGCAGATTTCTCTCGGTGAAAAAAAGTTCACCGTTGAGGTTCAGGAAAATTCTAAGCTGGTTGATATTGTTCGCGGTATCAATGGCAGCAAAACCAACCCCGGCGTTCGTGCATCAGTCATCAATGATGTCGAAGGCCCACGTCTTATTGTCGCTTCAAGTAATTCAGGTGAACAAAACGCACTCAAACTGAGTGTGGAATCGGCACCGGATAATCTTCTTAAAAGACTCGAATACAAAACACTTGAACAGCGCGTTAAAGACCTTGAGCAAGCTCGTGCGGCTGCGCAAGATCTACTCAAACCACTCACTGCTGAAGAACAAGCCGTTGCCGATCGCATTGCTGAGCAAAATATCGAGGCGGCAAAGGTTGTCGATCAAGAGATTGCCGATACGTCCAAACAAGCGGCAATTGCTGCCGATGCCAATGCGGCAAAGGATGCAAGTGCTGGTAATGAACTTTCAGATGCAGCCGCTGCAGCCGCTGCTGCGGCCGGTGCCGAAGCTAATAAGTACTTAAAGCCAGAAGAGCGCATTCCTGGCTGGACCGCGACCGCGTCCGGTACATTGCTTGACTCGTATTGGGAGCCAGAGCCTCAGCTAGATGCAAAAGCGCTGGAAAAAGCCCCTGATGTTCCCGGTTGGAGTGTCACGGCTTCGGGTACTCTGACGGACTCCTATGTAACACCAAAAGAAGCGCAGGCCGCGTTAGATGCGAAACAAGCTGCGTTGGAAGATAAGCTAGCTCAGGAAAAAGCATCACTTCAAGCGCGTGTTTTGGCAGGCGAATTAACCCCTGACCAAGCTAAAGAGCTTGAACGTGCCAAACTGCCGAAAGAAGAAAGAGAATATCTGGAACGAATTGATCAGGCCCAAGCTGACCTGAAATCGGCACAGGAGTCATTTGACGCTTATCGCGGTATGAGCCAAGTACAAGCTGCGCAGGATTCGAAAGTGCTGCTTGATGGTGTGGCTCAGCTTTCCAGTGATAACAACATTATTGAAGATGCCATTGAAGGTGTAGACCTAACCTTAAAAGGCCGTTCTGAGCGTGGCAAGACACCGTCAGAGATTGATATCGAATATGACCGTCAGGGCGTACGAGACGATATCGAGCAGTTCGTTTCGGCATACAACCAGTTTTATCAGGTCTCTCAAGAACTTTCCGGTGTGGATCCACGAACTGGAGCCGCAGGCCCTCTGGCGGGTGACAGTGTGGTTCGCAGTGCCGATTCAAGACTGAAGTCGGTGTTTTCATCAAGAGTTGAACCTGCTCCTGAAGATCTGAAAACATTGACTGAGTTTGGTATTACAACGACACGTCAGGGTACACTGGAAATCAACTACGACATGTTGGATCGCCAGCTCAATAACAACTTCAATAAGTTAGAAGATTTCTTTGGCGGCAACCAAGGGTTTGCAAAAAAAGTTGAAGATGCGATTCAGGGTATCACTGGTGTCACCGGCTCAATTCGTACTCGTGAGCGCAGCATGGTGGAACAAAATTACCGCCTTGATGATGATCAAGCATCTCTGGATCGTCGTATGGATAGCTTAGAGAAACGTACACACGCCAAATTTACGGCGATGCAGGACGCGACGAGCAAGATGCAGTCTCAGCTAGCAGGTATGATGAATGCACTTGGCGGATGATTTTTTGGCACAGATCTCATTTCTTGGTGATCTTGATCACGGTATTGCTAGTAATCTTTCAGCGGATGACATTAATACTGAAGAAATCGTTCAGTTGGTCGATAAAAGGGAACAGTTATTGCTAACCTTGATCAGTACTATTAATGAGCACCAAGAGTTAGCGAAGTTACCAGAATGGCAGAGTGCCATTGAGCGCACTCAGTTGACTGTTGAGTTGATGCAGAAGAAAACCGCTGAACTTGGCAGTAGTTTGCAAAAGTACCGCTACGGCAATAAATCGGTGCAGCAGTACAAGAAATTTATATAAAGAGGATTGTTATGCGTGGTTCATTACAGGCTTACAAGAAGGTATCGGTAGATAGCCAGCTCAGTGCTGCCTCCCCGCATAAAATTGTTCAAATGCTGATGGCGGGTGCTATCGAGCGCTTGATTCAGGGTAAAGCGGCAATGGAGCAGGGCAATATTCCTGTTAAGGGTGAGAGACTGGGTAAAGCTCTAGACATCATCATTAGCTTACGCAGCTGCCTATCGATGGACGATGGCGGTGACATTGCCCAGAACCTGGATCAGTTGTACGAGTTTATGATTACCCAAATTACTGAGGCAAATCACAAGAATGATCCTCAACCTATCGATGACGTGATTGATATTATTCGCGAGATTAAATCAGCATGGGAGCAAATCCCACCTGAATACCACAATCTGACTGCGACTGATGTAGGAATTTAAGATATAAGTTTAATTTATACTGTTGTATTGAAATATCTTGCATAAAAAGCTTTTGGGCAAACGTCACATCGCCTAATTGCTTGGTTGCCTTTATTTTTTTATCAAATAGAATAGAAGCCACTTAGTAGCCTAGTGGCTTATTTTGTTGCTGAAGTTTATAAATTGTCTATCACTAATCCTGTTCTATAGTTAGGTTAGTTGTTAGAAACAGAAATAACAGCCACAACGTTTCAAGATAAAGGCAATAATTCTCACCTATGCAAGGTTTAGCAAAGCTGCTCGTAATTGAAGATGATGCTCAAGCACGCATCAATCTGAGTAATATATTAGAATTTGTCGGAGAACAATGTGAGGCGATCAGTTCCGCACAACTGAGCGACGTTAACTGGTCGGATGTTTGGGCTGGCTGCATTGTGGGTTCGCTTCAAGGCCATAACTTCTCTACTCAGTTGAGTACACAACTCTCCCAAGCTAACCATATTCCTTTACTTATCGCGGGAACGCATTCTTATCCAGTCGAAGAAATGACCAATTATGTTGGTGAACTGGAATATCCTTTAAATTACCCTCAGTTAAGTGAAGCGCTTCGTCATTGTAAAGACTTCCTTGGTCGCAAAGGCGTCAACGTTGTTTCTTCTTCAAGAAAAAATACCCTGTTCCGAAGCCTAGTTGGGCAAAGTATCGGTATTAAAGAAGTTCGCCACCTGATAGAACAAGTCTCCGCTACCGAAGCGAACGTTCTTATTCTTGGCGAGTCGGGAACAGGTAAAGAAGTCGTTGCGCGTAATATTCACTACCATTCTGCACGTCGAAACGGGCCATTTGTACCAATCAACTGTGGTGCTATTCCTCCCGACCTACTCGAAAGTGAGTTGTTTGGCCACGAAAAAGGGGCCTTTACTGGGGCGATAACCTCTCGTAAAGGGCGATTTGAACTGGCAGAAGGTGGCACATTATTCCTTGATGAGATCGGTGATATGCCGATGCCAATGCAAGTTAAATTGCTGCGTGTGTTACAAGAACGTTGTTTTGAGCGCGTTGGCGGTAACACCACTATTCGTGTCAATGTTCGTGTGATTGCGGCGACTCACCGTAATTTGGAAACCATGATTGATGATGAGTCTTTCCGTGAAGACTTATACTATCGCCTCAATGTGTTCCCAATCGAAATGCCGGCACTGCGTGACCGAATTGAAGATACACCATTGCTGTTGCAAGAGTTGATGACGCGAATGGAAGCGGAAGGCGCTCAGCCAATTTGCTTTACGCCACGAGCGATCAATTCACTGATGGAGCACAATTGGCCGGGTAATGTTCGCGAACTGGCGAACCTTGTTGAGCGAATGATCATTCTTTATCCAAACAGTTTGGTTGACGTCAATCACCTGCCAACTAAGTATCGTTACAGCGATATCCCTGAGTTTCAGCCAGAGCACAATGTGTTTGCTTCTGTTGAAGAGCAGGAGCGTGACGTGCTGCAGGACATTTTTGCCGAAGATTTCAGTCTTGATGAGACCGATGGCTTGCATGAAAACTCCAATGCACCCCAAGAATTACCGCCTGAGGGCGTTAACCTTAAAGAGATGTTAGCTGAGTTGGAAGTCAATATGATAAACCAAGCATTAGAGGCTCAAGGTGGCGTGGTTGCTCGTGCCGCTGACATGCTTGGAATGCGACGGACCACTCTGGTTGAGAAGATGCGAAAATACAATGTGCAGCGATAAATTGGGTATTTTCGACGCTGTCAAAATATCGACTTCATATTAAGCTCTTGAAAAATATATAAAATAGCCTGGCGTGCTTCTTGCATTTCAGGCTATTGTAGTTTTTAAGGCAGAAATACGACATGCAAGCAGCTCAGGCGATCATGAATCAGCAACCACTCGGAACACTCGAAGAACAAGTTGAACGATATAAGCAGGTATTGGACGTTATGCCAGCAGGCGTGATTCTGCTCGATACCCAGGGTGTTGTGCATGAAGCGAATCCAGAAGCACAGCGTTTGTTAGAGATGCCGCTTATTGGGCAGAAATGGTTTGAAGTGATTCAGCAAGCATTTGCCCCGCGAGAAGATGACGGTCATGAAATCTCTCTTCGCAACGGCCGCAAAGTGCGCTTGGCAATTTCAGCGTCGACAACAGGCCAGCTGATTCTGATTACCGACCTGACAGAGACACGTTTACTGCAATCTCGTATCAGTGATCTACAGCGTTTGTCTTCGTTAGGGCGTATGGTTGCGTCGTTGGCGCATCAAGTCCGAACGCCTCTATCCAGTGCGATGCTCTATGCGTCAAATCTGGCGGCTCCGAACCTACCGCCAGTCACGAAAGATCGATTTCAGAATAAATTGATGGATCGCCTGCATGACTTGGAAAAGCAAGTCAATGATATGTTGTTGTTCGCTAAAGGGGGCGACAATAAGGTGGTGAAGCCGTTTACAATTGCTGAATTGGTGAGTGAGTTTTCTCCTATGGTGGAAGCAGCGCTGAAAAACAATCAGATTGATTATCACCTTGAAGTTGAGCGGGAAGAAACGCAACTGTTAGGCAATGCGAACGCGGTGGCGTCAGCACTGAGCAACTTGGTGATGAACGCAATTCAAATTGCGGGTAAACAATCACAAGTCGATGTCTTTTTCCGCCCGGTAAACAATGAGCTGAAGATTTCCGTTCAAGACAGCGGCCCAGGCGTTCCAAAAGAACTACAAAACCAAATTATGGAACCTTTCTTTACGACACGATCACAGGGAACAGGGCTTGGATTAGCTGTTGTCCAGATGGTATGTCGTGCTCATGATGGAAGGTTAGAATTGATTTCCGAGGAAGGTGATGGTGCTTGTTTCACCATCTGTATTCCTCTTGATCGTGCTCCGCAAGCTAACCACGATGTAATGACTGGAGAAGGATAATGGCACAAAGCAAAGTACTAATCGTAGAAGATGATGAAGGTCTACGCGAAGCCTTAGTCGATACCTTGGCGCTAGCCGGATATGAGTGGTTGGAAGCGGACAGCGCGGAAGATGCGTTAATCAAACTCAAAGCTCATTCAGTCGATATCGTTGTTTCTGATGTACAGATGGCAGGTATGGGTGGCCTCGCTTTACTGCGCAACATCAAACAACATTGGCCCAATCTACCGGTATTGTTAATGACGGCTTACGCCAACATTGAAGATGCTGTCTCTGCCATGAAAGATGGTGCGATTGACTACATGGCTAAGCCGTTTGCGCCGGAAGTCTTATTGAATATGGTCAGTCGTTACGCTCCGGTTAAATCCGATGATAACGGTGACGCTGTGGTGGCGGACGAGAAGAGCCTCAAGTTACTTGCTATGGCTGATAAAGTGGCAAAAACTGACGCTAGCGTTATGGTGCTTGGTCCAAGTGGTTCGGGTAAAGAGGTGATGTCTCGTTACATCCATAATGCTTCGAACCGAAAAGATGGGCCTTTTGTCGCGATTAACTGTGCCGCGATTCCTGACAACATGCTGGAAGCGACATTGTTTGGCTACGAAAAAGGCGCCTTTACCGGTGCGGTTCAAGCTTGTCCTGGTAAATTTGAGCAGGCTCAGGGCGGGACAATTCTTCTTGATGAAATCAGTGAGATGGACCTGAATCTTCAAGCTAAGTTGCTTCGTGTTCTGCAAGAGCGTGAAGTAGAGCGATTGGGTAGTCGAAAGAGCATCAAGTTGGATGTTCGTGTATTAGCTACCAGTAACCGTGACTTAAAACTCTATGTTCAGGAAGGTAACTTCCGTGAAGATTTGTACTACCGCTTGAATGTTTTCCCGCTAGCGTGGCCAGCACTTTGTGACCGCAAAGGTGATATAGAACCTCTAGCCAATCATTTGATTGAACGTCACTGTAAAAAGTTGGGCCTACCTGTACCGACATTATCTGCCAGTGCAATGAATAAGTTGCTGGCCTACTCATGGCCGGGGAATGTTCGTGAGTTAGACAACGTTGTGCAACGTGCATTAATCCTCAGTGAGAACGGCAATGTGTCGAGTGATCACATTTTGCTCGAAGGGTTAGATTGGCAGGATGCGGGCAGTTTGCAACAGGTTGTTGAAACCGGAGAAATCACAGCTCCAAACATTAAACCAATTGCGGAACCAGATAACGCATTCGCGACCAGTGCAGGTTTAGGTGGTGAACTTCGTGAACAGGAATACGCCATTATTCTTGAGACTTTAACCGAGTGTAACGGTCGTCGTAAGGAGATGGCTGAAAAATTAGGCATCAGCCCACGTACATTGCGCTACAAGTTAGCAAAAATGCGTGATGCGGGGATTGATATTCCAAACTAACGTGCTATTTTCGACGCTAAAATTGATATGGCATGTAGATTGCAGCGTCATATTTACAACAAGAATTGTAGTCAAAGAGTTGACGTCCGAGGTATTCAATGAAAATTGATGGTTTTCAAGGCGAAATGCAAGCAATGATGTTCGAAGCAACGAACACAAAACCTGCCGCGACTGGTCATACAGTCGGTGCTGATTTTGGCGATTTGCTCAACAATGCCATCAACAACGTTAATGGGCTGTCAAAAACCTCTAGTAACTTGCAAATGCGATTTGATCGTGGTGATGAAAATGTGTCGTTGTCTGATGTCATGATTGCCCGAAACAAATCGAGTGTTGCATTTGAGGCAACGATTCAAGTACGTAATAAGCTCGTCGAAGCGTACAAAGAATTGATGAACATGCCAGTTTAAGTGATAGGTACAGTCTGTGGCAGAACAAAATCAATCAACGGATCTTGCGGTTTCGGATGGTGGTCCTGACACCGCAATGGTAGCAACATCAGATATGGATACTGATGTTCAAAATCCGGACTTGGATGAACAAAGCACGTCCAAATTTGACATGGCAGTCGGTGATTTAGATCTCCTACGTCAGGTCGTCCTCGTTCTCTCCATTTCGATTTGTGTCGCACTGATTGTGATGTTGTTCTTCTGGGTACGTGAACCTGAAATGCGACCTCTCGGGGCCTATGACACCGAAGAGCTTATTCCTGTCTTAGATTATCTCGATCAAGAAAAAGTCGAATATAAACTGGATGGTAACACCATTTCTGTACCCGCCAGTGACTACAACTCGCTCAAACTGAATATGGTTCGTGCTGGCTTAAACAATGAAAGACAAGCCGGTGATGAAATCTTAATGCAAGATATGGGTTTTGGAGTATCTCAGCGTTTAGAGCAAGAGCGCCTCAAACTGAGCCGTGAGCGCCAGTTGGCCAAAGCTATCGAAGAGATGAAACAAGTGCGCAAAGCTCGCGTGCTGCTCGCATTACCGAAGCAAAGTGTCTTTGTCCGTCATAATCAAGAAGCGTCTGCTTCTGTTTTCCTTACTCTCCGTACCGGTACGTCACTTAAGCAAGAAGAAGTTGACTCTGTCGTTGACATGGTTGCCAGTGCTGTGCCGGGGATGAAACCGACCCGAATTACTGTGACAGACCAACACGGTCGACTACTTAGTTCTGGCTCGCAAGACGCAGCGTCAGCCGCGCGTCGTAAAGAGCATGAGTTAGAGCGTAAGCAGGAACAAGCGCTGCGAGACAAAATTGACTCAGTACTCATCCCTATTCTTGGCTTTGGTAATTATACCGCTCAGGTTGATATTCAACTCGATTTCAGCGCGATAGAGCAAACCCGTAAAAGTTTTGACCCTAATACCCCATCGACACGAAGTGAATACACTTTGGAAGACTATAATAATGGTAATGTCGTTGCTGGTGTACCTGGTGCGTTGAGTAACCAGCCTCCTGCTGACGCTTCTATCCCTCAGGATGTGGCACAGATGAAAGATGGTTCTTTGATGGGGCAGGGTTCAGTGCATAAAGAAGCGACGCGTAACTTCGAACTGGATACCACCATCAGTCATGAACGTCGCCAGTCCGGAATAGTCAACCGCCAAACGGTGGCGGTCGCGATCAAGAATCGTGCGTCGGTCAATCCGGATACTGGTGAAACGACTTATCAACCACTGTCGGATGCAGAGTTGCAGTCGATCCGTCAGGTATTGATTGGTGCCGTTGGTTTCAGTGAAAGCCGCGGTGATTTATTGAATGTACTGAGTATGCAGTTTGCTGAGCCAGAAGTTGAAGTGCTTACTGATGTGCCGATTTGGGAGCATCCGAATTTCAACGACTGGGTTCGTTGGTTTGCAAGTGCATTGGTTATTATCGTTGTCGTATTGGTTCTGGTTCGCCCAGCGATGAAGAAACTGCTCAACCCAGCTTCGGATGACGATGATGATCAACTATACGGACCAGATGGGTTGCCAATTGGTGCTGATGGTGAAACTAGCCTGATTGGTGGAGATATGGATGGCGGTGAGCTGTTTGAGTTTGGCTCAAGCATTGACTTGCCTAACCTCCATAAGGATGAAGATGTGCTGAAAGCAGTTCGAGCGCTTGTTGCTAACGAACCTGAGCTAGCGGCACAAGTAGTGAAGAACTGGATGGAAGATGCCTAACGAAGTCGTACCTCAGGGAGAAGGCGGTGGTGAAGTTGTCGAGAACACCGTGGATATCGAAACGATACCGGGCGAAGAACGCGCGGCGATCCTTCTACTCAGTCTGAATGAAGAAGACGCTGCGGGAATCATTCGTCACTTAGAGCCGAAACAAGTACAACGCGTTGGTAGTGCTATGGCACGTGCTGCTGACCTAAGCCAGGAAAAAGTCGGTGCAGTACACCGTGCTTTTCTGGAAGACATTCAGAAATACACTAATATCGGTATGGGCAGTGAAGACTTTATGCGTAACGCACTGGTTGCGGCCCTTGGTGAAGATAAAGCTAACAACCTTGTTGATCAAATTTTGCTGGGTACTGGTTCGAAAGGTCTCGATTCACTCAAGTGGATGGACCCTCGTCAGGTTGCCAGCATTATTATCAACGAGCACCCTCAGATTCAAACCATTGTTTTGTCCTACCTCGAACCGGATCAATCTGCAGAAATCTTATCTCAGTTTGCCGAACGTGACCGTCTCGATTTGATGATGCGAATTGCGAACTTAGAAGAAGTACAACCATCGGCACTGGCTGAGTTGAATGAAATCATGGAGAAACAGTTCGCAGGACAAGCAGGTGCGCAAGCAGCCAAAATTGGCGGCCTGAAGGCAGCAGCAGAAATCATGAACTACATGGACAACAATGTCGAAGGTATCCTGATGGAGCAGATTCGCGATCAGGACGAAGACATGGCAACGCAGATTCAGGATCTTATGTTTGTCTTCGAAAACCTTATCGAAGTCGACGACCAAGGTATTCAGAAGTTGCTGCGTGATGTCCCACAGGATGCATTGCAGCGTGCACTTAAAGGTGCCGACGATGCTCTCCGTGAGAAGATCTTCAAGAACATGTCTAAGCGTGCCGCTGAGATGATGCGTGATGATCTTGAAGCAATGCCGCCAATCAAAGTGTCGGATGTTGAAGCCGCACAGAAAGAAGTATTGGCAGTGGCTCGTCGTATGGCTGATTCTGGTGAGATTATGCTGGGCGGCGGTGCCGACGAATTCTTGTAAAGTAAAGGGTTAAGGTTTCTATGTCTGGGGAAAGAAAGCGTGGTTTTTTGCGCTTAGATAATGATGAACAAATTCAGAAGCCTGAGCGTTGGGGGATGCCGGACTATACGTCTGACACTCACAAGCACGCAAAAGAAACGGCGATGAATTACGACCCAGGCTGGATGCCGACCTTGTCTGAGCCTGAAGAAGAAGCCCCCAAAGAACTGACTGAAGAAGAAATCGAGCTCATCAAGCAGCAGGCTTATCAGGATGGTCTGCATCAAGGTCAAGAAGCTGGTTTTAAACAAGGTTACGATAAAGGCAAAGAGCAAGGCCAACAAGAAGGTCATCAAGAAGGGCTGGAAGCAGGTAAAGCAGAAGGCATCGAAGCAGGGCAAGAATTTATTCAGCAGCAAGTCCAGACATTTGTTGGACTGGCGAATCAGTTTGCCCAACCTCTTGAGTTGATGAACGCTCAGGTTGAAAAGCAACTAGTCGATATGGTGCTGACTTTGGTTAAAGAAGTCGTCCATGTTGAAGTTCAGACCAACCCTCAGGTTGTTTTGGATACCATCAAACAATCCGTTGAATCTCTGCCAGTATCAGGCCATTCCATTACGCTCAAACTTCATCCAGAAGATGTTGAAATCATTCGCACTGCTTATGGCGAAGAGGAATTGGAATTTCGTAACTGGACTCTGATGTCAGAGCCTGCACTGAATCGCGGAGATGTGCAGATCGAAGCGGGTGAATCGAGTGTTAACTATCGCCTTGAAGACAGAGTACGTAATGTGTTGCAAAGCTTTTGTGGGGTAAATCGCCACCAAGGTGGTGAGTAATGTTAGCACTGGCTGAACGCCTATCTCAGTACCAAACTCAAGGGTTAACTTGTCGCCCTGTTGCTTCAGGGAAGTTGGTTAGAGTTGTTGGGTTAACTCTTGAAGCCACCGGATGCCGCGCTCCTATCGGCAGTCTCTGCAAAGTTGAAACCATGCATGGTGAGATGGAAGCAGAGGTGGTTGGTTTTTCTGGTGATAACCTCTACTTGATGCCCAGTGAGCAAATCACGGGTGTTTTACCTGGCGCTAAAGTTACGCCTTTGACGAGTGAAGCCGGTTTGCCTGTAGGCATGGAGCTACTTGGTCGCGTTATTGATGGTGTTGGTAATCCGTTAGACGGTCTTGGCCCTTTGTATACTGAGAAGCGAGCAGCCTTCAACGCCGATCCTATTAACCCTCTTGCGCGTAAACCTATTTCCGAGCCTCTCGATGTTGGTATCAAAGCCATCAACGGACTTTTGACGGTTGGTAAAGGTCAGCGTATTGGTCTGTTTGCTGGCTCAGGTGTGGGTAAGTCGGTCACGTTAGGTATGATGACTCGAGGAACGACCGCTCAAGTGGTGGTTGTAGGCCTAATTGGTGAGCGTGGACGTGAAGTAAAAGAGTTCATTGAAGAAATCCTTGGAGTGGATGGGCGTCAACGATCAGTTGTTGTGGCAGCGCCTGCTGACTCTTCACCACTGATGCGCCTCAAAGGCTGTCAGACTGCACTGACGATTGCGGAGTATTTTCGTGACCAAGGGTTAGATGTACTGCTGCTGATGGACTCTCTGACTCGATTTGCGCAGGCTCAGCGTGAAATTGCTCTATCTGTAGGCGAGCCGCCTGCAACTAAAGGTTATCCACCTTCGGTATTTGCGAAACTACCAGCCTTGGTAGAGCGAGCGGGGAATGGCGGTCAGGAGCAGGGTTCTATCACGGCATTCTTTACCGTGTTGACGGAAGGGGATGATCTTCAAGACCCAATTGCAGATGCATCGCGAGCAATTCTGGACGGTCATATTGTGCTATCGCGTGAAATGGCTGATGCAGGCCATTATCCTGCCATTGATGTTGAGAAGTCGGTCAGTCGTGTCATGCCACAGATTACCTCTGAAGAGCAGATATTGATGTCCAAAGCGGTACGTCAGGTGCTGTCTGTTTGTCGTAAAAATCAGGATTTGGTATCAATTGGCGCTTATAAACCGGGATCTGACCCGGCAATCGACAGTGCGTTTACTTTAAAGCCTCGACTGGATGGTTACTTACAGCAGGCTATGAAAGAAACGGTTCCATACGACATGTGTGTCAACATGCTGCGTAATCTTCTTCAGGGAGATTCGTAACTTATGGATAATGCGCTGGATTTTCTATTAAGTCAGGCTCAGGAGCGAGAGAACCAAGCGGTACTTGCACTCAATCAAGCGCGAGTTGAATTAGATGGTTATTATCAGCAACTAGAGCAGATAGAAAACTATCGTTTGGATTACTGTAATCAACTGGTTGAACGAGGTAAGCAAGGGCTTACAGCCAGCCAATATTCTCATCTTAACCGCTTCCTCACGACATTAGATGAAACTCTGTCTAAGCAGAAACAGGCAGAAGAGCATTTCAAATCTCAAGTAGAAAGCTGTGAGCAAAATTGGCTGGAATGTCGCAAACAACGTCGCTCTTACGAATGGCTGATTGAGAAAAAGCAGACGGAAAAAGAACGCTTACAGAATATTCGTGAGCAAAAACAGATGGATGAGTTCTCTACCCTTCAATATTCTCGCCGTACTTCGAACTAATATCACGTTAATACCCTCTTCTCCTTTCTGATTGGCGCACTTCTTGCAAAATTTCCCGTTAAATAACGTGTTGCCGCTACTTGCTATTCGAATGATTGGCCGTGACTGTTCTCTCAATTATGCGTGAGTGATCTATTTATGAATGTGAATCTAACTCCGGTTTCCGATACGCCTAAAACATCGAGCTCCGCTTCTCCATCAGTTGAAGCAGGAGACGAAACACAGCAGTCCGAAGGCTTTTTTTCCAAACTGGCGGCTTTAATCAAGGGAGACTCTGGCGAGAAAAAAGTGTCAGAGTCAGACTCTGCAAAAGCTGAGCAAGCGAGTGATGGCGAAGAAAGCACTAAAGCACTTCTAGAACAAGAAGTTAGTGGTGACGAAGAAATCAGTATTGATGATGGTGAAGGCGCTGATTCTGGAAAAGTAGTAGCAGTAGATACAGACGGTGCTGTGGCTGATGAGCTATTAAAATCTGATGATAGCAAGCAAAAGCAAAGTGCAGCGACTGACCTTGAATCTTCGGCAGAAGGTAAGGTCTCTGTTAAGGCTGATGGAGACGCAGAGAAGATAATCTCAGAAAATGAAGAATTGCTCGGGCGATTGAATGAAGCTAATAAAGCCCTGCAACCTAAAGACGGCAACGACTTGCCACAGAAATCTCAATTAGTGGCTGAGGGTGAAAAATCGGCTAATCCGCTTAAGGTAGAGAAAATTGGTGAGCAAGCGCTAAAGAGTGCGGCTAAATCCGATGTTGAGGCCGAAACCAATCTGAAGTCTAACACCATTAAAGACGGCGCTATACCTCTTGAACAAAACAAGCTAGCCTCTGAGTCTGTATCGCTAAAGCAGCAAGTGGGTGAAGAAGCTGTCGTCATTCCTGAAAACGCCAAGCGATTCATTGAGCAAGATGGCGGTCAAGAACCAGAGTTGGCATCAGCAGCAAGTAAAATTCAACCAGAGCATGTCGCTGTTGTAGGTGGTGTGGGGGCTGCTGCTGGCCTTACCCAATTAGCCGATAGTAAAACGGAGATGACCAGCCCTGAGATTGAGCATCTAAAACAAGAGCTTAAAGCTCAAGGCTTAACCGACAAAGAAATTGAGCAAGTCGTGGAAGCCGCGAAAGCTGAAGCTCAAGCACAATTAGCCGCGACAAAAGGGGCAGAGGTGGCTCAACCCTTGAAAGCGACTGCCGAAAAACCGGTTCAAGCTAAAGCAACTCAAGTTCTGCAAGCAGCTAGTGATGCGACTTCAGACAGTGTTGTTGAGCCTACCGTCGCAGCAGGAGCTGTCGCTGGAGCGGCGGCCATTCCATGGGCTGTTTCTTCCACAGAAACAGGGGCAGAGGAATTACAAATTCAGTCGGATGCCAAACCTAAAGCACAACAAGCCCATTTAGCTCAGTCTGTACAGCAGGCATTGCACAGCTCTTCAGCTACAACGATGAGTGCCGCTCAAAACAATCTTCAAGTGACTCAGCAGGCCTCGGCTATGCCATTACCTAACGAATTAGCGGCAAGTCAGCTTCAACAAGCGCTCGCTAATCCAGCTGTGAGTGAGCAAGCGATGCTAAAAGCGGTAATGGGGGCAAAAGCGGCGGGAACTTTGGGCAAATTAGCAGCAGCGGAAGGCAAGCAGGGGCAGGGTCATGAAGCGGGATTTGCACAACAGCTTTCTCAAGCAGCAGGACAACAAGGTTTGACGGTACAGAACCAGTTACGTGCCGAACAAGCAGCCGCGCAAGCACCAATGCAATTGAATCGCGAGATTGCAGGTGAGCAAGTTGCTGAACGTGTGCAAATGATGATGTCGAAAAACTTGAAAAATATCGATATTCGCCTTGACCCCCCAGAGCTAGGGCGTCTACAAATCCGTATGAATATGACTGGAGATGGGGCTACCGTGCACTTTACAGTCGCTAACCAGCAAGCGAGAGATGTCATCGAACAATCTATGCCGCGCTTGAGAGAAATGTTAGCTCAGCAAGGGGTCCAACTGGGGGACTCTTCAGTGCAACAGCAATCTTCTGGTCAGCAACAAAACCGCTATGCGGCTGGAAATGGTCAGGGAACTGGTCAAGGTGACGGCAATCAAGCCTTCTTAGGAGAAGAAAACCTTGAACCAGACGTCAATCTTGATTTGAATGTCGCAACAAAGCGTGATGGAATTAGTTATTACGCTTAAACTGTAGAAAAGTAAGAAAAATAGAGAAAGATCAGATATGGCAGACGAAGAATTAGAAGCAGAAGCACCCAAAGGTAAAAGCAAGCTGTTAATTATCATCATCGCTGTTGTCGTTTTGTTAGTCGGTGGCGGTGGTGCTGCGTTTTTCCTGATGGGATCAAGCGAACCAGAACAGATGGAAGAAGCTGCTCAACAAGAGGTGGTTGTCTCTACTGACCCCGTTTCTTACGTCAATATAGCACAGCCGTTTTTGTTCAATGTGACTGGCGACAAAAAAGATCGTTTAGTTCAGATAAAAGTGCAGTTAATGGTGCGTGGTACTGACAATGAAAACCTTGCACGTTATCACTCTCCACTAATTGAAAGCTCGCTACTTGGCACATTCGCATCAGCGACGGTTGATCAACTTCGCAGTGTTAATGGCCGTGTTGAGCTTCGTGATAAAGCGACAGAAGATATTAAAGCGAGTCTGACTCGTGCGGTAGGGCAACCCGTGATTGAGCGCGTGTTGTTTACCGACTTTGTAATACAGTAGGTGAAGAGTGACCGATCTATTAAGCCAAGACGAGATTGATGCGCTACTCCATGGTGTCGACGATGTTGATGAGGTAGAAGAAGAAAGTAGTGGTGCCGCGACGGATGCGAGTGCGGTAGACTTTGACTTCTCCTCTCAAGACCGCATTGTTCGTGGTCGAATGCCGACACTGGAGTTGATCAATGAGCGTTTTGCGCGTCACATGCGTATCAGTTTGTTCAATATGCTGCGAAAAACCGCTGAAGTGTCGATAAATGGCGTACAAATGATGAAATTTGGTGAATACCAAAATACTTTGTACGTACCCACCAGTTTGAACATGGTGCGCTTTAGACCACTGAAAGGTACAGCACTGATCACCATGGAAGCACGTTTGGTGTTTATCTTGGTGGAAAACTTTTTCGGTGGTGATGGTCGTTTCCATGCGCGTATCGAAGGTCGAGAGTTTACGCCTACCGAGCGTCGAATTGTTCAACTGCTGCTTAAAATCGTTTTTGAAGACTACAAAGAGGCATGGTCGCCAGTGATGGGGGTCGAGTTTGAATACCTCGATTCTGAAGTGAACCCAAGCATGGCGAACATTGTTAGCCCGACGGAAGTGATTGTTGTCAGCTCTTTCCATATCGAAGTCGATGGTGGTGGTGGTGACTTCCACGTGGTGATGCCTTACTCCATGGTTGAACCTATTCGTGAGCTTCTGGATGCGGGTGTCCAGTCAGATAAAATGGAAACGGACGTTCGTTGGAGTACAGCGCTTCGCGAAGAAATTATGGATGTTCCGGTTAACTTCCGAGTTAACTTGCTGGAGCAAGACATCTCACTGAGAGACTTAATGGAGCTTCAACCGGGCGACATTATCCCAATCACTATGCCTGAAAACGCTACTATGTTTGTTGAAGAGCTGCCTACTTTCCGTGTGAAGATGGGACGTTCTGGTGAGCAACTTGCGGTTCAGGTGTCTGAGAAAATCAAGCGCCCGGATGTGGTGAAAACCGATATCGCCTTCCTGGGTAAAGACGTCATTTCTGAATTAGAAGAAGATGACGGTGAAATTGAAGATTAATACAAAAGTAAATAGGTAACAGGTATGGAACCGAGCGACGATCAAAAACTGGCGGACGAATGGGCTGCGGCATTAGGCGAAGACCCTGATGCGCCAGAGGTAGATGTAGATGAGGTTATGGCCGCTCAACTTGATGAGTTGCAAGACACCGGGTCACCTATTTCAGAAGACGAACGCCGTAAACTCGATACAATTCTGGACATTCCGGTAACGATTTCTATGGAAGTCGGCCGTTCACAAATTAGTATCCGCAACTTATTGCAACTCAACCAGGGTTCAGTTGTAGAACTGGAGCGCTTGGCTGGCGAGTCATTGGACGTTTTGGTTAACGGTACCTTGATTGCACACGGTGAAGTGGTTGTGGTCAACGACAAGTTTGGTATCCGTCTGACTGACGTAATAAGCCAGACTGAGCGAATTAAGAAGCTAAGGTAGGTTATGAGACGACAGTTAAAAGGAGCGTTACTGTGTATCCTGACACTTCTCTCTCCTGCTGTTTGGGCTGAAACTGCGACAAGTAATCAGTTAGATTGGGCGACCACGTTTGGGTCGCTCTTGTTCGTTGTGGCGTTCATTCTCTTTTTGGCTTGGTTGCTGAAACGCATGCGTGTGCCAGCGATGATTAACCAAAGTGGGCTGAATATCGTGCGCCAGATTCCAGTCGGCACCCGTGAACGAATCATGATTGTGCAGGCAGGTGAAGAGCAGTTTTTAGTTGGAGTGACCGCACAGTCGATACAACTGATTTCCAAATTGGATACCCCTTTGACTCAGGAGGAGCTGAACAAATCTGCATTGGCGGGCAGTCCTTTTGCCACTCAATTGACTCAGCTATTGAAAAAGAATGATAAACACTAGTCGATTCGCTTCACTGATACTGACCCTATGCCTGAGCTTTTTTTCGGTAATTTCATTTGCTGAGGAAAGCATTGCAACGCCTATTCCTGACAATGCTGCTCCATCGCAATCGGTCACCGTGTCTGCCATGGAAAAAGAGCAGGGCGCGGCACGAACTATTTCTACTGGCAGCTTTACTGGTGGTGGGGGAGGCATTCCTGCGTTCACTATGACCACTAACCCAGATGGCAGTGAAGACTATTCGGTTAACTTACAGATTCTA
The DNA here is from genome assembly GCF_947311885.1 of Vibrio sp. St2. NCBI lineage: Bacteria > Pseudomonadati > Pseudomonadota > Gammaproteobacteria > Vibrionales > Vibrionaceae > Vibrio > Vibrio sp. St2. The sequence continues at coordinate 1,319,914 of NZ_CAMZNA010000001.1, read as the reverse complement.
GCGTTAATGACCATGTTGGGTTTCTTGCCCGCCATGGTTATTTTGATGACGTCTTTTACGCGTATTGTCGTGGTGATGTCGATTCTTCGTCAGGCGATGGGTCTGCAACAAACGCCATCCAATCAGGTCATCATAGGCATCGCGATTTTCCTGACCTTCTTCATCATGTCGCCAGTGTTGAACGAAATTAATGACAAGGCGATTCAGCCTTACATCAACGAACAAATTACGGCGCGCCAAGCCTTTGATGTTGCTCAGGTGCCGATGAAAGACTTTATGCTCAAGCAAACGCGAGTCAAAGATCTGGAAACCTTTGTTAATATTTCTGGCTCGGATGCAACAGCACCGGAAGATGTTTCAATGGCGGTATTGATCCCAGCATTTATCACGTCTGAATTGAAAACCGCTTTCCAGATTGGCTTTATGCTCTTCTTACCGTTTTTGATTATCGACTTGGTGGTTGCGTCGGTTTTGATGGCAATGGGTATGATGATGCTTTCGCCTATGATCGTTTCTCTACCATTCAAACTAATGCTGTTTGTCCTTGTTGATGGATGGAACCTGATTCTGTCGACTCTAGCCGGCAGCTTTGCCTTGTAGCGGGAGGAAAGCATGACGCCTGAAGTATTTGTCGAGTTATTCAGAGGTGCACTGTGGATGGTGCTTCTGATGGTGTGTGCCATTATCATTCCCAGCCTCCTTATTGGTTTGATTGTCGCGATTTTTCAGGCTGCCACCTCGATTAACGAACAGACGTTGAGCTTCTTACCTCGTTTGGTGGTGACTTTACTGGCATTGATGTTGTTCGCCCATTGGATGACACAGATGTTGATGGAGTACTTTTTCTCGATTGTTGAGCGCCTGCCTCAGGTTCTCTACTAAGGCGGTTGCACGTGGAGTACCCAACGAGCCTGATACTCGACTGGATAGCCAACTACTTCTGGCCCTATACCCGAATCGCTGCCATGTTGATGGTCATGTCGGTGACAGGGGCTCGTTTTGTTTCTACTCGTGTCAGACTCTACCTTGGTTTGGCAATCACATTTGCTGTGATGCCAGTTATTCCAGCTGTGCCCGACACCATAGAGTTGCTCTCTTTCCAAGGGTTCATGACCCTTTTAGAGCAGATCATCATTGGTGTCGCGATGGGCACCATCACTCAGTTCATGATTCAGACCTTCGTCATTCTCGGTCAGATCCTAGGTATGCAAGCGAGTTTGGGTTTTGCTTCTATGGTCGACCCTGCCAATGGCCAGAATACGCCATTGCTAGGTCAGCTTTTCATGTTCCTTGCTACGATGTTTTTCCTCGCGACCGATGGTCACTTGAAAATGATCATGCTGGTGGTGATGAGCTTCAAGTCGCTACCTATTGGTAGCGGGTCGTTGAACACTGTCGATTTTAGGGAATTAGCCCTTTGGCTAGGGATCATGTTTAAAGTCGCACTGAGTATGTCTTTGTCTGGGATTATTGCGCTGTTGACGATCAACTTATCGTTCGGCGTTATGACCCGTGCGGCACCACAGCTGAACATCTTCTCTTTGGGTTTTGCGTTTGCTCTGATCGTCGGTTTGTTACTCTGTTGGTACATTATCGCCGGGCTCTTCAGCCACTATGAGCTATTCTGGTTGCAAGGGGAGCAGCAAGTTTGCAGCTTCATACGCTTAAATTGTTAGGGGGCTGAGTTGGCAGAATCAGACGGTCAAGAACGCACCGAAGACGCCACGCCCAGGCGCTTGCAACAGGCTCGTGAAAAAGGGCAGGTTGCAAGGTCAAAAGAATTAGCGTCGGTATCTGTGCTTGTGATTGGCGCCATTGCCCTGATGTGGTTTGGCGAGTCACTCGCACGTGCTTTATATACGCTCATGGGGCGTCTGTTCGACCTCTCTCGTGACGAAATTTTTGACCTGCCAAAGTTGTTTGATATTGCTCTTGGCTCGATGGGCAATTTACTTGGTCCGTTGCTGTTGATTCTTGTTGTCTTGTTCATTGCCGCTTTAATCGGTGCAGCAGGAATCGGCGGTATTAGCTTCTCAGTTGAAGCAGCGATGCCCAAGTGGTCCAAAATGAACCCACTCAGCGGCCTGAAACGAATGGTAGGTCTGCAAAGCTGGGTTGAACTGCTTAAGTCGATTCTGAAAGTGACGTTAGTGTCTGGTGTCGCTTTCTATTTGATCGATGCCGCGCAGGAAGATCTGTTTCAGTTGAGTCTGGATGTCTATCCGCAGAACATTTTCCACGCGTTAGATATCTTGCTTAACTTCGTACTGTTGATCAGCTGTTCGCTACTGATTGTTGTCGCGATCGACATTCCTTTCCAGATCTGGCAGCACGCGAATCAATTGAAGATGACCAAACAGGAAGTCAAAGACGAGTATAAGGAAACGGAAGGTAAGCCTGAAGTCAAAGGGCGGATACGTATGTTGCAACGTGAAGCCGCTCAACGTCGAATGATGTCAGAAGTCCCACAAGCCGATGTAATTGTCACTAACCCGGAACACTTCTCTGTGGCTCTGCGTTATAAACAGGATACTGATAAAGCGCCGATTGTGGTGGCGAAAGGTACCGATCACATGGCGCTAAAAATACGAGAAATTGCTCGTGAACACGACATCTATGTTATTCCAGCCCCTCCGCTTGCTCGAGCGTTATATCACTCTACGGAATTAGAGCAAGAGATCCCTGATGGTCTGTTTACAGCGGTGGCGCAAGTGCTGGCCTATGTGTTCCAGCTTAAGCAGTACCGCAAACGTGGTGGCCAGCGTCCGCACTTTAAAGCGTCAGATCTACCGATTCCACCAGACTTAAGGCAATAGAAGCTGGCTTCTATTTATGAGTGTGTTTCTATTTTTCTGGTATCGACAGCAGAACCAGCAAAGCGCCGTCACCGCCAAACTCTAATGGCGCTTGGTGAAATGCCATCACATCGGGGTGTTGCGCCAACCAAAGCGGTGTTTTTTGCTTCAGAATATGCTTACCAATGCCGTGTTGAACACACGCACATGAAATTTCATTTTTGATGCAGTAAGCGATCATCGAGCCGAGTTCACGCTTTGCTTCATTTTGCGTCATGCCGTGCATATCTAAGAACACATCCGGGACATATACACCACGGCGAAGGCGCTTCACCTCATATTGAGAAACATCATCGCGGGCGTAGCGCGTCGGTCCGTCTTCACTGAGAAGCGGCACGAACTCATCAGAAAAATAAAACTCTGTATCGCTGGCTTCACGCGCGCTACGTTTGATTTCTTTTTGCTTAGTATTTTTTTTTGGCTGCTGGACTATGGTATCCTGTCGCAACTTTTTTACGCCTTGTACTGCATCCCTGAAAAGGGCGAAATCATCATCAATTTCGGTGTCTTTTTTGCTCATTGGGTCATAGATACATAAATAAAATGCTATTGGCAGTATTGTAGCGCTTTTCGGAGGCAATTTTGGATAAGATTTTTGTAGAAGAAGCGGTATCAGAGTTACACACGCTTCAGGATATGATTCGTTGGACTGTGAGCCGTTTCAACGCCGCAAACCTATTTTATGGTCACGGCACTGATAACGCATGGGATGAAGCGGTTCAGCTGATCCTGCCAACGTTGTACTTGCCAATTGACGTGCCTCCGCATGTATTAAATTCTCGTTTAACCAGCAGCGAGCGTCTGCGTATTGTTGAGCGCGTTGTGAAACGAATTAATGAGCGTACTCCAACCGCTTATCTAACAAACCGAGCTTGGTTCTGTGGTTTAGAGTTTTTTGTCGATGAACGTGTTCTCGTGCCTCGTTCTCCTATTGGTGAGCTGATTCAGGCAGAGTTCCAACCTTGGTTAGTCGAAGAGCCAACACGAATCATGGACCTATGTACCGGGAGTGGCTGTATCGCTATCGCCTGTGCACATGCTTTCCCAGATGCAGAAGTTGATGCCATTGATATCTCGACAGATGCACTACAGGTAGCCGAACAGAATGTTCAGGACCATGGTATGGAGCAACAGGTATTCCCGATTCGCTCAGATTTATTCCGTGATCTGCCGAAAGAGAAGTACAACCTGATTGTGTCTAACCCACCGTATGTGGATCAAGAAGACATGAACAGTCTGCCGGATGAGTTTACTCATGAGCCTGAACTTGGCCTCGCTGCTGGTACGGATGGCCTGAAACTGGTGCGTCGTATTCTGGCTAATGCGCCAGATTACCTAACGGATAACGGTATTCTCATCTGTGAGGTAGGTAATTCTATGGTTCATATGATGGAACAATATCCACATATCCCGTTCACTTGGCTTGAGTTTGAAAATGGTGGCCATGGTGTATTCATGCTGACGCGTGAACAGATGCTGCAACATGCAGAAGAGTTCTCTATCTATAAAGACTGAGTATTATTCAGCTCGCTTGATTTGATAAAACGCCGGACAGCCCTGTCCGGCGTTTTTTATTGGCAAAGAAAAGCAAAATAGATCGGCTTTAGGGGTTTACATCAAATCGCAATAACGCCACTATGAATTTACGAACAATTGTAATGTACAGCTTTGTTTACAGAGCTGAAGAAATTTGAGGAAGTAATGGCAGGAAACAGTATCGGACAACATTTCCGAGTGACGACATTCGGAGAAAGTCACGGTATCGCACTAGGATGTATCGTCGACGGGTGCCCTCCAGGGCTGGAAATAACTGAAGCAGATATTCAGACGGATCTGGACCGTCGTCGTCCGGGTACTTCTCGTTATACCACTCAACGTCGCGAACCAGATGAAGTGAAGATTCTGTCTGGCGTATTCGAAGGTAAAACCACGGGTACTTCGATTGGTCTGTTGATTGAAAACACAGACCAACGCTCAAAAGATTATTCGGAAATTAAAGACAAGTTCCGTCCAGGTCACGCTGACTATACCTATCACCAGAAATACGGTGTGCGTGATTACCGAGGCGGAGGCCGCTCTTCCGCACGTGAAACCGCTATGCGTGTAGCTGCGGGTGCTATCGCTAAGAAATACCTGAAGCAAGAGTTTGGTATCGAAATCCGCGCTTACCTATCTCAAATGGGTGATGTGTCGATTGAGAAAGTGGATTGGGACGAGATCGAAAATAACGCGTTTTTCTGCCCAGATGTCGACAAAGTCGATGCGTTAGATCAGCTGATTCGTGATCTTAAAAAGCAAGGCGACTCGATTGGTGCCAAGCTGCAGGTTGTCGCAACCAACGTACCTGTCGGTTTAGGTGAACCTGTGTTTGACCGTCTGGATGCTGATATTGCCCACGCGCTGATGAGCATCAACGCGGTCAAAGGTGTTGAAATTGGCGATGGATTCGATGTTGTTAGCCAAAAGGGCAGTGAGCACCGTGATACTTTGTCTCCAGACGGTTTCGGTAGTAACCATGCTGGTGGCATTTTAGGTGGTATCTCGACTGGTCAGGATATTGTTGCGAACATTGCACTAAAACCGACGTCTAGTATCACCGTTCCGGGTGAAACCATCACCAGAGAAGGAGAGCCTACTCAGCTGATCACCAAAGGTCGTCATGACCCATGTGTTGGTATTCGTGCAGTGCCTATTGCAGAAGCAATGCTGGCAATTGTCGTGATGGATCACTTACTTCGCCATCGAGGTCAGAATCAAGGTGTGACGACAGAAACACCTAAGATTTAGTGAATAGAAACGGCTTCCACAAGGAAGCCGTTTTTTATTTAGGCTTGGTGTTTTGTTGAAATCCAGTTGTCGATGTTGCTTTTCATTACTTCCATCGGTTGCTGCCCGTAGCGTAGCAGTTGATCGTGGAATTCAGCGTATTCAAACTTATCTCCTAGCTCTTGTTGAGCCTTTTCAAGTAATTCTCGGATAACCAGATAACCGGACTTATAAGAAACCGCCTGACCGACATAGGCGGCGTAGCGGAAACTTTCTGACTCTATATCACCTTCGCCGAGCGCGGAATTGGCGTGCATATAATCGCGTGCTTGCTGAATACTCCAGCCGTTAGCGTGAATGCCGGTATCGACCGCCAATCGCATATTCCTCAGCTGTGCTTCGTTTAGACTGCCAAAGTACTGTAGGGCGTTACACTCTTGCTCATCCGTATAGATTCCGCCTTGGAATTGGCTATAGTCAGTGTTGGGAGTGCACATGCCTTTGCCATTAACAAACGTCGGCTGATTCTGCGCGTTAAGCTCTCCATAAATGCCCATTTCTATACCAAGCCACTCGGTATAGAGCGCCCAACCTTCGCCATAAGCGGTGTACCAGATATCCTGCATATAATCGGGCAGATTAGCGGGTGGGTATTCCTGCGCATACGCGTTTTGGAAATGATGACCAGGTGCCGCTTCATGTAACAGCAAGGTCGAGACATTCCATTTTTGCAGGCTGTAATCTGGGTTGGTGTTGAGAGTGAACACATTGCTATCGTAAGAGGCCACACCATCATACATCTCGCTTTCAGAAGGGGTTGGCTTTATGGTGTAGTCGGTTTCGATAGGTTTAAAATAGCTGGCAACGACACCGTTGGCATTGTCTTTAAACACGTAATAATCTGTCAGCGCGTTTTCACAAGCAGAAGGAGAGGACGCGCTGCTGCAGACTGCTGCGTATTGCTTGTTTGTTGTTTGTAGACCATCTCGGCCATAAAAGAATTGCTCGCTGTTGAGGTATTTAAAAAACTCGCCGAGATTGATCTGACCTGAGTCCGTCGCGAGTTCAAACGTCCGAGGTGAAACGTCACCTGTTGCTGGGTCTCGATACGCCGCTTCCACGATGGAACCGCGCTTGGCCACCACCACTTTTGCCACGCGAATCATCTCCGCTTTAGCTTCGGCGACCAGTTGTTCGCCCATATTATGTAACTCGGCGGCTGACTTTCCGGTAGTACTGTTTCGGTCTAGGTGCCACTGATACCAGCTCTGCCCATTGGGTAAATCACCCCAGCCAATATTCTTGTCGGTGAGTTGGCCTTCACCGCGAGCGCTTTTAACGTACTGATTGTGTAGATACGCTAACAGCTCTTGGGTTGCCCGCTGTGCTTTCTCAACTTCCTGCGTGTATTGATTGATAAAAGTTGGCGTATACCCTGACTGAGTTTTTAAGTCGTTTAATCCTACCTTGAGCATGGCAAAATTATTGTAGCTAATCGTGTCCACGCTGTTTTGATATAGGCGCTCAGCAAGAATGGCGGGTAGTTGAATACCCTGCTGCGTAGCTTGCTGGTATTGGCTGTGTAAGCCCCTGATCCAGGAAGTGTACTCTTTGAGTATGGTAAGTTGATCTTGGTACGTTTGTTCACTGTCTGAATCATCAATCGCAGCGCCCGCTTCTTCGGCATTCCACTGTATGTAGTTGTAAAAATGCGTGACTGGGACATCGAAGTTGCCAAAACGTGTATTGGCGAAGCTTGCACCACGAATCGCAATGGTGCGATCAAAGCGGAACGTGTCGTAATAGACCTTTTCTTCATCGGTTAAAGTGCTTCTTTCTATTTCAAGAAGCTTGTCGAGATAGATACGATCCAAAGACTGACGTGCGGCAGCCATCTGATCATTGATGATACCAAAGTGAGTGCTATCCAGAGATTGTGATTCATGTTGGTAGCTGTCGAGTAGTGCCGTCAGCTGGGTGGAAGCATCATTTGTTTTTGGCGTGGAACTACAACCTGCCAAGATGACGGCTAGCGTTATTGCCGATAGGGTAATACGTTGTTTGTTTCTCATCTTCAGACCTTTCAGCTTATTTTAAGTGACGGCAAGGAAAAGAATGGAGAGAGATTAACGATAGTGAAGTCGGACTCTTCCTTGCGGGCGACCAGAGTAAAATAAGTCGTCTGCTGTGTTTGTGCAAAAGGTCACAGGACAAATTAACGGATAATTAACCCGTCACGCACTCATAATTGAAAGTTGTATCAATATGTTAGCGATTGGTGAGCAAGTACGTCGTTTTGAAGAAGCGTTATTAAACCAATGAAGAGATTTGCAGAATACTTGAATGTACTTTCATCGCATAATCGCGCTTCGATGGCAGGTTTTGGTGGTAAATCCAAGCGGGCTCACAAATGATCCTTAGCGGTAAATATTCGGGCGAATATTATTCACCGCTAGGCGACAAGCTAGAGAATAAAACGCCCCGAGAATGGGGCGTTGTGAATTAGTGCAGAGAACCTTCAGTTTCAAGGTGGAATGAAGGCAGACGCCATTTAAAGCGAACCGCAGCCATGCGCAGCATGTAGCCAACGACTAGAGTTGAGATGGTCGCGGTGACATCATTAATACCAAACTCCAGTAACGCTAGGTAGAGGCCAGAAGCTATCAGGGCGACAGACGCGTATAACTCTTCGTGCAATACAAGCGGTGTTTGACGACAGATTAAGTCACGTAATAGCCCACCAAAAACGCCTGTTACCAGTGCCGCTACCATACAGATCATTGCATGATGGCCCATTGCTAACGCCACTTTAGTACCGATTATGCTAAACACAATCAGGCCCAGCGCATCGAGGCGAATGAACAACCCTTTAAACTTGATGATCCATTTGGCTAATCCCGTGGTTAGCACGCCCGCAATACAGGTGATGGCGAGAAATTGCGGATTCTCTACCCAGCCGAGCGGGTAGTGGCCGAGGAGGATATCGCGCACTGTTCCACCGCCAATCGCTGTTGCACTCGCAACGAGCATAACCCCAAACCAATCCATTTTTCTTCGACCTGCACTGAGTGCACCGGTCATGGCTTCAGCCGTGATGCCAATGATATATAAAATGCTCAATAACATTGTTTTGCCCTACGTGACTAGCGGATTGGAAATTTGCCATTCTGTAACCAATAAAAGGCAGTTTAGTGGGAAATGTGATCTGTGACGAATGAGATTTTATGAATGTGAAGGGGGCTTTCGCATAATTATTTCTAATGTCAGTAGTTGGTGTAGGGATTTGCAATTGGGATCAAAAATGCGAGAATGCCGAGCGCTGTAATTTAAACCATGATTTTATCCCCATGAACCACAAATATCAGGACCTGATCAACATTTTTAACGCCACTTTTCTAAGTGAATATAATACGCGTTTGGAGTTAGGGGGCGACGAGCCGATTTACCTGCCAGCGGATGACAGTCAGCCTAATCACCGGATTATTTTTGCTCGTGGTTTCTATGCATCAGCACTTCACGAAATCGCGCATTGGTGTGTTGCAGGGGCAGAGCGTCGTTTATTAGAGGATTTCGGCTATTGGTATGAACCGGATGGACGCACTGAAGCGGTTCAGGCTGAGTTTGAGAAAGTAGAAATTCGACCTCAGGCGTATGAGTGGATCCTCTCTCTTAGCGCAGGTTTTCCGTTTACAGTGAGCTGTGACAACTTAAACGGAGACTTTGAACCTGATCGTTTAGCCTTTATGCACAAAGTTCATACGGAAGTCGGCAAGATATTTGAGCAGGGTATGCCACTGCGTGTTCGTATGCTTTCAGATGCATTACGGTCTTTTTATCAACAGCCTGCGCTGGATTATTCCATGTTTGAAGTAATGTAAAACCAGCCGCAGTATGCGGCTGGTTTGCTTTTCGTTACTGAATGAGCCAAGTTGTTTCGGCTTGATTGTTGTGATTGAGTGTATAGACCAATGGTGCAGTGTTGGGTTCCATGACGGAAACTACCGCAATCAATGATTCGCAATGATTAGGGACTCGTAGTTGATAATTGCCTGTTCCGGATTGCAACGCAGCTTTCAACAGGCACTTGTCATAGTCAACAGACTCCACGTTCCCCCCAGCATTATCACAGACGGAGATGTAAACCTGAGAGGCTGAAAGGTGAGGTAGGCTGACGTCTATGTCGACCTGATACACCGAAGCAAGATTATTGTCATAATCGATACGCACATCGGCCAAAGTGTTGGAATCTTCATCGGTTGATGCTGCAGCGACTGAAGAGCCTGTAGATGAACCTGAAGAGCCTCCTTCCCCACCTCCGCCGCCACCACAGCCGGAGAGAGAAACAAATATTACCATTGCAAATAAGTGCGTCAGTTTGATATTCCACATAATTGTTTCTCCTTTAGTCGATATAAATTTTGCCGTCAACAGAAGTCTCGTACCAGGTCGGTTCAGTTTGACCTGTGGCGTCTTCGGCGTAATCGTCAAATTTGGTGTAAGCCTCTAAAATATTGACCTGTTCGTATGGATGCTGCCAGGTTGTAGGGATTTCTATACCCCAAGGTAGACCTTTGTCATCGTGGTAGTGGGTATCGCCACTTGATGCATCGACACCGTAAGACTTGTATCGCGTGTCAAACTTACTGGTCGGGGATTGGTTTTTGAGGTGAATTTCTAAACCTCGTCCTGGGAACCCGCCTGTCAACTGATAACCAATATCACCGTAATAATGACCAGGTGCTGCAAATATAAATGGGTCATACGGGAATTCTGGCATGGTTGATGTGTCGACTGCATTTTCAAACGAGAAGGTTAGGCTCCAGCTTGGACGATAACTCGTTCCGCAGTTTTCTTGAGTTCGGAACATAGTGCACTCTTCAGCTTCACCAGGCTCAGTAATATCCCACAAGTCTTCGTGAATGATGAATACCGCGTCGACAGTGTCTGTTTCTAGTACGGTCGCGGTTTGCAACTCGTTATTCACGTAAAGTTGTACTGAATCTGATTTAACGTCTTCTTTTGCCACATTAGGCAATCGAATAGCAAAACCTGAGTGGTAGTTACCGCCGAGAGCGGCGACCTTACCTTCAATCTTCATGCGAATGACTTGGTCGTTGAGCTGGTACTCCGTGTATTTAACGTTCATCAGGACATCGTTCATGTCATAGTCGCCGCTTCTTGGGTACTGATCTTCATAGGCGAAAGAAGTGTAACCACCGCCGCTGGGGTATAGTTCGGTCACTACACCACTCTCCGTGATGTCGACCAGGTAGTCTTCCACCTCACCTGCGGGAACACCGCCGCTTGGACCAATTCCCGATGTGTTGGAAATTCTGAATCGAGCCCAAGTCTCTCCGGTGACAGCCCAAGTTGGAACAGTAAAGAAGATGTCGCCAGTGCTATCGCTCATCGATTGGTCGCTGATGATGATTTCGTTAGACTCAAACTCACCATCTCGGTCGAAATCAATCCAAGCATTGAGCACTGAACTGTCAGATGTACCTGCAGCCGTTGCGATGATTTTACTGGTTTGTCCCACCTGAATTGGAACGGGGAATTGGATACCGTCATCATCGTCCGAACCATCTGAAGTATCATCACTGAGCGGATATGGGCTACCGTCGGTCTCTCCATCAATAACAGAACCTAACTTAAGATCTGACATACCATGACGCGCACCAGAAGAAGCGAAAGTCGTTTTGTAACTGTCTGGCGCATCGCCGAAATCGGTGTATTCACTGGGTTCGACTGGAGCGAGAGCACAGCGAGCACCATCGTTGGAATTACTGGAAGGGCCATAAGCAAAAAATTCTGCGTTGGAGCTGTTTCCATTGATAGTTACTTTGAAGACATACCCATTGCTGTTGTTGCTGGCGTAGAAGTTACCATCGACATCGAAATAGACCGCACCAAAAGTTAAGCGATATCCGAGTACATTTTTATCTAACAGTTGGTTCAGTCGATTGGAAGTGCCAGCGTTGACATCAATCTCCCAAAGGTAACCATTTGAATCGATGGAATAAGCCAGGCTATTGTCAGGATGAAAGGCCAAGTCGTATATTGCAGGATTGCCGAATTGGCTAGGCGGTGATGAAAGCTCCATGACAAGAGTATCTAAATCAATTTTGTAGAGCCCGTAGCTAGGTCTGTAGCCGTACCAGGCGTTCTCATCAAGAGATACGTCACCAACGTAGATAGAAGTAGGGGCACCAGATGGCTTGCTGACATTGAGCAACGTTTTTGTAAAGGTGGAATCAATGCGAGAAAGTGAGGCTGTGCCATAGTCCCAGCCGTAAATGAAGTCGTCATGTTTGCTATAACCCACACCATTTAGCTTTGCAGTATCTAAGTTGGAATCTAGTGTGATGTAGCTACCGACGTCGATGTTGACACCATAGGCGACTGGCGTGCCTGTTGGATTCTGAATCAAAAATGCTTGAGTCGGACACGAGGTGAATGGTGTCTCTGCAAAGGCGAATGATGCTTGGAACAAAGCACTGGCTACCACCGATATGTTTAAAGCCGTTTGTTTTCTTTTCATGGGTCCTTCCTCGCTGAACTTCGTTGAATAGTTGAGGAAGTGCACAGCGCGTGCCATGCTGCCAGCCCTTGATATAACTAGGGTTTGCGTTAATTTTCTCAATGTGAGAAGCTCTGCATTCTTTTTGAGAATCAAACTGACCCGGGCAATAGAGCATTATGATTATTGAATTTGAAGAGAAGCTACTAGAAATGATTGATGCGCGTATTGAGACTGCATCTGATGACGAGTTGTTTGCTGGTGGGTACCTACGTGGACATATTTCTCTATCTGCTGCTTCGTGTGAAGAAGAAGGCGTCAATGATATAGAAGCACTGAAAGTACGTATTCAAGGCAGTCTGGATGACGCACGTTCCGAATTGAGTCCTGCCGATCGCACCATAGTCAACGACCTATGGTTAGAGTTAGTCAATCAAGCCTAACCTCTACAGATATCTTTTTATTAAGGGCTTGTTCGAATATTTCGAACAAGCCCTTAAATATTTTATAGTTGTTGGTTTTCTGTTCGCTGGATATGCTCTTCTGTACATAGTAAGGAGAGAGTCAGGAGACAGAATTATGAAAATCGTCGCTTTTGGAGCTTCAACCAGCTCAACGTCTATCAACAAAACGCTAGCAACTTATGCTGCTCATCTAGTTGAAGGAGCAGATGTGACTATCTTGGATCTTAACAGCTACGATGTTCCGCTGTTTAGTGAAGATAAAGAAAAGGAAATTGGTCAGGCTGAGGGAGCAAAAGCGTTTTTGGAGGACATTGCTCAGGCTGATGCGTTGATTATTTCTTTCGCAGAGCACAATGGTTCTTACCCTGCTGCGTATAAAAACCTGTTTGATTGGGCAACACGTATTGAGCGTAACGTATTTGCCAATAAGCCAGCCATTTACCTGTCTACATCACCAGGCCCTGGCGGTGCGTCTAATGTTTTAGCTGCTGCCACAGGTTCTGCTCCATACTTTGGTGCTGAAGTGAAAGCCTCTGTATCTATTCCAAGTTTTTACGACAATTTTGACTTGGAGTCCGGGTCATTTAAAAGTCAGGAAGTGGCTGAGCAAGTCAAAGCTGCAGTATCAACGTTACGCTGATCTTAAGACAGAGAGCTTATAGGGAATGACTCGGTAAGCTCTCTTTGTCACTTTAGAGCTCAGTGATGGCTTTGCCTTTTCTCAATTTTCTTACCCACATACGGCTTGGATGAAGCTCTTCCAATACGTCCACTGGTAGCGGTAGTGGGTCACCACATATCTGTGAAGCTAAGGTTTCTGCTAAGAGCGGTGCGGAGCTTAAGCCGCGCGATCCCAGCCCAAGCATACAGAATAAGTTAGGGTAAGACGGCGCTTTTTCTGCGTCTTCCAGCTTAGTGGTTTGCAGATTGTGGTAAACCTGCTTGGTTTTGTCTAAATCTCCGACACTGCCAATAAATGGCAAGTGGTCTCGGCTCACACAACGAATACCCTGGCGTGATTGGTTACCTGAAGTGTCGACTTGATGGGGCCAGCTTTGTTCTGGGACACATTTACGTAGCTTGTCTCCGTTACCTTGTTGGGCGACAGGGTCAAACTCACGATCCAGATTCTCTCTGTCGTAGCTCGCACCAATGCAATGAAATCCGTTGTTTGGGTTTACCGGCGTCATATAGCCGTCGTAGCAAAGCACCGTTTTGAGTTTGCTGAGCTCACTGTTGGTCGGAATATGGCTCACCTGACCTTTAACCTGACCAAGAGGGACGTCTTTCGTCTGAGGTAATTCACTGAACTGATGACCATTGGCTACCACAACAGTATCGTGAGTGAAGGTTTTGTCACCGCTGCTTAATGTCCAGCTAGCGTGTTCTTCATCCCAACGCATATCGTCTATCTTAGTTTGATAACGTACTTCAAACAGTGGAGTTTGGGATAAATGTTCAATCAACTCTTGAGTGAGCTGAGCCGGGCATAGCCATCCGCCAAGTGGGTAATGCACGCTGCCCATATTAACCGGCAAACCAAGTATTTGGTTGGTTTGTTCAACGCCAAGTTGGCGGATAAGACCATTATCAAAATTACCACTCAACATGCGTTCCAGCTTGGCTTGTGATTTTTCATCCCACATCAGTTGAGTCACGCCACACCAATCATGGTCAAAGTTAATTGATTGAGCCGCTTGTTCAATGAACTGGCGAGCAAACAAAAAAGCCGGAGCAAATACGCGAGAGACACCTGTGTGCGAACCATTCAGTAGTGGGTAGACTGCGCCCTGACGATTACCCGACGCTCCTTGCGCGGCTTCGGAGTCCTGGCAATATAGGGTTACTTTTATTCCTCGGCGTATGAGCGTTGTTGCTAAAGTGGCACTGGCAATACCGCCGCCAATAATCGCTACAGACTGAGTCGAGCCACTACTATCGCGATGGAACCAAGGCTTATGGTTAGTGTGAGGCTCTCGCTGGGCTAGGTGTCCAGCAATCATGTCACGTTTGGTGCCAAAGCCTTTGACTTTTTTCATTTCGAAACCGGCTTCAATCAAACCACGTCGCACGAAACCTGCCGCAGTGAAAGTGGCACAGGTACAATCTTGCTTAGCGAGTTTGGCCATGCCATCGAACAGTTCTTGATTCCACATTTCAGGATTCTTGCTGGGAGCAAAACCATCAAGAAACCATGCATCAATCAACCCTTGTTCACCAACAGGGACTTTTGGCATGCAATCTTTTATATCACCAAACCATAGGTCTAGGGTTATCGCGCCGTCTTCAAGGACAATTCGGTGGCACTCTGGAACCGCAATCGGATAATATTGCTGTAATTTTCTTGCGTATTCAGCCAGTTCTGGCCAAGCTTGGTGAGCTTTAATCAGGTCATCTTTACTCAGAGGGTACTTTTCGAAACTCACAAAATGCAGCTCTTTTAGTGGCGCATCCGGGTTTTGACGCCTAAATTCTTCAAACCATTGCCAAACTGCGAGGAAATTCAGACCTGTACCAAAGCCTGTTTCTCCGATGACAAAACGACGCTGGTCATAATCTTGCCATCTTTGTGGCAGATGATTTTGATGAAGAAAGACGTAGCGGGTCTCTTCAAGGCCGTTTACGTTGGAAAAATAAACGTCATCAAACTGGTCTGATACTGGGGTTCCGGCATCGTTCCAGCCCAGCTGAGCATTGGTAATTGAGGTCATAATGTCTGAATTTTTGTGATGAAGACGATAAAGTTGTGGCGATTGTACGGTTTTCTGGGAAAGCTGACCACTTTTCACAGGTAACTTAGTTATCATCTAGCAGATTTTTGAATTATAGGAATGTCATAATGAAACGAGTCGTAATCACCGGTATGGGTATTGTTTCAAGTATCGGTAACAACGTCGAAGAAGTTTTAGCGTCTCTAAAAGCAGGTAAATCTGGCATTACTGCCTCTGAGCAGTTTAAAGAACAAGGTCTACGTTCACAGGTTTGGGGTGATCTGAAAATCAACCCATCAGAGCATATTGACCGTAAACAGATGCGCTTTATGGGTGATGCGGCTGCGTATGCATACCTATCAATGCAGCAGGCAATCGAAGATGCTGGCCTGACTGAAGAACAGGTTTCTAATGACCGCACAGGTATCGTAGCTGGCTCTGGTGGTGCTTCTGCACTGAACCAAGCATTGGCAGTAGATACTATGCGTGCAAAAGGCGTGAAACGTGTGGGCCCTTACATGGTTCCTCGTACTATGTCCTCTACAGTTTCTGCGTGTCTTGCAACGCCATTTAAAATCCGTGGTGTAAACTACTCAATGAGTTCAGCGTGTGCTACTTCTGCACACTGTGTTGGTCACGCAATGGAGCTTATCCAGCTTGGTAAGCAAGACATCGTATTCGCTGGTGGTGGTGAAGAGCTAGATTGGTCTCAAACTATGATGTTTGACGCGATGGGCGCACTATCTACTAAGTACAACGAAACGCCAGATAAAGCTTCTCGTACTTACGATGCTGATCGTGATGGTTTCGTTATCTCTGGTGGCGGCGGCATGCTGGTTATCGAAGAGCTAGAACACGCTCTGGCTCGTGGCGCGAAAATCTACGGTGAGATCGTTGGCTATGGCGCGACGTCTGATGGCTACGACATGGTTGCTCCATCAGGTGAAGGCGCAGTGCGTTGTATGAAGATGGCGATGCAAGACGTAGACGCAATTGACTACGTGAACACGCACGGTACATCAACACCAGTGGGTGACGTAAAAGAGCTAGGCGCTATTCAAGAACTGTTTGGTGACAACAGCCCAGCAATTTCTGCGACAAAAGCGATGACAGGTCATGCTCTTGGTGCGGCTGGCGTACATGAAGCGATTTACTCTACGCTAATGCTAGACAACAACTTCATCGCACCAAGCGTGAACGTTGAAAATCTGGATGAAGCGGCTCAAGGCCTAGACATCGTGACTGAAACACGTGATGCAGAACTGACAACAGTAATGTCAAACAGCTTTGGTTTTGGTGGTACAAACGCAACATTGGTTATCAAAAAATACCAAGGCTAACTGAACGGCTGGGGTTTCCCAGTACACAGGTTTCCAGAGCTTGACTACGCTTTGATACAAAACGTAGTTGAACAGACGCAGACTCTGACCCATGGAGAGCGGGTCGGGATCCTTTTGTTCTGGAACTTTGCCCGGCTTATGCCGGGCATTTTTCTTTCTGCCGCTAGTGCTCGACAGAGACAGCGCTTTTCTGCACAATCACTGCAATTCTCAAATCAAATCTCTTAAGCCATGAAAATCCTAATTGATGAAAATATGCCTTATGCTGAGCAGCTTTTTAGCCAGCTGGGCGAGGTTGTTTTAAAATCCGGACGTACTCTGAACGCCGATGACTTGGTCGATGTAGATGCGTTGATGATTCGCTCTGTTACTAAAGTGAATGCTGAGCTTATTTCTAAAGCGAATCGACTGAAGTTTGTTGGAACAGCAACCGCTGGTATGGATCATGTTGATCAGGCGTTACTTAAAGAGAAAGGCATCTTTTTCACCGCGGCACCTGGGTGCAACAAAGTCGGTGTAGCTGAGTACGCGTTTAGCGTTATGATGGTACTTGCGCAGCAACAAGGCTTTTCAGTATTTGATAAAACCGTTGGAATTATTGGCGCAGGTCAAGTGGGTAGTTATCTACAGCAATGTTTGGAAGGTATTGGTATTAAGGTGCTCATCAATGATCCACCTAAGCAAGCGGCGGGAGATGAGCGTAATTTCACCCCGTTAGATGCATTGCTTGAGCAAGCGGATATCATTACGACTCATACTCCAATCACCCGTGATGGTGATTTTCCGACTCATCATCTAATCAATGAAACAGTGTTGAATAAGTTACGTGGTGGCCAAATTTTAATCAATGCGGCGCGCGGGCCTGTTGTTGACAATACTGCGTTGAAAGCTCGTTTGAGAAAACAAGATGGCTTTATTGCTGCGTTAGATGTGTTCGAATTCGAGCCAGAGGTTGATATGGAGCTTCTGCCTCTGCTAGCATTCGCAACCCCCCATGTCGCCGGTTATGGCTTAGAGGGGAAAGCTCGTGGAACAACGATGATTTTTAATAGCTTCTGCGAGTTTCTGAATAACGATTTACGCGCACATGCCAGTGAACTTCTGCCTACAGCTCCAGTGCCGGAGTTAGTATTGGACAGAGCTTGGGAAGAATCCACGCTGCACAATCTGACGCAACTTGTCTATGATGTGCGTAAAGACGATGCATTGTTCCGTCGTGAAATCAGTCAACCCGGTGCGTTTGACTTGATGCGTAAGAACTACTGGGATCGCCGTGAATACAGTGCAGTCACGCTAAGAGGAAATGCAGAGGCTAACCTGCAGCCACTAGCGAAATTAGGTTTTCAAATTGAGGTGAGTCAATGAGCCAGCAATATAACGTTGCCATTTTAGGTGCGACCGGCGCAGTCGGTGAAACAATTCTCGAAGTACTTCAGGAACGTAAGTTTCCTGTTGGTGACCTTTTTCTGCTAGCCAGTGAACGCAGTGAAGGAAAGACTTACCGTTTTAACGGCAAAACCATCAAAGTCGAAAACGTTGAGAATTTTGATTGGTCTCAGGTTCACATCGGCCTGTTTTCCGCTGGAGGAGAACTATCGGCTAAGTGGGCGCCAATCGCCGCCGATGAAGGGGTGATTGTCATCGATAATACCTCTAACTTCCGTTATGAGTATGACATTCCTTTGGTTGTGCCTGAGGTTAACCCTGAAGCGATTGCCGAGTTCCGTAACCGCAATATCATCGCTAACCCGAACTGCTCGACGATTCAAATGTTGGTAGCACTTAAGCCGATTCATGATGCCGTGGGTATTGATCGTATTAATGTCTCGACTTACCAATCCGTTTCTGGCGCTGGTAAATCCGGTATTGATGAGTTGGCAGGCCAAACTGCTAAGCTGCTTAATGGCATGCCGGCTGAAAATGAGCAATTCTCACAGCAAATTGCTTTTAACTGTCTGCCGCAAATTGACCAGTTTATGGAAAATGGCTACACCAAAGAAGAGATGAAAATGGTGTGGGAAACGCAGAAAATCTTTAATGACTCGTCAATCACGGTTAACCCGACTTGTGTGAGAGTGCCTGTTTTCTATGGTCATGCGGAAGCACTTCATATCGAAACTCGTGCACCTATTGATGCTCATGAAGTGGCTAATTTATTAGAGCAGACCGAGGGTGTTGAAGTGTTCCATGGTGAAGATTTCCCGACACAGGTTCGTGATGCGGGTGGTAAAGATCACGTGATGGTTGGTCGTATTCGCAACGATATCAGCCACCATAGTGGTATCAACTTGTGGGTTGTAGCAGATAACGTTCGCAAAGGCGCAGCAACCAATGCGGTTCAGATTGCAGAAGTTCTGATTCGCGATTATTACTGAGCGTATTATTAACACTTATAGCAAAGCCTCACCATCGTGTGAGGCTTTTTTAATCAGATTCCTAAATTTAGTGTGAGATTAGTGCGAATATGGCGGCAGCCACACATTTTTTAGCTATGCACCTATAGTTTTAGCGTGTTTATCCGATATATTTAACAGATCATTACATTAAAATTTATTGAGCACATAGCTGAGCCTTCTATGCTTCGAATTTTTAAGCGTCTGCTGCTGCCTGTTGCATTAGTAGCCGTGACTCAGACATCGATTGTTAGTGCAGAAACTATTCGCCTTAAGGGACCTGACGGCGAGATCCAAGCATCGCCGCAATATTCTGATTTTGTCCCCCAAGATCTGCGTAACAACGAGCCTTCTCGCTTTTATGGACCAACTACTTCTCAAGAAACACTTTGGGCTATTGCCAGCCGTTTGCGTCCATCAGCTAGCGTTTCTGTACAACAAACGTTACTTGCTGTTTATCAGCTCAACCCTCAAGCATTTGAAAATCAAAACATCCACGAGCTTATTCCAGGCAGTACGCTACGAATTCCTTCGTTGGCTCAAGTTCAAAGCGTTTCGACACAAGAAGCTGTCAATGTCATGGCGGCCCATCAAGCGCGCTTGACGGATATTCCTGCGGTTTCTCGCCCAACCGCGCAAACCTCGCCTCAGCAACAACCTGAAGAAATGAAACCATCTGACGCTGAAAAGCCAATGATGGATGATACCAAACCGGCAATGCAGCCAAATGCGGATTTAGCAAAAATAGCCAAGCAAGAGCAAAAAGCGCAAGTTTCGACTTTGGAGAAACAACTCGAAAGTTCAGAAGGCGAGTTGATGGCTCTGGAAGAGAAAAATCATAAGTTGCGCTTGATGTTGGCTGATGTTCAGTCCGAAGTGGATGTGCTGAAAGATGAGCTGGGTGATGAGTCTCGCATTCGCAATGAGGTAGAGAAATTACTCGAAGCGGAACGTCTGCGACTTGCCGAAGAGCAGAAAATGCAACCCTCTCCGCTCGATGAACTGCTCTCTAATACTTGGCTTGTCGCTGCGCTGGCTATCATCCCAGGCTTGCTGATTGGCTTGCTGATCATGATGTTGCTGGGTCGCCGTAAGAAAGAAGATTCAGAAGCACAAACCGCGACCGAACAAACCGCTGAACCTGTTGCGCCAATCGCTCCGGATTCTCTTAATGAAGAAGTGGATGATGATTTACTGCTTGATGATGACTTGTTTGGTGAATCAACCGACGATGAAGAAGAGTTGTTCTCGGATGATTCTGGTTTAGATGAAGGTAAAGAAGATGGCGAAGTAGATGTCTTTGCCGACTTAGAAGATAACGATCTCGATTTCAATCTTGAAGGTGAAGATGGCGAAGACCCATTCGCGGGCATCGGGGACGATGGCGAGCTAGACGAAGCGCTTGCCGATATGGATATGAGCTCCAATGGCATCAGTGTGAATAGCGAAGATAAAGCACTGGGCCTTGAAGAAATGGAGCGAGCCCTGGATGAAGTTGTTATTGAGGATGAGTCACCAGAAGGTGAATTTGATTTATCAGATGATGACGATGAGATTTCGCAAGACGAGCTAGACTCACTGCTGGCATCAGATGGAGACTCGGAAGATCTTGGCACCGATGAGTTGGATCAGTCACTGTTAGACGACTTGTTCAATGAAAGTGACACTGATGATGCGAGTGACGATCTGGACTTTGACTCGTTGCTTGATGAGGCTGATGGTGGTTTTGATCTGAGTGATGACGATGCTGGGAGCACCGATACAGATGAGCCTAGTCTAGCGTCAGATAGCGAAATTGATGACCTCTTTGCTCAAGTGGAAGCTCAGGCAGACCTAGAAAAGCTTGAAGCTGAAGCACTTGATGAGACTGCGCTTCTGGATGAAATGGTGGAAGAGCCAACACCAGAAGTCAGTGAAAACAGTACAGACTTACTCGATGAGCTGATTGATGATGGTGAGGAGACAGATCCTAGTTCAGATAAGGCGCTAGATGACTTCTTAAGCGACGATCTAGATCTTAGCGATGACAATGTCTTCGATGAACTGATCACCGATGACAGCAATGAGCTTGATGCAGAGTCAACCGAAACACTTGATGAGTTTTTGTCTGATGATCATACCCAAGATGTAAGCTCACTTGAAGGTAGTACTGAGTTACTGGATGACTTGTTCGAGACACAATCTGAGCAAGAACAGCAAGTTACTGAAGAACTCGGTGATGAAGGCACCGACCTGTTTGAAGAGTTGCTGGAGATTGAAAAGCAGAGTGATGAATCGGTAGAAGAAGAGAATGAAGATCTCACTCTGAGCAATGAGTTGAACCAAGATGTTGCGCTTGATGACGCTGCTGGTACAGATAAATTCTCCAGTGAAGATTTTATCGATGACATGTTGAGCGCTGCGCCCGAAGGTGATCCATTGCTCGATGAGCTTGATTTGGATGAGCCCGATTTAAGTGAAGCTGTATCTGAGGAAGCTGTTGCACCGCAACCTGAAGATGATTCAAACTTTGCAGAGCCAGAGCCAGAGCCAGAGCCAGAGCCAGAGCCAGAGCCAGAGCCAGAGCCAGAGCCAGAGCCAGAGCCAGAAGAGGATGATTGGCTGACTTCAGCGATTGATGAGGTGGAAAACCCTGAATTAGTCGAAGAGTCTGAGTTTGATTTGGCTGAGGACGAAAATCAGGATGCTCTTTCAAGCGATGTAGAACCACTTGAACTCGATGAGCCGGAAGCTACGGGCTCGGAGTCCGAGCACGAAGATGAAGATGATTGGCTGACGTCTGCTATTGATGAAGTCGAAAACCCAAGTTCTGAACTGGAAGAGAGTCATGAAGTTCCGGTTACTTCTTCAGCACAGTTAGATGAGAGTACTGCCATTGCTGCTGAAGAAAATGCGCCTGTTGAGGAAGATTTACTTGCTCAGCAGGAGCAAACGGACACACCATCTGAAGAGACTCCAGAGACTCCAGAGACTCCAGAGACTCCAGAGACTCCAGAGACTCCAGAGACTCCAGAGACTCCAGAGACTCCAGAGACTCCAGAGACTCCAGAGACTCCAGAGACTCCAGAACCAGCAATAGAACAATCAGCGACCCCAATGCCTGAAGCTATTCCAAATGAATTTGGGGTTCCGGAAGATGATGATTGGCTGATTGAAGATGAAGCGTCCGAAGCAATATCTGATGATCTCATGGCTGATACGCCTGCTGCTGAAGAGCCAGAGCTTGAAGCACCTGCCGCTGAGTCAGAAGAGTCGCTAGCGCTGGATGATTTAGATCTTCCAGAGTACAGCGAAGAAGATGCACTGGCCGATGTTGCCGAAGAGCCGGAGCTTGAAGCTCCTGCCGTTGAATCTGAAGAATCATTAGAACTGGATGATATAGAATTTCCAGAATACAGCGAAGAAGACGCACTAGCGGATGTTGCCGAAGAGCCTGAGCTTGAAGCGCCTGTTGCTGAGTCAGAAGATTCATTGGAACTGGATGATTTAGAGCTTCCAGAGTACAGCGAAGAAGATGCACTAGCAGACGTTGCCGAAGAGCCAGAGCTTGAAGCACCTGTCGCTGAACCTGAAGAGTTGTTAGCCCTAGACGATTTAGATCTTCCAGAATACAGCGAAGAAGATGCACTAGCAGACGTTGCCGAAGAGCCAGAGCTTGAAGCACCTGTCGCTGAACCTGAAGAGTCGTTAGCCCTAGACGATTTAGATCTTCCAGAATACAGCGAAGAAGACGCACTAGCGGACGTTGCCGAAGAGTCTGAACTTGAAACACCTGTCGCTGAACCTGAAGAGTCGCTAGCCTTAGACGATTTAGATCTTCCAGAATACAGCGAAGAAGACGCACTAGCGGACGTTGCCGAAGAGCCAGAGCTTGAAGCACCTGTCGCTGAACCTGAAGAATCGTTAGAACTGAATGATTTAGACCTTCTAGAATACAGCGAAGAAGACGCACTAGCGGACGTTGCCGAAGAGCCTGAGCTTGAAGCACCTGCTGCTGAATCTGAAGAATCGTTAGAACTGGATGATTTAGATCTTCCTGAATACAGCGAAGAAGATGCACTAGCGGACGTTGCCGAAGGGCCGGAGCTTGAAGCACCTGCTGTTGAACCTGAAGAGTCGTTAGAACTGGATGATTTAGATCTTCCAGAATACAGCGAAGAAGACGCACTAGCGGATGTTGCAGAAGAGCCTGAACTTGAAGCAACTGTCGTTGAATCTGAAGAATCGTTAGAACTGGATGATATAGAACTTCCAGAATACAGCGAAGAAGACGCACTTGCTGATGTTGCCGAAGAGCCAGAGCTTGAAGCACCTGTCGCTGAACCTGAAGAGTCGTTAGCCTTAGACGATTTAGATCTTCCAGAATATAGCGAAGAAGACGCACTAGCAGACGTTGCCGAAGAGCCTGAACTTGAAGCACCTATCGCTGAACCTGAAGAGTCGTTAGCCTTAGACGATTTAGATCTTCCAGAATACAGTGAAGAAGATGCGCTAGCGGATGTTGCCGAAGAGCCAGAGCATGAAGCGCCTATCGCTGAGTCAGAAGAGTCTTTAGCGCTGGATGATTTAGAGTTACCTGAATACAGCGAAGAAGACGCACTAGCGGACGTTGCTGAAGAGTCAGAGCTTGAAGCACCTGCCGTTGAATCTGAAGAATCGTTAGAACTGGATGATTTAGATATTCCAGAATACAGCGAAGAAGATGCACTAGCGGATGTTGCTGAAGAGTCAGAGCTTGAAGCACCTGTCGCTGAGCCTGAAGAATCGTTAGAACTGGATGATTTAGATCTCCCAGAATACAGCGAAGAAGACGCACTAGCAGATGTTACTGAAGAAGCTGAGCTCGAAGCTTCTCCTTCCGAGTCAAAGGGCTCGCTAGAGCTCGATGACTTAAACATTCCAGGATATATAGAACAAGGAGCGTCGGCGGATGCAATTGAGGAACTAGACCCTGAAGTAAATACTGTTCAACAGGAGGAATCTCTTGAAGTCAACGAGCGGGACTTGCCTGAATTTGACGAACAAGATGCGTTAGCCGAAGCGTTCGATAGTGGTTCTGATGATGTTGACTTCAAACTTGATGAGCTCGAACTACCATCTCTTGAAGAGATTCCATCTGAGGCCATGGATCGTTCTGATGAAGCCGAGGAATTGGCGCATCACGCTTTCAATGAAGCTGCATTTAATGAATTGCTTTCTGAAAGTGAACCAGAACAAACTGCTAGCTTTGACTTTGATAAACCTGTCGATTCAGTCACTTCTGATAGTGCAGGGATGGATATTGAAGCCATGCTGGAAGTGGGGGGAGAAGACTGGAACGGCTTTAGCTTATCCCCTGAACAACAAGCTCAAATTACTGATGATATTCCTGAAGATCAACAGGGTGTATGGGATGATGGTAATCGCCCTGAACAAGCTCAAATCTTAGATGAAAACTGGGAAGACCAAGAAGAGCTGGGTGATTTCAATCCACAAGAAGGTGAGTTCCGTACCATTGATGAGCTGATGGCTGAGGTTGAAAAAGAAGAGCAGCAAAGCTTTGAAGAAGAAGAGTTGAAGCTTGATGTCGGGTTAAGTGACTTCCCAGACGTTATCGGGGATACCGGAGATGTTGATGTTGACAACAATTCAGAGGCGTCTGGCAAACTTGATTTAGCTAAAATCTACATTGAGATGAATGATGCTCAAGGCGCAATTAAGTTGCTAGAAGAGGCTATTGTGGATGGTAGCGACGAGATTCGCCGAGAGGCGAAAAACTTAATCGATGCGATCAACGGTCGATGAATGAGTAATCTACAAGGGGGGTGCTGAGCCCCCTTATCTTTTTTTGCAAAAATGTTTATACTTCCCGCCCCATTTTCAAAGAGAACACCCTGATGAGAATTGCGTTAGGTATTGAGTATAACGGTACTCATTACTATGGTTGGCAGCGACAAAAAGAAGTTAAAAGCGTACAAGAGAAACTTGAGCGTGCTCTGAGTATCGTTGCAAACCATCCTGTAGAAGTGCAGTGTGCAGGGCGCACTGATGCGGGCGTTCATGGAACGGGTCAAGTGGTCCATTTTGACACTAGCGCTAGCCGAAAAATGGTTGCGTGGACAATGGGTGTCAATGCCAATCTACCGAATGATATTGCAGTTCGTTGGGCAAAAGAGGTGCCTGAAGAGTTCCATGCTCGTTTTTCCGCTACAGCAAGGCGTTATCGATACATCATTTTTAATAGCGCATTCCGACCGGGCATTATGTCCTCTGGTGTTAGCCACTATCACGGCGAGTTAGATGCTGAAAAGATGCACCAAGCTGGTCAATATTTGTTGGGTGAGAACGACTTCACGTCGTTCAGAGCGGTACACTGCCAGTCCCGTAGCCCTTGGCGTAACATTATGCACTTGGATGTGACTCGTCACGGACAATACGTAGTGATTGATATCAAGGCGAATGCCTTTGTTCATCATATGGTGCGTAATATTACCGGAAGCCTTATCTGTGTTGGCCGCGGGGAGCAGAAACCAGAGTGGATAAAGTGGTTGCTTGAAGTGAAAGATCGCAAGCTTGCGGGAGCAACAGCGAAGGCAGCTGGCCTCTATCTGGTTGATGTTGATTATCCAGCAGAATTTGAATTGCCAAGAGTGCCAATTGGGCCACTATTTTTGCCAGACAATTTGAACTAATTCGTGATAAATTGTCCAACTAATCAGTTCTTTAGGGCGTGAGACATTAGTGTAAGAAATAGGTACAACCAGTTTTTTGTCTACACTTGGCATTTTATATGCTTTAATCCTCTCGCGTAAATTCAGAATTTTTGTCCTTCGCAAAGTGCGGAGGCGATGAGAGAAAAAGGTCTTCCATGAGTTGGCTTGAAAAGATTTTAGAAAAAAGCAACATTGTTAGTTCACGTAAAGCGTCCATCCCTGAAGGTGTGTGGACCAAGTGTACGTCTTGTGAACAGGTGCTTTATCACGCTGAACTAGAGCGTAACCTAGAAGTATGTCCGAAATGTGACCATCACATGCGTATGAAGGCGCGTCGTCGTCTGGAAACATTTTTGGATGAAAACAACCGCGTTGAACTAGCGGATGAACTTGAGCCACAAGACAAGCTTAAGTTTAAAGATTCAAAGAAATACAAAGATCGTATCTCGGCTGCACAAAAGAGCAGTGGAGAGAAAGATGCCCTTGTTGTAATGAAAGGTGAGCTATTAGGTCTTCCTATTGTTGCTTGTGCGTTTGAATTCTCTTTCATGGGCGGTTCAAT
Source organism: Vibrio sp. St2 (assembly GCF_947311885.1). Taxonomy (NCBI): domain Bacteria; kingdom Pseudomonadati; phylum Pseudomonadota; class Gammaproteobacteria; order Vibrionales; family Vibrionaceae; genus Vibrio; species Vibrio sp. St2. The sequence goes on along the minus strand of NZ_CAMZNA010000001.1, from coordinate 1,293,611 downwards.
GGGCTCTGTAGTTGGCGCTCGTTTTGTTCGCGCTGTAGAAGCGGCTATTGAGAACAACACAGGTCTTGTTTGTTTCTCTGCAAGTGGTGGTGCACGTATGCAAGAGGCTTTGATGTCTCTAATGCAAATGGCGAAAACCAGTGCTGCACTTGAGCGTCTGTCTCAAAAAGGCCTGCCGTTTATCTCAGTCATGACTGATCCGACGATGGGTGGTGTTTCTGCAAGTTTGGCAATGCTAGGTGACGTAAATATCGGTGAGCCTAAAGCGTTGATCGGTTTCGCTGGTCGTCGTGTTATCGAACAGACGGTACGTGAAGATCTTCCGGAAGGTTTCCAGCGCAGTGAGTTCTTGCTTGAGCATGGTGCTATCGACATGATCGTTGATCGTCGCGAAATGCGTCAGCGTGTTGGTAGCCTGATTGCGAAAATGACTAACCAACCTTCGCCTCTGGTGGTTTCTGTGAACGATTCACAAAATGAAGCTGCTTATTCTGTACCAGAAGCGGACGAAAAAGGGTAAAGTAACATACTAACAAACAACCACAATTACTTGGTTAGAGTTAGATGAGTCAAACCCAAATTCCTCAAGCCACATCCCCTCTTGCGATGTGGCTTGATTATTTAACAAACATACACACCTCTGCTATCGATCTCGGTCTAGATCGTGTCCAGGCTGTCGCCGAGAAAACTAATCTAGTTAAACCTGCTCCTACCGTGATTACTGTCGCGGGGACCAATGGAAAAGGTTCCACTTGTGCACTTATGGAAGCCATATTGCTTGATGCAGGCTACTCCGTTGGTGTTTACAGTTCTCCCCACCTAATTCGTTATAACGAACGTGTCCGTATTAATGGCCAAGATCTGGCTAATGAGAAGCACACCGAAGCGTTTGATTTTATTGAAAAGCAACGTGGTGATATTAGCCTAAGCTTTTTTGAATACGGGACTTTGGCGGCGTTGCGCCTTTTCCAAACTGAAAAAGTGGATGTCGTATTGCTAGAAGTCGGGCTAGGAGGGCGATTGGATGCCACTAATGTTGTTGACCATGATGTTTCGGTGATTACTAGCCTCGCTATCGACCATGTTGACTGGCTCGGTGATGACATTAATGTGATTGGCTATGAGAAAGCAGGCATCTACCGAAGTGGTAAGCCCGCAATCTGTGGTCAGCCCAAAGCGCCTTCTACTGTGGCAGCGCATGCTGATGATATTGGTGCAGAATTGTATCAAGTGGAAATTCAATACAACTATCAGGTTGTTGATGAACATACTTGGTGTTGGACGCATGGCCCATACGAGTTAGAAGCGCTTCCTATCCCTGGTTTACCGTTACAAAATGCGGCGACCGCTTTGATGGCACTCGCGACAGCAAATCTGGACTTGTCGGACATCAACATCGTTAAAGGCCTCAACAGCGCTAAGCTACCTGGTCGAATGCAGGTTGTGAGTACGGAGCCTACAATCATCCTCGATGTGGCACACAACCCACATTCTGCTGAGTATTTGGTTGAACGCATTCAACAGAAGTACTTGGATAAAAAAATCCACGCTGTGGTTGCGATGCTGCACGACAAAGATATTAAGGCCACGCTTGAAGTGTTGGCTCCGGTTGCCAGCCATTGGTATCCAGCGTCGTTACAAGGGCCAAGAGCTGCAAGTGCAGCGGAACTTTGTGAGTATCTTCCTGATGGCAATGACCGCTTTGAAGCTCCTGTCGACGCATTTAAAGCCGCGTTGACAAAGGCTGAGGCGGAAGATGTCATTCTGGTTGTGGGTTCTTTCCATACGGTTGGTGAAGTACTCGAACACTGGCAGAGTCAAGGAGAGTAAATGGCAAGTAAGTTTCAAAATCGTCTGGTCGGCACCATCATTTTGGTGGCGATCGGCGTGATCGTATTACCAGATGTCCTTGATGGTAAAAAAACGCATTACAAGGAAGAAATCGCCAGTATTCCGATTAAGCCAGAGCTTGATAGCGATGTAGAAAGCTTCGAAGTTTTGGAGCCCATTGATGATTCTGCAAGCCTACCTGAAACACCAGTTGAAGTTGTTGTGCAAGAACCTGAGGTTCCCGCTTCTGGTGAAAAGGTGAATGATGAACCTTTGCCTGTCGCGGTTAAAGAGGTTCCTGAGCGCAATGAATATCAGGACAGTGCTTGGATTATTCAGTTGATGGCGTTGAAGAACGCAGAGAATGCGAAAAACGTTGTTAAAGACCTACAAAAACGTGGTTATCAAGCACACACAAAACTCGAAAATGGTTTCACTCGTGTGATTATTGGCCCAGATGTATCCAAGAGTAAGCTAGAGCGACAAGTGACTGAGTTGGAAAAAATTACTGGCTCAAAAGGTCGATTGCTCAAATTTAAGCCATTAAATCCATAAGAAAACGTTTGCGTCAGCGTTTTTTCTGTTAAAATGCGCGCCAACTTAAGATGTAAGAACAGATGAATTCGTTAGATATTGTCATTTTAAGTGTGATCGGCCTGTCGGCAGTGATCAGTTTAATTCGCGGCTTCGCAAAAGAAGCGTTGTCTCTGGTTATTTGGTTTGGGGCGTTTTTTATCGCCAGCCAGTATTACGCAAAATTGGCGGTGTACTTTTCCAATATTCAGGACGACATGTTTCGAAATGGAGCAGCGATAGCAGCCCTGTTTGTTTCGACACTTATCGTAGGTGCGATCGTGAATTACGTTATCGCCCAATTAGTACAGAAAACAGGCTTGTCAGGAACAGATAGAGTACTAGGAGTCGTCTTTGGTGGCTTACGAGGTGTTCTGATTGTTTCAGCTGCACTATTTTTTATGGATGCGTTTACATCGTTTCCAGACTCAGAGTGGTGGAGAAGTTCGCAACTGGTACCGGAGTTTAGCCGTATCATTGCCCCTTTCTTCGAGCACTTACAAGCAACATCGAGTTTCTTATCTGGCGCGTTATAGCGCCAGCCATTGTCGCAAATCGAGGGTTAGGACATGTGTGGTATTGTTGGAATCGTGGGTACAACGCCTGTAAACCAGTCTATCTATGACGCACTGACTGTGTTGCAGCATCGTGGCCAAGATGCCGCGGGTATTTGTACCATAGAAAGCAATCGTTTTCGTCTGAGAAAGGCGAACGGTTTAGTTAAAGATGTGTTTGAAGCAAAGCACATGCAACGCCTTCAGGGAACGGTCGGTATTGGCCATGTTCGCTACCCAACAGCGGGTAGTTCTAGCGCATCTGAAGCTCAGCCCTTCTATGTTAACTCTCCTTTCGGTATTACGCTTGCTCATAATGGTAACCTAACCAACGCAGCGGAAGTTCGTGAAAAATTGTTTGAGAAAGACCGTCGTCATGTCAACACCACTTCGGACTCCGAAGTATTACTGAATGTTCTTGCCCACGAAATTGACACAGTGAAAGGCAATGTAGCCGCAGAAGATGTATTTCGTGCGGTGACTAATGTTCATCGTACGATTCGCGGTGCTTACGCTGTGTCTGCAATGATCATAGGTCACGGTATGATTGCTTTCCGTGACCCAAATGGTATCCGTCCTCTATGTCTTGGTAAGCGTGAAGTAGGGGACTCGGTTGAATACATGGTGGCTTCTGAATCTGTTGCGCTGGATGCCGTTGGTTTTGACTTCATCCGTGACGTTGCGCCAGGTGAGGCGATATACGCAACGTTTGATGGTCAGCTACACACTAAACAGTGTGCGGATAACCCTACCTTAAACCCTTGTATCTTTGAGTTTGTTTACTTCTCTCGTCCAGACTCCTTCATTGATAAAATCTCTGTTTACAGTGCACGTGTAGAAATGGGTAAGAAGCTTGGTGAGCGCATCCGTGATGACTACAGTCATCTAGATATCGATGTAGTTATTCCGATCCCTGAAACGTCATGTGATATTGCGTTGCAGATTGCTCAAGCTATTGATAAGCCATATCGCCAAGGGTTTGTTAAGAACCGCTATGTGGGCCGTACGTTTATTATGCCGGGTCAGCAGCAACGCAAGAAGTCCGTTCGCCGTAAGCTCAATGCTATCCGCTCTGAGTTCAAAGACAAAAACGTTTTGCTGGTTGATGACTCTATCGTTCGTGGTACCACATCTGAGCAAATCATTGAAATGGCGCGCGACTCTGGTGCGAAAAAAGTATTTATGGTCTCTGCAGCACCGGAAATTCGTTTCCCGAACGTTTACGGTATCGACATGCCAAGCGCGAATGAGCTGATAGCACATGGTCGTGATAACGACGCTATTTGTAAGCAAATCGGTGCCGATGAGCTAATTTTCCAAACATTAGATGATCTTGTGGCAGCGGTGGGCATGGGGAACACCGATATCACTAAGTTCGAAACGTCCGTCTTTAATGGCGAGTACGTGACTGGAGATATCGATCAGAAGTACCTTGATTTCCTAGAGTCATTGCGTAGTGATGATGCAAAAGTACAGCGCGATATTCAGCAAGAACTGGCTAACCTCGAACTGCACAACGAAGGTGCCTAATCTAAGATTCTCGTTCATGTAACAAAAAGGGTTGGCATGTGTGGCCAACCCTTTTTCATTTTAGCTTCTAGCTTAAGCCTTTACTCGATATAGCTGTGACAACATAAACATAGCGGTGGCACTGATGACCACAGAAGGCCCCGCTGGAGTATCGTAATGCCATGAGAGGCTAAGGCCTAAGAGCACAGCGACTGCTCCAATAAAAGAGGCAGTTATGGCCATCTGCTCTGGAGTTCTAGAGAATCGACGCGCGGTAGCCGCAGGAATAATCAACAGTGAAGTCATGATCAAAGCGCCTACGAATTTCATACCGATGGCAATCACAAGGCCAACCATAATCATCAGAACTAAACGCATTAAGTCGACATTGTGGCCTTCTACCTCGGCGAGATCCTCATTAACCGTTGTTGCAAGCAGAGAACGCCAAAAATAGACCAGTATTGCAGAAACGAGCGCTGCGCCCGCATATATATAAACGAGGTCCGTTGGGCTAACAGCGAGTAAATCACCAAACAAGTAACTCATCAGGTCGATTCGTACATTGTCTAGAAAGCTGACCGCCACTAAGCCAAGAGATAAGGCACTGTGTGCCAGAATACCCAGCAGCGTATCAGTTGCGACCAATTGTTGTCTTTGGAGGGCGACAAGAATAAAGGCGAGAGCCAAGCAGCAGACAATCAGGGCAAAATACAGGTTGACGTCAAGAAGGAAGCCTAATGCAAGCCCCATCAAGGACGCGTGAGCCAAAGTGTCGCCAAAGTAAGCCATTCTTCGCCATACAACAAATGACCCCAGCGGTCCCGCGATGGCTGCAATCCCCAAGCCTGCGAGGATAGAAGGTAATAGAAACTCAATCATGATGGTGACCATGTGAATGCTGTGAACAGGTAGACGCTTCGCCAGATACAGGATCACCCGCTAAATCATGGTGATGATGTTGATGCTGGTGGTGGTAAAACGCAAGAGACTCATTTCTCGTTTCGCCAAACAGAGCAATGTAACTTGGGTGTTTGGTGATATCGGCTGGCGCGCCTGAACAACAGATATGGTGATTGAGGCAGATAACGTCGTCAGTTTTCGCCATTACCAAGTGTAAGTCGTGGGATACCATGAACACCGCGCAGCTGAAACGATGGCGAATAGTATCAATTAACTCATATAAATCAATCTGTCCTTGGACATCAACACCTTGAGCTGGCTCATCAAGAACCAGCAAGTCTGGTCGTTGGAGTAGTGCTCTTGCTAAGAGAACACGTTGGCTCTCTCCACCAGAGAGAGAATGCATGTTCGCTCGCATTAAGTGTTGTGCACCGACAAGTTTCAACGCATCTTGCAGTTCTTGCTCACTAAATTTACCCGCGAGCTTCATGAAACGTTTCACATCCAGAGGTAATGAGTCATTCAGCCTAAGTTTTTGAGGGACATAACCAATTTTTAGGTTCGGCGTCTTATTGACTGTCCCGCTGAACTGCTTTTGAAGACCTAACAACACCTTTACTAGAGTGGATTTACCCGCTCCGTTAGGGCCTATCAATGTTGTTATTTCTCCTCGCTTTAGGGTGAGACTAATATTATCAAGGACTTTGCGTTCTCCGAATTGAACACAGACTTGTTGAAGTTCGACCAGTGCCGACATGAATGGAACTCATTTGCAAATAACTATTGTTATAATGTAACATTTGAAAAACTTTAACGCCAGAGACTAGTGGTATTGATTTATGAAACACCTTATTCCTTTGCTATCCATTTTTGCTATAGGTAGTGCAAACGCCAGTGAAATACTGACCAGTATCAAACCCATTCAGATGATTACCTATGAAATTACGCAAGGTGTTTCTGAGCCAGATTTATTGCTTGAGTCCAACACTTCCCCACATGATTACGCGCTGAAACCATCTGATGTGAAGCGAGTTAGAAAAGCCGATTTAGTCGTTTGGTTCGGTAATGACCTAGAACCTTTTTTAACTAAAGTTCTTGAGGGTCAGAAGAATGTTTTGACCATCAGTGAAGTGGATGGTTTGAACCTTCGCGAGTTTTCAGAAGACGGACACAGTCACGATCATGACGGGCATAATCATGGCTCGCACGATCCGCATTTTTGGTTAGGGCATGAACAAAGTATTAAGGCTGCTGAAGCGATTAGCCAGAAACTTTCTGAGTTAGACCCGAGCAACAAAGATGTTTATCAAGCGAACTATCAGGCATTTGTGAAAAATGCTAATCAGTACGATGAAAAGTGGCGTGCGTCGCTAGAGCCAGTAAAAGAGGTGGGTTACTACGTATTTCATGATGCCTATGGTTATTTCGAGCAGGATTATGGCTTGAATCATTTGGGTGAATTTACGGTTAGCCCTGAGAGAAAACCTGGGGCTAAGACACTCATTAAAATCAAGAAAGCGTTGGCAAAAGGGGATGCTAAATGTGTCTTTTCTGAACCTCAGTTTACTCCAGCTGTTGTTGAGTCTGTGACGCGTGGCAGTCAAGCCAAGCAAGGGGTACTTGATCCTATTGGTACTAATGTTCAAGTTGGACCAGGCAGCTACTTTACTTTTATTCAGTCCATCACAGACAGCTTCACTGAATGTCTTAGTAACTAAATATTTGTTTGATATGCCATCAAAGGGAAGCATAGCGCTTCCCTTTTTTGATGGTTCTAGATAAGAAAACGCCGATTTTTTGAAGCAGCATCTTGTTTATGGTTGGAAATCCAAGATAATTATTATCACAAAATAATTTGATGACTCAGTTCAATTAGCTTTGAGTCTTGATCTGGGTGGATCATTCGAAACGCTTAGATTTGGAATATTATTGACTGTCCAATTTTGCTGCAAGGGAATCGCTAGTGAAACAAGCCGTTTGTTTTCTGTCGTTTTTATTTTTGACTCGTGTCGCGATGGCAATGGATCTCCCTTTGTCAGTTTTCTACCCCTTGCCAACGCAATCTCAGGGTAAAGCGTTTGCCGCTAAAGAACTTTTTCTCGCTGACAATGGTGGTATCTGGTTTCAAGATGTTAGAAATCAGGTGCTGTTTTTTGATGGGCAAAACATTTTGCCCAAGTCAGGTTCTGCACTCGATTTTGAATCAGAGCAAGTTGCTTTTCTCGGCAGTGCTTTTTGGTCATTTGCGGGCAATGAGATTTATCGCACCACCCCAGGTAAAAGTCGAGAACTGATATTCAGTCTCACGCCGGGTACTGAGATTTTACAAATAGGGGTATCGAACCGTTACGTTTGGGTCTCTGATGCTTCAAACTTCTACACCTATCACGTTGATAGTGGAGAGTTCTCTTCTTACTCCTTAATGGAGTTGTATCAATACAACCAGTCTGCTCAAATCAACATTACCGATGCCAAACGGATTCAGTCAAAGTGGGTACTGGCAACAAACTCCGGAGTGTACTTGTCAGATGGTAGCCATTTCGAACATGCCCCTCGCTCCGGTACGAGCCATATAGAAACCCTCTATTTTTCCGAAAAACGTCAAGAGTTGGTCGTCGGAACTCGACACGGGGCAATTCTTTTCAATTTTAACCATCCTGACGCTCCACTTAAACGAATCCCAGGTGGACATGTTTTGAGTATTGCGGAAACGCAAAAAGGCTACTGGATAGGTACCGAATCCGGTTTGCAATCGTACTCTTTTGCATCACAAGAGAGTGGCTATTTCGCCAGAGAACACACACACAGTCATGCGTTGTTTGGTGAAAAGGTTTACTCATTACTCAATGATCATCGAGGGGGAATGTGGATTGCCACTGAACGAGGCATTCATTACTTCTCATTGTTTGCTCATCATTTTAAGCGCTTTCCTGATTTGATGTTAACCCGTGGATCAGCGTCAGAAAAACTGATTCAACTGACTAACAAGAAGAGTCGTAGTGGATTTTGGATGGTTACTAATGTGGGTGTATATTCACTAAAATTGAACCATAAGGCGTCAAGAAAGCTGCTTTATAAAGGTAGAGTGAACGATGTTATCGAGCATAATGGCGTGCTCTGGCTAGCCACTGAGAATGGCATCATCTGTATTGATAGTGTATCCGGTACTGTGATTGCGGACCGTTTACCTAACTTTTTAAAAACATCGTCAGTTGAGTTGTTGGAACTGGATAACAACGGTCGAATCTGGGGAGCCAGCGACCATAAGTTATGGCGCTTTGATACCCAAAGTCGCGAGTTGATGCAATATGGCTCTGAGTGGATGCTGAACAAGTATTTACCAGCGCAAGTTACTCAGATGGCAGTGGCTGACAATGGCAGTCTAATCTTGGGCACAGATCATGGCACCTATGTACTGATCAACGGGCAAATCCACTATGTTAGTGCCTCAGAACACTATGGGCGTGTGGCTAGTATAAAAGAAGTGAATGGTGGTGAAATCTGGGTGGCGAGTACTTACGGATTGTATCAATTAGATGCCGCCAGCTTGCAACTTAAGTCTCTGACTATGGTGGATGATCATATCACGCCTAAGTGTTTGATTAGTAATCGCAATGGTGTCTGGATGACTTCTTCTGCTGGTCTGACCCATTATGCGAAGAACGGGCAAATAGCAGCACACTATGGTGAGCCGCTCGGTTTAGTGAATAACGAATTCCAATCAGGGCTATGCAGCTCAGGTTCAGAAAGCCTGCAAAATCTATTAATTGGCTCAAGGCGAAACCTTATCAAGGTTGACACCAAAAGTCTTAGTGCTAGCAAATCTCCCAACGTACAGGTGATATACAGCCAAGTGGTTGCAAACCAGGATCTGTACTCTCTTGGTGGGAGTGTTTTGGGTGCACCACATGTGACATATGGAGAATCGATTGCGTTTCAGTTTGGTGTGCTTCCACAAGTCAGTAATGTTTCCTTGCAATATCGACTGGGAGAGCAGGATGAATGGCAGAATCTCGAAGGAATGAAGCTGACCATTGAACATATCCTTCCTGGTGACTACGAGCTTGAGGTACGTGCTGTAAATAATGGCATGGCGCAGAGTGCTATCGAGCCGTTTGTTTTCTCAGTTGACGAGCCTTGGTATATCCGAGGGTATGCGATTTTCTCCTACGTGACAGCCGTATTTATTCTGCTAGCGTTTGTTATTTATTGGCGCTCTCGCATGATGGCAAGAACCAATAAAGATCTGAGGTCTCAGGTAGCGCTTAAGACTAATCAACTGCGTCATCAAAGCCGAATCCTGCTAACTAACAACGATCAATTAAGAAAACAGCTACAAATCCGACGCATCCTTTATCGACAGTCAGTGCAATCGTTGCGGGAAAGGCTGCAAGGTTGTGCATCACAGACGGCCACAGATTCAGAACAAGGCAAACAGCAATTATTGAGATTTATGATTCACGAACTGGATCTATTGCTTAACGTACGTGCGGCTAATGGCGATGCCTTGCCAGTTTACAACTTGTCTTTGGTATTGCGCTCTGCATTGGATGGTTGGCAAGAAGAGCTTATTAAGGCTGGTTTATCTGTGGAGGTACAGTCAGAAGAAGATAAAGACATTTACGTCACTCTCGATGTTTTTAATCTCGATAGTGTGTTTAATCTTTTGATTGATAATCTGATTAAGCGCTCATATCGAGCGCAAGTTGTGTTGATGAGGTATCGTATCAATGACGGAGAAGTCTCTTTTTCCATAACCGAACAAGGTGCAAAGCTTGATGATGCTTCTGTGACGCCCATTGAGTTGTGGAATGAAATCGAGTCTTTGGTCAAAGAAAATGGTGGTAGCTTCCATCGATACAGCTCCGATGAACGAAACTTAATTGAGTTTGTGTGGCCTGTTGGAAGTGAATTTGAAGAGAACTCGATTGTTCAACTTACTGACACAGGCTTATCTGAAGAACAGTCAAAAGACCCGTGGATTGAAAAACTCGAAGCCTTAGTTGTCCAACATTATTCAGATCCGGAATTTGGTACGGCTTCAGCGGCTAAGCAAATGTACGTGTCCGAGCGTAGTTTACAGCGTCGATTTAAATCGGCTGCAGAACGTACGTTTATGGATTACGTGACTGAGGTGCGGCTGGACTATGCTTGTCGACGTTTGCTGGCTGGTGAAAAAATCTCAGATGTAGCGTTTGAATGCGGGTTCAATGACCCTTCCTATTTTAGTCAGCGATTTAAACATCGCTTTGGCGTTTCCCCCTCACAGTTTATTGAAGATCAAGATCGGTAGTTTGTCGTTGCCCACGACTTAAATGAACCAAAAACTAAATAAAATGCGTTGTGTTAAGTAGGATGAACTTAGCACACTGATTGGCGTGATGCGTGATGCGTGATGCGTGATGCGTGATGCGTGATGCGTGATGCGTGATGCGTGATGCGTGATGCGTGATGAAAAAAATATCGTGGTATAGCCGGGGGGACTATACCACGGGTGCCAATGACACCTTCGCTTGCTGCCGGAGTGGTGCGGGTAGCACCACCTCTGGAATTCAATGTCTTCCAAGGAGCTGTCCTTGTCGACGTGTTTAACTATAAAACTATCGACTTATTTTACTTATAAAATTAACGCCAAGGTTACATGATAAAAGCGACATTGAGGGTATATTGTTGATTTTTAATTATTTTTTGTTTATTTGTCAGCAAGGATTTGAAATTGGCCTTGTTTATTAACTGACCAGAAATGATTGTTTTTAACGGAATTAACGGGTGTTTAATTGACGAAAGTGACGTTCCATATTCGCAATGTTTGATTTCAGACAAGATTTACAAAATTTACACAGGCTAAGATCTAAAGTCTTAATAATAATATTTCTCATTTTTATCTTTAATTGGCCTGTCTATGAAACTTTCAGATTTAACACAAGGGCAAAAAGCAACGATCACCGGTTTTTCAGAGCTTTCTAATGATGTTAGGAAAAAGCTTATGGTGATGGGGTTGCTTCCTCAAACTCCAGTCACGCTTATTCGTAAAGCCCCAATGGGCGATCCTCTTCAGGTTGAAGTCCGCGGTGTGTCTCTCGCAGTCAGAACTAATATTGCTAATTCAATTCATGTGGAGGCCAGCTGATGAAGTACAAAATTCTGACCGTCGGTAATCCAAACAGTGGTAAAACAACCCTGTTTAATGGCCTGACAGGTGCCAAACAGCAAGTAGGTAACTGGGCAGGTGTGACGGTTGAAAAGAAAACAGGTCGTTACAGTCATTCTGGTGATGATTTCATGCTCACTGACCTTCCTGGTATCTACGCATTAGATAGTGGTAACGATGGCAACAGTATCGATGAGTCAATCGCTTCACGTGCGGTCTTGACGCACCCAGCAGATCTAATCATTAACGTTGTTGATGCGACGTGTCTAGAGCGCAGTTTATATATGACGCTTCAACTGCGAGAGCTTGGCAGACCGATGATGGTTGTGCTGAATAAAATGGATGCATTGAAGCGTGAACGACAAACTATCGATGTTAAAGCGTTAGAAAAGATGCTGGGCTGTCCGGTATATGCTTTATCCGCAAACAACAAAAATCAGGTTCAACGTCTGAAAGGGCGTCTACATAAAGCGGTGGTTCAAGGCGTTGCACTGAACGAACTGAAGATTGGCTATGATGTAGAATTTGAGCGAGCGATAGACCAAATCCAACCTGTTTTTATCAATCATTCTGAGGTTTCCGCACGCGCTCTTTCTATTCGAGCTTTAGAGCAGGATCTGTTGGTCTTAAACAATCTTTCTTCTGAGGAAAGAGATAACATTGCGAAAATTCAGGGCAGTCTCGACCTAGATATCGATCTCATGGTTGCCGATACGAAATATACTTTCCTCCATGAGCAGTGTAAGAAAGTGCGCCGGACTGAATGCAAGCTTAGTCATAGCTTTACGGAAAAGGTGGATAACGTCATTCTCAATAAATGGGTAGGCGTTCCATTTTTCTTTGTCGTTATGTACCTGATGTTTATGTTCTCTATCAACATTGGCAGTGCATTTATCGACTTCTTTGATATTGGTGTCGGCGCTTTGCTGGTTGATGGTGGGCACTACTTGTTAGATGATCATCTGCCTGTTTGGTTGGTGACATTGATTGCGGATGGCGTGGGTGGCGGTATCCAGACCGTCGCCACGTTCATTCCTGTGATTGCTTGCTTGTATCTCTTTTTGGCAATCCTAGAAAGCTCAGGCTATATGTCTCGTGCTGCCTTTGTTCTCGATAAAGTGATGCAGAAGATTGGTTTACCGGGTAAAGCCTTCGTTCCATTGGTTCTTGGCTTCGGTTGTAACGTACCAGCCATCATGGCAACACGAACGTTAGATCAGGAACGTGAACGCAAACTTGCTGCCTCAATGGCGCCGTTCATGTCTTGTGGTGCTCGTCTTCCTGTATATGCATTGTTTGCCGCCGCGTTTTTCCCTGAAAGTGGCCAGAATATCGTATTTGCTCTTTACCTACTGGGGATTGCTGCGGCTGTATTCACTGGGTTGGTGCTAAAGCATACGCTTTACCCGGGCTCAAGCGACAGCTTAATCATGGAAATGCCTGATTACGAATTACCAACGATACAGAATGTACTGATAAAAACGTGGCAAAAGCTGAAACGCTTTGTCCTTGGAGCAGGTAAAACTATCGTTGTTGTTGTGACCATTCTTAGCTTCCTCAACTCTGTCGGTACTGATGGGTCATTTGGCAATGAAGACAGCGAGAATTCAGTGCTGTCTAAAGTTTCTCAGGTGGTGACGCCTGTATTTGAACCGATAGGCGTTCATGAAGATAACTGGCCGGCGACAGTTGGTATTATCACAGGTATTTTTGCCAAAGAAGCGGTAGTGGGAACTTTGAACAACCTTTACGCACCAAGTGAAGGAGAAGAAGGTGAGTTCAATCTCATGGCGAGTTTGGAAGAGGCAGTTATGTCTATCCCGGAAAACTTAGCTGGATTGAGTTATTCCGATCCATTGGGTATTGAAGTGGGTGATTTGACCGATAGCTCTACTGTGGCAGAGGAGCAGGAAGTTGACGCTTCTATTTTTGGTAACCTGAATCAATATTTCGTCTCAGGCCATGCCGCGTTTGCTTACTTGATTTTCATCTTGCTGTACACACCGTGTGTCGCGGCTATGGGAGCTTATGTCCGTGAATTTGGCCAGAAATACGCGCGCTTTATTGCTGTATGGACGATGGGTCTTGCTTACGGCGGTGCAGTGCTTTACTACCAGACGATGCACTTCACAGACCACCCAATCTACAGTGCAGCCTGGATAGCCGGAGTCATTTTGGTTTCCTTTGCGACTTATCGCGCGTTGAAAGCGGCGGGGCAGAAGCAGATGCATTATGCTGAGGCACAAACAGCATGATCTTACAGGAGCTGAAACGGCACATCGAGCAGCAGGGCTGCGTTAGCCAGAAAGAACTCGCGAAGAAATTTTCAATGAGCGAAGACGGTGTCGATGCCATGCTGGCGGTATGGATAAAGAAAGGGAAGATATCTCGCTTGGTCGATACAAATAAAGCTCAGAAAGTGACCCGGGTCAGATACTCCGCGAATAGTGCCGATGAGTTATCTCTCACGGTGACCATGTAAAGAAAATGCCGCTAGTAACAGCGGCATTTTTTTACGCTTTTTTAAACAAGCTACTTAGTGATAAGACATTCTGAATCTTACTGAGTATCGCTTGTTGTTCCTCTTCAGAACGAAAATCCCCTTGAGTATTTCCCCATACGGGCCCCGGCCAGGCAACGTCATCCTTAAAACGAGCGATGTGATGGACATGAAGTTGCGGGACCATATTACCAAGCGCACCTAAGTTGAGTTTATCTGGGCGAAACGTTGCTTCTAATGCTTGGCTTACTGCTTGTGATTCAAGTAAGAACTGTTGTTGCTCTTGCATTGGCAAGTGATGCAGTTCTTTCAGGTTTTCCCGTTTAGGAACAAGAATGACCCAAGGAACAGCGTTGTCCTTGTGGAGCAGAGCAATAGTCAAAGGAAAGTGACCGATGACGCTAGTATCCTTTGCCAGTTGTGGGTGGAGTTCAAAACTCATGATTCATTCCTATTAGTATTTTTAGCCAGTATACGCCAGAAAAAACAAAAGGTTGATGCTTTCACATCAACCTTTATTTTCTATCGCTAAAGCCCTAGCTTACATACGTTCTAGCGTATCAATACCTAGCAGAGAAAGACCTTGCTTAATTGTCTTCGCCGTCAGTGCTGCCAGCTTCAGACGACTCTGTTTAACAGACTCATCTTCTGTGTTCAGAATTGGGCATGCTTCATAGAAGCTTGAGAATTGGCCAGCAAGTTCGAATAGGTAACTACACATGATATGTGGTTGACCTTCACGAGCAACTGACTGCACGGCTTCTTCAAATTGAAGTAGCTTGGCGATAAGAGATTTCTCTTTCTCTTCGGTGATCTGAATGTCACCAGCCAGCTCATCCATAGAGATGCCTGCTTTAGCAAAGATAGATGCAACGCGCGTATAAGCGTACTGCATGTATGGCGCTGTGTTGCCTTCAAATGCCAACATGTTGTCCCAGTCAAACACGTAGTCAGTAGTACGGTGTTTAGACAGGTCTGCGTACTTAACAGCAGCCATTGCTACAGTGTTCGCAATGTTTTGCTTTTCAGCTGTTTCTAAGTCTGGGTTCTTAGACTCGATAAGTTTGATTGCACGTTCTTCTGCTTCATCGAGTAGATCCGCCAGACGAACTGTGCCACCTGCACGCGTCTTAAATGGACGGCCATCTTTACCTAGCATCATACCGAAAGCGTGATGTTCAAGAGTTACCTCTTCTGGCACATAGCCCGCTTTACGAACGATTGTCCATGCTTGCATCAGGTGTTGATGCTGACGTGAGTCAATAAAGTACAATACGCGGTCGGCACCTAGCGTCTCGTAGCGGTATTTCGCACAAGCGATATCGGTAGTGGTGTACAAGAAGCCGCCGTCACGCTTCTGGATGATAACACCCATAGGCTCGCCGTCTTTGTTTTTGTACTCTTCAAGGAATACAACTTGTGCGCCGTCATCTTCTTGTGCAAGACCTTGCTCTTTCAGGTCTGCCACAATGCCAGGTAGCATGTCGTTGTACATGCTCTCACCCATTACGTTTTCACGAGTTAGAGAGACATTAAGACGATCGTAGTTGCGTTGGTTTTGGATCATGGTGACATCCACCAGTTTCTTCCACATCTCTGCGCAGTATTCGTCACCGCCTTGCAGTTTAACCACGTAGTTACGCGCCTTGACTGCAAACTCTTCATCTTCGTCGTAAAGCTTTTTCGACTCGCGGTAGAAGGCTTCAAGGTCAGCCAGCTCCATTGAAACTTCACCAGACTCTTGCTGCACACGCTCTAGGTTGGCGATAAGCATACCGAACTGAGTACCCCAGTCACCGATGTGGTTAGCACGGATCACTTTATGACCAAGGAATTCGAGAGTACGAACAACAGCGTCACCGATGATTGTTGAACGTAGATGGCCAACGTGCATTTCTTTAGCAACGTTTGGCGCTGAGTAGTCAGCAACGATAGTTTTTTGCGTTTCAGCTGCAACACCAAGGCGAGAGTCAGATAGTGCGGATTCAGCTTGTTTGGCGAGGAATTCTTCGCTCAGGAAGATGTTGATAAAACCAGGGCCTGCAATTTCAGTTTTGCTTGCAATACCGTCAAGGTCTAGAACATCCAATACTTTTTGAGCAAATTCGCGTGGGTTTGTGCCTAGTTTCTTAGC
Source organism: Vibrio sp. St2 (assembly GCF_947311885.1). NCBI lineage: Bacteria > Pseudomonadati > Pseudomonadota > Gammaproteobacteria > Vibrionales > Vibrionaceae > Vibrio > Vibrio sp. St2. Next base: position 1,277,460 of record NZ_CAMZNA010000001.1, on the reverse strand, counting down.
AACGCCCATTACACCGTTTGCCTGGTAATCACCAAACTGTGGCTTTGCTGATTGACGAACGGCTGCAGGGCTGCCTGCAGGTGCGCCAGCGGCTTCAAGAGCCTGAGATACTTTGTCGTTAATAAGTGCTTGGATATTCACACGCGCTTCCTTCAATTCTTGGGAATTGGTTGGATATGCATTGAGTTATTCAGCTTCGTCAGACGCTATTGCTGAATAATATCCACTCTGGTGGAATGAATGCATATCTCTATAGAGTTCATAATTTGGCGCACATAATACCAACTTTATTGCTTTTCTTATAGGGAGTGTTCTGGGAAATTTTCTACTTTTCCTTAGGTTCTTGCTAGTATTGCGGAAAAATCAACGTTTTGGATAGATGAAAATGTCTCAAAGACTACTGGATGCTGAATTGATGCCTTCACAAATGAAAGGCAAGATTGAAGATTTTATGCATAAAATTCAAGGCTTAAGCGAGAAACTGCATATTAATTTACGTCCTTTTCAGGCGGATCATATTGCATTACGTATCAATGACTTGGAATTGGCAAAACTGGCTCATCAAGAATGGTTAAAAGAAGGCTGTGAAATATCAAATGCGCTGATAAATGGTCGTCCGATCATTGTGATTGAATTTAGTCAGCCTTTGAAGGCGTTAAATTGGTCGATTGAGTGCTTAGAATTGCCTTATCCAGCAGAGGGAAAAAGCTATCCGCAGCAGTCATGGGAGCACGTCGAGTTCGTTGTGCCTTCGCAAGCTGAAACAGCAGAGGAATTTTTGCAGGGCATCAAGCAACAACAGCCAGAACTTGCGAAACACTGGAATCAGTTGGGAGAGCAGGGAATTAAGGTGAAATTATCGAGCCCGAAAGGAGAGGGCGAGCGACTCAACAACCCAACAGTGGCATTTAAGCACGATGGAATTTGTATCAAGCTTCACCCACATTCATTGAAAAAGATTGTCGAGTCGGAGCAATCAGCCTAAATCGATGTCTTTTGGTCTCAATTGAAATTCCTCAATCGAGCCAATTTCAAAACCTAATTCAAGCGGAGCGGACTCATGATGTGCGTTCCCTTGAGTGTGCATAATGAGACGGTTCGCTGTTCTGGGTTTGAGTTCGTTCACGACAAAGCGAATCATGTCAGCGCGAGTAAGTGTCTTGAGTTCTTCCAACACCACTTCTTTTTGGTTAAAGCCACGATCTTTATTACCTATCGCAACCCATAAACGTTGAGCTCGACTGCGTAGGGTGGTGTCTGGCGTTGCAATCTGGTTCCACAACCCTCGTTTACTGCTGTGCCATTGATATTCGTTGAGCTCAAGAAGCACCATATAGAACGCATTGAGAAACTCGTCAATTGAGCTAATTAAATCGACAGGAGCGGCATTGGGAGACTGTACATAGAGCACAATACCCGGATGACGATTGAGTGGTAAGTTCCCTGTTCCTACCATATAACCTAGCTGTTGCTTGGTACGTATCTCATGGAAAAACGTAGCTGACATCAGGTGATTAGCCAGTGAGTAGAGAGCGATGTTTCGTGGCTCGATATCGTCACACTGGTAGTATACAACGACGGCAGAATCTTCCTGATTACATTCCACCGAACGTTGGAATGTCCCGTTTTTACCAAGCATCACAAGAGGACGAAGTGCTTCCTCATATTGTTGATTATGGACTCTAAGCGCGTCTTTGAGTGTCTCGCCGAGGCTGATTGCGTCAGTGCGAGTCCAATCACCATAAACAAACATCTCGACATGCAATTCGGCCAAAATTTCCTGAACGAACTCGGCTAATTCTTCGACATGAATGGTTTCAAGTGCTTCCAACAATGCCACGTAAGGTGGGTTATTGGGTTGCAACAGGCCAGTCATGGCGTTGAACAACTGAGAAATGGGTTTGTCTTGGGCTGCGTTACGCCAGTTCCTGATTAACTGAGTTTTGATGGTTTCAAAGCGTTTGGCACTGAACTCACGTTTAGCAAAGCGGTTGAGGATCATTTTCATCAACTCGGGCTGCTTCTTGCTGAAACCAGACAGTGTTAATGTCACGCCACCTTGATGGGCATACATGTTGTAGCCCATACCTGCAATTTCCGCCTGATAGGTCTCTTTAGCCAGCGAATCGAGGAACATCTCTACACATAAGCGTGTTTTGACAATGTTTTTCGGATTAGCGACCGCATGCGGGCTATCAATCGCTACATAGATAACACCTTTAGGTACGCGGAATTCATGGTCTTGGAGGTGCCATAATTTGAAGCCTGGAAGTTCTTCAATGACTTCAGGGATGTCAGACTGAGAATCGATGGGTTGCGGATCTAAGTCATAACAAATAAATGGGTTCTTTGGTGGAAGGCAAAAGCTTAATTCACTTGCTGTTTTATAGTAGGCCAGCTTCTCTGAACTAAATGGAGTGACAGAGTAGGGGGAAGCGTACCATTGGGCTTGCTTATCATACTTGAAGCCCTGCGCAATTAGAGTAATACGGAGGTTCTCAGGCGTTAAATATTGGAGCAGCTCTTTGAGCAGAGGTTCGTCATACTCATTCATCATAAAGTCGCCGTAGATTGTATCTTCTGGCGCGTAATGTTGCATATTGACCACAAGGTGGCTGACCAAATCTAATGGTCGTGTCGGCTCTTGAAAGCGGAAAGCCGACTCGAGCACTGCCTGTTTCTCAAGGTAACGCCACTCCTCAAACCCATCGCGGCTTAATAGTGTTAAATAGGAGAAGATCGCCTGTACAATTTCATCAATGCAGCCAAGCCCCTCTGTTGTTAACGCGCAGCTAACCGTAAATTCACGATAGTTACTGCCACTGGTGCCACCACCGGCAGAAAGGGAGGTTATCCAACCAGCTTCCTTCAACGCTAACATCAGGCTGCCTTCGCCCTCATAACCAAGCAAATGCGCGAAATAAGAAAGAGGTTTATGACGATAATGCTCATCCATGCTTGGCATTGGGAAGGTCAGTATCAGTTTCCGGATTTCTTTTATTGGCTCGACATTCACCATAATGCTGGTGGAGTTTTTGTCCGTATAGGGTGTGCTGATAGATTTACCCGCGAGGCCATGGGTTGGGATGGACGAAAATCTATCTTCCACCCAGAGCGCAAGCTCGTCTGGAGATTGAGGGCCCATAACGGTTAGCGTCATCAAATCCGCAGAGTATTGCTGATAGTGAAATTCGACAATCTCGTCACGGATCGACTGCCCATCACGATCACCTAGTGTTTCTAGGTTACCGACCGAAAACTTGGCAAACGGATGTTCTGGATTCACCAGCTCCTTGTGAACCTGATACAGACGACGAGAATCATCTTTAAGTTTGAGCTTATATTCAGATTCAACCGCTTGGCGTTCTTTATCTAGCGCTTCAGGGTTAAACAGTGGTGCAGTAAAAAATTGGCTAAACCGGTCGAGGCTATCCTCAAATGCTGAAGGAGTAACGTCAAAAAAGTAGCAAGTGTGCTCGGTGCCAGTCCAGGCATTATTGCTGCCACCGTGCTGATTAATATAGCTTTGAAACTCCCCGACTTTAGGGTATTTTTCTGTACCCAAAAACAGCATATGTTCTAGGTAATGAGCGAGCCCCTGACGATCGATCGGGTCATCAAAATGTCCTACATTGACTGCAAGCGCGGCGGCTGATTTTTGTGCATCGCGATCCTGAACCACCAAGACTCTGAGCCCGTTTTCCAACGTGAGGTAGCGATATTGGTTGGTGTCATTTGGGCTTATATGCACAAGGGTCTCTCCGCTGAAGATGCTTAGATACTAGTATGTACGGGATGTGAACGAGTGCCAACTATCTCTTTGAGAAATATAAGCATACGTAATTTAATTATCCATTCCTTAAGATTGTTAAGAAAGTCGAAGTCTTTAGCAAGGTACTTGATATAATTATTTTTAAACGGACATAAAAAGTCCGTGTATTAAAGAATAACAATTGCGGTTAGTAAGCAGTCACCGATTTAGGAAGAAGCCATGAAAATATTTATAATGCGCCACGGAGAAGCAGAGCATTACGCAGCTTCTGACGCTGAGCGTGCGCTAACGGAAAGAGGACGCAGTGCCTCAGCCGCAGTGGCCAGAGCTTGTGCAGAACAAGGCTATGCCCAGTTTGATAAAGTACTAGTAAGCCCTTACTTGCGGGCCCAACAAACCTGGCAGGAAGTATCCCGAAGTTTCAACGCCAAACAAATCCAAACGTTTGAAGAGATCACGCCATATGGTGAGTCGACTCATGTGGCGGATTATGTTGCTGCGGTTGCCGAAGTGGAAGGTCTTGAATCGATCCTTTTAGTCTCACACTTGCCATTGGTCGGCTATCTGACGGCGGAATTTGTGCCAGATATGGTGCCACCGATGTTCCCTACCTCCGGTATCGTATGTGTTGATTACGATCTGAATAAACGACGTGGTGAGCTGATTTTTAATATCCAACCTTAAAGTACATTGCTTGTGTAGGAAATAATGTAATTCAATGAGTTACAGATTTCTGCGACTTTTCTGTTTAGCCATAAAATTGACAGGACTTATGGACTGGAACTTGCATAACCGCCTAAGTCCCTTAATTTTGGTTAAATTATAGATTTCTCTTCTATGAAGTTTACATTGCCGTTCGCGGATAAGTTACCTCCCATCCCTCAGAGAGCGATGCCAGCGATAGGTGCGCCTATCATGGTATTGGCGACACTGGCGATGGTCGTGCTGCCAATACCGCCATTCCTGCTCGACTTATTCTTCACATTTAACATCGCACTGGCGATGGTGGTGTTATTGGTCACAGTCTACACCCGTAGGCCATTAGATTTCGCTGCGTTTCCAACCGTACTTCTTATCGCGACCTTACTGCGCTTAGCGCTGAACGTTGCTTCAACTCGAGTTGTTTTGTTGTATGGCCACGAAGGTACCGGAGCGGCAGGTAGTGTGATTGAAGCCTTTGGTAGCGTGGTGATTGGTGGTAATTATGCCGTCGGTCTTGTTGTCTTCCTCATCCTGATGATCATCAACTTTATGGTTGTGACCAAAGGTGCAGGCCGTATTTCTGAAGTGAGCGCACGTTTTACCTTGGACGCTTTGCCAGGTAAGCAAATGGCGATCGATGCTGACTTGAACGCAGGATTGATCGATCAAGACCAAGCGCGCACTCGTCGCCAGGAAGTGACGAAAGAAGCGGACTTTTACGGTTCGATGGACGGTGCATCAAAATTTGTTAAGGGTGATGCCATTGCAGGTATCCTGATTCTGTTTATCAACATCATCGGTGGTCTATCGATTGGTATGGCCCAGTATGGATTGGCATTCAGTGACGCTATCCAGATCTATACCTTGTTGACTATTGGTGATGGCTTGGTTGCTCAGATACCGTCGCTACTCTTGTCGATTGGTGCTGCAATCATGGTGACTCGTCAGAACACTGACGAGGATATGGGACAGCAGGTTGTGTTCCAGATGTTCGACAACCCGAAAGCACTGATGATTACCGCTGGTATTCTTGGCGTGATGGGTATCGTGCCCGGTATGCCGCATTTTGCATTCTTGTTACTTGCGATTATGGCAGGTGCTGGCGCGTACTGGATTCATCGTAAACAGAAACAGGAAGCGGAGAAATCTAATTTACCAGCCACCACAGAGCAAGATGCGCCGACGCCTAAAGAATTGTCTTGGGATGACGTTCAACCCGTTGACATCATTGGTCTTGAGGTAGGTTACCGCTTGATCCCGTTAGTGGACAAAGACCAAGGAGGCGAGTTGTTAGAACGGGTTAAGGGCGTTCGCAAAAAACTCTCGCAAGATTTTGGTTTTCTGATTCCTGCGGTCCACATTCGCGACAACTTGGAGCTGACTCCCAATAGTTATCGGATTACTTTGATGGGCGTTGCAGTAGGTGAAGCAGAGATTCGCCCTGATATGGAGTTGGCTATTAACCCGGGGCAGGTATATGGCATGGTGGAAGGCGAACCAACCATTGACCCTGCTTTTGGTCTTGAGGCGGTGTGGATAAAAGATGAGCAGCGAGAGCATGCCCAAGCACTCGGTTATACCGTAGTGGACTCTTCTACCGTTCTTGCTACTCATTTAAGCCAACTACTAACGAACAACGCTTCAAATCTGATTGGTCATGAGGAAGTGCAAAACCTGCTAGAGATGCTTGGACGAAGTGCGCCTAAATTGGTAGAGAACTTTGTGCCGGATCAGCTTCAGCTTGGCGTTGTGGTGAAAGTATTACAGAACTTGCTTAATGAAGCGGTACCTATCCGAGACATCCGAACTATCGTTCAAACCTTGGCTGAATATTCAAGCAAGAGTCAAGAACCTGACATCCTGACAGCAGCCGTTCGCATTTCTTTAAAACGATTAATTGTTCAGGAAATCAATGGAATAGAGCCAGAATTGCCAGTTATTACATTGATTCCTGAGCTGGAACAAATATTGCATCAAACAATGCAAGCATCTGGGGGAGAGTCTGCAGGCATCGAACCAGGTTTGGCAGAACGACTACAATCTTCTTTAACTCAGGCAACTCAAGAGCAAGAGTTGAAAGGAGAGCCAGCCGTCCTTCTGACCTCTGGCGTGTTGCGTTCAACATTGGCTAAGTTTGTGAAGAACACAATCCCATCGCTGCGAGTGCTCTCTTATCAGGAAATCCCAGACGAGAAACAAATACGTATTGTTCAAGCCGTTGGTAACTAGCAGTAATGCGTGAATAGATGGATATCTACTTTGAAGATTAAACGATTTTTTGCCAAAGACATGCGGACCGCCTTACTCCAAGTCAAAGGGGAGTTAGGTGATGATGCGGTTATCATGTCTAATAAAAAAGTCGCTGGTGGTGTGGAGATTGTTGCGGCGGTCGACAATGAGACAGCCGCGGCGCGCTCAGGCGCTAACTATAACTCCCAACCTCGCTACAACAACTCTCAGGCCGCTGTGAATATGAAGAGCGCGCCAGCTCCTAAGCAACGTCAGTTAGACGAAGACAGAGTGAGTCTGCAAGGTAAGGCGGACTCAGGCCGCTCCATGACGAAGCGCTTTGCAAACATGCTTAAGCAATACAGCAACGGTGCTGGAGAAGCAGATGGCAATGAGCCAGAAAGTGCGGACTCACTATCGGCATTACTTAAGAGACAATCGGCTGCTCGAGGGGATAATAACGGCGTTCAGGTACGTGAAGACTCTCCGTTAGCCCGACTCATTGCAGAAGACCGAAGTGCAGAGCGACCTGCTCCACGTCTTGATCCGACACGTTATGAACGTAGTCGTGCCGAAGAGCAGAATGTGCGCGGCGAAGATCTTGAAGATATGCGTGAAGAGATGACGTCAATTCGCCGACTTCTTGAGCATCAAGTATCTGGACTTATGTGGCAGGAAGTTGAGCGCCGCGAACCTCTTCGTGCGATGTTGATTAAACGACTTGAACGTATGGGGGTTTCTGCTGAGCTAGCGGATCAACTCGCATGTTATATTCCTGAAGATACGCCACCAACAAAAGCATGGAAAGCGTTGCTGGGTCTAGTTTCGGACCAAATTCCTATTTCCAAACAGGATATTCTTAAGCGTGGTGGCGTGGTTGCCTTACTAGGGCCTACAGGTGTGGGTAAAACGACGACGGTTGCCAAGCTTGCAGCAAGAGCTGCAATGGAGTTTGGCTCAGACAACGTCGCGTTAGTTACAACGGATACTTATCGTATCGGTGCACACGAGCAATTATCGATTTACGGTCGCATTATGGGATGTGCTGTAAAAGTTGCTAAAGATTCCAAAGAGTTAGCCGATGTAATATATCAATTGAGAAATCGTCGCCTAATTCTGGTTGATACAGCAGGTATGGGACAGCGTGATGTTCGCTTATCAGAGCAGCTTGATACGCTCATGCATGAAAGCGGTGAAGTGATTCATAGCTACCTAGTTTTACCTGCTACCGCGCAGCGAAAGGTACTGCAAGAGACCATCGACCACTTTAAGAGAATTCCACTTTCGGGTTGTATTCTCACCAAACTGGATGAGTCGTTAAGCCTAGGGGAGTTTGTCAGTGTCGTAGTACAAAACTCATTACCTGTGGCTTATATCGCGAATGGACAGCGAGTTCCAGAAGACATAGTGATAGCGCAGCCTAAGTACATGGTTGCGAAGGCAAATGAATTGTTAGAGAAGTCGACAGATGACGAACCTCACTATTGGAATAGTGAATCAGAAAGGTTCTAGGCGGCGGACGATTATGACTAAGAATATGATACAAGACCAAGCAAGCGGACTACGCCGCTTAACACAACCTTCACTGACTAAAGTAATTGCGGTTACTGGTGGTAAGGGCGGCGTGGGTAAATCAAATGTGACTTTAGGCCTGGCGATATGTATGGCGCGCCAAGGCAAAAAGGTCATGGTGCTTGATGCTGACCTTGGTTTGGCAAATGTTGATGTAATGCTGGGTATACGGTCGAAGAAAAACCTCGGCCATGTATTAGCAGGCGAATGTGACTTACAAGATGCTATTGTTGAAGGACCGTATGGAATAAAAATTATTCCGGCGACTTCTGGCACTCAATCAATGACCGAATTATCTCATGCGCAACATGTCGGTTTAATTCGTGCTTTTGGCAGCCTAGAAGATGAGATGGACGTGTTACTCATTGATACTGCTGCCGGGATCTCAGATATGGTAGTGAGCTTTTCACGCGCAGCTCAGGATGTGGTAGTTGTGGTTTGTGACGAACCGACTTCTATCACGGATGCATATGCTCTGATCAAACTTTTGAGTAAAGAACACCAAGTTCAACGATTTAAAATTGTTGCAAATATGGTCAGAAGCTATCGTGAAGGGAGAGAATTGTTCGCAAAGTTGACCTTGGTCACAGAGCGATTCTTGAATGTTAGCCTTGAGCTCGTAGCATGTATTCCATTGGATGATAAAGTTCGACAAGCTGTGAAAAAACAAAAGATTGTCGTGGATGCATTCCCTCGCTCGCCAGCGTCATTAGCTTTGGGATCGTTAGCAAATAAAGCGCTAACTTGGCCAATTCCTAAGACACCGAGTGGACATCTGGAGTTTTTTGTAGAACGCTTACTTCATAGAACAGAGATGTTAGAGGAACCATTTGGTGAATAAGGCATTGACCTATGACCAATACGCAAATCAAGACAGCCAGCGAGCATTTTTAGAAAAATACTCGGTGCTGGTAAAGCGCATTGCTCACCATTTGCTCGGGCGATTACCTCCGAGCGTACAGGTCGAAGACCTAATTCAAGCCGGAATGATCGGCTTATTAGAAGCTCAAAAGAACTACGACGGCAGTAAAGGCGCCAGTTTTGAAACCTATGCTGGCATTCGCATCCGTGGTGCTATGCTTGATGATATACGCCGTGGGGATTGGGTTCCCCGCTCAGTACACAAAAACAGTCGAGAAATCAGTCAGGCCATTGCGCAGTTAGAAGGTGAACTCAATCGGGACCCAACCGATGCAGAGGTCGCCAAGCGCTTAGAAATGAGCCTTGAGCAATACCACAGTGCATTGACGGATATTAACAGTTCTCGTCTCATTGGTATTGACGATTTAGGTGTGTCAGAAGATGCGATATCGCACGAAGATGCTGACGAAGAAAATATCCCTTTTCAGGGCGTCGCAGATGAATATTTTCGTACTGCACTAGTAGAATCAATTAAATCACTTCCTGAAAGAGAAGCTCTAGTACTTTCGCTTTATTATGATGAAGAGTTAAACTTGAAGGAAATCGGTGAAGTTATTGGTGTTAGCGAGTCGCGCGTTAGCCAAATACTAAGCCAATCAATGCAGCGTCTACGCACAAAGTTGAGTGTTTGGACAAATAATGACTAAAAATCACTGATATCGAACTCAGTGGAGGCAATTTTGAATAAAAACATGAAGATCCTTATTGTTGACGACTTTTCAACAATGCGCCGTATCGTTAAGAACTTACTTCGTGACTTGGGTTTCAATAACACTCAAGAAGCGGATGACGGCTTAACGGCGTTACCAATGCTTAAGAAAGGTGAGTTCGACTTTGTAGTAACAGACTGGAACATGCCTGGTATGCAAGGTATCGACCTTCTGAAGCATATTCGTGCCGACGAGGAGCTTAAGCATCTACCTGTTCTTATGATCACAGCAGAAGCGAAGCGCGAACAAATCATTGAAGCTGCGCAAGCAGGTGTAAATGGTTACATCGTTAAGCCATTTACCGCAGCTACACTAAAAGAAAAATTAGATAAAATCTTTGAGCGTTTATAAGTCAAGGAATTGACGACGGAACGCGAAAGGCCAATTCAGAATGATTTCATTAGAACAGGCAAAGCACCTCGTAGAGTTGTTAGAAAACGATCAGCAGAAAGAAGCTGACCAACTTGTCAAAGACATACATGAAGGCTCTTCTAATCCAATGCTACAGGAAATAGGCGAGCTGACGCGTGATCTTCACGAGTCTATCAAGCAATTTAGTATTGATGAGCGCATGAGTGAGATTGCGAACGATGAAATCCCTGATGCTAGGGACAGACTCCAGTATGTCATTGATAAGACAGAAACTGCGGCGAATAAAACCATGGATGCTGTTGACCGCTGCATGCCAATAGCAGACAACCTTCATGAAGGATTGCTCCAGGTCCGCCCTCAGTGGAACGAATTAATGCATGGGCGTATTGAACTTGCGGAATTTAAAGCTCTGTGTCATCGCATTGATGGTCTACTTGGTGAAGTAGAAGGAGATAGCTCCGAGCTTAGAGGGCAGCTAACAGAAATTCTAATGGCGCAGGATTTTCAAGATTTAACAGGCCAAATCATTCGTAGAGTTATTACCCTCGTTAATGAAGTTGAAAAGAGACTAGTGGAAATTCTGACAGCGTTTGGTGCAAGTCAGCTACAAGACGCTGCAAACGATAAGAACAAATCATCGATAGACCCAGAGGGGCCAATACTCAACCCTCATGAAAGGGAAGATGCGGTTTCATCACAAGACGAAGTCGACGACTTACTCTCAAGTCTTGGGTTTTAGAGGTAACTTATGAGCTATGAATTAGACGAAGACATTCTACAGGACTTTTTGGTTGAAGCTGGTGAGATACTAGAGCTTCTTTCTGAGCAGTTAGTAGAACTAGAAAACAACCCTGACGACAAAGACCTTTTAAATGCAATATTTCGTGGTTTCCACACTGTCAAAGGCGGGGCGGGTTTCTTATCATTAACCGAACTGGTTGATACCTGCCACGGTGCTGAAAACGTGTTTGATATTTTGCGTAACGGTCAGCGTCAGGTAACAGCAAGTCTAATGGATACCATGCTGAATGCGCTGGATACTGTCAACGAGCAGTTTCAGGCAGTACAGGATAGAGAGCCTCTGACTCCAGCAGATCAAGCATTGCTTGATGAGCTGCATCGTCTAAGCAAACCTCAAACTGAAGATGAAGCAGAACCTGCGGCAGAAGCGCCTGCTGATCCAGTGGTGGAAGAGCCTATTGTTGAAGAGCCTGTCGCTTCAGAACCAGTGGCAGAATCACCAGAAGCACCTAGTACGCAAGCCGTGTCCGCTGGTTCTATTGACGAAATTACACAAGATGAATTTGAAAAATTATTAGACGAGCTTCATGGTGAAGGTAGTGCACCAGGGACCTCTGAAGCCGTTGCAGCAACAGAAGCTCCGGCCGCTCCGTCTGTGCTTGATGGTGATATGAGCGGTGACATTACTGATGATGAATTTGAAAAGCTTTTAGATGAGCTACATGGTAGCGGGAAAGCTCCCGGTGAAGGTTCGGTAGCCACTCCTGCTCCGCCTCCGCCGAGTAAACCTGAAACGCCTGCACCTGCAGCTGCTGCCAGTGGTGGCGATAGCGATTTAATGACAGACGCTGAGTTTGAAAAGCTACTTGATGATTTACACGGTTCAGGTAAGGGGCCTTCAGTTGAAGAGCTTGATGCAGCAACTAAGCCCGCAACACAAAATGTAGAGCAAACCCCAGAACCTGCTAAGCCAGCGCCAGCCCAAAAAGCTGCGGCACCAGCTCCTAAGGCGGCAGCACCTGCAGCTTCAACAGTTGCATCTGCCCCAAAACCAAAAGAGAAAGCTGCACCGCCGGCTAAAAAAGAAGCAGCGCCGCCAGCGACACAAGCTAAAAAACCTCAAGCGGAAGCAACTGTGCGAGTCGATACATCAACACTTGATACCATTATGAATATGGTCGGTGAATTGGTGCTTGTTCGTAACCGACTACTAAGTTTGGGCCTCAACAGCAATGATGAAGAAATGTCAAAAGCGGTAGCGAACTTGGATGTTGTTACTGCTGATCTTCAAGGCGCTGTGATGAAAACACGCATGCAGCCCATCAAGAAGGTATTCGGTCGTTTTCCTCGTGTTGTTCGAGATTTGGCTCGTAGTCTGAAGAAAGATATTAATCTTGAGATGCGTGGTGAAGATACAGACTTGGATAAAAATCTAGTTGAAGCACTAGCGGATCCACTGATTCACTTGGTACGTAACTCTGTCGACCACGGCGTTGAAATGCCTGATGACCGAGTCAAGGCCGGTAAACCGAGAACGGGTAAAGTTATCCTGTCTGCTTCCCAAGAGGGTGACCATATCGAACTAGCCATTGTAGATGATGGTGGTGGTATGGACCCCGATAAGCTTCGAGGCATTGCGGTCAAGCGCGGTATCATGGATGAGGATGCTGCTTCTCGCTTGACCAATAAAGAATGTTTTAACCTGATCTTTATGCCTGGCTTCTCTAGTAAAGAACAAATTTCAGACATTTCTGGTCGTGGTGTGGGCATGGATGTGGTGAAAACCGCTATTAACACCCTTAATGGCTCCATCGACATCGATTCAGAAATGGGTAAAGGAACCAAGATTACGATTAAAGTTCCGTTAACTCTGGCTATTCTTCCTACCTTGATGGTCGGTGTTGCTGGACATCCGTTTGCGCTACCACTGGCAAGCGTGAATGAAATTTTCCACCTCGACTTGAGCAGGACTAACGTCGTAGACGGTCAGTTGACTATTATCGTTCGTGAAAAATCTATTCCGTTGTTCTACTTACAGAATTGGTTAGCGCCTCAAGCTGGAGATGTAGAGCTTCGTAAAGGTCATGGGCATGTTGTGATTGTCCAGATCGGTAGCCAACGTGTTGGTTTTGTTGTGGATACCTTGATTGGGCAAGAAGAAGTGGTTATTAAACCGCTTGATAGCATGCTTCAAGGCACGCCAGGAATGGCAGGTGCAACGATTACCAGCGATGGTCATATCGCTCTAATTCTGGATGTGCCGGATTTGCTTAAGCAGTATGCAGCTGCTTCTCGAATCTAAGTCGTAGAACAAAAAAGGATTGCTATGGCGATTAAAGTTTTAGTGGTAGATGATTCGAGTTTTTTCCGTCGCCGAGTCAGTGAAATAATCAATTCAGAGCCTAGACTAGAGGTGATGGATGTTGCGACCAATGGTAAAGAAGCGGTCGAAAAAGCGATCAGATTGAAGCCAGACGTCATTACTATGGACATTGAAATGCCAGTCATGGACGGTATAACAGCCGTTCGTGAGATCATGGCAAAAAGTCCGGTTCCAATTTTGATGTTCTCTTCGTTGACTCATGATGGTGCTAAAGCAACGTTAGATGCGCTTGATGCTGGTGCATTGGACTTTTTGCCGAAGAAGTTTGAGGATATTGCACGTAACCGTGATGATGCAGTTTCTCTGTTACAGCAGCGTGTAATTCAAATCTCGTCACGCCGTACCTTTATGCGTCGCCCTGCCGCAAAACCAGCGTCAACTGCTACTCCGACGGCAAGGCAAGCTGCTACGTCGACTGCTCCCACGCAGCGCACGACGCGCCCAGCAGCGACCGCCTCTAAGCCGTCTTCAGCTGCAAGATTTAAAGCAAGTGGTAAAAAATACCAGCTGACTGCAATCGGAACCTCCACAGGAGGGCCTGTTGCATTACAAAAAATACTTACAAAGCTACCCGCTAACTATCCGCATCCAATCGTGTTGATTCAGCATATGCCAGCAACGTTTACGGCTGCGTTCGCGAGTCGTTTAAACTCGCTGTGTAAAATTCAGGTTAAAGAAGCGGCTGATGGTGATGCGCTCAAACCAGGAGTTGCATATCTAGCGCCTGGTGGTAAACAGATGATGATTGAGGGGCGACCTGGGTCTGCAAAGTTACGTGTCATCGATGGCGGTGAGCGAATGAATTACAAGCCTTGTGTTGATGTAACTTTTGGCAGTGCAGCAAAAATCTATTCTGATCAAGTACTTTCAATGGTTCTGACCGGTATGGGAGCCGATGGAAGAGAAGGCGCTCGTATGTTGAAAAGCGCAGGCTCAACAATTTGGGCGCAAGACGAAGAGAGTTGTGTTGTTTATGGCATGCCTCAAGCCGTGGCCAAAGCGGGTATTTCCACCGAAGACCTACCATTGGAGCGCATTGCTGAGCGCATTCTGGTAGAAGTTGGCCTGTCGTAGAGGTATCGCATGATTGTTTGGAGTATTGCAAACCAGAAAGGCGGTGTTGGTAAAACGACAACGACGATCACGTTAGCTGGTTTGCTTAGCAAACAAGGAAAACGCGTTCTACTTGTAGATACGGATCCGCATGCATCTCTGACTACGTATTTAGGTTATGACTCCGACGGCGTGGCTTCAAGCCTGTTCGATCTTTTCCAACTCAAAGAGTTTAGTGAACAAAGCGTTTTACCTTTGGTCATGAAGTCAGATATTGAAGGGATTGACTTAATACCTGCCCATATGTCGCTTGCGACGCTTGATCGTGTGATGGGAAACCGTAGTGGAATGGGACTTATCCTCAAGCGAGCTCTAATGGCAATAAAAGAGCATTATGATTATGTGCTCATTGATTGCCCGCCGATTTTAGGGGTCATGATGGTCAATGCGTTGGCTGCGAGCAATCGTATATTGATTCCAGTCCAGACAGAGTTCTTGGCGATGAAAGGCTTGGAACGTATGGTTCGAACATTGGCGATTATGCAAAAATCGCGTAATCGTGAATTTAAAGTAACCATTGTTCCGACAATGTACGACAAGCGAACGAGAGCATCGTTGCAGACTTTGCAGCAACTGAAGAAGGATTACCCTAATCAAGTTTGGACTTCGGCTGTACCGATCGATACCAAGTTCCGAGATGCCAGTTTAAAACATCTTCCAGTTTCACATTTTGCATCGGGCAGTCGGGGTGTTTTCGCATACAAGCAACTGTTGATCTATTTAGAGAGGTTAGCGGTGGATGAGTAGCAATACTTTACTCTCAAGTGAACAAGCGCTGGATGAGTATTTTTCAGCGTTGCTCGACGAATCGATTGAAATTGAAGAATTGTCAGAGGTTCCCGAAAGCGCTCCAGATACCTTACCAGCGCCGGAAGAGATGGAACTGGAGCCAGTTGTTCAGTCAGTTGAAGAGAAAAGCTACTATTCAGCACCAACTGCAGAAGTAGAAGTTCCCAATTTAGATGATGTGGAAAGACTGCTGGAACAATTGGAATCCACCAACCCTGTTGCAGAGCTTCAGCTTGAAGAGGTGATGGAGCAAAACACGGTTCAGATTGCTGAAGCCAAAGAGGTTGCTGAAGAAGTTCAGGATTGGGAAGTTGAAGTTCCTGACTTAGACGAGCCGATAGTTGAGGCTGAGTTGGACGCTTCTGACCTTGTTGAGGAAACCATCCAAGTAGAATCAGAAGCTGAAATTCAAATTGAAGAGCCAGAAGTTGAATTGGCAGAAGAAGCTTCTGTCGAGCCTGATACTCAAGCTGGGGGCAGCGAATTAGGCATTTGGCATTCGACTGAGCGTGACGCAGAGTTTCAGGTACTTTACTTTGATGTGAATAGCGTGACTTTTGCAGTTCCCCTAGACGAACTCGGTGGTATACACCGAATAGCGGAATTGAATCATCTGATAGGGCGTCCTGAATGGTATTTAGGCCTCCAAACAAGCCGAGAGGCTCAGCTGGATGTGGTAGACACGGCAAAGTGGGTGATGTCCGAAAAGCTGATAGACAACAGCTACAAGGATGAATACCAATACATAGTGATGCTGGATGAAAGTATGTGGGGACTAGCTTCAACACAACTAAAAGGAACAGAATCGCTTAATCCAGAGAAAGTCCGCTGGCGCAAAACAGCAGGGAAGCGCCCGTGGCTAGCTGGAATGGTTAAAGAAAAAATGTGTGCTTTGATCCATGTTGAAGCATTGATAGCTATGCTTAATGCAGGACTTGATGTAAAAGCCTTAGATAAATAAAACATTTATGCCGATTTAGGCTTAGAGAGGAATAGGTATGTCTCAAACTAATGAAGTCGAAGTAAGAAAAGATCAGTCCAATGACGAAGTACTTCAGTGGGTGACGTTCCAGCTAGAAGAAGAAACTTACGGTATCAACGTAATGCAGGTACGTGAAGTACTTCGCTATACAGAGATTGCTCCTGTACCGGGCGCCCCTGATTATGTTCTAGGTATTATTAATCTACGTGGTAACGTCGTAACGGTAATCGATACTCGTTCACGCTTCGGCTTGATGGAAGGTGAAATTACCGATAATACGCGCATCATCGTGATTGAATCAGAACATCAGGTGATTGGTATTCTAGTGGATAGCGTTGCGGAAGTGGTTTACTTGCGTTCTTCTGAAATTGATACCACGCCAAGTGTTGGTACTGATGAAAGTGCTAAGTTCATTCAGGGTGTGAGCAACCGCGATGGTAAGCTACTAATCTTGGTTGATCTGAACAAGCTTCTGACTGACGAAGAATGGGATGAGATGGCTCACCTATAATGGATGCAGTGGTATTTGCAAATGCTCCTGTGATCACAGGAGCCATTGCGTTAGTTGTACTGTTGTTTGTATTGGCTCTTTTTCGTATTAAGAAAAGTCAGCGGCTAATGGCCGATCATTGGCGGCAACAGAATCGCCATCTCGATAAAGAGTTGCAGAAGGCTACAAAACAACTGCTTGAAGTGCGCTCTGTGGTTGTCGGATTAGGGCAACGAGTCAGTGAGCAACAGGATCTCATCCAGCACCTGAATGAAAGAATATCAGAACTAGAACAGGAAGATGGTGATGGTCGGTTGTACTCGAGAGCCACAAAAATGGTTCAGTTAGGCGCTGACGTTAACGAGCTTATTGAAGAATGTGAATTGCCTAAAGCTGAAGCTGAATTGATGTTATCCTTGCAAAAGAAGATTGCAGGGAAAGAGAAGATTCCTCCTCTAAGAGCTGGCAATGAACAACGCAAAACACCAGTACGGCGAAAAAGTGCGAGAAAATAACGATTAAAAAGGATGCAAACAGCATCCTTTTTTTGTGTTCAATTGTAACCATTTAGTGGTAGTTAAATGGTGCTGTGATAGATTATTAACAGAATCTTACCGAGTTTCGTGATTCGTATGGGGCTAATTCTATTTTGTGTGAGTACGGCTGTGGTACTATACCCGCACGAAATTTATGTAGTGAACGTTCATGTTAGAAGTATCTCAACTGACTGCCATCAGAGATGAAAGAATTCTCTTCGAATCCCTATCTTTTACTATAAATTCCGGTGAGTTAGTACAGATTGAAGGCCGAAATGGTACGGGCAAAACAACGTTGTTGCGTATTGTAACTGGGCTCGGAGATCGTGATAGTGGTGAGATTTTCTGGAACGGCGAGAATATTGAGTCAAACCGAGATGCTTATCATCAGGATCTGCTGTTTTTGGGCCATCAAACAGGTGTGAAGCGTGAGCTAACTGCTTATGAAAATTTGAGGTTCTATCTCAATATTCATTCTCGTAAGCCTGTAGATAAAGAGACTATCTATAGTGCTTTGATGAAAGTAGGGTTAGTGGGTCGTGAAGATGTCCCCGTTGCTCAGCTTTCTGCTGGACAACAACGTCGAGTTGCATTGGCCCGTTTGTGGCTAAGCGACCATAAACTTTGGATCTTGGATGAGCCGTTGACGGCGATTGATAAACAGGGAGTGAAAGTTCTGGAATCTCTCTTCCTTAGCCATGCTGAAGATGATGGCATTGTGATACTTACAACACACCAGGACATGTTCGCTGACAATCCAAAACTAAGAAAAATAAAACTGGGTGATTAGCTATGTTTGCAACAATGAACAGCATTATTCGACGTGAATTGCTTATAGCGTTTCGCCGTCAGGCAGACATATTCAATCCACTGTGGTTTTTCATCATAGTGATTACACTTTTCCCACTCAGTATTGGCCCAGAACCCAACCTGTTAGCTCGTATTGCTGCTGGTATTGTTTGGGTTGCGGCATTGCTGTCTGCACTGTTATCTCTTGAACGATTATTCAGGGATGACTTTCAGGATGGTTCACTGGAACAAATGATGTTAATGCCTGTCCCATTGCCTATAGTCGTGATTTCAAAAGTGATTGCACATTGGGTTTTGACAGGCTTGCCGTTGATTCTGATTAGCCCTTTGCTGGCTATTTTACTTTCTCTTGATATGAATTCTTGGCTGGCTGTTGTTACAACACTACTGATAGGTACACCAACGTTGAGTTTTATCGGTGCTATTGGTGTCGCGTTGACAGTTGGTCTTCAAAAAGGGGGCGTGCTACTCAGCTTGTTGGTTTTACCGCTGTACATTCCCGTATTGATCTTTGCGACCTCGGCTATTGATGCTGCCTCACTTGGAATGGCATATAACGGTCAGCTTGCAATACTTGGGGCGATGTTTATGGGAGCTATGACACTGACACCATTCGCGATTAGTGCTGCGTTGAGAGTAAGTGTCAATTAATTGTTTTCGATCAAGCACGAAATTTCCCCTTTCTATAAATTACAAAACTAATAATTGTCAAAAAAAGTCCAAGAGACGTAAATAAGACAACACTGAAGTAAGAGTGAGAACGACGATGTGGAAATGGCTCCATCCTTATGCCAAGCCCGAAACCGCTTATCAGCTGTGTGGTAAGCTATTGCCCTGGTTTTCCATATTAGCCCTGCTGTGTTTATCGGTAGGAACGGTATGGGGACTGGCCTTCGCCCCTTCTGACTATCAACAAGGTGATAGCTTCCGGATTATTTATATTCATGTCCCTTCTGCGATTTGGTCTATGGGTGTTTACATGTCCATGGCGATTGCTGCGTTTATTGGCTTGGTCTGGCAGGTCAAGCTGTCAGACATGGCCGCCTCTGCAATGGCTCCAATCGGTGCGGTTTATACCTTCATTGCTTTGCTTACAGGGGCCGTATGGGGTAAGCCGATGTGGGGTGCATGGTGGGTATGGGATGCGCGTTTAACCTCTGAACTGATCCTCTTGTTCCTTTACCTCGGTGTCATCGCGCTTTATCACGCGTTTGATGATCAGAAAACAGCAGCCAAAGCGGCAGGTATTCTGGCGATTGTTGGTGTTGTGAACTTACCGATTATTCATTTCTCAGTAGAGTGGTGGAATACCCTACATCAGGGAGCTACTATCACTAAATTTGCAAAACCTTCCATCTCTAGCGATATGCTTTGGCCTCTATTGCTGAACATTTTCGGTTTTGCATTTTTCTTTGGTGTAGTGACGATGATTCGTCTACGCAATGAGATTATTAGCAAAGAGAGTCACCGCCCGTGGGTGATTGCTTTAGCTCAGGCTAAATCTCAGCGAGGTAACTAAACGATGCATTTTGAATCTTTGAGCGATTTTTTCGCGATGGGCGGTTATGCCGGCTATGTTTGGAGCGCTTTTGGTATCACATTCTTTTCGATGTTTGTTCTGCTTCTGGTCAGTATCCGCCGTGGCAAAAACCTGTTGAATGAAGTGCAGTCGAAGGTAGACAGGCAAGCGCGTATTGATGCGGCTAAAAATTTGGAGAACACATTATGAACCCTAGGCGAAAGAAAAGGCTGGGCATTGTCTTAGCAATTTTCATTGGTATTAGTGCTACCGTTGGTTTAATGCTTTACGCACTAAATCAGAATATGGATTTGTTCTATACACCAACAGAGTTGGTTGACGGTAAACCTGATGGCACCAAACCTGAAGTCGGCCAACGTCTACGGATTGGCGGTATGGTGGTTGAAGGTTCGGTTCGACGAGACCCTGAATCATTGCGTGTTTCTTTCGATTTGCATGATGTTGGCCCTAAGGTCACCATCGTCTATGACGGTATTCTTCCAGATCTGTTCCGTGAAGGGCAGGGCATTGTCGCTCAGGGTGTGTTGAAAGATGCGACGACCGTTGAAGCCTTTGAAGTGTTGGCAAAGCATGATGAAGAATACATGCCGCCAGAGATAGCGGAAGCGATGAAGAAAAATCACCAACCGCTTGAATATACAGAACAACAAAAACAAGGAAGCGGTCAATGATTGCTGAAATTGGTCATTTTGCAATGATCGTTTCACTGGCAATGGCAGTGCTGTTGAGCATACTGCCGTTAGTCGGTGCGTCTCGAAATAATACTATGCTGATGAACACCGCAAGACCTCTGTCTTGGGGCATGTTCCTGCTACTTCTTTTATCTTTCTGTGTGCTGCTTTGGGCGTTCTACACCAATGACTTCACGCTCAACTATGTTGCTACCAACTCAAACAGTCAGTTACCTTGGTACTATCGCCTGACAGCGGTTTGGGGAGCACATGAAGGATCCTTGCTTCTTTGGGTTCTGATTCAAGCCGCTTGGACAGTTGCCGTTGCGACATTTAGTCGTGGCATGCCGCAAGAATCGGTTGCTCGTGTGCTTGCTGTAATGGGCATGATTACGGTTGGATTCTTACTGTTCATCATCGTTACATCTAACCCGTTCCTACGTACCCTGCCATTCTTTCCTGTCGATGGTCGTGACTTAAACCCACTGCTTCAAGACCCAGGTTTGATTATTCACCCACCAATGCTTTACATGGGTTACGTAGGCTTCTCAGTTGCGTTCTCTTTTGCTATTGCGTCATTGATGACAGGTCGACTTGATACGGCTTGGGCTCGTTGGTCTCGACCTTGGACGACAGCGGCTTGGCTATTCCTGACTCTAGGTATTGCACTAGGTTCTTGGTGGGCGTACTACGAACTCGGCTGGGGTGGCTGGTGGTTCTGGGATCCAGTAGAAAATGCATCCTTTATGCCTTGGCTTGCGGGTACAGCGTTAATGCACTCATTAGCTGTAACTGAAAAGCGCGGCACCTTTAAGGCTTGGACTGTATTGTTGGCAATCTCTGCGTTCTCGCTGAGTTTATTAGGTACTTTCCTAGTACGTTCGGGTATTTTGGTTTCAGTTCACGCGTTTGCATCCGATCCATCACGAGGCATGTTTATTCTCGGTTTCCTAGTGTTTGTTATTGGTGGTTCGTTACTGCTGTTCGCTTTGAAAGGGGCAACCGTTCGTGTCCGAGGTAACTTTAGCTTAGTTTCACGTGAGAATGCCCTGCTATCAAACAACGTCTTGTTGATTGCTGCTTTGGTGGTGGTTCTGGTCGGCACATTGTTACCCCTAGTTCATAAACAGATTGGTTTGGGTTCAGTATCTATCGGTGCGCCGTTCTTCAACATGTTGTTTGCGTGGCTGATGATTCCTTTCTCTTTCTTGCTAGGTATCGGTCCGCTGATTCGTTGGAAACGAGATAGCTTATCAAGCTTGATCAAGCCTATGCTGGTTTCCGGTGTAGCGTCACTTGTACTTGCAGGTGTGTTTGTTTACTTGTTTGCCGATTTCTTCCAGTTTATGGCTTATTTAGGCTGGGTCATGGCGTTGTGGATTATTTTCATGCACGGCTTTGAGTTGCATGAGCGTGCGACTCACCGTCACAGTTTTGCTGTTGGTATCAAGAAACTTCAACGTAGCCACTGGGCTATGATGATGGGGCATATTGGCCTTGCTGTAAGTATCATTGGTATTGCGATGGTTCAGAACTACAGCATCGAGCGAGATGTACGTTTGGCTCCTGGTCAGCATTACAACATTCAAGGCTATGACTTCTACTTTGAAGGACTGCGTGACAAAGATGGCCCTAACTATGATGGTTATATTGCAGACTTTGAAATCACTCATAACGGCAAGTACATCAATACACTTCATGCAGAAAAACGCTTCTATCGCACTGCACGCTCGATGATGACAGAAGCTGCGATTGATCGTGGTGTGACTCGTGATTTGTATATCGCGATGGGCGAACGTCTAGACGATAACAAGTCTTGGGCAGTACGTATCTATTACAAACCGTTTGTTCGCTGGATCTGGGCTGGTTCATTGCTAATGGCTCTAGGCGGTGCTATTGCAATCAGTGACAAGCGTTATCGTTTCAGAAAAAGTGCAAAAACGCAGGAGGCATAATGAATAAGAAATTACTATTCATCCCACTGTTGGCGTTTTTGGGGTTGGTGGCAGTTTTTGCCACCCAACTTGTTAAAAACTCACATGGCGATGATCCTACCAAGCTAGAGTCGGTACTTGTCGGCAAATCGGTTCCTGAGTTTCGTCTTGAAGATCTAGCCGAGCCAGGCAAGCTTTACGATCAGTCCATCTTTAAAGGTGAGCCACTACTGCTAAACGTATGGGCGACTTGGTGCCCGACTTGTTATGCCGAGCACCAGTACCTGAATGAGTTAGCGTCGCAAGGTGTTAAGATCATTGGTATGAACTACAAAGATGAACGTGATAAAGCCGTTCAGTGGCTAAATGAACTTGGTAACCCATACCTGATCAGCTTATTCGATGGTAACGGAATGCTTGGTTTAGATTTGGGCGTATATGGCGCACCAGAAACATTCCTTATTGATGCACAAGGCAAAATTCGTTATCGCCATGTCGGTGATGTGAATGACCGTAACTGGAACGAAACACTGAAACCGATGTATGAGCAAGTTCTGGCGGAGGCTGGGCAATGAAAAAGATGATATTGGCTCTGTTTGCTGCGATGACTCTGTCTTTGGCAGCACATGCCACAATCCAAATCTATGAGTTTGATGACTTGGAACAAGAGCAGCAGTTCAAAGAACTCGGTAACACCCTTCGTTGTCCTAAATGTCAAAATAATACTATCGCGGATTCCAATGCAGAGTTGGCTGTCGACTTACGTCAAAAAGTGTATGAAATGACCAAAGAAGGCAAGTCAAAACAGGAAATCGTTGATTATATGATTGCTCGTTACGGCAATTTTGTTACCTACAATCCACCATTCACAATGGCGACATCAATCTTATGGCTGGGGCCGATTTGTGTCGTGGTATTTGGCTTTGGCTTTATTGTCCTAAGAACTCGATCACGTAAGGTGCAACCTGAACAGTCAGAATCTTGGAATAAAGAGAAAGAAGCGCGCTTGAAAGAGCTGCTGGATAATAAGAATGATGGAGATAAGCAGTAATGACACTATTTTGGGTAGCTTCAGTCATTCTTGTGGTACTGAGCTCACTGCTGATTGCTTTGCCGATCATTAGAAAAAAAGCGAATAATGATGAAGCATTGCGTGATGAGTTAAACAAGGCGTTTTACAAAGACCGTTTATCGGAGCTCGAAGAAGAAGCCGAAGAAGGGTTAGTTGAAAACCAACAAGATCTGATCGACGATTTGAAACAATCGCTGTTAGACGATATCCCGGAAGATCAGAAAGTCGAGCGTGAAAACGGCATCTCACCAATGGCAGTGCTTATTCCATCGGTTCTTTTGGTTGTAGTGTTGTCTTACGCCATGTACATGAAATTCGGTGCTTCGGATGAAGTTGTGGAATGGCAGCAAGTGAGTGCAAATCTTCCTGCTTTGTCTAAAAAGCTTATGGCACCAGAAGGTACGGCATTGAGCGACGACGAAATGCAGGATCTGACTCTGGCACTTCGTACTCGTCTGCATTACCAACCTGATGATTCTACAGGTTGGTTGCTCCTTGGTCGTATTGCACTAGCCAATAGGGATGTGGAAACGGCAATTGGGTCAATGAAAAAAGCGTACAGACTTGAACCAGACAACGCAGATGTCAAATTGGGTTATGCGCAAGCTTTGATGTTGTCTCAGGATGATATCGACCAAGACAAAGCTCGTAAGATTCTTGGTCAACTGGTTCAGAGCGATTACGTTGATTTACGCGTATTCTCATTGTTAGCGTTCGATGCATATGAACGCAAAGATTACCCAGCAGCAGTTCGCTACTGGAGTGTGATGCAGCAGATGATCGGTCCGCAGGACAGTCGTTATGAGATGCTCTCTCGCAGCATTGAAAATGCTCAGAAACAAATGGGCGATCGCGTATCGAGCAGTAAATCTGTGTCTGTCTCTATCGCTTTGAGTGCAGACGTTCAGGCTGATCCTAATTCAGCGCTGATCGTTTCAGTTCACACTGCCGATGGTTCTCCGATGCCAGTAGCTGCTGCCAGATACCCGATGGGCTCTTTCCCAAGAACCGTTGTTTTGGACGATGGAAACAGCATGTTGCAAGACCGTAAACTGTCTTCACTTGAATCTTTGATGGTAAGAGTGCGTCTAGATAGCGATGGAAATGTGGCAACCAAACAAGGGGACTGGTTTGGAGAGAGCGAAGCCGTTAAAATGGGCGAACCTGTTGAAGTTATAATTGATAAGCAGTATCAATAGATACCCCTTATGAATGTACGAAGGCCGGTGACTACACCGGCCTTTTTTATGGAAATTATAATAATGAAGAGCTTTAAGTCTCAGATATGGGTGATTGCTTGTACGTCAATTTTTCTATTTGGCTGTGCGGGCTCACCTCAGGAAAGTGAACACTCAACGTCAGCTGAATCGGAGGTCAATGACCCATTTGAGGGGTTTAACCGCACGATGTGGACAATCAACTATGACTATTTAGACCCTTACTTCGTTCGTCCGGTTTCGTTGGCATACGTTAACTACGTGCCAGATCCTCTGCGTCATGGCGTATCCAACTTCCTTGGCAACTTAGATGAGCCAGCAAGTATGGTGAACAACATCTTAATGGGGAATGGTGAGAAAGCACTCGATCATTTCAATCGCTTTTGGATTAACAGTACCTTTGGGCTTTTAGGCATCATTGATATCGCGTCTGAAGCGGGGATCACCGACCATAATGAGAAAGCTTTCAGTGACGCCGTTGGCCATTATGGGGTAGGTAATGGGCCATATGTGATGGTGCCAGGCTATGGCCCTTGGACTGTGCGTGAATCTACAGACATTGTTGATGGCTTATATGTCCCACTGTCATTACTCAATTTTTGGGCTGGGCTAGGTAAATGGGCGCTCGAAGGTATGGAGACACGCGCGGCATTAGTATCTCAAGAAGCGATGTTGGAGAACTCTCCCGATCCTTATGCGCTTACACGCGATGCATTTCTTCAAAGGCAAGACTTTAAAGCAGAAATCGAGCCTAAGGACGATTACGATGCAGATGAAGAAGCTTACCTAGATGAATATCTGGATGAAGATTTCTAATAAAAAAGGCTTGGTCATGACCAAGCCTTTTTTATTTACGGGATAATTTATTTAGAATTTGTAATTAGCTTGAACACCGATTAGCCAGATGTTGCCTTTAGTCTCGCCGACGAATTGGCCTGCAACATTTTGTGCTTCATCATCCGATGCGTATCCGCGTGATTCGGTGATTGGTGCATCTTTCGCAAGGATGTAGGTTAATCCGCCATCCAATGTGAACTGTTTAGTAAACTCGTAGCTTGCACCAAGGCTCAGCCATGTACGATCGGTTTCTGGAATGGTAATTGTACGGTTTTTATCACTAACTGCTGACGTGTCGTATGCAGCGCCAGTGCGTAGAGTTAGTTTTTGGTCAACCTGATAGGTAGCACCGATAGCAAAGCGGTAATTGTCTTTCCAATTTTCAACCTTAACCATTTTAGTGCCATAGGTATCAAGCTGTGCTTCAAGTTTCTCGAAGCTGCTCCAATCTGTCCAGTTTAAGCTAGCATGGATCGCTAGTTTTTCCGTTAGCTGATGGAAGCTTGCTAGCTCTGCAGTTGCAGGTAAGGCGAGATCCATAGAGCCGTTATCACGGTTTCCATTACCAAGGGACGAGTCAAAACCAATACCTGTTGCGTAACCCTCAAGTTTAAGATCAATTTCAGATTTGTAAGTAAAACCAACTCTATGATCTTCATTAATTTGCCAAGCTGTACCGACTTGCCAACCCCAAGCGGTATCATCACCTTCCATGTATTTTAGAGTGGTGCCCTTGGCCGCAGAAATTGGAGTCGTGCCAATAACACCAATTACGTTGTTTTCCGGCGTTTTTGCGCCAAAGCTACCTTCCCCCATTACATAACGGATACCGCCACCAAAACTGAACTGTTCATTGAGCTTGTATGCTGCGTTCAGGTTCGCTTCCATAGTAGTAACGCTAGCTTCATTACCAAAGTGTGCAGCGGCAAAGTCATCGCCTAGGTTAGTTTCCATGCCGTAGTTAGTGCCCATCGCAAAGCCGACAGCGACTTTTTCAGAGTACTTATGAGAGATATAAAAGTTAGGAATAACAGCATCATTTGCGAAATCATCAGAAGTTGCATTTGATGTAGGAAGGGTCGGGTTTGATGACTTAGAGCCATCCACACTACCACTGACATCTACATTAGGGTTTACATAGATAGCGCCGACAGAAATCTGAGTACCTTCGAGATAGGTTAGCATTGCTGGGTTACGCCACTGTGCGCTCGCGTTGTCGGCCATAGCTGCTTCACCAGCGTATGCACGACCTAAACCTGTGGCTGAATATTCAGCGAGCTGGAATCCTGCCGCATTTACTGATGCAGATGCAGAAAGAAGGCCACCTGCCACTGCAAGAGATAGAAGAGTTTTGTTTGTTTTCATTTTTATGTTCGCTGAACGTATTGATAATTTGTCGTGCGATCATAAGTTTAGAGCTATTACTTTAAAAATTAAAAACAGTGTTAACTCTATATTTGGCATAAAATATTACTAATTGACCAAATTTCTTTTTAATTGACTAAATGTTAATGGTTTGTTTTTTATATTGAGCGTACATGCGTAGTATGAAAAGGGTGTTTTTGAGTACATGTGTACGCTTAAAATGGTTGATAAACAGAGATTTAAAGTGGGCTTTATCGTTCAGCTAAAAGAAAGGGCCAGTAAAAACTGGCCCTTTAAAGTTGTTATTAACTACACGTTAAAACTTGTGAGTGTACTGCACACCAAATAGGATTGCAGAAGCTTTTGTAGTTGTATCGAGAGTTAGCACGTTTGTTCCATTAACCGCGATGTTGTCACTTACCTTCATATCTTCACCGACTAGGTAAGTAAAACCTAGGTCAACGGTTTGGTCTTTGTTGAAGTGGTATGTTGCACCTGCAGAGAACCACTGGCGATCTGAATCCGGAACAGATACTGATGTCAACTCATCTTGTACACCTTCATCAAACATATAGCCGATACGAGCTTCCCAATTTTGGTTAATGTAGTATGTACCACCGATTGAATAATGGAAAGTGTCCTGCCATTTGTACTGTTTGATTTCTGTGCCGTTAGTAGTTGCTAGGCGATCAAACGCGCTCCAACCAATCCATTGGACACTATAGTGAACAGCAAACGAAGTATCTTCTATACGATGATAACCTGAGAATTCAAACATGTCTGGTAGTGGAATTTTTAGGTCACCAATGTTTGAGTCAGCATTGTATGAAACTGTACCACCGACTTCTTTTTCTGGACTGTAATGGTAGCTTAAGCCAAAGCGATTGTTCTCATCCATTTCATAAACAGTGCCCAAGTTAAAACCAAACGCCCAACCATCAGCATCTACATTCACTAGGTCTGAAGTAAGTGGTAGTGAATTAATTGAAGATGAAGTCCCAGGAGATTGTCTCTTTAGTTCACCTTCGCCATAGATTATATCCAGGCCACCACCGACACTCCACTGCTCGTTAATGCGATAAGAGCCAGCGAATAGGAAGTTTGTTGTTGTTACGTTTGTAACACCGCCAAACGCATCAGCGCCCGGTGTAACAAGTTGACCACCTAGGTGGCTAACATTAGTACCAGCCCCCCAACTATCATCGAATTCATTCGTAGTACCGAAATTTGAGTAAATACCTAGACCCACTGCAAATTTTTCATTTACTGGGTGTACAACGTATAGGTTAGGGACAAAGGAAGTAGCATCATTCGTCGTATCTTCGATAGTCTGAGTTGAGTCAGTTGCAAAGCCATTTAGTGCAGTGCCATTAGTTGTAAATGTCGAATTTTTAACATCAACTTCAGAATCGATAATGTTAAAACCAAGAGAAACCTCTGTGCGGTCAAACAGAGCCATCGCAGCGGCATTACGCGCCATTGCAGAAGCATTGTCAGCAATAACAGCGTCACCAGCGAATGCTCGGCCTAAACCAGTTGCTGATTGAGAGTTAAGTTGGAAACCTGCAGCGAGAGCTTGCTGCGAAGCCATTGTAGTTGTGGCAATGGTCACTGCTAAAAGTGATTTTTTAAACAGACGCGTCTTGTTCATTTTTGCTTTTTCCTTTTTTGTTCGTCTCTACCGGACGTTATACTCGAGCAAAAGCTCAGTGGTGGCTGATACTAGACTCAAGTATAAAAGATAGAAATCCGACCATTGCCTAATTGGATGATAAAATTATGGAAATGATGTGTATCTGGCAGGAAAATG
The DNA here is from genome assembly GCF_947311885.1 of Vibrio sp. St2. Classification (NCBI taxonomy): domain Bacteria; kingdom Pseudomonadati; phylum Pseudomonadota; class Gammaproteobacteria; order Vibrionales; family Vibrionaceae; genus Vibrio; species Vibrio sp. St2. The sequence goes on along the minus strand of NZ_CAMZNA010000001.1, from coordinate 1,248,892 downwards.
CTGAAAAATTCTTCTTTTTAGAGCTCTAACTCTAATTTTGTGCTAAAAAAATGGCTTAAACGATTCGTTCAAGCCATGAGGTAGGTCACAAAATGTTAAAATTTGGTTAACTCATCGGTTTGATGATAGTCATCAGGTTTTCGGCGATTTTGGCAACATCTTCACCTTCTTCTCCGACCAAGATTAAACTGGTCTGACCGACAGGTTCTACAACACCTGCCATACCTTCTTTCTCGAAGTCGACAGTCTTATCTGAAGCGATGCCCGTTAAGAACAAGGTAACTTTACCTTTTTCACCACGGAAGACCATGTGAAGTGCATTCGACTTACCAAACCCACAATGATTTAGGTAGTAGACGTGGTAAGGGAAGTTTTCACCAAGCTGATGATCGAACGGCATCATCTTGGCGTTAATTTGTGGTGATGCGACGTTTTCATCTAAATTTTGAACAAACGGTTTTTCATCGATGACGTGCTTAATAGCTGTATCAGCCAGACTAGCCTGTGCTGGAGATACAACAATGTTTCCCCAATTCACCTGTCCAACGAGCAAACCAAAAACAAAAGCAATCGATGCTGCCATGGCCATGGCACGTTTGGCAAAGTTCGGTCTAACTACGTTTGATTCTGTGCTTGATGTCTGATTGAATAATATTCTGTCCGCCAGATCTTCAGGGACATCTACATTCATTGCTTTGGCAATCTGAGCGTCGAGATCCAGAATATCATCGGCGAACTTGCCATTGGCATCATTCGACTTCATTGCTTCTAAGATATAGCTGTCCCGGTCTTTAGGATCGGACATGATGCGACGACGAAATTCTAACTCATCCATTTTGCTGCCCTCTGTGACTGTTTTCTGTATCTAACATGTCTTTCAATTGATTTCTTGCTCTGAACAGACGAGTCATCACAGTATTCTTATTCAGACCTAGTATCTCACCAATCTCTTCACCGCTAAAGCCACCGACGACTTGCAAGAAAAGTGGTTCGCGATATTCATCTTCCAGCTTCATGATCTGTGCCTGGACCCATTCTGACTGATGGTGTGGGTCATCGCTGACCTTTGCATCATTACCATGATCATCAATATCGACCAGATCAAACTGTTTTCTTTCGAAGCGGCGAGCATTTTCTCGTCTCAAAATAGTAATGAGCCAAGATTTTGCTGCTTTTTCGTCCTGTAAGCTATCCAGAGATTTCCATGCCCTTAGGCAAGTTTCTTGTACCAAATCCTCTGCCACAGACTGATCTTTGCACAACCAGTAAGCGTAGCGGTACAGATCTCTGTGATACGCTCTGACAAGCGCTTCATACTTTCTTTGTCTGTCCATATCCGAGTTGACCGGACTACTGGACTTTTTCTTCCCAAAAAAATTGATGACTGACACATGAGCCTCCAAATTTGCTCTGTGGTTTTTGTTGTACGCCTGTAAGTAAAGGCTATAGCGTGAGACCTAAATCAAACGGGTATGTCCAACTTTATGTGCAAGCGAATGTTCTCATAGCTACTGATAGAGTGAAAGTGAATAGGATTATTTTATAAAATCGAATTAGGGGGATAAATCCACTTAAACTTGATCTATTTCAAAATCCGATGAATTTCAAAGGTTATAGTACTCCTTGTCATCTAGTTGGTCTTATGACTAACAAGTTGAGCAAGATGACACTTCCTTTTGAAGGCTGACTTTACTTTCTCCTAATCAGGAAACTGATTATTTTCAATTGGCGTAAGTTAATTGTTTTATATATTCCGACCACACAGTTCTGTGTGGTTTTTTTTTGCCCACACTTAATTCTTGTATAGCAATTATAGATGATAGAGCTTTTTGCTCATAGATTGTCTGGACTAAGTCTTTGTCTGCAAGTTATTTGTTCTATAAATGACTGCTGCGTTCAGCTTTAGTTCATTCTCTTGGTTTAAATTGCTTTTCCATCCTAAGTCACGTTTATTTAAACGGTCGTTTGATTGTGTTAACATTCTGATTACAATGTTTCTGGTCAGACCTCTTATTCTTAAAGGAGAAACAATGGGCAAGCAGGAAGTGAAAACGCGTTCCGGAGAGCGCGTCGCAGTCGTCGCTGGTTTGCGTACGCCATTTGCACGCCAAAGTACTGAGTTCAGCCAAGTTCCAGCGGTTGATCTAGGTAAAATGGTAGTGAGTGAAATGATGGCTCGCACCGAGATTGATCCAAAGTTGATTGATCAAGTGGTATTCGGTCAGGTTGTGCAAATGCCGGAAGCTCCGAACATCGCACGTGAGATTGTATTAGGTACGGGAATGAACATTCATACCGATGCCTACAGTGTGACGCGCGCTTGTGCGACGAGCTTTCAGTCTGCAGTGAATGTGGCAGAGAGCATTATGTCAGGCACTATCGATGTAGGTATCGCGGGCGGTGCGGATTCTTCTTCTGTTTTACCTATTGGTGTTTCTAAAAAGCTTGCCGCAAATCTTCTGGCGCTGAGCAAAACTAAAACCATGGGCCAAAAGCTCAAAATTCTTAAAAGTCTATCATTTAAAGATCTGATGCCGGTACCTCCAGCGGTTGCAGAGTACTCAACAGGCTTGTCGATGGGCCAAACTGCTGAACAGATGGCGAAATCACATTCGATTACCCGTACAGAGCAGGATGCGTTGGCGCATCGATCTCATACTCTTGCCGCTCAAGCTTGGAATGACGGGAAAATTGAAGGGGAAGTCATGACGGCATTCCCTGAACCGTACAAAAAGTGGATCTCGCAAGATAACAACATTCGCCATGACTCTACCCTTGAAGGTTACGCGAAATTACGCCCTGCTTTTGATCGTCAATATGGCAGCGTAACCGCAGCAAACAGTACTCCACTTACAGATGGCGCAGCGGCAATTATGCTGATGCGTGAAGGTAAAGCGAAAGAGCTGGGCCTTGAAATTATGGGCTACATCCGCTCTTACGCATTCTCTGCTATTGGGGTTGAAACCGATATGCTGATGGGGCCTTCTTACTCAACACCGATGGCGCTCGACAGAGCGGGTATTGAACTGTCCGACCTTACTTTGATTGATATGCATGAAGCATTTGCTGCTCAAACCTTATCCAATGTGAAGATGTTCGCTTCTGATAAGTTTGCACAAGAGCAACTGGGTCGCTCTAAAGCGATTGGTGAAATCGATATGGATAAGTTCAATGTGCTTGGTGGTTCGATTGCCTATGGTCACCCATTTGCAGCCACTGGCGCACGAATGATAACTCAGACGTTAAGAGAGCTAAAACGTCGAGGTGGTGGACTGGCGCTGAATACAGCGTGTGCCGCAGGTGGTTTGGGTGCAGCTATGGTTTTGGAGGTTGAGTAATGAGCGAGCAAAAAGCGTTTGAGTTAAAAATAGACGAACAAGATATCGCCTGGCTGTCTATTGATGTTCCGGGTGAGAAAATGAACACTTTGCAGGCTGCGTTTGCTCAGGAAATGGAAGACATCTTTACCCAACTGAAGGAGAAAAGCTCCTCAGTAAAAGGTTTGATTGTCCACTCTCTGAAACCAGATAACTTCATCGCAGGTGCTGATGTTAGGATGCTGGACGCATGCAATAGTGCTTCAGAAGCTCAAGCTTTAGCTGAGCAAGGCCAGCAGATGTTTCAACAGCTCTCTGACCTACCTTATCCTGTTATCGCTGCTATTCACGGCCCTTGCCTAGGTGGCGGTTTGGAACTTGCTCTTGCATGTGATTACCGAGTTTGTACCAATTCAGATAAAACCCGTTTAGGTTTACCTGAAGTACAACTTGGACTTCTACCGGGTTCTGGCGGTACGCAGCGATTGCCACGCCTTGTCGGCTTGTTACCATCTCTGGATATGATTCTTACAGGAAAGCAGTTACGCGCTAAAAAAGCCAAGAAGCTTGGTGTTGTGGATGCTGTGGTACCTGAGACTATTTTACTTGAGGTTGCGAAGAGCTTTGTCGAAAAGCATGCTGGAAAATCGCGAGCCAAACGTAAGGTTTCAACGAAAGAGAAACTGATCGCTAATACCGGCCTTGGTCGTAAAGTGATCTTTGAACAAGCGTCTAAGAAGACCATCGAAAAGACTCGTGGCAATTACCCAGCGGCAGAGGCAATCCTAGAAGTGATTCGCTACGGTTTAGAGAAAGGGTTTGAGAAAGGCCAGCAAAAAGAAGCGCAGCGCTTTGGTGAGTTAGTAATGACCTCTGAGTCGAAAGCACTTCGCTCTATTTTCTTCGCGACAACTGAGATGAAGAAAGAGAATGGCAGTGATGCTGAGCCTAAAGCAATTGAACGTGCGGCGGTTCTTGGTGGTGGCCTGATGGGTGCTGGAATTAGCCACGTCAGTGTCTCGAAAGCGAAAGTTCCAGTGCGTATTAAAGATGTCTCTAATGATGGTGTTCTTAACGCATTGAAGTACAACTACAAGTTGTTTGATAAGCAGCGTAAGCGTCGCATTATTTCTAAAGCACAACTGCAGTCCAAAATGCTTCAAATGTCAGGTGGTACAGATTTTACCAGTTTCAATCACGCGGATGTTGTCGTTGAAGCCGTATTTGAAGATTTGAACCTGAAGCAGCAAATGGTTGCTGATGTGGAAGAGAATGCGAAAGATACCACTATTTTTGCTACTAATACCTCTTCGCTGCCTATTCATCAGATAGCGGACAAAGCGCAGCGACCTGAAAACATCGTAGGTCTTCATTACTTTAGCCCAGTAGAAAAAATGCCGTTGGTTGAGGTTATTCCTCATGAAACAACGTCTGATGAAACAATCTCGACTGTAGTTGAGTTTGCACGTAAGCAAGGTAAAACGCCGATTGTTGTTAAAGATTGCGCAGGTTTCTACGTGAACCGTATTCTTGCTCCGTACATGAATGAAGCAGCGCAAGTGTTGATGTCTGGTGAGCCGATAGAGCAATTGGATAAAGCTTTGCTGAACTTTGGCTTCCCAGTAGGCCCTATCACCTTGCTTGACGAAGTCGGTGTCGATATCGGTGCTAAGATTATGCCGATTCTGGTTGAAGAATTAGGCGAACGTTTCCAAGGTCCTGACGTGTTCGATATCTTGCTGAATGACAATCGTAAAGGGCGTAAGACAGGTAAAGGTTTCTATACCTATAAAGGTAAGAAGAAGGAAGTCGACAAGTCAGTGTATAAGCTATTGAGCTTATCACCAGAGTCTAAGATGGCAGAGAAAGACATCGCGATGCGCTGTGTGCTACCTATGTTGAACGAAGCGGTTCGTTGTCTGGACGAAGGCATTATTCGTAGCCCTAGAGACGGTGACATTGGTGCTATTTTTGGTATTGGCTTCCCTCCTTTCCTTGGCGGCCCTTTCCGCTACATGGATCAGATTGGCGTGAAGAAACTGGTAGAAATGATGAACGAGCACGCACAGAAATATGGTGATCGTTTCGCTCCATGTGACGGTTTGTTGACCCGAGCAGGGTTAGAGAAATCGTTCTACGAGTAATACACGACTAGATGACACTAAGGCGAGCCGTAAGGTTCGCCTTTTTTGTAACCTGAGGTTATGATCAAACTAAAGCAATTATAAAACTCAGTAAGGATTTCAAATGGATGCTTTAGATTTGTTGCTCAACCGCCGTTCGATAGCAAAACTGTCTAGCCCTGCGCCAGAAGGTCATGTGCTTGAGAACATAATCCGCGCAGGATTGAGAGCCCCGGATCATGCAGGCCTGACGCCTTGGCGTTTTGTTATTTCCCAGGGAGAGGGGCTGAACAAACTGTCAGATATTCTGGTTTCAGCGGCCAAAGCAGAGAGCAGCGAAGAAGCGGTAATAGAGAAGCTGAAAAATGCGCCATTCCGTGCACCTATGGTTATCACAGTGATTGCAAAAGTCACTGAGCACGAAAAAGTACCGGCACTAGAGCAATACTTATCTGCGGGTTGTGCGGTTCAGGCGATGCAAATGGCGGCAGTTGCTCAAGGCTTTCAAGGTTTTTGGCGTTCAGGCAAGTGGATGTTCCATCAAGCGGTTCATCAAGCATTTGGACTGGAAGGCGACGACGAAATTGTCGGTTTTCTCTATTTGGGTACACCAGCTTGCACACCGATGAAGGTACCAGAGCGCGACCTGAGTAAGTTTGTTGAGTATCTGTAGGGATTAGGAAAAGAGCTTGGTTTGTCCAAGCTCTTTTTTCATCTAGTGAATATTGTAGGCAATAACAAAGTCGATAAGTAAGCGTACTTTTTCTGGTAGGTGATCTTTATGATTGTAAAGCATATAGATATCGCGGGGGTTCGCACTCCAGTCTTCGAGTACGCGCGTTAAACTGCCATCTTCAATGTACTTTTTAAGCATGGCATCTGGCATAAGGGTTATCCCTAATCCGTTGGAACACGCGCTGCGTACGACATCAAGAGTACTTGCTTGGAAGCGTCCTTTGTCATTGTTGACGACGGTTTCACCATTGCTGTTGGTGAGTTGCCATTTAAGAAGAGGTGCACCTTTTAATAGGGAATGATTGTGTAAATCTTCTGCATGTTTTGGAGTAGGGTTATTTTTTAAGTACTCAGGGCTGGCAACTAATATGTCCTCAACTGAGCTTATCTTACGCGCAATCAGGCTTGAATCTCTCTGAGGGCCGACACGGAAAATGACATCCCACTCTGTCGGATCAAGTTGATCAGCATGATTGCTAGTCGTCAGTTCAATGTTGATGTCAGGGTAGTGTTTCATAAACTCATTCAGCATGGGCATCATTCTACGCTTAGTGAGGTTTGAGGGTGCGGAAATGCGGATTTTGCCTGCAGCGCCTCGGCATTCGTCAGTGATCTCTTCGGCTGCAGAGGTTAATCGGTTGAGTAGGGGAGAGCATTCGTTGTAGAAACGTTCACCGGCTTCCGTAAGGGAAAGTTTACGAGCATGGCGGTTTAATAACCTAAGGTTAAGTGCCTCTTCTAACGCTTGTATGCGTCGTGTGATTGTTGCAACGGGAATCATCGTCTTGCGAGATGTCGCAGTATAACTCCCATTTTCAACGACTAGCCTAAAAAGGTTGAGATCATCTAATTTCATTACGTCCGACACATTTTTTTACGAATTTGGGTAATTTATATCTATAACAGATGTCAAAGGTTGAGTCACATCAACAAGTTTTACGATCTTTGACATTGCATACATATAGTATGCAACAAGGGCGCAAAGTGGAAGATTTGTATAAATACACTTTCGCGACTACTTTTAAATGAGTGTTTGAAACAATTTACAAAAACAATAATAACAGCAGTTGTACGTTTTTAGTTGCGTGAGGCGAAGGTTTATGCATAAAACATATGAAGTGGCGACAACGCCCTCAACTCAGCTGGCTGCCAGCCAAAAATTGATCATGCTAGTCGATGATGATCCTGTCTTCCGTAAGATCACTTGTGGATTCCTTAAGGCTCAAGGTTATCAGGTTGTCGAAGCTGAAAATGGTTTAGAAGGTCTGAAAAAGTTAAGAAGCGCTGAGCCAGATCTCATCCTTTGTGATCTGTCTATGCCTGTTTTAGACGGTATCGAATTTGTTGAAGAGGTGAGTTTAGAGTACCCATCTCTTCCTTTAATTGTGGTGTCAGCAACAGATGAAATGTCTGATGTTGCTAAAGCACTTCGCTTTGGTATTAAAGATTTCCTACCAAAACCAATTTCTAATCATGAGCACCTTGCGAGTGCGATCGAAAATACACTTGATGATTCAGACAACCATCTGTGTGACCAGCGTGATTTCGCCAGTCAATGGTTTCGTGTAGACAGTGGCGATATGCCTGAAGAGCAGGAATTACATTGGCACCTAGAATATCTCGAAGATAATCCTATGGCTGCGAAAGATTTACTTCACGCATTACTTCCAGATAAGGATACCTCTCAGGGGGATTGGAAGTGCAGCTACCGCTTGTTGCAGTCAACAGATGTTATGCCTTTGGTGTTCGATTATGCGTGGCTAATGAATGGTCAGTTTGCGTTTTATCTTGTTGATTCAGCAAGTGAAGGCCAGCATGGTGCGGCAACTACTTTACTAGTCCGCGCTCTATTCCATGACTATTTACGTAACCTTAAATGTTTTAACGCGGATCTCAAAGACATTGCAGATTTGCTGGAGAAAGGTTTAGCCTGTTCAGACTGTGCTAGCCCAGTACATGCCATGTTTGGTATTGCTGATGTCTCTGAAGGTACTTTGTCTATTTTGCCGGCAGGGCTGGATGCCCAATGGTCTAATGGCTATTTTTCTCAGCACATCCCGGCGGGTGTGAGGCTAGGGGATAGTTGCGCGAAGAACTTTATTACCACCGATTTGCCAATACAGTCTGCTTGCCAGCTAACTTTGAGCTGTCTTGGGTCAAGTAGTTTCAGCTTGGACATTTTCCGCGGAGGCAGTGCATAAGCGCTGCCTCGTTATTGAGCTCAATATCGAAATAACCCTTCTTTTGCTCGGTGTTTATGAGCAAGAGATTAAGGTATAGTCCGCCAAAACAAAAATGACCCAATGTTTTAACGAAAGTTTAACTCGTGGTTTGAAAAATCGTCACTTACATTAGAGAAGTAATCCCATGGCAGACAAAGATTTCAAAGAACCTTATAATATTTTCTACTTTCTAGGTTTTATTGCAGCTCTATTGATTCCAACACTACCAGCCACTTTAACTTGGATTCGTGTAGTGAACGGATACGCGGGCTTCTAACTGATTTTTCGGAGCTTACCATCAGTATTCAAAGACTTGGTTTAAATATTGTTGGTGGCTTAAGTTTGTGCCTGGGCTTTCTGGGCATATTCCTCCCTCTCCTCCCAACGACTCCTTTTATTCTTCTTGCTAGCGCTTGTTTTATGCGCAGCAGTCCAACTTTTCATCGTTGGTTGCATGAACACAAAACGTTCGGACCTATTCTAGACAATTGGCATCAGCACGGCGCAGTAACCAGTAAAGTAAAAACACGTGGTGCCATCTGTATGGTTGCGAGTTTTACTTTTTCTATTTGGATTGTTCCTCACTTTTGGTTAAAGATTATGCTGGTGGTTATGCTGATCATCTTATTGACTTGGTTTATTCGTTTGCCTGTGATTGAGCGCCTTGCTGACAAGCAAGAAAATCACTAAGATTGCAGGGAAGTGTGCCCGCTCTTCGAGTGGGCGTTTGTTATTGTAGGCACAGATAATTTAAGTCAGCTGTTAATGACCCAATTGTGCTGAGAACCTCGCTAGCGCTTGCCACATAATGACACGATAAGGTATACGCTTAGCCAATCTAAGAAATGAGTTATGACAACTGAAACAATCTCACTGATCAAATCTAGCATCAAAAGTATTCCAGACTATCCAAAGCCAGGCATTCTCTTTCGTGACGTGACCAGCTTGATGGAAGACGCTCCTGCTTACCAAGCGACGATCCAACTATTAGTTGAGAAGTACAAGGACATGGGCTTTACCAAGATTGTTGGTACAGAAGCGCGTGGTTTTCTTTTTGGCGCTCCTCTTGCACTGGAATTAGGGCTAGGTTTTGTGCCTGTGCGTAAACCGGGTAAATTGCCACGTGAGACGGTTGCACAATCTTATGAGCTTGAGTACGGCACTGACACACTGGAAATCCACACTGACGCGATTTCAGAAGGTGATAAAGTGTTAGTTGTTGATGATCTTCTTGCGACTGGTGGCACTATTGAAGCTACCACTAAACTGATCCGTCAGTTGGGTGGCGTTGTAGAACATGCTGCATTCGTTATCAATCTTCCAGAGATTGGTGGTGACAAGCGTCTAGAAGGTTTAGGCCTCGACGTATACAGTATTTGTGAATTTGACGGCCATTAATCGGATATATTCATGAGTTATCTTGCTTTAGCTCGAAAGTGGCGACCTACAAAGTTTAATGAAGTTGTAGGGCAACGCCATGTTTTGACAGCATTAGAAAATGCTTTAGCCCAGAACAGGCTTCATCATGCCTACTTGTTTAGCGGGACACGTGGTGTCGGTAAAACGACCATAGGTCGATTGTTTGCCAAGGGGCTGAACTGTGAAACAGGGATTACCGCTACGCCATGTGGCATCTGTGATACTTGTAGAGAAATCGATGAAGGTCGATTTGTCGATCTATTAGAAATCGACGCAGCGTCACGCACTAAAGTTGAAGATACTCGTGAATTGCTTGATAACGTGCAATACAAACCTGCACGTGGTCGATTTAAGGTCTATCTAATAGATGAAGTTCACATGCTCTCGCGCCATAGTTTTAATGCGTTGCTTAAAACACTTGAAGAGCCGCCTGAGTATGTGAAATTCCTTCTGGCGACAACCGATCCTCAGAAACTGCCAGTTACCATTTTATCTCGCTGTTTGCAGTTCCATCTAAAGCCAATCAGTGTTGATAATATCCATGAGCAATTGGATCATATTTTAAAGCATGAGCAAGTTTCTTCTGAGCCCCGAGCGCTTGGAATGATTGCGCATGCCGCAGATGGCAGTATGCGTGATGCACTAAGCTTAAGTGATCAGGCTATTGCATTGGGGAATGGGCAGGTGCTTACCGACAGTGTGGCGCATATGTTGGGTACACTGGATACCGATCAGGCGTTGCATTTGCTCGAGGCGATCAGCTCAAAGCAACCTCAGGTTGCGATGGACAGTTTATCGGCTTTAGCGCAAAACGGTGTTGAATGGGATGGGCTACTCCAACAGCTTGCGACTCAATTACATCGCCTCGCAATGTATCAGGCACTGCCTGCTACCTTGGACAAGGCGCAGCCTGACGCTGAGAAAATAGAGCTGTTGAGCCGTGCTTTAGCACCTCAAGATGTTCAGTTGTATTATCAAATTGCTTTGAAAGGCCGCCAAGATCTACCTTTAGCGCCTTCAGAGCGCATCGGCCTAGAGATGGTCGTACTGAGAATGATGGCATTCAGACCGTCGGCAAAACCTCAAACACATGCTATCTCGACAGATGTTGATCCGTCAGAGCCGGAGACTCAAGCGCCAGTTTCTCAACCTGTCTCTAGTGCGCCCACACCTAATATAACTCCGCCCGCTGTGCCATCGCCTTCCTATCCGCAGGAGCGAGATGAATTACCTCCGGCTGGTTATATGCCTGAGCAATATAGTCCTGAGCCTATGGATTACGCTCCTCCGCAGCATGACGCACCGATTCAATCTATGCCTCAAGAGCAGCAGGTTCCGCCTTCAGTGCAACAGAACCAACCTACATCGCCTGTGAGTGGATTGCGTCACCAGCTTCGTTCTCAACGCAAAGGGAACAATCAAGGAAATACGCCAAAAAAGGCTAACGCGACATCAGCAAAAAAATCAGATTCTGTTCTTGACCGAGTTGCTCAGCGACACTCAGGAACTATGCCGGTGTCGCCATTGTCAAACTCACAATCAGTAGCGACACCTGAGCCGGATAAGAATGAGCCTTATCAGTGGAAGCCGACACTGCCTCAAGTCGAAAAACAGGGCAGCGAACTTACTCCAACTCAGATAAAAAAGGCGTTGGAACATGAAAAAACGCCTGAAATGGCTCAAAAATTAGCAGAAGAGAGCCTAGAGAAAAATGAATGGGCGAAGCTGATTAGCCAGTTGGATACGGCAAAGCTGACCGAACAATTGGCTCTTAACTCCCATTTTGAAAAACAAGGTTCTTCAATTGCACTGACATTAAGGCCTCAGCAAGCGCATTTAAATACTGAGCGCGCGCAAAGTGAATTACTTGAAGCAGTCAACAGAGCTACTGGTGAGGAGTGCCATCTTGCTGTTGAGATAGGCGACAGTGGAGAAACACCTCTAGAGCTTAGAGAAAAGCTTTATCAAGGTAGATTGCAGCAGGCTTTTGTCAGCCTAGAAAATGACAGTCATGTCCAGTTTATAGAGCAGCGATTTGCTGCAGAACTCGATAAAGACAGTGTACGACCAATTTAAGTCTGGGGTTGAAAATTCACATTTCGACCCCATCTATTAACGAAATAAGCTAAATAACCAGAGAGATAATCATGTTTGGTAAAGGCGGTATGGGCAATCTAATGAAGCAAGCCCAGCAAATGCAAGAGCGTATGCAAAAGCTTCAAGAAGAAATTGCAAATATGGAAGTGACTGGTGAGTCTGGTGCTGGTCTAGTAAAAGTCACTATCACGGGTAGCCACAGTGTGCGTCGCGTTGAGATTGATGAAAGTCTGATGGAAGACGACAAAGAAATGCTAGAAGACCTTATCGCTGCTGCTTTCAACGACGCTGCTCGTCGTGTTGAAGAAACTCAGAAAGAAAAAATGGCTGGCGTGACTGGAGGTATGCAACTACCACCAGGCATGAAAATGCCTTTCTAATCGATAGGGTTAGTTAATGCGCACCAGTCATATGCTGGAGCAATTGATGGAGGCCTTACGTTGTCTGCCTGGGGTTGGCCCCAAGTCGGCTCAGCGTATGGCCTTTCATTTGTTACAGCGCGATAGAAAGGGTGGTTTGCAGCTAGCGGACGCGTTAAGCCAAGCGATGACGGAAATCGGCCACTGCAATGAATGTCGCACCTTTACCGAAGAAGAAACGTGCCATATTTGTACCAATCCTAAACGTCAGGAAAATGGTCAAATTTGTGTGGTTGAAAGCCCGGCTGATATAGCTGCAGTGGAATCCACAGGTCAGTTCTCTGGTCGTTATTTTGTTCTTATGGGTCATTTGTCACCACTTGACGGAATTGGTCCGAGTGATATAGGCCTTGATGTGCTCGATTACCGCTTACGCCGAGGTGATGTCTCCGAAGTCATTCTCGCGACTAATCCAACGGTCGAAGGGGAAGCAACGGCTCACTATATCGCTGAATTGTGTAAGGAACATCAGGTTCAGGCGAGCAGAATTGCTCATGGTGTCCCTGTTGGTGGTGAATTGGAGCTGGTGGACGGAACAACGCTTTCACATTCCCTATTAGGCCGACAAAAGCTGTGATTCATATCGGATGATTGAAAAAGCCACTCTTGCGAGTGGCTTTTTTTATTATTTCTTTTTGGTGTGAAACTGTTCACAAGCCAACATAGTGTTCTCAATCAAGCTGGCCACTGTCATTGGCCCGACGCCACCAGGAACGGGAGTAATAAAGCTCGCGCTTTCCTTTGCGTTTTTGTAATCGACGTCACCGACTAATTTACCAGATTCTAAGCGGTTGATACCGACATCGACCACCACGGCTCCTTCTTTGATCCAATTACCTGGAATAAAATTAGGTTTACCCACAGCCACTACCACCAAGTCTGCTTGACGAACATGGCTTTCTAGATCTTTGGTGAATCGGTGGCAAGTGGTCGTTGTACAGCCAGCTAGCAGAAGTTCAAGCGTCATAGGGCGGCCAACAATATTGGAAGCACCAACAACAACAGCATGCATACCGCGAAGATTAATATTGTAGCGGTCAAGTAACGTGATGATGCCTTTTGGTGTGCATGAACGAAGCTTAGGAATGCGCTGAGCAAGACGACCAACGTTATAAGGGTGGAAACCATCAACGTCTTTTTCTGGGTGAATACGCTCTAAAACATGTGTTGCATCGATACCAGCGGGTAATGGCAACTGGACCAGAATGCCATCAATTTCTTCGTCAGCATTCAACTCATCGATTAGAGACAGCAACTCTTCTTCTGATGTTGAAGCGGAAAGATCAAATGATTTTGATACGAATCCTACTTCTTCACACGCGCGGCGCTTGCTTCCAACGTACACTTGCGACGCTGGATCTTCACCGACCAGCACAACAGCCAGGCCAGGCGCTCTTAAGCCCGCATTAACCCGAGCTTTTACACGAGCGGCAACTTCCGATCGAACGGTTTGAGAAATAAGTGTTCCATCAATATTTTGAGCAGTCATGGCGTTCCTTTAAATAGAATGGCTATTTAGTTGCTGCGCATTGTCGCAAAAAATTTGACGAACATCTAGAAGCAAACGTTTGCTTTGGGGTGTTTTTAATCAAAATGAAGTTCGGTGACCTTTTTTTAGTCATTCAGATCAGAATGTTAAGAAAAGACCTTGTTTTAAGGACTCGAACTCGTATAATCCTTTTCCTGTAGCGCGCCCTTAGCTCAGTTGGATAGAGCACGTGCCTTCTAAGCATGTGGTCGCAGGTTCGAATCCTGCAGGGCGTGCCATTTATTTAGAAACCCTGATAGCTTAACGGCTGTCAGGGTTTTGTCGTTTCGTAGAAGGATGAAAATTGGGTCGCAACCATAGCGTGACGATTGCACTAAATTCGACCTGTACATAAGCTGAGCTTTTCTGTAGCATGGCGTTCCTTCTCAATGTACGTAAATTGATTAAAGCTTGAACAGGGCACCATACGTTCAGACAACATGCGCAGTATCCATACCAAAATTAAACCCGAGTTTGAGCCTCTCCTGTCTGAGCTAGCATTGCATGCATTGCTTCATCTGCACACCAATCACTCTGCACAGGCTTTAGGCCGAAAGTCACGTTCGGACATTAACGACATTCTCTCTGCTTGGCTGAACAAAGCAGCTAACAGTAAGAAATATAAGCCTTTTAAGAAGAAAGTCCGCTCTCTGGTTAGCCACGCTCGATCTCAGCGTCTGGATATGGAATCAATGCTTGGTAATCTGTTCTCGCCCATTCATGGTGATGAATTGCCGCATCTAGATAGCTTTTTATTGCTGATTAACATGCTAGAGAAGGAACTCAATACGACGGTACTGGTGTCTAGTGCAGAGGAGGTGGACTTAACCTTTAATCCTAAAGGTTGCCTATTGTGTGTGCTGTCACCGGATTTGAATGCGCATTTTGACAATCGCAATCGTCTATCTGCTGATATTTCAATGCTATTTCGTGGCACTCGTGGCGAAAAGCATGCCATTCTTCGAACCATTTACGCTTCTGCAATTTTTGAACATAAAGTTGATTACGAAGATGATAACTTTGTGCGTATTAGCTTAGGCTTGAAATAATTAATTGCTTCCCACCTGTTCGAGCCTAAAATTCGATTGTTGTTATTTGATTCGAGTTTCGCGAATTTTAGCCGCAATTTAACTACAAAGTTTGCACTGGAACCAATTGTTTACACTTTTAAAAACTCAAAAAAACTAGCCTAAGCTCTCAAATTTTTCAGATTGTCATAAAAATTTAATCTTGGTGTGTATTGAGAAAAGTCTTCGAATTCATCATATTGTAATTAAGATGTAATAAAAACAACGAGGAGAACGTATGCAGCATCAAGAAATGATCCAACCTTCTAACTTTGGCGTTATCAGCCGTACTTGTCTATTTTCACTTGTTGGTATTGTGGGTGTTTTTGCTCTCATCTAACATTGGACGTCAGTGAAGCTAAGCCTTAATAAGTGTGTAACTACTTACTTTTAGAGTCATTTATTAGGGCAGCTTTCAAAGCATATCTATCCGCTTTATGCTACTTTCTGCGATAACAGCTTTGCAAATGGACTGTATATGTCTTCTCTGTCGTCGCTCAACCTTAATTACCGCTTTAGTCAATTTCCTTCAGCATTCTATACCCATGTTCAGCCGCAAGCGCTCGACAACAGTCGATGGGTGGCTTGGAACAGTGAGTTTGCTCGCCAATTCGCTCTGCCTTTGCAAGCGCCACAAGGCTCACTGAAATCTTTTCTTGCCGGCGAACTTAAACCTATGCCTACCCCTTGTTTGGCCATGAAGTATGCGGGTCATCAGTTTGGTATCTACAACCCAGATTTAGGTGATGGCCGGGGATTGTTGCTGGGCGAAATTTCTAATCAGTCAGGCATCTTATTTGACATCCATCTTAAAGGTGCTGGGTTGACGCCTTATTCGAGGATGGGCGACGGGCGCGCGGTACTGCGCTCCACGATCAGAGAGTATTTGTGCAGTGAGGCAATGGCAGGGTTAGGTATCCCAACGACACGGGCGTTAGCGATGTTAACCAGTGATACTCTTGTTTACCGTGAAAAAGCCGAGCAGGGTGCGCTTCTACTACGAATGTCTCAGAGTCATATTCGCTTTGGACACTTTGAGCATTTCTTTTACACCAATCAGATAGCCGAACTGAAGTTGCTAGCGGATAAAGTGATTGAGTGGTACTGGCCGGACTGCATCGAGACTGACAAGCCTTACTTAGCGATGTTTGAACATGTGGTCAAAGGTACAGCGAACTTGATTGCGCACTGGCAGGCTTATGGTTTTGCACACGGTGTGATGAATACCGACAATATGTCTATTCTTGGCGAGACGTTTGATTATGGCCCGTTTGGATTTCTCGACGATTATGATCCTAGCTACATCAGCAACCACTCTGATTACGAAGGCCGCTATGCGTTCGACCAACAGCCTAGAGTGGGATTGTGGAACTTATCGGCCCTTGCCCACGCGTTAACCCCGCTCATTGAGAAGAATGACTTAGAATCTGCACTGGAGCAGTATGAAGGCATACTTGGCAAGAGTTTCAGCCAACTAATGCGAAGCAAACTCGGCCTTCAGAGCAAGCGAGAAAAGGACAGTGAGCTCTTCCAATCGATGTTCAAATTGTTAGAGAAAAACCAAGTCGATTATACACGCTTTATGCGTGAGGTATCCAATCTAGACCGTAAGGATCCCCAAGTCGTGGTCGATTTGTTTGTCGATTGCGAAGCGGCAAAAGCTTGGCTGGAAGCCTATCTTGCCCGATGTGAACAAGAGGTCGATGAATTTGGTTCTCCTATTGAGGCATCAGAGCGCTGCGAGGTAATGCGACGTGTGAATCCCAAATACATATTGCGTAATTATCTCGCTCAGCTGGCGATCGATAAAGCGGAAGACGGTGATTTTAGTGAAGTGAACCGAATCACTGAACTACTCAAATCCCCTTATGACGAGCAGCCAGACATGGACGAGTACGCTAAGCTGCCACCCGAATGGGGGAAGAAAATGGAGATCAGCTGCTCTTCCTAATTGACCTCTCTTGTGAAAAAGCACTGAATTACTTTTATATTTGTTAATAGGTTGTGATCTGAATCTGTTTTGTGATCAAATAATCCAATTTTATCAATCTGCCCCATTCCTATTAATCTCTAAACTAGAGCCAGACATCGTAAGTAATAATTGAAGTGAATGAACGCAAAGATACTTGTTGTAGATGATGATCTAGAAATTCGGGAGCTGTTGGGTGAATACCTAACCAAAGCGGGTTATCAGGTCAACGCCGTGGCGGATGGCGAAGAATTAAAGGCGCACCTTGATCAAGAAGGCTACCCCGATATGGTGCTTCTTGATGTGATGCTACCGGGTGATGATGGCTTTACCTTGTGCCAACATATTCGTCGCGACTCGAATGTACCTATTATTATGCTTACCGCAGTGTCGGACGAAACTGATCAGATCATCGGTCTGGAAATTGGTGCCGATGACTACATTGCCAAGCCATTTAATCCACGTCAGCTCATCGCTCGAATCAAAGCAGTCTTGCGACGGGTTCAAGTCAATGAAGATAAAAGTTCAGACGCTCTACCAAAACAGATTACGTTTGGCGACTGGCAACTTGATACCTTAGCGCACAAAATTACCCATAGTGATACCCAAGAAGAACACGATCTGTCGGGCAGTGACTTTGCACTCTTAATGCTGTTTCTCTCGCGCCCGAATGAGGTTTTAGATCGCGATACGATCTCTTTTGCGACCAGAGGGCGAGAGGCACTTCCCTTTGAGCGAGGTATTGACGTCCAGTTGAGTCGCTTGCGTCAGCGTCTGGGTGATAGTGGTAAATACCCGCAATATATTAAAACTATGCGTGGAAATGGTTACATCCTCGCCGTACCAGTCAGTATCGAACATTGATAGATGAACACTCTATTACGTAGGCTAAAACCCAACTCCTTGGTTACCCGTACTCTAGGCTTGGCGTTATTAGCGGTGATATTAGCGCAGGGTATTGCGACGGCTATCTGGTATACCGAATCGAAGCAAAAAGAGCTGGCGGGTATTCAATCGGCCTCAGAAAGTATGGCGAACATGTTTGCTTCAACCGTGACCTTCTTCCAATCCCTACCGACTCGCTATCGTCATATTGTGCTGGATCAGATTCGTAATATGGGTGGCACGCGTTTCTTTGTGTCATTCAACAAAGAGAAGCTGATTGTTGAGCCCATTCCAGATACACAATTAAAAAGAGCCTCTCTTTCTGCGGTGGAATCTGTGCTCAACGACAAGCTACCTAAAGTGTCTTCGATATCTGTCGACTTTTCTCATGCGCACAATCTTCGTCTACTAAAGAATGACATCTACCTTAGTGATTTACCCAAATCATGGGCGCATCATACTTTAACATTATCGCCCATTGATCCTCCCGTTCTGGTGGTACAGATCGAGCTCAAGAGCAATGAATGGGTCTACATCGCCGCGTTACTTCCCGCACCTTATGTCACATTGGATGACACCTTAATTGGCCGAGAGCAGATCCTATTTATCTTCTTCTCGACGACCTTGTTGCTTGGTCTGACTTATCTATTAATGCGCCGACAAGTCAAACCGTTAAAGCGTTTAGCAAAAGCGGCCAATGAAATGAGTATGGATATTGATCAGCCGCCATTAGGTGAAGAAGGGGCGAGTGAGCTGGTCACTGCGACGCGAGCATTTAATCGCATGCAGCAGCGTATCAGACGCTATGTGGCTGATAGGGAGCATCTGTTTTCGTCCATATCCCATGATCTCAAAACGCCGATCACTCGATTACGTTTAAGAGCTGAGCTGCTCGATGACGACAAAAAACGTCATAAATTCAATCAGGACTTAGATGAGCTTGAGATGATGGTCAAAGGGGCACTTCAATGTGTGAAAGACACCGATTTACACGAGAACAACGCCTTTATTGATCTCAATGCCATGATTCGGTCAGTAATCGAGCCGATGAACTTTAAGCGTGATTGTGTCACTTTTACTCCAATTGAAATGGAACCTATGGTGGCTAAGCCCTTAGCCATTAAGCGAGTGTTGACCAATTTAATCGATAATGCGGTTAAATATGGAGAGAGTGCCACTGTGTCGATTGAAGTGACGGATGAATGGATTTCCGTCTCGATTGACGATGTTGGACCGGGCATACCAAGTGATAAGCTCGAAGCCGTTTTTGAGCCGTATTTTCGCTTAGCTTCTGATGACCAAGGCCACGGTTTAGGCTTAGGTATCTGCCGTAACATTCTGCATGGGCATGGTGGAGATCTCATTATTAGCAATCGTCCGCAAGGCGGTTTAAGAGCGCAACTCTTTATTCCACCGACACTTGAAGTTTAATGTAACATTGTTGTTACATTCCTATTACGGTTTGTTTCAATCTAATCTGTGCAAATCTATACACTCATTTTCGAACACGTGAAACAGGGGCTTTTTCGCTGTCAGCCCTGTGTCTAATCCAATACATGGAAGATAATAATGAAAATGAATAAAACCCTACTTACCTTATCCCTTCTATCAGCGGCTTCTATGACTCAAGCGGGTGAAGTTGAAGTGCTTCACTGGTGGACTTCGGGTGGCGAAGCTAAATCCATTTCTGTTCTGAAAGACATGTTGGAAGAGCAAGGCCACAGCTGGAAAGATTTTGCGGTTGCTGGTGGCGGTGGTGAAAGTGCGATGACGGTACTGAAAACTCGCGCGGTGTCAGGCAACCCACCTTCAGCGGCGCAGATCAAAGGTCACGACATTCAAGAGTGGGGTGGTCTGGGCTTTCTGACTAACCTTGATGACGTTGCAGAAAAAGGTAACTGGGATGGCGTTGTACCAAAAATGGTGACCGACGTTATGAAGTGGGACGGTGATTTTGTGGCTGTGCCAGTCAACGTTCACCGTGTGAACTGGCTTTGGGCAAACCCGGCGGTATTTGAAAAAGCGGGCGCCAAAGTCCCAACGACCTTGGATGAGTTTTTTGTCGCAGGTGACAAAATTAAAGCAGCAGGTCTAATCCCGCTGGCTCACGGCGGTCAGCCATGGCAGGACGCAACCGTGTTTGAAGCGGTTGCGCTTGATGTTCTAGGCAGCGAAGACTACGTCAAAGCCTTTGTTGAGCTAGATATGGATGTTCTGTCTGGCGATAAGATGGTCGAAGTGTTTGCCAAATTCCAGAAAATGCATGATTACATCGACTCAAACTCGCCGGGCCGTGACTGGAACGTTGCGACTTCTATGGTGATCAATGGTGAAGCAGCGATGCAAATCATGGGTGACTGGGCGAAAGGCGAATTCTCAGCAGCCGGCAAAGTGGCAGGTAAAGATTATGTCTGTGTGCCAGCTCCGGGTACCGCAGGTCAGTTTACTCATAACGTCGACAGCTTTGCTTTCTTTGAGCTAGGCGAATCAGGCAACCAACAAGCGCAAAAAGCGTTGGCAGCCACCATTCTTGACCCTAAATTCCAAGAAGTGTTCAACCTGAATAAAGGTTCT
Source organism: Vibrio sp. St2 (assembly GCF_947311885.1). Lineage (NCBI taxonomy): Bacteria > Pseudomonadati > Pseudomonadota > Gammaproteobacteria > Vibrionales > Vibrionaceae > Vibrio > Vibrio sp. St2. Next base: position 1,228,537 of record NZ_CAMZNA010000001.1, on the reverse strand, counting down.
ATTCCAGTGCGTCTGGATATGGATATGTCGAAGTTTGATAAGTGTGCACTGGATTCAATGGACGAGTTTAAAGCGACGGCGAAATCCGGTGATCTCGTACCAAGTATGGCGCACGGCATGTCAACAACCAGCTACGCACAAGGCGCGATCTTTGACGTTGTGACTAACTTCTTTAACGACAAAGATGCCAATCCGCAAGACGCCGCGCAGAAACTGGCGAAAGCAGTAAAAGCGGCGATCTAACGGCGCTTTATTCTGTCACCCCCAAGGGCAGGCAGGCTTGTGGGGAGCCTGCTTGTCCTTTCCTTCTAAGACTTACTTTCAGGGAAAGTGTCACAAGGATTCGTTATGGAGCATGTTTTGACTGGGTCAAAAAGTCAGTCTGTCTATAAGCCAAGCTTTGCTGACAGGCTACAAACCTGGCTACCGAAGATCGTATTAGCACCGACCATGTTGGTTACTGTGGTGTGTATTTACGGCTACATCTTCTGGACTGCCGCACTATCTATGACCAACTCTCGATTTCTACCTAGCTTTAATTTTGTCGGTTTTACCCAGTACGAAAAGCTAATGGACAACGACCGTTGGATCACTTCGATTTCAAACTTAGGCATTTTTGGCCTGCTATTTATGCTGGTCGCAATCGGCTTAGGTGTCGGTCTAGCAATATTGCTCGATCAAAATATTCGTCAGGAAGGGGCGATTCGTACTATTTATCTCTATCCGATGGCGTTGTCGTTCATTGTTACGGGTACGGCTTGGAAATGGATTCTAAACCCAGGTCTGGGCATCGAGAAACTGATGCACGACTGGGGATTTACAGACTTCAAATTCGACTGGTTGGTAGACTCTGATATGGCGGTTTACACGTTAGTCATCGCTGCAGTATGGCAATCTTCCGGTTTTGTAATGGCGATGTTCCTCGCGGGTCTTCGTGGTATCGATTCATCCATCATCAAAGCTGCTCAAATTGATGGTGCTAATCTGCCGACGATTTATGTGAAAATTATTCTACCTTGCCTAAGGCCTGTGTTCTTCAGCGCGGTAATCATTACTTCGCATATTGCGATTAAGAGTTTTGATTTAGTGACCGCAATGACGGCTGGGGGGCCAGGTTATTCCTCAGACCTACCAGCATTGTTTATGTATGCCCATTCATTTACGCGTGGTCAGATTGGCCTTGGTGCTGCCAGTGCCATGATGATGCTAGCCGGAATTCTTGCCATTCTGGTGCCGTATTTGTATTCCGAACTTAGGGAGAAAAAATCATGACCAATAACATGAATTTTGCTCGCCTATTCATTTACTCAGCGCTGGTTTTCTTCTGTCTGGTTTACTTGATGCCACTGTTTGTCATGGTCATCACGTCATTCAAAACCTTACCAGATATCAAAGCGGGGAATTTGATGAGCTTACCCAAAGAGTGGGTGTTTGATGCTTGGTATAAAGCTTGGGACGGAGCTTGCACCGGAGTTAAATGTGAAGGTGTGAAAGGTTATTTCTGGAACTCTTTCCAGATGGTAATACCTGCTGTTGCGATCTCAACCTTACTTGGCGCTTTTAATGGCTACGTTGTGACTAAGTGGCAGTTCCGTGGTTCGAATCTCTTCTTTAGCTTGCTGCTGTTTGGCTGCTTTATCCCATTTCAGGTCATCTTGCTGCCTATGGCGGCGGTACTAGGAAAGTTGGGCTTAGCGAATACCACGGCGGGCTTGGTGACCGTTCACGTTATCTACGGTATGGCCTTTACGACGTTGTTCTTCCGCAACTTCTACATCAGCATTCCTGATGAGTTGATCAAAGCAGCGAAGCTGGATGGGGCGGGGTTCTTTACCATCTTCTTCAAAATCCTGCTGCCACTTTCAACGCCAATTATTATGGTGACTGTGATTTGGCAGTTCACATCAATCTGGAACGACTTCTTGTTTGGTGTGGTGTATTCAGGGTCGGACACACAGCCGATTACGGTAGCACTTAACAACTTGGTGAATACCAGCACAGGTGTGAAGGAATACAACGTGGATATGGCCGCGGCCATCATCGCCGCTCTACCGACGTTGCTGGTTTACGTGCTGGCAGGAAAATATTTTGTTCGTGGCCTGACCGCCGGATCAGTAAAAGGATAATCATAATGGCAACTTTAGAACTCAAACAGATCCGTAAAACCTACCCAAAAGCGGAACAGGAAACCCTCAAGGGAATCGATATCAGCATTGACTCGGGGGAGTTTCTGATTTTGGTTGGCCCATCGGGCTGTGGTAAATCAACCCTGATGAATACCATTGCTGGCCTAGAAGGTATCAGTTCAGGTGAAATCGTGATCGATGGCCGTGATGTCTCAGTCGTGGAGCCAAAAGATCGTGATATTGCGATGGTTTTCCAGTCGTACGCTTTGTACCCGAACATGACGGTGCGTGGCAACATCGCGTTTGGCCTTAAGATCCGTAAAATGCCCGAGGCTGAGATTAATGCTGAAGTGCAGCGTGTGGCAGAGATGCTACAAATCGACCATCTGCTTGACCGTAAGCCATCTCAGCTATCAGGTGGTCAGCGTCAGCGTGTTGCGATGGGACGAGCCTTAGCTCGTCGACCTAAGTTATATCTGTTTGATGAACCATTATCGAATTTGGACGCAAAACTCCGTGTCGAAATGCGTCATCAGATCAAACGCCTTCATCAACAACTCAATACCACCATTGTTTATGTTACTCATGATCAGATTGAAGCCATGACTTTGGCTGATCGCATTGCCGTGATGAAAGATGGTGAATTGCAGCAACTGGGCACACCTCAGGAAATCTACAATACGCCCAACAATATGTTTGTTGCTGGTTTTATGGGCTCTCCATCAATGAACTTCATTAAGACCATGGTTGATCTTGATGATGAGCAGCAGCCAGTGATTAAAGTTAAAGGTAGTAACGATCAGGAGCACCATATCCGTTTACCTAACTCAATGCGTGAGGAAGATGGTAAGGAAGTGGTGATTGGTTTACGCCCAGAGCACATTACTGAGAAAGAAAATGAGGAATCGAGCGCTACCACGCAACTTGATCTGCAACTTGAGGTTCTGGAACCCACTGGGCCAGATACTATCGCGATGATTAAGGTCAACGATCAGGAGGTGGCATGTCGACTGTCTCCGGAGTTTGATGCTCGTGTTGGCCAGGTTGCTCCCCTGCATTTTGATCTGTCAAAAGCGGTATTCTTTGATGCGAAAACAGAACAAAGGATAGAGTTCCAGTAATAAGATTGAACACACTCCCAACCAAGTACGGGGGAGAATCGGACTGGCTTGCTGTCCGAGTTGGGAGTGTGTTCGCCCTTAATTCGGCTAGATAAAAACTTATTTTTAATAAAAATGTCAATAACGACTATGCTTATAGCATCAACATGAATATGAAATTCGTGTTTGTCTTGAGAGGGGGAGCCAGTCAGTCTCCTTGCTGACTCTCAAATCTCATGTAATAAAAATGGCAGCATGGCGCTGCCATTTGTTTATCTAACGTTTGGGTAATGTTAAATATGTGTAAAATGACACATTCAAGAAGTTTCGATGTGTCATTTCCCACCCATTTTTATCTAACAAATCTGTTTATAATTATTTTTTCGCATTGGCATGAATTTAATTCATTGAAATATAAAGATTAAATTTATTTTCATAAGTTGGCTTAGTTATTGCCCTTATAAATATATCAACACCCAGTGATGGGGTTGTTCTATTAACAAGGAGAAAAACAATGCTAAAGCCTTTGACCCTACTATCTGCTTCGATTCTTGCTGTAACCAGTTTTAACGCGGCCGCTAACTGTGACCCAGGTGAGACAGTGATCAAGTTCAGCCACGTAACGAATACAGATAAACACCCTAAAGGTATTGCGGCTTCACTGCTGGAAAAACGTGTTAACGAAGAGATGAACGGAAAAGTGTGTATGCAGGTTTTCCCGAACTCGACACTTTACGATGACAACAAAGTACTGGAAGCGCTTCTAAACGGTGACGTGCAACTTGCTGCCCCTTCTCTTTCTAAGTTTGAAAAGTTCACGAAGAAATACCGTATTTTCGATCTGCCATTCCTATTCGAAGACGTTGACGCCGTTGACCGTTTCCAAAACTCAGAGTCTGGTGAGAAGCTGAAAAATGCAATGAAGCGTCGTGGTCTGCAAGGCCTAGCTTTCTGGCATAACGGCATGAAGCAAATGTCGGCAAACAAGCCACTACTGTCACCTGAAGATGCTAAAGGTCTTAAATTCCGTGTTCAGGCTTCTGATGTATTGGTAGCGCAGTTTGAGCAACTAGGTGCGAACCCACAGAAGATGTCGTTTAAAGAAGTGTATGGCGGTCTACAAACTAAGGTTATTGACGGCCAAGAAAACACTTGGTCAAACATTTACGGTAAGAAGTTCTTTGAAGTTCAGGACGGTATTACAGAAACCAACCACGGTATCCTAGATTACCTTGTGGTTACCTCGAACGACTTCTGGAAAAAACTCCCAGCAGATCAGCGTGAACAACTGAATACCATTATTCAGGAAGTCACTGCACAGCGTAATGCAGAGTCAGCTAAGGTGAACCTAGCGAATAAGAACAACATCATTGAAGCGGGTGGTGAAGTTCGTACATTGACGCCAGAGCAGCGTCAGCAATGGGTTACTGCGTTGCAACCTGTTTGGAAGAAGTTTGAAAAAGACATCGGCTCTGACCTTATCGAAGCTGCATTGGCTTCAAACCAGTAACACGATAATAAAAACATCCCTGACTATTGGCCCTCCGAATCGGGAGGAGGGCCTTTTTTACCCTGCAATACCTGTTAGGCGCGACCAACGGGTGATCAAAGCGATGTAACTATGGAACAGTCAATTTTTGCCAGAATAGGAAAGGTGACAGATGCTATCGAGGAAACGCTGATTGCGTTTTTCTTGGGAGCAATGACACTGCTAACCTTTGCTAATGTAATTTTTCGATATGTCTTTAACGACAACATTCTTTGGGCTCTTGAGCTCACCGTTTTCCTTTTTGCCTGGATGGTTCTAGTCGGTGCGTCTTATGGCGTAAAAAAACACTTTCACATTGGTGTCGATGTCATCATCAACATGGCACCAGACCAACTGCGTAAAGTCTACGCGTTACTTGCAGCGGCTTGCTGTTTAGCATTCTCAATTCTTCTTCTGGTTGGTTCTTGGAACTATTGGTATCCGTTTGTCACTGAACGTGCTTGGTATGAAACCGACGATATTCCAATGCCTGAAATATTGCAGTTCCTAGCTGACTGGCTGAATGAAGGTGAGCGCTACGAAAAGCTTCCACGCTTTATTCCTTACATGGCGCTGCCAATTGGCATGGCGCTGATGACATTCCGTTTTATTCAAATCACCGTACAAATCGCAACAGGTAAATTAGACCGCTTGATTGCAGGTCATGAAGCGGAAGAAGAACTTGAGGCACTGAAAGAAGAGCTCAAAGACGCTGGTGAAGCGATGGAGCCTAAAAAAGCCGACGATAAGAGCAAGGAGAGCTAAGCCATGGATATTTTGTTTTTATTCGTAATGGTGGTTGGCTTTATGCTGATTGGTGTGCCAATCGCTGTATCGCTTGGTCTATCGAGCATCCTGTTTTTGATGATGCACTCTGACGCTTCTTTAGCCTCAGTAGCCCAAACCCTGTTCAACGCGTTCGCAGGCCACTACACCTTACTCGCTATTCCATTCTTTATTTTGGCATCAAGCTTTATGTCGACAGGTGGTGTCGCTAAGCGAATTATTCGTTTTGCTATTGCAATGGTCGGTTGGTTCCGTGGCGGATTGGCGATGGCTTCTGTCGTCGCGTGTATGATGTTCGCCGCGTTATCAGGTTCGTCTCCGGCCACGGTTGTTGCCATCGGTAGTATCGTTATCGCAGGTATGATCAAAAACGGTTACTCCAAAGACTTTGCCGCTGGGGTGATTTGTAACGCGGGTACGTTAGGTATCTTGATTCCACCGTCAATCGTTATGGTTGTATATGCCGCTGCGACGGACGTGTCGGTTGGTCGTATGTTCCTCGGCGGTGTGATTCCAGGTCTTCTGGCGGGCGTGATGCTGATGATCGCTATCTATATTGCAGCGCGTGTTAAAAATCTGCCAAAACAGCCATTTGTTGGCTGGGGTGAAATGTTTGATGCAGCAAAAGACGCAAGCTGGGGTTTGCTGCTGGTTGTGATCATTTTAGGCGGTATATACGGTGGTATTTTCACGCCGACTGAAGCCGCAGCGGTTGCAGCGGTCTATTCCTTCTTTATTGCGAATTTCGTCTACAAAGACATGGGGCCTTTCGCAGAGAAAGAAAATGGCAAACCAGCCATCGTCAAGATCTTCCAAGCATTTGTCCATAAAGACACTAAGCATACGCTGTATGAAGCGGGCAAACTGACCATTATGTTGCTATTTATCATTGCTAATGCCTTGATTCTTAAGCACGTACTAACAGAAGAGCGCATCCCGCAGATGATCACCGAGTCGATGCTGTCTGCTGGTCTTGGGCCGATCACCTTCCTAATCGTGGTTAATGTCTTGCTTCTGATTGGTGGTCAGTTTATGGAGCCGTCGGGTCTGCTGATCATTGTTGCTCCGTTGGTGTTCCCAATTGCGATTGCACTGGGCATTGACCCTATTCACCTTGGTATCATGATGGTAGTGAACATGGAAATCGGGATGATCACTCCGCCTGTCGGGCTCAACCTGTTTGTGACGGCCGGGGTCGCTAAAATGTCGATGATGCAAGTGGTCAAGGCGGCGCTCCCTTGGGTGGCGGTGATGTTCTTGTTCCTCATTATCGTTACTTACGTACCATGGGTATCGACTTGGCTGCCAACGACACTAATGGGGCCTGAAATCATAACCAAGTAAACTTCCCCCTGAATTCTAATGAAAAAGCCTCACTGTTGATGTGAGGCTTTTTTTTGCTCGGAGCGATTCGGTCTATAGTTAAAGAGGAATAGTTACTGTAATTGTGGCTTAGTTGTTTGTTCTGAGAATCGAGTGAGGACATTATGGAAATGCACCAACACTCAATGCGTGATTTGTTTCAGCAACTTGGATTAGCGAGCTCTGACGACAGCATTCGGGAATTTGTTAATCACCACAGTGGGCTGGTGGTCGGCACTGCATTGCATGAAGCCTTTTTCTGGTCGCCTTCACAGGCCGCGTTTCTAAAAGAAGCGATAGAAGAAGATGCCGATTGGGCAGAACTGGTCGATCAGCTTGATGTGATGTTGAGAACCTAAATTAAAAAAGCCAGCATCTGATGCTGGCTTTGTTATTACTATGATTAATCGGCTTTGTAGTTGGCCTTGTCTAGCCCGTAACGCTGCATTTTGTCGTAGAGCGTTTTTCTCGCCAGACTGAGCTTGTCCATGGTTTGTTTGATACTGCCTCCAGACTCGAGCAAGGCTTGCTCTATTGCACTTCTTTCGAACTCAGCCACTTGTGTCGCCAGTGAGAGTGGTTGATTACTTTGCTCGATACTTTCCCCAAATTGAGTCAACTTACCCAGCAAGACGAAACGTTCGGCTGCGTTTCTTAGCTCGCGGACATTACCGGGCCAATCATGGCTTAAAAGCTGACTCAGTGCGCTGTTTGGAAGCGCTGGGGCGCTTTTTCCATAGCGTGAAGCGGCAACCAACAGGAAGTGGTGGAACAGAGCCGCGATGTCTTCTTTGCGTTCTCTCAGTGCAGGCAAATCCAGCGTGACGATGTTAAGGCGGTAGTAGAGATCTTGACGAAATTCCCCTGCCTCTGCTGCTTTCTTCAGATCCACTTTTGTAGCGGCAATGACTCTTATATCCAGTGGTAACAGCTCATTCGAACCCACTCTTTCAATTACGCGTTCCTGAAGGACGCGTAACAGTCGTATTTGTGCCTGCATCGGCATGGATTCAATCTCATCAAGGAATAAGGTTCCGCCCTGAGCATGCTCAAACTTACCGATACGTTTAGTTTCTGCACCAGTAAATGCTCCTTTTTCGTGGCCATAGAGTTCACTCTCGATGAGGTTCTCAGGCACTGCGCCACAGTTGATGGCGACAAAGTTCGCGTCGCGTCTTGAACTTTGTTCGTGAATCGAACGAGCGACGAGCTCTTTGCCCGTCCCTGTTTCACCAAATAAGAGAATATCGGCGTCGGTATCGGCAATATGTGAAATGGTCTCTCTCAGCATCTGTATTGACGGTGTGTCGCCTATGATCCTAGGGCCGAGCGTCTGACTCGCTTTGAGACTGCGTTTGAGTTCCTGATTCTCCAGAGTGAGGTCACGCTTTTCCAATCCTCGTCGTGTGGTATCGATCAGCCGGTCGATGGGGAAGGGTTTCTCGATAAAGTCATAAGCCCCATTTCTGAGAGCATTGACTGCCATGGAGATATCTCCATGGCCCGTAATGAGAATGACGGGAACATCTTTGTCCTGATGCAGTACCGTTGAAAGCAGGTTTTCACCGGAAAGACCAGGCAAGCAGATATCGGAAATGACCACTTTTGGCAAACCGTCCTGCTTAATGGCAAGAAGTGCATCTTCGGCACTGGAAAAAAATAGTGCGGATATTTCTTCTAACTCGAAGCTCTGCTCTATGGCTAAGCGAATATCGCTTTCGTCATCGATAAAAAAGACGTCGTACATCAAGATTCCTTTGCGTTGTCTCTTACAGTCGAAACATGAAATGGTAGCTGTATGGCAAACCTTGCTCCGCCATATGGTGAGGTTTCCACGGTTAACTGGCCATCCATTGCTTTAATGATCTGTTGGGAAATCGATAGGCCTAGACCCAAGCCATTTTTCTTCGTAGTAAAGAATGGCTCAAATAGGTGCTTAGCTTGATCTTTTTTAATCCCAGGGCCGTTGTCATCGATGTAGATCATGATCGATGCCTCTGTTTGTTCAGTGCGGAGTTCGACAATGCGTTCGTCCTGTTCTTCCACAGCTTGCGCAGCGTTGGTGATTAGATTAATCAAAACCTGTTCCAGCTGAATCGCGTTTACCTCGGCGGAGCCTGTGGTGTGATTAAAGTGCGTGGCTAATTCTACCCGATAAGATTTTATCTGAGGTGCAACCAGTTCTTTCGCTGAGAGCAAAATAGGTTCGATATCGAGAACGCTTTTGTCGCTGGTGTCTGATTTGCGTGTAAAGGATTTTAATTGATTGCTGATTTTGGCCATCCGGTCAGTCAATGCTGAGATTCGACTGAGATTATCGTCGACACGATCAAGTTTGTTCTTATCCAAAAAGCGGCGGCCATTGTCTGCAAAGCTTCGAATCGCGGCTAGTGGATTATTTAACTCATGACTGATACTGGCAGACATTTGGCCAAGAACTGCCAGTTTAGCGGCTTGGATTAACTCGTCTTGTGTTTGACGCAGCATTTGTTCAGTGCGGGAGCGCTCCAACACTTCGGCCTGTAATTCAGACGTTCGTTCAAGAACCAGAAATTCCAGCTTTTGCTTTGCTTCAGACTGCAATTGTTCAAACTGACGCTTTTTTAGGTGCCTTTGGTAGGTCAGTTGCAGTGTTAAAAATGCAATCACAAACAGCAGAGTCAGTATCAGAGCGAAACTTAACGTAGACCAAAAAACCGTTATCTTTTCAGTCAATACACGAATGGTAAGATCGAGCAAGGAAAGCGTGCGACTGGAGACAATGTAGTCGCCTTGTATCCAGCCGAGCAAATGGTTTTCGAGCTCAGACTGGGCCTTATCGAGTTGCCCAACCAGCCCGAGAGATTTTATGTCTTTATCTAGGTATTGACGGCTGTTGGAAATTTGATTCCGCTCTGCTTCTGTCAGAGTGAGCAGGCTTTTAAATAACCATTGTGGGTTGCTCGACATGAAAATCACGTCGTAGCTGTCGGTCGCAACAAACGTATTTTGCTTCCCCTTCCAGTTCTCTTCGATTGCAGACAGATCCATCTTAACTACGATGACGCCGGCTATTTCACCTGCGTACACGACAGGGAACGAATAGTAATAACCTCTTTGCCCAGAAGTTGAACCAAGTGCGAAATACTGGCTGGAGTTGCCTTTCACTGCTTCTGAAAAATAGGGGCGCCACGAAAAGTTTTTGCCAATAAACGAGCGCTCCAAATTCCAGTTACTGGCCGCAATGGTGTTGCCGACCCGATCAATCAGATAAGTATCGGACGCTTGGATGATGTTGTTTACGTTCTCAAGATAGCGGTTCGTGATGTCAAGTTGAGCCGGGTTGTCAGGCTGCATTAAGGCAGAAATTAGCTCAGTATCTTTAGCAAGTAGCTGGGGGAGGTGGGCGTACTTATCCAGTCTTGAGGCAATATGGCTAGCAAAGCGATCAAGTTGTGCCTGATGTTCGTCGAGTAGGGATTGATAGTGGTAATTCCATACCCATTGAGAGCCAACAATTAGGCAGAACAGGTAAAGAATGAGCAGGTAGGCATTTGCCCGACGAAAAGGTGACATTACATTCCCTGTAACTGAGGTACTACTGATAACTTAGGGTAATGTTTTTTGTTACAGGTGTGTTCAGTTGTGTAACGAAAATGAGGAACAAAACCGGACTTGGATCTAGTTTTCTCGTTTAATTCAGAAAAAAGATTAGTTTCTCTTGAAAAACCGATTAATGTCCCCATTTCTGGAACGGTTAGCTGCTTGATTGATGTTTTTTATAGCAGTTAACTGAGTTTTTAGGGTAAAGCCTGACCTATGTTAGTGATCGGCTCGACAGTGACCGACGAGGTCGGTAGAATGCTGCGTCTGAATTTTTATCCTGAGGCTAATCGGAGATACCTTTCACCCACTTGGTTGGAAAGATATCGCTAATTAGTCCGGTAACTGACTCGTTTGGTTATCGATACTCGATTTACGAAGAGTGCTCTTAGAGCGCAAACAAGGATGGGTCCTGAGCTTTTCAAGTTTTTAGGGCACATACGCTCAGCTCAGTCTGAGCCAGTTTTGAGGTTAATGAATAATGCAAGTTACTGTTGAAACGCTAGAGGGCCTAGAGCGCCGTCTAAACATTACTGTTCCTGCTGCTAACATCGAAGATGCTGTAACAGCTGAACTACGCAACATCGCTAAAAACCGTCGTTTCGATGGTTTCCGTAAAGGCAAAGTGCCTCTGAAAATGGTTGCGAAGATGTACGGCAAAGCAGTACGTCAAGACGTAATGGGTGAAGTAATGCAACGCCACTTCATCGAAGCGATCGTTAAAGAAAAAATCAACCCAGCAGGCGCACCAACTTTCGCTCCAGTAGAGAGCAAAGAAGGTGAAGACCTAGTATTCAACGCTACTTTTGAAGTTTACCCAGAAGTTGAGTTGAAAGGTCTAGAGAACATCACTGTTGAAAAGCCAACAACTGAAGTTCAAGACGCTGACGTTGAAGAGATGATCGAAACTCTACGTAAGCAACAAGCTACTTGGGCAGAAGTTGATTCAGCTGCTGAAGAAGGTACTCGTGCAACTATCGATTTCGTTGGTTCAATCGACGGTGAAGAGTTCGAAGGTGGTAAAGCTGAGAACTTCCCACTAGAAATGGGCGCAGGTCGCATGATCCCTGGTTTCGAAGACGGTATCACTGGTAAAACAGCGGGTATGGAATTCGACATCGACGTAACATTCCCAGAAGATTACCACGCTGAAAACCTAAAAGGTAAAGCAGCTAAGTTCGCGATCAAAGTGAACAAGGTTGAAGCTCGTGAGCTTCCTGAAATCAACGATGAGTTCGTTTCTAAGTTCGGTGTAGCTGAAGGTGGCGTTGACGCTCTTAAAGCTGAAGTTCGTAAGAACATGGAGCGTGAGCTTAAGCAAGCAGTTAAAAACCGCATCAAAGAGCAAGCGATTGACGGTCTAGTTAACGAAAATGAAATCGACGTACCGGCTGCACTTATCGATCAAGAGATCGGTACACTACGTCAGCAAGCTGCACAGCGTTTTGGTGGCAACCCAGAAGCAGCTGAGCAACTTCCACGTGAACTGTTCGAAGAGCAAGCTAAGCGTCGCGTAGTTGTTGGTCTTCTTCTAGGTGAAGTAATCAAGTCTGAAGAGCTAAAAGCTGACGATGAGAAAGTGAAAGCGCTTATCGAAGAAATGGCTACAGCATACGAAGATCCATCAGAAGTAATTGCTTACTACGAGCAAAACACTCAGATGATGGACAACATGCGTAACGTTGCGCTTGAAGAGCAAGCTATCGATGCAATCATCGCTAAAGCACAGGTTTCTGAGAAAGAAGTTAGCTTCAACGAGCTAATGAACCAACAGCAGCCAGCTTAATAAGCAATATCTTGCGTAGAAGGTTGACGGAACGTTAACTATTCTGCTAACAATGGTCCGTATGATATTTATCATCCGGGCCATTTATTTTAGGGACATAAGAATATGAGCTACCAAGAAAAAAATGCAATGTCACCAATTTTAGACGCGCTGGTACCAATGGTGGTTGAACAGACTTCCCGCGGTGAACGTTCTTACGATATTTACTCTCGTTTATTAAAAGAGCGCGTGATTTTCTTAACTGGTCAAGTGGAAGACCACATGGCAAATCTTGTCGTGGCGCAGCTGCTTTTCTTAGAATCTGAAAATCCTGATAAAGATATTTTCCTCTACATCAACTCGCCGGGCGGCAGCGTAACTGCAGGTATGTCGATCTACGACACTATGCAGTTCATCAAGCCAAACGTCAGCACGGTATGTATGGGTCAAGCGTGCTCAATGGGTGCTTTCCTTCTTGCTGGTGGTGCGCCAGGCAAGCGTTATGTACTACCAAATTCTCGCGTGATGATTCACCAGCCTCTGGGCGGTTTCCAGGGCCAGGCGTCTGACATCCAAATCCACGCTCAGGAAATCCTGACCATCAAACAGAAACTGAACAAGTTACTTGCTGAACACACAGGTCAACCTCTTGAGGTGATTGAGCGTGACACTGACCGTGATAACTTTATGGCCGCTGATCAAGCTGTTGAATACGGTTTGGTCGATGCAGTGCTAACTCATCGCGGTGAGTAATAATTGCCAGAGCATTTTGGCTATAATTGATATACACTCAGATCATAAAGAGTAAAGGCTAAGAGGTTAGCGAATGACAGACAAAAGCAAAGAGAGCGGTAGTAGTAAGCTTCTTTACTGCTCTTTCTGCGGCAAAAGCCAGCACGAAGTTCGCAAGCTAATCGCTGGTCCATCCGTTTACATTTGTGACGAATGTGTCGATTTGTGTAACGACATTATTCGTGAAGAAATCAAAGATGTTCTGCCGAAGAAACAATCGGAAGCACTGCCAGTGCCAAGAGAGATTCGTGAACACCTTGATGATTACGTGATTGGCCAAGATTACGCTAAGAAAGTGCTAGCAGTAGCCGTTTATAACCACTATAAGCGTTTACGTAATGGAGACACGACAAGTGAAGGTGTTGAGCTCGGTAAGAGTAACATCCTTCTTATTGGTCCTACGGGTAGTGGTAAAACACTACTGGCTGAGACATTAGCGCGTTTCCTAGATGTACCATTTACAATGGCGGATGCCACTACGCTAACCGAAGCCGGTTACGTAGGTGAAGATGTTGAAAACATCATTCAGAAGCTACTGCAGAAATGTGACTATGACGTAGCAAAAGCCGAACGCGGCATCGTGTACATTGATGAAATCGATAAGATTTCACGTAAGGCTGAAAACCCATCAATCACTCGTGACGTGTCCGGTGAAGGTGTTCAGCAGGCGTTGCTAAAACTGATTGAAGGTACGGTGGCTTCAGTTCCACCTCAAGGTGGGCGTAAGCATCCTCAACAAGAATTCCTTCAAGTTGACACATCTAAGATCCTATTTATCTGTGGTGGTGCATTTGCGGGCCTAGATAAAGTGATTGAGCAGCGTGTTGCGACGGGTACAGGTATTGGTTTTGGAGCTGAAGTCCGCTCTAAAGACGAAACGAAGACAGTAGGTGAGCTCTTCACTCAGGTTGAACCAGAAGATTTGGTTAAATATGGCCTGATCCCAGAGTTCATCGGTCGTCTACCTGTGACAACAACGCTAACAGAGCTGGATGAAGAAGCACTGATTCAGATCTTGTGTGAGCCTAAGAACGCGTTGACCAAACAGTACGCAGCGTTGTTCGAGCTAGAAGACTCTGAGCTTGAATTCCGCGAAGACGCTCTACGTGCTATTGCGAAGAAAGCGATGGAACGTAAAACAGGTGCTCGTGGATTACGTTCAATCTTGGAAGGCGTCCTGTTGGAAACCATGTATGAGCTTCCATCCATGAATGACGTTAGCAAAGTCGTCATTGATGAATCAGTGATTAATGGTGAGTCTGACCCACTGCTGATTTACAGCAACTCGGATAATCAGGCCGCGGGCGCAGAATCTTAATCAGATTCACATAAATTAATGAATAATTTAAGGAGGTAATCATTTACCTCCTTTTTTTTATTCTTTCATTGAATCCAACCAATTAGCCCCCATATACTGCTCATAAGACTAAGCGGAAGAGAGAAGAATATGAACTTGGAACGTTCCGAACGTATCGAGATCCCCGTACTACCTCTAAGAGATGTAGTCGTTTACCCGCACATGGTAATTCCTTTGTTTGTTGGACGTGAAAAGTCGATTGCTTGCCTTGAAGCGGCAATGGATAACAACAAGCAAATACTGCTAGTTGCGCAGAAAAAAGCCGAAACCGATGAGCCAGCAAAAGACGATTTGTTTGATGTTGGTACCGTGGCAACCATTCTTCAATTGCTAAAGCTGCCGGATGGGACAGTAAAAGTGTTGGTTGAAGGCCAGCAACGAGCAAAAATTCATAAATTTGAAGAAGACGAATTCTTTACTGCTGACGCAGAATATCTGACGACAGAGCAGCTCGATGAACGCGAAGAAGAAGTGATTGTTCGCAGTGCGATTAATCAGTTTGAAGGCTTCATCAAGCTAAACAAGAAAATTCCACCTGAAGTTCTAACATCACTCAACGGTATCGACGAAGCGGCTCGCCTTGCTGATACGATTGCTGCTCACATGCCACTAAAACTGGCAGATAAGCAAATCGTGCTGGAAACGTTGGACGTGACCGACCGTCTTGAGTTCCTGATGGGGCAGATGGAATCGGAGATTGACCTGCTTCAAGTTGAAAAACGTATTCGTACACGCGTTAAAAAGCAGATGGAAAAATCTCAGCGTGAGTACTATCTGAATGAGCAGATGAAAGCCATCCAGAAAGAACTGGGTGAGACTGAAGATGGTGTTGATGAGTTCGAAACGCTGAAGCAGAAAATCGTCGACTCTAAGATGCCGCAAGAAGCGCGCGAAAAGACCGAGCAAGAGCTACAGAAGCTGAAGATGATGTCGCCAATGTCTGCGGAAGCAACGGTTGTTCGTGGCTACATTGATTGGATGCTGGGTGTACCGTGGCACAAACGCTCAAAAGTTAAGAAGAATCTGGCAAAAGCCGAAGAAGTGTTGAATGAAGATCACTACGGTCTGGAGCGCGTTAAAGAACGTATCCTAGAGTACTTAGCGGTACAGAATCGCATTAACAAGTTGAAAGGGCCTATCTTGTGTCTAGTAGGGCCTCCAGGTGTTGGTAAAACATCCTTGGGTCGCTCAATTGCGGCGGCTACTGGCCGTAAATACACTCGCATGGCGCTGGGTGGTGTACGTGATGAAGCTGAAATCCGCGGTCACCGCCGTACTTACATTGGTTCCATGCCAGGTAAGCTGATTCAGAAAATGTCCAAAGTCGGTGTTAAAAACCCGCTGTTTCTTTTGGATGAGATCGACAAAATGTCTTCTGACATGCGCGGCGATCCTTCATCAGCTCTATTAGAGGTACTCGATCCAGAGCAAAACAACGCATTTAACGATCACTACCTAGAGGTGGATTACGACCTATCTGACGTGATGTTCGTTGCGACGTCTAACTCAATGAACATTCCAGGTCCTCTGTTAGACCGTATGGAAGTAATTCGTCTATCTGGTTACACCGAAGACGAGAAACTCAACATTGCGAAACGTCACTTAGTTGAAAAACAGATCAAACGTAACGGTTTGAAACTGGGTGAAATTGAGATTGAAGATTCTGCAATCATTGGCATTATTCGATATTACACACGTGAAGCGGGTGTACGTAGCCTAGAGCGTGAAATCTCGAAGATCTGCCGTAAAGCGGTGAAAAATATCCTGCTCGATAGCAACCTTAAAACGGTCACTGTGAACATGGATAACCTGAAAGAGTACTTAGGTGTTCAGCGTCACGATTACGGTAAAGCGGACGACAGCAATCGCATTGGTCAAGTTACGGGTCTGGCATGGACTGAAGTCGGTGGCGATCTTCTCACGATTGAAACAGAAGCGATGCCGGGCAAAGGTAAGCTGACTCAAACCGGCTCTCTTGGCGACGTGATGCAAGAATCGATTCAAGCGGCGATGACAGTAGTTCGTTCTCGTGCTGTGAAATTGGGCATCAACTCTGACTTTTATGAGAAACGTGATATTCATGTCCACGTTCCTGAAGGTGCAACACCGAAAGATGGCCCAAGTGCGGGTATCGCAATGTGTACAGCGCTTGTTTCTAGCCTGACAGGTAACCCGGTAAAAGCTGAAGTGGCAATGACAGGTGAAATTACCCTTCGTGGTGAAGTTTTACCTATCGGTGGTTTGAAAGAAAAACTACTGGCGGCACACCGTGGAGGCATCAAAACGGTACTGATTCCTAAAGATAATGAGCGTGATTTGGAAGAGATTCCAGACAACGTTATCGCTGATCTTAAGGTGATTCCGGTGCAATGGATTGATGATGTTCTTAAAGTTGCGCTAGAAAAAGACCCGTCAGGTGTCGAAATTGCTGCTGTAAAATAGTGATGTGCAGCAAAAATAAGTAAAAGATTACGCTGATAAGCATAAAAAGGCTTGTCAGCGTTTTTTTTGGACGCTAACGTTACCCACATAGCTTCAGGCCTTGTTGTATAAGGGGTTGGAGTTACTTTAAAATTGAAATGGAACGAAAGCTGCCTTTAAAAATAATAACAGGTGGCGCAAAGGGGAATCACAGTGAATAAAACACAATTAGTAGAAAAAATTGCAGAAAACGCTGACCTTTCAAAAGCTTCAGCAGGCCGCGCTCTAGACGCATTCATTGAAGCTGTGGGCGACACTCTTCAGTCTGGCGACCAAGTTGCTCTAGTTGGTTTCGGTACATTCAGCGTACGTACTCGTGCCGCTCGTACAGGTCGTAACCCAAAGACTGGTGAAGAAATTCAAATCGCAGAAGCAAAAGTTCCTGCGTTCAAAGCTGGTAAAGCTCTAAAAGACTCCTGCAACTAGTCTGAAAATTGCCGATAGCGGCAGTTTTTATCGAACCTTTTTAAATTATGCGCATCATACTGATGCGCATTTCTTTTTCTGGTATTATCGCGCTATCTGATTTTAATTATAACGTACGTCGTGTTAGCAACGATTAGAGCTAGTGCGGTCTACACGCGGAGAGTGTTTTAAATATGATGGATCGATTACGCGAAGGCGTTAATAGCATCGCGGTTAAAATTATCCTTGGATTAATCATCCTATCTTTTGTCTTTGCCGGTGTTGGCAGCTACATCGTTGGCGGTAGCAATAACTCAGCAGCAAAGGTTGGTAACGTCGAGATTGGTCGTGGTGAGTTTGAACAAGCTTATCAGAACGAACGTAATCGCATGCAAGCTCAGCTTGGTGATTATTTCTCAACTCTGCTAGCAGACCCAAACTACGTTGAGTCTTTCCGCAAGTCAGTGCTTGACCGAATGATTAACGATTTGCTGCTAGAGCAACACGCTGAGTCTTTAGGTCTACGTGTCAGTGACTCTCAAGTTCGTAGCATGATTGTCGATATGCCACAGTTCCAAGTAGATGGAAAGTTTGACCAAGAGATTTACCAAGCGTCTCTTCGTCGTGCAGGCTTCTCGCCAGATAGCTTTGCCGAATATCTGCGCAGAGACTTGGTTCGCAATCAACTCCTGACTGCAATTCAAGCGAGCGACTTTTCTCTTGAGGGAGAAGTGGAAGCTCAAAGCAAGCTTTTGACTCAAACGCGTGAAATCAAGAAAGTAACGCTTTCATTGTCAGACTTTGCATCTAAAGCTGAATTGTCAGAACAGGAAATTAACGACTACTACACTCAAAACCCAGAGCGTTATACTCGTCCTGAACAGGTTAAAGTGGCGTATGTTGAGCTTTCTGCTCAGCAGTTGAAAGATACTATTGACGTCTCTGATGAGCAGGTAAAACAATATTACCAAGAGCATCTTGATAAGTACTCGTCGGAAGAGCAGCGTCGTGTTAGTCACATCCTGATTGAAGGTGATGATGAAGCGAAAGCCCAAGCGATTTTGGATGAACTCAATGCTGGTGCAGATTTTGCGACGCTAGCAGAAGAGAAATCTGATGACTTTGGAAGTGCTTCAGAAGGCGGCTCTCTAGGTTGGATCGAGCGTGATGTTATGGACCCAGCATTTGAAGAGGCCGCGTTTGCTCTGAAGAAGGCTGGTGACGTGACAGGTTTGGTGAAATCTGATTTTGGCTATCACATCATTAAACTGGACGAGTTGAAAGATTCGGTAGCTAAGCCATATGAAGAAGTGGCTTCAGAAATCAAGCAAGAGCTAAAAGATCAGCAAGCGATCGACCAGTTCTATGAGCTACAAAGTCAGCTAGAAACGGTCGCATTTGAGTACCCTGATTCTCTGGATGATGCTGCTGACGCAATCAAAGCTGAAATTCACACGACAGACTTCATTTCTCAAGCTGATGCGCCAGAGTTGTTAAAAGCACCTGCTGTAATGCAGGCCATTTTAAGCCCTGAAGTAAAAGAAGACGGGTTGAACTCAGAAGTGATTGAAGTGGCACCTGAACACGTGATTGTTGTTCGTGTAGAAGATGCGCGTGACGAAACAGTGCTTCCACTAGACGAAGTTCGTGAGCAAGTGACAACGGCGCTGGCGAAAGTTAAAGGGGAGCAAAGCGCAATTGAGCTTGCCGACAATTTGGTTGCAGAGCTGAAGAAGGGTAACAAAGACCTAATGACTGAAAATGGTCTTGCGTTCAGTGACTCGGAAAACATTGATCGTAGCTCTCCGTTGGCTGATGTTGTCTTCTCGATGAAGAAGCCAAGCAGTGGTCAAGTGGAGTTCGCTCAAGCTAAAGATTTCAACGGTGACATCGTTGTGGTTGAGCTGACCGATGTGAAATCTGATGTTAATGCGCAGTACAACGAACAGATTGGTAATCAGTTAACCCAGATGAACGCACAACAAGATCTTTCTGGCTTAATCAATATTCTTCGTAAAACTATCGATATCGAATATTACGTTGTGACTCAGTAATCCTAGTTGATGTAATTGATAGGCTACTCATAACGGGCTGCATTTGCAGCCCGTTTTATTATGCGCTGTTTTCTCTACTCCTATTGTTAGGTTCCTCTACGGTATCTATTCCACCAAGTGACATAGAGGAATATGGGAAATGCTACGCATACTTTGGACGAGTCTTGTAATGGTGCTCGCGGTATATAGCCCAACTACTGTATCGGCTGAAAAA
Source organism: Vibrio sp. St2 (assembly GCF_947311885.1). Taxonomy (NCBI): domain Bacteria; kingdom Pseudomonadati; phylum Pseudomonadota; class Gammaproteobacteria; order Vibrionales; family Vibrionaceae; genus Vibrio; species Vibrio sp. St2. Next base: position 1,208,985 of record NZ_CAMZNA010000001.1, on the reverse strand, counting down.
ACCACCAACTCAGAATACGCTGGAATAGAGATTACAGTGAATGTTAATACGGCTGAAGCGGCTGAATTAGCGGCGCTACTAACTGGTGTTGGTGCGAAAAAAGCTGAGGCTATTGTTCAATATAGGGACGAAAACGGTCCCTTTTTGAAGGTGACTGATTTGGCTTTGGTTAAAGGTATTGGCCCCGCTTTAATAGACAAAAACCTCAGTCGTATAAAGTTGTAAATTGATAGAGCGCTAAGCGCTCTATTTTTTGGCTTTTTACTGTCAATACTCTCTGGTGCGAAGAGGCGAATCCCACTATAATTCACGCCGAATATTGGTCAGCTCAATGGCTATTATTTTCAACTAATGTGGAGTAAAACATGTCGTCTCATACGCCGGTTGTAACCGTTGATGGACCAAGTGGTGCAGGTAAAGGCACTCTCTGTATGCTTCTGGCGAAGAAGCTTGGCTTTCACTTACTGGATTCCGGTGCGATTTATCGAGTATTGGCTTTAGCTGCGATTCATCATGGCGTTGACCTAGAATCTGAAGATGCGCTTGTCCCCTTGGCCACTCATCTAGACGTACAGTTCATCGCAGAAGGTGACTTAGTGAAAGTCATCTTGGAAGGCGAAGATGTTTCAGGTGAGTTACGCAAAGAAGAAACCGGAATGGCCGCTTCAAAAGTAGCTGCGTTTCCTCGCGTTCGTGAAGCTTTACTGCGTCGTCAGCGTGCTTTTGCTGAAGGCTCCGGCCTTGTAGCTGATGGCCGTGATATGGGAACTGTTGTGTTCACTGAAGCTGAAGCCAAAATCTTCCTTGATGCTAGTGCTGAAGAGCGTGCGAACCGCCGCCTTAAACAGTTGCAAGGCAAAGGGTTAGATGTTAAATTTGACGACCTTTTGAGCGAGATCCAAGAGCGTGACGATCGAGATCGTAACCGCCCGGTGGCGCCATTACGCCCCGCTGAGGATGCGCTGTTGCTAGATTCTACTTCGATGAGTATCGACGAAGTGGTAGAAAAGGCACTACAATATATCGAATCTAAGCTAGTCGTTTAGGCGGCTAGGTCAGAGCGTTGGTCGCATGGATGATGACTGGCGAATTTAATAACCCCACGCGGTAGGATACCCGTGGACGTTTAATTTATTGAAGATTAAATAAATGACTGAATCTTTTGCTCAACTCTTTGAAGAGTTTCTAAACGAGACTGAATTCCAACAAGGTACTATCGTTAAAGGTACTGTAGTAGCTATCGAGAACGGTTTCGTTCTTGTTGACGCTGGTCTTAAGTCTGAGTCTGCAATCCCTGCTGAACAGTTCAAGAACGCTGCTGGCGAACTTGAAGTTGAAGTTGGTTCTGAAGTAGACGTAGCGCTAGACGCTGTTGAAGACGGTTTCGGTGAGACTCAACTTTCTCGTGAGAAAGCGAAGCGTCACGAAGCTTGGATCGTTCTTGAGAAAGCTTACGAAGAAGCTGAAACTGTTGTTGGTATCATCAACGGTAAAGTTAAAGGCGGTTTCACTGTTGAACTAAACGGTATCCGTGCTTTCCTTCCAGGTTCTCTAGTAGACGTACGTCCAATCCGCGACACTGCTCACCTAGAAAACAAAGAGCTAGAGTTCAAAGTTATCAAACTTGACCAGAAGCGTAACAACGTAGTTGTTTCTCGCCGTGCGGTAATCGAGTCTGAGAACAGCGTTGAGCGTGATGAGCTTCTTGAGTCTCTACAAGAAGGCGCAGAAGTTAAAGGTATCGTTAAGAACCTAACAGACTACGGTGCATTCGTAGATCTAGGTGGTGTTGACGGTCTTCTACACATCACAGACATGGCTTGGAAGCGCGTTAAGCACCCTTCTGAGATCGTGAACGTTGGTGACGAGATCCAAGTTAAAGTTCTTAAGTTCGACCGTGAGCGTACTCGCGTATCACTAGGTCTTAAGCAGCTAGGCGAAGATCCATGGGTAGCAATCGCTAAGCGTTACCCAGAAGGTCACAAACTATCTGGTCGCGTTACTAACCTAACTGACTACGGCTGTTTCGTTGAAATCGAAGAAGGCGTTGAAGGTCTAGTACACGTTTCTGAAATGGATTGGACTAACAAGAACATCCACCCATCTAAAGTTGTTAATGTTGGCGACGAAGTTGAGGTTATGGTTCTTGAAATCGACGAAGAACGTCGTCGTATCTCTCTAGGTCTGAAACAGTGTAAAGCTAACCCATGGCAGTCTTTCGCTGAAGCGCAAGCTAAAGGCGACAAAGTTACTGGTAAGATCAAGTCTATCACTGACTTCGGTATCTTCATCGGTCTAGAAGGCGGCATCGACGGTCTTGTTCACCTATCTGACATCTCTTGGAATGTTGCAGGTGAAGAAGCAGTACGTGAGTACAAGAAAGGCGACGAAATCTCTGCAGTTGTTCTAGCAGTAGACGCAGAGCGTGAGCGTATCTCTCTAGGCGTTAAGCAAATGGAAAATGACCCATTCAATGCTTACGTTTCTGAGAAGAAGAAAGGTGTACTAGTTAACGGTACTGTTACTGCAGTAGACGCTAAAGGTGCAACTATCGAGCTTGAAGAAGGCGTAGAAGGTTACATCCGCGCTTCTGAAGTTTCTCGCGACCGCGTAGAAGATGCTTCTCTAATCCTAAGCGTTGGCGATAGCGTTGAAGCGAAGTTCACTGGTGTAGACCGTAAGAACCGCGTAATCAATCTATCTGTTAAAGCTAAAGATGAAGCAGAAGAGCAAGAAGCAATGGCTTCTCTGAACAAAGCAGATGACGCTTCGTTCGGTAACGCAATGGCTGACGCTTTCAAAGCAGCTAAAGGCGAATAATATCTCGCTTTATTGAAAAAGGAGCCGAAAGGCTCCTTTTTTATGGATTGAGCTAAAATAGTCTTAATACCAATCTCAGCAAGTGACTCTGATAAAACGCGATTTGGAATTGCGCAAATTGTTGGTTTGTGTCTAGAATTGATAGCAAGTGTTTGTTGGAATTGGTATTACTTACTATAATAAGTGATAAACTACTCTACGAGGGAAACTATGACTAAGTCTGAACTGATTGAGAGACTCTGCGCTGAGCAAACCCATCTTTCAGCGAAAGAGATTGAAGATGCTGTGAAAGACATTTTAGAGCATATGGCTTCGACACTAGAAACTGGCGATAGAATCGAAATTCGTGGATTCGGTAGTTTCTCTCTGCATTACCGCGAGCCTCGTGTAGGCCGAAACCCAAAAACGGGCGAGAAAGTAGAGCTGGAGGGCAAATACGTCCCTCACTTTAAACCAGGCAAGGAATTACGAGAGCGCGTTAACCTCGACTAATTTCAAAATACTTATTATTGAGGCGGCATACGTAGTGTATGCCGCTTTTTTATGAAATGAAATTCTGAGATAGGCATGGTTTGTTCAAGGGTTTTACTGCATAATCGTATCGGCAGATATCGACTTAGGTGATAGAACATGAAAATTATAAAAATTGTTATCGTGCTGGCCCTATTTTTAATTGCACTGGCTTTAGGCTCTCAGAACCAGGAAGTAGTCAACTTTAACTACTTACTGGCACAAGGTGAGTTTCATCTTTCGACACTACTAGGTGTAGTGTTTGTGACTGGCTTTGTTTTGGCTTGGATTATCTTCGGTAGTTTACATCTACGTTCTCAAATGCAACTACGCAAGCTGAAAAAACAAGTGAAAAAACTTTCACCTCCAGAGAGTGAACCTCAACAGGTTAAAGCCCAATAAGTTGTATAGGTAGGCTTTTTACTCAATGTTAGAAATACTCTTCTTGTTACTACCAATCGCAGCAGCATACGGTTGGTATATGGGTAATCGCAGTGCCCAGCAAGACAAGCAGAAGCACTCCAACCAAATCTCTCGTCAGTATGTGACGGGTCTTAACCTGCTATTGTCCGATCAATCGGATAAAGCGGTAGACCACTTTATCGAACTTCTTCAGGTCGACAACGAAACGATAGATACACATTTGGCCTTAGGTAACCTTTTCCGTTCTCGTGGAGAAGTCGATCGCGCCATCCGTATTCACCAGAATTTAATTTCTCGTTCTGGGCTGACCATAGACCAAAAAAACATAGCTCTTCAGCAACTAGCTAAGGATTACATGGCATCGGGTTTTCTTGACCGCGCTGAGAAAATCTTTGAGCAGCTTGTTGATGAGCCTGAACACCGTGAAGCTGCATTGCAACAGTTAGTGTCGATCTACCAACAAACACGGGAATGGGGCAAAGCGATCCAATACGCGACCCAGTTGGTAAAATTAGGTAGAAAACGTATGCGTACAAGCATCGCACATTTTTGGTGTGAGCTTGCAATGCAAGAAAAAGCGGACGGTGATAATAGTCGAGCGATTCAGCACTTTAAGCGCGCACTGTCTGAAGACCCAAAATGTGTTCGTGCCAGCATCGCCCTAGGTAAGCTCTATCTTGAGGTTGAAGATTATGCTCAGACCATTAAGTACATGGAGATGGTGATTGAGCAGGACATCGACTTTATTAGCGAAGTACTCCCAACATTGGCAGACTGTTACCATCATTTAGGGCAGGAAGAGGAGTTACTGGACTTTTTACGCCAATGTATTGTCTCCAAGGCTGGCGTCTCGGCAGAGCTCATGCTTGCTCAAATGGTTGCTCAACATGAAGGTTCTGGTTCTGCGCAGGAGCTACTCACTCGTCAGCTCGTTAAAAATCCAACCATGAAAGGTTTTTATCGTTTGATGGATTATCATTTGGCCGACGCGGAAGAAGGCCGAGCAAAAGCGAGTTTGCAGACGTTGCAAAAACTGGTGGGAGAGCAGTTAAAAGTTAAACCTCATTACCGATGTCGTAAGTGTGGTTTCTCTACCCATTCAATGTACTGGCATTGTCCATCATGTAAAGGTTGGGGAACCATCAAGCCAATTAGAGGCCTTGATGGTGAATAAGAAATTCGATTGGGGATTCCAATCAAGAAAATAGCAGCGGTGATCCCGCTGCTTTTTTTAGGCATGTAATTAGTTAGTAGGAGATGAAATGATTGACCAAAAAGTTATTGTTGCACTGGATTACGACAATCAAGCTGACGCCCTTACTTTCGTAGACAGAATTGATCCAAGCTCTTGTCGATTGAAAGTTGGTAAAGAAATGTTCACGCTGTTTGGTCCTGATTTCGTTAAAGAGCTACACAAGCGCGGCTTTTCAGTATTCCTGGATCTAAAATTCCATGATATTCCGAACACATGCTCGAAAGCAGTGCGAGCAGCCGCGGAGCTTGGTGTATGGATGGTGAATGTTCATGCGAGTGGAGGGGAGCGCATGATGGCGGCTTCACGCGATATCCTAGAGCCATATGGTAAAGACCGCCCGTTACTGATTGGTGTGACTGTGTTAACCAGCATGGAGCAAAGTGATCTTACCGGCATCGGACTCAACGTTGAGCCAAAAGAGCAAGTTATTCGTCTAGCAACATTGACCAAAAACTCTGGGTTGGATGGGGTTGTGTGCTCTGCTCAAGAGTCTTCAATGCTGAAGAGTGAGTTAGGGCGTGAGTTCAAGTTGATTACACCAGGCATCCGTCCAGCAGGGGCTGCTGTAGGGGATCAGAAACGCATCATGACGCCAGTCGATGCAATTCAAGCAGGTTCAGATTATTTAGTTATCGGTCGTCCAATTACTCAAGCTGCGGATCCTGACAAAGTCTTGATGGATATCAACCAGTCACTCAGTATCTAGAGTTTTGTAAATCGCCAGTTTGACTGGCGATTTTTTTTCGTTACAGGTACAACCTCTCGATATTATAAACATTCATGCTAGTTATTAGTCTGCTTTTCGTTTAGCTTGGATTTAGTGACTATAATGAACCTCTAAACAAGGAGTTGGTTATGACTGATACATTATCGGCGTCAGTTGGCGCTAGCGAAGCTTTGACTGATGCAGCAACCAAAAAAGTAACACCAGCAGATGTGGCTAAGGTGAAAGCGGAGGTTTTAAAGCGCATCGAACAATCCACTCACTTATCTCAGGGCTTCCGTCTGGTGAACCAAGCGGATTATCAGTCTGGTCTCGCAGAGCTCAAAGCCAAATTGAAATCGAAGAGCTTCCAACGAACTGAAGAAGGCAAGATGTGTAAGCTGATGCTCGACATATTGACCGATGATGCTCATCTTGCGGAATATCTAGACGAAGATTTGTCCCAGTATTTAGTGACCAATGATGCAGGGAAGAAAGTACTCGATACAAGCGCGATGGATTTTAAGGCTAAAAATCAGGTTGCCAATGCTAAGTTAAAGCGCAAGCAGCTGTTCCTTATGTTCAAAGAGATCATTCAAGCTCAGGTCGAATTGAATACCTTTGCTCAAAGATTGAAAGTGGCGTTTGGTGCTGAAATCAGCTTTCCTCCCGGTGCTTACGGCGGTATTAAGAGCTACAGTGGAGCCTTGGCAAAAATTACCACCCGAGAGCGTACTAACGATGTTGGCGACTTAAAGGACTGTGCTCGTATTACAGTGAAAGTAAAAAGCTTTAGAGACCTTCAGGGGGCGAAACTGTTCATCTGCCGTACTGAGGAGTTCAGGGCTGTTGCTCAATATCAAAAAGCATTGAAAGACCGTTACCAGCTCGCTAAATCGGGCTCTAATTTAGAGCGATTTAATGTCGAGGCCGATGGCAGTGGCTATAAGGATATCAAGTTCTTTCTTAAGATGAGTAACGGCCAAATCGCTGAACTACAGCTCAATATCCCGGGTATGCTGGTTGCGAAGAAAAAAGCACACATTATCTATGATATCGCACGGACCAATCAGGAAGCATTTGACTCCAGAGCCGAGTTTCAGGTCGCTAGCCAAGAAGTTCTCGATAAAGTAAAAGAGAAGATGAACTATGACTGGTTTGGCTTTATTCGCTCAAAACTGTCAGGTGTCGACAGCGATGCTAACTGCATTGAATCTATGATTGAAGTTTTACGCAGCAAAGGGAGTTTGGTGATTGGTGCCAATGAAGCAGAGGCACTCAATCGAGTGAGTAAGAAGTTGTATGCTGCTGGGTTGGGCAATGCACTTTTGGACCCGAGTCCCGCCTCCAAATAAATAATCTAAGCAAAAGAAAGGATGCCAATTTGGCATCCTTTTTAATATTTAGTGCAGAGTGGTTAGTTTTTAAGGGGAGTACCGCTGTGGAATTTAAAGTCGCTATCAGGACTGGTGATTAAGTCGGCTTCGAGTTGACCAAAGTAAGCGACTCTATGTGAGATATCTTCGCCAGCGATCTCTTCAGCAAGGCTTAAGTAGTCCTGATAATGGCGTGCTTCCGAACGAAGCAGCGAGATATAGAATTTAGCAATATCTTCATCCATATGAGGAGCGAGCTTTGCAAAGCGTTCACAGGAACGTGCTTCAATGTATGCTCCAATGATCAATTTGTCTATGAGTGTTTGCGGTTCGTGAGTTGCCATACTTGCAAGTAGCCCTTTTGCGTAGCGGCTCGCTTGTACAGGTTTGTAGGCAATGCCTCGGCTATCCATAATTTCCAAAACCTGATAGAAGTGATGTAACTCTTCTTTGATTAGCAACACCATTTTGTCTATCAAGTCCTGACTATAAGGCGAATCAGATTTGGCCATGATCGCTTTCGAAATATTGCTTTTACCCTTGAGAGTTTCCAAGCTGCCTGTTTTTCTATAAGCGAAATCTTCGTAGGGCTTAAACCAGTTCAGCAAGTTGTGAGCGCTGCTTTTGTCTACCGCATACTTACGAATTAAATACATCGCCGACTGGCCAGCCTTAAGCTCACACAACAAATGATCGATAAGAACGGTTTTTAGGTTATCTGGTTTACTGGCTTCGGTGATCCACTCTTCCGGTGTGGCACACTGAAGAAAACTGTTGATTGGTTCCAGTAAGGTGTCGTAGCTTTTCAAATCGATCATGATGTTATTCAATAAATAGAAAAGGCCGCATAAGCGACCTTTTGGAAACGGACTGAGTGGATTATATTACCATTTTTTCTTTTCGCCAAAGAGCTCGTCCATATCATTTTTGCGTTGGTCTTCTTCAATCTGATGAAGCTCTTCTGCATTTTTAGATTGGCGTTTCTGCTCTAGGTCATCGTACATTTCTTGGAGCTTTTCTCTGGCTTGATTCGAGTAATTATCGTTTTTATTGCTCAGTGCATCGAGGCCTTTACGCAATAACTGAATCGCAGTGCCAGGTTGACCACGAACAATGGCATCATTAGCGCGTTTAATTACGTTCTCGATGTTAATACGAATCTGAATGGTCTCTAGACGAGCGTTTTCAGCAACATAAGCTTGAGTCTCAAATCGGCCTTTATTATGTTCACTACGAATAGTGTCACGTAAGCGCTTAACCAGCTTCAACATCACAATTGCTTGCTTGTCGCTACTTGGCGTCTTGAACGAGGTGCTCTCGCCACCTTTTTTGTCGCTCTTTAATTGCTGTATTTGCTGCTTAACATGTTCAACGCGTTGTTCCAGCTGCTTATTCTTTGGATCCAGCTCAAACATGCTTTCGACAGCGTCAAGAATTCGAGTATTCAGACAAACCAGTAGTTCTTTGCTGTACGGCATGTGGTGTGCGTGGCCAATCAGCTCTTCTGTCGCATCGATGATGGCGAGGTATCTGGCACCTTCTTGCTTTCTTGCTGTTTCAACTTTGACTTTGTACTGGAGCATGATGTTATAGCCAAGCACTAACACCAGTAAGATGGCAACTAAAGCTATGATTAACCCAATATTCATAAATTCCGTATCTTATGTTTTGTTGGCTAGCGAGTAAGGATACACGATTCTTAAGAACCACTGCACCTATTTTGTATTATTACGTTTCCATGGCTAATTATTAACGAAAACTCTGATCTATGGGTAATTTTTGAGTTATTGCTTACAAAAAAGTCATCCAAATCAGAAATTACTCTTTATAAAGTACCCAAATAGTCAATTGTGCTATCAATTTTAACCAAGAGGCGTTATAACTAAATATTATAAACTATATTTGCTCAGAATGGGGCGTCGAGTAAGGGATTACGGGGTCGAGAATGAAGTTACAACAACTGAAGTATATTGTTGAGGTAGTTAACCACAATCTGAATGTATCTGCTACTGCCGAGAGTTTATACACCTCTCAACCTGGCATCAGTAAGCAGGTTCGTTTGCTTGAAGATGAGCTTGGCATTCAGATTTTTGAGCGAAGTGGTAAACACCTGACTCAAGTGACTTCAGCGGGCGAAGATATTATCCGCATTTCTCAGGAAATTCTTGCACGTGTTGAAAGTATTAAAGCGGTTGCTGGAGAGCACACGCATCCTGAAATGGGAACCTTGAATATATCGACCACCCATACTCAAGCACGTTATGCGTTGCCAGACGTAATTAAAGGCTTTACCGCTCGATATCCTAAAGTGTCGCTTCACATGCATCAAGGTACGCCGACACAGATGTCTGAAGCGATAGCTAAGGGAACGGCAAATTTTGCGATTGCGACGGAAGCTCTGCATTTGTATCAAGATGCCATCATGCTGCCTTGTTATCACTGGAATCGTTCAATTGTTGTACCCAAAGAGCACCCTTTGGCTCAGAAAGGTAAAATCTCAATTGAAGATCTCGCCTCTTATCCGTTGGTTACATACGTGTTCGGCTTTACCGGACGTTCAGAATTGGATACAGCCTTCAATAAGGTCGGCTTGACGCCACGAGTAGTTTTCACTGCGACAGACGCCGATGTGATTAAGACCTATGTTCGTATGGGGATTGGGGTTGGCGTGATTGCTAGCATGGCTATCGATAAAGAGCAGGATGAAGATTTAGTTGCGATCGACGCTAGCCATATTTTCGGTGCGAGTACGACCAGCATTGGTTTCCGCCGAGGCACTTTCCTTCGCTCGTACATGTTCGATTTTATGGAACGATTTGCTCCGCATTTGACTCGTCCAGTCGTTGAGCAAGCTCTCTCTCTGAAGTCGAGCGCGGAAATTGAAGAAATGTTTAAAGATATTGAACTACCGGTACGCTAGAAACTTTCTTCTCACCTTGCTTCCCTCTAGAATAAACCCTTGCCAGGGGGAAGCATGCAAGACACATTTCAACAACTCGATTCATTTCTCTTATCTCATCAGAAATTTTGGCGCTTTGAGCCCTTCTTTTCTAGCTATGATGATCAATTACCTTGGCAAGCTGAACACCCTCAGTTGTGCCAATGGCTTACTGAACTTTGCCCTCAACAAATTGAAGAGTTGAAATCTGCCCCCGAGCAACTCCATAAAGCCCTTGAGCAATTTATCCCTGCTCTATCTATCGTTCATGACCTCACTCAGCTCACCAGCTCTACTTTATACGGTTTGCAATTGGAACGAGGTATTGAGACAGGAGTTCCGGGTAGGAAGCTTGAACAGATTGTGTCGATGGGGGAAGCAGCGTTACGCTCTCATCAAGGCAGTGAATGGCTTGAATGGTGCTCAGGTAAAGGCTTCTTGGGCCGTATACTTGCCAGTCAAAGTCAGCAGCCAGTGACCAGTTTCGAGTTTCAACAAATGTTGTGTGATTCGGGTCAGCAAGAAGCGGATAAACAGAACTTACCCATGAGGTTTGTCCAAGGAGATGCGCTTTCCGCTGACGCAAAGCAAGCACTTAACCCTAAACAGCATGCGGTTGCATTACATGCATGCGGCGATTTGCATGTTTCTTTGATTGAAAAGGCAGTTTCGGTTGGATTGCCAGCATTAAGCATCTCGCCTTGTTGTTACCACCTTATCCAACAGGATAAGTATTGCCCTTTGTCTAAGCTTGCTTGTTCGTCAGCACTTAAGCTAACAAAGCCAGAGCTGCGTATACCACTTCAGGAAACCGTTACAGGTGGTGAGCGAGTTAAACGGCATCGCTTTCTCGAAATGAGCTACCGGCTCGGTTTGGACCTGCTATTGAAAGAAGTCGGTGGTCATCAAGATTACATACCAGTACCAAGTGTTAAAAAGTCCTTGTTGGCCGATGGATTCGGCGCTTTTTGCCAATGGGCGGCCGATCAGAAACAGCTGGATTTGCCAACGAATGTGTCGTTCGCGGAATTTGAAGCGAAAGGTGAACAACGTTATTGGAAAATGGAGAGGCTAAGCCTTGTTCAACAACAGTTTCGTCGCAGTCTGGAAATGTGGTTGGTACTAGATAAGGCTTTGTATCTTGCAGAGCATGGTTACCAAGTATCTGTTGAAGCTTTTTGTGCTAAAAAAATTACGCCGAGAAATATCCTGATTCAGGCGATTAAAAATTAGCCGTATACACACCTCTAAGTTTGTTGATTAATTGTTAAAACTCCCTTCCAATTTTTCTAAGTTATTGGTAATAATGAATGATGTGCACAGAAAATGTGCAACTCAATCAATAATTATATAAACACTAACCGCACACAACATCACATCAATAATGCTGTAATCAAGGAGTCGAGATGAAAGCAGGAAAAGTTATTGCTACCGCTGTATTGGCAGGAGCAGCACTACTGTCATCAACAAGCATCATGGCGAAGACAGCCAAAGTAGCTGTATCACAGATCGTTGAGCACCCGGCACTGGATGCCACTCGCCAGGGGCTTATTGATGGCTTGAAATCAAAGGGCTATGAACAAGGAAAAAATCTCGAGTTTGACTACAAAACGGCCCAAGGCAACCCTGCGATTGCCGTACAGATTGCTCGCCAGTTTGTCGGTGAAAAGCCTGACGTTCTAGTTGGTATTGCTACTCCGACTGCACAAGCTTTAGTATCAGCAACGCGCTCAATTCCTGTTGTATTCACGGCCGTTACGGACCCGGTAGGCGCTAAATTAGTAAAGAGCATGGAGAAACCAGGAAAGAACGTCACGGGCTTATCTGATCTTTCCCCAGTGAGTCAACATGTCGAACTGATTAAGGAAATCATGCCAGATGTGAAATCCATCGGTGTTGTGTTTAACCCTGGAGAAGCGAATGCTGTCACTTTAGTGGAACTACTCAAAGAGAGTGCAAAAGCGCAGGGTATTGAAATTGTAGAAGCTACGGCGCTAAAGAGTGCTGATGTCCAGTCTGCGACTCAGGCAATTGCGGAGAAGTCTGATGTGATTTATGCACCGACAGATAATACTGTTGCCAGTGCGATTGAAGGTATGATTGTAGCGGCGAATCAGGCCAAGACACCTGTTCTGGGTGGTGCGACTTCATATGTTGAAAAAGGCGCGATTGCTAGCTTAGGTTTTGATTACTATCAAGTTGGCGTTCAGACAGCAGACTATGTTGCGGCGATTCTTGAAGGTTCGGCGCCAGGTTTATTAGACGTTAAAGTTGCCAAAGGGTCTGATTTAGTCGTTAATGAGACGGCGGCGAAAAAGCTGGGTGTGACGATTCCAGCATCAGTACTTGATCGCGCAACTAGCGTTAAGTAACCCAAAAAGAGAACGCGCTATGCGTTCTTTTTTTTAAGGCAGAAAAGGGAGTTGTTATGTCTGCTTTTGCTTTTTTTGGTGCGCTTGAGATTGGCCTGCTTTACGGGTTAGTGGCATTGGGCGTTTACCTGACTTTTCGGGTATTGGATTTCCCCGACCTCAGTGTTGACGGCAGTTTCCCTATGGGAGCCGCTGTGGCTGCGACGGCAATCGTTGCGGGTATCAACCCTTGGGTTGCAACCGCAATGGCTATCTTAGCGGGAGCGGCAACCGGCTGGGTGACGGCTTTTCTAGCGGTTAGGTGTGGGATCCTTCACCTTCTCGCCTCCATTCTTACCATGATCGCTGCATTCTCGATCAACATTCGCATTATGGGTCGCCCGAATATGGCCTTATTAGGGGAAGAAACGATTCTGACTCCATTTGAAGCAATTGGTGACCCGATGCTAATGCGCCCATTGTTGGTTGGGATACTCGTGCTCGTTTCGGCATGGTTTGTTGTTAGGCTCCTTAACAGTGATTTTGGCTTAGGTTTACGTGCAACGGGTGTTAATGCGCGTATGGTATCCGCACAAGGTGGCAGTACGTCCTTTTACACTTATTTTGGTCTTGCTCTATCGAATGGCTTTGTTGGTTTTGCTGGTGCTCTATTTGCCCAGACTAACAGCTTTGCAGATGTGACTTCTGGAGTGGGTACTATTGTTGTTGGTCTTGCTGCAGTTATCTTGGGGCAGACGCTCATTCCTGGGAGAAAGATATGGGTGGCTGTGCTGGCTGTTATTGTAGGCTCTGTGCTATATCGACTTGCTGTGGCATTTGCATTAAGTACAGGAATGTTTGGTCTACAAGCCTCTGATCTTAACTTGGTTACAGCGATTCTGGTAGCAATTGCGCTGATTGCGCCGAAGCTAAAAGGAAACTTCAAATCAAAAAAGCCTAGTTCACCTGCTCAGAACAAAGTCATATCTAAGCAGGTAGAAAAATCAGGAGATGCAGCATGATTCAGCTTGAGAACATTCAAGTCACTTTTAATCCTGGAACCATTCTTGAAAATCCAGCCCTGAAAGGTGTTTCACTGGAAGTCCCTGAACATCAATTTTTGACGGTTATTGGCTCTAATGGCGCCGGTAAGTCAACATTGTTAGGGGCTGTGACGGGTGAAACGCCAATGGTGGGCGGACGAGTTGTCATTAATGAGTTGGATGTCACACGGCAAACTGTTGATCAAAGAGCGCGTCAATGTGCCCGAGTATTCCAGGACCCACTGGCGGGAACCTGCGGTGATCTTACGATAGAAGAAAACATGGCTTTAGCTTATATGCGCGGAAAAAAGCGCGGCTGGAGTCTGTCTTTATCAAGTAAGCGTCGCAAACTGTTTCAAGAGCGTATCAGCATTCTTGGGCTAGGGCTGGAAGACCGTTTAGGTGACAACATCGGCCTGCTATCGGGTGGTCAGCGTCAGGCTGTAAGCCTAGTGATGGCAACGCTATCTGATAGCAAGCTGCTACTACTTGATGAGCATACTGCCGCACTTGATCCAAGAATGGCGGCATTCATCATTGATTTGACAAAGAAAATTGTGACTGAATTTAATTTGACCGTGATGATGGTGACACACTCAATGAAGGATGCGCTAGCGTGTGGTGATCGCACCGTGATGCTCCATCAGGGAGAGATTGTGCTTGATGTGGCTGGTGAGCAAAGAGCGAATATGCAAGTGCCAGATTTACTAGAGATGTTCTCTAAAGTAAGAGGAGAGGAACTGGCGGACGATAGCCTTCTCCTTAACTGATAAGTGGAAGTTAACGATACCTTAACCTTATTGCTTTGAGTTCTAACAAGTTTCTATCTAAAGCCCATTTTGTAGATTATCCTATGAATGGGCTTTATTAATTTGCAAGGCACTCCCCCTAATGAAGGTGAAAGGGCATTTCAGTCTTAAGTTTGTTATTTTTGTTCCCGCAGTGATCGCTGCCATATTGCTTGCTCTCACGATAAAAAACTATCTAGATGCGGTCAATCGCGATATCGATGATGAATATCAGCGCATCGAAACTTCTCTTGAACGGGCAACAAAAGTGGTTACTGCGCTGGATTACAGCTTCAGTAATTACTACAAGTCAGGTACTGGCCTTTTACTGGAGCACAACAGGAAGATTGAAGACGGCTTATGTAAAATGTGGCCGATTGACGCCCTCCTTTTGGCAGAGAACAAAACACTCGACATTCCTTCAGTCGACATCAGTTATATGCTGGTGGGTGACAAGTCTTTGTGTCAGCAGGAAAGTGCGCTGTACCAAGATGTGACTGATCATGTTTCTATGGCACCATTACTTTCGTTCTTGCACGATATTGATGCTTTTTTGTTTGGTATTCACTACGTCGACTTCGACGGGTTCATCATGTCTTCTCCAGATACGCTTGCTAAAAGAATCACCAAGCCTTTATTGGATAATGCTTTGATTCGCGCGCGAGGTTTGTTTCGAGAGCCAGGTAGTCGTAAAGACTTTATTGCGATTTATGGTCCTGAAACATTAAGCATGCCCGAGCTAAAGCTTTTGAATTTAAGTGCCCCTGTTTATAGCTCGACTCAGCAAGAAGGCGTTTTGACGCTTCAAGTCGATGTTAATCAATTACTTGCGTCAGAATCTAAGCTGGCCAGCGCTATTCACCTGATCAATGTCCATAATTCTCAGCCGACGGACAATGCGGTAAGAGAGTATATGTTGGGTATTAACGGTATTGTTTCCAACCATATGCTTTATTACGAACTTGATATGCAAGCTGAAATTAAAAACTTCTTTCTGTTCGAGAAGTACAGCTTAGTTGTGACGCTTTGCTTATACATACTGCTCGTTACTGTACTGTTTTATGTGAATACGCACGTTGAAAGAAGTTACTTTAGAGATCTAGCTGCGAGAGACCCAATGACAGGATTACTTAATCGACGTGGAATGGAAGCCTTCCTTAGAAACACAACTCATAGTGAGTATCTTGCGCTTTCCGTGCTGGATATTGATAACTTTAAATCGATCAATGACGCTTATGGTCATGATGTCGGCGACGATGCGATCTGTTTCATGGCTGAGCAAATTGAAAAGAGTATTCGAGACAGTGATGCTGTAGCTCGTTTTGGGGGCGAAGAGTTCGTGGTTTATCTTCGTGGTCGAGACGTTGAAAAGATGCGTATGACGATGGAGCGTGTACGCGAGGCAATTGGTCGGTATTCTGCAAATGTTGTAGAGGGTGGGTTTACGGTCTCGGGGGGAGTAGAGATAGTTAAATCTGAAGAAAACAGCGACTTTGAAAGTCTATTCAAAGCCGCGGATGAAAAGCTCTATGAGGCCAAAAATAGTGGTAAAAACAGGTTGGTGTTTTAGGCCACATATAACTGAGTTTGGTATTCCTTAATACGTTCTACAATCGGCTCAGCCTTGTTAAAGGTACGAATTTCACGAAAGAGCTCATTGGCTTCAGGGTACTCATGACGTAAGTAGGAGAACCATTGCTTGACTCGATTTGGGTAGTAGAGGCCTTTATCGCCTTTCATTTCGTATTGCGAGTAAAGTAGCAGCAGTTTGACCACTTCTGTCCAAGGCATCACGGTGTGATTATGCTTAACTACATTGCCCAAGTTAGGCACATTGAACGCGCCACGGCATACCATTAGAGAGTCGACACCCGTGGTTTCGATACAGGCTTGACCATCATCGAAGTTCCAAATCTCGCCATTCGCAATTAATGGGATAGTAAAGCGCTGACGAATCTGGTTGATATAGTCCCACTTAATTTCGCTGGCCTTATAACCCCCCGTTTTTGTGCGTGCGTGAACAGTGAGTTCGTCTGCACCAGCGCTTTGAATAGCATCTACGATCTCGAAACAGTCTTCTGGGTTATCCCAACCAAGGCGAATTTTGGCTGTGAGTGGAGTACCTTCTGGTACGGCTTCACGACAGGCTTTGACCACGCGATGAATAAGCTCAGGATGCTGAAGTAGTGCAGCTCCGCCCTTACTTTTGTTTACTAGCTTTGCTGGGCAACCGAAGTTGATATCAACGCCTTTCGCTCCCAGTTCAGCTGCGCGAACCGCATTTTCAGCCATCCAATGAGGGTCTTGTCCTAACAGCTGGATATGAACTGGGACACCGGATTTGGTGTGTGAGCCTTGTTTTAGCTCTGGGCAGAGGCGATAGAATACGTGTTCTGGCAATAACTGATCGACCACGCGAACGAATTCTGTGACACACAGATCATAGTCGTTGATGTCAGTTAATATCTCTCGCATCAAATGGTCTAAAACGCCCTCCATAGGGCCCAGAACAACTCGCATAAAAAACGCCTCCTAATTCGGAGGCGTGATTTTAGTGACTTCATTACGAGATGTCTAACAACTAGGCGTTATTTCTTCCGACCGCCTTCTCAATGACTCCAGTTAAGGGTGAGTAGCGCAACATCGGGAACTCTTCATCTTCGTCATAGCCGCTGGTGTAGTAATACGTGCACTCATTGTTGGCGGTATACCAAGCGACAATATCGGTATCGGAAGGCAATATGGTAGAAGTCAGTGGCCTGATTGTTAAATCCACCTGCATCAGTGCATTCCACATTGCGACACAATCTTCCCCTCGGATAGGCCCTAAAGCGGGATCAGAAGGCTCATGATTGACAGACATAGGGAAGCCCAGTGCAGAAGGGTATATGTCTTCAATCCCATAATCGACGTGACTGGTAGGTTCACCTTCTGTCAGCCATTTCGCTTGATAGAGCTGAATGGCATTGGCAAAACTGGCAAACGCAGCGTCGGCCCTCGAAACATGAGCATCACGTTGGTAATTCAAAAATCTGGGGGCGGCGGTGACGGCAAGCACGCCGAGAATAACAATCACGACCACCAGTTCGATCAGCGTAAAGCCGCTGGGTTTGTGCTTTTTCATGATTAACCCGACTGCATCAAAATAGGTTGCTAAAACTATAATCGACGGGATTTTGCATTCATCACTCTAATTCTCAAAGTGAAATAAGTCATTGAATTGAATATTTACTCCATTTAGGTCTAAGTGTGTTGAACGAAATGAACGACTTCTCAAAAATGAACCAATTGAGCCGTCTATGTTCCTTATCAAGACTTGGGTGACCCAAAGCGGCGCATAGGGTTATAATGGCGCGAGAATCTAGCAACACTGAATCAGATAATGACTTATCAACTACTGACACTTGAACCATCCCAAACTGAAGAATCTGCACTGTATCTTGAAGGGATCACTTTGGCCGCAAACTTGGCGACAAAGCCTCTCGCACCAGAAAGTTGGTTGCCTAGCCTTTTTTCCGAGCAAGCACAGTCTGTTAAGGCGGAGGTTGAAGGTCATATAAATCAGCAATACAGCTATTTAAAGCGCAATGAATATTCTTTGTTGTCTTTGCTTAATGAAGAGCAGCGTGGCGAACAGCTCGCTGATTTCGCTGAAGGTTTTATGATGCTCTGGCCTACCATCGAAGAGCAATGGGCGGAAACGTCTATCGGTGATGGGACATTACGCATGCTACAAGCTTTGCTAACCACAATGATGTTGGCAATCGATGAAGAGCAGACTCAAGCACAAATGAAAGAGGCAGGTATCGAAAAGCCACCGGCACTAAATGACTTTCTTGGTCAGCTGGATTTGATGATTAATGAAGTCGCACAAGCGGCAGATGAAGCAATGGTTGGTGCCAAAGCACAAAGTGTAAATCCATTTAAAGATATCGGGCGTAACGACAATTGCCCGTGTGGTAGTGGTAAAAAATTCAAACAGTGTTGCGGTCAGTAGAACAAAGTTAACGTTACCCGGTCAAAACAGTATCGAAACCGAGGTATAACGTCGTATTCGCGACGAAATAGGATGATAAAGAATGAAGAAATTAGCCGCGTTGTTTTTCCTTAGCTTCTCCGTCATCGCAGCGCCCAAAGATGAATTGAGCCAGCGACTGCAACTGACTGACGGGTTTAGTGCGGATTTTTCACAGCAGTTGATCAGCCCGGAAGGGGAAATGTTGACGGAAGGTGAAGGCAAAGTCGAAATTGCGCGTCCAAGCTTGTTCCGTTGGACTACCACGTCACCAGATGAGAATGTCTTGGTGTCAGATGGTGAATCTCTTTGGTACTACAGCCCTTTCATCGAACAAGTTAGCATTTACTGGCAGGAACAAGCTACAGAACAAACCCCTTTTGTTCTGCTGACTCGTAACCGAGCCAGCGATTGGGAAAACTACAAAGTGTCACAGCAAGGCGATGTGTTTACATTGGTACCGACCGCAGTGGACACCAATCAGGGACAGTTTAAGCTAGAGATTGATAGTAAAGGTGCGGTGAAGGGCTTTAGTGTGATAGAGCAAGATGGCCAAAAAAGTACCTTCAAGTTTAATAACATCAAACTGGCTAAACCAAGTGCCGATCGCTTTACCTTTACCATTCCTGAAGGGGTAGAGGTCGACGACCAAAGGAATTAATAGTGAGCAACTATTCATTGGACTTTTCAGGGGACGAAGATTTTCGTCCCCTTGCTGCTAGAATGCGCCCAGAAACGCTAGACCAATACATCGGTCAGCAACATATTCTTGGGCTAGGTAAACCCCTGCGCCGTGCGCTGGAGGCAGGGCATATTCATTCGATGATTCTTTGGGGGCCGCCTGGAACCGGAAAAACAACTCTGGCTGAAGTTGCGGCAAATTATGCCAATGCGGAAGTTGAGCGAGTTTCTGCGGTGACCTCTGGCGTCAAAGACATTCGTGCAGCGATTGATAAAGCTCGTGAAAACAAATTGACGGGTCGAAGAACGATTTTGTTTGTTGATGAGGTTCATCGCTTTAACAAATCCCAACAAGATGCGTTTCTCCCTCATATTGAAGATGGCACCGTGACTTTTATTGGCGCGACAACGGAGAATCCCTCCTTTGAGCTTAACAATGCTTTGCTGTCGCGTGCTCGAGTTTACAAACTCACCTCTTTAGCTCAGCAAGATATTCGTCTGGCGTTAGAGCAAGCAATCAGTGATGCTGAGCGTGGATTAGGTCAGTTTGAAGCCCACTTCGTCGATAACGTATTGGATCGCTTATCTGAGTTAGTGAATGGTGATGCACGCATGTCACTTAACTATCTTGAGCTGCTGTATGACATGGCGCAAGAGGATGATAAGGGCGTTAAGCAAATCACGTTAGAGCTCCTTGCTGAAATGGCTGGCGAAAAAGTGTCGCGCTTTGATAACAAAGGAGACATTTGGTACGACTTGATCTCAGCAGTGCATAAATCGATTCGTGGTTCGAATCCAGATGCGGCACTTTACTGGTCAGCACGTATGATTGCCGCAGGTTGTGACCCTTTGTATATCGCTCGCCGATTGTTAGCGATTGCATCTGAGGACATTGGTAATGCCGATCCGCGAGCAATGCAGGTCGCGCTGTCAGCGTGGGATTGCTTTACCAGAGTGGGCCCGGCAGAAGGTGAGAGAGCCATTGCCCAGGCTATTGTATATCTTGCTTGTGCACCTAAAAGTAATGCGGTTTATACCGCTTGGAAACAAGCCCTGCGTGATGCTCACAATCAACCTGAGTACGAAGTACCACCTCATCTTCACAATGCACCGACAAGTTTAATGAAAGATCTTGGTTATGGAGCGGAGTATCGTTACGCTCATGACGAACCCGGTGCTTACGCGGCTGGAGAGAAATATCTACCACCAGAAATGGGGGAGATTCGTTACTATTCTCCTACAAACCGAGGCTTAGAGGCGAAAATTGGCGAAAAGTTAGATTACTTGGCTAGTTTAGATGCAAAAAGCCCACAAAAGCGCTATGAATAAGCGTCTTTTTTGGATACATTTGTTCGGTTAATTATAAAAGCGTTTGAGCATGAAGTTTGGACGCACTTTCACAACCAAAAAAGCATAGGATTAACAATGCTGGATTCTAAATTACTTCGTACAGAGCTGGATGAAACAGCTGCTAAACTGGCGCGTCGTGGCTTTAAGCTAGACGTAGAGACAATCCGTACACTTGAAGAACAACGTAAGTCCATTCAAGTAGAAGTTGAAAATTTACAATCCACGCGTAACTCCATCTCCAAGCAAATTGGTCAGAAAATGGCTGCTGGAGACAAAGAAGGTGCTGAAGAGATTAAAAAGCAGATTGGTACGTTAGGTAGCGATCTGGAAGCGAAAAAAGCTGAGCTGGTGGAAATCCAGAACAAACTGGAAGACATCACGCTGTCTGTGCCAAACCTGCCAGACGATGAAGTGCCAGATGGCAAAGATGAAAACGAGAACGTTGAAATCTCTCGTTGGGGTGAGCCTAAGTCTTACGATTTTGAAGTAAAAGATCACGTTGATCTAGGTGAAATGGGCGATGGCCTAGATTTCGCTAGCGCAACAAAGATCACTGGCGCTCGCTTTATCATCATGAAAGGCCAATTTGCTCGTCTACACCGTGCAATTGCTCAGTTCATGCTGGATCTTCATACAGAAGAGCATGGCTATACGGAAATGTATGTACCTTACCTAGTGAATTCTGACAGCTTGTTTGGTACTGGTCAGTTACCTAAGTTTGGTGAAGATCTGTTCCATACTGAGCCATTGACTGAAAAAGTGAATGATGAAGAACCACGTAAACTGTCTCTTATCCCAACGGCAGAAGTACCGGTAACCAACTTGGTGCGTGACACTATCGTTGATGAAGCGGATCTGCCAATTAAGATGACAGCACACACACCTTGCTTCCGTTCTGAAGCAGGTTCTTACGGTCGTGATACTCGTGGTCTGATTCGTATGCACCAGTTCGACAAAGTTGAGCTAGTACAAATCACTAAGCCAGAAAATTCAATGGCAGCACTTGAAGAGCTAACAGGTCATGCTGAGAAAGTGCTACAACTTCTAGAGCTTCCTTACCGTAAAGTGGTTCTATGTACAGGTGACATGGGCTTTGGTGCTCGTAAAACTTATGACCTTGAAGTTTGGGTTCCTGCTCAAGAGACGTACCGTGAGATCTCCTCATGTTCAAACACTTGGGATTTCCAAGCGCGTCGTATGCAAGCTCGCTTCCGTCGTAAGGGCGAGAAGAAGCCAGAGCTAGTACACACGTTAAACGGCTCAGGTCTAGCTGTTGGTCGTACTATGGTTGCGATTCTTGAAAACAACCAAGAAGCAGATGGTCGTATTGCAATCCCTGCTGTACTGCAAAAGTACATGGGCGGCGCAACGCACATCGGTTAACCTGAAATAAACGTCAAAAAGCCAGCTCAAGTGAGCTGGCTTTTTTGTATTTGCTTATTATCCACGAAGAATTGGGTAGGTATAGAAGAGCAAATGACTGAAGTTAAATAGAAAATGAACCAAAACTGCAGCCCATAATCTTCCTGTTGTATGGAAGAGCAAGCCGTAGCCAAGCCCAGCTAGTGACGCGAAAACAATTAATAGTGGGCCACCTGCAAAGTGTGCCAATCCAAACAACAGACTCGCGGCTACAACGCCGATATAGACACCATACTTATTCGTTAACTTTTGTTGGATAAAACCACGGAACAGGGCTTCTTCAGCGACACAGGTGAAGAATAGATTGTTAAAGGCGAACAACCACCACCAGTTGGGGATAGAGAACTCGGGTTTGATTGCTCCAAGCAGTGACGCAATAGGCAGTAAAGCGAACAGTGGGGTTGATATCAACAGTATGGTTCGATAATTGATCTTGCGGTTTTCTCCTAACAACGCAGGGAAAGCCAAAAGAAGGGCGAAGAAGGCCAGTGGTTTGTCTAGGTTCAAATACATGCTGAAATCGGCACTCAGAGGACCAGCTTGCATATTTTGGAGTACTTGCGGATTGCTAAAACCAGGCACCAAATGTAGAAAGAGTGCGAGGCTCCCAATGATGACTACTGTTGAGAGTATTACTGGTGGTAGCGAGGACTTGTTTTTGAGGTAGTAAGTAATTGTTAGAAAGGTAACAATGATAATCAAGCCTAGAGGCGATAATACACCAGCTATCAAGCCACCGAGAAGAGTTGCAGCAAGCAAACTCAATGAGGCTCTTTGTGCTCTAAGAAATGCGGCCAGAATGGAAGCGCTGAATAGTAGCCAAACCCATATAGAATGATCAATGTGCATAAGGTGAAATGGATTGCGATTGAAAAGCGTATGATGAACTGAATCCTCAGTCAGAACAAGCTCGCCGAATCTCATCAGAGCACTGAATTAAAAAGAAAAAGTCGACATGTTGTCGACTTTTTCATCAGTAAAATTTCTTGAAGATATGTTGTTATATCGACATTTCACCGCGCAGTACTTGCTGCATTTGGACTTTGACCTGTTCGTAAGTCAGATTTTGGCTCAAGAGGTAATGCAGTTTGGCAAGTGCAGCTTCTGGGGTCATGTCGTAACCACTAATCACACCAGCTTCAGCCAGTGCACAGCCAGTCGCATAGCCGCCCATGTTGACTTTACCTGCTAAACATTGAGTCAGGTTAACCACGATAACCCCACGCTCTGAAGCATCCTTAAGGTGAGCTAGTAGCTCTGGGTTTTGCGGCGCATTACCCACACCAAAGGTGAGTAGGATCATCGCGTTGACTGGCTGAAGTAGAGTATTGCGGATCACTTCGTGTGAGATGCCCGGGTACATGGTGATCACGCCAATTGGCTGAGGTGTAATGTCATGAACCTTAAATTCGCCCTCTGGTTTTTCACCCACCACAATATCGTTGCTGATCTGGATATTGATACCCGCTTCTAGTAGCGGTGGTAAGTTCGGGGAAGTAAAGGCATTGAAACCGTCTGCGTGTGATTTCGTACTGCGGTTACCACGCATCAATTTGTTGTTGAAGAACAGACTGACTTCATTGATTGGGTAATTGGCCGCAATGTGCAGAGCGTTAAGCAGGTTGGCCTGGCCATCTGAGCGCAGCTCCGCAAGTGGGATTTGTGAGCCCGTCACAATCACAGGTTTGCCGAGGTTTTCCAGCATGAAAGACAATGCTGAGGCAGTATACGCCATCGTGTCTGTACCATGCAGAATAACGAAACCATCGTATTTGTCGTAATTCTCGCGAATATCATCTGCGATTTGCTGCCAATCCTTTGGCGTCATATCGGATGAATCGATCAGAGGGTCGTACTCGTGAATAGTGAATTCTGGCATTTCTGGGCGCTGGAACTCTGGCATACTAGCCAGTTGTTTTTCCATGAATCCAGCCACTGGAACGTAACCATGGTCATCTGACTTTTTCATGCCGATGGTTCCGCCAGTGTAAGCGATATAAATGTGTTTTCTTGCCATTGCTTAGAAACCAGTTAATTGTAGGGGGAACAGAGCGTGGGATTATATATCAATCAGTAGCAATAAAAAGGGGCATCCCGCACAGGAATACCCCAGATAGACTTAATCCAGTTTGTGAGTCAGTCGCTCAATCGTTACTGAACCTGACAGTTTAAACAGAACGCATATTGGCCTTTTGGATCATTGAAACTGTCCAGCAGGCTAACATCCTGAACAACTTGTGCAGCCACAGGCTGTAGGGCGGCAGGCAGCAATACGCTGGCATCGACACCAAGATTGACTTTGACTTGATTCATGAAGTCTTGGATGAACTGTTCAGCAGGCGATAGTGGCTCTTCTACCCAGTACAGGTTGTAATCTTCGACTTTTGCCAGTTCAGCAGCCATCTTCACAGCGTCGTCAAAGTCACCCATTTTATCAACCAGACCCAACTTCGCTGCATCTTGGCCCGTCCATACGCGGCCTTGAGCAATGTTATCCATGTCTTTCAATGGGATTTCACGGCTTTCACTGACTAGGCCGATAAAGCGATGATAGCCGTGTTCAATCCCCATTTGGAACGCATCTGCAGCACCGTCGGATAAGCCAGTGGTAACGCCCACGCCCGAGAACGGGGAAGTTCCGACGCCATCAGTGTAGACGCCGAGTTTGTTTAAGCCTTTTTCAAACGTTGTTATCACACTGAAAATACCGATTGAACCAGTTAACGTTGTTGGCTGAGCAACAATTCGATCTGCGCCCATCGAGATCCAGTAACCGCCGGATGCTGCTAAGCTCGACATAGACGCAACCACAGGTTTGCCAGCTTCTTTCAGTGCTTCGATTTCATTACGAATCACTTCAGAAGCGAATGCGCTACCACCTGGGCTATCTACACGTAAAACAACGGCCTTGATTTTGTCATCATTGCGCGCTTGACGTAAAAGTGCAGCGACGGTATCACCACCGGTTGTGCCTCTCGGTTGAGAACCATCCATAATGGCGCCGCTAGCGACAACAATCGCAATGTCATCTTGTGACAAATCGAATTTCGGCTTCATTGTGGCCTGATATTCGTAGTAATCAACGTGGTTGTAGCTGTCCTCTCCGTTGCTACCAAACACTTCGGTCAAATCGGCACGTACTTGTTGTCGGGTCGCCAGCTCATCTACTAAGCCCAGCTCTAAAGACAAAGCAGCCAAGTCGCCGTTTTGCTCTTTTAATAAACCTAAAAACTCTTCCATGGTTGGATTGAGCGTTTTGGCGGATACCTGACGATTAGTGGCAACGTCATCCACATAGGCTCCCCATAGCTGGCCTAACCAGCGTGACGCGGATTCTTTCGCAGCGTCTGACATGTTGTCACGCACAAACGGTTCAATGGCTGATTTATAGGTGCCTACGCGGAAAACGTGGGTATTCACATCAAGCTTTTCTAACAGCGTTTTGTAGTACATCGAGTAAGCGCTATAGCCTTTGATTAACACGGCACCATCTGGAGCTAGGTAAATCTTGTCGGCGTAGCTGGCTAGGTAGTACTGGCTTTGGTTATAGAACTCTCCCGCGGCGTAAATAGGCTTGCCTGAAGCCTTGAACTCATTCAGAGCTTTAGCAATGTAGCGCAGTTTGGTTAAGTTGGTTTCTGGCATATCGCGTAGAGCCAGCACAATACCGGTGATTTTAGGATCGTCCTTGGCGTGGCGTATTGACTCAACGATATCAAATAAGACGTTTTCCCTTGGTATATCCTGACCAAATAGCGAACCAGTAAAAGAATCCATTGGGTTGACGTAGCGAGACTGTTCAACAATTGGGCCAGAGATGTTGAGAATCAGAGCCGATTCTTTTGTCTCATTTGGTGCAACAGATCCAACTCCTGAGTAGATGAAGTAAAGAATCCCGATACTGATAAGAAAGAAGAGATTAACCAGGGCAAGACGAATAAAAGTAATGAGTTTCCAAATGCCCTTAAAAAACAGGCCAATAAACTTAAATATTTTTTTCATTGTGGCTCCGCTGTGCTTTAGCACAGGTATAGGTCTCAGTGAACTAAGACCTTATAAATACAGATATGTTACATCCTACTTAAACTAGTATATCTGAACAACAGCAAGATTGATCGGTGTTACAAAAATGTAAACGCTTGTTTGATTTTTATTACAACTCGCCGTATTGTGGTCAGACCAGAATAAAATAACAAAGTGATGTCTGCCATGTACCCAAACTTGTTAAAGCCGTTGGATCTAGGATTTACTCAGATTAGAAACCGAGTCTTGATGGGCTCAATGCACACTGGTCTGGAGGAACACAAAGAAGGTCTCGGAAAACTGGCTGCTTTTTACGCTGAACGCGCGAAAGGTGGTGTTGGTTTGATTGTTACCGGTGGTTTCTCGCCTAACCTACGTGGTCGTTTGCACCCATTTAGCGCGGAATTCAGTAAACCCAAGCATGCCAAAGCGCACAAAGTCGTAACGGAAGCCGTTCACGAACATGGCGGGAAAATCGCTTTACAGCTTCTTCACGCAGGGCGTTACGCCATGCACCCATTTTCGCAAAGTTCTTCTGCCATAAAGGCACCAATTGCTCGCTTCTCTCCAAGTGAGATGAGTACTCGTCAGATCCACAAAACCATTGATGCATTTGCTAACAGCGCCAAGCTGGCACAATCAGCAGGCTACGATGGTGTCGAGGTGATGGGGTCAGAAGGTTATTTGATCAACCAGTTCATCTGTAAACGAACCAACATGCGTTATGACGAGTGGGGCGGTTGCTACGAAAACCGCATGCGTATGCCATTAGAGGTTGTGCGTGCAATTCGTAAGGAAGTGGGTGAAGAGTTTATCATCATCTTCCGCCTTTCTATGCTGGACTTGGTTGAGGAAGGCAGCACGTTTGACGAAGTTATTACTCTGGCAAAAGAGCTTGAAAAAGCTGGGGTGACCATTATTAATACCGGTATCGGTTGGCATGAAGCCAGAGTCCCGACTATCGCAACTCAAGTGCCGCGAGGAGCCTTTACTTGGGTGACGGAAAAAGTACGTCCACATGTCAATGTGCCGATTGTCACCTGTAACCGTATCAATACGCCAGAAGAAGCTGAGCGTATTCTCTCAGGCGGTCACGCTGACATGGTGTCCATGGCGAGACCTTTCCTTGCCGATCCGCATTTTGTCATTAAGGCTGAAAATAAACAGTCGCATTTGATTAATACTTGTATCGGTTGTAACCAAGCGTGTCTGGATAATGTCTTTAAAGGCAAACGGGCGAGCTGTCTGGTCAACCCGCTTGCCTGTCGTGAAGATGAACTGAAAATTACACCTACCGATAAGCCGAAGAATATCGCTGTAGTTGGAGCTGGTCCAGCTGGCCTTTCATGTGCGACGACTCTGGCGAAACGAGGCCACCATGTTGATCTGTTTGAGCGCAATGACCGAATCGGTGGGCAGTTCCGCTTAGCCATGCAGATTCCGGGTAAAGAGGAATTCCGCGAGACCATTCGCTATTTTGCCAATCAGATTGATGAAACAGGCGTGAAGCTACATCTTGAAACGGATGCCAACTTTGACCTATTGGCCGAGTATGATGAAGTAGTCATGGCATCGGGCGTGGAGCCGCGTAAAGTCAAGATTGACGGGATCGACAACCCAGATAAAGTGATTGATTATCAGACGCTAATTAAAGAGAAAACTTACGTTGGTGAGAAAGTTGCGATTGTTGGTGCAGGTGGCATCGGTGTGGATGTCGCAACCATGCTGACAGAACCTGCGGGTCACAATTTAGACGACTGGCTGCATGAGTGGGGAATTGATAAAGAGATCGCGCATCCGGGCGGTTTGTACCCTTATCCTGAATCCCTAAGCGAAAAAGATGTTTGGGTTCTGCAGCGCCGCAAGGGCAAAGTTGGTAAAGGGCCGGGTAAAACCACGGGTTGGATTCATAAACGTACGCTTGAGAAGCGTGGCGTGAATCTGGTGGGTGGTGTTAGCTACGACAAGATTGATGATACTGGTCTGCACATCAGCCATAATGGCAAATCTGAGTTACTTGAAGTAGATAAAGTAATCATCTGTGCGGGTCAGGAGTCGGTGAGACCTTTTGAGGACCAGTGGCAGCAGTTTGGTGACAAGCTTCATATCATAGGCGGCGCCGATCATGCCGGTGAGCTGGATGCTGTTCGTGCTATCAGACAAGGTGTTGAACTGGCTGCGAAGCTTTAAGTAGGTTCGAATAAAGTCCTGAAATTAAAAAGACCTCCAATGGGAGGTCTTTTTGCATTTAGATACAAGATTAAAGAATCACAGTCTTGTTGCCATAGACAAATACGTGGTCGTTTATCACCTTATTGAGTGCTTTGCTGAGTACATTCTTCTCAACATCTCGTCCTGCTTGTGCCATATCTTTCGCGCTAAAGTTATGATCGACCGGAATCACGTCTTGCTTGATGATTGGTCCTTCGTCGAGGTCATTAGTGACGAAGTGCGCTGTTGCACCAATGATCTTAACGCCTCGCTCGTAAGCTTGCTGGTAAGGCTTCGCGCCAATGAAAGCGGGCAGGAAGCTATGGTGGATATTAATGATCTTATGGTGATACTTTTCGACGAATGATGGTGTTAGTACGCGCATGTATTTAGCCAGAACCAGATAGTCCGCATTGTACTGATCGATGACTTCAAGCATCTTCTGTTCATGTTCTTCACGGTTTAACCCTTCGTGAGACACATGATGATATGGAATATCAAATTTTTCAGTCAGGCTCTGTAGCGTATCGTAGTTGCCCACCACTGCCGCAATATCGACATCCAGACTGCCGTCGTAGTTTTTCATTAGGATATCACCAATACAGTGCGCTTCTTTGGTGACGAGAATGACAATGCGTTTACGGTTTGGGCCAATCAACTTTCGTTTAGCGCCTTGAGGCAGAGCCTGGTCGAGATCGGCAAGGAAGGTTTGATCATTGAAGTAACCTTCCAGCTCAGTACGCATGAAGAAATGGCCGCTAGTATTATCGACAAATTCATTATTGTGGATGATGTTGAGTTGGTGCTTGTAACAAATATTGGTGATCTTAGCAATCAAGCCAGGTGCATCTGTACAATGAGTGAGCAGTGTTTTCTTTTCCATTGGGTTAAAACTTCCGTGAATTATTTTTTTCGTATTCTGAAATTTTTGCCGGGCGTTGAACGGTGAAGCGCCCCACAATATGGAAGCTACAATTAAACTAATATCAAGATGGTTTCAACAATTAATCCGAGTTAACCGATTAGCTCGGCGAATTTGTTTAAAAATTGTCAGATTTTAGCCCGACAGGTGGTACGTATGGATAAAGATCTACTAGCACGTAAGTTGTATTCCGAAAGAGTCAGTGCGCTACTAGGTGACCACGAAATCAATGAAGAGCTTCTCAATGAAATGTGGGAAAACAAAGCGTCGCCCAGTGAAGCAGCTCGAGCCATGATGGATAGTCAGAATGAGTTTGCTGGTCCCGCTTGGCTATCGCGTTATCTCAACCGTCGTTAACACAATTTACTCATCAATAAAGTGACCTATCGGCGCGGATCAGATTTGCATTCGCGCCACGTCTTTAAACCTGCCATAATCCCTCGTTCCTAATCTTGTTCAACTCAAATTACAGCCTTTGATGATCTCTAAAACGTTCTCAGCAGATGGTGCTCTAGGTAAAGCGATTCCTGGGTTCCAACCACGACAGGCTCAGCTAGATATGGCTGAATCTGTGGTTAAAGCGATAAAAAGCGACCAGCAAGTGGTCATTGAAGCAGGAACCGGAACGGGGAAAACCTTCGCTTATTTAGTTCCAGCTTTGCTGAGTGGCAAAAAAACCATCATCAGCACGGGCTCGAAAAACCTGCAGGAACAGTTGTTCCATCGTGATTTACCTTTAATGACAGATGCCTTGGGCTTTTACGGGCAAGTGGCGTTACTTAAAGGTCGAGCAAACTATTTGTGTTTAGATCGCCTTAGCCGCCAAATGGTGGAGAGTCATGGACATCATGCGGATCCAACACTGCTTAGCCAGTTGGTTAAAGTGCGCTCATGGGCGAGCGAGACCAAAAGTGGGGATTTAGGTGACTGTGACGAAATCGCTGAAGACAGCCCAGTGATCCCAACAATCACTTCAACCAACGACAATTGCTTAGGTAAAGAGTGCCCAAGTTATCAAGATTGTTTTGTTCTTAAGGCTCGCAAAAAAGCCATGGATGCGGATGTAGTGGTCGTCAACCATCACCTATTTTTGGCCGATTTAGCGATCAAAGAAACGGGGTTTGGTGAGCTGATACCAGAAGCGGAAGTGTTTATCTTCGACGAAGCTCACCAGTTACCTGATATTGCCAGTCAGTACTTTGGTCAGTCTCTGTCTAGTCGTCAGATTCAGGAGCTATCCAAGGATATTGAAATTGGCTATCGCACCGAAGCGAAAGACATGCGCCAATTGCAGAAGATCAGTGAGAAATTGCTGCAAAGTGCGATGGACTTAAGAATTACCCTCGGTGAACCAGGTTTTCGCGGTAACTGGCGTGAAGCGATTCAGTCTCCCTCAATTGCCAGAGAATTAGAAAGATTACGTGAGTCGCTGGATTTTTGTCTCGAGGTACTCAAGTTAGCATTGGGGCGCAGCCAACTGTTGGATACGGCGTATGAGCGTGCCAGCACGATTCAAGCAAGGCTTGAACGGATTTGCGAAGTTTCTATCACGGGATACTCCTATTGGTACGATACGACCCCGCGTCATTTTAGTCTTCATATCACCCCGCTTTCGGTATCAGATAAGTTTCAAGAACAGATCGAGTTAAAGCAAGGGGCGTGGATATTTACTTCTGCAACTCTGGGGGTTAAAGGGGATTTCGGCCACTTTACTTCTCGGCTGGGTCTAAAACCTCAGACGGAAATGTCTTTGCCAAGTCCATTTGATTATCAAAGTCAGGCAAGGCTATGCGTTCCGCGTTACCTTCCTGAGCCGAATAGTCCGGGGATGGCGGATAAACTTGTTCGCATGCTCAGCCCTTTGATTGAGCAGAATCAGGGGCGCTGCTTTTTCCTTTGTACCTCCCATAGCATGATGCGAGAGCTTGGTGAAAGGTTCCGTGAGTGCTTGAGCATTCCGGTGCTGCTGCAAGGGGAAACCAGTAAACAAAAAACACTGGCAGAGTTTATGGAGCTGGGTAATGCTTTGCTGGTGGCGACCGGAGCATTTTGGGAAGGGATTGATGTTAGAGGTGACACCCTGAGCTGTGTTATTATCGACAAATTACCTTTCACTGCACCTGATGATCCGTTGCTTAAGGCGCGGATAGAAGATTGCCAGCTTAAAGGCGGGGATCCATTTTCTCAGGTCCAGATACCGGATGCTGTGATTACCCTCAAGCAGGGGGTTGGTCGCTTAATCCGAGATAAGAAGGACAAAGGTGCGCTGATCATTTGTGATAATCGATTGGTGACGCGCGAATATGGCGGCGTATTCCTTGCCAGCTTACCTCCAATTCCTCGAACACGGGATTTAGAGTTAGTGCAGGATTTCCTTAAACAAATTTCAGAAACAACCGAATAATCAGAGAATTCAATGAGCGCAAAAATTCTTGCCTTAGACACGGCAACAGAGAACTGCTCTGTTGCATTGCTAGTTAATGACCAGATCTATGTTCGCAGTGAAGTAGCACCGCGAGACCACACCAAAAAGATTCTCCCTATGGTAGATGAAGTGCTGAAAGAGGCGGGGATCACTCTGGCTGAACTTGACGCGCTCGCGTTTGGTCGTGGACCGGGTAGCTTTACAGGTGTCCGCATTGGCATTGGTATTGCACAGGGTTTAGCGTTTGGTGCTGACCTGCCTATGATTGGTGTTTCAACATTGCAAGCAATGGCTCAAGGTAGTTACCGTAAACACGGTGTAAGCCACGTGGCGTGTGCGATTGACGCGCGAATGAGCGAAGTCTACTGGGGTCGTTTTTCGCGTCAAGAAGATGGCACTTGGATGGCTACTGATGCCGAATGTGTTATTCCACCTGCGGTTTTGGCTGAAAATAGCCAAAGTGATGAACAACGCTGGTTGACTGCAGGAACGGGTTGGGAAGCGTATCAGGAAGCGCTAGCTGAGCTGAAATTTGAAGTCGCGGAGGGAGAGGTTCTTTTCCCTGATGCGGAAGATATCGTCGCACTGGCGAAATTCGAATTGGAGAAGGGTAACACCGTGACGGTAGAAGATGCCAGTCCTGTGTATCTGCGTGATACCGTAGCATGGAAGAAATTGCCAGGCAGAGAATAAGGTGTAATTAGACGGATAGTATGGTTTCGATTAATGGATTACCTCCTTCGGTTCCGGGGCCGAACAAGGCCAATAAAGCCGGAAAAAAGAATGAGGTAAAAAAATCTCAGGAGAAGTCATCCGTTGGCCAGCCATCCAAGGTCGCCAACGCAGTGGCGCATTCTATCCGTCACGTAAATGAGTCAGACATTCATAAAGCTCAAGTGCAATACGATTTGCCTGAAGGGCAGGGCCGCAAAGCGATGGAAGAGTATATGAATGTCATGAACCAGTCTAAGCGTGATGAACTATCGCAGCTGTTAGGTGTCGATATTTATATATAATTCTTTACGGTAAGTCCTTATGTTGCCACGTGTTTTTAAACTTATTTCTATGGCTAGTGTGCTTGTTGCACTCACAGCGTGCAGTACGCT
Organism: Vibrio sp. St2; assembly: GCF_947311885.1. NCBI lineage: Bacteria > Pseudomonadati > Pseudomonadota > Gammaproteobacteria > Vibrionales > Vibrionaceae > Vibrio > Vibrio sp. St2. The sequence goes on along the minus strand of NZ_CAMZNA010000001.1, from coordinate 1,176,623 downwards.
TCCAGAAAACCTCGCGTCAAATAACCCCGATCTACAAACGGATTACTCTGGCTGGCAAGCTTCAGCAGCCAAAAAGCAAGAGTTGCGATTGGGTGGTGTGATTGCCAGTGTGACTAACCTGAAAGACAAGACACGAGTGGAAGTCGTTAATTTACCCATCAGTTCCAATGGTAAGCCTGATATTGACCAAGAACCTCAAGGCCGATTCGTAGGCTATATTGATGGCTTCGCCGATCCAGTAACGCTGTCAGAAGGGCGATTGATTACCTTGCTCGGTGATAGCAGTGGCACTGAAGCTGCCAAAGTGGGTGAATATAGCTATGATTTTCCAGTCATGAAGATCAAGAGTTATCATCTCTGGCGAATTGAAGAGCGCGTGATTGTGCACGATGACTTTGGTCCCTCAATGTACCCTTGCCGCAGTTTGTACTGTCGTGACCTCACCCGAGGTACCAGACAAGGCAAAGTGATCCAAGAAGTCAAATGACCCGAAGAGACACTCGTTACCCGCTAGCTGATGGTTATCTAGCCGCTATCGAATACGGTTATAGCCAAACAGCAGACTGCTCTATCGTTTTCCTTCATGGCTGGTTGGACAATGCCGCCAGCTTTGAATCCTTGATGCAAGAGCTGCATCAATCCGCCCCTTCACTGCACTTATGCGCTATTGATCTGCCCGGTCATGGTTATTCTAGTCATAAGCCAGGCAGTAATTTCTACCCATTTCATGACTATATTGACGATGTTTATCAGTTTTTGGCTAACTTATCGCCAAACAGACTGGTGTTGGTTGGGCATTCTCTTGGTGCTTTGATTGCAAGTTGCTATAGTGCCGCCTTTCCTGAACAGATCAGTGGATTGGTTCAGATAGAAGGGCACGGGCCTTTGGCGGAAGAAGAGAGCGAAACGGTTTCTCGTTTGAGAGAAGGCGTTTTGAGTCGTCAGAGAATTCGTAGCAAACCAACCAGAGCATTTGAGTCTGATGCTACTGCTATTGAAGTCAGGGCTAAGGTTAATCAAATTGCTTCTGACCTTATCAGACCCATCGTCCAGCGAGGATTGCTAAAGACCAATGATGGTTGGATATGGCGCCACGATGAGAAATTACAAAGCCAGTCTTTGTATCGCATGTCATTTGAGCATGCACAATCAATCAGCCGACAGATCACCTGTCCGCAGATTGTTGTGCTAGGCGAACAAGGTTTCTCCCACTTGCAGAAAACACAGGATGACACTCCTAATCCGGCCGAAATTTTTACGGTTGAGGGTGGACATCACTGCCATCTACAAGTCCCTTCTAGAGTATCTAACCTAATTTTTGGCTTAGTTAACAAAATTTAAACAAGTGTTTGAGTCTTTCGTGCTCAACCCCTTTGCCTGTGTTGTAATAGTCGTCAGTAAAAACACGGCGTTTCGTCGACAACAGTCAGCTTAATTCGAGGAGTATTACCGTGGATAAACCTTGGTTATCACGCTATCCAAGTGATGTGCCTGAGCATATCAACCCTGATCAATATCCGTCATTGGTGGAAATGTTTGAGCAGTCAGTACAGAAATATGCTGATCAGCCTGCCTTTATGAACATGGGCTCGGTAATGACATTTCGTAAGCTTGAAGAGCGTAGCCGCGCTTTTGCTGCTTACCTACAGAACGAACTTAAGCTGGAAAAAGGCGACCGCGTTGCTTTGATGATGCCAAACCTTCTGCAATACCCAGTCGCACTGTTTGGTGTCCTGCGTGCAGGTCTGATCGCTGTTAATGTGAACCCTCTATACACGCCACGTGAACTTGAACACCAGCTAAATGACTCTGGTGCGAAAGCGATTGTGATCGTATCTAACTTTGCTAACACATTAGAGCAAATCGTAGACAATACTCCTGTTAAGCATGTTGTACTGACCAGCTTAGGTCAGATGCTTCCACGTGCTAAAGGCACATTGGTCGACTTTGTGGTTAAGTACGTGAAAGGCATGGTGCCTAAGTATGACTTACCAGGGGCGATTTCAATGCGTAAGGCACTGCATAAAGGTCGACGCTTGCAATATGTTAAGCCTTTCATGTCTGGCGATGATATTGCTTTCCTTCAGTACACCGGCGGTACTACTGGGGTTGCAAAGGGCGCAATCCTGACTCATAGCAATATGATTGCAAACATTTTGCAGGCCAAAGGAATGTATGGGCCGGTACTAAAAGAAGGCCGGGAAGTTGTTGTGACCGCGCTGCCTCTTTACCACGTATTTGCTTTGACGGTGAACTGCCTATTGTTCCTAGAACTGGGCGGACGTAACCTGTTAATCACTAACCCCCGAGATATTCCAGGTTTTGTCAAAGAGCTACAAAAGTGTCCGTTCACTGCAATTACTGGTGTGAACACACTGTTCAATGCTTTGGTCAATAATGAAGATTTCCACGAGCTGGACTTTAGCAATCTGAAGTTAGCGGTAGGTGGCGGTATGGCCGTTCAACGTGCAGTTGCTGAGCAGTGGAAGAAGACAACTGGCGTACACCTATTAGAAGGTTATGGTCTCACCGAATGTTCTCCTTTGGTGACGGTTAACCCATATGACCTCACAGAATACACAGGCGCGATCGGTTTGCCTGTCCCTTCCACTGAAGTGCGTATTGTTGATGATGAAGGGAATCCGGTACCGAATACTGAAGTGGGTGAACTGCAGGTTCGTGGCCCTCAAGTGATGCAAGGTTATTGGCAACGACCTGAAGCCAGCAAAGAAGTCATTAATAGTGAAGGATGGCTGTCGACAGGCGATATCGTTAAGTTTGATGAGCAGGGTTTGATTCACATTGTGGATCGTAAAAAAGACATGATTCTGGTGTCCGGCTTTAATGTGTATCCAAATGAGATTGAAGATGTGGTAGCACTGCACGGTAAAGTACTGGAAGTCGCAGCGATTGGCCAGCCGCATGAAGTGTCGGGTGAGCTTGTTAAAATTTACGTTGTTAAGCGAGACCCAAGCCTGACGAAAGACGAACTCATTGCTCACTGCCGCCAGCACCTGACGGGCTATAAAGTGCCTAAGCTAGTTGAATTCAAAGATGAATTACCGAAAACCAATGTCGGTAAGATACTACGCCGTGTCCTGCGTGAAGAGAATGATGCAAACTTAGCAAAGGCTAGCTAAAGTTAAAAATAAGCAGAACCAAGTGTTTAGTGTTAAAATGCCGACTAATACCAGTCGGCATTTTTATTTGCAGACCCCATCAGTCACAGTGAGAGCTTTGTGAATTATCAAATCATTACCCGCCCAGACCAGCTAGAAAAAGTGTGTGAACAAGCTAGAAATGCAGATGTTGTCATGCTTGATACCGAGTTTGTCCGAACACGAACCTACTACCCTCAGCTTGGTCTTATTCAGTTATTTGATGGTGAAACACTTTCTCTGATTGATCCAACAGTCATTGATGATATGACGGCGTTTGTTCACCTTCTAAAGGACACATCAGTGTTAAAGGTTTTACACGCGTGTGGTGAAGACTTAGAAGTGTTTAACAACAGCTTTGGTTGCCTGCCTTACCCTATGGTGGATACTCAACTGATGGCTGCGTTTTTAGGCCATGGTCTGTCAACGGGCTTTGCTTCTTTGGTTGAGTCCTATCTTGGCGTAGAACTGGATAAAAGTGAATCTCGTACAGACTGGCTTGCCAGACCGCTAACGGATAAACAGCTCGACTACGCGGCCGCAGATGTCCACTATCTATTGCCATTGTATGAAAAGCTGCTTGAAGAAATTACTCAGGCTGGCTGGTGGGAAGCGGCTCAGCAGGAAAGTGATTTACTGGCTACCAAGCGTATCAAGTCACTTGATCCTGAAAAAGCCTACTTGGATGTTAAGGGCGCTTGGCAACTGAAACCGAGTGAGTTAGCTTTATTAAAGCCGCTTGCTACTTGGCGCTTCAAAGAGGCGATTCGCCGTGACCTAGCACTGAATTTCGTCTTTAAAGAACATGATCTACTTACTGTCGCTCGTTTAGGCTTACAGAACAAACAAAGAATGGAGCAGGAAGGATTAGATATTCGTTCTGTGCAACGCCACAGCGCACGTATTATCTCGATTGTTAAATCAGCCAAAATGACGCCTGTAGATGAGTATCCGGCTAAAATTGAGCGCTTGATGGATATGCCAGGCTACAAGCAGAAGTTTAAAACCCTTAAAGATGAAGTGAAAAAAGCCTCTCAGGCTTCTGGGCTGGCGACGGAGTTTTTGGCGTCCAAGAAACAATTGAATCAGTTGATTAGCTGGGTATGGAAAAAAGATCGCGATCCATCAATATTACCAGATGTGATGCAAAGCTGGCGTTTGGAACTGATGGGTGAAAAACTCAATAAATTGTTGTAAGTATTAACGATAAGTAAAAAGGGCTTCCAAATGGAAGCCCTTTTTTCGTCTGCTTAACCCGCTAGTACGTCGGTTGCGACTTTGTAGCTTGGGTCTTCCTTGACGTTAATCTCTACCAAGCTGCCTGCTTTGTCGAGAAGCTTACGACAATCTGGGCTTAGGTGGCGTAGATGAAGTGTCTTACCCTGAGCAGAATAACGCTCGGCTAGTGTTTCGATAGCTTCGATCGCTGAGTGGTCGGTTACACGTGAATCAGCGAAATCGACGATAACATCACTTGGATCTTCATGCGCATCGAAAATCTCAAGGAAGTTTGCGACTGAACCGAAGAATACCGGGCCGTGAATTTTGTACTCTTTAGAACCTTCTGCGTTGATACTTGTATCGGCATAGATGTGTTTAGCGTGTTGCCAAGCAAACATCAGAGCAGAGGCAATAACACCAACGAAGACTGCAATAGCAAGGTCGGTCATTACCGTTACGACCGTTACGAGTACAATTACAAAGAAGTCTTGTTTTGGTACGCGACGAGCCAGCTTGAATGTTGCCCACTCAAAAGTACCGATAACCACCATGAACATCACACCGACTAGTGCGGCTAGTGGGATCATTTCGATAAGTGAAGAAGCGAACAGGATAAATATCAGCAGTGCAGAAGCAGCAACAATGCCTGACAAACGACCGCGGCCCCCTGAGTTAACGTTGATCATCGACTGACCAATCATCGCACAGCCACCCATAGCGCCAAACACTGAACACGTCATGTTTGCCATGCCTTGACCGATACATTCACGGTTTGACTGACCACGAGTGTTTGTCATTTCATCCAGAACAGTCAGTGTTAGCAGAGATTCAATCAGACCAATCGCCGCAAGAATGATAGCGTACGGAAGAATGATTTGTAGTGTTTCCAGTGTTAACGGTACTGCTGGGATAGAGAACGTTGGTAGTGAGCCTGCCAGCGTTGCTGCATCATCACCAGACATTGTACGTAGGAAATCGACAACTGTACGTGTTTCCAGATCTAAGCCTACTACCAAAGCTGTCACAGTGACGATCGCTACCAAGGATGATGGCACGGCGGTAGTGAATTTCGGTAGAAAGTGAATGATAGCCATGGTCAGTGCTACTAAACCCAGCATCAGCATCATTTGGTCTTGAGGTAACCAAGTTAGCATGCCATTAATGTCTGGCGCTTTGAACTGACCAAGCTGAGCTAGGAAAATTACAATCGCTAGACCGTTAACGAAGCCAATCATAACTGGATGCGGCACTATGCGGATGAACTTACCTAACTTAAATAGACCAGCAGCTACCTGAAGTATGCCGGCAAGTAATATGGCAGCAAAAAGGTACTGGACACCGTGTGATGCGACTAGCGACACCATCACGACTGCCATTGCACCTGTTGCACCCGAGATCATGCCTGGGCGGCCACCAAAAATGGAAGTAATTAGGCCGACAATAAATGCTGCATACAGGCCAACCATAGGGTCGACACCAGCCACGAAGGCAAAGGCAACGGCTTCAGGAACCAATGCAAGTGCAACGGTCAGGCCTGATAACACGTCATTTTTTACAGAGTGTTTCGAAAATTGAGGGAATTCAAACATGCTTGCTCAGTTATGCTAAATGTTTACGGTTATTCTGAATACCAGAGAACGACAGATTTAAGTATAGGTTCTGGCTTAGTTTTCATGTGAGCAAAATGCGATGTAAAAGAGCACTGAAAACCAAGCGAATGATTCAGATCGAGTCGGCGAATGCTACCTAAAAGTGTGATTAAGTTCAACAAAGAAGCAGATATTGGCTAATATTTGTGACAAATAGTGAGAACAGTCATGCTCGTTACCATATATACATAAAAAAACAGCCCCGTTATGGGGCTGTTTTTATGCTTCATAAAACCTAATTAAAAGCTTTGAGGCTTTGCCATTGCAGCGCTGGCTTTATTGCTAGCAACCTGGCTGCCTGCACCTTTAGATAGGTAGCGCTCTTCTCGGAAAGGTGCAGCAATCACAGTAATCTCTTTCATTTCTGTGGTTCCTGGTGCTTTCGCCATCGGAGCAGAGGCGTGGCCTTTAAATGCTGTCGGTACGATAATCTCAGAGCTTGTATTAACAGGGGCAGGTGCTGCTTCCGCTTCTACAATAGCAGCCGTGTCTGCAACTGGTTCTGGAGCAACTTGTGACTCAACCGCTTTAGGTGCAGGTGTCTTCACAGGTGTAGCAGCTTGCTCAACAACTTTCGGCTCTTCAATCACTGGCTCTTGGCGACGTACGATAACTTTGCCCATTGCCATTTCAGGGCAAGCGAACCCACCAAGTGCTTGAGTGACCACTTCTGGTGCCGCAGCCTGTTCAGCTTTTGCTTTGTGCTTCGGTTCTGGTTTAGAGATACCGTAGCTTGGCATGACTTTACCCATTGCCATTTCTGGAGAAGCAACACCACCTTTGCGTAAGCGGAACGGGTTAGGGCGACGATCGCGACCACGACGACGACGTTGACCGCTGGCACGTAGATGACGTGGAGAACGGCGATTACGACGTTGTTTAGGTTGTTCTGCATCTTCGGCTGCGATTTCTTCAGTCGATTGCTCGATGGCTTCTGCTACAGCTTCAGCTTTAACCTGTTTTACTTCTTCAACCGCTTCAGCTTTCGCTTTCTGGTCTTTAACTCGAACCTGCTTGTTCAGTTTACGACGTTGACGGCGCTCTTTTACCTTGGTCGTTTTTTCTTCTGCACGATTCGGTTTGTCGTCTTTTTGCGCTTCAGCCGCAAGTTTCAAACCTTCCTCTGCAACTTTGCTCGCTTTCGCGTCGTCTCGCTGCTTGTTACGGCGATCCTGCTTAGGCTTGCGATTTTGTTGCTTACGTTCGTTCGATGCTGCTTTATTTTCATTGGCAGCTTCATCACGTTCGCGTTGAGGTTTATTGCGTTTGTTATCGCGTTTATCTTCACGATTCTCGTTACGATTGTCACGAGAATTGCGACGGCGTTGGTCGTTGCGATTACGGCGGTTGCGGTTGTTACGCTGACCGTCTTTCTTCGCTGATTTTTCTTGTTTCTCTTCAGTCTGTTCTTTTTCTGGTTCAGAGCTGAATAGACTACCCAACGCTTTGAAGAATCGAGAGACTAGACCCGGTTTCTCTTCACGAGGTTCTGATTTTTTCTCTGGTGCTTTCTTTGTTGGCGGTTTTGGTGCTGGCGCAGACTGAGCCGGTGCTGCAAAACCTTTTAGTGCTGGCTCTTCAAGCTTCTTAGGTTTAACTTCAGGCTCTACAACCTCACGGCCTTCGGCTTCTTTCATAGACTCGAGCTTTTTAGGCAGCAAGTAAGACAGCAAATCAAACTCTTCACCTTCACGAACTCGAATAACTTCGAAATGCGGTGTTTCCATATCCGAGTTAGGAACTACCGTGATCTTAACTTCTTGAATGCGTTCAATGTGGTTGATTGAACGACGCTTTTCGTTCAGAAGGTAAGACGCAATCGGAACAGGAACAACAGCCAGAACTTGAGCTGTGTTGTCTTTTAATGCTTCTTCTTCGATCAAACGAAGAACAGAAAGAGCAAGAGATTCATTATCACGAACCACACCTGTGCCGCTACAGCGAGGACAGATATGATGGCTTGCTTCTGCTAGAGATGGGCTCAAGCGTTGGCGAGACATTTCTAGTAGGCCAAAGCGTGAGATACGACCAATCTGGACACGAGCGCGATCAAGACGAACTGCGTCTCGCAGACGGTTTTCAACTTCACGTTGGTGACGCACTGGCGTCATATCAATGAAGTCAATAACGACCAAGCCACCTAGATCACGTAGGCGAAGTTGACGTGCAATTTCATCGGCCGCTTCAAGGTTGGTATTTAGTGCAGTTTCTTCGATATCGCCGCCTTTCGTTGCGCGAGCGGAGTTGATATCGATTGACGTTAGTGCTTCGGTTGGGTCAATAACGATTGAACCACCTGATGGCAAGCGCACTTCTCGCTGGAAAGCAGATTCAATCTGGCTTTCGATCTGGTAGTGGCTAAATAGTGGAACTTCACCGTCATACTTTTTGACTCGATTGACGAAGTCTGGACGAACTAGTTGGATATGTTCTAGCGCACGTTCGTAGATGGTGTTGCTATCGATAAGAATTTCACCAATATCACGACGCAAATAGTCGCGAATAGCTCGGACGATAACGTTACTTTCTTGGTGAATAAGCAGTGGAGCTGGGTTGGTATCAGAAGCTTGTTTGATGGCGCCCCAGTGATTAAGTAAGACGTTAAGATCCCACTCTAATTCTTCAGCGCTTTTACCTACACCCGCTGTACGTACGATAAGGCCCATACCTTTTGGTAGGTCTAACGTGTCCAGTGCGGCTTTCAGTTGAGTACGCTCATCTCCCTCGATACGACGAGAAATACCGCCAGCACGAGGGTTATTAGGCATCAGAACAAGGTAACTACCTGCAAGAGAAATGAATGTCGTTAGTGCAGCACCTTTGCTGCCACGTTCTTCTTTCTCAACCTGTACAATTACTTCCTGACCTTCAGTCAGCACTTCTTTAATGCTTGGACGACCTTGGTAAGTGTAACCTTCAGGGAAATATTCGCGGGCAATTTCTTTTAGAGGGAGGAATCCGTGTCGTTCGGCACCGTAGTCAACGAAGGCTGCTTCCAGGCTTGGTTCGATGCGAGTGATACGTCCTTTGTAGATATTTGCTTTTTTGGATTCGTGGCCTGGGCTTTCGATATCTAAATCATATAAGCGCTGACCATCAACCAAAGCAACACGCAACTCTTCTTTTTGAGTTGCGTTGATTAACATTCTTTTCATTGATAAATCTCGTTGTCATTCTATGTTTTCTTGCTGCCTTGATGTGTCTTTCACGGTGCCGGATCCCATGGCTTAAATTTGTGCAGCCTCCCGGCTGGAGGGATGCTCTTTGGGCACGTCAGTCTTACAAACAAGTTTGGCTTGTAAGCCGCAATGATGGCGGATAATACTCAACATGAAAGATTTATGAGTAGGGCAACAAGTTGTACTAATCCCGGAAATGTCTTACGCCGTGTGCTGCATTTTGGTAAATTAGCGGGCTACTCAATATCTTGCTCAAAAACGATTGGGTTTGATTAAAATGCAACCTAATCATTCATTGCAGGTGTGAACTATAGCAGTACCCATTAAACTCAGCAATCTGCTTTATTATAAAACGCTAAAAAACCCATTTTTAATTTTTGTAAGATTCTGTATTTAAAGGCTTTGTGTGATAGTTTCTGAGAATTGTAAATATGTTGATGGATTTTTATCCGTAGCTGAACAGAAATTCATTCTTAGAGAGCGATTTACCAGATTGTTGCCTAGAAAACGTGAACTTACGCAAGTTAGAATGGTAGAATATCGAAATGAGCGAAATTAGAACAAAAGTCCAATTTGTCGATATCGACGAAGATATGGCTGGCCAGCGTATCGATAATTTTTTACGCAACCAACTGAAAAGTATTCCTAAAAGCATGGTTTATCGGATCTTGCGCAAGGGAGAAGTTCGCGTAAACAAAAAACGAATTAAAGCTGAATATAAATTGAAAGCGGGGGATTTGGTCAGAATTCCTCCAGTTACGATTGAAGAGAAGCAAGACGAAGTTGCACCGAGTACCAAACTGAATAAAGTCGCTGAGCTAGAACATATGATCATCCATGAAGATGAACATATGCTTATCCTCAATAAACCTTCGGGTACGGCAGTTCACGGAGGAAGTGGGCTTAAATTTGGTGCTATTGAAGCTTTACGGGCACTGAGACCGCAAGCTCGTTTTCTAGAGTTAGTGCATCGTATTGATCGTGATACTTCGGGAATTCTTTTGGTTGCGAAAAAGCGTTCAGCGCTGCGTCATCTTCAAGCTCAGTTTCGTGAGAAAACCGTGCAGAAATACTATTTCGCATTGGTGATGGGGCGGTGGAAGAGCAGTTGCAAGGTCGTAAACGCGCCACTATTGAAAAATGAAGTGAACAGTATCGTTCGCGTCAACCCACAGGGTAAGCCTTCTGAGACTCGTTTTAAGATTATTGAAAAGTTTGCTGAGGCTACTTTGATTCAGGCGAGCCCAATAACGGGGCGTACGCATCAAATTCGTGTCCATACTCAGTATACTGGTCATCCAATTGCTTGGGACGACCGTTATGGTGATCGACGTTTTGATGCTTACACAGGAAAAGTTGGGTTAGACCGACTGTTTCTTCATGCCGCTAATATTAAATTTAAACACCCATCTAATGACGAGTGGATGGAAGTGAGTGCGCCAATGGAAGCAAAGTTGGAGAAGGCGCTAGCGAGTTTACGTAAGCTGTAAGAGCAGTGAACTCTCTCACTCGAAGACTAGAGTTGTTTGCTTCGATTAAGAAGGCCAACTCTAGTTATTCCGCTTTTACAAGATTGGGAAACCTTGCGTTTCAAGCATATCAATCAAGTCAATCAGTGGTAGCCCAACCAAAGTATTGGGATCTTTCCCTTCCAACTTTTCAAATAGTGCGATACCCAGCCCCTCACTTTTAAAACTGCCAGCGCAGTAATACGGCTCTTCTTTCTCTACATAGCGATTGATCTGTTGTTGGGTTAGCTGACGGAAATGAACCGTGAACGTATCCAGTTTGACATCTGTGATATTCGTTTCGGTGTTGTGAAGCGCAAGCCCGGTATAAAACTGGATGGCCTTACCACTTTGGCGGCTTAATTGTTGGATAGCGTTTTCTCGATTCAGAGGTTTGCCAATGATTTTTCCATCAATCACACAGACTTGGTCGCTGCCGATGATAAGACTAGGCTGATTGGTATGGCATGATTCTGCTTTTTCCTTCGCAAGACGTTTCACTAGATCCTCAGGTCGCTCGTTAGAAAAAGGTGTTTCGTCACAGTCAGGTGAGGCGGTTTCAAAAGGGACTGATAGTTTATTGAGCAGTTGTTTTCTAAACGGTGAAGTCGATGCTAAAACAAGTTGGTATTGTGGCATTTTCCAGTACAATCTTTCAGGGAGTTAGCGATAGCTTAATGGATATTATGATGGTAATCCTAGCTCTTCTGATAAGAAGGAAAAAAACTGCAACTTTTTATCCTTTTTCTTTGACTCAAAACGAATTGGAAGATAGAATTCGCGCCCTATGCAAAAGGTAAAAATACCGCGAACGGTTGATCCGGCACGCGCTGCTCAGAAGCGACTTGATTATGATGGTATCATTCAGGTTAGTCTTTTTAAGCGTTTGTTCGAATCAGTTGAAGGCGTTAAACGCGACGCTCAAGTGTCATTGTCATTTGAGTTAGATGAACAGCGACTCGTTGTTATCTCTGGTAAAGCTAACATCGAAGTTGATTTAGAGTGTCAACGCTGTAATGAGGTTTTCGCACATGAGTGCGATGTCCAATTCACTTATACACCTTACAAAGGTGAAAAGACTGAAGAGGAAGCACCGGAAGAGTACGATTTGGTAGATCTGAACGAGTACGGTGAAATTGACCTGATACAGTTAGTTGAAGACGAGTTCATTCTAAACTTGCCTCAAATCGCAAAGCACGAAGAAGCGGATTGCAGCGTTAAATCAGACAATTTGGTATTTGGTGAAATTCCAGAAGAAATTGTGGAAGAAAAGCCGAATCCATTCGATGTTTTAAAAAACTTAAAGAAGTAATTCTTTAAGAATTAACATAGGAGTAGGGTCAATGGCCGTACAAAAGAGCAAGAAATCACGTTCAAAGCGTGGCATGCGTCGTTCACACGATGCCCTATCTACAGCTGCACTATCTGTAGACGCAACTTCAGGTGAAACTCACCTGCGCCACAACGTAACTGCTGAAGGTTACTACCGTGGTAAAAAGGTTATCAACAAGTAAGGTTGACCTTTGCCTAATATAACCGTTGCACTTGATGCAATGGGCGGGGATTTCGGTCCTCGCGTCACAGTGCCTGCCGCCGTGCAGGCACTGTCGCATTTCCCAGAGCTGAAAGTGATCCTCACAGGTGATCAGACCGCGATCACAACTCAATTATTGTCTCTTGGTTATCAGCCTGATGCTCGCCTGAGTATTCAGCATAGTGACCGAGTGATCTCAAACTCAGAAAAACCTTCTCTCGCACTTCGAAACAGCAATGGCACCTCTATGGGGATGGTGATTGATGCTGTCGCTCAAGGTACTGCCGATGCCTGTGTCAGCGGTGGAAACACTGGTGCACTCATGGCTTTGTCACGTTTTCGGTTGAAATTATTACCAGGAATTGAACGTCCAGCATTAATTTCTGCCTTACCTACCGCTTCCGGTGGCAGAACTTGGATGCTTGATCTGGGCGCTAATGTGTCTAGTGATGCTGATTCATTGTTCCAATTTGCTGTGATGGGAAGTGCGTTAACTGAACAATACTTAGACCGACCTCCACGTATTGCGATTCTTAATATCGGTGCTGAAGAAATCAAAGGCAACGATCTCGTCAAACGCTGTGCTGAAATGTTGTCTCAGACGCAGTCCGTGAATTTTGTCGGCTATATTGAAGGTAATCAGTTACTCCACGATGCCGCGGATGTGGTGGTATGTGACGGCTTTGTTGGTAATGTTTGCCTCAAAGCATGTGAAGGTACAGCCCAGCTATTTATCGATAAGTTGAAATCGAGCATGATGGCCTCATCTATAAAGGGTTGGATTGCAAGAAAATTATTTTCTGGGTTATTTAATGAACTAAAAACATTGAACCCCGACCAGTATAACGGCGCAAGTTTGCTAGGATTGCGCGGCATTGTCATAAAAAGCCACGGAAGTGCTGATGTAGACGCGGTCATCAACGCCATTGGTGAAGCGTTACACGAGGTCAAACGACAAGTACCAAGCCGTATTAGCGATCGTTTGGAAGCGGTTTTACTCGAGAGGCATTATTAGTCTTCATGTATAGCAAAATTTTAGGTACTGGCAGCTACCTGCCATCTCAGGTGCGTTCAAACGCAGACTTGGAGAAAATGGTAGATACAAGTGATGAGTGGATTGTCACTCGCACAGGTATTAAAGAGCGTCGTATCGCAGCCGAGAATGAAACCGTCGCCGACATGGGATATATCGCTGCTCAAAACGCGATCGAAATGGCAGGCATCGATAAGAATGATATTGACCTGATCATCGTAGCGACCACCAGTAGCAGCCACACTTTCCCTTCTTCTGCTTGCCAAGTTCAAGCTAAGTTGGACATTAAAGGTTGCCCCGCATTTGATATTGCCGCTGCATGTTCAGGTTTTGTTTACGCGCTTTCAGTTGCTGATCAGCATATTAAAACAGGCATGTGTAAAAATGTGCTTGTAATCGGTTCAGATACTCTGTCTAAAACCTGTGATCCAACTGATCGTTCAACTATTATTCTGTTTGGTGATGGTGCAGGCGCTGTTGTTGTTGGTGCAAGTGAAGAGCCTGGGATTCTTTCAACGCATATCTACTCGGATGGCCGTTTTGGTGAGTTGCTAAGCCTTGAAGTTCCTGAGCGCGGCAAAGATGCTGACAAGTGGCTACACATGGCGGGTAACGAAGTCTTTAAGGTTGCTGTGACACAGCTATCAAAACTCGTTAAAGATACGCTGGCGGCCAACGATATGCATAAGTCTGAACTAGACTGGCTAGTGCCTCACCAAGCGAACTATCGCATTATTTCTGCAACAGCAAAGAAACTGTCTATGTCGCTTGATCAAGTTGTCATTACACTAGACAGACATGGCAATACGTCTGCGGCTACTGTACCTACGGCACTTGATGAGGCTGTTCGTGACGGACGAATTAAACGCGGTCAGACGCTTCTACTAGAAGCATTTGGTGGCGGCTTTACCTGGGGCTCAGCACTGGTTAAGTTCTAATCCCAACCAAATTTAAAAGATTAAGATGCCTTTTTAGGCATCTTAATCTTTCTTACTTTGTTTTAAAGGAAAAGAAAATGAGCAATTTTGCTATCGTATTTCCAGGTCAGGGCTCACAAGCAATCGGTATGCTTGCTGAACTTGGCGAACAGTATGAAGTAGTAAAAAACACTTTTTCGGAAGCATCTGAGGCATTAGGTTACGACCTATGGGCGTTGGTTCAAAATGGCCCAGCTGAAGATCTCAACCAAACTTTCCGTACTCAGCCAGCACTGTTAGCATCCTCAGTGGCTATTTGGCGTGTTTGGCAAGAGCTTGGCCTAGAACAGCCAGCAAACCTTGCGGGCCACAGTCTAGGTGAATATTCGGCATTAGTATGTGCTGGTGTGATTGACTTTAAAGAAGCAATCAAACTGGTTGAACTACGTGGTCAACTGATGCAAGAAGCTGTGCCAGCAGGCACTGGTGCTATGTTCGCGATCATCGGTCTAGATGACGAATCTATTGCTAAAGCATGTGAAGAAGCGGCTCAAGGTGAAGTGGTATCGCCTGTAAACTACAACTCACCAGGTCAGGTAGTGATTGCAGGTAGTAAAGACGCAGTCGAACGCGCAGGTGCCTTGTGTAAAGAAGCTGGTGCTAAGCGAGCTCTACCGCTACCTGTTTCCGTGCCTTCTCATTGTGCTTTGATGAAGCCAGCAGCCGACAAACTGGCTGTCGCTCTTGAAGAGATTGAATTCAATGCTCCTCAGTTGCCAGTGATCAATAACGTTGATGTTGTTGCTGAAACTGACCCTGCGAAAATTAAAAATGCACTTGTGCGCCAGCTATACAGCCCAGTCCGCTGGACTGAAAGTGTACAGCTAATGAGCGAGCAAGGTGTTGAAAAACTTCTTGAATTAGGCCCAGGTAAAGTTCTAACGGGTCTGACAAAACGTATTGTGAAGACACTAAGTGGCGCTGCAGTAAACGATGCTGCATCTCTAGAAGCCGCTAAGTAAACTTTTAAGGAATAACAATCATGATGAACCTAGAAGGCAAGATTGCACTGGTCACTGGCGCAAGCCGTGGTATTGGTCGTGCTATCGCTGAAATTCTTGTTGAACGTGGTGCGACGGTTATCGGTACTGCGACTTCAGAAAATGGTGCCGCTGCAATCAGTGAATACCTTGGTGAAAATGGTAAAGGTCTGGCACTAAACGTGACAGATATCGAATCAATTGAAGCAACTCTGAAAAACATTAACGATGAGTTTGGTGCAATCGACATTCTGGTAAACAATGCAGGTATTACGCGTGATAACTTACTTATGCGTATGAAAGACGATGAGTGGAATGACATCATCAACACTAACCTGACACCGATCTACCGCATGTCTAAAGCTGTACTTCGTGGCATGATGAAGAAGCGTGCAGGTCGTATCATCAACGTTGGTTCTGTTGTTGGTACTATGGGTAATGCAGGTCAAACTAACTACGCAGCAGCAAAAGCAGGTGTGATTGGTTTCACTAAATCTATGGCACGTGAAGTGGCTTCTCGTGGTGTAACTGTTAACACTGTTGCACCAGGATTTATCGAAACTGACATGACTAAGGCGCTAAATGACGAACAACGTGCAGCAACGTTAGCGAACGTTCCTGCTGGCCGTCTAGGTGGCCCTCGTGAAATTGCATCAGCAGTAGCGTTTTTAGCTTCTCCAGAAGCTGCTTACATTACTGGTGAAACTCTGCATGTTAATGGTGGCATGTATATGGTTTAATGCCTAAGTTGGAACAAAACGGGCTATTTGCTGTCATAAAAATAGCCTATAGTTTGTGATAGCTGGCATTGATATGCGCAACATTTGTGCATGATATAAGTCAAAAATGTATTGAATTTCGGTTAAAATCGCGAAAATTGTGGTTTGACCAGCAAGGACCCCCTTGCAACTTTCAATAGTTCGAATAAACTACGGAATCATCGCATTGAGCGAAATCTGTAAAGGAAAAGAAAAAATGAGCAACATCGAAGAACGCGTAAAGAAAATCATTGTTGAACAGCTAGGTGTGGACGAAGCAGAAGTTAAAAACGAAGCTTCTTTCGTTGACGATCTAGGTGCTGATTCTCTAGACACTGTTGAACTAGTAATGGCTCTAGAAGAAGAATTCGACACTGAGATTCCAGACGAAGAAGCTGAGAAGATCACTACTGTTCAAGCTGCTATCGACTACGTGAACAGCGCTCAGTAATATCTCTCCCAGGCGGCCTTCTGGCCGCCTGTGTTCTTTTAAACCCTTCTATACCTCTCATAGAATCATTTCAATCCCGGAGAATAAAATCGTGTCCAAGCGTCGTGTTGTTGTCACTGGCATGGGTATGTTGTCACCGGTAGGCAACAATGTAGAATCATCCTGGAAGGCCCTGCTAGCTGGTCAAAGTGGTATCGTTGATATCGAGCACTTTGATACTGAAAACTTCTCAACTCGTTTTGCAGGCCTAGTAAAAGATTTCGACTGCACAGAGTACATGTCTAAAAAAGATGCGCGTAAGATGGACTTGTTCATCCAGTACGGCATTGCAGCGGGTATTCAAGCCCTAGACGACTCTGGCTTACAAATTAATGAAGAAAACGCAGCACGCGTTGGTGTCGCTATTGGTTCAGGCATTGGTGGTCTAGACCTTATTGAAGCGGGCCATACTGCGCTTGTTGAAAAAGGCCCACGCAAAGTCAGCCCTTTCTTCGTACCATCAACTATCGTAAACATGGTTGCAGGTAACTTATCTATTATGCGTGGTCTTCGTGGTCCAAATATCGCGATTTCGACGGCGTGTACAACGGGTCTACATAACATCGGCCATGCTGCTCGTATGATTGCTTACGGTGATGCAGAAGCTATGGTCGCCGGTGGTGCTGAAAAAGCTTCGACTCCTTTAGGCATGGCTGGCTTTGGTGCAGCTAAAGCGTTGTCAACTCGTAACGACGAGCCTCAAAAAGCTTCTCGCCCATGGGACAAAGATCGTGATGGTTTTGTTCTTGGTGATGGCGCAGGTATCATCGTTCTTGAAGAATATGAGCATGCGAAAGCACGTGGCGCTAAAATCTACGCAGAGCTTGTTGGCTTTGGTATGTCGGGAGATGCTTTCCATATGACTTCACCTAGCGAAGATGGTTCAGGTGGTGCGTTGGCTATGGAAGCAGCAATGCGCGATGCAGGCATCACTGGTACACAAGTCGGCTATGTGAACGCACATGGCACGTCTACTCCGGCTGGCGATGTTGCTGAAGTGAAAGGCATCCGTCGTGCGCTAGGTGAAGAAGGTACTAAGCAAGTGAAAGTTTCTTCAACTAAGTCAATGACTGGTCACCTACTTGGCGCTGCTGGTTCTGTTGAGGCGATCGTGACCATCATGTCATTGGTTGATCAAATGGTTCCACCAACGATTAATCTAGATAATCGAGATGAAGGCCTTGACGATATTGACCTTGTACCACATAAGGCAAAACCTATCGATTCAGATTACGCAATCTGTAACTCGTTTGGTTTTGGTGGTACTAACGGTTCTTTGGTTTTCAAAAAGATCTAAAGAGTCACAATCCAATTTGTGATAAAACGGCTTAATGCTTTGGCATTAAGCCGTTTTCTTTTATGTGGATATCAATTATGTACTTGGTAAATGGACACACCACAGACTCAATTTCCCTTTCTGATCGCTCATTTCAATATGGTGATGGCTGCTTTACGACCATGCTGGTTATCAATGGTCGTATCCAACACTGGGATAAACATCAAGAGCGAATGCAATCCTGCCTCAACTTGCTCGGCATAACTCCTCCAAACTGGAGAGAGGTTGAGGATTGGTTAGAAAAAGCGTGTATAGAGTCTACTTGTTCAGGGTTGAAGTTACACATTAGCCGAGGAGAGGGGGGACGTGGATATAGCCCTACTCAAGTGACCTTACCAAATGTTACTATTAGCGCCTTTAACTATCCGGCTCATTATGAACAATGGCAAGCGGATGGTATTTGTTTAGGTGTGTGCCATAAGAGACTAGGGGTTAATCCTTTACTCGCGGGTCATAAGCACAATAATCGCCTTGAGCAAATTTTGCTCAAGGCGGAAATGGATCAACAAGGCTTCCCCGATGGGATTGCATTAGATGTGAGCGGCCATGTGATTGAGACAACAATGGCGAATGTTTACTGGGTAAAACAGGGAGTCATCTATACCCCCGACCTGATGAACGCTGGTGTTGCAGGTGTTATGCGCCGCGTTATTGTAGAACGTTTATCGAGCTGTGAGCACACGTTGTCTATTGGGCACTATACGTTTGAAGAGCTAAGTGATGCAGAAGAAGTTTTTATCTCAAACTCGATCCTTGGTGTCGCCCCAGTAAAAAGCATTGGCACACAGACCTTTTCAATAGGAACAATAACAAAAAAAATTCAGGAGATGGTTAACCCGTGATTAAGAGAATCACCTTATTTCTGGCACTTGTATTACTGATTGCTGGTGCAGGATTTATTTATGTTACTAAACAAGTCGATGAGTATGTGACTCAGCCATTAAAGCTGCAAGAAGAACAGATTTATACGATTGAGACGGGTATGAGTTTCAACCGTTTACTGGCAGATTTGACAAACGATGAACTGATTGTTTCTAGCGATGTGGCAAGACTAGTGCGACGATTCCACCCAGAACTGACGCAAGTAAAAGCAGGGACCTACCTTCTCACTCCCGGCATTAACCTCACACAAGCGCTAGAACTGTTCAAAACCGGTAAAGAGCATCAATTTGCAATTACCTTTGTGGAAGGTTCAACATTCGCCGAATGGCGAGCAGCATTAGAACAAGCCCCTTATCTAGAGCACAAAATATCTGGGCTCAGTGAAGCAGAGATCGCACAACAAATTGGCATCGAGAAACCCAAGCTAGAAGGACTATTGCTCGCTGAGACTTATCACTACACGTTCGGTACCTCTGATCTCGATATCATCAAGCGCGCCGCAGATAAACTGCAAAAAATTCTTGATAAGCATTGGCAGCAAAGGCAAGAGAACTTGCCACTGAAGACGCCTTACGAAGCGCTGATCCTTGCTTCTATTATCGAAAAGGAGACGGCTGTTGGTGCAGAGCGTGAGCGTGTTGCAGGGGTGTTTGTAAACCGCCTTAATAAGCGTATGCGTTTACAGACTGACCCTACGGTTATCTATGGGATGGGAGATAAGTACGACGGCAACATACGTAAGAAAGATTTACGTACTCCAACCCCATATAATACGTATACGATTTTTGGTTTACCACCAACACCGATTGCGATGCCGGGGGAGGCGTCTATCGCCGCCGCGACAAACCCAGAAAACAGTAATTACTTGTACTTTGTGGCCAGCGGAACTGGCGGGCACGTTTTTTCTAAAACGCTGAGTGAACACAATCGCGCGGTACGCGCTTATCTAAGACAACTAAGAAGTAACAAATGACACAAGCGAAGTTTATCGTAATTGAAGGCCTGGAAGGGGCAGGGAAAAGCACAGCAATTAATGCGGTGCTTGAGACTCTTAAACAGGCTGGTATTGAGCAGATAAAGAATACTCGTGAGCCTGGCGGAACAGCGTTAGCCGAGCAACTCAGAACTTTGGTCAAACAAGACCATGAAGGGGAAGAGTTGCAAGACATGACCGAATTACTCCTTATGTATGCAGCGCGGGTGCAGCTGGTTGAAAATGTGATTAAGCCAGCTTTAAACAGCGGTACTTGGGTTGTGGGAGACCGACATGATATGTCTTCTCAAGCTTATCAGGGAGGCGGCCGTCAAATCTCCCAACACACCATGACAGCACTTAAGCAGACAACATTGGGTGACTTTAAACCAGATTTGACCATTTACCTTGATCTTGACCCGCGCATCGGTCTCGAGCGCGCGAGAGGGCGAGGCGAGCTGGATCGAATTGAGAAAATGGATATGAGCTTTTTTGACCGCACCAGAGCGCGTTACTTGGAACTGGCTCAATGTGATTCGAGTGTTGTAGTGATCAATGCTGAGCAGACGATCGAATTAGTCGCGCAAGATATCAAGCAAGCGCTGCGTAGTTGGTTGGAACAATAACCATGAATTCTACCTACCCTTGGTTAACAGACATTTGGTGTGAATGGCAGGCAAGTCTGGAGTCAGATAGGTTTTCCAATGCAGCGCTACTGACAGCAGAAGAAGGGCTAGGCGTTGAGCAGCTAGTAGAGCGATTTAGTGGCGCTGCCATGTGTAGCAATTATGCCAGTGAAGCTTGCGGCTTTTGCCATAGCTGCCAGCTAATGAAGTCGCATAACCATCCTGATTATCACCTGGTGAAGCCAGAGAAGGAAGGCAAAACTATTACGGTTGAGCAAATTCGTCAGTGTAACCGCCTAGCACAGGAGTCATCGCAGCTATCTGGACGTCGATTGTTTGTTATCGAGCCGGCTGAAGCGATGAATGACTCCGCTGCCAATGCGTTGTTGAAAACACTCGAAGAGCCCTCTAGCAGTTGTATGTTTTTACTGGTCAGTCATAAAGCGCACCAGCTTTTGCCCACGATTACCAGTCGTTGCCAACATTGGCATGCAGTGACTCCGAGCTCAGAATTGCTTGCTCAATGGTTAAATGAGCAAGTTACTTCGACAATCCCTGCTTTTGCAGCACATATTAATGGCAATGCGCCACTGAAAACTCAAGCGTTTGTAGAGCAGGGGCAAATTGAAAAATATCAGCAGGTTGAAGAACAATTTCTTGAAGTGGCTCAGTTGAGAGGCGACAGCGTTAAGTTAGCAAAAGAATTGGCGACTTCACCCTCTGAGTATCTACAATGGATATGGTACTTGCTGACAGATGCTCAAAAGATTCACTTTGGCGTTCAGATGCCTTATTTCACTCCAGGCTCGAATGCTCTGTCGGCTAATCTTGGTTATCAATTGCTCTATACTCAGACAGCAAACCTAAGTCTGCTGCTTGAACAGTTACGTGAGCACACAGGTTTGAACAGCGAATTGCTTATCTTAGATTGGCTATTTAAATTTAATGAGGAATCATGTTTGTAGACTCTCATTGTCACTTAGACAAATTGGATTATCAGGATCTCCACTCTGGTATTGAAGATGTAGTTGCCAAAGCTCAAGCTGCTAACGTTTCTGAGCTACTGTCCGTTGGCGTTACGTTGGATTCTTTCCCTGGAATGATGGAGATGATCGAACCCTTCGACAACATATTTGCTTCATGCGGTGTTCACCCGCTGGATGTTGAGAGTGAGTTTGCCTTAGATCGATTACATGAATATGCCTCGCATCCCAGAGTAGTGGCGATAGGTGAAACGGGGCTGGATTACCACTATCAACCTGAGACTGCTGAGTTACAAAAGTTACGATTCCAACAGCAAGTTGAATTAGCAGTTAAACTGAATAAACCTTTGATCATCCACACGAGGAATGCTCGCCAAGATACGTTGGATATTCTACGTCGAGGTCAGGCAGATAAATGTGGTGGCGTGATTCATTGTTTCACTGAAGATCTTGCTTTTGCAGAAGCAGCGATGGAGCTTGGTTTTTATATCTCTATCTCTGGGATCGTCACTTTCAGGCAAGCTACTGAACTTAAAGAAGTGGTCAAAGCTCTGCCGCTTGAGAGACTATTGATTGAAACTGACTCACCATATCTCGCGCCTGTGCCACACCGAGGTAAACAGAACCAACCAGCATACGTGGTTGAGGTAGCCTCCTATATTGCCCAGTTAAAAAATACGTCATTGAGCGAAGTTGGGTTAAAAACCAGTGAAAACTTCCGAAATCTTTTTTTGAGGTAGAAAAAGAGTTTTGATTAAAAAAGGAGCGGAAGCTCCTTTTTTTGTGTCTGAAATCACTTTAGGTTACATAAATTGCCTTGTTTACTAAATATGTTGAAGCTGGGAGGCTGAAAGTATCAAATTGTAATTTTGTTACATAAAATAACAATTGGGTTTATTTTATTTACCCATCAAAATTAATCGGCGTTAATATTAATTTAATAAATATCAATTAGATAGGTTGTAAATATGGTCTCGATTTGCCGATTTTGGATTGTGATCTATCTATTAGTTTGAAACTAAATTCCGTAACCAGCTAGAAAGTTTGTTCACCATCAATATATATTTAGAGCCGGAAAATATACTACTAGATGTGGTTACATTTTTT
Source organism: Vibrio sp. St2 (assembly GCF_947311885.1). Taxonomy (NCBI): domain Bacteria; kingdom Pseudomonadati; phylum Pseudomonadota; class Gammaproteobacteria; order Vibrionales; family Vibrionaceae; genus Vibrio; species Vibrio sp. St2. The sequence continues at coordinate 1,154,229 of NZ_CAMZNA010000001.1, read as the reverse complement.
CTGGGTGCTAACATTTAAGGCTACGGGGGTGTGCCGTTAGAGCCCAATAATTCTTATAACTTTTCAGGAGCATAAACATGTTTAAGAATCTTTTTGCTAACCTGCAAAAAGTGGGTAAAGCTCTGATGCTACCAGTATCGGTTTTACCTGTTGCAGGTATTCTACTCGGGGTAGGTGCTGCCGACCTGAGTTTCATTCCGGAAATTGTTTCCAACTTAATGGAGCAAGCGGGTGGCTCGGTATTTGGTCAGATGGCACTACTTTTCGCAGTAGGTGTTGCACTTGGCTTTACTAACAACGATGGTGTAGCAGGTCTGGCTGCAATCGTTGGTTACGGCATCATGACTGCGACGCTTGGCGTTATGGCTGGTGTTATGGGTGTTGAGAAAATCGACACTGGTGTTCTGGGCGGTATCCTTGTTGGTGGTGTTGCTGCATGGGCATTCAACCGTTTCTTCAAGATTCAGCTTCCAGAATACCTAGGCTTCTTCGCAGGTAAGCGCGCGGTGCCTATCATCACTGGTTTTGCTGCTATCGCATTGGGTATTGTTCTGTCTGTAGTATGGCCTCCAATTGGCGGTGCTATCGCTTCTTTCTCAGATTGGGCTGCACACCAGAACCCACAAGTTGCATTCGGTATCTACGGTATCGTCGAGCGTTCTCTAATCCCATTCGGCCTACACCACGTTTGGAACGTACCATTCTTCTTCGAAGCTGGTACTTGTGTGAATGCTGCTGGCGAAACACAAAATGGCGTTCTAACTTGTTACCTAGTTGCTGACGAAGCATCTCGTGCTGCAGGTAATGGCTTCGGTCAGCTTGCAGGTGGCTACATGTTCAAGATGTTCGGTCTACCAGCTGCTGCTATTGCTATCGCTCACTCTGCTAAGCCAGAGAACCGCGCGAAAGTAATGGGTATCATGGCGTCTGCTGCATTGACTTCATTCCTGACTGGTATCACAGAGCCAATCGAATTCTCATTCCTATTTGTTGCTCCTGTACTGTACGGTATCCACGCTCTACTAGCTGGTTCTGCATACGTTGTTGCAAACACTCTAGGTTTTGTACACGGTACTTCGTTCTCACATGGCCTAATCGATTTCATCGTACTATCTGGTAACGCACAGAAAATCGGTCTGATGGTGGGTGTCGGTTTGGTTTACGCGGCTATCTACTACGTAGTATTCCGCACTGTTATCAAAGCGATGGACCTTAAAACTCCTGGTCGTGAAGATGAATCTGAAGAAGCAGCCGCGACATCTGGTTCAGACATGGCAGGTGAGCTTGTTGCAGCATTCGGTGGCAAAGCAAACATCACTGGCCTAGACGCATGTATCACTCGTCTACGCGTTGCAGTAGCGGATACAGAGGCTGTTGATCAAGACAAACTGAAACAACTAGGCGCGGCTGGCGTAGTGGTTGTAGCAGGTGGTGTTCAGGCTATCTTCGGTACTAAGTCTGACAACCTAAAAACTGAAATGGATGAGTGGATCCGTAACCACGGCTAATACTCACTTACCCATTTAATTGATAGAGGAGGCCTAAGGGCCTCCTTTTGTTTTATTAGAACGTGACTCTCTGAAATCAAGCGCTGTTAGCGAATACGTTTGGTTGAATGTTATTGCATAGTGGAAGCGATAAAATACTCTGCTTTCTAACGACCTCCTTACCTTTCTATGACATTTTCTCATTGGACAACTGGAAAATTGCACGCTGTTTTATTTAAATCAAGAGCAGAGTGATGAAGAAAAGTACACTAGTTAAAAGCTTATTAGGTGTTGCGGCCGTCGCAGGGAGCGCAAGCGTCATTGCTGAAAGTTCAGAGTCCATGGATCTCTCGGTTGGAATGGCAGTAGACCAAGACTTAAGTGCAGTCATTGAATTGGATAATCAGTACCGTTTTACAGTAGGTAATGACGGAGCTGCATTCGACTACATACTAGCTCGTGGAGAGTTTGGTCAGGACGTACCTTTTACTTGGTATGTCGGTGCGGGTGCGTGGAGCGAATGGGACCATAAAGAGTTGGGGGCGCGTGTTCCCCTTGGTCTGAACTGGAACTTCAGCGAAGGCTGGAATATGTATGGTCAAATTCAACCAGAGTTAGATATGTATAGTGGCCCAGAATTACAGATTGGCGGAGCACTCGGCGTTAAATACACATTCTAGCTCTGACCAATCAAAAATGCCGACACTCAGTGTCGGCATTTTTATTTCAAGCAACAACAGTAATCACTGCTGCTGTTTGTTCATTGCTCGTTTAATACAGATAGCAGCGCCGCCCCAAGTTATTCCAAGGCCCAGTACCATCATAATAATCGCACCTGTTGTCATAATCAGGCCTCCTTACGACTTGTTGCGTTAATCAATACACCAATGACAAATAGAGCGGCAATCATTGCCCAACCAAGAGTTAGGTCGTAGCCACCGTAGCCTTCAGTGAATAGTGTTTGTAGTTTGGTTGCGAGAATAACTGCCAGCATAATTGGAGTGATGAAGCGCAGACAAACCACGAACCAAGCACCGATAGAAAAGTCAGAGATCTCATTGACGTATTCGCGTACATCACCAACTTTATTCAGTAGCCAAGCCATAAGAATAATCTCGACAAAACCACCCACCATGATGCCGACATTGTTCGCGAAGTGATCGACCAAATCTAGTAGTAGTAGACCGCCATTGGTTGCAAATGCCATAGAAACGACAACACCAACACCAATAACAACGGTTGCTGCTTTCTTACGGCTCCACTTTAGTTTGTCGATAATGGCAGACGTCACGGCTTCCATGATGGAAATGTGTGAGCTTAGACCTGCAACAACTAGTGCGAAGAAGAAAAGTGGGCCTAGGATGTACGGCGCTGGCAGCAAGTTGATTGCAGCTGGCAGTGTAACAAATGCTAAACCAACGCCCGCTGATACGACTTCAGTCAGAGGCTTGCCTTGCTCTTGCGCCATATAGCCGAGGACTGAGAAGATCATGATGCCAGCTAGGATTGAGAAACCACAGTTAATCAAAACCGTCATGAAGGCGTTGTTAGTAATGTCTGACTTTTCAGGTAAGTAGCTTGAATAAGCCAGCATGATGGCGAAACCAATACTCAGAGTGAAGAAGATCTGACCATACGCGGCTGCCCAAACTTTCACGTCCCAGATTTTGCTAAAGTCAGGCTCAAACATGTAGTTCACGCCATCCAGAGCACCAGGTAGGAAGACCATACGGCCAATCAGTAGCACGACCATGATAAATAGAATTGGCATCATGATCTTAGATGCGCGCTCAATACCTGCTTTGACACCACCGACAATAGCAGCGTAAGTAATACCCCATGCAATCAGCATTGCAATAGCAATTTTCCACTGAATGCTTCCTAGATTAGTTGGTGAGTTGTCACCTAAACCGAGGTAATCACTGAAGAAGAAGGCGTTAGTGTCAGTGCCCCAGCTCTGGTTGAAAGACATACCAAAGTAGGAAATCGCCCAACCGATAACAGCAACGTAGTAAACAGCAATAACCGCTGCAACACCTACTTGGAACCAGCCTAGCCACTCAAACTTAGAGTGAATTTTCGCTAGCGTACGAGGTGCGCTCCCACGGTATTTCTGACCCATGCTGAATTCAAGGATCATGAAGGGTATGCCTGCGGTGATCATGGCAAAAAGGTACGGTATAAAGAAAGCACCACCACCGTTTTCATAGGCCATATACGGGAAACGCCAGATGTTTCCCAGACCGATAGCCGATCCGACTGCAGCTAGAATAAATCCAGCGCGGGACCCCCATTGTTCTCGCTTCATAAAAGGACTCCTGTAAATCCGATATCTGAGATTGAAGATGCCTTAAAATCACCAGTCAGGCTGAACGGACGCCTGAGTAAACTTACTACTAGTAAAGCAGGCACGTGTCTGTTTGTGCCAATATGAATAATTAACTATCTTTTATTGCGTAAGTTTGTGGTTTTTTGTGCTGTGAAGTTAAAGGCTTCTCAGATTTTAGTTCTTTAAAGTTAAATGTGTGTTTGCTCTAACTGAAATATTCAGCTGTGCATGATGAAAAGACTAACTACTAACAATAGTTAAAGCAATAGATTGTAGTTGTGATGGTATTGTTCGTTTGTGGTAATAAAATTGTGTTTTATTGTATTTTATAGAGTGATTGGACTGACTTGTATTATTAAACTGGAAGCATTTTATGGTTTATGGCTTTTATGCAAAATATAACGCTTTTATAATTTAGAGAGCGTATGACTGAAAAATATACGCTCCATTAATCTATATTACTAAATTATTAATATTGTAAAGATATTGTATCTAGAAGCGCCAAGTTAATCCGAGGTTTGCTGAAAACTGGTTCATCCAATCAGTTTTGAATTTGATGAGACAACTTCCTTCCTGTGAAGCGGGCAGATTGCATACGCCACTGGTATCGTTATCGACAACTGTGCCAAGCCAACGCAGCTGAGTATTCACTGCAAAGTGTTCAGTGAGACGATACTCAAATCCACCAAAGATACTGGCTGAAAAGCCAAACTCGTCTGTGACCCAATCGGCATCTATGTATGAACCCCCAAGCCCTATACCAAGATAACCGTATAGAGACTCCTCTGCGGGGTAATAAATGCTACTCTGAAAGTGCAGGTAGTGCATGGTGGAGCTGAGGTTCACTGTTTCGACATCAGTATTTTGATTGGCGTAAAACAGGCCAATTCGCCCTTTATCCAACGTCATTTCTGCGCTTAATGCGAAACTCTCAGAGCCTTTTAGGTCATATTTTTGCTGATCTTGATTTTCTACTTCTCCGCCTGCGGTAAAGCCAAACCAAGGGGTCAGATAGATATCAGCTAAAGCGGGTGATGAGAACGTAAGTAAAATGCTACAAAATAAAGAGAGGTTCTTGCTGTTCATAGTCACTGTCCTATCAGAGTGATATACCCACTAATTGTGATAGTAACGTCATAATTACGCACAAAAAAAAGGGAATATTTGAAGATGACTCACAACGATGTTATTACTTTGTTACACAATAAAGGAGGTGTCTATGGAACACGATCTAAAATATGCGTTGGTCATCACTGTAACAGTCTTTACTGTTTTGATTGGTTTTGGTCTAGTCGCCATTACTTCAGCCTAGGTTGGGTATATGGACAATAGCGGTGTCGTTACCAGCGCTGCTATCCAGCTGGATACTCAACGTCTTGCTAAGTACACTGGTGGTAAAAATGCGCTGGTAGCCCAAGGTGGTGGACAGCGTGGTATCTTTACTTCCGGTGTGCTTGATGCCTTCCTTCTTTCTAACTTTGACCCTTTTCACGCTTTCTATGGTACCTCTGCTGGTGCGCTAAATCTTTGTGGTTATCTGTGCCGTCAACGGGGAATAGGGCGCTCCTTTATACTCGACCTCACCACCGCTCCTGAGTTTTTCAATCTCTTCCGTTATATACGCCGTAAACAATACCTTGGGATTGATTGGGCACTTGATAAGATCAGCGATTTTCCTTATCGGCTTGATATTGATATGGGAAAAAGAGTATTGGCCAATAGGCAAGCCTTTGCTGCGGTGACCGATACTAGCCGGCTGTTCGATCACTATTTGCCCATGTTTCAGGATGACTGGAGAAAAGTGTTGATCGCCACATGCGCGATCCCAAGGCTTTATCAGGAGCCCGTTAAGTTTGATCATGGAGAGTATGTGGACGGAGGAGTTTCGGCGTCTATTCCAGTTCAAGAAGCGTGGCGTAAAGAGGCGCGTTGCATTGTTGTGATTCGTACAGAAGGAGAAGATCTAGAGACGGACACAGAGCAAGTGACTCATGAGAATGAGGTTAAGTGGTATCGTGATTCATTTAACGTGGTGCAAGATCATTGGCAGCAAAAGCTGGTTCAATGGAAAGAAGACTGGGCGAGCTTTTTCACAGAACAGTTGCAACGTTCTCAGGAGGACAAATTGCAACATCGCCACTTGGAGTCACTCAATGGCGGGCGTTGGCTATTTGGAGCCGATGACATCTACCGATTAAGTCATCTACTGGGAGAGAAGTTTGATTCCGGATTGGCGGATATGTTGATGGTTCACTACCAGACCTATTCTCTTACTCAAGACTTTCTCCACAATCCGCCAGACGATTGTTTTATTGTACAGATAAAGCCTGAGCAGCCACTTAGATCTAATTCTTTGATGAGTGACCGAGACGATCTGCTTCATGACTACCAGATGGGGCTTGATTCAGGTTTTCGCTTTGTTGAAATGTATTCATCGCTGTCTAAATCCTCAGCGGCGGCCATTCAGAAGTAACGGTCATTCAGAAGTTACAAGGGAGCCCAACAGGCTCCCTTTTTCATGTGAAGTCCAATATCAGGCAGAAAGAATACGCATACAGTTAGTTGACCCTACCACATCCATGACATCGCCTTGAGTGATGATGACCAGGTCGCCATCATGCAGTAACCCCTTGCCTTTCAAACACTCCACAGCGGCTTTAGCTGTTGGTAAACCTGAGTCGCCTTTAGAGTCAAAATAAACGGGCGTCACTCCACGATAAAGCGCGGTGTGGTTAAGAGTGCTTTCATTACGTGATAGGGCGAAGATAGGTAAACCAGAACTAAGGCGAGACATCATTAATGCCGTTCGGCCGGACTCAGTCAGGGTAATGATGCCTTTGACACCTTTCATGTGGTTCGCGGCAAACATGGTCGACATAGCGATGGTTTCTTCACTGCCTTTAAAAACCGAGTCCATTCGGTAGCTGGACCGGTTAATGGCTGACATTTTCTCTGCTCCCAGACACACCTCAGCCATTGAACGTACTGTTTCCAGCGGGTATTTACCTGCGGCCGTTTCTCCTGACAGCATGACGGCATCAGTACCATCGAGGACGGCATTGGCTACATCCATGACTTCTGCACGGGTTGGCATTGGATTCTCAATCATAGACTCCATCATTTGTGTCGCGGTGATGACGGTACGATTGAGGCTTCTCGCTCGGCGAATGAGTTGTTTTTGTACACCAATTAATTCCGGGTCTCCAATTTCTACCCCTAAATCGCCACGAGCGACCATTACCGCATCTGAAGCGAGAATGATGTCATCGATATTCTCCTCACTTTCCACTGTCTCGGCGCGCTCCACCTTAGCGACCAATTTCGCTTCAAGGCCCGCATCTCGTGCTAAGCGGCGAGCGTACTTCATATCCTCGCCATTGCGTGGGAACGAAACTGCGAGATAGTCGACTTTGATTTGGGCGGCAATCTTGATGTCATTCTTATCTTTTTCAGTCAAAGCGTCGGCCGATAAGCCTCCGCCTTTTTTATTGATGCCCTTATTATTGGACAGCGGGCCGCCAATGATGACTTTAGTAACGACTTGATTGTCAGATACCTTAGTCACCTGCAGCTGAACACGACCATCATCGAGTAGCAAAATATCACCCGTTGAGACGTCTTGTGGCAGCTCTTTGTAGTCGAGACCTACGGCACTCTGATCACCTTCCCCCTGAGCGAGATCACTGTCGAGGATAAAAGTGTCACCAACAGTGAGGTGAATTTTGTTGTCTTTAAATGTCGATACGCGAATTTTAGGCCCTTGTAGATCACCAAGAATGGCAACATGAGTACCGTACTGCGCTGCGATATTGCGTACGCGAGTGGCACGCTGGATATGATCTTCTGCGGTACCATGTGAGAAGTTCATTCTGACAACATTGGCTCCTGCCTGAATGATCGCTTCGAGAATCCCTTCTTTGTCCGTCGATGGACCTAACGTAGTGACGATTTTTGTTCTTCTTTGTATAGCGGTCATGATGATTTCCTTGATCAAGCTTTTTGGGTCGGCAATAAATTATAAAAATATAAAGACCCCAATTGAGTATATGCAAAATGCTGAGTTATGAGAGATTTAGGGATAACTTATCTTGTCAGGCACACATATTTATTAATGCAAAAAAATGGCGCTTTAAATGTGATATCTGTTTTGCAATTTGATTGAACGCCCAAAGAATCATGTTTATCCGTGATGCTTGTCACGGCAATCTACCAAAGCTCTTCACAATTACTTCGCAAAGTAAAAAAATTGCTTAGTTGTTGATATTTGGAGCACCCTATGTACATGGCTCAACCAGGCCATATTGATCATATCAAGCAGGTCAATGCTGGCCGTGTATATAAACTCATTGATCAAAAAGGCCCTATCTCTCGAATTGATTTGTCAAAAGAGAGCGAGCTTGCCCCTGCGAGTATTACCAAGATTACTCGTGAGCTGATTGATGCTCATCTGATCCACGAAACTACAGTGCAGGAAGCGACCAGTCGTGGCCGCCCGGCAGTGGGGCTACAGGTGAACAATGAAGGCTGGCAGTTTCTCTCAATGCGTCTCGGCCGTGGCTATTTGACCATTGCTTTGCATGAGTTGGGCGGTGATGTTCTGATTGACACTAAAATCGATATCCATGAAATCGATCAAGACGATGTGTTAGCTCGCTTGCTCCATGAAATCGATGAATTTTTCCAGACATATTCCGAGCAACTAGACCGTGTAACCAGTATTGCACTTACTCTTCCTGGTTTGGTGAACTCTGAAAAAGGCATTGTGTTGCAAATGCCGCACTACAATGTTGAAAACCTTTCTCTTGGCCCTGAAATCTACAAAGCAACAGGTCTTCCAGTCTTCATCGCTAACGACACCCGAGCGTGGGCATTGGCAGAGAAGTTGTTTGGTCACTCTCAGGAAAACGAAAACTCAGTACTGATTTCTATCCACCATGGTCTTGGTGCGGGTATTGTTCTGGATGGTCGTGTGCTTCAAGGGCGTCACGGCAACATTGGTGAACTTGGCCATATTCAAATCGATCCGAATGGTAAGCTTTGCCATTGTGGCAACCGAGGATGCCTTGAAACTGTTGCCAGCTCTCAGGCGATTCGTAGTGAAGTGGCGGAACGTTTGGCAAATGGTGAAGAATCAACGTTGTCAGACATTGAAGAACTTTCAGTTGAAGATATTTGTGAAGCTGCAGCAAATGGTGATCCATTGGCAGTCGATGCTGTCGAAAAACTTGGTCGCTATCTGGGCTCGGCGATTGCGATCGTCATAAACCTCTTCAACCCGGAAAAAATTCTCATTGGTGGGGCGATTAACCAAGCAAAAGATGTATTGTATCCGGCCATTCAAAACTGTATTAAAGAGCAAAGCCTGCCTGTTTATCATCAGGATCTTGAAGTTGTAGAGTCTCGCTTCTACAAACAGGCGACCATGCCTGGCGCGGCATTAATCAAACAGGCCCTCTATGATGGGTTATTATTGATGAAGGTGATAGAAGGCTAAGCTCGCAGTTAATAAGCTTTATCTTTTATGTAAACCCATATAACCTTCAAGTTGTATGGGTTTATTTTTGTTTAGCCTGGCTTTAGGCTATTTTTGATATATTACAAAGTAGTTGAGAGATCGTATGTCCGGAGTTTTAAATAGCGTTGATCAGCGAACCAACCTTGTAGGTGAAAACCGATTAGAGTTGCTGCTGTTCAGTCTTAACAGCCGTCAGGTCTTTGCGATCAACGTTTTTAAAGTTCGTGAGGTTATCAAAGTCCCGCCATTGACTAAGATGCCTGGCTCGCACCACCATATTACGGGCGTGGCTTCTTTACGCGGTGTATCCGTACCTGTGATTGACTTACGTAGCGCGATAGGTTTCCCACCATCTCGTCAGGAAGACCAAGAACAAAATCTAATCATTACCGAATACAACCGAACAGTGCAGGGCTTTTTAGTCGGTCAGGTACGTAATATTGTCAATACAGCTTGGACAGAGATTCAGCCGCCGCCGAAAACGGCAGGTCGAGCAAACTACCTAACGGCTATCACGCAAATCAAAAATGAAGACCAGCAGCAAATTGTTGAAATCATTGATGTGGAAAAAGTACTGGCAGAGATCATCGATTACGATGTGTCTATTTCTGAAGGAGTGCTGGATGAAGATCTGTCTGCACAAATGGTTGGTCGCAATGTGCTTATTGTAGATGATTCTTCTACCGCTCGAGCCCAGGTTAAAGGAACGCTTTCTCAACTGGGGCTGAATATTCTTGAGTGTCGCGATGGTCTCGAAGCTCTGAGGCTTATTAAAGGCTGGAGTGAAGAGGGCAAAGATGTACCCCGTGAGCTTCTTTTGATGATTACCGATGCCGAAATGCCAGAAATGGATGGCTATAAACTGACTCACGAAATACGCAGTGACCCTAAGCTGAAAGATCTTTATATCACCTTGAATACATCGCTCAGTGGTAGCTTTAATGAAGCGATGGTGAAGAAGGTGGGGTGTGATCGATTCATTTCCAAGTTCCAGCCAGATTTATTGGTTGAAGTGGCACAAGATCGACTGCGTGACATTTTGTCGAGATAGTCTCTCGATTGATATAAAGCATGCAATTCAGTTAAATCATTGATAGTATTTGTTCGATCATTTGCTTTGCGAATTAATTAATCTTCACTTTTCATCAGAAGCTAAAGGTAGTTCCTATTCATGATATGGTTTACGTCTAAGGTTGTGATGACCTTATGCATGTTACTGTACAGGGAATACAAAAAGAAACGTATGGACGCTGAAGACGATGTGTAACTCGTCTAACTGTTAATCTAAAGGGAGCCGAATGGCTCCTTTTTCCGTTTATGGTGGTTAGTGGAAATCTCGTGATTTGCTTTTGAGCCCTTCTAGCTTGTCCGTCATATCGATCAGTCTCCCTGCAATGATGTGTGTGACTTCTCCTTCTCTTTCTAGGATACCTTTTATCATCATGACTTTGGCTGTGAGATAGGCCTGTTTTTGCGCTCGCGCCGTTGCCTGCCAGACCACGACATTCATGTTGCCGCTGTCGTCCTCTAAAGTGAAAAAAGTGACGCCAGCAGCGGTACCGGGAGCTTGTTTACCTGTTACAACACCAACGATGGTCACCAGGGACTGATGCGGCTTATGAATAAGCTCCTTCATTCTTGTAAAGCGCCCTAGGGCACCTGCTTGTTCCAAAAGCGTAATAGGGTGTTTGCTGAGTGATAGCCCAATGGAAGAGTAGTCTTCCAGCAGTGTTTGAACCTCTGAAGGCTTACTGATTGAGTCACTTTGTGGCTCTTCTAAATCTTTAAATAGAGGTAAATCGGATAACGAATCCATCATTGCCCAGCGGGTTTGAAAACGGTTATTCGCAATAGTCTGCATAGCATTAGCCGAAGCGAGCAGTTCCAGATCTCGCTGATTTAAACCGATATGCTTGAGTTGCTTGGGGTGTTGAAAGCCCTGTTTTCCACGTGCTTTGAGTAGTTGTAGAGTGCTTTCTGCGCTGAATCCTTTGATTTGACGAAAGCCAAGTCGGATAGCAAGTCTTTTGCCACAATGAACGACCTGATGATCATAATGTGACTGGTTGACGCAGACAGGCAGAATCAATACGTTATGACGCCTTGCATCCTGAACTAGCTGCGATGCACTGTAAAAGCCCATCGGCAGGCTATTGAGGAGTGAAGTGTAAAAAGCTTCCGGATGATAATGTTTGAGCCAAGCAGAACAATACGCCAGTACAGCAAAAGAGGCGGAATGACTCTCAGGAAAGCCGTACTCACCAAACCCGAGTATCTGATCAAAAATACGTTCAGCAAATTCTTGTTCGTAGCCTCGAGCCAACATTCCCTCAATCAGCTTGGTGCGAAACTTCACCAGATCGCCATTCTTTTTCCAAGATGCCATAGCACGGCGTAGCTGATCGGCTTCCCCACCACTAAAGCCTGCAGCTACCATCGCCAGCTTGATTACCTGCTCCTGAAAGATAGGCACCCCCATAGTTCGAGATAAGACATCTTTGACTTCATCCGAAGGGAAGGTCACGGGTTCGATACCATCACGACGTTTGAGAAAAGGGTGAACCATGTCGCCTTGAATGGGTCCCGGGCGTACAATAGCAATCTGGATCACCAGATCGTAATAAGTCTTGGGCCTGAGTCTGGGAAGCATGCTCATTTGGGCTCGTGATTCGATCTGAAATACGCCGACTGTGTCGGCTTTCTGGATCATGCCATACACGTCAGGATCATCTTGCCTTCGGGTGATCTCTGCAATAGTCAGATCTTGCTGATGGAAGCGTTTGACCAACTGGAAACACTTATGGATAGCACTGAGCATCCCTAGGGCGAGGACATCAACCTTCATTAGCTTGAGGCTTTCCAGATCATCTTTGTCCCACTGGATCACAGTTCTGTCTGCCATAGAAGCATTCTCAACTGGCACCAGTTCATACAAAGGGCCAGCGGCAATCACAAAGCCGCCAACATGCTGAGACAAATGACGAGGAAAGCCGAGAATATCATTAACCAGAGTGATGAACTGCTCACCTTTGAGAGAATCCGGCTGAAGGCCAAGCTCGACGATCTGCGCCTGCCAGCCGAGCTCACGGTCTCGACGGTTAACGTTTTTGATGAAGTAATCGAGTTGGCTTTCTTCAATCCCAAGCGCTTTTCCTACATCGCGAACGGCACTTTTAAAGCGATAAGTGATCACTGTTGCCGCAAGCGCTGCTCGCTCACGGCCATACTTCTGATAAATGTATTGAATGACTTCTTCACGGCGTTCGTGTTCGAAGTCTACGTCAATGTCAGGTGGCTCATCACGTTCTTTACTGATAAAGCGCTCGAAGAGAACAGAAGTTTGTCGAGGGTCGACCGCTGTAATTTCCAGACAGTAGCAAACGACAGAGTTGGCTGCTGAGCCACGCCCTTGATAGAGAATATTCTGACGCTTGGCAAACATCACTATGTCGTGAATGGTCAGGAAATAGTAGGGGTAGTTGAGCTCATCAATCAGCTCAAGCTCTTTGTCGATAGTTTCTGAAATATCCTGAGGAATACCTTCGGGAAAGCGGCGACGCTTGCCACTGTCTACCAATTTGCGCAGATAGCTCATCGGTGTTTCACCACTGGGTACTAGTTCATGGGGGTATTCGTACTTGAGTTTTTCTAAACTGAACTGGCACTGCTCGGCGAGGCGAATACTCTCTTCCAGCCATTCTTGTTTAAACAGTCGGGCGAGCTTTTCTTTGCTTCGCAGTGTTCGTTCTGTATTAGTAAGTAGGTGCTTACCAATTTTATCAACGCTACTACCATGTCGGACTGCGGTTAGAACATGTTGTAGAGGAAGACGGTTAGCGGTATGCATGAGTACACCACCGCAAGCGGTGATTGGCACCATCAGTTCCTGAGCGAGTTCCTCACAGTGAGTAAGGTAGCTTTTATCGTCTGCATCTAAATGGCGCTGAACACCTAACCACAATCTTGGTTGATGATGTTGAGCAAGCCAGTGTCCCCATTTCTGATCGCTATGTCGATGGCTGGGGAGCCAGACAATCAGGCAGTGGCGAAGCGACATTAAATCCCATTCTGCCAGCTGATATTGCCCTTTCTCGGTGCGTCTTCTTGCGTTTGTGATGATTCGACAGAGTTCGGCATAGGCTTCACGGTTTGGGCAAAGTAATACGACCTGACACTCATCATTTAACCAGAACATACTTCCTATGATCAGTTTGATATTGAGGTTATGAGTTTTGATCGCTCTATAAGCTCTGACCACTCCTGCTACGGAGCATTCATCGGTAATCGCCAGTGCGTGATAGCGTAAAAAGTCTGCTTGTAGAATAAGCTCTTCTGCGTGAGAAGCGCCGGTGAGGAAAGAGAAGTTGGTCTGGCAGAAGAGTTCAGCGTACTTCATTATCGCATCTCCGCTTAGCTAAATAACCCATGCAGAAACCACTGCATTTCTTGATTGCGAAATACCCAGAGCCAACGTCCACTGTCACTGCGCGCAATAAAATAATCCCGCGTCATTTCCTCACCATCCCACCAGCCAGTCACAAAGCGTTCAGGGCCGTGCATAACATTGACCTTTTCTGTTAAAGGCTCAGGGTTTGGTAGCATCAAAGAGGGGCGTAAACCAGAGAGTGAAACTTTAGTAGAAATGGGGAGATCGGGGGCACACAATGAAATCGATTTCTCTGGTCTAGGGTCATCTGTTGGTGCGACTTTAAGGACTTGGTGATTACCTAGCTTAGCTTGTAGCGTGGCTATCAACTCCAGTTCTGTTTGTTGGCCTTTACGTCCTGCGAAAATGTCTTGGCTGGTGGACTCAAGTTCGCCACTACGTACCACTTTCAGAGTCAAACCTTGTACTGGAGCATCAAGTTTAATGGACTCCATTGTTAGCTGACAAAGCTTAGCCCAGCGCTGAGCGGAGTAATCTCCACAGGCGGAAGTAAATGCAATCACACCAGCGGCACGATCGCGTTGATGAAGAGTCAGCTCAAGTTCGTATGCGACCTGATTACGTAATGTTAGAAACCCTTCCAATTTTTCTAGTAGTTTCAATAGCGGTTTTTCCAACCACTGGGTATTTTCGATATCAAACAACAGCTCAAGATAACTTTGGAAGTGTTCAGGTGGGTGGTAGAAGTCTACTGGATGTTTAAACTGACCCATCAGTCGTCCGACATAGTTAACCAAGTCGATATCAAAACGTCTAGCGACTTCTTGCATTGGCAGTTCCAGCAGATCGTTGAGGGTCAACACTCCCACACGGGAGAGTTTTTCAACCTGTTTACTGTCAAGCTCGGTCGCTGAAACTGGATAGGATTTGAGTGCTTCACAGAGTTGAGATCTATTTTGGCTGACTAATGCACTTCCAGATTTTGCCAGCAGAATGGCAGAGAAGGGAGAAAAGCCAGTAGCGTACTGATACTGGATATTCAACTGCTGCAAATGCTGAGAAACTCGGCGCCAATAAGCATCCAGCCCACCATAGAGTGACAGCATATCCGTGACTTTTAGCAATAACCCTTGTGGCGGAAAGAGCACCAGATCAGAGGTCACCATATACAGCCACTGGGCGATATCCAGTAAGGTTTGTTGCTCGACTTTCTCATCATAGGGGTGGACCTGAAGCGAGTGACACAAAGCGCTGGCGCTGCCTAGTCCCATTCCCGGTCTAATTCCTTGTTCGTGCGCTACGAAATTGCATTGCACAATTTGGAAACGTTTGGAATCAACCACCACCAAAGGCTGCTGAGCCTGTTCAGAGTACAGCGCATCCAGTTGTAGAGTCGGGAAATGCAAGTACAACCACACCTGCATAGTTAGCCTTGCTTACGCAGTGGGAAAGGAAGAATGACAGGCTCAGGTCTGGACTCTGTTAATGAAGGCCAGAGTGTACTCATGTCCAGAACGAAGCTGGCATGTGGCCACCCACCTTTGCGTTTCGTGATGGTGATTTCAATTCCAAGTGGGTGGGGGAGTAGCGTCATGCTCAAACTGACGGGCAGAGAAAAGAGACTGCGCTGTTCAGTTTTAAACAAAAACGACAGGCAATTTCCAGTTTCACTGGCGACCTGAAGTCGACGAGCATGGTGGACTTCTAGCCCAGAATGCCAAAGCAGCACGTTACTGCAAGCGCCGCTTTTTAGGCATTGCTCTGCAGCCCATAAGGCTTCGTTATCTGTTTTCGGATAAAGCAGCAGAATATGGTTCAGATCGAGACCTTCTGCTGTCAGAGACTGCGCAGACAGATGACCAGGTGGTTGTATGAATACGGACAACCTACCTTGGCTGCTGTTTTTAAGGTGAGGGAGTAGCAGACGAAGCTCTCCGATGCCGGAAGTCGTTTGTAATTCCACCACGCCATGAATGGGAAAGCCGCCTTCCAGTTTTTGATCCAGAAGATCAAAACCTGTCGAATGGTGATCTCTGGACTCAGGAGTGTGATTGCCCTGCCAAAGCCATTGTTTTTTCTTAAGATGTTCGATCAGTTCATACATAACAATTTACCTGTATATATGTACAGTATAAATTATTATTATTTATCAGCAAGGGAAGGGCTGAATAAGTGCATAAAAAAACGCCTTGTGTTTCCACAAGGCGTTGAATATATGAGAAGTTTTTTTCTATTTCTTCGGCTGTGCGTCAATGCACTGACCGCGAACGTCTTTGCTCTCATTCGACATCAGGTGAAGATAAAGCGGCATGATATCCAGTGGTGTTTTTAGCAACTCAGCGTCTTCCGCTGGGTAAGCCTTCGCGCGCATGGAAGTGCGTGTACCACCTGGGTTAATCGCATTGACACGGATGTGTGTATCGCTCAATTCATCTGCCAGAATCTGCATCATGCCTTCCGTTGCGAACTTAGATATTGCGTAAGTTCCCCAGAAAGCACGGCCAGCGTGGCCAACCGTTGATGACGTAAAGATAACGCTTGCATCATCTGACTTATGCAATAGCGGAAGGGTTGCCTGAGTCATCAGGAACTGAGCTTTAACATTAACCTGCATGATATCGTCGTAAGTGTCTTCACCAATCTGATCAAATGGGCTCAGTACACCCAGTTGACTGGCATTGTGTAGTACTCCATCAAGTCGACCAAACTGACTACCAATGGTATCGGCCATATCAATATAGTTTTGCTTGCTTGCGCCTTTCATATCCAGAGGAATGATCGCGGGTTGAGGGTAGCCAGCAGCTTCAATTTCATCGTAAGTTTGCTCAAGCTTCTTCACTGTACGACCTAACAGAATGACGGTGGCACCATGCTGAGCAAATGAGATTGCGGCTTGTTTACCGATGCCGTCACCGGCACCTGTCACGAGAATGACTTTGTCTTTTAAAGCGTCTGAGGAAACGGAATAATCCACGACATGCATCCTTATTGTAATGTTCTGCTTTATGAATCCGTAAGATGGTGGTTACAATACACTAATTCGCACATTAGGGGATATCACATTGGAATTTTTGTTGGACTACGGGCTGTTTTTAGCCAAGATTGTGACTGTTGTAGTCGCAGTGATTGCGATTCTTGTTATAGCCAAAGCCGTAGGGGGTAAGAGTGGTGCTGCAAAGGGTGAATTGGAGATCACCAACTTGACGGATCAGCATAAAAACACCGTTGAGCAGCTTGAGCATCACCTGCATGATTCAGCGTTTATCAAAGCGCGTGATAAGGCAGAAAAGAAACAAGAGAAAGAGAAAACAAAAGCCCGTGAAAAAGAAGTGAAGCAGGCTTCAAAAGACGGCGATTTGGACAGCAAGCGTGAGCCTCACCTATTTGTTCTGGATTTTAAAGGCAGCATTGACGCCAAAGAAGTTGCGTCACTACGTGAAGAAGTGACCGCAATTCTAGCGGTAGCTCGTGAAGGGGACGAAGTACTACTGCGCCTAGAGTCTGGCGGCGGTATGGTGCATGGCTACGGCTTGGCATCGTCTCAACTTGATCGTATTAAGGCGGCTAAGCTGCCACTGACGATTGCGGTAGATAAAGTGGCTGCCAGTGGCGGTTACATGATGGCATGTATTGCTGACAAGATTGTTTCAGCGCCATTTGCAATCGTAGGCTCCATCGGCGTGATTGCTCAGCTACCTAACTTCAATAAAGTACTCAAAAAGTACGATATCGAGTATGAACAGCTAACAGCGGGCGAATACAAGCGTACCTTGACCATGTTTGGCGAGAACACCGATAAAGCACGTGATAAGTTCAAACAAGAGCTCGAAGAAACACATGGCTTGTTTAAAGACTTTATTCGTGAGCGTCGCCCTGAACTTGAATTAGATAAAGTGGCAACTGGTGAACACTGGTTTGGCACTCAGGCGCATTCATTGGGTCTGGTTGATGAAATCAAAACCTCTGATGATCTGGTTGTGGAAGCGTGCAAAGATAAAACAGTCTTAGCGATTCACTACGTAGAGAAGAAAAAGCTGACATCTAAGCTGGCAGGTCTGGCAGGTGAAGCGGCTGATAACGTACTGATGAAGCTGATTGATCGTGGTCAGCGTCCTATCGTGTAAGCCGATTTTTTTGGTTGATTAAATGAAAAGCCCCTCAACTGAGGGGCTTTGTGTATTTGGTTACTGTGCTTTAGGTTGCGAATGGTTTGGCTTGCGGTTCGCTGGTCTACGACGTTTCTGTCCATTATTGCCAGTATTGTTTGAGGCTTTGCTATTGCCAGAACTGCCGTCCTTACGTTTGCCACCATTATTACTCTTGGAGCCATCACCGTTGGGCTTGTTATGGCCAAAATGACGTTTGTTTTTCCCCGCTGGCTTATGACCACGAGCATTGTCACCTGAGCGCTGACCATCGGCATGGTCGACTTTTGGCTTCTTGGGCTTTTTCGGTTTCTTAGGTTTGATTGGGCGAGTATCTAACTTAGATTCTGGCAGCACATTGACGGGCTTATAGCCTTCCAGCTCTAAACGAGGTAATACTTGCTGGATGAGTCGTTCAATACCAAATAGTTCACTGGCTTCCGCTGCTTCAACTAAAGAGATCGCTTTGCCGACTTCACCTGCACGGCCAGTACGGCCAATTCGGTGGACATAATCTTCTGCTACGTGAGGCAGTTCGAAGTTGACGACCTGAGGCAGTTGAGGAATGTCGATACCACGTGCTGCAATATCTGTAGCAACTAATACGCGCACTTCTCCGGATTTAAAATCAGCCAGTGCCTTGGTGCGCGCACCTTGGCTTTTGTTACCGTGAATAGGTGCCGCCGTAATACCTTGATCATTAAGGTAATGAGAAAGTCGGTTCGCCCCGTGTTTGGTACGGCTGAAGACCAGAACTTGTCTCCAATCACCATCTTTGATGAGCTTCACCAGCATAGGTGCTTTTTTACGCTTATCTGCTGGGTAGATAGATTGCTCAATGGTGACCGCAGTGGAGTTCTCAGGGTTAACAGAGACTTCGACCGGATCATTAACTAGACCTTTGGCTAGTTCGCGAATCTCAGCAGAAAAAGTTGCAGAGAACAGTAGGTTTTGGCGCTTTTCCGGAAGCAGTGCGAGAATTTTACGAATATCGCGAATAAAGCCCATATCCAACATGCGATCTGCTTCATCCAGCACTAAAACTTCTAACTGGGAGAAGTTAATTGCATTCTGCTGGTATAAATCGAGTAATCGACCTGGGGTTGCGACAAGCACGTCTGTGCCTTTACGCAGCTTCATCATTTGTGGATTAATTTTCACTCCGCCGAATACTACATTCGACGTCAGACGTTGGTAACGGCTGTACTTGAACACGTTTTCCTGAACCTGAGCCGCCAATTCACGAGTCGGTGTCAGTACCAATGCTCTTACATGGTTGCCTTTGACTCGGGTGCCATTATCTAATCGTTCTAGAATCGGTAATGTGAAGCCTGCGGTTTTACCCGTACCTGTCTGAGCCGCTGCCATGACATCTTTACCTGCTAACACTGCAGGAATGGCTTGCTCCTGAATTGGAGATGGTTTGTCATAACCCTGATCGTCGATGGCTTTGAGGAGCGGGGCAGAAAGGCCTAAAGCGGTAAAACCCATAAATAGTTCTCTGTTTAAGGTGAGATAAGTGCTCTGGCGGCAATCGACCACCAGCAAAAGGGCGCCATTCTGAGCCCTTTGGTCAGGAACATCAATAGAAATTATCGCTGAGAGCGGTTAAGTCTTGTCTGAAAGTTTAGCTTAGTAGTGACAAAAGCGAGCACGAGACCGGTCAATGCGCCAAACAGATGAGACTCAACGGCTACACGGGCATTGATTAACTCGCTGGTCGATTGCGAGGCGCCCATGGTCATTTCCCAGCCCACTTTGGCTAATACACCAATGACAAGTAACCAACTACCTTTACGACCTTGTAAGGATTCTTGAAGCGCATAATAGGCAAATATGCCATGCAGCACACCAGAAAGACCAACATAGCTAGTCATGCTTGTTGTCAGGTTGAGTACACCCACGGATAAGCTAATCACGAACAATACACTGAGCAGAGAAGTGGCTCTTGGCTTAAACAGATAAGTGATAACCCACAAGCCAGCCAGATTCATGCCTAAATGAGCATAGTTGGTGTGGGTGAAATTTCCTGTTAGGATTCGCCACCACTGGCCTTCAGAAATAAGTTGATGATGCCAGTATGTCAGGCTGGCTAACGGCTCGAACTGCACGCCTAGGCAGACTAAGCTGATAGCAATTAACAGAAGAAGTAAACGCACGCTATGTCCCGATATTGTTCTCAATGTGGTAAGTCACTCAAAGCTTGTATTTGTGAGTGGATACAAAGCCTAACATCGAATGTTGAGCTGGTCATCTTACAGCATCCGACAGAAACAAACAGGCCGATGGGCACAGCGCGTATTCTCAGACTCTCGCTTGAGAATAGTTACCTATTTGAAGGCGAAAATTTTACTCAACATAGTGAGCTGAATAAGCTGTTGGCTGAAGAAGGCTATCAACATTTTGTGCTTTACCCGGGAGAAGTGTCTGTCAGCCATGAAGAGGTAGCTAAAGCCATCGTTAGAGAAGAAAAAGTGCGAATTATTTTGCTCGATGGCACGTGGAAAAAAGCGTACAAAATGTGGCAACTGTCTGAGAATTTGCAGGCATTACCTTTAGTACATTTGCCGGAGAACCTACAGGGCAATTACCGTATTCGCAAAGCGCCAAGTGACAATAGCTTGTCTACTGTGGAGGCTGGCTACCATATCCTGACTTTGCTGCAACCAGAGCAAGACTTCACCCCATTACTTGATACGTTCAATCACATGATTGACTTTCAAATCAAGCAGATGCCACCCGGTGTGTTTGAAAAAAATTACCGGTAATAAACGCAAACTCGTCATTTGAGGTCTAAAATTATTTTCAAGCGCAGCGTTGTACAGTGAATCTTTGTCAGAATATAATGACGCGCAATCGTTTAGTTATGACTGTTAAGCCATAAACGATGCTTCGTATAATCCCACTGATAAGGTGTGGGAGTTTCTACCTGAAACCGCAAATTTCAGATTACGAAGAGTGAAGTGCATTGCGCTTTTCTCTTTGTATGCCTGTTTATCTTCACAAGAGAAAAGCGTTTGTTGAATACCAATCGAATTGAATGGGGAGACAAGCGTGAACCAAACCGAATTTATTCGTCAGTTACCAAAAGTTGAGTTGCATCTGCATATTGAAGGTTCACTTGAACCTGAGATGATGTTTGAACTCGCATTACGCAATCAAATCGCGCTGCCATTTACCACGCCTGAAGAGGTCAAAGCCGCGTATGAGTTTACTAACCTTCAGTCATTCCTTGATATCTACTATCAAGGCGCCAACGTGTTGATTCATGAGCAAGACTTTTACGATTTAACTTGGGCTTATTTGCTGCGCTGTAAGGCTGATAATGTTATTCACACCGAGATCTTCTTCGACCCACAAACTCATACTGAGCGTGGTATCGCGTTTGACACAGTGATCAACGGTATTCACCGCGCTTTGCAAGATGCGAAAACGCAATTGGGTATCAGTAGTCGAGTCATCATGTGTTTTTTGCGTCATCTGGATGAGCAAAGTGCCTTTGTCACCTTAGAACAAGCATTGGCACACAAAGATAAAATCATTGGTGTTGGTCTGGATTCATCGGAAGTGGGTCACCCGCCAGAGAAATTTGCTCGTGTTTTTGCCAAAGCACTCGAGGCTGGTTTTCTCACGGTCGCCCATGCAGGAGAAGAGGGGCCTGTTGCCAACATTTATAACAGCCTTGAATTATTGAAAGTGTCGCGCATTGACCATGGCGTGCGCTGTGCAGATGATCCGAATCTGGTGGTGTCACTGGCTCAGTCGCGTATGCCGCTGACAGTTTGCCCACTGTCCAATACTAAGCTCAAAGTATTTGAGGAAATGAAGCAACACAATGTTGTCGATTTATTGAGGCAAGGGCTGTGTGTGACGATCAACTCAGATGACCCGGCCTATTTTGGTGGCTACATGACCGACAACTTTCTTGCAGTTGCAGACAGCCATATGTTGACGCAAGAAGAGTTGGCGCAATTTAGTCGCAATGCGATTGAAGCGAGCTTTATCAGTGACAGTGAGAAGCAGAGGCTCGCGAACCGACTCGATGAATTTGTCGACAGGTGTTAAAGCAAGCGGAGCATAAGCTCCGCTTTTTGTTAATGAGATGAGAACAACTGCTGGTGCAGGCGCTGAGCATGGCCGTCAGTCATCGAAGAAATATAGTCTGCAATCACACGATAACCTTCGCTTTCACATGTTGCTTGCTGCCATTCATGACGAATTGGAGCAGGCAGTAATCTTTCAGGATCGGCGCTAAACGCTTCGAAGATATCCATAATGATCTGTTGCCCCTTGTACTCGACAACTTGAACATGAGGCACCTGAATCACGTACTCACTGACAAAGCGCTTAAGGACTTCCAGCGCCTGAGCCATTTCTGGTTCCAGATAAGCGTTAAATGCCAGCAGTTCACTTTCGAAAGGCGCGTCAACGGGCTTGATGGAAATACTGGTGAGTAAAGCGTTCACCATGCCACCTATAGCATCTTTACGCTGGTGGTGAGTACCGGAAAACAGCATGTCTGTAATGGAGTCGATATGGGTTTCAAACCAAGGCTCACCACATTCTGAAAGCAAACTCGCCGCGCCTTCTATCCACTGGTGTCTTGTCACCATACCTAGCACCACCGCATCTTCGAGATCATGCACCCCATAGGCAATGTCATCGGCCAGCTCCATGATAGAGCAGTCGATGGACTTAAAGCGGGTCTTTTTATGCTGACGCTCCGTTAATTGCTCATCGCGCATCTGGCTGAAAAGTTGCTTATCTGACTCACTGAGCGGTTCAAGTACCCAATCAAATAGTGACTGGTCACAGTCATATAAACCTTTGGCGGGCGCCCACTCTTTTGCTTTGAGCTTACGCTGGTGAGAGACGCTGTCTGGAGTCACATCTGCGCATGTTTTACTGATTAGCGCTGGGTATTTGATTAAGCCAAGCAAAGTTCGTCGTGCCAGGTTCATACCAAAATGCTCGGTATAAGGCTCAAGCTTGGTCACGATGCGAAATGTCTGTGCGTTTCCCTCAAATCCGCCATGCTCACGCATCATATAATTGAGGGCGACTTCACCACCATGCCCATACGGAGGATGGCCAATATCATGGGCTAAGCAAAGCGAGTCTATTAAGCTGTCGCTAGGCAAGAGGTCGCGAAATTCTTCCTGTTTCTTCTTTATCTGCGCAACGATTCCCGTCCCTAACTGAGCCGCTTCGAGAGAGTGGGTAAGCCGAGTACGGTGAAAATCGTCAAAACTGTTGCCGTGAACCTGAGTTTTTGCCTGCAAACGTCGAAACGCTGCGGAGTGGAGAATTCTCGCTCGGTCACGTTGGTAAGGACTACGGTGATCGTCGCGACGAATTTTATGTTCATCATCGTGGCGCTGTTCCCATAGCAACTTATTGTTTGAACTCATATGAATTTTGGCCTTTAACTTCATGAATAATATAGCGCTTTAGCAAAGGTGCCTAACATGTTGGTGGAGGTGCATAGGTTTATTGTGCTTGAGTATGACGCTGAGAGCAAAGGAAGCTTCTCTCCTGGAGGTGGGAGAGTGATATTAAAAAATCCCTGCATTAATGCCAGTCTCATTTTATGTATCCAAGTTTTTAGAATGATTCACCTCTTCCTGCCTATTTTTTATATCTTTCGTTCTAAATTGAATTTGCCAATATGAAATTGGTTTTTATTAAATTTGTGTCATTTAAGCGTATGCGCACAAAACAATTTGGAATCTAAGAAATGAAGCTAAATTTATTAACAACGTCAATTTTAGTACTCATAGCGTCTACTGCCACTGCGGGTGATTTTACTCGTGAAGATGAGAGATACATCTCTCCGGAAGAGTGGGCGGAACGGACAGATCCATTGGCACCGAAAGGGCCTGTTGCATCGGGTAGCCCGTTTTATGTCAATGAGTACGAAGAGAACTCTGAACTGCCTAAAATCTCGGCTTATTTATCTAACTGGGGCTTTTATGCTCGTGGGGTCGATCTATCCAAATTTTCCGAGGGTTACGACAAGATAATACTCTCCTTCTTTGGAATGTGTGGCTCCGAAATAGGTGATAGCTCGAATACGTCCGCGGTTGAATCACTAGAGAGGCTTTGTGGTTTTGCCAAAGATGCTAACCCTGAGCATGGTAAGGATTTTGAGGTTCTGACCACCGATGCTTGGGCGGATATGGCAACCGATGGTGCTGGTGTCCTAACGGAAGCTGAAATTGCAGCCGTAGGTAATCCAAACTGGGAAGAGGAAGATGTTTTGCTCCAGCGTTGGTACCAAGGAGAAGACAGAGTTGCAGGCTTCTTAGGGGCAATGAAAAAGCTTAAGGGGCAGAATCCAGATTTAGCCGTCGCCTTTAGTGTCGGAGGCTGGTCTCTATCTGAGCCGTTTTCACGCATGGCCGCCGATCCGGACAATCGCGCCATCTTTATTGCAAGTGTTGTGGAGATCTTCAAGCGCTTCACTTTCTTTTCTCAGATTGATTTAGACTGGGAATACCCTGGTGGAGGTGGTGCTGATGGTAACAGTTCAAGCGACGCGGACGGTGAAAACTACGCGACGTTGATTAGAGAACTGAGGAGCGCTCTGGATGACGCAGGTCTTGAAGAAGTCGAAATTGCCATTGCTGCCCCTGCGCCCGTCGATAAAATCCAAGCAGGTGATATTGGTAATGTCTATCGCGCGGGTGTCGATACGATTCACCTGATGACATATGACTTTTTTGGCACGCCTTGGGCGGAATCTCTCGCCCACCATACCAATACTTTCCCTTATGCAGAGGCTGAGTGGTCAGCGGATGATTCTATCAGCTACTTGATTGAAAGTATGAATGTTCCATCTCAGGCGATTCAGATTGGGTACGCCACATACAGCCGTAATGCGACAGAAGCTCAGGTGAGCAGCTTTTCTCCACTTGAGGGTAGTTACAGTATGCCTTCGGACCCTGATGTAAAAGTGGGTGGGTCATGGGAACCTGGAATTTACGAATGGTATGACATTGAACAAACCTTTGCTTCGATTTCAGAAAGCGACGGCTTTCAAATAGACAAGATAGAAAGTTACAACTTGTATACCGATGCACATGCTAACGCTGATTACATATACAGCCCCGATAGAAAGTTCTTTATCTCTTTAGATACCCCACGCACTGCTTATATGAAAGCGAAGTATGTAGAGAAGTACAATCTGGGCGGGATTTTCACTTGGATGGCGGATTATGATAATGGCATTCTGCTTAACGCAGCTCGTGAAGGTTTGGGGTACCAGCAGACAGATGCTTCAGGCAACATTGATATGAACAATATCATATACAGCTGTGGTACAAACATTACATCACCTCAGCAGTGTCGTGAGTTAACTAACCTAGAACCTGAAAATGCGGAAACGGCTGCGGATGCTGGAGCGGATATGAGTTCTGAGCTTGAATCCGGAGTGCAGTATACGCTTGATGGCAGCCAATCTACCAGTGCACAGGGCGCGTTGACTTATGCATGGTCCTTGGTGGACGTGGAAGGTACAGATGCTTCGGCCATCTCTATTGATGACTCAACCCAAGCAACGACACATTTTACTGTGTCTGATGTAGATTCTGATGTGACGGCAACCTTCCAGCTTACCGTTACGGATGAAGCGGAAGCTAGCTCAAGCGATACTATGGTTTACACCTTGACGGTACCTACACCGGATAATCAGCCACCAGTGGCGGATGCGGGGCAAGATCAGT
This sequence comes from Vibrio sp. St2, assembly GCF_947311885.1. Lineage (NCBI taxonomy): Bacteria > Pseudomonadati > Pseudomonadota > Gammaproteobacteria > Vibrionales > Vibrionaceae > Vibrio > Vibrio sp. St2. The sequence goes on along the minus strand of NZ_CAMZNA010000001.1, from coordinate 1,128,642 downwards.
CCATTACCCGTGGTGATAGTTTTACTCTGAATGGCTCTAACTCGAGTGATCCCGAAGGGGAAGAACTGAGTTACCAATGGGTACAAACACAAGGCCAGAGTCTGCCACTTGAAGATGGTGGGGCGAAAGCTGTGATCGAGGTTGATAGTAATAGCCTAAGAAACTATGACCAGACACTAGCCTTTACACTAACAGTATCCGATGGAAGTCTAGAAGACAGTGATTCCGTGACGATTGCGGTGTCTGGGGATGCTGATGCCAATGAAGATCCTCATGCTGATGTCGCCGTAACGGTGGAAGGAGGAGAAATTCATTTGGATGGATCTAAGTCCAGTGACGATGGCAGGATTGAGTCATTCTCGTGGAGCGGTACTGCACCAAATGGTGACGTGCTAACGATTCCGGGCTCGGATCAACCCACGACGGTTTACACGCCTGAGATGGAAGGAGAGTTTAACTTCTCGCTAAACGTAACCGATAACTTTGGTGCAACGGACTCCGCAAATGGAAGTGTGAACTTTACTTTCCCTGAAGGGGATAGCTGTGAACCTCAGCCAGACCCAGATGCGGGCAACCATCCAGCTTGGGATAGCAGTGCACAATACCCAGATTCAGGAACACTCGTTAGTCATAACGGTTTTGTATGGCAAAACCAATGGTATGCGAATGTAGGGGAAGAGCCAGGAGTCGCTGATGTTTGGGAACTGGTCAGTGACGTTGTACTGCCATGGGATGACTCGAAGTCGTATGCTCAATATTCTGAAGTGACTCATGATGGTTACTTCTGGGTTGCGGCATACTGGGCGAGCGCAGGTGATGAACCAGGTGTTGCTGCCATGTGGGAACAACAAGCGGCTTGTAACTAGTACAATCGCATAGATGTAAATAACAACGGCTCCTTTAATAGGAGCCGTTTTAAATTTACGTTATGTCATCCGAGATTGTGGCTTGAAAAGAGCCGCTCAATTTTAACTAATCTCGTCCAAAGATAATTCAAAGCTTGGGGCAAACGTGGTGAGAAAGTAGTCCATTTCAGGGGTTCGTCTTTCTTGCAAAGTGATATCAAGGCGTTTTTTGGCCAGCGCATATTCATGGTTACCTGCACTGAGTTCTTCCAGGCATTTGAGATAGGCGCAGATGGTATCCGCTTGTTTGACGATTGCTTCATCTTCTGGGTATGCAGCCTGAGAGACCAGATAAGGTGCAAAATCTTCCTGAAATTCTTCAGGCAGCATTGATAGCAGTTTTTTTTCCGCTGCGGCTTCTATCTTCTTATATTCCTTTGCGATTTCTGGGTTGTAATACTTGACGGGAGTGGGGAGATCACCAGTCAGCACTTCACTGGTATCGTGGTACATTCCCAGCAAGGCGATGCGTTCAGGATTGAGATTACCGCCATACTTTTTGTTTTTGATTAATGCCAGAGCGTGGGCGACAAAGGCAACTTGAAGACTGTGCTCTGAGATATTTTCTGTCGACACGGAGCGCATTAATGGCCAGCGCTGAATCAGCTTCATACGAGCGAGGTGAGCGAAGAAATGACTTTCTTTAGACTTACTCTCTGTCATGGATCTTCCTCCTAATAAAAAAGAGCACTCACTGAGTGCTCTTTAAGCATATGAAAGATCGAATCTAATTACTACTGGCTATACGTCGACAGGAATCGTTCAAAGCGTCCAATCGCCATTTCGAGATCTTCAACGTGTGGCAGGGTCACAATGCGGAAGTGATCGGGTTTTGGCCAGTTGAAGCCTGAGCCTTGAACCAACAGAACTTTCTCCTGAATCAGGAAGTCGAGAACCATCTTTTGATCATCTTTGATGTTGTACATCTTAGTGTCGATTTTCGGGAACAGATACATTGCGCCTTTAGGCTTCACGCAGGAAACCCCTGGAATTTGGTTGACCAGTTCAAAAGCGCGGTCACGCTGTTCCAATAAGCGGCCGCCGGGCAGGATCAGTTCATTAATACTTTGATAACCACCCAGTGCGGTCTGAATTGCATGTTGCATCGGTACATTGGCACACAAACGCATTGAAGCCAGCATATCTAAGCCATTAACGTACCCTTGCGCTAGATGTTTCGGGCCGGTGAGGAACATCCAGCCACCACGGAAACCACAAACGCGATAAGCTTTAGATAAGCCGTTAAAGGTAACAGTCAGTACATCATCTGAGAGTGTCGCAACAGAGGTGTGTGTTGCGCCGTCATAGAGTACTTTATCGTAGATTTCGTCAGCGAAGATGATCAGCTTGTGCTGACGGGCAATCTCAATCACTTCTAATAGAAAGTCGCGGCTATAGACTGCACCTGTTGGGTTATTAGGGTTAATTAAGACGATACCACGGGTCTTTGGTGTGATTTTCTTACGAATATCATCTAGATCTGGGTACCAGTCTGCTTGTTCATCGCAAAGGTAATGCACGGCTTTTCCGCCAGATAGGGCAACAGACGCTGTCCAAAGCGGGTAATCCGGAGCGGGGACCAGCATCTCATCGCCATTGTTGAGCAAAGCCTGCATCGCCATAACGATCAGTTCTGATGCGCCATTACCGATATACACGTCTTCGACATCTAAAGAACGGATGCCTTTACGTTGATAGTGCTGAACGACGGCTTTACGAGCAGAGTAGATGCCTTTCGAGTCACAGTAACCTTGTGAAGTCGGTAGGTTGCGAATGACATCAACCAAGATTTCATCTGGGGCGTCAAATCCAAATGGGGCGGGATTACCGATATTCAACTTCAGTATTTTATGCCCCTCTTCCTCCATGCGCTTAGCATGTTTGAGTACAGGCCCCCTAATGTCATAGCAGACATTATCGAGTTTTGACGACATCCCGATATTTTGCATTGTGTAAAACCTAAAAATGATTGTATTTCTTTATTAAAGTACATCAAAAAGGCCTTTGTTAGAATAAAAAACTAAGTTAATACGCTTTTTTGTATGCGCTTTGTTCGTTTGCAATCACAGGATTATGCAAAAGATGGGCTACAACCTTGATCTGGGTAAGGTCTATTAATAGAGTAGCGATCTAAAATGAATAAAAATCCCTAGGCATACGAGGCTGATTTGTCACATTTTCATCAAGCCGTTATTGAACTGATCGAACGCGTAAAGGATGCAGAAGACGGCGTAAACCGTCTGGTTCAAGTTCTTGAGGAAAAACCAGATTTTGCATTCATAGATTGGTTGGAAGCCCAGCCAATCTTTCCAAAGTTTTATTGGCAGTCTCGTGATACCCGTGAAGAAGTGGTGGCGTTGGGGCAGTTACACACCTTTGTTGATCCAGCTCCGGCCTATACGATTCTGGCGGATGACCAACGCATCTGGGGTGGGCGTTCTTTTGACGGCCAGACAGAAAAGAATCGTCGCTGTATGTCTTCCTTTTTCTTCCTGCCGCAAATTGAGCTAATTCGTTTTGATAACCGCTGGTCATTAGCCGTCAACCTGACAGCCGACACACATCGGACATTGACAGGGCTTAGTAAACTTAAAGTTGAAGCTGGCTCTCTACTGCCTGTTTCTGCGCAGATCAAAAGCATCAGCCACATACCGGAAAAGCCACAATGGTCTGAACTGGTTGAGAAAGTTCTGACTGGTATAGAGAATGACGACTTTAAGAAAGTTGTGCTGGCCCGTAGAACTTCCGTACAGATGGACAGCACGGTGAGTGCCGCGCAGCTACTGAAATCAAGTTATCTGCAAAACCACCATAGCTTCCACTTTATGCTCTCTCTGGATAAAAAGCACAGCTTTATAGGTTCGACACCAGAACGTTTGTATGCCAGACAAGGTCAGGAGCTCTACACTGAAGCTTTGGCGGGCACGATAGGTCGAGGAGACAATGCCAGCCACGATATGGAGTTGGCAAATTGGTTATCGCAAGACAGCAAGAATCTTAATGAGAACCAATATGTCGTCGATGACATTATCGATCGACTAACGCCTCACTCGGAGCACGTCGAGGTTGAGCAGGAAGCCCGTTTGGTTAGGCTGCGTAAAGTGCAGCACCTTAAACGCAGTATCCATGCACACCTCAAACCGGGCATTAATGGTGTTCAACTGTTGGGAGCATTACAACCGACCGCAGCGGTTGCCGGATTACCACGTAGAGAGTCGATGGCCTTTATTCAAGATAACGAGCCCTTTGCACGTGGTTGGTATGCGGGCTCAATGGGTTTTATTAGTCATCAGCGTGCTGAGTTTTGTGTTGCGATACGCAGCGCTCTTATTCTCGGTGAAGAGGTTCAATTATTCGCAGGCGCGGGTATAGTTCCGGGCTCTGTCGCGGATAATGAATGGCAGGAGTTGGATAAGAAAATGTCGACCTTGCTATCGCTGATCACCGATATTCCTCCACTGGGAGTAGCGTCGTAAATGGGCAGTCAAAACCAAGCCGTCATCAATCGCATTTGGTGTCAGACCTTGCTTGAAGAGTTATCTCGTCTCGGGGTGACTGAAGTGTGTATTGCTCCTGGCTCACGCTCGACTCCATTAACGCTAGAAGCGCAAGAAAATACAAACCTGAATCTTCATACGCATTTTGATGAACGTGGTTTAGGTTTTCTCGCTCTCGGATTGGCAAAGGCGAGCAACAAGCCCGTCGCACTGATTGTGACATCGGGTACAGCGGTAGCAAATCTGTTGCCTGCGATTGCCGAAGCTAGACTGACGGGTGAAAAGCTGGTGGTGCTGACCGCAGACAGACCCATAGAATTGATTGACTGTGGGGCCAATCAGGCGATCCATCAATCTGGAATTTTCTCAACTCATGTCACCTCTAGCCTTGAGTTACCAAGCCCTTCGGACTCCATATCGCTTAAGTGGCTGCTGACTTCCATTGACCAACACATGTTTGAACAAGCTGAGAAAGGCGGAGCTGTTCACATCAATTGCCCGTTTCCTGAGCCTTTGTATGGTTCTGAATCGAAAGGAATATTTCAGGCATATCTTGATGAAGTAAAATCTTGGTCTCACTCTGACAAGCCTTATAGCTGCAAGGCTCGAACTCAATCATTGCCCGCTCTTCACTACGCCGATGTAGCAGACAAGCCAGGAGTTATTGTCGTTGGTAGTGTCACCCTAGAGGAAGCACAGCAGGTGAAACTGCTGGCGGACAAATTGGGCTGGCCATGCTTGTGTGATTCGCAATCGGGAGTTTCGTCTCCCTTCACACATTATGATCTTTGGTTGCAGAACCCTTCTGCGAAAGAAGTGTTGAGTCAGGCTCACGTTATTGTGCAGTTTGGCTCTCGGATTGTATCAAAACGGCTCAATCAGTGGATATCTCAGCAAGTTGAATCCAGGCAAGCGGATTATCATTTTGTTTCTCCCCGCATAGAGCGCAACAACCAAAGTCACTTACCACAAACTCACCACGTCGTGGGCATCGGGGTTTGGATTGAGAGTTGGATGAAAGAGCCTGCGGAAGATAAGAGCTCTCATTCTGGTTGGGCAGCGGAGTTAGAGCATTATTCTCAGCGCGTGGCAGAGATATCTTCTCAGTATGAACAAAGTCAGCAGTCAGCCAACGAGATTGCGCTGGCTACATCTATCAAAGAGTTACCACAGCAAGCTCAGGTCTTTTTGGGAAACAGTCTGTTTGTTCGTCTGGTGGATATGTTTGGTTCGATGCCAAACCTTGAAACGTTTAGCAACCGAGGCGCATCGGGGATCGACGGTTTGATTGCGACTCTAACGGGTGTTGTACGAGCCACTTACAAGCCAAGTATACTGTTCATTGGTGATACGTCGGCATTGTACGATCTTAACTCTTTGTCTCTGTTGACCCATGAAAAAACGCCGGTCGTTATTGTGGTCACCAATAATGACGGAGGGGCTATCTTTGATTTACTCCCTGTCCCTCAGGCGCAGAAACAATCTCTGTATCAGATGCCTCATGGTTATACCTTCGAGCATGCCGCGCTACAATTTGGCATTCGATACGAAAAGCCAACTACGCTTGCCGCATACATTGAGTTAGTTGGTCAGCATCTACAACAGGGTGAGGGAGCATTGCTTGTCGAAGTGCAGACTCCTCCCGAGCAGGCCTCCTCACAACTGAAAGAAATCACTCAGCGCCTTCATGCTTTATAACCGCCTTTACAACAATGCGAGCAATGATAGCTCGCAGCCGTTGATTGTTTACCTACATGGTCTACTTGGTAGCAGTGATGATTGGGACCGCTGTGTGCAATTACTTCCCGAATACCCTACTTTATGTATTGACCTTCCTGGTCATGGGATGAGCAAATTGATGCATTGTCGCGATTTTAAAACGTGCTGCGATCAAATATCTGACGTTCTACTTACTCAATTTCCTCACCGACCACCTATAGTGTTAGTGGGTTATTCAATGGGAGCTCGAATTGCGATGGTAGGGCTCACTCAACAGTATTTTTCTGCACACAATATCCAAATGCTTATTTCTGAAGGTGGTAATTTTGGATTGTGTAGTGGGGCAGAAAAAACAGCTCGCTTAAACAATGACTCTCGCTGGGCTGAGCGATTTCATCATGAGCCAATTGAACAAGTGTTAGGCGATTGGTATCAGCAGCCGGTATTTAGTTCACTAAACCATGAGCAAAGACAAACACTCATACACAAGCGCAGTGCTAACCTAGGCCCATCAATTGGCAAAATGTTGATGGCAACCTCATTAGCAAAACAAGATTATTTGCTTGAGTCACTAACAGACTTGAGCATTCCAGTACATTACATTTGTGGTGAAAAAGACAGTAAGTTCAGCCGCTTGGCCGAACAGAGCGGTTTGTCTTATAGCCAGGTAGAGCAAGCGGGGCATAATGTTCACATCGAACAGCCTGAAGCGTTTACCGCCATTGTTAAATCTCAAATTTGCGCATTTCTCTAACAGCGCAACGTCAACAAACAGGAATCACCATGGCAAAAACAGTCGGTATTTCAGAAGAAGAACTATACGCACCAGTACACTGGAACGATTGCACAGGTGAATATGAAGATATTCAGTACCACAAATCCGAAGATGGTATCGCAAAAATTACCATCGCCCGCCCTCAAGTACGCAATGCATTCCGCCCTCAAACTGTAAAAGAAATGATCAATGCGCTAGCGGATGCTCGCTATGACGAAGGCGTTGGTGTGATCATTTTGACAGGACTTGGCGAAAAGGCTTTCTGCTCGGGTGGTGATCAAAAGATCCGTGGCGATTACGGCGGCTATCAAGACGATTCAGGTACTCATCACTTGAACGTGCTTGATTTCCAGCGCCAGATCCGTACTTGCCCTAAACCAGTTATCGCGGCTGTTGCAGGTTGGGCTGTGGGTGGTGGTCACGTACTGCATATGATGTGTGACTTGACCATTGCCGCAGAAAACGCTCAGTTTGGTCAGACGGGGCCAAAAGTTGGTTCGTTTGATGGCGGCTGGGGCGCCTCATACATGGCTCGAATTGTTGGCCAGAAGAAAGCGCGTGAGATTTGGTTCCTATGCCGTTTCTATGATGCTCAAGAAGCTCTGGATATGGGGCTGGTTAATACAGTTGTGCCACTTGAAGAATTGGAAAAGGAGACCGTTCGCTGGTGTCGTGAAACATTGCAACACAGCCCGATGGCACTGCGTTGCCTGAAAGCGGCACTGAATGCTGATTGTGATGGTCAGGCTGGTCTCCAAGAGTTGGCTGGTAACGCAACCATGATGTTTTACATGACTGAAGAAGGTCAGGAAGGTCGCAATGCGTTTAATGAAAAGCGTCGACCAGACTTTAATAAATTCCCTCGTAATCCTTGATGCGCAGTTCGGTTTATAGCGTAAAAAGTAAAGGCGTTTAACTCAGCGCCTTTAGTTCTCGTTTAAATCGGAAAAATTAAATAGACAACAGCGTATATCAACGATTACAAAACGATTAGAAGGGATATTGGTATGAGAACAGCCAAACTGTATCGCTACGAGCTGCCTATGGATAGCGGAGTGATACTGAGAGAACAAAGGCTCACGGAACGAGAAGGCTTTGTGGTTGTACTAGAAAGTGACGGGGAAGTAGGTCGAGGTGAAATTGCGCCTTTGCCGGGATTTAGTATCGAGAGTATGGACGACGTATACTCTCAGCTCATCGAGCAACTAGCTCTTTGGCAAAACGGTCAAGTACTCGACTATACAGATTTATACCCATCGGTGGCTTTTGGTTTATCCATGGCCCAACTGGAGTTGGTTAATGGCCTTCCTGATACAGGCTGTTACCAAGCTGCGCCACTGTGTTCTGGTGACCCAGATGAACTGTTACCTAAGCTTGATAACATGCAAGGCCAAAAAGTGGCGAAAATCAAAGTGGGGCTGTATGAACCTGTCCGCGATGGCTTGCTAGTCAGTCTGTTTTTGGAGTCTATTCCGGATCTGACACTAAGATTGGATGCAAATCGCGCTTGGACTGCAGAGAAAGCGCAGCAATTTGCCAAAAAAATTGCCCCTTCTTTGCGCCAACGAATCGCATTCGTCGAAGAGCCGTGTCAGGCCCCGGGTGATAGTTTTTCTTTTGCTATCGATACTGGGATAGCAATTGCTTGGGACGAAACTCTTCAACATGCTATCCGTAAAGATGACTTTAAGCTAGAAGACTTCAACGGCGCCAAAGCCATTATTATCAAGCCAACATTAATTGGTTCTCTAGAGCGCTGCATCGAGCTTATCAATCGTGCTAAAGAGCTAGGTATTAAGCCTGTGATCAGTTCAAGTATTGAATCCAGTTTGGGTCTAACACAATTGGCTCGCTTCGCACAATGGCAGCTACCTGAAGAGATTCCGGGCCTTGATACCATAGGTTTGTTTGCCCAGCAGCTAGAAGTTACTTGGCCTGGCTGTGAGCTTCCGGTGACTTCTCTATCAGACCAGTCACTAATCTGGCAGTCTTAATGCACAACCAACTCTCTCCTTTGAAACAATGGGCTCAGTTGAGCCCATCTTTGTTAGCCCTGCACCATCAAGAGAGGCAATACAATTGGGCTGAGCTAGCGCAACTTGTGGATGAAGTTTCCGCAAGCCTATCTGCACAGGGGCTAGCGCGCGGCGAGGTGTTGACGTGTGTTGGTAAAAACAGCTTGGATCTATTGTTAGCCTATCTTGCGTGTATGGAGATTGGTGCTGTATGTGCCTTGACCATGCCACAGACCCAAGTGGAGCTAGAAACCAAGTTAACATCACTCTATATGACAGGATCTGAGCGGAAAGTCTGGGGGGCACCACCTAATTTGATGCTTTCTTCCTTGTCGACGATGACGATAGCGCGTGCAGATTTGGCGGACTATCCCGCGGGTTATCAAGCAGACAATTTAGCTTCGATTGTATTTACCTCAGGTTCTACAGGAACCCCGAAAGCGGTCGCGCACACCTCTGCCCAACACCTTGCTTCTGCATCAGGATTACTGGAAAAATTCACCTTCAAGCAGAGCGATAGCTGGTTGTTAAGTTTGCCTATGTATCATGTCTCTGGGCTGGCGATTATCTATCGCTGGTTGCATGCTGGCGCGACGTTAAAAGTGGGAAGCGGGCTACTTCAAGAAGATATTCGTCACGTGACGCATGCGTCGTTGGTTGCAACACAACTTCAACGGTTATTGGACAGTAATACGCCACTGGAACTGACTCATGTCTTACTCGGGGGCAGTCACATCCCTGTTTCTCTTAGCCACAAAGCTGAGCAACAGGGGATTGAAACTTGGCTAGGTTATGGGATGACGGAAGCTGCTTCTACTGTGACGGCTAAGCGGGTGGATAGCGACTATACGGCAGGGAAGGTATTGCCCAAGCGCAGAGTCAAACTTGAGGGGCAGAGGATTTATATTGGCGGTGAAACGCTAGCATCTGGTTATTATCAGCAGGGTTCTCTTGAGCCTATCGTCCAAGACGAGTGGTTTGATAGTAAAGATCTCGGTGAATGGAAAAACGGTGAACTGAAAATTATCGGTAGAGCAGACAATCTGTTCATCTCAGGCGGCGAAAACATCCATTGTGAAGAGATAGAAGCCGTACTCAACCAGCTCCCAGAAGTCATTCAATCCATTATAGTACCGATTGAAGACAAAGAGTTTGGGCATCGACCTGTCGCAGTCATTCAAAGTCAACAAGGTTTAAATATAGAGCGTATCGAGCAGCGTCTCGGTCAGTCCTTAACTCGGTTTAAGTGGCCTGTAGCCTACTATGAGTTGCCGGAGTTTCTTTGCCAGATGGGGATCAAAGTATCGCGAAAAGCAGTCAAAGATTGGCTTTTGACTCAACTCGATAAGTAATGTGAAGCGCAGAATCGGTGACTAGTCGATCCTGCACTTCAGGGGGGGAATGGTGAAATCACCACATTCATCTCTATCAACTGGCGAGTGCTTTTTCTTTGGCTGAGCACTAATGCTCAAATTACTGAATTAAGCAAAGGCTTGAACGTCAACTCAATCTGCAAATGCGAAAGTCAACTTAGTTGAAATTGATCTTTCATAGTCCAAATCTGAATTTATCAAACTTATAACTCTATCTCATAATGCTTTCGGGAATATGAGTATATGGATATAAGAGGCGTTCATGAAAGCCGTCATTGTGTTGGCAATATTGATTCAGATTCTAGTCGCAGTCCAAAGTGAAGGCTTAGTGCGATCACTGGCTGAGTTATCTGCGTTTCTATTTATCGCCGCTTTGGTCTTAATATACCAACGACAAAAGCGCAGAAAGCTCAAAATAGAGCCTGAAGAACTTTAGCTAAGTGTCAACCATGCCAATGAGCTGGTCGATATAGCTATCCACAGCGTGACACCAAACATCAATGGCTTAGGCCCAGCAGACTTGAGTTTTTCCACCGAAATTCCGCAACCAATTAAAAACAAACACACCACTAAAGCCCGCTTAGCAACATCAAAGATTCCCTGATAGATCACCTCAAACTGTGGCAACAGATCGCTGACTGCAATGGCGACGCAGTAAAACAAGATGAAGTAGGGGATAGTGATTTTCTTCGAATCACTGCGGAATAAAAAGGCACTGAACAAAGCAACCGGAATAATCCAAAGAGCTCGTGCTAGTTTTAAGGTTGTCGCGGTGGTGAGTGCTTCCTCACCGTAGGCGGATGCCGCACCAACGACGGATGAAGTGTCATGAATGGCAATCGCTGCCCAAGTGCCGAAAGTATGTTGATCGAGATTCAGCGCATGGCCAATCACAGGGAAGATAAATAGAGCTACAGAATTGAGGACAAATACGGTGGCTAAAGAAAGGCCGATTTGCTCATCGTTTGCTTTGATAGCAGGGGAAACCGCGGCGATAGCACTGCCACCACAGATGGCTGTTCCGGAAGAAATCAGGTACCCCGTCTCTTTATTTAGGCCAATGGCTTTTGCTACCCACCAGCCTATGAATAATGTGCCCATAATGGTGGTAACGATAAGGCCTATGCCATCGGAGGTAACCGCAAGGGCATTTTTGAATTGAATACCAAAGCCCAAGCCGACGATTGAATAAGCCAATAGCTTTTTGGTCACTTTTGCCAGATTAAAATCGTGTGGCACCATGCCCAATGAAGCCAGCAAGAAACCAATCACCAATGCGGTTGGTGAAGTCACCCATGGTGTTAGGCAGATGATCATTGCCAACCAAAATGGCAGTTGCTTTTTAATCGTTGTCATTACACAAAATAGCAATCAAAACAGCTGGTGAGTGTAACTAAATCCAGCCGATAAGTAGATTTGAATGAATTGAACATACGTTCATATTAAGTGAACGTATGTTCGCAAAGTTATTTCCAATCACCTCTGAGCTGAGATACCTGATGCTGCATTAACTCAGTGGTTGCCGCCGAGGAATCAACAGGTTGGCCTGCTTCTATCTCTAACTTGGACCAGAATCTAGTAGGTAGGCCGCTACAAGCCTTTCCTTTATAGCGACTGAAGAAGCTACCCCACAAACCTTTAATCGCAATTGGGATCACTGGGACAGGACTCCGTTTTAGAATGATGTCCATGCCACGCATAAAGTCATTCATTTCACCATCGCTAGTGAGGCGTCCTTCAGGAAAAATACATACCAAATGGCCTTCTTCTAACGCTTGTTCTATCTCACCAAACGCATTGCGAATGGAGCGTCGGTTGGAAGCGGAGATAGGGATTACTCCCGCGCGCTTAAGAAAACGACGCAAAGGTGGAAGGTTGGCGTAATCTTCTTCCATTACAAAACGAATCAGCCTTGGGCAAACCGCGCTTAGCAGCAAAGCATCCATATAGCTAACGTGATTGCAGACGAGCAACGCTCCGCCTTTTTCAGGTAGGTGGTGTAAGTTTTTGTGTTTAACGCGGTACATAGTATGGGTGAGAACCCAAACGATAAAACGCACGGCGAAAATGGGAACTCGTAAGAACAAGGTGATAGCAACCACTAGGTTCATGAGCGCGAGTAATAGGAATAGCTGTGGAATACTCATTTCTATAATCGCTAGACAGATGATACCGAGTACGGCACTGCCCACCATAAACAGGGAGTTATAGATGTTAAGTGCTGCAATCACCTGAGCGCGCTCAGTGACTTTGGCACGCTGCTGCATCAATGCATAGAGCGGGACAATGAACACGCCACCGGATGCTCCCAGCATCAGCAGCGAGATAAATACAGGCCACAGTGGCTGATAAGAGACAAAGTCTGTAAAGGTTTCAAATTCTGGCAGGCTGGTTGGTACAGACGTTGCCATTAAGAAACCAAAGATGGTGATACCTAAGCTGCCCAGCGGGACGATTCCGATTTCAATGCGATGGTTGGATAGTTTGTCACAGGCCAAAGAGCCGAAGGCGATGCCGACAGAAAAAAGTGCCAATAGAAACGAGACTGCGCTTTCACTGCCATTAAGGTAGATTTTTGTGAAATTGGGGAATTGAGTCAGGTAAGCTGCACCTAAGAACCAGAACCAGCTAATTGCCATCAAGGCTTGGAAGATCGTTTTGTCTGATTTAGCGATGGCGATGGTATTGCGGGTTTGTTTGATCGGCTGCCAGCGGAACTTTAAGTCTGGCGCGCTGGCGGGTGCTTCAGGAATTGAACGACTGGCGAGATAACCAAACACTGCAAACAATACGACGCATCCGGCTGCTACGTATTTGGCGCTTTCGGCTGAAGCAATAATTCCAGCACCGAGTGTACCAAGAAGAATTGCGAGAAACGTACCCGTTTCAACCAGAGCGTTGCCAGGCACCAGCTCTTGAGGTTTTAATTGTTGTGGAAGCAATGCGTATTTGACCGGGCCAAAAAACGCCGATTGTGTCCCCATCAAAAACAGTAGAATGAGAAGAATGATGTAGCTCTCAGTAATAAAGCCGATAGCTCCAAGGCACATGATGCCGATTTCAGCCAGCTTTACTTTGCGAATGAACCAAGACTTTTCGTATTTATCGGCTAAAACACCAGCGGACGCGGAAAAAAGGAAGAAGGGAAGAATGAATAGTCCCGCCGCTAGGTTAATAAACAAGTCGCTAGAAATAGGTAGCGCTCCAACTCCAGCAAAAGCAACAAACAACAGTAAAACGTTTTTGAAGATGTTGTCGTTGAAAGCACCAAAAAATTGAGTCACGAAATAGGGCAGAAAGCGTCTCTGCCCTAAAAGAGAGGTTTGGCTGTTTGGCATGATTATCCCTGTTCCTTTAGGATGCGATTACCAGTTCGCGATATAGTGAGAGAGCAAGTTGTTGATGAGCTCTTTGCCGTCAACTGGCTCAGCTGCGAAGAATTTATCATCGACACTAAGTAGTGTAATTCCATGCACACCTGACCACAGAACGCGGCTTGCTTGCAACACTTCTTTCGATGAGCGATGAGGTGCAAGAACCTGCAGCAGCTGTTCAAGCATGCCAGTCATGTTGTCAATGCGTTCAGCTTGCCACTCAGGGAGAGTTTCGCCGTTCATGTTGTGCTCAAAAATCAGCTGCCAGCGATGGGGGTGGCGCTGAGCAAAATCATGATAGCAGTAGGCTAACTCGTAGAGCGCGGTTTTAGGATCTTGGCTCTGAGAGACGACGACCTTAGCTTCTTCAGCCAGTTCATCGAGAGTCTGGGCAACAGCATGGAGTAGAAGTAAGTTGTAATTGCCAAACACATTGACTAGGGTGCTCGGCACATAACCGATCATATTAGCGACTTTACGTAGGCTTAACTCGTGATAGGAGTTTTCGCTGAGGAAGTCTTTGACAGTGTCGAGAGTGAGAGCGATGAGCTCTTCACGCGTATGATCGTTTCTACGGGCCATGATAAATTTTCAAAAATGAACAACGTTCAATATTCTAATAAGGGTCTTGGCTAAGCGCAACTGGCGAAGCGCTAATTTGCAATACTTTGATACATGTATTCGACTTTGGCATATTTCATTCTCTAGATACAAAGGCTACTATTGCCCCATAAGTATAATTCTTACCTTATACAGGAAACCCTAAGGAAAAATATGAAACGACTTTTTTCCCTCGTTGCTTTGCTAATGGTATCTGTTGCTATTACTCCTATCGCAGAAGCGAAGAAGTTTGGTGGCGGTAAGTCATTTGGTAAGAGCTTTAAAACAGCTCCTGCACCAAAGCAGCAACAGCAAAACACAAACACGATTGGTAAAGACCAGGGCGCAAAAACGCAAGGGTCTAGTAAAAAAGGCCTAATGGGCGGATTGCTTGGCGGTCTTTTAGCAGGCGGTCTTTTAGCAGCATTCTTCGGTGGCGCGTTTGAAGGCATCCAGTTCATGGATATCCTGATCATGGGCTTAGTGGCGTTTATCATCTTCAAATTGATGCGCGGTTTGCTTGGCTCGAAGCAGGGCAGTATGAATCAGCAAAGACAGCAGCCTGCGTTTGGTGGTTCTGCACCTAAGTTTGAGCAACCGAATGTTCATAACTTCGAGCAGCAGCCTCAGTCTGGTAGCCAAGGTGGTTTTGGCTTTGGTGCGCAATCTGATATTCCACACAACTACCCACCTGGTTTTGATAAAGTGGCCTTTATTAATGGTTCTCGTGAGCATTACCGAACTCTTCAAGGCGCATGGAACCACAACCAGCTTGATACGATTGAAGAATATGTTTCTCCAAGTCTGTTTGAAGACCTGAAAGCTGAGCGTGCGAAGCTGGAAGGTGAGCAACATACTGATGTGATGTACGTTGATGCAGAAATCGTTCGTGCAGACTATGACGCAAGTAAAGCTCAGCTTAGCTTACAGTTTAGCGGCCGCTACCGTGATGCTGTAGAGAATGTTGAAGAGAACATTGAAGACATCTGGCACCTTGAGCGTGACCTAACGGTACCTAACGCTCCATGGTTGATTGTCGGTATTCAAGGTTAAGCTCAATTTTGTAATAAACGCCCAAGCCAAGTGCTTGGGCGTTTTTGTATTGGGCCAAGACTTGATAAGATAATTTGATACAGAACAACAATAGGTAAGTAAAGTGGCTGAATTTAAATATAAAAACCTTTCTCAAGAAGAGCAGGACAAACTCGATGCAGCGGTATTTCGCCGTTTGCTCTCTCACCTTGATGAGAATAAAGACGTGCAGAATATTGATCTGATGATCCTTGCAGGGTTCTGCCGTAACTGTTTCAGTAAATGGTATAAAGCTGAAGCTGAAACTCAGGGCTTAGAGCTGGACATTGATGACGCACGTGAGCGTGTTTATGGCATGACTTACGATGAGTGGAAGCAGAACCATCAGCCGAAAGCGACACCTGAGCAACTTGCGGCTTTCGAAGCGCGCCAGAAAAAGAGCTAATCAGAGCATGCGGCTTTTGGCTTAATATGAAAACGCCACTCAGATGAGTGGCGTTTGAGTTTCCAACTGACGTTGTTATTGTTATTTAGATTTGGCCAGTTGCTTCAAACGTCTCTAAATTCGTTAGGTAAGGTTGCAAATCGCCGATGTTTTGTTTGACCCAATCACTATTGTAGTAGGTGTCTAGGTAACGTTCACCACTATCACACAAAAGTGTCACGATAGAGCCTGTTTCACCACGTGCTTTCATTTCACTTGCTATCTGTAGTGCACCGTACAGGTTAGTCCCTGTTGATGCGCCCACTTTACGGCCAAGGATCTTTTCAAGCCAGTGCGCTGTGGCGACTGAAGCGGCATCTGGAATAGTGCGCATCTCGTCAATCACACCCGGAATGAAACTTGGCTCTACGCGAGGTCGACCAATACCTTCGATCTTACTTCCGCAGTTTCCTTTGAGTTCAGGGTTGCCTGTTTTGAAGAAATCATGGAAGACCGAGTTTTCTGGGTCAACGACGCAAAGTTTAGTCGAGTGTTGCTGATAGCGAATAAAACGGCCAATAGTAGCGGAAGTCCCCCCCGTGCCCGGGCTCATGACCACCCATTTAGGAATAGGGTTATCTTCAAGCTTCATCTGGCTGAAAATGGAATTGGCAATATTATTGTTTCCACGCCAGTCTGTCGCACGCTCGGCATAGGTGAACTGGTCCATGTAATGACCATTGAGCTCTTTGGCTAATCGATGTGATTCTGCGTAGATCTGATCTGAGCGATCAACCAAGTGTGCCTGACCACCATAAAACTCAATCTGCTCAATTTTCTTCTTCGCTGTGCACTTCGGCATGACAGCAATAAATGGTAATCCAAGTAGACGAGCAAAATACGCCTCAGAGACAGCGGTGCTGCCTGATGACGACTCAATAATGGTGGTTTCAGGGCCAACCCAGCCATTACAAATCGCGTATAGGAAAAGTGAACGCGCTAGACGGTGCTTTAGAGAACCTGTTGGGTGTGTACTTTCATCTTTGAGGTAAATATCGATCCCTTCCACACTTGGTAAATCCAGTTTGATCAAGTGGGTGTCTGCGGAGCGTTGGAAATCAGCCTCAATTTTTCGAATCGCGTTATTAATCCAGTTGTGATCTGTACACATGGGTATCTCCTTAGCATCGTTATGCTAATAATCTATCTATATAATAGGAGAAATACTTTGCCTAATTGCCTTTAATTTGCTTTATTTGGAGAAAACTTTTCTACTGTGAGTGTGGTGTAGATATGGAACTGGATAAAGTGGATCGAAAGATCCTAGCGTTGTTACAGCAGGATGGGACTTTGTCGCTCAATGATTTGGCAGAAGCGGTAAACCTGACGACAACACCATGCTGGAAGCGATTGAAAAAGCTAGAAGAATCAGGGGTGATTGAAAAACGCGTCGCTTTGCTCAACCCAGAAAAGCTCGACTTATCTTTTACTGCCTTTGTTTTGGTGAAAACCTGCGATCACTCCCATGAGTGGTATAGTCAGTTTGTATCTACAGCCTCCGATTTCCCTGAAGTGATGGAGTTCTATCGCATGGCCGGAGAATACGATTACATGATGAAAGTGCAAGTCAAAGATATGCAATGTTTTGATAACTTTTACAAAAAGCTGGTTAACTCTGTCGCAGGGATATCCAATGTTACCTCAACCTTTGCGATGGAACCGCTCAAATACACAACAGCGTTGCCGATTGGAGAAACGTAAAGAAGTGTATAGACACGTAAAGTCTGGTAAATCAGATTTATAAATTTGGAGGTCTGGCTAATCTCACTAAAAATAATCATAAATAGAGTGAATGAAATGCCAGTCTCAAATCTAGTCTCATATTCCTCGACGGCGGCAATAACGTTGTTGCTGTTTGGTTGCAATAGCGGCGAGGAGGAAAGCTCTGCCACGGCTTCCAGCTCTGACATCACAAATACCTTTTTCACTAACCTTTCTGGTGATTGTCAGCAGTATTTAGGGAATTTCTTTTCTTCAGTTAACGATATTCAGCGGTCGCTACTGTTTACAGGACAAGTGGATATCTCCTCCAGTGGCACGAAGTGTATTGTGCAGTCGAATGCAATTCCCAATCATGACTTTAACGATGCTACTGCGTCATTTGCAACAAATGTGTCGGAGCAGAGTATTGGTTATGAATTCACAGCTTCTCCGAGTGCCGCCTCCAGTGTAACTGAGCTGAGTCTTGGCACATCAGAAGCGATTTTACTTAATGGTGTAAAAGTGGATTTGCTTGCTGCTGCTTGTTATGGCGTTGGAGATGAAAGAACAGGGTGCGGTCAGGACCAGATTAACAACCCTTGGCGTTACGATCCTATGTCTTCTTTGAATGGCTTCGGTACTGATATCCACAATGCCCATGTACAACCAACAGGCGAGTATCACTATCATGGTAATCCGGTGGCAATGTTTATTCAGGATTGTGCTGGTGGTGAAGCGTCGCCTGTTATTGGTTTTGCTGCCGATGGTTTCCCAGTATACGGAAGTTGTTTTACTGACAGTTCAACCGGTCAAGTAAGGAAGGCGCTTTCAAGCTATCAACTCAAATCAGGATCTCGTGTTGACGAAGGAAGCTATACCGCACCAGTTGTGGGAGGTAATGTAGCCAGTAGCAATTACGATGGGCAGTTTCGCGGGGATTGGGAATATACTGTCGGGTTGGGAGACCTTGATGAATGTAATGGTATGACGGTAGATGGGCAGTATGGCTACTATGTTACGGACACTTTTCCTTGGGTACTTAACTGTTTTAAAGGCACAACCGATTCGAGTTTTAGTGGTTACAGCGCCGAGCGCTCACACGGGCATTCCCATTAATAATGACTAGCAACTTGAAGTGAAAAAAGAAGCCATTTACGGCTTCTTTTGTGTGTTTACTTCACGGAAAACTGTTGAAACACCAGATTTGCAACTCGATTGATTACGCGGTTACGCTGCACCATATCAAGCTGAGTTTGCGTCAGGTAGATACTGAGGATGACTGGTTTTCGCTGTGAGTTCCACACTAGTGCAGTGATACCTCTTGAGCCTTGATTACCCGCTCCGGAGCGGTCGGCGATAGACCAGCTTTGAGGTAAAACGGAACGAATCAGAGGATCCGAGACCTTATTGTTTCTCATCCACGTCAGTAGTTGTTGCTGAGATTCCTGACTCAACCCGTCTTGTAGTAAGAGGGTGTTGAGTAACTCGACCATAGCACTAGGTGACGTGGTATCTCGTTTGTCTCCAGGTATCGCCTGATTGAGTTCAGGTTCAAATCGATCCAGCCGAGTAACGCTGTCATCCAGACTGCGGACAAACTGTGTAACCTGCTCTGGCCCGCCAATTTGGTGCAACACGATATTAGCTGCAGTGTTGTCGCTCATCAGCATAGTCGCTTCACATGCCTTTTGAACAGTGATCTCTTGACCAGTCAACTTCTCAGTAATCGGGGACCAAGTCACCAGATCGCTTTCTTTGATCGTGGTTGTGGCATTTAAGTTAAGCTTTTTTTGTTCAGCTAAGTGGAGTGCATTGGCACACATGAGTGTTTTAAATGTGCTCATCATCGGAAAACGATCATCGCCGTGATATTGCCATTGGCTGTGATTTTGTGTGTCGAGTACAGCAACGCCCAAACGGCCACCAGATTGCTGCTCAATCAGAGCTATCTGCTTTGTTAGTGAGTCAGCAAGCACTTGCGTAGAGAAAAGAAACAGAATGAGAGTGAGGAGATTTTTTTTCATCGCGATAAGCTAAACATAATGCATATGCCAGCATCCTAATCCGATGAGATGCTCAGAGTAAACCTGAATTCTTCTGAGCATACAGAAATTTTACATTGGGTGTCTTTTTTGGGGGGGGGGGGGGGTTACTTGGTAAACCTCATCACACCTTCCTGAACAGCAGAAGCCACCAGATGGCCCTGACGATTGTATATTTCGCCTCGAACTAAACCGCGAGTATTACTTGAGGTTGGGCTTTCAATAACGTAAAGCAGCCACTCGTCCATCTTAAAAGGTCGGTGGAACCATATGGAATGGTCGATAGTGGCGACTTGGAAATTAGGTGTCATCAGTGATACGCCGTGTGGGTGTAATGCTGTGACCAGAAAACCCCAGTCCGATGCGTAGCCCAGCAGATATTGATGAATCAGCTGGTTGTCCGGCATTTCTCCGTTGGCTTTAATCCACAGATATTGCTTTGGTTCTTCTTTATGTGGTTTCAGTGGGTTTACCACCGTTACAGGGCGAGTCTCGATTGGTTTCTCGCCACAGAATGCCACTTTAATTTTCTCTGGCAAAAAGTCCGCGATTCGTTCCGCCAGCTCTGACTCTGAGGCGTAATTCTCTGGGCCCGGAATGTCTGGCATGGTGTTTTGATGCTCAAATCCCGGTGCTTCGCCATGGTAGGAAGCGGTGAGATAGAAAATCGGTCGGCCATTTTGAATTGCTTTGACTCGGCGAGTGCTAAAACTTCTGCCATCACGTAGGTTTTCTACATCATAAACAATCGGTTTTTCTGGATCCCCAGGGTAAAGAAAATAGCTATGGAATGAGTGAACCGTTCGATCATCAGCCACTGTGTATCGAGCTGCTGAGAGTGCCTGACCGATCACTTGCCCACCGTAAACCTGAGGTAGGCCAAGGTTCTCACTCTGGCCTCTGAAAAGCCCTTCTTCTAGCTTTTCCAGTTTCAATAATTCCAGAAGTTCGTTGAGTGGCTTGCTCATTCCTGCACCTTTAACAATTTAGTCAATATACGTCTATTTTAAGCACAAACTGATAAGTTAAACAGCTATTTGGCGGTTAAGTGATAAAAATGACCAACGTGTTTAGGTGAGGGAGCATCACGTGGTTAGGAACATGACAAAGCGAACTTCACTGCATATAATCTTCCGGTATTTTATTGTTTATGTGAGGCTTTATGAAAAAAGCGTTGATGCTGTTTGTTTCCGTTGTGTTGGGTATGACATTGCTTGGTTGCCAGTCTCCGCAGAAAGCTGAAGGGGAAGTGGAAATGACAGCTGTATCTGGCACCGTCGCTTATCGACAATTCATTGCATTGCCTGACAATGCACTGGTAACCGTGACGCTGCAAGATATCTCACTCGCTGATGCGCCCGCTACAGTGATAGCAAAACACCGATTTGAAACGGGAGGTACTCAAGTACCTTTTAAGTTTGATTTAGCGTTTGATCCGAGAAAAATAAAACCTCATCACACTTACAGTGTCAGTGCGCGAATCGAAGTAGACGGTCAACTGCGTTTCATCACTGATACCGTATACCCGGTGATCACCGATCAGAATCAGACCAGTCACGTTGATTTAGTTTTGGTTGGAGTCAGCCACTAGTATGCAATGTTAGATGGCAGCCTAAGGCTGCCATCGAAACTTTCTCAAGCTCACCTTCCCATCGTTGGTGACTTCAATATCTTCCGCTATCAGCAATTCTCTTTGTCTGACTAAATGCTCACCTTTTAGCGAAATTCTTCCCTGACTATTAATGACCCTAAACCAAGGGAGTTTTGAGTCTTTTGGCAGGTTACCTAAGGCTTTTCCGACATGGCGAGCATAGCCTGGATAACCAGCAAGTTTGGCGATTTCTCCGTAAGTGGTTACTTTTCCACATGGAATTTGGTGAATCACCGCAAAGATTTGCGCTAAAAACTGGTCCATAATGATTTTGTCCTAGTTCGATTTTTCCATGGAAGGGATAAGGAGAGGGCATGGTATTTTCTACATTTCAGTTCTTAGTGACAACCTTGTTAGCTGTTGTTTGTGCTCGGGCTATCAGTCTGAGTGACGGTGACATTCCTGTTTTGGCTTTAATCATTCCTGCGTTATGGATATTTCCGCAAAGGGGTGTTGTTGGGCTTATTCTGATGGCCGCGCTAACGACCTATGGTTTGACGTTGCCTTATCAACCGATTGCACTTTCGATTAGCCAGTGGATTTTATTCCCGCTCCTGATGGTGGTGTTCTCCAGACGAAGCAGTTTAGGTGTCTTATTGACCGCCGCACTCATCGTGTTGACATTGCAGGTGGGAATTATGGTGACTCAGTCGGGAGGCAAACTCGGTGGAGATCCGATGATTACCGTTGTGCAGACTTTGTCGGTGATTGTGACATGGTGGGCTGCACGCCATTGGCAGTCTAACAACAAACATAGTTGGTGGGCATTGGGGCTTATTTTGCCCTTGTGGATGGCTGACTTATCCTACGCTGCATTAGTTGCACTGTGTGTTACAGGAATATTTGCGTCCATGGAAAGCTTGTCTAAATTAGAGAGCTTCCGTTGGGGAAAGCTGCTGTGCTGGACGCTCCCTACGGTTGGATTTGCAGCGTTAGTGGTAACGCCAACGGTTGAGGTGCCAAACCCTGTTTTTGTCGTGTGGATTTGCTTGCTGGGTACCGCATGGATGACCGACTACATTTTGCGCAGCTCAGATGAGGAAGCAGATTTATAGTCGAAGATGATAAGTTCGTTTTAAAATATGCGCTTGGACAATTTCATTATCTATGCCAGAATTGCGCATATTTTAAACATTACTTATTGTGTGGTTGCACTATAACCACCTCCTAGTCGCACTGTCTTTTTGAACGTTCTCTATGCCAATAAAACGACGCTTCGGCTGGATAGCTGTATTGATTTTCGCTATCTGGTTTCTGCCCGTCAAAGCCCAGACTCCCAGTTATAAAGTTGCCATGGAAGCAGACGACGTAGTGACGCGCGTTCTGTTTGATGCCGTTGCGTCTAAATTTCAGCTTGATGTTCAATACGTTTATTACCCTAGCTTTGATGCGATCCTCGACTCAGTGAAAGCAGGAGAGAGTGACTTTGCGGCGAACGTGACTTACACGCCAGATAGAGCGCTCTACTTTGATTTCTCTAGCCCAACCAATATTGAGTATACCTACGTCTACAGCGCTACTAATGCGACATTAGATAAACTTCATACCGTCGGTGTACCGAAAGGCACTATATATGGCGAGCTGATCCGCAAGGCTTTTCCTGCGATAGCATTGGTTGAGTATTCTGGTCAGTCTGAAGCTCTACAGTTACTCAAACAAGGAACGGTGGATGGTGTGGTTGATGCTATCAATCAGCTCAAGCCTATGTTGCTTGCGGGGTATGATGCGCAGCTGCTCAATCACCAGCTTTCAATCAAGCCTGTTTCTATCGTTTCACTTAAAGGTGCCCACCACCAATTATTGAAAATGATCGAGCACTATGTACATAGCGCTGAAGTGCAAAAGCTTTTACGCGAATCTATCAACCAATATCAATTTGAGATTCGTCAGCAGGCACTACGACAAGCGGTAATCAATAGTGGTATCAACTTTAATCGTCCGCTAAGAGTTAAAATCGAAAATATCGGTCAATACGCCACGTACCTAAATGATGGTTCTATAGCGGGCATTACTGCGGATATCGTTCTTCAGGCATGTGACATCCTGATGTTGAACTGTAGGCTCGAAAGTACCGCGGACGAATCCTGGGAGAGCATGTATGGTGACTTGATTGCCAAACGTATTGATGTGCTTTCTCCAATTGCTATATCTGAAGCCCGCAAAGACTTAGTCTACTACAGTGACCCGTATTATCAGCCTGAAGCGATACTAGTTAAGCGCGAAGGGTACAAAGATAATGTATACAGCAATGTCTCTGAGCTGATTGTTGAACGTATTGGTGTCGTTAAAGATGATTTTTACGAAGAGCTGCTAAGAGGGCTACTTCCTAAGAAGACATTGCTAACGTATGACAGCAGTGAGTCGCAATTGAAGGCGCTTATGAATCATGAAGTCGACTACATTGCGATAAGCCGAGCGAACTTTAATACGCTATTGCGAGAGTCAAAAGATCTACTTCCTTTGACAGAAGACCTATTGATAGGTGGATATTACACCTCAGACATTGCGATAGGGTTTGCCAAAAATCAGGTGGGGGCGTCCTTAGCACCCTTGTTCAGTCGCGCGTTGAAGATGATCGACACCGAACGAATCGTCAAACGCTATGACTATCGGCCAGACTGGAAAGCCACTCTTCAGGCGGAACAGAGCTTTTCACGCCAGAGTAGGGCGTTGTTTATGTTGGTGTTAGGTTTCTTAGCGATCGTGGCTATATACCTTCACAGCCAGTCAACCACAGATAACCTAACTCGGCTGAAAAATCGACGTTCAATGCACCGACGTTTTCGTTCTGGTATCAATGCTCATTACACCTTGCTCTATCTGGATATCAACCGATTCAAGTTTATTAATGATACCTATGGACATGAAATTGGCGACCAAGTCTTAAAAGCCGTAGCGCGCCAAATCGAACTTTATTGGAAAGGAAACAGTTATAGGATTGGGGGGGATGAATTTATATTGATTGGTCAGCCTGAGGAAGTAACTCTAAATGCTCTGATTGATAAGTTATCTTCATTGCACTTTGTTTCCGAAGATCATCAAGTCTCCTTGGATGTGTCTGTTGCGATTGGCATATCATGCCCAAGAGACCGCTTTATGACGCTGCAAGAAGTGCTGAACGAGGCAGACCAAGCTATGTACGATCATAAACGAGAGAAGCATCGCTGTATAATAAGCCGTCAGTCCAATGAGCAAAATGTTGTCCATTTTAGTAAGGGTGGTTAACGACTAATCACTTGGCACAAAATCGAAGGCAATATTAAGAATTTCCCTTGAATTACCTGCGGTGATGGCTGATAATCCCCTCACTCCTTAGCCATGCTAAGGAAACAGAATCTATGGAGGCCCTGGTCCTCCCGCAACAATAGCTCGTGAACTCGGTCAGGTCCGGAAGGAAGCAGCCGCAGCGGGTGACTTGTGTGCCGGGATGTGGCTGGGGCTTCCACCCATTAAAAAGCCCGCAAAGTAATTTGCGGGCTTTTTGTATTCTAAGTCTCGTCCTGAAATGCATTTAATTGTTTTGAGCTTTTCTCGGGTGCATAAATTCAAAAAAGGTGCACTGATCTTGAGTACACCTTATCGAAATAACTAATTTAGCTTAACCATAGCGATGCTCGATAGGTCCTGTCACTTGATCAGCTAGGGCTTGAATTAATGCCGGCTCGAACTTTAGTCCATCTTTGCTATAGACGATACCAGATTGATTTTTTCCTGCATCGTATTGACTTTGTAAAACCCCAGGCAAGAAAACGTACATTTCTTCAAAAGGTTCCCCATCAGCTTCATAAAATACTGTTGCTTCAGTTTTAAAATTATTAGGTATAGTTAGTGTATTCCTTACAAACACACCTGGGGATGGGAAAAACACTAACACTAAATCAGCCATTCTAGGGAACAAAGGGTTTACCTCTGTCTCTGCTAGTAAGCCGAGCTGCTGAAACTTTTGTTCGATCATGAAAACTCCATCGGTATAAATTCAATTCCAGTGACGCCAGAAGCCTCTAAAGCGTTTTTAACCTTTTCATTTACATAGTAAGGAGTTTTATAGTTAGATAAGGTAAAACAGTCGTGAGCTACATTAGTAGATTTAAACTTTTCTTGGTCAATAAGCTCTTCGTAAACGTTCCTATATACGCCTAACTTTCGATTAAATCGGCTAGCTTCAGATGCAGTAGGATCTAGAAAGTCATAATGAGCTGTAACATTCATAAACGAATAACTGTCATGCAGGCCATTATTTTCTACTTCAACCGGTGTAAAATGAATGCCTGTAAAGCCGCGATCAAAAAATATTTGTTGGACTTTTTTGCTTGCTAGCATACCCACACCAATTTTTAGAAAATCAGACATTCCTCGCTCTGTATAGCATTCATCGATGGATGCGTATGGGAGCTTTTTAAATATTTTATTTTGTGAGTTGTAAAAATTAAGCGTGTAAGCCCATGGCTCTTGAACAGTGAAACTTCCTTCGCCATCCTCGAATTTATTAAATAATAAGTAATATTTCATATTTAATACCCTAGTTTCGATATTCTAGCTCCTAAATAAGGAATACGGGTAGGAACTCCACTCTTAGTAGTTCTGAAGTCATGATGTAATAATATATCCCCTTTTGATAAACTTCGATGACGGCAGGGAGAAGAGTTAGGCTCAATATCTGAGTGTTTTAACATATTACAGCAGCCTTTATTACCTGTTTTGTAAATATCGTAGTTATTATGATTTAAAGCACCGTTTTTATTAAAGTAAATAATTTTCTTGTATATTTCACTACTAATTTGCTTCATGACTTTAGCAATTTCCTCTGATGCATTGAAGCCTCTTTCATCACAAAACATCGAGTCTTTTATATCTTGCGCAAGATCTTGTAATTGTGCTTTTACATTGCTTGTATATGCTGATGGATGATTCCCACTATGAAGTGGCATTTCATAAAAACAAGCCAGCTCAGGTATACCAGGCAAAACGATTATATTGTGCCAGTCATTGAGATCATACCCTAGAAAAGGTAATTTTTTGAAGAGGAATTTATTACTTTCCATCTCGTTAACGGTGATTATATGGTGTGCTTGCAAGTTCTTTTCAAGGCTTTCTATCTTTTCTCTATCTGTTCCTCCTAATGCCTTTAGTTCTTCAAATGCATCTAAAGCTTCTTGCTCATTCCAGATTTGCTGTGGCCTTACATAGCTCTTTCCGTCTAGGTGCTTATCATAACAACGAGCATATAGAGGGTGTTGCATCGAAGAGGCATTAGAACGATTGTTATGAGCTTTTAACATATTCCAAGGATAGTGCCCATTCTTGCTAGTCCCTCGACTTGTGAAACCATGTTTTTTGTTTTTTGTTGAATAGTATTTGCCCTTGAAGCCATTTTCGTCGCAATCTGTTGCCGAAGATTGTTTTGGCTTATTTGCGCCTACTTTTTTCTCACATAACCAACATTCATCCGGCTTTTTGTTTTTCTTGTCTTGACTGACTTTTTCATCGTGGTTACCGGCTTGTGCTGTACTTTTTTGTTGATTCGAGCCGTTCGTGGAGCGATGTTTACCTCGTGATATTGACTGGTCAAGCAAATCTTTAAAGTACATCAATGCATCTGGAACATTCTTTTCGGCTTCTTTTTTAACGGT
Source organism: Vibrio sp. St2 (assembly GCF_947311885.1). NCBI lineage: Bacteria > Pseudomonadati > Pseudomonadota > Gammaproteobacteria > Vibrionales > Vibrionaceae > Vibrio > Vibrio sp. St2. The sequence goes on along the minus strand of NZ_CAMZNA010000001.1, from coordinate 1,101,844 downwards.
ATTCAAGGTCGATTGAAAACCAGCAATTTCCTCGGCATAAACGGGATATCCAAACCAACCTGCGTACTTAGCAAGCTCGTCTAATACACTGTTGAAACTTTCAATACTTTGGAAGATGATTTCCAGTATCTCGTATTTGATGCTGTCCCAATCAATGTTTTTGATAAACTTATCAACGTCGCCTTTTCCAAATCCACGCAAGACAGCAAATAACTCATCACGTGATTTTTTCTGCTGAATAGCTTTACCGATTCCTTTCATCACTGAGCCAAGCATAGGAATCGCGCCAATAGCTGAAATCACAAGATTGACCCAAGCTTCTGTTGATTTTCTCTTTTCTTCGTCACAGAGGAAGAATATGTTAGCCGTTATATCTCGAGCATCCATAACTTGATCTATACCGGGAATGACACCCAATACAGTGTTTAAGAAAATCTGACCTGAGGTTGCATTTTCATTGAAGTCTCCAATGATGACACCCCAGATCCAGCCGTGTACAGTTTGGTTTTGATTTCGTTGGGCTTCCCAAAAAGCGACTTGGCCTGTTTTGGTCTGTTCTATTAGCTCGTGAGGATTAAATTCCTTTTTGTAGTAAGGGTTTTTATTCGTATTGTCATATTGGGGATCTGGTTTAAATTCTCTTTTGTCTTCCCCAAAGTCTACTATAAACGTGCCAGGAGCAACGTTGCTTACTTGGGCTTTACCGTCTTCATCTAGTTGCCCTTCGAAAAGGCTTCCTGTTTGATCGGTTAACTTATAAGGAGCTTGAAAGCCTTCACCATCATCGTAGGTAACATGTAAATCAACAGTATAAGTCCCTTCAGCATCTTCGGTTACGGTGACAGAAGGGTTTTGGGCACCACCAAGACACATGGTGTTGGCCTTGTTCATTGTCATTTGGTCTGACAAGCGACACACACCTTTTCCTTCCATTGAAACGGTTGGAGAGGCGGAGATGAACTCGGCTTCAGCTTCTATAGTGCCTGATGCGACACCTTTCTTATCGCCACCTGCGTCGCCGGTACTTGCCGCGAATTTACTGCCTTTAATCGCAATACTATTGCCGCCATCCATAGAGACGGTGGTCGTTCCATCTGCTAGATCAGCGGATTTTGCATTATTACCATATGGGATAGGTACAACGGCATTACCGACTGTGGTCAGACAAACGTCGGGCAATGTGGCATTGGCTTCACCGCCGGATCCCTTATGGACTACGCTAAGTCCATTAGCACAAACTGTTACACCCATGATGCACCTTGAGTTATTCAAACAAAGATAAGCAATGATATAAAAGAAAGTGCACATCAATCTAACTAAAAACATAGTTATAATGAATGGTTTGTGCTTCAAATTCACCAAATTAATAGATCTTGGCTACATGTCTCACAAAATGGATGAAATTTTGTTGTTGCTCATCTCTTAGTGAAGTCGCTGGGCTGTGTTATTTCTACTTAAGACTCAATAGTTAATGCTCTATTCGGACATAGTGGACTGAAGTTGTAGCACTGTTGGAATCAAGCTGAGGGGAGATTAAGCCATTATTGTTTTGGTAGCAGGAAGGTATAGAGCTGGTCGTACATATCTCTGGCGAGAAAAGCGGCGACCAGCTTGATCTGAAGCTGTCTGTCTGACTGCAAAAATACTATCCGCCCCAATTCTCGGCTTCAATTTTCGCCAGCGCTTTGGCGGCCTTTTGCAGGGCTGGGAGGAACTTGATGGCTTCATCCGGTTTGACTCGAATCACGGGGGCTTGAATAGCTAAACCGAGATTAGATTGTCCATTTGGTGACGGAACCAATACGGCGATACAGACTAAGCCGGGTAAAAATTCTTCATCATCGATGGCAAAACCGTGGATTTTTGCATCGTCGATGTTTCTCTCCAGCTCATCAAAATTGGTGATGGTGTTGACCGTATATTGGGTTAGCGGGACGCTTTCTATCAAGCGGCGGCGCTGAGACTTGGACATGTGAGCAAGGAACAGTTTTCCTGTTGCTGAGCAATGCACGGGGACTCGTGAGCCGGGGTGGAGGTGGAAACGCAATGGCGCTTCGGTTTCGGCACGGTCGAGATAGATGATCTCGCCACTGGACAGAGCGGTCAGGTTACAACTTTCACCGACTTCCGCTCTAAGGTTTTCGAGAATGGTGCGGCGTGCACTGTGCATGGTGCTATTGAGCAACAAATTCTCAGCCAACTTTCTTAGGCGAATGCCTGAGCTGTAATGTTTTTCATCACCATCTTTCTGAATGATACCTGCTGATTCTAGCTGCTGAAGCATACGGTGTAGCGTCGGCTTTGGCAGTCCGGTCTCTTCCACTAAGCCTTGCAGTGAAATGAACTCGTCTTTCTGAGCGATCACCTCCAACAATGCAAAAAGTCGGAGTGTTGGCGTATCCCCCTGAATTTGAGGTGCTTCTTTTGTCATACTTTTATTCATCCTTGCGATACATCCAAGTCTAAGATTGTACAGTCCTAATAATAATATATCCATTTTCTGAATAAAAATTGATCTTTTGTTGTCTCGTCATTAACATGAAATAAATATATGGAACAATTTGTTTCACTAAATGGAGTTTGTTAAATGAAAGCGATAAAAAGGATCATCAACAAAGCTCAACAGAATCGTAAGCGGATCATACTGAGTGAGGCGCAAGACCCGCGTGTGCTCGCTGCGGCTCGAATGGCAGTGGACAGGAAGATTGCCCACATCACTTTAGTCGGTGACAAACAAGTGATTCGTGATGCCGCCAAGTTGCATCAGGTCAGTCTTGCTGGAGTGCATATTGTCTCTCCTGACACTTCACCACTTAAAGAAGTGCTGGCTGAGCGATACTACCTATTGAGAAAGGCGAAAGGGTTGTCTTACGACCAAGCTCTGCAACAAGTACAAGACCCGCTGATCTTCGCCAACCTGATGGTTCGTGAAGGCTTAAGTGATGGCACGGTTAACGGAGCGCAATACACAACTTCAGATGTGGTGAGAGCAGCGTTGCAGATCATTGGCCCAGCGCCAGACAGTGAATTGGTGTCGAGTTTTTTCTTGATGATGCTGTGTGAGCCGTTCCATAACCTTAAAGGGGGATTGATCTTCAGTGACTGTGGTTTAGTGATCGATCCTAATGAAAGCGAGTTGGCCTCTATCGCTGTGGCCGCGTCTCAAAGTGCGCGCAACCTTTTGATGGAAGAGCCTAAAGTCGCAATGTTGTCCTTTTCAACCAACGGCAGTGCCAAGCACGAATCCGTCGACAAAGTTCGCCATGCCGCGCAATTGGTGAAACAGCGATGCCCGGATATCGCAGTCGATCAGGACGTTCAGCTTGATGCGGCTATAGTGACGGAAATTGCCGCCAAGAAGCTGCCAGACTCTCAAGTCAAAGGGCAATCTAATGTGCTGATTTTCCCTAATCTGGAAGCTGGCAATATTGGATATAAATTGGCAGAAAGGCTCGGCGGTGCCGTTGCGATTGGCCCGCTTTTGCAAGGTTTGAATCAACCGGCGAACGATCTGTCTCGCGGCTGTACCGCTGACGACATCGTGAATGTCATTGCTGTGACAGTAGTGCAGGCACAAGAAGAGAATAACACGCAACCGGACCCGGTTGACCCCGCGCTCACCAGCAGCGTGAATTAGGAGATTAAATGGAAATACCCGCTTTACTGGCCATACTCGCGACCATCGCTATTGGTACTTACTTTCAAACGGTAACGGGCTTTGGACTAGGAATCATAGTGATTGGCCTGACGGTCAGTCTGAATTTGGTCTCTTTGCCCGTTATCGCGGCTGTGGTCAGCATTGTTACTCTGTTTAATTGTCTGGTAGCTCTTGTTGGTAAGCCACTGAAGGGGGAATTGAAAATCATGCTGGCATTGGTCGTGGGTATCGTGCCCGGGGTCATGGCGGGTGTGTATTTGCTCGATGAACTGAGCGCGTCGGCGACCAATATCATGCGAGGGATGCTGGGGATCATGATTCTCGGTGCTGGGCTGAACTTCATGTTTAAGCCCAAAACGCTTGAAAACCGTTCTGCTTCCACTTCTTTTTTGTTCTCAGGGTTTGGCTCTGGTCTGGCTGGTGGTCTGTTTGGCATGGCTGGGCCGCCGATTGTCTACCACCTCTACAAACAGCCGTTTTCCATTGAGTTAGTGCGCAGCACTTTATTGATGGTTTTCGCGTGTACTTCGGCTTCTCGCACCGCTTATGTCTATCTTGATGGCAGCTTAGAATCGAACATATTGCTGCTATCAGCAGTAGCTATTCCTTTGGTAACAGGGGTGACCATCATCGCGCGGCGTTTCCCACCCCCTTTATCCAATCAACAGCTGAGGAAGTTGGTATTTTCAGTACTGTTGATGATAGGCAGCTACCTGATCATTGCCTCTCTTCTTTCACTACAAGTTTAGCAACGCTCTGTTCACCGTTTTAGCATGGTGAACAGGTGACGACAGATGGTAAACAAGCAGTTTTCCTGATGATCAATAATGATGTTACGCTGATAATAAGGGCTGAGATCGACCCCCATGCCAACGCCATAGGCGTCAATCTTGGCGCTATTCGTTGCTTGCTCGATGACTTGTTTAAGGTGGTTGTCGAGATAAAACGAATCGTTCGCTGTTGAAGTCGCGGTATCCATCGGGCACCCATCAGAAAAAACGATCAGAATCTTACGTTGTGCGCCTTGTTGGGTGAGCCGTTGGCTTGCAAACTGAATAGCTTCACCATCTATCCCTTCTTTGAAAATGTCGGCTTTACGCAGGCTGGCGATTCCCCGTCTTGCCCGGCGCCAGTGGGTATCAAAGTCTTTGAAAACAATATGGCGCACTTCATTTAAACGCCCCGGGTGCTGGGGTTGCCCTTGCTTCAGCCATTGCCGATAAGCTCTGCCGCCATTCCAGTTTCCGGTGGTGAATCCGAGAATTTCACATGGGATGTCGGCCAGCCCGACAGATTTAAGCAAGGTATCCATTAACATGCTGAGCTTATGGGCGTGTTTTTGCATTGAGCCTGAGCAGTCAATCAGGAAGGAAATGGCAACGTTGGAAGAGGCGCCGATATCAGTTTGAAAGAAAATGTGGCGATCATGGGGCGATGTCACCACCCGTGTAATGGCGGCGGCGTCAACGATGCCTTCTTCCAACTGATCCCGATGACAATTTTGCTCTGGCATTAGCACACTACTGGCTAACATCGCCGCCAGACGTCGGGTATTGATAGAACGAGCCATCATATCATCGGTCAGTTTCTGTCTTAGTTCATCGAGCAGAGCATGGCGGACAAGGGACGTCGCTTGGCGAACTTGATCAAATTCACGTGTATAAACCTGGTACTGCGCATCGGCCAATTCAAACACTTTACTCTGGCCGGTTTCGTCGGCTGGAACGTCAGTTTCTTCTATATCTCCGTCGACGATAAGGGCAATTTGCGCGAGGATTTTGATGTCTTCTTCGACGGTAGGTGTGCTTTGGTTCTCGGACTCTTTTTCTTCGCTTTCAATGAGTTCGGAAACACACTGGGCAAGTTGCAGAGCGTAAGTCGAAAACTCGGATTGCTGATGCCTATTTTGTTTTAATGACTTGAGCGAATGCCCGATTAACGGCACGATTCCGGCACGCGTTGCTTCAATCGACTCGGCAATCGGTTCAGTAACCGCAACACCAGTTAATCTTGAATAGATCACCTGCATCAGGGTAAACAGAAGAATGCCGAGGCGAGACTCGGTGAAGCCATTTTGATGATATTGCTCACTCCAATAAGCGAAGTTAAATCGAGTGCTCCGTTGAACACCTTTGAAATGCTCTGGGATTAATGACTCTACCCGTACTTGTTCACAGAAGTCGAAAAGCAGCCTTTCAATGTCATGCTCTGGTCGCAGTGCTTGGTGCAGATGTGAGTCGGATAAAAGCAGTCTCAGTGCGGCTGAGTCCATTTTTCCCTGCGTAGCCTGTTTACTTTTTGTCAGTTCGTGACGAGTCAAGAAAGTCAGGTCATTGGTGTGTGCAGACAGAAAATAAAACGGGCGATTGCCTTTGTACAGACGGTCACCTCGGTAGCTTAATGTATCTTCGCCACTGATTGCACGGGCGACAGAAACACTCAGGTCGAGGATCTTTTTCTGCTGAGAGGAAACACTAGCCATGGCTGATTGGCTCCTGAGATGTGGTCGCGCATTTGTCAGAGAGCAGAGCCTCCCCAAAGCAGCGGTAGTAATACTCAGCGACCAGTTCTTGCTCTTCATCTTCACAACGATTGACGAAAGACAACCTGAAAGCGGTGGCGACGCTGTTGAAAATCTGAATATTTTCCGCCCAAGTTAAAACGGTTCTCGGAGACATCACGGTGGAAAGGTCACCGGCGGCAAAGCCATTTCGGGTAAGCCCCGCAGTGGCAATCATCTTATTGACCAGTTGGCGTCCGTTTTCCGTGTTGAGCTGGGGGATCTTCGACAAGACGATTGCGGCTTCATGTTGGGCATCCAAATAGTTGAGAGTCGCAATGATATTCCAGCGGTCCAACTGACTGTGGTTGAGGACTTGAGTTCCGCTGTACAGTCCAGAAAAGTTACCCAAACCAAGTGTATTGCATGTCGCAAACAGGCGAAAAAACGGATGCGGGGTGATCACACGATTCTGTTCGAGAGACGTGTACTTGCCATCTTGTTCCAGCAATTGCTGGATAACAAACATCACATCTGGCCTGCCAGCATCGTATTCATCCAGTACTAATGCAATTGGCTGTTGTATGCTCTGAGGAAGAATACCTTCTTTAAATTCAGTGACCTGCAAACCATCTTTGAGCACTATGCTGTCTTTGCCAATTAAGTCGAGCCGGCTCAGGTGGCCATCCAAATTGATTCGCAGACAAGGCCAGTTAAGTCTCGCTGCGACTTGTTCGATGTGCGAAGACTTGCCCGTACCGTGCATGCCTTGGATCAAGGTGCGTCGGTTTGACGTGAACCCAGCTAAGATCGCCAGTGTGACCTCAGGATCAAAGCAATAGTTAGGGTCTATTTTAGGAACATATTCACCTCTTTTTTCAAATGCTAACACCTCCAAATCACTGTCGATGCCAAAGGTTTCGCGAACGCTAACCTGCTTGCTTGGTGCCATGAGTGCCTGATCCATTTTCCTTCCCTCTTAATACAGCGCTGATCCCCATATGTTCAGTGACCATCTACTAGCTTGAACAAATCTGTGCTCGATTATGAGCAGGTCTGAATGACTTAACGACACTTTCTGTACAAAAAACTGTCAATAATGTGATCCAGTTTTATTAATTAGAATGAATTGTTCCAATTTAATGAAAAAATTTGACGGCGAAAAAATCCCCAACTAAGGTGAATTTGAATCAAAAAAAAGAGACAATTCATTCCGAAAAGTGAAATTTATGTCAATTCAAGGAGAAGGGAAGAATGAGTGAGCAAGAAAAACGCACGGTTGTTTCCGGCAATGCGACAATGACACCATCAGAAGCATTCGTTGAGACCATGGTTGCCAATGACGTAACAGATATGTTCGGCATCATGGGATCAGCATTCATGGATGCGATGGATATATTCGCTCCTGCAGGCATTCGATTGATTCCGGTAGTGCACGAGCAAGGCGCTGCTCACATGGCTGACGGTTACTCACGAGTTTCTGGACGACATGGTGTTGTTATTGGACAAAATGGTCCTGGCATCAGTAACTGTGTTACTGCGATTGCAGCGGCTTATTGGGCACACAGCCCTGTTGTGATCGTCACACCAGAAACGGGCACAAAGACCATGGGTCTTGGCGGTTTCCAAGAGTGTAACCAGCTGCCAATGTTTCAGGAGTTTACTAAGTATCAGGGCCATGTGACCCATCCAGATCGTATGGCGGAGTACACCGGTCGCTGTTTTGACCGAGCAATGAGTGAAATGGGCCCAACCCAGCTCAACATTCCTCGTGATTACTTCTACGGTGAAATTCAGACTGAGATTCCCAAACCGGCTCGTCTGGACAGAGGCCCAGGTGGTGAACAATCCCTTAATGAAGCGGCAGAGCTGATCGCAGAAGCGAAATTCCCTGTCATCATTTCAGGTGGTGGCGTGGTCATGGCCGATGCGATTGAAGAGTGTGCGGCACTTGCAGAGCGTCTAGGCGCTCCAGTGGTTAACAGCTACCTGCATAACGACTCATTCCCAGCTAGCCATCCTCTTTGGTGTGGTCCGCTAGGCTACCAAGGTTCTAAAGCAGCGATGAAGCTGATTTCTCAGGCCGACGTGGTGATTGCGCTCGGAACTCGTCTTGGCCCATTTGGCACGTTGCCACAGCACGGCATGGATTACTGGCCGAAAGACGCCAAAATCATCCAGATCGATGCTGATAATAAAATGTTGGGTCTGGTTAAGAAAATTTCTGTTGGCATCTGTGGTGATGCGAAAGCATCAGCAGTGGCATTAGCGACAAGGCTTGAAGGACGTGCCCTGGCATGTGATGAAAACAAAGCAGTACGCTTGGACAAAGTCGCGACAGAAAAAGCATTGTGGGAAAAAGAGCTCGACGAGTGGACGCATGAACGTGACCCGTTCAGCCTAGACATGATCGAAGAAAATGCCAATGAAACGCCGTTCTCTGGTGGTGAGTATCTACACCCACGTCAGGTACTACGTGAACTTGAAAAAGCGATGCCGGAAGATGTCATGGTGTCTACCGACATCGGTAACATCAACTCAGTGGCGAACAGCTATCTTCGCTTTGAAAAACCGCGCAGCTTCTTTGCAGCAATGAGCTTTGGTAACTGTGGTTACGCATTCCCAACCATTATCGGTGCTAAGGTTGCAGCGCCACATCGTCCGGCGGTTTCTTACGCGGGTGATGGTGCATGGGGGATGAGCCTGATGGAAACCATGACGTGTGTTCGTCACAACATTCCAGTGACCGCGGTGGTATTCCATAACCGTCAATGGGGCGCAGAGAAGAAGAACCAGGTCGACTTCTACAATCGCCGCTTTGTTGCTGGTGAGCTGGATAACCAGAGCTTCGCAGAAATCGCACGCGCAATGGGGGCTGAAGGGATTACCGTAGACAAACTGGAAGATGTTGGCCCAACTCTGCAAAAAGCCATCGACATGCAAATGAACGAAGGCAAAACCACCATCATCGAAATCATGTGTACTCAGGAATTGGGCGACCCGTTCCGCCGAGATGCACTGTCTAAACCTGTACGCTTCCTCGACAAATACAAAGACTACGTATAAGTCGCGGGCTGGCTGTCCGGCCAGAAAGTGGCCGGACTCAGGGATTGAGTAAGATGGTGGATGTAATGATTTCTAAAACAATGAAAATGCCGCGTAGTCTCTACTTTGAGGCGACAGGCATCGCACCGGGATTGCTGTTAAGTGTCGTGATTGCAGCGGCAGCAACCTTTGTCTCTGATCATTATGGAGGCCCTAAGTTTCTTTATGCATTGTTGCTGGGTATTTCATTGCACTTTTTATCCGATCACGAAAAGTGCGGTGCAGGTATCGAGTTTGCGGCAAAGAAACTGGTGCGAATTGGTGTGGCATTGCTGGGCGTGCGTATTGCTTTCAGCGATGTCAGTGCGATTGGGCTGGAAGGGGTAGGGATTCTGGCTGGCGCAGTCGTACTGACCATTTCATTTAGCCTTATATTGGCAAGACTGCTTAACGTATCGGGAACGTTTGGCCTACTTGCTGGGGGCGCAACGGGAATCTGTGGCATTTCAGCGGCCATGGCCATTTCATCCACCATCCCTCAAAGCAAGGAGAATGAGCAATACACCCTGATGACAGCGATTGGTGTTGCTGCATTCTCAACAATTGCCATGGTGTTGTATCCACTGATTGTTAATTCACTTGGCTTAACAGCGAGTGAAGCGGGGATGTTCCTCGGTGGTTCGATTCACGATGTGGCGCAGGTAGTTGGCGCCGGATTCATGTTATCGACAGAAATCGGCGATGCATCGACGCTAGCGAAGATGTTCAGAGTCGCCATGCTAATGCCAGTGATTTTACTCATTGCATTAACTTTCAGGGTAAAAAGTCATAACGGCAATTCAGATTCGCATATATCAACACCAATAATGCCGTTCTTTCTGATTGTATTTATTGGATTAATTACGATTAACAGTTTTGGTTGGGTTTCTGCGCCATTGGCAGAAGGTATGTCTGAACTTTCTAAATGGTGTTTGGTGATTTCAATTGCAGCTTTAGGGGTAAAAACTTCATTTGAAAAGCTTTTTTCTCTCGGATGGAAACCAATACTGTTATTACTTCTTAATGCTGTTTTTATAGCGGGATATATGTTGACTGTGATTTATGGTCAACGAATGGTTTCTTAGTATTTGTGATTATTAGTACTGTAAGGATGTAATTATGGATGATAAACACTATATAAGTTCGATTAAAGACTTTTTCAATATAATCGAAACCATTGGCAATAATAGCGGTCCAACTTTATATCATGCACATGAAAATAATAACTCTATATTAGTTCCTAAACTTGGTTGTGTGCGTGCTAGAAATATATATGACTTAGAGCAAGAGACGTTATCAGCCATTAGAGTTTATGGCCTCCATTATCAGGATAAGCGTGAGATTAATGACTGGCTCTTGATGTGTATGGCGAGGCTACAAGGCTTTCCAACCAGGCTATTAGAATGGACTGAAAATGCCAGTAAAGCGCTGTGGTCTGTCTGCCACAGTGACAATGTTCAGAGTATGACGGTACTTAAAGCTAATGATAATCAGCATGTTAGATTTGTTGATTGCCCATACTCTCTGAAAAGCACAAAGATATTTAATGCTGCAAGCTGTGATACGTATGAGCGAGACCGAGAGAAGTGGTATTCCATCCACCCTCTGAAACGCAGCGCGACAGAATACTTTGAATCCTTGTATGCGGAAAAGGAATATGCAAATCGATTGACTTTGATTCATATATTACCTTCAGTGAAAAAGAAACTTATAGAGGAATTGATAGCTATGGGTATTTCGTATCAACCTGAAAAAGAAAATACAGATGTACATACTCACTTAGATGATGCAGAAATCATGAGTAATAAAAATAAAGGAGACATTTCCTCAGAACATGATAATAAAAATGAACAACGTGTTCTTGAACAATACGGAAGAGTTTATCATCAAGACTTTGATTTTGATTGAGCATAAAGTGTCAGTATTATTCAATAATTAAAATTGATAATTTTATTAAATAGATCTGAATTTTATTTTTAATTGAATAATTAAATAGTCATAAAACTGTAATCTGTGAACTCAACGTTTGAATTAAATAAAACTCAAAGATAAAGTGAGGGACCTTGTTAACAAAATGTTAACTAGTCTTATTGCTCTAATTATAAATGGCGGATTATCTGCTGATATTAAACCAATAACGTAAACATAAAAGGACCTTGGAATATGAATATGCAAACTACTGCAGCGACATTAGTACAAGAAAACCAAGTCGATAGCGCTTTCTTACAATCATTTAGCGATGCGTGGAACAATCACGATGTTGAAGCCTTGATGACGTTCATGACTGATGATTGCGTATTCCACACGGTTGCTGGCGAAGGATTGTTTGGCACCACTATTGAAGGAAAAGAAGCGGTTCGTGACAGCTTTGCAGCGGTCTTCAAAAACTTCCCTGATGCAGCTTGGAGTGATCCGGTTCACTTCGTCTGTGGTGACCAAGCCATTACAGAATCAACGTTCTCTGCCACCAATCCAGACGGCAGTGTGACTGAAGCTCGTATGGTCGATGTCTTCACGCTTAAAGATGGCAAGATCCAAGTGAAGAATGCGTTCAGAAAAACTCGACCGGCACTGACTCCTAATAAATAAACGCGCTAAGAAATCGTTATTCACGTGTTATGACCAGGAGAGTCGAATTATGAGTTTAGTCATGGACCAGCCAGCCTTTGATGCTGAAGAGCCTCAGGTAAAAACGACACAAGCAAAAGATAAGTACGATCCCAAGTACGATCCGCTTAAAGACAAAACCCCGGGACAGGGCAAGGAATACGCGCCGACTTACTGGGTTGATACGGCAGGCGCACCGCCAGAAGACGACGGCCCGATCACATCCGATATGGATGTTGATGTCGCCATCATTGGCTCAGGTTTTACTGGCTTGAGCACCGCGATTCACTTAGCTGAAATGTACGGCATTAAAGCGACAGTGATTGAAGCCAACCGCTTAAGTTGGGGGTGTAGCACCCGAAATGGCGGGCAAGCGCAATGCGCCTCCGGAAGACTGAAGCGTTCACAATGGATTCAACGCTGGGGTGTTGATACTGCTCTAAAAATGCACCAAGAGTGTGTGGATGGAATGAACACCTTTAAGTCTCTGATCAAAGACATCGACTGTGATCCTCAGCCGGGTGGCCACTTCTATATTGCTCACCGTGCCAAGATCATGCCGACGTTGGAGAAAGAAGCCAAATTGCTTCGTGAGACCTTCAACTATGACGCGCAGATCTTAGATGCCGACACTGTAAAACGAGAGTACGTTGGTGATCAGGAAGCGGCGGGGGCGATGCATGAGCCTGAAGGTATCGGCATTCATGCGGGTAAGCTGGCGTTTGGTTACCTGAAAAAAGCGCGAGCTCTCGGGGTTAAAGTGCACCCAGCCAGCCCAGTCACAGGGTGGGAAACTCGAGGTGGAGTGCATTATCTCAAGACACCCGGCGGAGTGGTGAAAGCGCAGTCGGTCGGTGTGTGTACGGGTGGCTACACTAGTCAAGGTCTGCATTCTTCTCTCAAAAATCGCCTGTTACCGGTGTTATCTAACTCCATGGTGACGCGTCCACTGACTGCGGATGAAATAGCAGCGTGCAATTTCAAAACCAATCAGGTGATTACCGATACACGCGTATTGCGTCACTACTACCGTTTATTGCCAGACAACCGAGTACAGATTGGTACACGAAGTGCTATCACCGGGCGTGACGCTCCGCAGAAAAAGTACGAAGACATGCTAAGAGCAGATCTGGCGCGTAAATTCCCCGCACTGGATCAGATTCAGGTCGATTACTCGTGGTGGGGTTGGGTAGACGTCAGCCACGACATGATGCCACGGATTTATCAGCCAAATCCGAGCGAGTCCATCTTCTATGCGTTGGGCTATGGCGGAAATGGTGTGATGTATTCGGCGCAGGCTGGTAAGCGCTTAGCACAGTGGATAGCAGGTGAAGGCCATACACTCGACCTTCCAATATTTGAATCAAAACTTCCGTTCCCGAACGTGAGAGAAGTGGTGGAATCGGAGTTATTTGCACCATTTCGACGAGTCGGGCAGCGGTTCCTCTATCAATGGTATCAGCTAAAAGATGAGGTGCTGTAATCAGTTAAACGTTCCAGATTAGGGAAATACAAACGACCAGGAAAGTTGTACCAGGTCACCTTGTGAGCAAAGCGCAGGTAGGGAATCTGCGCGATATGAAAAGGTTAAGACTATGAAACTTATAAAGAATAAAATTGTAGCAGGCATGACAATTGTAGCGATGACAGTATTGTCACACACAGCGGCTGCACAAACTTTCAAGATGGCAATCGGCGATGCTGCCGGTGGCACTCAATGGGAACTCGGCACTAAGTTTACAGAGTTGATGGAGCAAAAAACGGATGGCAAGGTCAAAATCGACCTGTTTCCGAATGGTCAGCTAGGTAACGAGCAAGATACCGTCAATGACGCAGCCATTGGACTGTTGGACTTCTCTGTTTTGGCGATCAATAACGTCACACCTTTCTCTCCAACTGTTGGCCTTCTTACTATGCCTTACGTGATTCAAAGTGCTGAAGAAGCCGTGCTATTGACGCAAGGCCCTGTCGGTCAGGAGCTGGTGGAAAACACCATCCGTGATGCTGGTGTGCGTGTTGTGGGCTGGGCCTATTCAGGCTTCCGTGTGCTGACAAACTCGAAAAAACCGGTTGCGTCTCCGGCTGACCTGAAAGGTTTGGTGATTCGTGTCCCTCGTAACGAAATTATGATTGCCTCTTATCAGGCGTGGGGTGTAAACCCAACACCAATGGCGTGGTCTGAGACGTTTACTGGCCTGCAACAAGGCGTGGTTGATGGTCAAGACAACCCATACATCACTGTCTATGCGATGAAGTTTAACGAAGTGCAGAAGTACGTCACCAACATTCGTTACATCTTCTCGCTTGAGCCACTGATCATCAGTGAAAGTATCTTCCAGCAGCAATCTCCTGAAATGCAGAAAATCATTCTTGATGCAGGTAAAGAAGCAACGGAACACAGCTTTGCTTACCTACAGGAAACAGAAAGCAAAATTCGTAAAGACCTTGAAGACAAAGGCATGGTGTTTACAGACCCAGCTGACGGTGAGAAAGAGTGGATTGATAAAGTCACTAAATCTGTCTGGCCTAAGTTCTACTCAAGCATCGGAGGCAAAGAGAAGCTAGACAACGTTCTTGAACTACTGGGTAGACAATAACGACAAGATACACCCTATCTGTCCCGAGCAGGGCAGGTAGGGTTTTTACATGGCCTTACTTGTTTATCTGTTCAATACCCTTGAGCGACTGGTTGTCATGTAAAGATCAACACCGGAGGCTATATGTCAGTCGCTAAAACAATTAAAAAACACCTGAACAATGTCGAGGAATACACTTGCTGTCTGCTACTGGCAAGTTTTGTCCTGCTGTTGTTTTCACAGATCATTTCACGCCAGCTGTTCGATTATTCCATTCCATGGGGAGACGAAGTCGCCACCTACATGTTTGTTTGGTTTGCCTATTTAGGTGCGGTTGTCGCAGCCAAAATGTCGGCGCATAACCGAGTCAGTTTTCACTTCAAGTTTTTCCCTCCTATCGTCCAGACCATCAGTGAAACCATTGCAGATTTCCTTTGGTTACTGTTCAACGGTTACTTCGTTTATCTGAGCTATGACTTTGTGTTCAACAAAATGAACCTGTTCTGGAAATCTCAGACGACGGGGATTCCGATGAAGTATTTCTATATGATTCTTCCGATCGCGTTTTCACTAATGATGATCAGGATCCTCTGGAACAATTACGAGCGCTTGTTCAAAGGAGTGAAAAGTGAAGACCCAGAGGTCAAGGAGCTCAATAAACTGACAATGCAGAAGTCGCTGAACTCGCAGTAAGAGAGAGAAGTAACGATGGATGAATATTTAACTCTGATTTTGTTTGGCGGCTTTTTAACCCTGCTGATTTTGGGCGCACCTATTACTGTGTCTCTGGCAGGGGCATCAATGGCTGCTTATTTAATACTGGATAAGAACCCGATAGCGTTAGTGCAAATCGCATTTACTTCAGTCGGTAATTTCCCTTTGATGGCTTTGCCTTCATTTGTACTCGCGGGCGCTTTGATGGAAGCGGCCGGGATTTCCAAGCGATTGGTGGATATCGCTGAGAGCCTTGCCGGGCCAGTGACAGGGGGGCTGGGTGCCGCCACTGTAATGGCGTGTCTGTTCTTTGGTGCGATTTCGGGCTCAGGGCCAGCGACGACCGCGGCTGTGGGTATGCTGATGGTGCCAGCGATGGTGAAACGTGATTATGAGAAGAGCTACGCGTCGGCGGTCACCGCTGCCTCAGGCGGTCTCGGGATCATCATTCCGCCGTCGATTCCTTTGGTCATCTTTGGTATTTCGGCGATGGGTTTAATGGCCCCACCGGAAGCCATTGCGCAGCACGGGCAGTTCGCCTCTCTATCGATTCCAAAGCTGTTTGTAGCTGGGGTTGTTCCGGGTTTGATCATGGCATCGTCCTTAGTTATTACCAACTACATGATTGCGAAGCGCAAAGGCTATTCCGGCCTGACAGAGAACTGGTCATTCGGTGATATCAGGCATACTTTGCGCCGTGGTGTGTGGTCCATATTAGCGCCGTTTCTGATCCTTGGCGGTATCTACAGCGGCATGTTTACTCCGACCGAATCGGCCGTGGTTGCGATCTTCTACTCGCTGTTTGTCGGGTTGTTTATTCACCGTGAATTGTCGTTTAAGAGTATTACCAAATCGCTGTCGACCACAACCTGGATTACAGGGCGTGTCCTGCTGATCTTGTTTGCTGCGACTGTGTTTGGTCGCCTGCTGATCGAACAGAAAATACCAGTGGTAGTGGCGGAATCTCTGCTTGGCTTCACCGACAACATGTACTTAGTGTGGGCGCTAACCATCACGCTACTGCTGTTCATTGGTATGTTTATGGAAACCCTAGCGGCCATCATGATCATTGTGCCGGTATTGTTGCCTATTATGTACATGCTTGGCGCAGATCCAACGCACGTTGGGATTGTGGTGGTATGTACGTTGTCGATTGGATTTGCCACTCCACCACTGGGAGAAAATATCTTCGTTGCCTCGGGGATAGGCGGGGCCACGGTGGAGCAAATTACCGCTAAGATTCACCCATTTGTGCTTGCCTCGGTAATTGGTGTGTTTGTGATTGCCTTCTTCCCACAAATCAGCTTATGGCTGCCATCTATGGTCGGATACTAGGAGGTATGAACGTGAAATTACAACGAATTCTTCTTTTAGCCACTGTGATGCTGAGTGCTCTCAGCAGCGCGATAGTACAAGCTGAAGAGAGCCAGCAAGCGGTCAATGTACTGGATATCTCGGAGCCGCATGTCGCAACACAGGCAGAGCGCAGAGCAAAAACGCTGCTATCTAAAGCCGTGCTGCATATTCAGAACCAAGGCGATAAGGCGGTCAGTGATTTTTCTACTGACCCAGCATTTGTTGATGACGAACTGTATGTCTTTGCGGTGGGAGTCGATGGCCAGTTTCTCGCCAGCGGTGGCTCATCAATGGTGCTAATTGGTGACAGTGTATTGGATACTCAGGATGTGTATGGTAAGCCCTTTTTTCGTGAGATGATCTCGAAAGCGGTTCACAATGGCTATGGTGAGGTGGAATACCACTGGACCAATCCAACCGATCGAATGGGGGAGCCCAAGAAAACCTTCTTTGAAAGGGTGGGAGATGTGATTGTGGCCGTGGGCTACTATCCTGAGCGTTCCAGTGCGACTGAAGCAAAACAACTATTGTCGAGGGCCATGGCCGCAATGGTGAATTCAGAGCAGCAGAGTTTAGACGCATTCAATGATATTGATGGCGATTTTGTTCAAGGCGATCTGTATGTGTTCGTGCTCGATATTAACTCTGGTAAGTTTCTCGCTCACGGCACCTCTCCAGAGTTAGTGGGGCGTTCGCATAACGAAATTCTTAACCCAGATCTCAAACCAATCGTGACCGAGTTATTATCGTTGGCGCGTAAGAATGGTCGAGGGGAGTACTCCTACCGATGGTTGAATCCGTTATCAGGTAACGTTGAGAATAAACACACTTATTATCGAGTATTAGATAACAAGGTAGTCGCTGTAGGTTATTACACTAAATCGCAGTCGTCGTAATCTAATTAGAATATAAATACAGAGCTTAATAAGGCCACTCTACGGAGTGGCCTTATTATTTTTTCCTTAACAGATATTTATTAGTGTTTTGATTAACAACTTATTTTATCTAAATGAAAGATTGGAGATGATTGTAACGATATTAAATAATGGATATAGAACATTAAGTTATAAGAGTGTCGGTTTTAATGATTATTCTTTCTTTCATTTATAAGTATTAATGGATTTTTCAGTAAAAGTGGGATTTCATCAGTGTAATACGTGAAAAGTTAACTTTTTACTTTGAAATTGTTTTGTGTAAGTTATTGAAAATATTTGTTTTTGTGTGATTTTTCGTTGCTTGGTTGAATGGGCTGGTTTTTATCGGTGAAAAGGTATTAATATTTATCAATTGATTTAATTGATATTATTTTTATCTGAGTTTTTCAGCCATATATGTTTCTATATTGTTTCATTTCTTCACTTTTATTTTTGATTATTATAAAAATCTCAAGAATTAATAACGGTTGATTATTTTATTTTTTGACAATTTAAACGAGGTTGTTGAATTCTGGGATGCTTATCAAAATTTAATTAAGCAACTTTGCCTTATTAAGATTCCCACTAAAAAATAGTTTTGGTTCCGACTTTTCCTGTAAGACAGAGAATTACTGTCTTAATACAGGTGATAGTGCATCGGAACAAACTATAAATTTGGCTTAACAAATAAAGGCATCACCTAAGTTTGATATAGGTGCTATAGGATTTAAATCATGAAAAAGACAACGATCAGTTTGTTGGTAACTGCAGCGTTAATGGGATCGCCATTGCTGGCTGTTCAATCTGCCATTGCCGCGCCACAGAATAGTATCGCCGCTACTCAGAGTGAGTCGGTGGAAACACAGATTACAATGCAAGGTGTGGAGCAATGGTACTCAACGGCTCAGGTCACAGTGAGTAACGTGTCCGGTGAAATGTTGGATTTAGACAGTGCTGAAGTTTGGGTCACCACAAGTAAAGATGCGTCGGTGAACACCGTATGGGGTGCTCCGGGTTTTAGCGTTAGTAGTCCAGCACCCAATACTTTTGTTTTTACACACGATGCGACGTCTGACCCGCTGTCAGCAGGTGCATCATTCGATCTGATATTTGGTCTTAACTCAACAAACGGAGATTTCATCGATCAAAACGACCTTAGTGTTGAGCAAGTCATCATCAAGAATGACCCCGCGTTACAAGGTAAGATTGAACTGATTGCGTCAACGTCCCCTCACTCCAGCCTGTCTTCAGCTTCCATTTTGGTTGAAGGGGAAAGTTACACAGAAACGGTTTCAGTCGCATGGGGCTCTACCTACACGCTCGACCATTTAAAAGATGGTGAGTATCAGGTCACCGCTTTGGATGTGTCGAGTGAAGAGGGGATTGCTACAGCGGCTTCGCCAACCACAACGGTGACAGTGGATAGTGACCAAGCCGCGCCAACGGCTTCCGTTCAATACGATGCATTTGTTTATTACGCGGGTATCGATCTTACAATGCCTGCCATTGAAGGAGTTGCTGGAAGCCTAACTACAAACGTTGCGGTACATCCTGCAGGCAGCGAAGATATTGAACGCAGTGTCATCGTGCCATTTGGTGGAAATCTGGATATTGGTAAACTGCTTGACGGCCACAGCTACGATCTAAGTTACTCGCCAGTCACCGTGAATAACACTTTGTACCAACCTCAGGACAACTTGAATATTTCAGTCAACAAAGACAGCGAGACTGAAGTAACTGCAGACGTTTCGTCCACTGCTATTGATACTGAAGGTTTCCGTATCGTAGAAGCAACGCTTTCAGGGCTGCCAACTGAAGCGATGCCGGTTTTAGTGAATTTAGTGGCGACAGATGGTTCCGGTCTTTACAGCTATGAGATTACAGAGAACACGTTTACGTTGCCTGATAGCATGAAACCGGGGGAATATCAGGTAGAGATTGATCCAGTATCCGCTGGCGAGACGCGCTACGCCTACGATGGTGAAGAGTCAATCATGGTAACTGCTGGTAGTACTCCGTTCGCGTTAGCCCTACCATTCCGAGAAGCGATGAGCCTAGCAGTGAAAGGTTTCCCTGATTTCGTTGCCAACGGCACCGTGACCAATGACAGTGAGCAGGCTACTCAAGAAATCGGTGCTACGCGCGTCGATGCAATCTTCAAGTACGCCGGTCTGAGTGGCTCCGGTGACCCAGATGTCATCTTGCCGAAAGATGGTCTTCCTCTTCATACTACCTACGCGAACGCTCAAACCGCTTCTGGAATTTCTGGTAAGCCCGTACTGCCTGTCATGGTAGTTTACACCGCCAACGCCAGTGGTGGCGCAAGTTGGGGTGACCTGAAAGATAACAACCTTCTTTACAAACATTACGCGACTTTCATTACTCAGGCGACAGCCGCGCAGGAATACGCTCGTGGCGATGGCAGCTCGCCAATGTCGTTTGTACTTAACCCTGACTTCCTTGGTGAACTACAGAAAAACCCATCTGACGTTGAAATGCTCAGTGTGTCGGGCAGTGTCGAAGTCAACAATCAGTTGGCGCGTGCTCTGGAGTTCATGGAAGAGACCTACGGCTATCAGCCACCTGTAGAAATCCCGCAGTTTGAGGATACGTTGAAGGGCTATATTGCGTCATTAAACTTCATCATGAACGCGCTCGCTGAGGATGTCACTTACGGTTGGCAGATTAACCTTTGGGCAGTGGGCTCTGCGAATTGGATCCATACGTCCGAGGATCAGTCTGAAGCTAAAGGCCAAGAAGTGGCTGAGTTTATCGCTTCGTTAGATGTCTACAGCGGCACCTACACTCCTGACTACATCGTGTTTGATAAATATGAACGAGATGGTTTTGGGTCGGAAGCGATTGCTAACTACGCATACAATGCAACGAGCTGGACACGTTATCTTTCTTACGTGAAAACCATCAGTGACGGTGCCGATTCACCAGCAATGATTTGGCAGATCCCAGGCGGCCATATGCCGACCGAAGAGGAAGGTAATGATCTCATCGGCGTTGAACATGAAGCGTCAGGTGGCTCTTATTTTATGGGTGACGCTCGTATCAGTACAGATATCAGTACTATTCGAGCAGGCTTACTCGATAAAGCTCTGAGCGCGGAGATCTACAACGGTGCGAGTAACGTTGGTGAACTCCTTGCAAAAGATAATGGCTATGATTGGTCGAGAATGGCGATGCATGATTTGCCGAAGAGTAATGTCTTCTCTATTTTCTGGGGAGGCGGCTCGACTACAGCAGTCGTATCGATTGGTTCCAACGGTACGGACAACGGCTGGTTAGACGGTAAGGTTGACGCCTACGCTCAAAGCCCTGCATGTCTGGTGGGCAAGGAATGTGATGGTTCTATCTGGGGTGGAGAAGGTGGAGAAACGCCACCGCCGGGTAATCAGCCACCAGTGATTGATCTATCACCGAATTACGAGGTTGATAGTGGGGAAACGGTTACCATTACGGCATCGGCAACGGATCCGGAAGGTGAACAAGTGAGCTACCAATGGACGGTACCTTCAGATCTAACAGTCGTGGGAGACACGAACAGCGCTACGCTCGAAGTGACCGCGCCTGTGACGGATTACAATCTGACCTACTCCATTTCACTAGAGGCTTCAGATGGTGAGGAGTCAGCGGTTAAGTCAACACAACTAAAAGTGATTGGTGAAAACACGGGTGGTGGCGATGGCATTTGTGCGGATATTCCTGAATTTGAGCCGGGGCAATATGAGGAAGGCGCACAGGTGACATATCAAGGTAGCCTATATGAAGCTGAACGTTGGACGGATGCAGAATTAACGCCTGCGGATCCATATTCTGGCTGGGTGTGGATTGGAAGCTGTACTGAGTAGTTTCACTCCAATCGATAAAGAATAAAATGACCAATCCGATATTGAGTAATCAATATCGGATTTTTGTATAAATTATTATCCACTAATCAATAAGGATATATTACTCTTTTTTGAAATATGGTCGTTTATATTTAGTTTGCTTATTCTATATTTTTATTTATTTGAATATGTTTGAATTAACTAGTTTAGTTATTGTTCATTTTATGTGACATAGAATTGATTGTTAGAAAATATCGATATCTCTTCATCATAATATCACCAATATTATTCCTATTTGGAATAGCCTTTTCTCATCTTTGTAATCATAGCTTTTGATATCTTTATTCATAATTAATCAGTGTTTTATTCCATTTTAAAACTTATTGGAATAGATAAGTCGTGATATTTATTCCAATAATTATCGTGTTTATTGAATAGCATTCTACCGAGTAGAGATTAGTGTGGCGCAATTTATAAGCGAATACGCACTCAATCTGAGAAACAAAATCATATTATTCGGGGGGTAGAATGAAAAAGAGCTTAAGACTTTCTTTAATTACAATAGCATGCCTGATAGGAGTTGGATGTCTTGATGATTCGGACTCCCTCTCTTTGGAAGATAGGGCACGCGTAATTACACAAGATATGACATTGAGAGAAAAGATCTCACAAAAAATAATAATGTCATTTCGTTATTGGTGTGATGAAGGAGAACCTGAATGTGTTGATGGATTAACGGAAATAAATGAGAGTGTTCGACATATTATTGGCAATGATAAAGTCGGTGGTGTGATTTTATTCAGTAGTAATTTGGTCGATATTAATCAAACTGCCGAGTTGATCTGGAACATGCAAAATGCCGTTGAAGAGGATCAAGAGGTTGGATTATTTGTCACCATAGATCAAGAAGGTGGGAATGTTGTTCGTTTGCCAAGAGCACAAGCCACAAACTTACCCGGTAATATGGCTCTTGGCGCTGCTTATTTAAATGATAATAATCCTGAACTGGCCTACGCGTCGGGTAGAATTTTAGCGAAAGAAATTAAATCGGTTGGGTTTAATGTCAACTTCGCTCCTGTCGTTGATGTCCAATCCAATCCGCTTAACCCTGTTATTAATGTTCGATCCTACGGCGAAGACCCTCAACTAGTGGGTTTACTCGGAGGGCAGTCAGCAAAAGGAATGGCCGATGAAAATGTCATCGGGACGTTTAAGCACTATCCGGGGCATGGTGATACTGAATCGGATTCACACTACGGCTTACCTATCGTTAATAAGTCCGTTGAAGAAGCGTATGCGATTGATCTAGCCCCTTACAAAGAAGCCATCGACCAAGGCTTGGCACCAGACATGATCATGACGGCTCATATTCAATATCCGGCCTTGGATGATTCCGAAGTCGTGGGCAGTCGCAGCGGCGAAACCATCGTTGTACCCGCGACATTATCACACAAGATTCAAACTGAATTATTGCGTGAAGAACTCAACTATCAGGGCCTCACTATTACCGACGCGCTGGATATGCAAGGTATCGCTGCACACTTTGAAGAAGCGGATGCGGTGATTAAAACGTTCCAGGCTGGTGTAGATATCGCACTGATGCCAACCCTTTTCAGAACAACCAGCGGTGAAGGGCAGTTAGGTGAGCTGATTGATGAAGTGGTAGCAGCGGTAGAGGCTGGAGAGCTTTCTGAGCAAAGCATTGATGAGTCTGTTGAACGAATCATTGCTACTAAGCTAAAGCGGAATGTGCTTAACGTTGCGGGGAAAGTAGACCTTTCTGAGGTTCAAGATAACGCTCAGAATTTGATAGGTAATGTGCAACATCAAGAGACAGAAAGGGAGATAACCGACAAGTCAATTACCTTGATAGAAAACCAAGACGACACCTTACCCCTCAATCCAGATGAAATTGAAAACGTACACATCATCATGCCTGATTATGGCGAAGGTGATAAAGCCAAAGCGTTGAAAGCGGCGCTCAATGAGCAAGGGGTAACGCAAGTGACAGGCGTTTTAATATCTGAAACCACGGAAGATGCAGAAAAGACAAACATTGATGGTGCTCAGACCATTATTGTCGGTACTGCTGCCACAGAACCATCTCCAGTCGAGGATAACGGTGACTCTTTCAGTACAGCCTTGAAGCGCTTATCCAGTGCATCAAATTCACTGGTATTCAATGTTCACGAGCGTCAAAAAGCAGAGGAGATTGATGATAACCAATTTGCTTACAGCATGATGAAATACGCATTCGACAATCAAAAAAGAGTTATCCACCTTACCTTGCGGGCTCCATACGATGTCGTGAACTTTGAGGATGTCTCACACAGCGCTATTGCGACTTACAACTACTACGGTATCGATGAGCAAGGCAACGATCTTGGCTCACACGTGATGGAGTCTGTGGCTAAAACCATTCTGGGCACCCTCAATCCAAACGGGCGATTACCAGTGCAAGTCTTCGAACAGAACGAAGACGGTAATATGGGCGACCTCAAATACCCCATCGGCCACGGCCTGAGTTACTAACCCCACTGCTTTTTTAGCGAATATCCCTACCACCCTTTTCAGGAAATGAAGAGGGTGCTTAACAACATCTAAATATCAAGCAACACATTAAAGATGAGGTAATAACATGAAGGTTTTACTGTCGATATTATTGATAGTCAGTACGATATTTACCCTAGGTTGTGATGAAGAAGAGTCAACTACTTCCTCAATTGCAGTGGGCGCCGATCAACTGGAAGAATACCTGCCTTATTTGGAGGGCAAACGGGTTGGGTTGGTCGTTAACCCAACCTCGCGCCTGAATACGGGCGTTCACCTTATTGATGCCATGATTGAAGAACAGGTAAACGTGACGACTTTGTTCGCACCTGAGCACGGTCTACGAGGTGAGCAGGATGCAGGTGAAGAAGTGGAAGATGGCATTGATCCTGAAACTGGGTTGCCAGTCATTTCTTTATATGGCGACCATAAAAAGCCTACCGAGGAAGATCTGCAGAATGTTGATGTACTGGTCTTCGATATGCAGGATGTCGGCGTCCGCTTTTACACGTACATCAGTACTATGCAGTTGGTTATGGAAGCGGCGGCAGAATACGGTCGTCAGGTAGTAATTCTCGATCGCCCGAACCCAAATGGGAGCTATATCGCTGGCCCAATCATGGAGCCAGAACATGTCTCTTTTGTGGGGATGGCACCTATTCCTGTCGTCCATGGCCTGACGATTGCTGAGTTAGCATTGATGATTAACGGTGAATTGTGGCTGAGTAATGGTGTGTTCCTTGATGAAGGTGACCTCAAAGTTGTTAAGGTACCGGAATACAGTCACAGCGACAGCTATTCTTTACCTGTCGCGCCATCACCAAATCTACAAACGGATGAGTCTGTTATTCATTACCCAAGCTTAGGATTGTTTGAATCGACCACCATCAGTGTAGGCCGAGGAACGAATACTCCCTTTGAAGTGATTGGTTACCCCGATGAAAACTTAAAAATTAACCATGAGTTCCAAATTGCAGATGACAGCTCTGCATGGCCGCAGCAAGGGCAATATGTGTATGGTGAAAGCTATCGAATTGCTCCACCTGAAAACACCAAATTCAGTATTGAGGCATTTTCTCGTTGGTACTGGGCGATGCGCGATCTAGGTTATCAAGATAGTGAAATTGTGGATCGACCAGAATGGCTCGCTCAGCTGATTGGGACAACGGAAGTACTCAATCAAATTCGCCAAGGAAAACCGTATCAGGAAATTGAAGCCAGTTGGCAGCCTGAACTAGATGCATTCAGCACATTGCGTGAAACTTATCGTTTATACCCTGATTAAAGCCATTAAGCGCCAAAATCAGAGCGAGATTCGGCGAGCGATTGCTGCTCGCCAATTTCAGTCCAAAGAGAATCCTCTTTAGCAAAGACTGGAGTGTTACCTCTCCAGCCTTTTGCATGTTTATCAGTGACTCGGTTAAAACGACACTTCTACACTTACCCCTTCAATCCAGCGTTCTTCAGGAATGGGCTGATCGAAGCTTAAGTTGACTTTTAGATATGCAGGTTGGCCTTCGAAAGGGCTTTGTAGTTCTTGTGGTAGCTTATTCACAACTTCAACTGGGCTTGAAACTGTTGCAGTGTAGGTTTCCCCATCCGGATATTTCACTTTAGCCTGAGTGCCTATTGTGCTGAATCGCAAGTACTTTGGATCAAGAAATGCTGTGATTTCGGGCGTTGTGTTCTTTGTAATCGTAATCAGAGGGGTGTTTTCTGAAACTCGCTCTCCTTCAAGGACGTGAATGTCAATAACCCGCCCTTCAAATGGAGCTTTAATGGTTAAGCTCTCTTGAATTGAGCGCTTTACTACAAGTTCTTTCATCAATGAACGATATTCGGTGGCGATTGGTCCCGCTAACTTTGTCTCAATATCAGTACGTTTTGACTCAGCGAAAGCAATTTTTTGGCTGCTTAACTGGGAGTTAAGAGCATTGGTTATATTGACAATGGACGCGTAGTCGACCTCAGATACCTGACCTTTTGAGCGGTAAGTATCGTAATTTGATTGAATTTTCTGAACTTTATCGAGATTACTCTTTGTTTGGTTTATTGCTTCAGCATATAAGGCTTCAATGTTAAACCCATTGTCGGTTGGTAGTTTCAGAAGTTCACTTTTAATGAAGTTAAGCTCCTGATCCAACGCAGAGTCTTTGAGAAACAGCAACGTTTGGTTATGCGAGACTTTCTTCCCTATATCTGAAGGAATGGGACCGACGATGCCTGTGTGGGTGGCGTTGATGGTAACGGGGTGTGAGGTAATTATCGCCGGAGCCACCACCAATACCTGTGTTTTAAATAAGTAGTAAGCCATTGCTATCAATGGACTAATGACTATAGCCAGAATCAAGTACCAGCGTATTCGATACCCGCCACGCTTAGCTTTGCCGTAGACGACTTTAACGCCATCCTCTGAGTGTGGGTTATTCTTCTTATCTAAATGAAAATTCACTTTCATATTAAAATCTCTTACCTTTCTTAAGTACCCACCAAGGAGCCATACTTGATTCTTCATGACTTCTTCTGACAACCTCATTCACCATTGAAAAAGCGGTTATGAGCCGCATGAAAAATTGGTAAATCGGGTAAAGAGGGAGCCATTTCATCTCTTTGATATCTTCTTTTTTTCGCTCAGACACTAAGCCTACATACACAATGAAAATGATGAGTGACAATGTGAAATAAACGCAATACAGCATGAGTGTCAGTGCCAAAACGAAGGCAATGGGATAGCTGTAGGTTATGAACAAAGTGAAGAAAACAACCAAAAGTGGTAGTAGTACGTTCTGAATCACCCCATATGTGATGGTAAAGATGAAGTTTCCCCACCCTAGCAGAGAAGGGGACAAACCATCTTTGTGCTTGCGAAGAAAAAGGAACAACAAATCACCGTCCCAACGCAGCCTTTGCAATACTAAACCTTTTAAGGTGTCAGGTACGTCAGTATGGCCAATAGCATGTGTCGCGAAGGCGAGCTTGTTCGTTGGGTATCGGCGCTTATATTGTTTGAGGCGCATGGTTAAATCTAAATCTTCCGCGGTATGGGTGTCCCAACCGCCAACTTGCTTGAGAATACTCTTTCTGAAAGCACCGAAGGCACCTGAAATGTTGTTGAGCACTCCCCAGTTTGCCATGCCGGTTTTTCCTGCTTGCATCGAAAGCATGTACTCCAGAGACTGCATTTTAGTCAGGATATTCTGGCTGTGATTCCTCACTCGTAAGGCACCACCACTGGCGATCACATCAGCGGAAGAAAACTGTTTCATCATCGTGAAAACCATGTCGTTATCAAATGAAGTATCTCCGTCAACATTGATAACTATTTCACCTGAAGCAACTGATAAACCAGCATTCAATGTGGAGACCCTTCCTCCTCTTTGCCATTTTGGTACAACACGTACCTTTCGATTTTTTACATGGGCATGGCGTTTTACCCCGTTTACTGCGGCTTGATAAGTCGCTTGGTTTTGCACAGCGCCATCAACAACGGCAAGGATCTCAATTGAGCCCGGGTATATTTGCTCAACTAGTGTATCTATCGTAATACCTATAGCTTCGCCTTCGCCATAGCAGGTGATGACAAAGCTAATTGAAGGGAAGTGTTTTGGCTCTTCTACAGGAGTTTGGTAAGCCCAGCGAAAAATCCCCGTTAGAACAAGTAAATAAAGCGGTAGCTCAATAATGATCATCAGAGGGAAAAGCAAAAACCATAGCTCCTGATTGTTCAGAAGCATGCCTCTAAAGTAATCGAGTAGCGTCAGACTATCAGACAGCATAAACTTCTCTCAGAAGGTCATCTAACCAAGACTCAGGGCTACCATTTAACGTATTGTCAGGAAGGGGACGGGCGAAAACGTTCAGTTCGAAATCATCTTCTTCAATAAGTTGACTGAGTTCTGAAAGCTTGCCCTGCAATGCGGATAAGCTTGAGCGGTGGGTTTTTGGCATAAGTACCAAAAGCACATCTTGCTTGTATTGACAGCAAATGTCTGTATCTCGAAATAAACTGCTTAATCGGGTAGTAATTTGTTCTATCAGAGCAAAGAGCTTTGCATCGCCATATTGCTGCCCATAACGGTCTATGGAAGGTAAATATAGCGCTAGAAGTAGATGGTTCTCGCTGTGTCTCAATGCCACTTTATTAACCCAACTTAGCAAGTTAACGAAGTAGCCTGCTTCAACTCGACCTTTGATTGACAGCTCAGGAGCTTGGGTTGTTTTGCCATGTTGGTAAATGTATTCACCGGATTCACCCAGTTTGTATTGATAGATCTTTCTTTCGATAAGTTCGTGTACAGGAACTTTGGAGTCGCAGCTCATACACTGTGTTACGGTTGAGGCTTCAACAAATGTATTTGAGCAAGTGTTGCACTTCTGATTCTCTAAAGGACGATCATAATCAACGCCAATGTGGCGAAGTTGTGTGAGGCATTTTGGACATTCAAGTTTCCCTCGGCGAGCAAAACTTTGTTGAGCATCGACGTGTCCACAGGTGAAACAGTGCAACGAGCTTTGAGAGTCAATATCAATACTCTGGCAACTGGGACAAACATCAACATAATTCAAATGCCCACTGTTACATTGCGAGCAAATGCGAATTCGGTCGATTAGCGCTTCTTTTTCTATGATATTGCGGCTCTGCTCCGACAAAACATAGCGGTATGCAGAGTCTAGATCTGGATACAAGGCTTCAATAAGTGGATATTGATATATAGAGGGCTCACTGACATTTTTAATTGAGATAATTCGACGCTCGCGATTAACACCTAGCCAACCAATGACAGGGTCAAGAGCACTAATATCTGATACTGCTAAGAGTCGTTTTTGCGTATTACGCCACAATTCAAAAGAAGCATTTTCGTCAAACAGACCATCAGTTAAGCAAGTGCGTAAAGTGTGGTCTGTTTTAGTAAAAAGAGACCAGCTCCATCTCAGCTTTTGGTTGTAGAAAGATTTGAGAGCGTCCTCTTGAACATCACTATTTGCATAATCAACACAAG
Organism: Vibrio sp. St2; assembly: GCF_947311885.1. NCBI lineage: Bacteria > Pseudomonadati > Pseudomonadota > Gammaproteobacteria > Vibrionales > Vibrionaceae > Vibrio > Vibrio sp. St2. The sequence goes on along the minus strand of NZ_CAMZNA010000001.1, from coordinate 1,073,046 downwards.
CTGCACCACCAAAGCCTTCAGGTAGCTCATTAATTGAAGGAATATGAATGACTAGATCAGTAAGGTGGTCTGAAGGAGGAGTGTCACTGATCCAGTAAAAGTCTTTTATTGATATCGGCATAGCTAGTCTCATTAGGTAACTATTCTGACAATCGTGCCACTAGAAATCGCAGACAAGTCTAGTGCGTACTATCGTAAGTCTAGTTGAACAATATTTGCGTGGTAGGTGTATACATACAGCGCAGAATCCAGGCTCCTTTCTTGGCCGAGCGAAGCCATGTTGTGCCTAAATTCCAGCGCGTTTATCCCTAACGAAACGTCTCCTAGTCTTTGATAGAATCTAGTCGGCGCTGATTAAACTATAGTTGCACGTCTCAAAAATAAGACTGAGATTTTTTAATTATTGAGTCATGAGATTTTAGATTTTTAGATGAATTTTTATATGGGATGCGTGTCTAATTAACATTTTAATGTATTGTTTTTATTAGATTATTTGGGATTGCTTTCTGGTGCGCCGATTTTCTATGGGCAATGAGTATTAGAAGGTAAAGGCTGGTGGTTAACCCTTCCAGCCTTGGAGTAATGTATATCTTCTATTCTAGTGAACCAGTTTCCACGCCATTTCCCAATACAATCCGACTCCCGGCTCATATTGATTGGCAGATTCTGACCACTGCTGACAATAGCCGCTGGCTTGACCATCCAGACATTGGTAAATGTTGCCATCTTTTTCCTGAAGTACCTGAGTGCCAGCTTGATAGCTTTCTAAGCTTTCAGGGAAGACGTAATCGTAGCGAGGTAAAGGGTTAGCGTTAGTCACTGAAAGTAACCAATGTTTATAGCTTTCAATGGCTTCTTCTTTCATGAAGATCAAGTGATCCCCGTCTAGCTGTAGTGCACCATCTCCGGAGCGATAGTCAGGTGCGGTTTCTAGATGCTCGCGTGTTTCAAGGACAGGTTCAATCAATGGAAGATTGCCCAACTCCACCAGTGCTTCACCTGTGTATGGTGGTACAAAGCTGTCTTTTAGGCCATATACCATGCCAATTGGAGTGACTTTATCCTCCAAATAACTAACGCCTTCGCCGATTTCAAATTCCGTCTGCATCATAGACCAGAAAAGTGAGGCTTCTGATCCGGTGGCAGATTCAGGTACGACTCCCTGCCAAGATACTGAGTTAGAGGTATAAGTAACGGAGTTGGTGAGGATACGGCTAAAGTTTGTGCCGGGGACTTGCAGGAAGCCGCCATTCAAACCTTGACCAGAGGTGGTTGAAAGGAATCCGTGTCCTAGAATCGTGCCGAGAGACGTTCCAAGGAAAGTTATCTTGGTCTTATCTAAGTCAGGCACACCATCGGGCGAAGGTAAGAAGTCCAGCTCTTGCAAAGATGTATTGATTGCATTGAGGAGAGTGTGCATATCTAGGTTGCTTTGCACAGCACCACCTGGCAGGCTGGCTGCATTTTCCGGGGTCATGATTGAGCCAACGTGCCCAGAATCATCCTCCGCTCTCGAGCCATGCCATACCCAGTCAATGGCGATAACAGCATGACCATCTTCAAGCGCCGGCGCGGCAGCGAAGCTGGCATCTGATTGGTTTCCATTGAGCCCGTGTGCGTAAATAACAACAGGGGTTGAGTGTGATAGTGCGTCTTTAGGGAACAAGATAGTAAAATCTAGCCAGACATCACGTGATTTATTTGTGATTCGGCCTGTTTGCTTGTCTCTGAAGTCTTGAGACTGCAAGCGTCCTTTAAGCGAATAAACCACTTCATTGCTGTCGTGCACATAGCCAGAGTTATCCCAATCAAACTCAACCTTTGGTGCTGACTGAAGCACTTGCTCCTTTAATGGTGCAAACTGCTTGGTTGCGTCATCCTTGGTAACAGTGGTGAAAACGGTCAGAGAAAGGATCTCCTCTCTTTCGATGCCTTTCGCTTCGAGATACTCAATGTAAGGTTCGTAGAAATTGGATAGCTCTGAACCATCTTGGCTCAGTGCTTGTTCCACCCCTTTGGAAGGATGAAAGTGCTCACCGCTTTCACTTTTTAGCTTGTTAGTGACCACCGCAATGTGTGTATTGCCATAGTTAAATCTTGCTCTTGGGTAGACTGAAAGTACGTGGCTATCGTCGTCTTTGACATCCGCTGGCTTGCTCGATAAAGGAGCAACAGGCACTTTTTGGTCGGCGCTGAAGTCGAAAACCTGAACGGTGTTACCACCATCTTCAGGCAAGCTGGATTCATCAAATGGTTGGGGAAATTCAAAAAGTACGGGAGCTGCCACTGAGAATCCGGTTTTACCATTGACAATATCTTCAGGGGTAAAGCTCTTCGGGAGTTCTTGAACAAAGATGTCGGAAAACACCGCATTCTTGATGTTAATACGAAGCCCTGTTTCTGATTGGCTATCCTCTTTTGTAAACGCCTGATTACTTGGCCATGGTAATCCGCATGAATCGCTCGCTAACGGGTTACAGTGATTGCTATCCACTGCACCCCATGCGCTGCCTGTCAAAAATGTCATGCCCAATACAAGCTTGTTTAATTTCATAGTTTTTCTTCTCGCCTTGTTGTTGTGAATTCTTCTTGTCAGCACGTCTTGTGCTATAGATAAAATTATCCATATGCACTTTGTTGCTTTGTCGAACTCTATGGCGAGAAGAAAATGAATGCTTGCCAATGATCATTAATAGTTATTAATTTTCATTTATTCATTCTCATCAATGATCATTAATATTCATATTAAATGTAGAGTTAATGCACTAACTTTTTGATGTAAATAGATAAAATATCTTTATAAAAGCTCAAATGTTACAGCGACTTTCGAGTTAGCCAGTAGGTGACAAGTTCGCTTTGAGGTGGATGAATTTCGTCGATGAGATATTTTTACCGGCCTACTTATGGTTTCTGCTAGGAAATAGCACAGTAACCTAACCGATGGGCGTCCAAAATTGATGCGTATTTGTGGAATTAAGCCCTACGCATGTTCAATTTTATCTTGTCAGTGATTGCTCACTTTCGACATAATAACTATTCGTACTATTTGAACCTTGAATGTATGTTTGATAGCGTAACTGATTGTTAAATATAAGATATTGGTGATTTGTTGCTGAGTTTTATAACAGTAGCGTTTCACTATCTAGGCTGTTTTACAGACGCGTTCACTGAGTGGGCTACTTCAGCTTGATGGACGCTTTTAAGGATCGATAGATGCGTTTTCCCTTAACTACATTAGCTGTATCTGTGGCGCTTATTGCCGGGTGCAGTTCTCAAGGAGTTCAGACTGTGGCTCAACCTTCTCAATTAGAACTCGCGGTTCAGCAAGTTCCGGCTCCTGTGGCCAAGAAAGAACCCTATGCGCTTAATAATCACGGTGAGCGCCGTATAGATAACTACTACTGGATGCGTGACGATGAGCGAAAAGATCCTGAGATCTTGGCGCATCTCGAAAAAGAAAATCAATACACGGATTCGGTGTTAAAGCACACTGAACAGCTACAGGAAAAACTATTCCAAGAGATCAAAGGGCGTATTGCAAAAGATGACAGTTCAGTTCCTGTAAGAGAAGGGAGCTATTTCTATTCGAACGAAGTCTCTGGCGACAATGAGTACCCTATCTACCAGCGCGCCAAAGATTTCTCAGGGACGGATAAGACCGTTATCTTAGACGTCAATGAGCTGGCGAAAGAGCACGAATTTTTCAGTACGGGTGGCTTGTACGTTAGCCCAAATGAGAATTTACTGGCGTACGGTGAAGATACCCTAAGCCGCCGAATTTACACGATTAGAGTCAAAGACCTTGCCACAGGCGAATACCTCAAAGATGAAGTCGAAGGGGCATCGAGCGGTGTGGCTTGGCAAAATGACAATCAAGCTTTTTACTACATCAAGAAAGATCCTCAAACCTTGTTGGGCTACCAGGTCTATCGTCATGTGCTTGGTACTCCACAAAGCAGTGATGAGCTGATTTACCAAGAAGATGACAGCGCGTATTACATGTCTTTAGGCAAGAGTAAAGACGGCGAACAAGTTTACATCTTCCACTCAAGTACAGAGACAAGTGGGGTGTCTGTCATTGACGCCAATGATCCTAAAGCCAAGGCTGAACCTTTCTACCCGAGAGAGGAAGGCATTGAGTACAGCATCGCTAAGCTGAACGACTGGTATTTTATCTACACCAACTATCAGGCTGTGAACTTCCGTTTAATGAAAGTGCATAAGGATCAGATGCATGACCGTTCGAAATGGCAGGATGTGATAGCCGCGGATGATAAAACTCAACTGGTCGATTTTACGCTGTTTGAAGACCATTTAGTTTATGAGCAGCGTAAAGACGGCTTAACCACGGTTAAGGTGCGTCAGCTTTCGACGGGCAAGGAGTTTCCATTAGCCTTTAACGACACCGCGTTTGCGGCTTACATGACTGGCAACCGAGAGCTCGATAACTCAAAGGTTCGTATTTACTACAGTAGCCTGACGACGCCGGGGACGTATTACGATTTCGACCTTGAGTCAGGTGAATCGGAAATCATGAAGCAAACGCCAGTACTTGGTGATTTTGATGCCGACAACTACCAATCTGAACGTATTATGATCACCGCTCGAGATGGGCAAAAAGTGCCGGTTTCGTTGGTTTATCGTAAGGATAAGTTCAAAAAAGACGGCACCAATCCTATCTACCAATACGGTTATGGTTCATATGGTCACACGATCGATCCTACTTTTGGTTCAGCGCGCTTGAGTCTCCTAGATCGCGGATTCGTCTATGCGATAGCGCATATCCGTGGATCTGAAATGCTGGGAAGACCTTGGTATGAAGATGGTAAAAAACTGACCAAACAAAATACATTCAATGACTTTATCGATGTGACCAAAGGCTTAACGGAAGCTGGTTATGGTGCAAAAGACAAAGTGTTTGCGGTCGGTGGATCGGCGGGTGGTTTGTTAATGGGAGCCGTTATAAATCAAGCGCCTGAGCTGTATCGAGGCATTGGTGCTCATGTCCCGTTTGTGGACGTAGTGACAACCATGTTGGATGAATCTATTCCCCTGACAACCAATGAATACGATGAATGGGGTAATCCGAATGACAAGCCATACTACGATTACATGCTGAGCTACTCGCCGTACGACAACGTCAAAGCACAGAATTATCCGAACATGTTAGTGACAACCGGTCTACATGATTCTCAAGTTCAGTATTTTGAGCCAATGAAGTGGGTGGCGAAATTGCGAGAACTGAAAACGGACGATCATGTGTTGCTGTTTAAAACAGACATGGAGGCGGGGCATGGTGGCGCATCTGGTCGCTTTAAGCGTTTACGAGAAGACGCACTTGAATACGCCTTTTTCTTAGATTTGCTCAACGAAGAGTAAAATTTAACCAAGTTATCGATATGCCCGCCTTGTGCGGGCATTTTTTATCGACGCAACAAAGTTAACAGAAATAGGGTATTGCAAATAACCTTCTCATATATAAATAGAAGTCGCTCTAGATAAACACTGAAGTACCCAGCCTGCTTTTTGTTGGAACTATTCACGGTTCTGATGTTTGGTTGATTTTCCCGATTGATTTGCGGAACAAAGATCACCACTCTACGTGCCGCCCAGAGTCGAGGTATCACTCTGGCTTATAGAACATAAAAACTAACAACGTAGAGCTTTATAATGAAAAAAATCATCACCTTGTTGTCTATCTCGGTGCCTTTGACCGCTGTTGCGGACAATGCACGCATAGATGCATTTATGACGGCGTTTCACGCCAATCCGCAAAAAGTCATGGATGCGTTACCAGAGAAAGAAGGAGACGAATATCAAACCATGAGCGCTGAAGAGCTTGAGCGCTTCAGAGATCAAATGCGTGAAACGGTTATGGAGAGAGCAGAGCCAGTCATTGCTCCTCGATTCTCAGCAAACCTGAACAACGATAACCCAGCGCGTTTGGTTGATGTGGGTAACGCACTGATTCGCAATCTGGTTGAATTGGATAGTGCGGCGCCAGATTCAAAGTATCTGGATGTTCAGCCTTGGTCTGATACTTACTGGCCTTTGTACTCCGGCGCAGCCGCGTGGCGTTATTCTGACCGTGAACTTTACGCGTCAGACTGGCAGGAATACTACGATTTTTCACATACCATCAAACCGTTGGATAGCTACTCAAGCGAGCAGCGCCACTTACTTTCTCCGGCAGAGAAGTATGACTTATTAGTCGGGGATAAAAACTTCACGTTGACTAAGCGTTCATGGGACTCGGGTAAAGGTTACTATGAATCTCAGGGTAAAGTAGAGCGTTGGATGGGACTTTGCCATGGCTGGGCTGCGGCGGCTTACATGCTTCCTCGTCCTGAAAAGTCGATTACAGTACCTGATGCCAATGGAGAGATGCTTAAGTTCTATCCGTCAGACGTTAAAGCTCTAGGCACACTGCTTTGGGCTGAAGCGCCGTTCAATACACGTTTTATTGGTGGTCGCTGTAATATTCAGAACCCTGAAAAAGACGAAAATGGTCGTGTTATCGAACCTGACTGTGTGGACAACAACCCAGCAAGTTGGCACTTATCTGTACTCAACCAGATCGGTATTACGGGTCGTAGTATGATTATGGATGCGACATATGATTACCAAGTCTGGAACCAGCCGATCCTTGGCTATCAGGTTAAGTACTTTAACCCAGAGACTAATCGTTCATCAGGCAATCCAGCCGATGTGACCATCGCGATGGCGGACTACAAAAAAGACAAGTTCACCCAGTATCGTGCATCACGTGCTGTCTCAGTTGTTGGTGTACAGATGGTTGTTGATTATATGGTAGAGACGAATCCAACTCATCGAAACTACGACAAGCCAAAGCTTGATGGTGTATCGCGAGTAACGTATTACTACGATTTGGAATTGGATGCGCAGGGCAATGTGATCGGAGGCGAGTGGTATCAGAATCGTCACCCTGATTTCCTTTGGACACCAACCCCTGAAGCGGTAGCGAAGTCTTACTACGATGGCAGTGGCGAATGGGATGTGACTCAGTCAGTTCCACAAAGCTGGCAAGATAGAGCGCCTAAAGCGTCTCGCTATACTCAACCTATGACTTCTGTTGTTTCAGCTTTGTTTAGTGCGGCTGCAGGCGATGAAAAACCAGCAGAGCAATGGAAACAAATTGCTACTCAAGGTAGCCAGTGTCTGGACGTCGAAGGAAGTTCTGCCACTCCGGGAGCTCGAGTATACGGCTGGAGTTGTCACAGCGGTGACAACCAACTTTGGCAACTAACGACTGAAGGTAAGATGATCAGCAAGGTAGCACCAGGTCTGTGTCTGGATCAGCAAGGGTCAAGCATCACTATGGAAACTTGTAGCCAGCGCCCGAATCAGACATGGCGAATGGAAAATGGCCAGCTTAAAAATAGCCTAGATAACGCGTTAAAATGGAATTCCAACAGTTGGTTGGTCCAAGCTGACGTCAATGGCAGTCAGTGGTCTTGGAAATAAATCACTAAAACAATAACAATGCTCTCCTTACTAAAGAGCCCGCGTGCGGGCTCTTTTTTGATCCGATTATTGCAGGCAACTGCCTTCAAATGACCAGTACCAGTAGTAACTGTAAGGATCTGCTCCCCAGTTAGTTTGGGTTGCGACAAAGCGGTTCCCGTAGGACTGCACCTCGGTGCCTTGTGGGTAATAGTAATAAGGTGACCATTCCTCTAAGTTGGCGCACAAGTCCTGTGGTTCTGGCGTCGGTTCTTCGAGATAGGCGCTAACGCCAACATAGGCATCTGAGGAGCTACGCGCACCTGTGACCATCACATAAACATCGGCATCACCTACACCGCTGAAACCACAGTATTCGTTGTTATCGCGGTTGGTGGAAGCACAATCATGATCCGACAGTGAAGCAGGGCGATTTATCGCGACATACATATCAACATTGCCATAGCCGTTATAGGTTTGTACCCAGATATCCTCAGCTGGTGCATTCTTCAACACAAAGTGCTGCTCGTCACTACCCGCTGATTCAATCGCACTTGGTGTATTGATTTGTAAGCTTACGATATCGGGGTTAGGTGTCGGCTCAGGATCTGGCTTCCCAGAAGCGCACTGTGTCACCTGAATACCCACCTGAGCGAATGCGTTGTTCACCGCGGAAGTGTCGTATCCCAGTTCGTGAGCCGCTTTACAAACACCTTCAGCGCCCTGTTGAAAATCAGAGTTTGGTCGCCAGTAAAGTTGGTTAGCGGTGGCATAGGCGATGAACGCTTTTTTGATGTCCCAGTTTGAGCTGGTCGCGAGATGGTAAAACGCCTTGTTGAACACACCGGAGCTGTGGTGGACGTCGATACCATTGTAATACTGGTTGATATGGTCAATGGAAACGCCGTCTTTGCTTGGCTGAATGAAGTAACGCATGGCATCAGAGTACTTCATGACATGTTCGCCCATTTTCCAGTTGAAGCTGCCATGAACGTACTGGCTGAGTGCCGCCGCCGCTACATCAGAGAAGGACTCATTCAGCCCGCCTGACATACCACGGTATTCCAGACCAGAGTTCTGCTCTGTAAAGCCGTGGCTGACTTCATGCGCAATTACATCCCACGTGGCCAGTGGATACATTGACTGGTTACCATCACCAAAGGTCATCTGGCGACCATCCCAGAATGCATTGCCATAGTTAGAGCCATAATGAACCCGCATGGTCAGTTTTTGCTGGATAGGCCGGGTGTTTAACCAATCCATGTACATATCGAAAACGCGTTGACCAAAATAGTGTGCGTCATTCATTGGAGCATAGGCCCCGTTCACGCTCCGGTAGTTGTTTACGTTACAGTCAAACTGATGAACTTGCCCGCCGTATTGCTGGTTGTTCATATTGAGTGTGATGACATTTGGGCTGTCCATTTGGCAATACTGGTTAACTTCAAATCCGCCGTATTGCGTTTTAGGACCGAAGTAGTAGCGACCACTTTTGCGGTTACCACCTGGTCCTTCAGCTTCAATAAAAGCAATCCCTTCCCACCGATCAAGCACGTCACCGGACTTAGCATCGACTAGAGTAATTGGCCTTGAAGGTCCCATACCATTCATCTGAATAAAGTCGACTTTGTAGACCAAACGAGCGATCTGTTGCTCATCTTGCCAGATCATTAGTTCAGCATTCGGGTCGCGAATCGCTTGAGAAGCAAAGCCTTGGCTATTGCCTTTTGCCAGCTCTATCGCTTGCTTTGCGTTGAGCATAGGTAAGGTAGAGCCAATATCGGCATCAATGCCTGTTAAGACTTTTCCGTCAACAGGTGTCACTGTACCTTGGGCGGAAACTTGAGCGACTAAAGACTGGCCGTAAACCGGGACACCATAGTGTAACTGTTGCTTGCGAAGCAGTGTCTGTGGGCCAGCTTTAACACGACTTGCGTCCTGATAAGCCAGCGGCTGATTAGGTGCTGAAAATGCCCGTGTTGTCGGCGGATTAAGGACTTGGGAAAGGTCAACTTGAGAGTAGTCAACAACGTTGGCAGCTTGAGAAGCGAAAGCCATTGGAAACAGCATAAGTAAATTAACGTTACGCATACTTCACCTTTGTAGTTATTTTTCAATTGATTGGGGCAAAAATTGCGTGTGTAGAGTAGTGATATGCTTCTGAAATCATAAGTGCAATTGGTTTTATATGATGCTTGGGTGCAAAACATTTAAGCGCCTCTCTAATAAATGAGATGCTGAGTCGAGAAATGATAATCCCTATTTTATGTTTGGCGCTTTTTGGTCGCGTCCATCCCAGACGTTAAATGTCAAAAAAGACAAAAAGTTAAAAATGATTGATTTATTTATGTCTTAAATTCAAAGTCTTAAATGTAAATTAAACATCCATTTTGTTTTGTGTTGATTCGTTAATTGTAGTTGTTGCAGCTTACTTACACACTAACCCCACTTTATACGGTTTAGAATGAATTGAGGGTGTGATGAAGAAGAGTGTTCTACTGACATTGGTCAGTGCAGTGGTAATGATACAGGGGTGTACACGTAACGTGATTAACCAGACCGAGCTAGCTCAGGTGAAGAAAGTCGCGGTTGTGATGTATTCCGTTCCGGAAACCATTGTACGTGATGTCAGAGATCCAGAGGATATTTCCGAGGACAAACAAGTCATGGCATTTGATGCGTTGTCCATGGCGAGCCAATTGTTGGATGGCTCGGCAAAGAAAGTCGTGAATATGATGGACTCAACTTCTCACGTTCAAAAACAGATCGACGGGCAAGAAGCCGCGGACATCTCTTTGGTTGCAATGCTCAGTGAGTTAAGTGATGAAACGGGCTGGCAATACCTCACGCCACAGCAAGTGGCAGATAACACAGAATATCAGCAGTTGAGCCTGAAGTTAGTTAGCTCTCAGCATATGACAATGGAGCGTTCAATTCGCCGACATGCGGCAGTGCCAGCGGGTTACGTTAATCTTGGCCTACCTCATGGTCACGCTGAAGTGATGAGTTATCAAGATCGAGAAGAGTTTAAGTTGTGGGCGAGTAAAGTCGCTCGAGCTTTGAATGTTGATTCCATTATTTTAGTGAGTGATACCGGATACGCAACGGATGCAAAAAGCCTTCTGATGGGCGGTGGTTGTTACACCAAATCAGCTATGCACTATGCCATGTATAACGTTAATGGCGAGCAAATTGTTGATACGCGAGTGAGCTTTTCTGAAGCGCCGATGATTGAGCAATCAGGGTGTGTTGATGGCAGTTTCTTTAAGTCAGACTACAAAGGCGCTCTGGTACAACATGGCCAAGAGCAAGGCCGGAAAATCGCGGAAAAACTGCGTTCATAAATTGTCAGAATAAATTTAGATTAATTTACTGTCCTGTAGACCGGCCTAAGTGTATTACTTAGGCCGTTTTTTTATTGTCAGAACGGGCCTACAAACTCATACAAACTGTGACTGTATTTCACGCTTCAGTACGCTGTATGATTTTCGGAACTTAATAATCTCAGGGTAGTCAGATGGCTACATATAAAAATCATTGGAAGTAAAGCATGGCTAAACGTTGGCTCTTGTCTGCTGCGAGCATCGCGCTGCTCGGCGGTGGCGCGTATTTTTATCTGCAATCCTCTGCTCAGCCAGAGGCGTTTCCTACTTTGGCAGTGGAAAAAGGCACCATTGAGAAGGAAGCCGTAGCGGTGGGTAAAATTGTCCCAGCGCATTCAGTCTCCATTAAGTCTCAGATCGACGGTATTGTTGGGGAGATTTATGCGCAGGTCGGAGAAAACATAAAGCAAGGACAGCCGCTGATAAAAGTTCGTCCCAACCCGACACCACAAGCGTTAACCGATGCCTCAACAGAGCTGATGAGCAGTGAAGCAACGTTGGAGTCGGCTAAGCAAAAGCTAGCGAACTTAGAGAGCTTAGTTAAGCAAGACATTATTCCAAGCAACTACGATGATTACGTTAGCGCGCGATCGGAAGTTAAATCAGCACAAGCTGCAGTGCTGCAAAAACGTCAAAACCTTGAGTTGATTCAAAGTGGTGAGGCATCCATCGGTGATGCTCGTCTAACTTCGACCATTTATGCGCCGATTGATGGCACAGTGTTGAACCGAAAAGTGGAAGTGGGCGAACCGATCATTTCAACTGAGTCGAGTCAGGCTGCGACAGAAATGATGTCTCTCGCAGACATGAACAGCCTTATTTTCAAAGGCAGCGTGAGTGAGCATGATGCTGCGCAATTAACACCGGGAATGCCAGTTCTACTGACGGTAGCACCATACCCTGATGTACAAATCGAAGGGGTCTTAACTAAGGTAGCGATTCAATCGGAGAACCTCAATTCACCAGAGGATACATCGACAGTAAAGAGCTTCGATAATGGCTTTGAAGTGGAAGTTGGGGAACTGAAAATTCCACAAGACGTTACATTACGTTCGGGATTCTCTTCTACAGCAAAGATCACGCTCAAAAAATCTGAAAATGTACTGACTTTGCCAGAGCGTGCACTGCAATTTGAAGGGGACACGCCAAATGTGCTGATCCCGGATAGTTCAGAGCAAGGTTTCCACAAGCAGAAGGTCAAGCTTGGTCTGTCAGACGGAATCAACGTTGAAGTATTAGAAGGCGTTGAGCTCGGTGAAGACATTATCGATAACAGTATGATGGGAGCCGCCCATGGCTAAACATCATCTCTCTTACTTTGGATGTGCATTGCTGGCTGCAACCTTGAGTTTCCCCAGCTATGCTATTTCGATTGAACAAGCTTGGAAGCAAGCGAAACAGAGTGATCCCGATTACGAAAAAGCCAAGATTGGCGTCCAGATCGGCGAAACAGGTGTTGCTTCCAGTCGTAGCTCGTTGTTGCCATCTTTAAGTGCGACTGCATCATCAAACTGGAATGAAGACAGTGATAACACCAATACCTATGGTGCGACGTTATCCCAAACAATATGGGACAGCAGTCTTTGGTCTGACTTAGATGAAGCACAAGCAAACTATCTGCGAACGGAGCTGGAGCTATCTCAGGCTCACAATGAATTAGCCCAGAAGCTATTGGCGACTTATCTTGATGTCGCTAGTGCACAAGGTGATCTTCTACTGGCAAAAAATAAGCTGGAAGAAGGTAGTAAGCTGCTGAAGATTATCGAAAAACGTTACAAGGCTGGTAAGGTCAAATCGATTGACGTTGAAGAAATTCGAGCCACTCTGGTGACCGATAAAGCGGGGATCCTCAGCGCGCAGGCTCAGCTAGAAGAAAAAAGAGCTGAGCTGGGGGCGCTCATCAACAAGATGCCTGAGCATGTTGACCAAATTCGAACCGATAACCTGATTCAGCCTCCGATGTTGGTTGAGTCCCAAGAACAATGGCTTAAGTTGGCGAAAGACAGTAGCCCAGAGCTGTTAGTCGCCGCACAAAAGGTCAAAGCCAGCGAGTTCGCACGCCAATCAGCCAAAGGCGGCTATTACCCAACGGTAAAGGGTAATCTTGGCTACAGCGACGATGACAAATATTCTGACGGAGAGTTTAATGCCGGGCTAACCTTGAGCGTGCCGATTGACCTCAACGGTGCGACGCGCGCTAAGGTGGACGAAGCGTCTCTGAATATATTGAGTGCTAAGCAGGACTTGCGCAGGGTTGAAATTGATATTCAGAAACGCATTGTCCAGCAGTATACTCAGGTCGACATCAATTGGAATCAGGTTCTGATGGCCAATGAGGTGGTTGCGTCTCGTGCTAAGGTTTTGAGCAGCAAGGAGAAACTCTACGATGCTGGACTTCTGGAAGCATCGGAAGTGATTGATGCTCATAACAACCTGTTCGATGCGAAGAACAGTTTGCAAAACAACCTTTATAACTACTGGCGTCAACGCGTTGGTTTGCTGCAAACGGCTGGCAAGCTCGACGATAATACGATGGCTCTCATTTCTCAGGCCTTTCATTCATGAGTAGCTTGCTTCAGCAAACCTGGCAGACTCTGATCGCGCATCGGATGAAAAGCATTCTGGCCATTATTGCGATCGCTTGGGGTGTTATCTCTGTGGTGGTGCTGATTGCACTTGGGGAAGGATTCTACCGTCATCAAAGCCAGTCTTTTTCATTTATGGTGAACAACGTGCAGGTGGTTTTCCCGTCTCAAACCAGTAAGCCTTGGCAAGGATTACCATCGCGTCGTGAAATCGATATTCCACAAGATAAAGTCGAGATGATTAAGCAGTCGGGCTTTGTTAAGGAAGTTGCGTCCGTGTATGCCAAGTGGGATGCCAGTGTCACGAATATCAAAGGACAAAATTTAGCTCGCGCCGTGAGTGGGATTGACCCTGCTTACTTTGCTCTTGCAGAGCGGAAACTTCAGACGGGCTCCCGCAATATTTCACCGAGTGACATTGCGAGCCACACTCGCGTTGCTGTGCTGGGCGATCAGATTGCCAAAATGGGTGGTATCGGGATTGGTGAGGAGGTCAAAGTTAATGGCATTCCTTTCTTGGTTATTGGTGTACTCAGCGACGAAGACACCGGTATTTCTTTTGGTGATAGCCGCAGAGTTTTCATCCCGCAAACCACCTATCGCGATCTATGGAACGATAAACCTTGGATGCTGTTGATGAAACCGATAGATGGTATGGACTCTGCCTCGTTCCGAGAGAGTATTGTTCGCTTTTACGCTAAGCAGCTCCACTTTGACCCAAGTGATAAGGATGCGGTGCGTTTGCCTGACTTTAGTGAGGGAGCGGCTGTGATCAGCGGCATTCTTCGCGGGATTCAAATATTTCTTGGAGCCAGCGGTGCAATGACAATGGCGGTGGGGGCACTTGGTGTGGCGAACATTATGTTCCTTTCGGTCACCGAACGAACCCGAGAAATCGGTGTGCGATTGGCGATAGGGGCAACACAGGTGTCAATACTGAGCCAGTTTATCATTGAGGGGCTAATACTGGTCGCCGTTGGAACGGCCATTGGTTTAATGATCTCGTTTGCATTGGTTGCACTACTGAGCACTGTTGCATTACCAGAGTGGATTGGTTCGCCAGTGATTACCCCTGACTCGATTGCGTTGTCATTACTGGTCACCGTGGTATTAGCGTTAATGGCGTCTTACTTCCCTGCAAGACGAGCTTCGAGACTGACGCCGGTGTTAGCGCTGAGTGCGAGGGCTTAAACAATGTTGCTACCAATGAGACAGATTTTTCAGGAAATGGCAGCAGAAAAGCTGAGGTTAGGCCTGACAATATTGGCAGTTGCTTGGGCTACCTTATGTATTGCGGCCATGTTAGCTGTGGGAGAGGGCATTCGCCAGGGAGTGCTGAAAACCGCGCAAAATGGCAATGGCAATTTGATCTACCTGACAGGTGGGATGGCAACCGTAGATTATGGTGTGTTCCATCAGGGCAAGCCGCTGACGCTCAAAGTCGATGATGCCGATGTCGTCAGCGCGCTGCCGGAAGTCAAAACTGTAGCGCCGACGGCACTATGGGATGAGCGCATCACGGTTGGCGATCGCGGTACATGGCGAGAGCCACTTGCAGTCACTACTGACTTTCGAGCTATGACCAACCTTGCTCCGCTTTCGGGTGGTCGCTGGCTCAATCCGCTTGATCAGAAAGAACAACGTAAAGTTGTTGTACTTGGCTACCTGTTAGCTGCTGACTTGTTTAACCCAGAAGATGACTTTAACTGGTTTGCGACTGTAACACTGAAAGTCAATCCGGTTGGGGAAAAGGTCAAAATCGGCAGTGAAGAGTTCACAGTGGTTGGAGTACTGGAAAAAAATAGTGCCGATATTGAGCAGGGTGATCCCATTAATTATTCCAGTTTTGTCCCGCTCTCCACGTGGCAGCGCTTCCATACTAGTGCTGATATAGCTGGTATTAATGTTCAACCAAAAAGTGGTGTTGATAGAGTCAAGTTGGCGGAAACCATTCGTCAGGTGATTGCGCGCAAGCATGGTGCCAGTGTTACTGATCAGCAGATTGTTCAAGTAGAAGACATGTTCTTAAAGCAAAAAAGCATGCAGCAGTTTCTGGTTGGCTTGCAGAGCTTTCTTGGCATCATTGGTTTTGTCACACTCGCGGTAGCGGGAGTCGGTATTGCCAATGTCATGTACGCTACCGTGAAACGTTCAACCCGAGATATTGGTGTGCGAATGGCTGTGGGCGCAACGCCGACGGCGATTCGGCTCCACTATCTGGTTCAGTCGCTCATGACGATGGTGATGGGTGGGGCTCTCGGGCTTGCAGTCACTTACGCATTGGTATCGGCGATTGGTTCTGTCAGTCTAGAAGGCAATGTTTTTTATGAACGCTTGGGCAAACCTGTCCCAGAGCTTTCTTGGATTGTGGTGGCAATTGTGATTGCGACTCTGGTTGTCATCGGCGTGGCATCAGCGTGGTTGCCAGCGAATCGCGCCGCTAAGGTGACACCTATGGAGGCGTTACAAAGTGAATGATGTGGTCAAAAAATCAGGAGTCACTATGTCAGATAATGCATTGGTTCAACTGACGAATCTTTGTAAGTATTACTCAAGCGGTGAAGTGGAAGTTCGGGCACTAGATGGCGTAGAACTGACGATTGAGCAGGGCGAATTTCTCTCTATCCTCGGCCCTTCAGGTTCGGGCAAATCTACTCTGATGAATATGCTCGGCTGCTTAGATAAACCAACCGATGGTGACTATTTGCTTGATGGGCAGAACGTGGCAGCCCTGAGTGCTAATGAACTAGCGGGAATACGAAACCAGAAAATCGGGTTTGTTTTTCAGAGCTTCAACCTGCTTGAATACGCAACGGCGCTTGATAATGTCGCGTTGCCTTTAGTGTACTCAGGTATCAAAGCTAAAGAGCGTCGCCAGCGCGCGGCCAAACTGCTTGAACAGGTTGGGCTGGGTGATCGTCTCGATCATAAACCGAATCAGTTATCCGGTGGCCAAAAGCAGCGTGTTGCGATTGCTCGAGCACTGGTTAACGATCCGCAGATTATTTTGGCAGATGAGCCGACCGGTGCTCTGGATTCCAAGTCTGGTGCTGAAATCGAAGCTTTGTTTAATCAGTTACATGCGGAAGGACGAACCTTGATTATCGTTACGCATGACAATGCGCTGGCTGAACGTACCAAACGCATTATTACGATTAAGGATGGCAAGGTCATATCAGACAGGCTACCCGTCTCAGAGGTCGCATAAAAAAGCGAGCCATACGGCTCGCTTTTTTAGTTCTCATGTGGTGGAGACAAGGTGTGATTAATGGCATGAGCCTGATGAGCACTGTGCCACTCCTCAAGCTTTTTGCGTGTTTCTTTTGACGATGGCTGATTGAGGCAGTGTTCAGTGACGCATTGGTACTGCTGAATCAGCTTGTCACTGGCCTCCACCGATTGTTCAGAAATGTTGGTTGTCGCTTGCTTCAAACGTTTGGTCTTCGCTTTGTCGAATACTGATGTCATGGCGCTCTCCTTAGCTGATTTTATATACGTTGACGCGATTCAAAGCGCAGTCAGGTAGGTAAAGGGTTTGATTGTGCGCATGGAGAAGGTAGGGCATCCATAGTTCACCTTTACTTGGATCAGCACCAAATCCACTAAAACTATCGATAAACTGGCCTTGCTGATCGAAGATTTTAATCGCGCGGTTGACCAAATCCGATACAAACAATTTACCCTCATCAAAATCGATGCTGGTCGGCAACAAGAAGTTGTCGTTGTCTGTGCCGTAACCTTGTTGGCCAAAGCTGCCTACGTATTTGTCATGACGGTCATAAATGACTACTCGGTTGTTGTTCTGATCCGTAATGTACTTTTGCCCATCAGGTGTAATAGTGATGTCGGTTGGGGTAAAGAAATCTTGGTCGCCATGGCCTTTTTGACCAAAGGTACTCACCAGGCCTGCAATCCCCTGAGCGTTTAATCGCCAGCGGCAAATACGGTTATTGCCAGAGTCGGCGACGTATATATCTCGGCTGATCGGATCCACCGCGATTCCTTGAGGTTTAAACAGTTGCCAGTCGGCGTGGCCTAAACCACCAAAGTAGCTGAAAGGCACCAATTCGCCGATGAATTCGTCGTATTGGTAAATGGTAATAATGCCGCTGATATAGTTACTCACAACCAACAAGGGTAGGTCAGGGTTAAGCTGACCAATTAACGGCGTGGCAGGTGTAAGCGAGCAGATACCCAAAGATCCAGGAAGAAGCGGTAAGCTACCCGGTCTTGCTGCATCTGGTTGGCTGCGCTCAGTAGCCTGAAGTTGATAGTTACCGGCATCCACTAACCAAAGCAATTGGTTTGGGTCATCGAATTTGTCGCCAAGGAAGATGCGCACCCAGGTTTGTTGCCATCTTTGCGTCCATTCAAGCTGCGTGCTCAATGTCATCGACACCCAAGATGGTGCATCGAGCTGATGTATTGAATTGAGCCATTTATCTTGCTGCTGGAAGTGTTGGTCCCACCATTCGCTGACCATAGGGTACTGGCTGGTGTATCCACCTTGAGTTGTTGGTGAGGTATCGCCGGCAACCGAAGTCACGAAGTGAAGCTGGCCTTTTCGATCCCGCTCATCACCTAACTGGTCTATTACTAAAGTCGCTGTTGGTAGTTCTGGTGATAAGTCGGACCAATCAACTTTATGAATTTGTAGTGAAGCGAGAATGGGCTCAGTGATCAGTAACACGTCCTGATGCATCTTAGTGACCTGAATAGGTGAGAAGAACCCACTTAAACTGCCTGAGAAGTGCCCGTCGATATCGTAGACCGATACAGAGTACTGCTTCGCGCCTGGAATGAGTATGCGGTTATCAATGATTGAAACATCACGAGCAAGATCGATGTCATCCAAGTAAGTTTTGCCGCTGGTAAACGGGACCGGGTTTCCATCCCAATCGCAGCGAACCACAGTGGCAAATCCGGTATTTGCAACATACAAGTGGCCATTGTTATCGCAGCTCAGACCCTGTGGCCACAGAAAATGCACCGCTTCTTGTGCATTAACGACATTAATATCCCTTAGCCAGTTTCCATTTTCGTCGAACACGACCAAACGGCTTTCGTTGTCGGGTCCTTCGTAAAACTCATCAGCGACACATAGTTTCCCTTCATAAAACGCTAGTCCATTTGGCCCCTCGAGGTGAACGGGTTCACCCGCACCGAAGCGGTGAATGGATCGAATGTTTAGTGCCTGGTTGTATTCAAGGATATGGATGCGTTTGTTGGCAATGTCACTGACATAAATCCATGGTTTTTCTGGGTGAGGAAGAAGGCGAAAAGGCATATTAAATTGTTGGCTGCCACTTCCTACCGAACCAAAACTGGCGAGTAACTTTTTCATTTTTCTATCAAACACCAACAAACGATTGTGGGCGGTGTCTGCCAGCCAGATGCGGCCGAAGCGATCGATGCAGTTGCCTACTGGTGTATTCAGAGAAACATTTCCTGCCGCTCGGCAGGGGAGATTGGGCAAGTGAGTGACCTGCTTGCCAATATAGGTGTGATACGCGATTCCCATAGTTCTAGCCTTTGACATTAATTATATGTAATCAAACACATAACTCTAGCAGTCAAAAATGACAGTTCCACATTGCTACTTATATAAACGAACGCTCAGGTATCTGGTGTGACGTTTTTGCAGGTAAGGTAAAATTATATTTTACGTGTTGCATATTCATTGCGGAATAAGTTGCTTTGTGACGCATGATTATGAACCTTCAGAGTGGGTATCTATAATTTAAGGCGTGACCACCAAAGACTTGTTAACAACAGGAGGGTGGTATGAAATGGATATCGATTTTTATCATCAGCTGGTTACTGGCGGTGTCATCGGCTGTGGCCAATGAAGTGTGGATTATTCCGCTTAAGGGAGCGATTGGCCCTGCGACCAGTGATTATGTGTCTCGCGAGATTGAACAAGCGCATCAGACGGGCACGGTCAAGCTGATCCTACTCAAAATGGACACCCCCGGTGGGCTGGACAGTGCGATGCGAGACATGATTCGCTCGATCACTACATCACACATTCCAGTCGCCACATGGGTTGGCCCTTCAGGCGCAAGAGCCGCCAGTGCTGGTACTTACATCTTATTTGCCAGTCATATCGCAGCGATGGCTGAAGCGACCAACCTTGGGGCCGCTACTCCCGTGAGTCTGGGAGGCGGTGCTCCGCCATCTACCACACCTGCTAATGAAGATGACTCAACTCAGGGAAGTGATGAGTCTGCACCTCAAAACTCAGAAAAAGTGCCTGCTAAAACGGCGATGGAAAAGAAAGTCATCAACGATGCGAAAGCTTACATCAAAGGTTTAGCTAGGCTACATGGTCGTAATGCCGAGTGGGCAGAAAAAGCCGTCAGTGAGGCTGCCAGTTTGGATGCGATGGAAGCGTTTGAATTAAACGTGATCGACTTTATTGCCTCTTCACCAGAACAGCTGATAGAAAAAGCCAATGGTCGCGAGGTGATGATTAACAGCGTTGCTACAGAGCTGGTGCTAAAAAACGTGGCTTGGGTCGAGCGAAAACCCGATTGGCGAGCGGAGATGCTTGCGGTGATTACCAACCCTAATGTTGCCTATATTCTGATGCTGATTGGAATCTATGGCTTACTGCTTGAGTTTTATAATCCAGGAATTGGCCTGCCCGGTGTGTTGGGTGGCATCTGTTTATTGCTGGCGATGTACGCCTTGCAAATGTTGCCCGTGAATTATGTCGGTTTAGCGTTATTACTGCTCGGTATCGCGTTGATGGTTGTGGAAGCATTTAACCCCAGCTTTGGAATTTTTGGCTTGGGTGGCATCACAGCATTTGTACTCGGGTCGATCTTTCTTCTTGATAGCGGTTTGCCCGCTTTCCAAATTGCGGTGCCTTTGATTCTCGGTATTGCGCTGTTTTCCGCGGTATTCATCATTCTTACTGTTGGTCTGCTACTTAAAGTGCGTCGTAAGCAGGTCACAACAGGGGTGGAAAATTACACAGGAAAAACGGCGGTGGTGTGTGAAGACTTTGCTGAAGGTGTTGGCAGGGTAAGAATGGACGGTGCGTTATGGCATGCAAAAGCGACAGATGAAGAAATACTAAGGCAGGGTGACAAAGTCGAAGTCATCCAAATTCAAGGGTTAAAGCTGACAGTGAGAGCGCAACAAGGCGCGAAAAACTAGGAGGCGTTTATGTGGATGTATACAGGTGGAGTGATCGCGCTATTGTTGATTGCAGTAGCGACTCAAATGTTCAAAGTACTGCGTGAATACGAGCGCGGTGTGGTGTTTTTCCTTGGCCGATTTCAAGAAGTAAAAGGGCCGGGGCTAATAATCTTGATTCCGTTTATACAACAAATGGTGCGTGTTGATCTTCGTACAGTGGTGTTAGATGTGCCGACTCAGGATCTGATCACACGGGATAATGTCTCTGTGCGTGTTAACGCCGTGGTCTATTTTCGGGTGATAGATCCGCAAATGGCGATCAACAATATTGAAAGCTATAGTGATGCGACCAGTCAGCTCTCCCAAACAACGTTGCGTTCTGTGCTGGGTCAACATGAGCTGGATGAACTGCTGTCGGAACGAGAACAACTGAACAAAGATCTACAGGCGATACTTGATCAGCAAACGGATGATTGGGGGATTAAAATCGCCACTGTTGAGGTGAAACATGTGGACCTCAATGACAGTATGGTCCGAGCTCTGGCTCGGCAAGCGGAAGCCGAACGTAATCGGCGAGCGAAAATTATCCATGCGACTGGTGAGCTAGAGGCCTCGAATAAACTCAGAGAAGCGGCAGAGATACTCAATCAAGCGCCCAATGCGTTGCAGCTTCGATATATGCAGACGCTAACGGAAATCTCGACTGATAAAACCTCAACTATTATTTTCCCAATGCCGATTAATTTGGTTGAAACCATGGCTGAGTTTGCCAAATCACAGCAGAAAAATAATGAGTAGAGATGAAATGTCTTTGCTTACTAAACAAAGTGAACCTTAATTTGGTCGCGTTTCAGTGTCACTTCTAGTTTTCCGTTTGGGATAACGGGGTATGCTGACTATTATGAGCCTGATTTATCAAAAGCCAAACCCCCAAGGAATCATGGGGATTTGGATTAGCACAAGCAGATGTTGAGGCTAGACTAGCGCCATACACCCCAGTCTCCGGTAGTGCCCGGCTCTTCACCACGAGTCCACCATTGTGCTGTCCATGAACGGCCGTTATGAGTCACCACATCACCTTGCTCATAAGTGCTGTCGGCAGACCACGCATTATCCGGTTGCGTTGGTGGTGGCGTATCACCTTTCACCAAGGACAATTGATAGCTGAAGTTTGCGGTTGGAGCATGAACTTGATTTGCATGGATGTTCGAAGAGTCATACATATAGTGGTTCATTTCGGCATGCCAGATGCCAATAAACCAAGCCCCCGCTGTCAGGCTGTTAAATTGCCCAGCCAACTCAGCAGACCAAATTTCTTCACTGGTATTGTTAGCTGTGATCGCCAATGAGATATCGTGCTGTTCGCTGCCGTTCTGATCAAAGGTACGGAAACGAATGGTATCACCAGATTCCACTGGCCCAAATCCTTGCGGGACATAGTAACCAAGTACAGAGAGGTTATTGCCCGGGTCGGTTGGGTCCGTCGGGTCGGTAGGCGTGCTGCCATCCCCATTGAAGGTAATGTCACTACAGTTATAGAAACCTTCACCAGCTGGGTCTTCACGTTGCCAGCGGGTATAGAGAACCGCTTCGCCTGTTCTGTCAGAGGGCAATGTTATTTTGATGCGGTACTTTTTATCCGAACCGACTGCGACGTTACCCGCAGTATCCACCAGATCCAAGTCGGACCAAGTTAAAGGCTGGCTGCTATCGTATTCCGGCTTGCTCAAGTAAAACTGCCAATAAGACGGGTTGTGCGGAGCGGTGGCGTTAAATACCAATTCGAATTGGTTGTTGGCATCTAGCGACAGTGCCGTTTTCTGCCAATGTGGGGAAGCGACATCTAGCCCTGCTTTTGCACTGTCACCAGCGCTACACAGTGTGCCATCTCGGACAATGGCATGTACGTGTGCCATATCTCGATAGTTAGCCACATTAGCTGCCACTTCATTACGTTGAACAAAAGGGTAGGCACCGGACTGATCAAAGGCTGCCTGACAAGCAGCATTCGGAATCTGATCGTCCCAGAACCCCCCATCTAAGTAGCAAGTATTCTGACGAGCACTTGGATATTCGACCCAGCCATGAGCATGGACATTGACTGATGTGAGGGCCGTTAGGCCGGCTAGGGTAGCAAAACTGACATTCAAATAAGATTTCATAATCTTTCCTTATAATGGTTATCGATCATCCGAAAGCACCTACGACGTGCAGACAGCGATCTCAACCTAGCAAGAATTTTATAAAATATTTATTTAAGTGATTAATAAGTCGTCGTTTTGATGTCAATTTGCCACATTGTCCGCATGGAAAAGTAATGCGCTGTTGGCCGCTGATTTTCCCTTCGAGTCACTTCAAATAAATTTGATTACCAATATTTACTCAGATTCATACCTAAGCATTAAGTTGAGATTTAGCAATAAAAATAGTTCATATGATTGTTTTATTTTAAAGTGTGAAATAAATCCGTGATAACCATACAAAGAATTGCTCTTGAAGTGGGGCGCACAAAGCGGGTGAGTTATCTTTGCAATTGTGTAGGCGAGCAACTACAGCTTAGTACTGCATGACGATAAAAATGATCAAACAAGGTTGTCCTATGTTTAAAAACTTGTCTTTAAAGAACAAACTGGCGTTGTCAGCCAGTGTTGCCATCATCGTTGGTGGTTTGCTGGTGGAGCTGCTCTCTTTTCGAGCGTCTTTACAACGTCTGGATATTGAAGTGACTCAGCGGCTTGAGAGCTCATCGGCATCTTACAATCAATACGTATCAGACTGGATCGAATCCAAAGAAAGGGCGCTGACGTCAATCGTGCCTGATGCCAATATGAGTTCGATTGTCAGTAACCTCAAACAGGTGAAGAATTCAGCAGGTTTGGACAATGTATTTCTTGCTTACCCCGACGGCTCTCAGGAGAACGCTAATGGTGTCGTCTTACCGCCTGGTAATGATGACCCGCGTAAGTGGGGGTGGTACATCAATGCGATGAAGAACCCGTCAAAAGTCTTTATGGACAACCCAACGGTAGCGGCGGCGACAGGTGCAAATGTGGTCTCTTTAGGTAGCGTGGTCAGCCTAGGTGGCGAAAACGTTGTGTTGGGTGCAGATGTAGAAATTACCGATATTATCTCAGGGTTGGACAAAGTAATTCTTCCAGGTGAAGGCTACATGTTTATTGCCAATCAGCAAGGTAATGTATTTACTCATAAAGATACCAAACTGCTAAACCAACCTGTGCAACAGCTTGGCTTAGACTTCGGTGTTATCCAGCAGGCGATGAGCTCGGGCAGTGATGTCTATACCGACGTTAATGGCGAGTTAAGCGTCGTCTACGCAGCGTCGATTCAAGGAACGCCACTTATTACAGTTACTGTGCTTAATCGCGAGTCGTTAGTGGCTCCTTTGTACAGTGCAGTCTGGGGACAAATTGCAGTGACTATCTTGGTGGTCATTGTCTGTACTTTCTTGTTTAACATGTTGTGTGGCATTTTGTTCCGTCCGCTAACGAATGTATCAAACGCACTGGAACAAATAGCGCACGGTAGTGGTGATCTTACTCAGAGACTTGAAGTGGACAGCAATGATGAAGTGGGTCAGCTTGCCAATAACTTCAACACATTTGTTGGCAGTATGCGTCAGCTCATCGCCCATATTCGCGAGCAGTCCCAGCAGTTGTCTCAGCAATCAGAAGTCAGTAATCAACGTGCTAATCGAAATGTGGATGAGATCAACCACCAGCAGCAGGAAATCACTATGGTGGCGACGGCTGTTACGGAGATGGCTTCCGCAACTGCCGAGATTGCTTCTCATGCAGAACAAACCGCTCACTCTGCACAAGGCTCAGCGAAAAATACTGAGAATGGACGTGCTGTTGTTCTGGAGAACAAAAACTCCATTAACCGTCTCGCCAATGAGCTGCAAGAAGCAAGCAATGTTGTTGGAGAGTTAAACCGCCATTCTCAGGATATTTCAACCGTTCTGGCGACAATTCAGGGTATTGCTGAGCAAACTAACTTGCTGGCACTGAATGCAGCGATTGAGGCTGCGCGAGCAGGTGAGCAAGGGCGAGGCTTCGCGGTTGTTGCTGATGAAGTTCGAGTGCTGTCTCAGCGTACTCATGATTCAACTGAAGAAATAAAAGCGACGATCGATACGCTGCAAGTTACTACCGGTAATGCAGTGAAGTTGATGGAAAACAGTTCCGCTCTGGCGACGCATTCTGTGGAAGATGCGGACAAGGCGAGTGTGGCATTGGAAGAGATTAATACTGCCGTTCAAACCATTAGTGACATGGCGACACAAATTGCGACAGCAGCTGAAGAGCAAACCCATGTAACGAATGAGATTACGCAGAATATTACTTCAATCAAAGATGTCGCTGATCAGTTAGTTCATAGTGCTCAGGAAAGCTCGCAGGAAGCGGGTACAGTGAAGGGACTTTCTGGCGAATTAATGGCCAAGGTTTCGACATTTAAGCTCTGATATTTCACTAAATTATATCTTGATTAAGGCACTCTTTGAGTGCCTTTTTATTCACCCCAATAAAACGACCTGTTCAATTTTCTTTACTCAAAAACAAATATGCAATTGATTGCTTATTTGTTTTTTCCGCATATGTTTGTTTTTGGGACAACACAAATAAACAAAAAAGGAAAAAACAATGAAGACAAATTTATGCAACGTTGGGTTGGCTATTGCATGTTTTATCACTCCAGTCGCGATGGCAGATACAGTGTTGCCTGTCATTGCTGATGAAGTGAAATTCACTATGTCAGATGCAGAATTGACCGGTGTTTCAGGTCAGCACTTGAGCCAGATAGTGGAGCATGAAGGGGCTGCGTTCATTAAGTTGCACTTCAAACAGCTTTCACTACCAAAAGGGGCGGTTTTACGTGTTAAATCCGCTACTACGGATGAGATGGTTGAGTACACTGACAGCCAGCTAGATTGGTTTGCACAATCTATCTCAGGCGATGCACTTGTTATTGAACTGATAGCGAATTCTAAAGGTCAGCAAGGACAGTTTGAGCTCGATTACTACATGGCAGGTAAAGATACGGCAGAGCAAGAGATGTCGACACTTTCCACTTGTGGGGTTAATGAGCGGAAAGATGTGGCGTGTTGGGAAGATTCACACCCAGAGAAAGTCGCTTGGACAACGCCAGTCGCGAGGTTATTGATTAACGGTCGTAGTTTATGTACCGCATGGCGCGTAGGCCCGGATAACCGTATGTTTACCAACAACCACTGTGTTGAGAGTGAAACGGAACTGAAAAATACCGAAGTCTGGTTTAACTATCAGCGTTCGACCTGCAATGGTTCGATGTCGACGACCGTCAAAGTGATGGGTGATCAAATGCTCAGCACAGACTATGAGCTGGACTACACGCTGTTTACCGTTGATGATTTCGCCAAGATCGCCTCGTTTGGTTACCTGGGTCTGGATGCTTCCGAGCCTACTTATGGTGACGGTATTTATATTCCGCAACACGGTTCAGGTAACCCGAAAGAGCTCGCGATTGAAAGCGACCAGAATGGTTCCGGACTGTGTCAAATTGATGTTGCTTCGGCCAATGGCCGTGGAGTGAACACCGATACAGGTTACTTCTGTGACACTATTGGTGGCTCTTCTGGTTCACCAGTGCTCAAAACCAGCAGTAACAAAGCGATTGCGTTGCATCACTTTGGTGGCTGTGAAAACCAAGGGGTGAAAATCAGTAAAATCTGGCCAAAAGTGGCGAGCCATTTTAACAACACTCTGCCTGATGGCATGGTTGAACAACCAGGAAGTGATATCACTGAGCTGAGCCTAGATACGCCGTTGACTGGTCTTGCTTTAGCGAAAGGTGAGCAGAAAATGTATGTCCTTCGCTCAGATAAACGTGCTTCTGACGTCACAGTGTCTATTGCATCTGGGTCGGGGGATGCTGATCTTTATGTTCGTTCTGGACTTCAACCAACTAGGAGTGCCTACGACTGCAGACCATATCGCTCTGGTAATACGGAGTCATGTGATGCAGTGAATGCGAGTGAAGATCTTTACATTATGCTCAATGCGTACAGCAATTTTTCAGGCGTAACCTTGTCCGTAACGGCAAAATAGTCTGAGTCAAGCCTGGGGCACTTCGGTGCCCTTATTAACCATTCTCTGTATTGATATAAAAGTGACAACATATTGTTACGACCTGATGTAAATCGAATAATTCTCAAAATGTAAATAAATATCCTAAGTTTTGGTGATTTTATAAAACTCCATGGAGGAGATAATGAACTACACTAAAACGCTTTTGGCTATGGCGCTTTCCACGGCTTTCATGAATGCACACGCAGAAGACAAAGTATGGATATCAATCGGTGCTGATGCATCCAAAACAGTGGCGAAATCAGGGGCGCAAGCTGTGCTGCCGAATTCACTGGCTAGCAGTGGGAGTGTTTGGGTTGGGCAGGTTGATGAAACGGAACTAGCAGAATTGTCTCACAACATGCATGAAGAGCATCATCGTTGTGGGGGCTACATGGTTCACCCTTCGGCTCAGAGTGCAATGGCGGCAAGCGCGATGCCACTGGCCCTCAATACTTTTGCAATCCCTGATATTTCTCAACAAACAACCGTTAATGCATGGCTGCCGCAAGTGGACTCGGCGCAGATCACTGGCACAATCACTTCACTGACGAGCTTCAACAACCGTTTTTACACTACCACCTCTGGTGCGCAAGCGTCTGATTGGATTGCCAGCGAGTGGCGCTCCTTGATTTCAGGGTTGTCTAATGCCAGTGTTGAGCAGTTCTCTCACTCAGGTTACAACCAGAAATCTGTGATCTTGACGATTCAGGGTTCAGAAAGCCCTGATGAATGGGTTGTGATTGGTGGTCATCTAGATTCCACTATTGGCTCAAGAACGGATGAACACACAATTGCCCCTGGTGCTGACGATGATGCGTCGGGCATCGCAAGTGTGACGGAGATAATTCGTGTTCTGGCTGAGAACAATTTCAAGCCTAAACGCTCGATGGCCTTTATGGCTTACGCAGCAGAAGAAGTCGGGTTGCGTGGCTCTCAGGATATCGCCAACTCCTACAAATCTCAGGGTAAAAATGTCGTGTCTGCCCTTCAGTTGGATATGACCAACTATCAAGGCTCTGCTCAAGATATCGTCTTCATTACCGATTACACTGACAGCAGCTTGACTCAGTTCTTAGCTAACTTGCTTGACGAATATCTGCCAGCGTTGAGTTATGGCTATGATCGTTGTGGCTATGCGTGTTCAGACCACGCTTCTTGGCACAACGCTGGGTATTCTGCTGCGATGCCTTTTGAGTCAAAGTTTAATGACTACAACCCTAAGATTCACACTTCACAGGACACATTAGAGAATTCGGATCCCACCGGTGCTCATGCAACCAAATTTACTAAGCTTGGTCTTGCTTACGCAGTCGAGATGGGCAATGCATCTGGTGGAACAACGCCTCCTCCTACTGATAACATCCTTCTGGATGGTGTTCCAGTGACTGGCTTATCGGGAGCAACTGGCAGCGAGGTCGCGTACAGTTTCGACCTGACTTCTTCTAAAACACTTGATATTAAGACCTCCGGTGGCTCTGGTGATGTGGATCTTTACGTTAAGTTTGGTTCGGAAGCCAGTAAACAGAATTGGGACTGCCGACCATACCGTTATGGAAATAGCGAGACTTGTACATTCAGTAATGCCACACCCGGTACTTACCATGTTTTGCTAAACGGATACTCTTCGTTTAATGGCGTCACGCTTGAAGCCTCTACACGCTAAAAGTAGATAATTGATGGCCCTTTATGGGGCCATCTTACCTAGTGTTCATATTGCTTAAGCTGCTGAATTAAAGCGTAAAAGAATATAGACTTCCCCGATTTTCTCGTCGCTTCTTCCTTTTTAAAGATAATAAATTTATATAATAATGGTTGCATATATTTGTGATATCAAGCTAAGGTAATTGTGTTGGCTGGGTGTATAGACGGTTTGATGATGGGCACAAGCTCACGATTTGCTGATGATTCGGCAACCAATATACAAATTAAAATGCAGACCGGAATTCATCCTTACGTTCTTTTTATCGCTCGTTCATGTAGTGAGGAGGCGTAATGAATATAGGTTTTAAAACGCGTATCTATCTCGGTGTTGGTTTGTTGGTGACGATCTCTTTGATTGTTCTTGGCACGCTTAACATCCTATCTATGAAAGAAAAAATGGTCACGTCCTTGGTAAATGAAACTCAAAACAAACTGAGTTTCCATGTGACCGAACTCGAACAGTTGATGCAGTTCCGTATTAATGCAATTGCGACTGGTGCAGAGCAATTCGACCCTAGCTTGTCTGATGCTGATAATCAGAAACTGGTCAATCTACTTGCCAAAAGCACAGGGATTTCCAATGTCATCATGACCTATGAAGATGGGCGGAACTATATGTCTGTCGAGAGTAGCAATCAATTCGACTTCAGAACTCGTGATTGGTACAAAGCGGCAAAAGTAGCTTCCTCAGTGGCATTGACGGATATTTATCAAGACAAAGTTACTGGAGAAAAAGTGGTCAGTGCGACCATGCCCGTTAAACAAGGCGGTCAGGTTGTTGGTGTATTGCTTGGTGATATCCAGTTAGGCGAAATCATCAGCACGGTTAGCAATATGCGTTTTGCAGGTGGTGCGGCAACGCTAACGGATCAGAACGCGGTATTTTTTGCCAGTGATGATCCTAATGATATCGGTCGGACACCTTCTCAAGTGAGCCCGAACTTTATTGAGATGGAGCGGATGTTCAGCAGTCAGCAAAATGGTCATCTGACTTTTCCTTACCTTGGTATTCAGTTTGATGGTTATTTCCAGAGAGTAAATCTGACAGACAACATGTACTGGACTCTGATGGTATTCGTCGACCAAGCCACAGCGTTAGCGCACGTTGACAAAGCCGAGCAAGAATCAATCATTACGGGCTTTTTGCTGTTCCTTGTCAGTTTTGGCGCTATCTTTGTCATTCTTCACTATGCCTACAAGCCTTTGCTTGGCCTAAAGTCTGCTGTGTTGGATCTGTCTCAGGGGAATGGTGATTTAACCCAGCGCCTTGAAGTGAACAGTAACGATGATCTCGGGCAGATCAGCCAGGGTTTCAATCAGTTTGTAGAAAGCCTTCAGCAAATGATGCTACAAATTTCAAATGCCAGTCAAAGTATCTCTTCCAGTCTGGTTCAGCTAGGTCAGACCGCTAAGGAAAACGAATCTAAGCTGCTTACGCACTCCAGTGAAACGGAACAAGTCGTCACAGCAATTACTGAGATGAGTGAAAGTGCGCGAACGGTAGCCGAGAATGTTCATCAATCCAATCGAATTACCGAAGCAGCCAGTGGAGAGGCACAATCGTCACTGGATATCGTGAACAACGCAGTATCGACGGTAAGCGCGTTGGTGACGGAAGTGGATGACATGGCAAACCGTATTGTCAGCATGAAGCAGGATGCGAATCGCATTAGCGAAGTGTTGACCGTAATTGGTGAAATCTCGGAGCAAACTAACTTGCTGGCTCTTAATGCGGCGATAGAAGCAGCACGTGCTGGTGAACAAGGCCGAGGCTTTGCCGTAGTAGCGGATGAGGTTAGGGCACTGGCTGCCAGAACGCAAAACAGCACAACCGAAATCTCCGACATGCTCAGTCAGCTGCTTGATGGCACCGAGAGTGTGGTTCGCGCCATGGAAGCGACCAAAGATCAATGTCAGTCCACTGCTGAGAAAACGTCAGAGGTGTCTGAAAGCCTTGGCATGATGACGGTTTCAGTCAAAGAGATTGATGATGTCAGTACGCAGATCTCGGCAGCAACCGAAGAGCAGAGTACGGTTGCGGAAGAGCTAAGTCGCAACATGCTCTCGATTAGAGAGATCGTTGAATCGCTAGTAAGCAGCGGCCAGCAGACTGTTTCAGCAACAGAATCGCTGAGTGAATCCAACCATGAACTAGAAAGGTTAGTCGCCAACTTTAAATTACGATGACACTTTTAAGCCACCAGGAGGTGATGTATGAATCATGCAGCAACACTCGAGAAAGATGGCTTAAAAGCGAATGCGTTATCACCTTGTTATGTAGAGAAATATAATGAGGTGATCCGCCGTTTTTTTAGTCGTGATAAACGGTTATGGCCTCTGTTTGCTTCCCCAGAAGTGAGCATGCTTGCAAGTAGAAACTCTCCATTTTCTACAGAAGATTATCGTCAGCTGGAAAAAGCACTTCGCGAACGTGAAGATATTCCTGACCGAATGAATGCTCCTAATGATGCGTTTGATCCACTAGCGTTATTTGCGGCCCATCATTGTAAAGACTGGCAGGAT
Organism: Vibrio sp. St2; assembly: GCF_947311885.1. Classification (NCBI taxonomy): domain Bacteria; kingdom Pseudomonadati; phylum Pseudomonadota; class Gammaproteobacteria; order Vibrionales; family Vibrionaceae; genus Vibrio; species Vibrio sp. St2. Next base: position 1,042,119 of record NZ_CAMZNA010000001.1, on the reverse strand, counting down.
CCAAGATCGGTTGAGAATGTCATTTCAACACCCTGTGATCCGGCGATCCATGGAGCGATGCTCGCAACGATGAAAAATCCCAATTTGGTTTATAGCGAATATGCGGGCATGGCCGTGGAGCTGGAGAAAATGGTAGTCCGCCAGATTGCTCATTTAGCTGGTTATGATCCTCAAACTGCTGGAGGCCTGTTTACGCAAGGCGGCACGTTTTGCAATCTTTATGGCTATTTGTTTGGTTTACGCAAAACGTTCCCAAAGTCCAAGTCTGAAGGGGTGGCAGGTCGCCGATTTTGTATGCTCAATTCAGAGTCTGGTCATTATTCAAATATGACCAACCTGTCTTTACTGGGTATTGATCTTGATAGGCAGGTCATTCGGGTTCGTATCAATCGAGATAACCAAATTTGTCTCGATGATTTGGAACGTCAACTAGAGACATGCTTTAAACAGGGAACTGTGGTTCCGACGATTATGCTCACTTGCGGCACCACTGATACCTTTGCGATTGATGATATTCAGCAAGTTCGCCAACTGTCAGAACGTTTGTGCCGAAAGCATGAAATCGTTCGCTGTCCTCATATCCATGTGGATGCGGCAGTAGGCTGGAGTTTGTTGTTTTTCCTTGACTACGATATCCAAGCTAATCCTTTGTCGATCAATAGTGCCACGCTGACCAGTTTGCGTTACTTAAAGAAAATGATGGCTGGCCTGAGAGAAGCAGATTCTTTTGCCGTCGACTTTCAAAAGTGGGGCTACGCACCTTATACCTCGAGCTTATTGATGGTACGAGATAAGCAGGATTTTGAAGCTCTCCGGCAGGAACCGAGCTACTTCTCTTACTTTGAATCTCAACTCAAACAAAAGACTCACCTGCAATCGACAATCGAGTGCTCGCGAGGGGCCGCAGGTGTTTTTTCTGCTTATTCCGCGATGCAATTTCTCGGCAAGGAAGGCTATCAAGTCGTATTGGCTCATGGCCTACAGAATGCGAACTATTTGCGAATGAAGCTAGCTCAGTTACCCGGTTGTAAGGTGGTATGTGCAGGTAACCATGGCCCGGCAGTTGCGCTGAGGTTATACCCTAAGCATACGCCCTCTGTCCTCCACGCCTTTGAACGTGAGCTCGCAATTAAGAACAGTGATGCCGCAGTTGATGAGTTGATTCAAAATACTTTGTTTCATCGCAATCATTTTCTTAAGCGGCAAGGGCAAGGGCTGAATACAAACTGGGTCGAATCTATCGCTCATACAGATTACGACTTTCAAGGACACTGTATAGCCTTGCCGGGTGAGAAGGCAGTGTTTCTCAATCCATATACATCTCGAAAGCAAATTGATGAGTATTGCCGCTTATTCGTATAAGGACCCATAGAACAGCTGTTTTAATCACTACGTGGTAACGGATGAACTAATCTTTATATATGAAGATTTGTTCGTCTGTTGCTATGAAGATAAACGCTGTATCGATTTTCTGCGGCTTAACCTACTGTTGTTCATCTAGTGTTGGTGCTGAAACCGTCCGGCTGCTTGAGCTTGACTGGTCAAGTCAGCGTGTCCTCACACACGTGTTGGCAGAGATATTACAGTCAAAGCACGTCGATACTGAAGTCATCACCATTCCTTCAACGCCACAATGGATGTACTTGAGTACAGGGAAAGCGGATATTCAGGTAGAGGTTTGGGAAGGGTCAATGGGGCCACAATACCAAGAATTGCTGGACAAATCTTTGATTGAAGAGGGAACAACCCATCAAGCAAAGACCCGAGAGGAATGGTGGTATCCAGACTATGTTGAATCTTTGTGCCCTGGGCTACCTGATTGGAAGGCTTTGGAGTCGTGCTCATCGGTTTTTGCCGAAAATGGTGACCAATTAGGGACCTTTTATACCGGACCTTGGGAGAAGCCAGATAACGCGAGGATACGTGCATTTGGCCTCAACTTTAAAGTCGTTGTTCTACCAACCGGGCAAGCGATTAATCAGAAAATCCATCAATATGTTAGAGACAAAAAACCTCTACTTATCTTTAATTGGACGCCCAACTGGGTTGAGTCTGTGTATTCGGGAAGCTTTATTGAGTTCCCTACCTATACACATGAGTGTGAAAAAGATCCTTCTTGGGGATCAAATCCTAAATATTTGTGGGATTGTGGTAATCCATCGGGTGGTTGGCTGAAGATAGCGATTTCCAATCAGCTTAAAAGCCGTTCTCAATGTGCTTATGACGTAGTTCAACGCTTCCAACTTAATAATAGAGATATCGCGTTGGCGGCTACATTAGTCGATGTCGAACATTTTGATGTTAAAGGGGCTGCGAAGACTTGGATAGAACGCAACTCAAAGTATGTTGAACAGCTATTGATGTCGGTTAATTGCCAATAAACATTTCTTTACGTCAATCTTGATAATGGAACGTAATACACTTGTTTCGCCCACTCTGTTTCGCTTGGTATAGGGCTTTATCTGCTTTTCTAAAAACGCGATCCCAATCCGTTTCAATATCTTGGTAATGGCACAACTGAGTACCTACTGAAATGGTTACAGCAAGGCTATCTTCATCGATATGAATCTTGTGATTTTCAACGCTCTTTCTAAGCCTTTCTAAGGTTTCTTCAACTGTATGTACGTTATCGATAGGAATGATCATGACAAACTCTTCACCGCCCCAGCGAGCGATAATGTCATGGCTGCGAGTATTGTTCTTTAGCTGATTCGCTGTTGCTTTGAGTACAGTATCACCCACATCATGGCCGTGAGTGTCGTTGAATTGTTTGAAGTGATCAATGTCGATCACACTCAGAGCATAAGACTTATGTTGTCGCACATTATCAGACTGTGACAACCAGTTTTCGATATAGCGACGATTAGCTAAACCAGTGAGTAGATCCGTGGTGTTTTGACTCTCTAGCTCTTTAGTAATTCGCTTCATCTTCCACAGGCGTCGAATGACTAGGTATGCTAATGCAAAAAACAGGGTAATAAATAGAATCTCACGGGTACGTTGAGACCGAAGCTTGGTTTGCTGCAATTCATTTTGAGCCTCAAGCAACTCTATTTCCCGTTTATTTAATTGCCTTTCCAGAGCATTTTTCTCACTTAGAATCTCGTCGTCGTATGTCTGCCGATAGAAGTTTTGACGTACCTGTGATTGTTGTTTCATGTAAGCCAAAGCTTGTTGATAATCTCCTTGCGCCTCATAAGCTTTGACCAATGTCTCCAGAGTTTGAATTTCCCAAACCACTTCGTTGCTTTCTGAGGTATGCAGTACTTCGATGACTCGTTTGGCGTAGTCGATGCTTTTTTGATAGTCACGAGCGACAAAACTGGCCTCGGCATAGGCTTCATAGCATGTGGCTAAGGTGATGTTTGACTTGGTATCGAGAGCCTGGCTTTCTTCAATACATTGTCTGGCGAGTTTTAAAGCTTCTTGTGAGTTTCCAACGTCACTGTAACGCTGTGACATATTTGATAATGTTGAAAACTTAATCTTGTTTGACCCAGTTTTGTCGGCCTCCTTGAGTGCTTTCAACATGTATTGTTCCGAGCGCTCCTCTTTGCCCAACGCAAAATAAATGGCACTGGCATTTGAGTACATAATGGCTTCAAACAAGCTATTGTCATAACCGTGTTTTTGGTAAAGATCCAATGCACGCTTGATGTATTTATTGGCACGTTTCCATTCTTCAGACTGCATGTAGACAGTGGCAATATTATTGAGCGTCATTGTGGTCTGAAAGTTGTCTCCAATCTCTGTCATCACCTCATATGCGGTTTTGTAATAACTGAGACTGGACTTAAGATTGGAGCGCTGAATCTTTACGTTACCTAACCAACGATAGGTTCGACCCAATAGCCGCTTATAACCAATGTCTCTCGCAATTGGGACGACTTCATGGAGTAAGAACTCCCCTTCCAAAAGTAAATCAGACTCGATTAAGTGAATAGCTTTGTTGAGTGTTGCTTCTGCACTGACCCATTCAATACGACTGTCGTCGCCGAGTGAAAGTAAATCGGGTATGCGAGGCGTTCGTAGCCCTTCGTACTTACGAAGATTTTTGAGGCCAAAGTAATAAAGTGCCTGTTCAGACGCAGACGCGTTTGGCGGCAATTCAATATGTGAAAGGTCGACTTGTCCTGGTTTACAAAGTGAGTCGTAGTAAAAGGTCAGCATTGCCTTTTGCTTGGCGTTCGTATGTGAGTAGAGATAATCGCTATCTGTCTGGATATTGCACGCGGACATAGCGGGCAGGGGGAGAGAGGAAATAAAAATTGCGACAATTAGCACAAAGAATGAGGGCATTATTCACCGAGTCAAAAGATAACGATAGCTCATGCTTAAGTTTATCATTATATAAATAGCCTGCCTAACCGCAGGAAAGAAAAAGCCAGCTTATTGCGCTGGCTTTAAACACTTACTTTTGATTCTCAGATTAGAACGCGTAGTTCAACTGAGCACCGACTAACCAAGCACTCGTGTTGACCGTTGCTTCGATATTGTACTCATCAACAACAGTTTGAGATTCATTGATTGCAGCCTGTTCACCTGTTAAGTAACCGACAGACAGATCTAGCGTTAGCTGATCCGTTGCTGCGTATGAACCACCGAATGTAAACCAGTGTCGGTCTGTGTCAGGAATAGACAGTGAACTGATTTGGTCGACAGGTGAAAGGTCATACATATAACCTGCTCGTAACTCAATATCTTTGTTTAGATAGTGTGTTACACCAACAGAAACATGACCTGCATTCTTCCACTCATAGTCTTTAATCGATGCACTGTAGTTTTCCGAAGTCAGCTTATCAAACTCAGACCAAGCAACGTATTGTAGGCTGTAATGCGCGGCCCACTTAGCATTGAGTTTGTGGTAGCCGGAGAACTCAATGATATCCGGAAGGGGAATATCAACACTATCAGTCTTACCTTGTTCCCAAGCGTAGACATCGCCTTCGGCTGTTAGCTCAGGGCTGTATCGGTATGACAAACCAAATCGATTGTTTTCATCGACCACATAGGCGACACCTAGATTGAAACCAAGTCCTATGCCGTCTGCATCAATCCGAAGAGGGTTAGCGCTATTAGGTGTTCTGGATATCTCGCCTTCACCGTAAATAATATCGATGCCACCACCAAGTGACCATGCTTCATTCAACTGGTAGGCTGCTGAAAAGCCAGCATTTATGCTGCTAAGGTAAGTTTTTCCACCAAAGATCGGAGCTTCAAAGCTATCTTCAAACTCAACGTCGGTACCAAAGTTTGAGTGAACCGTCGCGCCTAGCGTCCAGTCTGTACCCTCTAATGGGTAAACCACGTGAGCATTAGGAATAAAGGTGTTGTTATCCAACCCAGTATCGCCAATTTCCTGTGTCGTAGAACTAGGCGGCGTGTAACGAATATTGCTGAAGTCTACCTGGCTGGCAATATTCACTGCGCCAACAGAGAGCATTGGTTTGTCGATTAAACTCATAGCAGCAGCATTTTTCGCTACAACTGAGGCATTATCAGCAATGATTGCATCACCCGCGTATGCGCGGCCTAAACCAGTTGCGGATTGGGCGTTAAGTTGGAAGCCTGCGGCGTGTACTTGTACTGCTGCAGATAGAGCCGTGAGGCCAAATACTATTTTTTTCATTCTTTAACCCCATCGGTAATGTCTTCTATGTTATCGCGGTCATCTTCTTCAATAACAATGATATGAGAATTGGTCTCAATCATATTTCTGACAGCTTCTTGTTGCGTCATGCGAGACGCATTGCCCGCTGGTATATGCTCTGGGTCCATGGATGGCAAACCAGTCTCGTCCATTGGGCCTTCATATGGGAATAAAAATGTCCCATGTCCACCAACAGTTGCACGAATTACGCCTCGGATGTTTGCTTGTCCTGTGGAGTCTAAGATGTCTTCCAGTTCTAGCGCTTTAATCAAGGGTTCGGTGCCTGTCATAATGTTGTTGTCAGCTGAATTTGGGACAACGGTATCCGGCATATATTCGCCGATTTCGCAACTTTCCCCGCAATCACCCGCTGCTTCAATGAGGAGAGTAGGTTGCTGCGCTTCTACTTGACGTGAAACTTTTGTTGCTGGATCTGAACCGTCAATAGTTTGCTGAACCCCTTGTTTTAAGATGGGTATGAGTGCCGCGTAGATTTCATCTTCGAGCATGCTAATGCTGTCTTTTAGCTCTTCACTGTTAGCATTTAGTGATGTTATACATTCTTCATTACTAACACCCTCATAACAAATATTAGGTATCAGAGTCTCTGCGATGGCTCTTTGTACATCTGCGGACTTCTTAACTGATTCTTCCATTTCCGAGCCTAACGTCAGTGAAGATAGAGTTAGGTTGACTAGTCCTTGACCAGGCACAACGTAATTTGATGTGGCAAACTCCAAACCTTCGATAACTTCAGCAGGGAATTGGCGCCCAACTTCATATGTGGCTTCAGTTGTCATTACGGACACAATACCGCCAAGGGAAACTCCAATCAGATGTACTTCTCTATCAGCATCTGCATGACCAAAGTTAAATGCCCAACGCAAACCGATAAAGTCACTGACCGACTGGTGGATGTTAGAACGCAATGTTAGAGGGGAGGTTATATTGATGTAATAAGATTTATCTGCACGTGCGCTAACGGGTTTCCCACCATCTGGACAAAACTGAAGTGTGGTTGGGTCACTGTAGTTTGAACTATCACATACAATTCGTTCGCCGTGGTAAGGCATGTCAATGGCTGCGAAGATGAAATTTTTGTTAATCTTGTCATCTTTATTGTTAGTAACGTAATCTTTCGCTACCAGAGATGCAGATCCCTTGTCTCCGGTAATTCCATGTATAAAGAGTATTACAGGGTTTTGGGGGTCAGTAATATAACCCTCTGCTCCTAAAGCAGTGTCCGTTACACCATCGATTAGTGGTAGATATAGTAATACAGGAATCGCGGTAGAATTGTCGTTGTATGTCTGAATCTGAGCACTTGGATCATCAAAGAATTGGTCTGTAAGCTGCTCTCCTTGTTCTCCTGACATCCATCGATACATAGACGGACAACTCGATACCGGATCGTAACTATTTAGTTCACAACTCTCGCTATCTGCAATGTCCTGGGTAAAAGGAAGGTAGTTGTTGGTTTTCAAATAGGTTGATACAACAACGTACTTCTTATCACGCGAACCCTCGATCCTATGATTTAATATTCGGAGGTCAAAACTGGGCTGAGCCTTAATTGTTTGTTGAATGACGTTATCAATAACTGAATAACTATTCTGAGTTGTAAACGTTGCGGCATACGCAAAACTCGTGTTGTGTCCATGTACCTCAAACGCATCGATCGCTTCTTGGGTTGTACCTTGAAGGACCTGTTCATCTGTATTACTTGGAGTAGATTGCAATAAGTTGGTAAATGAAGCAGAAGGCTGGATTGAGATACCATCTGTAGTTCTAACTCCTGTAGATACTGCGAGATGGTATTGAGTACCAGGCTTTAAAGCGCTGCCACATTCAATAACAATCTTACGCCCATCGCTCGAGAGTTTTGTCTCAACAAGTTGCCCAGTACCGTCCATAAGTAGAACGTTGCCATCTAGCGAAGATTGGTCAATAGCCGGTACCTGTCCTGAATTGACACTATCCAGTGGAATCTCTATTGGTTCAACACAAAGTCCCCAACCGTCAATCGCAGCATAACTGGTTTCGAAACTCTGGTAGTAGGCCTCGTACTCTTCATTAGTGGAGTAGCTTTGAGGAGATGACGGTTCATCGGGTAGGGAAATGGAGCCATCTTCATCGTATCCATAGCCATCATTTGGCATCGGGATATCGTTTAATGCAAAAGGAACTTCTACCGCAATGTTTTCTGTTGTGCTTTCTTCACCATCGCAGCCAGCGAGTATAAATGCGGCAGATAGTGATACAGCTAGTATATTGAGCTTTCTCATAATAGAGGTGCCTATACAGTTGTGGGGGTAGCGGTATATCAATGCGCATGCGGCTCTCTCACAAATGATTAAGCTTAAAAAAAACTAAGAAAAAACTAAAAATCCTTATTTTTTATAAACTTAATCATTGTTATCAAGATGTTAAATTTTGGGTGATTTTGAGGTGTTTGGACCAAAATGGGGCATAGAGCACATTACTTGTGCAACAGAGTGATTAACTTCACAGAATGCTATTTTGGTAAGAGGAAAGTAGTTAAATGTTAGGTTGCTTACATAACTTTTGTTAAAAGTTTTGCACAATATTTAGAATAAGATGCTAAAAAGTAGCAGCTTATTAGATGAATTGGCACTTCAATCTAAATCTGAAGAATTTCTTATTCTAATAAACTGGGAATCCTTTCTTTAGTAGTGTTTTTTACCAAAATGTTGCACTGGTTGGAGAATTAAACGATTTTTCGCTACATTTTTATGGCAAATTACACCGATGATTGATAATGTGTGCTGCAATCTTTGTAGGGTTTTAGATTTTTGTGCTTAAATTTTGCGCTAAACAGATCTAAATCACTGTCCGTTCTAGTGGCCTTACGAAGAAGTCATGGATGCAAATGAAAAACTTGGAGTTTTACTCATGTATAAGAACAAAATCACTCAAGCCCTTCTTCTGGGTGCTGGTCTGGCAGTGGCCGCTACTTCTACCGCAACACTCGCTGCAGATGTCCCTGCAGGAACTAAGTTAGCAGAAAAACAAGAACTAGTTCGTGGTAACGGTACTGAGGTTGCGACGATCGACCCGCATAAATCTCAGGGTGTTCCTGAGTCTCACGTTATTCGTGATCTTCTAGAAGGCTTGGTGAACCAAGACGCGGACGGTAACACTATCCCTGGTGTTGCGGAGTCTTGGGAAACAACGGACAACAAAACATTCACTTTCCACCTGCGTAAAGATGCTAAATGGTCAAACGGCGATCCTGTAACTGCCGGTGACTTCGTATACAGCTTCCAACGTGCTGTCGACCCAGCAACAGCTTCACCATACTCTTGGTACATGGAATACACCAAGATGGCGAACGCGAAAGACATCATCGCTGGTAAAAAGGACAAGAGCACTCTAGGTGTTAAAGCAACAGACGACCACACTCTAGTTGTTGAACTTGAAACAGCGGTTCCTTACTTCGTAATGATGACTGGCCACACAACAATGAAGCCAGTTCACAAAGCGACAGTTGAGAAGTATGGTGATCAGTGGACTAAACCTGAGCACTTCGTTGGTAACGGTGCATTTGTTGTAAACAACTGGGTAGTTAACGAGCGTCTAGAGCTAACTCGTAACGACCAGTACTGGGACAACGACAAAACGGTTCTTAATAAGGTCACTTTCCTACCTATCGAAAACCAAGTAGCGGAAATGAACCGTTTCCTATCTGGTGAGATCGATTTCACTTCTACTCTTCCTACAGAGCACTTCAAGCGTCTTAAGAAAGAGCACCCACAAGAAGTATCAGTGGAAGGCAGTCTATGTACTTACTACTACTCATTCAACACAGCTAAAAAGCCGTTTGATGATGTACGCGTACGTAAAGCGATTTCTTACGCAATTGACCGTGACATCGTAGCAAATGCGATTCTAGGCCAAGGCCAGAAGCCAGCTTATTTCCTAACTCCGGAAATTACAGCTAACTTCAACCCAACATTGCCTGCTTATGGTCAAATGTCTCAGAAAGATCGTATCGCTGAAGCGAAACGTCTTCTTGAAGAAGCTGGTTTCGGTCCAGATAACCCACTTAAGTTCAACCTTCTATATAACACTAACGAAAACCACAAGAAGATTGCGGTAGCGCTAGGTTCAATGTGGAAGAAAACACTTGGTCTAGAAGTTACTCTAGAAAACCAAGAGTGGAAAACTTACCTATCTTCTAAAGACCAAGGTGACTTCGAAGTAGCACGCGCTGGTTGGTGTGGTGACTACAACGAAGCAACTTCATTCCTAACTCTAATGGTGAGCTCGAACACTACCGGTGGTCAGCACTGGGGTAGCAAAGAGTACGATGCGTTGATTGAAAAAGCGCTGAAATCTACTTCTGAGGAAGAGCGTACTAAGATCTACCTAGAAGCTGAAAAGATGATGGCGAAAGAAATGCCTATCGCTCCAATCTACCAGTACGTACGTTCTCGTCTACTATCAACTGAAGTTGGTGGTTTCCCAGCGAACAACGCTGAAGAGAAGATCTACTCAAAAGATCTTTACATCAAAGCTCAATAATTCTGAGCAGATAGAACTATAAAAAATTTGGCTCTACATGTGAGAAATCACATGTAGCGCCTTATTTCAGTCCAAATTTATGGAATATGGGCTGATCCTTTTCTTTTTAACCGTCACAGACTGAAAGAGTGAGTTTATGCTTAAATTCATCGCAAAAAGGATATTTGAAGCGATCCCAACTATGTTGGTATTGATCACAGTATCTTTCTTTCTAATGCGTTTCGCACCGGGTAACCCTTTCTCGAGCGAGCGTCCTCTTCCGCCAGAAGTTATGGCAAACATCGAAGCTAAATACGGCCTGGATAAGCCAGTATTTGAGCAATACACCACTTATTTGACCAACGTTCTACAAGGTGATTTCGGACCGTCATTTAAGTACCTAGATTACTCTGTAAATGAGCTAATCTCGGTGGCGCTTCCAGTATCGGCAAAGGTTGGTTTTATCGCCTTTATCTTTACCGTGATTATGGGGGTGACCGTCGGAACCATTGCTGCGCTGAAGCAGAATACTTGGGTCGACTACACCATAATGTCGACTGCAATGCTAGGGGTTGTAATGCCATCGTTTGTACTGGCCCCAGCTCTGATTTATCTATTCTCCCTGCACTGGAATATCTTCCCTGCGGGTGGCTGGCATGATGGTGGCTTTAAGTATCTTGTACTTCCTGTCATTGGTATGTCTTTACTTTACGTAGCGACATTCGCCCGTATTACACGTGGTTCGATGATTGAAACGCTGAACAGTAACTTTATCCGTACTGCTCGTGCAAAAGGTCTAAGTTACCGCTACATCATCGTAAAGCATGCTCTTAAGCCAGCACTTCTCCCTGTTGTGTCTTACATGGGCCCAGCATTCGTAGGTATCATCACAGGTTCGGTAGTTATTGAAACTATCTTCGGCCTGCCAGGTATCGGTAAGCTTTTCGTTAACGCTGCATTTAACCGTGACTACTCGCTAGTAATGGGTGTAACCATTCTGATTGGTTTCCTATTCATTTTATTCAACGCGATTGTAGATATCTTACTTGCAATGATTGACCCGAAAATTCGCTACTAACAGGGAAGTTTGGTTATGTTAACGAAAAAAGAAAACCTTGAAGCGATTGAGAAGTTCTCTGAAAACTTAGAGATCGAAGGTCGCAGTTTATGGCAAGACGCCCGTATCCGCTTTATGCGTAACAAAGCGGCAATGGTGAGCTTGTTTATCCTATTTGTAATGACATTGGCGGTTATTGTTCTGCCAATGATCGCACCTTATACATTTGATGATACAGACTGGTATGCAATGCACGTCGGCCCAAGTGCAGAACACTGGTTTGGTACCGATAGCTTAGGTCGTGACCTATACGTGCGTACACTCATCGGTGGCCGAATCTCATTGATGGTTGGTGTCATGGGCGCGTTGGTTGCGGTACTGATTGGTACGCTTTACGGTGCGGCTTCTGGCTTTATCGGCGGTAAAGTGGACCGTATCATGATGCGTATTCTGGAAATCTTGTACGCTGTTCCATTCATGTTCCTAGTTATCGTACTGGTTACCTTCTTCGGTCGTAATATCATCTTGATCTTCGTTGCTATCGGTGCAATCGCATGGCTGGATATGGCGCGTATCGTACGTGGTCAAACCCTTAGCTTACGTAGCAAAGAGTTCATTGAAGCTGCCCACGTTTGTGGTGTGAGCAAGTGGAAAATCATCACTCGTCATATCGTTCCAAACGTACTGGGTATCGTAGCCGTTTACTCAACGCTACTCATCCCAAGCATGATTCTGACTGAGTCATTCCTATCCTTCCTTGGTCTTGGTGTCCAGGAGCCGATGACAAGCTGGGGCGCACTACTTCAAGAGGGTGCACAAACGATGGAAGTTGCTATTTGGCAGCTAACATTCCCAGCGGCGTTCATGGTTGTAACTTTGTTCTGTTTCAACTATGTCGGTGACGGTCTGCGCGATGCGCTGGATCCAAAAGACAGATAAGTAAAAAGCAATAAATTATAAAATCTATAAAGATTAAGGAAGCAATGATGAGCTTATTAGATGTCAAAGATCTGCGTGTCGAATTTACCACTCAAGATGGTATTGTTACCGCAGTTAACGATCTAAACTTTTCTCTGAACCAAGGCGAAACTCTCGGTATCGTGGGTGAGTCTGGTTCAGGAAAATCGCAAACAGTATTCTCTATCATGGGATTGCTGGCAAAAAACGGCATTATCTCTGGTAGTGCTAAATTTGAAGGTAAGGAAATCCTTAACCTTCCAGAAAAAGAACTGAATAAAGTACGTGCTGAACAGATCGCGATGATCTTTCAGGACCCAATGACGTCTTTGAACCCATACATGAAAGTTAGCGACCAGCTTATGGAAGTACTGATGCTTCACAAAGGTATGGGTAAAGCAGAAGCGTTTGAAGAGTCGGTACGCATGCTTGAAGCCGTGAAAATTCCGGAAGCACGTAAGCGTATCACTATGTACCCGCATGAGTTTTCAGGCGGTATGCGTCAGCGTGTAATGATCGCGATGGCACTACTATGTCGCCCTAAACTACTGATTGCAGATGAACCGACAACGGCACTGGACGTAACCGTTCAAGCGCAGATTATGGAACTTCTTAACGAGCTGAAAGATGAATTCAATACAGCCATCATCATGATCACTCACGATCTGGGTGTGGTTGCTGGATCATGTGACAAAGTGCTTGTTATGTATGCTGGCCGTACAATGGAGTACGGTACTGTCGATGAAATCTTCTACAAACCAAGCCACCCTTATGCTGAAGGCCTACTCAAAGCCATCCCTCGTTTAGATACGGAAGGTGAGATTTTGCCGACGATTCCGGGTAACCCGCCAAACTTGCTACGCCTGCCAACTGGCTGTCCGTATCAAGAGCGTTGTCACCGTGTGATGGATCGTTGTAAGCGTGAAGCGCCAATCCTGACACCATTTGGTGATGGTCGTCAGCGTGCATGTTTTTCAGAATGGGAGGCTTGGGAAAAATGAGTGCAGATAAAAAATTAATTCTGGATGTATCGGATCTAAAAGTTCATTTCAGCATTGCGTCTAAGTCCGCTTGGCCTTGGTCTAAGCCATCGAACCTTAAAGCCGTTGACGGTGTTAATGTTCGCCTTTATGAAGGTGAAACACTAGGTGTAGTAGGTGAATCGGGTTGTGGTAAATCGACGTTTGCACGCGCCATTATCGGTCTGGTTGAAGCGACAGATGGTGAAGTGGTTTGGTTGGGCCAAGACCTGACTAAGATGCAAGACGTCCAGCGCCGCGAAACACGTAAAGAAATTCAGATGATATTCCAAGACCCGCTAGCATCGCTTAACCCGCGCATGACGGTTGGTGACATCATCGCCGAGCCTCTGGAGACTTTCTATCCTGAGTTGTCAAAAGAAGAAGTAAAAGATCGCGTTAAAGAGATGATGGCCAAAGTAGGTCTTCTGCCTAACGTAATCAACCGCTACCCACACGAGTTCTCGGGTGGTCAGTGTCAGCGAATTGGTATCGCTCGTGCACTTATCCTCAAGCCTAAGATGATCATTTGTGATGAGCCGGTTTCTGCTTTGGATGTGTCTATCCAGGCTCAGGTTGTGAACCTTCTGAAAGAGCTGCAAAAAGAGCTAGGGTTATCCCTTGTCTTTATCGCACACGATTTATCAGTAGTTAAACATATCTCTGACCGCGTATTGGTTATGTATTTGGGTAATGCTGTAGAGCTGGGTGAAGCTGAATCGTTATTCGCTGATCCTAAGCACCCTTACACACGCGCTTTGATGTCAGCGGTACCAATTCCTGATCCGCACCTTGAACGCAATAAGCAGATCGAAATGCTGGAAGGTGATCTACCATCTCCAATCAGCCCGCCGTCTGGTTGTGTATTCCGTACTCGTTGCCCTCAGGCAACAGAAGCGTGTGCTAATACGAAACCGTCTATACAGGGCAGTGATGTTCATGCCGTATCTTGCCTGCATGTCAGTGTCTAGCCGATTCAGCCTGTGACGGGCTTAAGCGCGGCGTCCTTCGGGAGTCGCGCTTTTTTTACTTCAAATAATTCGAACAACAAAGCCAACTTATTCTGCTTTAGAGTAAGCTGGCTTTTTTTATACTTAGTCTATAGATATTAATCAGTTGAGAGTGTGATATGGGCAAGTTAGTAGAAGGTAAATGGCAAGACGTTTGGTATGACACTAAAACCAGTGGCGGTAAGTTTGTCCGAGAAGATGCTGGGTTTCGAGAATGGGTGGAAAATAAGCCTAATGCCAAGTTTCAGCCTGAATCAGGTCGCTATCATTTATACGTATCGCTCGCTTGCCCGTGGGCTCATCGTACCCTCATATTCCGAAAACTGAAAAAGCTAGAAGAGCATATTGATGTGACTGTGGTGTGCCCAGATATGATGGGAGAAGGTTGGCAAATGGGCTTGCCTGAGCCTTTATTTGGGCATACTCGAATGCACCAAATCTACACTCAAGCTAAACCAGATTACACGGGGCGCGTTACGGTGCCAGTACTGTGGGATAAAAAGCATAATACGATAGTGAGCAACGAATCTTCAGAGATTATCCGCATGTTTAACTCAGAGTTTAACGAACTCACGGGCAATCAAGATGACTACTACCCGGATGAGTTAAGAACGTTGGTGGATGAGTGGAATGATTACATATATCCCAATGTGAATAATGGTGTATATCGTTGCGGGTTTGCAACGGCTCAGGAAGCCTACGAAGAAGCTTACGACAATTTGTTTGAAGCGCTTGATCGGATCGACACGCATTTAGCAACCCACCGTTATCTTGCTGGTAATGTTATCACTGAAGCGGATTGGCGATTGTTTACGACATTGATTCGGTTTGATGCCGTGTATGTCGGTCACTTCAAATGCAATAAAAAGCGCATTGCCGACTATCCAAACTTGCACGGGTATATGAAAGAGTTGTATCAGGTAGAAGGGATTGCAGACACGACCGACTTTTATCACATCAAGCGTCATTACTACTTTAGCCACACAGGAATCAACCCAACTCAAGTGGTTCCAAAAGGCCCAGAGCTTGACCTAGAATCTGCTCACGGTCGAGAGAGCATTTAAATAGCAATCACCTGATTACGGCCCTGTGCTTTCGCTTGGTACAGGGCAGCATCTGTTATCTTCATTGTTTCGTCAATTCGGACGATACCTTCCTCGACGACCAATTCGCATAATCCTCCACTCAGCGTCACTTGCAGAGTTTGCTCTCCAATCGATATGGGTGTCTGACTTAACTTCTCTCTCAGTGCGTTGGCAATGCTGAACGCGCTTTCTTTGTCGGGCGCTGAAAAAATAGTGCAAAACTCTTCGCCGCCAACTCGATAAAATGCATCTTGGCGTACTTGCTGACCTACGATTTTAGCGACCATTTTTAATACTGTGTCACCTGCGGCATGGCCATAGTTGTCATTGACTCGTTTAAAGTGGTCGAGGTCAAAGTGTACAAGGTAGTGATTGTGAACCAAATCCGGATTGTTGGACGTGTCTGCTTCAAGAGCTAAGCGATTTTTTGCTCCGGTCAATGGATCTAGGAGAGCTGCATCACTGAGCTTGCCTTTGATCTTGGTTTGCATATCCTCATGAACAAAAGAGATCGCCCAAATTAGAAAGTAAGGAATGGTAAAGTTGATTAAGGTATAGGGTGTCGAATTGATTAGTGGTGGATATGAGGCAAGGATAGAAATCGCAACTAAATAGAAGGCGAATGTGATGGCTGAAGCGATATAACGGTTAAAAAATATGTGGTACAAAGCGGGAAAACAAAATGCCCAAAAAACCAGAACAGAGTAGCCATCTGCAACTGCCATGCTGTAGATAAGCAGGGCAGTGAGACCAGAAATCAGTAGCGCCGAATGCCAAGGCCTGTAATGACCAAATTCGATTCTCAAATACACGTAGATACAGATAGCGGTATAGATAGAGTCGATAACACCGAACTTTGGTAAGTCCCAGAAAAAAAAGTTAACAATCGTAAAGCCTGTGCCGGTGATCGCCAGAAAAAAGCTGGTGATTTTCAGAACATTTTGTTCGAGTGAGGCTTGTGAGGAAAATAGCTTTACTGACATTTGAAACCCAAGCATGACGTTTGGGATAAGTGTAGCAATAAAAAAAAGCAGCAGTAAAATACTGCTGCTTTTTCATCAACATAAACCAATAGAGCTTAGTTTTGCTCTTGGTCTGCCTGAATTGCCGTCAGAGCGATTGTGTAAACAATATCGTCTACTAGTGCACCGCGAGACAAGTCGTTTACAGGCTTGCGCATACCTTGCAACATTGGACCGATAGAGACTAGGTCTGCTGAACGTTGTACCGCTTTGTATGTCGTGTTACCCGTGTTTAGGTCTGGGAATACAAATACGGTCGCTTTACCTGCTACTGGAGAGTTTGGCGCTTTAGATGCTGCTACGTTTTCCATGATAGCCGCGTCGTACTGAAGAGGACCATCGATGACAAGATCAGGACGCTTCTCTTGAGCTAGTTTCGTCGCTTCACGTACTTTATCAACGTCTGCACCCTTACCAGATTCACCAGTAGAGTATGAGATCATTGCAACACGTGGGTCGATACCAAATGCCGCTGCAGAATCCGCCGATTGGATAGCGATTTCAGCAAGTTGTTCAGCCGTTGGATCTGGGTTGATAGCACAGTCACCGTAAACTAGTACTTGATCCGGCAGAAGCATGAAGAATACTGAAGATACGATAGACGCATTTGGTGCAGTCTTGATGATCTGGAATGGCGGGACAATCGTGTTTGCTGTTGTATGAACAGCACCAGAAACCAGACCGTCAACTTCGTTGTTCTCAAGCATCATAGTGCCTAGGAATACGGAGTCTTGTAGCTTCTCACGAGCAACAACTTCCGTCATGCCTTTCGCACCACGTAGCTCAACTAAACGAGCAACGTAGTTTTCGCGGATCGCATCAGAATCAATGATCTGAACACCTGCGCCAAGTTCCACACCTTGCTGGGCTGCAACACGCTTAATCTCTTCTGGGTTACCCAGAAGTACACATTCTGCAATGCCACGCTCGGCACAGATAGCTGCCGCTTTTACTGTGCGAGGTTCGTCACCTTCAGGAAGAACGATGCGTTTACCTGCGCGACGAGCGAACTCAGTAAGCTGGTAACGGAATGCTGGTGGGCTTAGACGGCGAGACTTTTGAGTGCCTTCCGTCATAGACTCAATCCAGTTGCCATCGATGTGGCCAGCAACGTGTTCGTTGATGAACTCGATACGCTCTTTATCATCTTCAGGTACTTCAAGGCTGAAGCTCTGTAAGTTCAGAGATGTCTGCCAAGTGTTGCCTTGTGCTTTGAAGATTGGAAGGCCCGTGTCAAACGCTGGCTTACAAAGACCAACGATTTCTTCAGGAATGTCGTAGCCACCCGTTAGAAGAACCGCACCAATATCCACACCATTCATTGCTGCAAGTGCTGCTGCAACGATTACGTCTGGGCGGTCCGCAGAGGTTACCAATAGAGAGCCATGCTTAAAGTGCTCAATCATGTTTGGTAGTGAACGTGCACAGAACGTGATGCTCTTGATACGACGAGTGTTGATATCACCTTCGTTGATGATGTCAGCATTGAGGTGCTTCGCCATATCGATTGCACGAGTAGCGATCAGATCAATGCTCCATGGCACGCAACCAAGAACGCGGATTGGAGATGTGTTAAAGATCTCCATCACTTTCATTTCGTTTTGCTTCGCGCTGTCTGCATCATCAAAGATTTCAGATAGGTCAGGGCGAGTACGACCTGCTTCATCAACTGGAGCGTTAAGCTTGTTGATGATTACGCCGGAGATATTCTTGTTCTTAGTACCGCCGAAGTTCGAACATGCGACTTCGATACGCTCTTTAAGCTGCGCAGGGTTATCTGTGCCTGGCGTCGCAACAAGTACGATCTCTGCGCCAAGTGTTGCTGCGATTTCCGCATTCACTTGGTTCGCAAATGGGTGCTTACGAGTAGGTACAAGACCTTCGATTAACGTAACGTCCGCGTCTTTGTTGATCTGGTTGTAACGCTCTACTACTGTTTCCAGCAGCTCGTCCATGTTGTCGTTACCAATCAGGCTCTCAGCTACAGACATTGCCAAAGGTTCACCGATCTTCATATCGCTGTTATAACCAACGATCGTTGAAGTCAGATCTGGTTGATCACCACCTGAACGTGGCTGACAAATTGGCTTGTAGAAAGAAACCTTAACGCCTTTGCGCTCCATTGCGCGAAGAACACCCATGCTTACACTAGTAAGACCAACACCAGCGCTGGCAGGGATAAGCATAATAGTACGAGACATTCGTAGAGTACCTTTAGCTATTTTAGATAAAAGCCCAACTTCGTATTCCCTGAGATGGAATAGGAGTTACGCCCCTTAGTAAGAAAACCGGCTGACTTAAAAGTCAGCCGGTTGAGTCAATTAAAGACCTGCTAGACGTGCAGTGTCTTCAGCGATAACGAGCTCTTCGTTAGTAGAGATAACCATCGCTGGGATGCGGCTGTCAGCTGTAGTGATAGTACCTTCGCCGCCAAAACGTGCTTTCAGGTTAGCTTCACCGTCAACTTCGATACCGAATACGCCTAGACGGTTAAGTACCATCTCGCGGATTGGACCAGAGTTTTCACCGATACCACCTGTGAATACGATCGCGTCTAGACGACCTTCTAAAGTCGCAGTGTAACCAGCCACGTATTTCGCTAGGCGGTGGCAGAATACGTCCATCGCGCGAGTTGCTTCTTCTTTCTCACCGTAGTTGTCTTCAACGAAACGGCAGTCAGATGTCACTTCAGTCAGACCAGCAAGGCCAGACTCTTTCGTTAGCATAGTGTTGATTTGCTCTACAGAGTAACCAAGTGCATCGTGTAGGTGGAAGATGATCGCAGGATCGATATCACCACAGCGCGTACCCATTACTAGACCTTCAAGTGGAGTTAGACCCATTGAAGTATCTACAGACTTACCGTTCTTGATTGCACAAACAGAAGCGCCGTTACCTAGGTGACAGTTGATGATGTTTAGTTCATCTGCAGGCTTACCTAGACGCTCAGCTGCTTCGCGAGCGATGAATAGGTGAGACGTACCGTGCATACCGTAGCGACGGATGCCGTGCTCTTTGTACAGGTTGTATGGAAGTGCGTATAGGTACGCTTCTTCTGACATAGACTGGTGGAAAGCCGTATCAAATACCGCTGACATTGGCAGGCTAGGGAATGCTTTCTGAGCTGCTTTGATACCGATGATAGCCGCTGGGTTATGAAGAGGCGCTAGTGTTGCACAGTCTTCGATACCTTTAAGAACGTCGTCAGTGATAAGAGCAGATTGAGTGAACTTCTCACCGCCGTGTACAACACGGTGACCAACTGCTTTTAGCTGATCTGCAAGTTCTGGTTTAGAAGCAAGAATAGTTTCTACGATGAAAGAAAGCGCTTCATCGTGTGCTGCACCTTCACCTAGTTGTGCTTCGTGCTTACCATCCAGCTTCCATTTGATACGTGCTTCAGGAAGGTGAAGACATTCAGCAAGACCTGTTAGGTGCTCGTTGCCGTTTTCTGCATCGACAATCGCGAACTTAAGAGAAGAACTACCGCAGTTTAAAACTAAAACTAGCTTAGACATGAGTGACTACCTGTAATAATCAATTAGGATAAAAAATTAATCACAAGAATAGACGAAGCTCAAAAGGCTGCGTACTAATCTTGGTCAAAAAAACTTCGAATTCCGTATAAAAGACAGCAGTGATTCCCGCTCACTGCTCTTGCATCCGCTGCAGAAGGGTCCCGAGAGTTGCTTAAATTGTAAATAACAGCAACAATGAGATTGTGGGCCTGCAAAGGATAACGATAATAGCCAATAATAACAAAAAAATTTGAAAGAATATTAACTTTCATCAATTTTTTACGCTGAAAGTTGAATCTTTCAACTGAATTTTAGTTTTTAAGGCCCGATACTGGAGTGAGAGAGTCCTATGAGTAATAAAGTCGGTTTAGTTCATAACCTACGTGATGGGCAGAAGTACATGGAAACGTGGCCTATGCGCAAAGAACTCAATTTACTGTTTCCAGAGCAGCGCATTATCAAAGCCACTAAATTTGGTGTGAAAGTGATGCCTGCAATCGCTGCTATTAGCGTTTTGACCCAAATGGCCTTTAATAACTACTCAGCAATACCTCAATCGGTGATTATGGCATTGTTTGCTATTAGCTTGCCGATTCAAGGGATGTGGTGGCTTGGCAGCCGAGCGAATACCCAACTTCCTCCGGCATTGGCGGGCTGGTATCGTGAAATTCACCAAAAGATCGTTGAGAGTGGATTTGCGTTAGAACCTATGAAAAGTCGCCCTCGTTATAAAGAGCTGGCTCAAATTCTTAATCGCGCTTTTCGCCAACTAGACAAAAACGCACTGGAACGTTGGTTTTAGAGAACAAACCGGCGATTTCTTGAGAACACCTCATTTTTAATCACAATGGCTTTGCTGAGAAGCCGTGAATAAAGAAAAGGCTTCATCAACTTGTGCAGATCTGGTGAAGCCAAAACATATCCCTAATCCCCATAAAAAACGCCCACTGAAGTGGGCGTTTTTTGCTATGTATTGCGATTCAACATTAGTTGAACATTGCGATAGCATTCGCTGGATCTACGTATTCTAGGTCGAAGCTTTCTGCTACTTCTTTACACGTTACTT
The DNA here is from genome assembly GCF_947311885.1 of Vibrio sp. St2. Classification (NCBI taxonomy): domain Bacteria; kingdom Pseudomonadati; phylum Pseudomonadota; class Gammaproteobacteria; order Vibrionales; family Vibrionaceae; genus Vibrio; species Vibrio sp. St2. Next base: position 1,021,211 of record NZ_CAMZNA010000001.1, on the reverse strand, counting down.
TACCGTGAATAACGTTTAGGCCTTCTAGGAAGCCGTTGTCCTCAAGAAGTGCTTCGCGGTAGCCCTTGTTCGCTAGCTTAACAATGTAAGGCAGTGTTGCATTGTTTAGAGCGAAAGTAGAAGTGCGAGCAACAGCGCCAGGCATGTTTGCTACACAGTAGTGAACAACGTCATCAACAATGTAAGTTGGATCTGCGTGAGTTGTCGCGTGTGAAGTCTCGAAACAACCACCTTGGTCGATTGCTACGTCAACAACCGCTGCGCCTGGCTTCATCTTAGCGATGTGCTCTTTAGTCACTAGTTTAGGTGCAGCAGCACCTGGGATTAGAACAGCGCCGATGACTAGGTCTGCTTCTAGAACGTGCTTCTCAATAGCATCTTCTGTAGAGTAAACCACTTTTGCACGACCTTGGAATTCTTCATCTAGACGACGAAGAGTGTCTACATTGCGGTCTAGGATAGTGACGTCAGCTCGTAGGCCTACAGCCATACGTGCCGCGTTTGCGCCTACTACGCCGCCACCAACAACAACAACTTTTGCTGGCTCAACACCTGGTACACCACCAAGAAGAAGACCACGGCCACCGTGAGATTTCTCTAAAGTTTGTGCACCCGCTTGAATAGACATGCGACCTGCTACCTCAGACATTGGAGCAAGTAGTGGCAAGCGACCCATATTATCTGTTACAGTCTCATACGCTATACAGACAGCTTTGCTCTTGATTAGCTCTTCAGTTTGTGGAAAATCTGGTGCTAGGTGCAAATAAGTAAATAATATTTGTCCCTCGCGGAGCATAGCACGCTCAACAGCTTGAGGTTCTTTAACCTTTACAATCATTTCTGCTTGCGCGAAAACGTCAGCAGCGGTAGGAAGAATGGATGCGCCTACAGCGATGTAATCATCGTCTGAAAAGCCGATGCCAGAACCGGCATTGGTTTCTACAAAAACCTGGTGACCTTGAGATACTAGCTCGCGAACGCTCGCTGGGATCATACCAACACGGTACTCGTGGTTTTTGATTTCCTTAGGTACGCCAATGATCATCCTGACTCCTCATTTTATTTTGGTTGTATTAACTATGTGTAGGGTAATTCTGTCGAATTAATATCTAGTATAGATACGATTGAATAAAATTTGATACTGAATATTAAAAAGTTGTAGTATATTTTTTTGCAAGGAAGTAATAAGGTGGAATAAAAAATGGCAGACAACAATAAGAAGCCGTCTAAGGATCTAGACCGTATCGATCGCAACATTCTAAACGAACTGCAGAAAGACGGTCGTATTTCAAACGTTGAACTGTCTAAACGAGTTGGTCTTTCACCAACGCCGTGTTTAGAACGTGTTCGTCGTCTGGAACGTCAAGGGTACATTACGGGCTATACAGCTTTGTTAAACCCGCAGTTCCTTGATGCATCACTATTGGTTTTCGTAGAAATTACGCTAAACCGTGGTGCGCCAGATGTGTTTGAACAATTTAATGCAGCAGTGCAGAAGCTCGATGATATTCAGGAATGTCACCTAGTATCAGGTGATTTCGATTACCTATTGAAGACTCGAGTGTCGGACATGAGTGCATATCGAAAGCTCCTTGGCGATACGCTTCTACGTCTTCCTGGTGTTAACGACACACGTACGTATGTTGTTATGGAAGAAGTTAAGCAGACAAACCAGTTAGTTATCAAAACGCGCTAATCTTTGCAGAGTAGCGTAATACCTTTCGATATTCTGACTTAAGGTAATTGGGTTTTAAGTCCCGATATGGTTAAATCGATAGTCCGAGTGGCATAGCTGCTCGGACTATTTTTTTCCTTACTGATTAGCCGGGTGGATGTTCAAGCAAGGGTGTTGCATTCGGGTCAGTATCACGCAGTTGATAAGTTGGTTATGTTCAAAGAGAACAAAAATAAAGTTGAAACAATAATCAAAACCGGAGAAGAGCCTCAGTCTTCTCGTCTTGATGGCCCTCAACGCCTAAAAGAGTGCAGTTTTATCGTGATTGTGCTGTCTTCTATATTATTGTCGGTCGCCTTACTCACGTTTAATCCTGCTGACCCTTCTTGGTCTCAAACCGCTTGGGGTGGAGACATCAATAACGCAGGTGGTTTGGTCGGTGCTTGGATTGCCGATACATTATTTTTTACTTTTGGCTCGATGGCTTACCCGATTCCAATCATTATCACGATTGCCGCTTGGGTTATGTTGAGAAAGCGAGGTGAAAACGAGCCTATCGACTTGATGCTTTGGGGCACACGCCTTCTTGGTTTAACGATACTTATTCTGACCAGCTGTGGTCTTGCAGATATTAACTTCGATGATATCTGGTACTTCTCTTCTGGCGGTGTAATTGGTGATGTGCTGACCAGTTTATCGTTACCTACGCTCAACATCTTAGGAACTACCCTAGTTTTTCTCTTTTTATGGGGAGCGGGTTTCACGCTACTGACAGGGATTTCATGGTTATCGATAGTAGATTGGCTGGGCGAAGGTGCCATCCACTTACTAACAAACCTGGTGAACAAAGCTCGTGGTGAAAAAGAAGAACTCCTAGAACCTCAATTAACGACACCTCGTGATGATACAAAGCAAGCTCCGGTAGATGATGCAGAAACAGAAGACGCGTTATTTGCAGCGAATGTGGATGAGGAACCTCGCCGTTTCAATATCCACATGCCTGATTCTCGCAAAGAGCCAACAGTGAGTGACCCAGTTGTCGAGAGAATCGACATTGAGCCTCGCTCGTACCAACCTGAACCAGAAGAACTTCCTGAACCTATTGTCGAAGCACCTCCAGTCGTTCAAAGCAACGTATATGACAAAGAACCAAAAGAAGAGCGCACCAGACAGCTTGGGTCGACGATAGAAGAGCTCGAAGCGGCAGCTCAAAGCGAAGGTGATTTTGCGCTTCAAGAGCAAGAGAGTACCACTGAAAATATCGACGTAGCAGAGAAAGAACCTGAAACTTCGGAGCCTCCTGTTAACACCGACCCTATTCAAGGTATGCCGTGGAGCACCGAAGAGGTTCATGAAGAGCAAGAAATAGTTCAGCCTCGAATTGACCCAACAGAACTGGAACAGATCTCGACTGAGGTGGAACCAGACAGTAGCCATCAAGACCCTGTTATCTCCTCATTTGAAGTCGCCGATGAAGACAGTGACATTAACGCCTCCGTAGAAGTCGAAGATGTTGAAGAGGGCGATGAGGATGTCGCAGCGTTCCAGAACATTGTCTCGGATGCTCAGGCAAAAATTGCTGCTCAGCAGAACCCGTTCCTTGTTCAGCAAGAAGCCAACCTCCCTACGCCAAAAGAGCCAATGCCGACACTGGAGCTACTGTATCACCCAGAAAAACGCGAGAACTTTATTGACCGCGCTGCGTTGGAGGAGATTGCTCGCTTGGTTGAAGCTAAGCTTGCCGACTACAAGATTAAGGCTGAAGTCGTCGATATTTTCCCTGGCCCCGTCATTACACGATTTGAACTGGACTTGGCACCAGGGGTTAAGGTAAGCCGTATTTCGGGCCTTTCGATGGACCTAGCTCGTTCATTGTCAGCGATGGCAGTTCGTGTTGTGGAAGTGATACCGGGTAAACCTTACGTAGGACTTGAGTTACCAAACATGAGTCGCCAAACGGTGTACTTCTCAGATGTTGTTGGTAGCCAGCACTTTATCGAAGCCAAATCACCCACAACGGTCGTACTTGGTCAAGATATCGCAGGTGAGGCAGTTGTCGCAGATCTGTCGAAGATGCCACACGTGCTGGTTGCGGGTACCACGGGCTCAGGTAAGTCGGTGGGTGTAAACGTGATGATCTTGAGTATGCTTTACAAAGCGACGCCTGAAGAAGTGCGTTTCATCATGATTGACCCGAAAATGCTCGAGCTATCGGTATACGAAGGCATTCCACATCTTCTATCTGAAGTGGTTACTGATATGAAAGATGCGTCGAATGCGCTGCGTTGGTGTGTGGGTGAGATGGAACGTCGTTACAAGCTAATGTCTGCACTAGGTGTACGTAACATCAAAGGCTTTAACGACAAGCTCAAGATGGCCGCAGAAGCAGGGCATCCGATTCACGATCCACTGTGGCAACCGGGTGACAGCATGGACGAAACGCCACCACTGCTGGAGAAACTGCCTTATATTGTGGTTATTGTCGATGAATTCGCTGACTTGATGATGGTGGTAGGCAAGAAGGTCGAAGAGCTCATAGCCCGTCTTGCTCAAAAAGCGCGTGCCGCTGGTATTCACTTGATTCTCGCGACGCAGCGCCCATCTGTTGACGTCATTACTGGCTTAATCAAAGCCAATATCCCAACCCGTGTTGCGTTCACTGTATCAACTAAAACAGATTCTAGAACCATTCTTGATCAAGGTGGTGCTGAATCACTATTAGGTATGGGTGACATGCTTTACCTTCCTCCGGGTTCCAGCCACACGGTGCGTGTACATGGTGCGTTTGCTTCGGATGACGATGTGCATGCTGTGGTAAACAACTGGAAAGCGCGTGGTAAGCCAAACTACATTGATGAAATCACCAATGGCGATCAAGGACCAGAAGGCCTACTACCGGGTGAGAAACCTGAAGGTGAGGAAGAGATGGACCCGCTGTTTGATCAGGTTGTCGAACACGTCGTGCAGTCACGCCGTGGTTCTGTTTCAGGTGTGCAGAGACGTTTTAAAATTGGCTATAACCGTGCAGCTCGCATCGTTGAGCAATTAGAAGCTCAAGGGATTGTAAGTGCGCCGGGGCATAATGGAAATAGAGAAGTGTTAGCCCCTGCACCTGGCCGTGAGATGAACTAATGCCATTTGAACAATAGATGAGAGACCAAAATAAAAAGGGTTGGCACATATGTGACAACCCTTTTTAATTTCTAGCTTCTAGCTTCTAGCTTCTAGCTTCTAGCTTCTAGCTTCTAGCTTTCGAAAACTGTGCAATAACGATAACAGCTAATGCAGCAAGGTTTGCTGCGAAAATGACGACCAACCACTGAGGCATAGAGAGTGACAGGAACTGCCACACGACTTTGCTGCAGTCACCAAATGCTTCAAACATCCATGGCGCCCATTTGTTGAGAGGTGCCCAGTCGGGGAAGGTAACAAACAAATCGCAGGTTGCAAACGGAGATGGGTTGAATTGGTAATCAACGTGCTCCAGAGCTAGCATTAAGCCTTTATATGAGCTGGCTCCCCACGCCGCGAGCCCCAGCCAGCGTATTGCTGTGTTGTCCGGTGCTATCAAACCGATTATGGCTGCTGCGCCGATGCCAAGCATAGCGACTCGCTCGTAGATACACATAACACAAGGTGCGAGCATCATGACGTGCTGAAAGTATAATGCTGCAACTTCAAAGAAGATGACAAAGGCTAGTAACAGTAACCAAGACAAGCGCGATTGGGAAAAAGACTTAATGGTAGAAAGAATGTTCACAGAGATATCCTGTTTATAAAAAAAGCTCTGACTAATCAGAGCTTTTTATCGTGGAAAAGTTTCGGCTTCAACTAAAACTTTTGGGTTTTCTTGATTAATGTCCGCCAGAGACAGCTGGAGTAAGCTCACCTACATGTGCTGAAATCCAACCTGCATCGTAAAACCACGCTGTCATCGGCTCAACGAGGAACACAATACCTGCAAGACCAACCAGCGCAAGGACGATTGTGTAAGGAAGAGCCATGATAACCATGCGACCATAAGATAAGCGAATCAGAGGCGCAAGAGCTGAGGTCAACAGGAATAAGAAGGCTGCCTGACCATTTGGCGTTGCTACCGAAGGAAGGTTAGTACCTGTATTGATTGCTACTGCGAGTAGGTCGAACTGGTCGCGAGTGATCACTCCCTCAATCAGTGCCGTTTTCACCTCGTTGATGTAAACCGTACCGACGAATACGTTATCTGACACCATCGAAAGTATGCCGTTAGCAATATAGAAGAGTGCCAACTGAGCCCCTTTATCTTCGACGTGTAACACCGCATCGATAACAGGCTTAAATAGCTGTTGGTCGATGATCACAGCAACAACGGCAAAGAATACAGCAAGTAGAGCAGTAAATGGCAACGCTTCTTCAAACGCTTTACCCATTGAGTGTTCTTCGATGACACCAGTAAATGCGGTAGCAAGAATGATGACAGACAGGCCAATCAAGCCAACAGCCGCAAGGTGAAGTGCTAGTCCGACGATAAGCCAGATAGCAATTGCACCTTGAATCCACAGCTTCGCGACATCTTGTTTAGTACGTGTTTTACGTTCTGCGTTGTCAAAGTCGACTAGGATTTGACGAACGTTATCAGGTAAGCGAGCACCGTATCCACAGATTTTAAGCTTTTCAACAAGTACACAAGTAATTAAGCCGCAGACAAAAACTGGTGCCGTAACCGGTAGCATACGAATAATAAATTCGCCGAACTGCCAGCCGGCCTGATCAGCAATGATCAAGTTTTGTGGTTCACCTACCATGGTCATTACACCACCCAGTGCCGTACCGACACCTGCATGCATCAATAAAGAACGCAAAAAGGCACGATAGTTTTCTAAATCATCGCGCGTTAGCTCTGAAAGATGGTCGTCTTGAGTATGGTCGTGTGACGCTGTTGAGCCTTTACCTGAAGCGACTTTGTGGTAGATCGCGTAGAAACCGACCGCCACGCTAATGACAACTGCAATAACGGTTAGTGCGTCAAGGAAAGCGGATAGAAAAGCTGCAGCAAAACAAAAGGCAACAGAGAGCAGGCTTTTTGAGCGAATGCCAAGCAGTATCTTCGTGAAGATAAATAGCAGTAGCTGTTTCATGAAGTAGATGCCCGCTACCATGAAGATCAGGAGCAATAACACTTCGATGTTGGCGACTAGCTCATGTTTGACTTGCTCTGGGCTGGTCATTCCAATCGCAATAGCCTCAATGGCTAATAAGCCACCCGGCTGAAGAGGGTAACACTTGAGGGCCATCGCGAGAGTAAAAATAAACTCGGCGACCAGAAGCCAACCCGCTACGAATGGATCGATAAGGAAAAAGACAATCGGGTTGATGATAAGAAATGAAATGATGGCAACTTTATACCAATCTGGGGCCTTTCCTAAGAAATTCTTAATGAAAGCATTCCCGAGTGACATCGGCATGATACTAATACTCTTAAATGTTGTTATGAATAGACACTGCGTGTGCTTGCATCTATATATCTGTGTCATTGTGGGCTTAGCTCATCACCAAATTAATTGCGGTGAATGACAAGAAAAAACGCTGAAACAGACCTGATTCAACAGTGACTTAGAAAAACAACATAAAGCAAAATGATATGTGGCCTTGCCAAGTCACTCCCTGAGAAAGACAAGCACTCCTTACTTTGGTCGCAACTGTACTCCTCAAGTTAATTTAGTCAATAATAAAGTTTATCTTGATAAATCGCTCAGTGGACTTTTGTTTAAAAACGCGATCAGAGTGGCGTTAAGGCGGGATGAGAGTTGTGAAAAAAAACAATTCATGGCAGCTCGGCCTCGAAAAGGTCGAATAAGATAGATTATGTCATTATATTGAATGGAAATGACAGTTTAATATTGCAAAATTAAAAACTTATGTTTTGCAAACTAAGTCAATACCCATAAGGGTTAGCAAGTGTGAAGTTTTTATTAAATTTATAATAAATTAGCTTTGACTCAAAGACATAATAACGCAATCGCTCAGTATAAGTTAGAGCTGTAACTCTATTGGTGTTTTGCGTCAAGTTTACTTTCGGTTTGTTTCCGATAACTAAGAACTAGTGGTATGATGAGTTCTATTCGACCCTATAAATAAAAATATTGGATAGTTAAATTAATGGTCATCAAGGCAAAGAGCCCTGCAGGTTTCGCAGAAAAATACATCATTGAGAGTATTTGGAAAGGGCGCTTCCCTCCAGGTTCTATTCTTCCCGCTGAACGCGAGCTCTCTGAATTAATAGGGGTTACCCGAACGACACTGCGAGAAGTGCTACAGCGCTTGGCGCGTGACGGCTGGTTAACCATCCAACACGGCAAACCAACCAAGGTTAACCAGTTCATGGAAACATCGGGGCTACATATCCTCGATACTCTAATGACCTTGGATGCAGATAACGCAACTTCGATTGTTGAAGATTTGCTTGCGGCACGAACAAACATCAGCCCTATTTTTATGCGCTACGCGTTTAAAGCGAATAAAGAAAGTGCTGAGCGTACTATTAGTAGTGTTATCGAATCTTGTGAGAGCCTCCTTGCTGCAGACTCTTGGGATACGTTTATGGAGTCCTCGCCTTATGCAGAGAAAATCCAACAACATATCAAAGATGACGGTGAGAAGGACGAAGCTAAGCGTCAGGCAACTTTGATTGCTAAAACCTTTAACTTCTATGACTACATGCTGTTCCAACGTCTGGCGTTCCATTCAGGCAACCAGATTTACGGATTGATTTTCAACGGTCTTAAAAAGCTGTACGACCGCGTAGGAAGTTACTACTTCTCAAGCCCGGAAGCACGTAATCTAGCACTGCAATTTTACCGCGATCTACTGGAAGTTTGCGAAACAGGTGATCGTGAACGAATCATCGTTGTTGTTCGTCACTATGGTATTGAAAGTGGGCAGATTTGGAACGAGATGAAAACCTCGCTGCCAACAAGCTTCACTGAAGATGACAGCTAAGAATGGTAATCGAATAAAAGAAAACCCGCCGATTGGCGGGTTTTTTGTCTTTTAGGTCTGAGTTTATCTAGCAGACATCGCAGTCGTCGTATCCGCCCGCCTCTTTAAACCAGTTAGTTAGGTGCGTTTTCAGGTCTTTTAATTCATCTGGACCAATTAGCGCTAATCCGAGATCTTCAGCTCGTGTAATATCGTTGTAGCGCAATGGTCGGAAGCTGACCAGCATGGCTCGCGCTTGAAGACCCCCCAACAGATCGCGCAAAGACTCGAGCTTGTACAAGGTGTCATCACCATCATCGCGCATACCTTTGGTTTTACACTCAATAATATGCAGCTTGTTATTGGCGACCGAGGCAACATCAAGCTCATTACGCACTTCACGATCACCAAGCTGACGATAAACCTGCACATTGAGTGAATGATCCTGAATGGTTGGCATATCTTTTTGGATCTGACGCACGGTACTGTGAACTAACGTCTCTAGCCATTCACCATTTGAGAAACGACGGGCGTCTTCATCTGCGAAGGTGAGAACACCATGCTCATAAGTTGCAATTTCGGCTTCGACCAAGTCACTGAGCAGCATATTGAGCTCGCGGTAACCTTGTTGTTTCTCGGATAGTGCGACATCGAGCTTTTGCTCTTTACGGCACGTAGTAGCGAGATAGTTAAGTGTCGCAAGGCCAGGTCCAAGTTCAAGTGCATTGCTTGCCCATCGTTCTCCAAGCTCATACAGTTTCTGATCAAGCTGTGGAGGAAGCTGTTGGTCATTAAACTCACCCCTAGCGCCAAATACTGTTAGGTAGTCGTCAATCGTAATTCGATCTTCTACTTGAGTATCTTCTTTACCGTCTGGGTATAGCCAGCAAAGGCGGTCACTATTTGGTTCTACGACAAAAATCGGCCAATGAAAAGTACGAAACACCTCGTAAACAGACAGCAGACGATGACGCAGTCCACAACTGGCGTTTAACTTAACGTCTTCTCCACGTGCACTGAGGTCGTCAGCCAGAATGCCGACAGCACGTTTGATTCGTGAAGTATTCGCGACATTCGGAATCTCAAAAAACTCTGATGTAATGTCTCTTTTTGCCAGAACGCTATGTAATCGATGATACATATCTTTCTGGCTCTTAACGCCAATAAAAACAATGTGATCACTGACGGTCCGGTTATCCAATAATGGAGTGACTAATCGGATTGGGTCCTGATCAATAATGCCAACATGAACTGCCATAAACCTTCCTCATGCTTGGCTTGCGAAAAATGTGAAGTTAGAAGTGGGCAAGCCTTAATAACCATATAACGACAGCGCATATAAAAAACAAGGGCGATTAATGAAATTAACCGCCCTTAGTGAATAATTTGCATTGTCTTTACAAAACTAGAGTTTAAAGCGATGCACCAGTTCACCTTGTTGGTTGGCTAGCTGGGTCAAATCCGTACTAGTTTGTGCGATTTGAGCCATGGCTTGGTAGCTGGTGTCGGCAATCTGATTGATTTCATCAATGTTGCGAGCAATTTCCCCTGTGGTTTCACTTTGTTCGGCAGCTGCTTGGGAGATGTGTCCACTCATTTGGCTGATTTCAATAATCAATGCCTGAATTTCCTCCATTGCGCTGTTTGCATTGGAAGCTTGAGCAACCGACTGATCCATATCATCCATACAGCTCTGAATCACTTTGTTGGCCGATGTAGAGCTGTTCTGTAGGTTACTGATCATGTTTTCAATTTCCGACGTTGATTCCGTCGTTCGTTGAGCTAACACCCTAACTTCATCTGCTACAACGGCAAACCCGCGTCCTTGTTCACCTGCTCGTGCGGCTTCAATTGCAGCATTGAGCGCCAGAAGGTTCGTTTGTTCTGCGATATTGCGGATTACATCCAAAATCGAGCCAATCTGACTGCTCATGCTCTGGAGGTCTTTAACGGCGTCAACTGACTGGGTGAGGCGACTCTCAAGTTGGTTAATGGTGGTGATGTTGTCATTCATGATCTGACGACCTGATTCTGAGGCCGATTCAACCTGTTCAACCATTTGCTGCGAGCTTTGTGCACTTTGCGCGACTTCTTGAACCGAATGCGCCATTTCTGTCATAGCGGTTGCAACGTTAGCGGTTTGCTCACGCTGCTGGCTGAGCTGCGATTGCGCTTTGGAGGAAGTTTGCTGGTTAATGTTAGCAGTGTCAGTAAGATTATCGGATGCGCTGTTGAGCTTTTTCAAAATGTCGTGAAGATTGTCTGCTAGCGAATTGATATGGCTACTTACACGGCTGAACTCATTGTTGTGGCGATTTTCTATGCGCTGGGTCATGTCGCCTTGTGTCAGGCTTTCAAGTGTTGAAAGGATACGAGTGAGTGGCGTGCGCACACTATGGGCGATGTGGTAGCCAATACCGAGTGCTAAGGCAATGACAAGAATGCCCAATGTGACTGAATTGATCACCCCTTGGTCATAGACTTCACTCGCTTCTGCTAGGGAAGCGTGTAGGCCTTGTTGTGCCGCTTCACTGAAGGAGGTGAGCACTGCCATAGTGTTATCCACTTCCAGAGTTAGGTTAGCAATATTGGCATACAACGCAGCTTTGGCTTGTAAGTACGAAGCGTGCTGATCGAGTACGCCGCCTTTTTTACCAATATCTGTGGTGAACTGCTGTACTGATTCATCAAACACCTTCTTAATTTCAGGCATTTGTGTGGTTAGGCCGCGGTATGCGTAATTAAGGTGTGTGACGGCCTTTTTGTTTTTAGCGACCGCTTTATTTACCAGCTCTAAATCGCTGCTTGCGAGAGCGTCGGACGTAATCACTTCTGCGTCCTTCAGTTTAATAAAGTAGCTTTTAGCCATTACTTTGACGGAAATACTGCTCTGGTCATCCACATACTCTTTCATTCCAACTCCGAGCTCAGAATGAAGACGCTGGAAGCGGCGTGATGATTTCTGAACATCAGCTTGAGCTGCAAACATGTTGCGATAATTATTCATAGCTGCATCGGCTTCGGTAAAATAACGCAGCTCCATTTCTTTTAGCTGTTCGATGCTTGCCTGGAGTTCCGAGTTGCCGGTACTGGCCTTAGCCAAATCTTTCAGAGCTTGGTCGTAGCGACTTTTAGCGTCTTCGAACTGACCGCGAATTTCGTCCATTCGATCAGAACTCTGCGTTGTTAAAAAGTCTTTAAAAAGTTTGTCGGCAGAGAGTAGGTAAACACTGGTTTGGTTAGACTGCGATACCAAAGGTAAAGCGGTGTTAGATACACTGCCAAAGTTGGAGTGAATTTGTTGCATCCCTCGCATTGTCATAATGGTTGAAACAACAAACATTATGATGATCAATGCAAACCCAGCGTACATACGCTTGATCACTGAGCCCTTCATAGATCTCTCCCTAAATAATACGTAATGTCTTAAAAAATTAACAAAAAGAGAGTCATTGTATTGATAGCGAGACACGCATTTTATGACGCATAATACAAATTTAGCCATCTGCTACTATCAGTACGGTGTATATGTTAAGTGAACACTGTTTTTTATTGTGATTTGAGCGAGCTTAGCGCATACTCCTTTGCAACGTTCAACGAAAACAACACTTAATGGAGTGCTTCATGGCCGAAGAAACCATTTTCAGTAAAATTATTCGCAAAGAAATCCCTGCCGACGTGGTTTATCAAGATGATCTGGTCACGGCATTTCGTGATATTAATCCACGTGCTCCAAGTCACATTTTGATCATTCCTAATAAGTTGATTCCAACAACAAACGACATTGAAGAAGCAGACGAACTGACAATGGGGCGCATGTTTACTGTTGCTCGCAAATTGGCGAAAGAAGAAGGGATCGATGAGGATGGATACCGATTGATTGTTAACTGCAACTCTCATGGTGGCCAAGAGGTATATCACATTCACATGCATTTGGTCGGTGGACGACCACTTGGCCCAATGTTGATGAGCTAAGGTTACACATTTTTATGAGGACGGCGGTATTCATGCAAACTTTTTATCAATACCGTTGTCCAACCGCGACGATGATGAAATTCTAATAAATAATTCGGAGTACGAAGTGCGTAAACACGTTCGACTCGCATTCGTGATATTCAGCTCTGCTGCTCTTTCTGCATGTGCCAATCTATCGGCTGGAAACTTATTTAGCCACTACAGCGCTCAAAACAACGAAGTCTATCAGGCGGTCAAAACAGGTCAGTATCACAAGGCGGAAGAAGCCTTACCTGAAGAGGTGGCTGGTGACATTCTTGATAACTTCGAAAAAGGGCGAGTGTATCTGCTTAACCAGCAGTATGAAGACAGTAAGTCAGCATTTGAAGCTAGCGATATCGCAGTTCGAGTTCAACAAGACAAAGCTACGATATCTGTGACAGAAACGGCGGCCAGTGTTGGTGCTTTAGCTGTTAACGACAATTTAGATATCTATAAACCTGCCGATTATGAGCTGGGCTTCTTACATCTCTATCTAGGGTTAAACTACCTTAAGAAAAACAGCCTCGAAGGTGCCTTGATTGAAATGCGCAGGGCTAATCAAGTTCAAGAACAAGCGCGTAAAGACCGCGAAAGAGAACTTGAGTCGGCACAAAATGACATGCAGGCGCAGGGGTTAAGTCCTAACCTGGGTAGTGTGCTGTCTAATTATCCTGACGCAGGTAAAACCTTGCAGGCGGTGCAAAATGGTTATCTTCTTTATTTATCAGCGCTTTTGTACGAAGCCGATAATGCACTGAATGATGCCTATGTTGACTATCGACGTGCGTTAGCTGTGATGCCTGATAATGCACAAGTGATTGATGGTGCGAAACGTGTCGCTAAACGCCTTGGTATGAACGAAGACCTGGTTCAGCTAGAGAAACGTTATGGTAAAGCAAGTTTCCTTGATAGCGAAAAAGCAAGAGTCATAGTTTTAGAAGAGCAGGGCGTAGTAGATGCTTTGCAAGGTTGGAGGCAAACTCTGCCACTTTATGACAGTCGTGGGAACGGCGCTTTGTATACCATCGCGCTTCCTTATTACCCTAAACAAGTAAGCCAATCATTTTCGCCTATGCAGCTTAATGGTCAAAAGCTTCAAAGCGACTTACTGACGGATGTTAACTTAATGGCACAGCGCGACTTGTCAGAGCGAATGCCGACCATAATCATCCGTCAGGCACTGCGTGTTTGGGCTAAAGACGAATTACGCAAAAGTGCCGCGAAAGATGATGAATTAGGCAATGCAATATTGAACATCTGGAACACATTGACCGAGCAACCAGATACGCGCAGTTGGTTAACATTACCGGGTGAAATTCGCAGCAGCAGTGCTGTAGTTGAGCCGGGTACTCAAACCATCGTTGTTGGTGAACAGCAACATCAATTTGACGTTGAGGCGGGACGAACCGCTATCGTTTGGATCTCTCGTCAGGGAGGCAATGCTACAATTTGGCATAAACAGTTAGGAAAAATTCGATGAAAAAATGGCTTATTGCAGCAGTGGCTGCGTTAATAATGGTGGGTTGTTCTAGCAACACTGCTGGATTACGTATCGATGGTGAGTCGCAAACCGTTTTGTTTGGAGACAACGTGTTAGCGGGTCGTCTACAAATTGAAGATATCTCTACTACTCAGGTTGATGGTCGTGCTCGAGGTATTGTTCGACTCGCTAGTCAATACAAAGGTGATCAGCATATCCAGTACAGATTTTACTGGTACGACGACAATGGTCTAGAAGTGAATAACAAGCTAGGCCCATGGCGTCAGGCGATCATTCGAGGTATGGAAACGATCGCTATTTCTGAAGTTTCAGTGAATCCGAATGGCACGCAGTTCCGCGTTCAGATTCGCGAAAATGATAACTAAATCGAACTAAAGTCCACTAACTTTAGTCATACACTCATAACACAAGATTCTATAAAGATTTGAGGAACCAAGAATGAAAAAAAGTGTTATCGCATTACTTGGCTTGGCTGTCATCCTGGGCGGTTGTTCGAACAAAGTCAGCTACGGTGATGCACAGGCGGTTGAGACGACAACGATTGATTTTGGCTCAACAGACCTGCAGAAAATTGCGGGTGAAATGGTCGACAGCATGATGATGTCAGGCTCTGTGTCAGCCATTACACGTGACTCTCGTCCGATTGTTTTTGTTGAACGTATCAAGAATAAGACAAGTGAGCATATTGATACTGAGTCGATTACCGATACTATCAGTACTAAGATGTTGAACTCTGGTAAGTTCCGTTTTGTTGATATGGACCGCGTTGAATCAGTTCGCGAGCAACTTAACTTCCAAAACAATGATGAGCTTGTAAACCAAAGCACTGCGATTCAGTTTGGTAAAATGGTTGGTGCGCAGTACATGCTATACGGCAACCTGTCGAGCATTGCTAAAGCCGGTGGTAGTGACAAAGACGTATACTACAAGATGACAATGCGCCTGATGGATTTGGAAACAGGCCTGATTGAATGGGCAGATGAAACTGAAATCCGCAAACAAGAGTCTAAGAGCTTCTTAGGTCTTTAATCTATAGAGGAGTGATTTATGGCAAGGATGTCGTGGCATGAGGCATGTCAGCTAGACGGTTCATTGAAGTCATTAGATCACTTCTTTTCTATCTCACCGGATTATGCTCAGACGCTGACCGGAGGCCTGACTAATCGCTGCTGGAAGGTTGTTACCCAAAGCGGCGATTGCTTTGTCTGGCGTCCCAATACTTCGATAACCAAAGCCTTTTCTATTTCACGCTTTCAGGAATATCAAATCCTGACAGCGATAGAAGATTCCCACCTAGCACCTAAAGCTATTCACATCAACGAACAAGGGTTGTTGGTGGAATGGATTGAAGGAGAATCATTAACTGATGGATTGCCTTTTGATTCTCTGCTTAAAACAATGATCAAAATTCATAGTTTAGATACGGCTCGAATCCCTGTGGCTCCATTTAACTTTACCGCTCGTGTCGATCATTATTGGATGTTGCTGCGAGAGGAGCTGAGGTCTGATGATTACCTGAGCATTTACCAGCAGTGGCGAAGTGCTCCGAGCCTAGCTGACATTGGTAGCACTTTATGTCACTTTGATTTGGCTGGTTATAATATGGTCAAGCAGTCGGAAGGCAATATGGTGATAGATTGGGAGTATGCCTCGATGGCTGACCCAAGGTTGGATCTTACTTTGAGTATTGGGGTGGTGGGGGAAAAGCCGCTTGAGTCGGTTTATCGATATTGCCAACTTAGGGAAATTGAGGGTGTTGATGACTGGGTTGAAGGTGTGATGGCTTGGCAACCTAGAGCAACTATGATGGCCATGTTGTGGTATTTACTTGCCTATCAGCTTTGGGGGGATGAGCAGTACCTTGTCCAAGCGCAAGCTTTGCGTGACACATTTTGTAGTTAAGATCACTGTTTGAATGCCTCATAGATATAATTCTATGTGCTGACTTTAAAACCTTAGTATTCGTGGTAGATTAAACCGATAAGAATTGAGGGTGATAGAATGATTATTTACTTACATGGTTTTGACTCCACCAGTCCGGGAAACCACGAAAAAGTGCTCCAGTTGCAGTTCATTGATGAAGACGTCCGTTTCATTAACTACAGCACTTTGCATCCCAAGCATGATATGCAGCATTTGTTAAAAGAAGTGCATAAAGCGATAGAACAATCTGGTGATCGTAACGCCATTATTTGTGGAGTTGGCTTAGGTGGCTACTGGTCTGAGCGAATCGGCTTCTTATGCGGTATTAAGCAGGTGATATTTAACCCTAACTTGCACCCGGAAAATAACATGCAAGGACGCATAGATCGTCCTGAAGAGTATGAAGATATCGCCACAAAATGTGTTGAAGAATTTCGTAGTAAAAACAAAGACCAGTGTTTGGTGATCCTATCTAAAGATGATGAGGTGCATGACAACCGCCAAACGGCTCAGGCACTCGAGAAACATTACCAAATTATCTGGGATGAAAATGAGACTCATAAGTTTAAGAAAATCTCTCAACATCTGCAGACCATTAAGGCGTTTAAAGCCGACAGCTAAACGTTATTTCTAACCAAATTTCTTCAAAAGCGACGTCAATTGAGCACGTCGCTTTTTTCTTACTCATTCAAATTTAAATTAAGGAAAAATTAAGTGTGATTGGCGTAATCTTTTGTTGCGCGGCACACTCTGCCCTATATAATGAATTCACCATAAATTTTTTGATAAATATCAAAAAAAATTGAGAGCAAACCAATAAGTTTGCCCATTATGAGCTAATGCCCGAGCACGTTAGCCTTGAGTCTTCAGACTGTTATTCCAATTATCGCGTTGTATTTGACGAAAAAACCTCTAATGGCCCTTTGATCGTAAGACTGAAACTGATTCTGCAGATTGGCCAACATTACACAATTTCATCGGGGCGAATTCTTCGACTCGAAACATAGTTTTTATCTTTAGAGGAAAGTTGCTGTGACTCGAATTATCGTAGTAGGCGGCGGTGCAGGCGGATTGGAGCTTGTTACCAAACTAGGTCGTACATTAGGTCGAAAAAGACGGGCAAAAGTGACCCTAGTGGATCGCAAAGCCAGTCATTTATGGAAACCACTTTTACACGAAGTGGCAACAGGTTCTTTGGATGAGGGTGTTGATGCGTTAAGCTATCGCGCCCATGCGAAAAACCACCACTTTGATTTCCAGATGGGTAGCCTTGAAGATATCGACAGAGAGCGCAAAGTTATCACGCTGGGCGAGCTAAGAGATGAACATGATGAGCTTTTAATGCCAGGCCGTGAGCTTGAATATGACATTCTTATCATGGCGTTGGGCTCCACTTCTAATGACTTCAATACTCCAGGCGTAAGAGAGCACTGTATTTTCCTTGATAGTACAGAGCAAGCTTATAAATTCAGAACTGAGATGAACAATGAGTTCCTCAAATTACACGCCAAGCATGGTCATGGCACTGTTGATATTGCAATTGTAGGTGCGGGCGCAACAGGCGTTGAATTATCAGCAGAACTTCATAATGCCGTGAAAGAGCTTCGTACCTATGGCTTTGGTGATCTTGACTCCAGCAAGCTAAACGTCAATCTGATAGAAGCTGGTGAGCGTATCCTACCTGCATTGCCAGCCAGAATTTCCAGCGCTGCACACCACGAGTTAACTAAGCTAGGTGTTAATGTGCGCACAACAACCATGGTGACGGAAGCGGGTGCAGATGGCCTCACTACTAAGGATGGGGAAAAGATTCCTGCTCAGATTATGGTTTGGGCTGCAGGGATTAAAGCACCTGACTTTGTGAAAAATATTGGTGGATTGGAAACTAACCGAATCAATCAACTCATAGTAAAAGACACACTACAAACGACTCTCGATGATGATATTTTCGTAATTGGTGATTTGGCTCAGTGCACTCAAGCTGATGGATCATTTGTACCACCTAGAGCTCAAGCGGCGCACCAAATGGCGAGCTGCGCATTTTCTAATATTGTTGCTAAGCTCAATGGACGCGAACTGAAAGCTTATGTTTATAAAGACAAAGGCTCTTTGGTTTCTTTGAGCCAGTTTTCTACCGTGGGGAGCTTAATGGGTAACTTAACCAAAGGTTCTATGATGGTAGAAGGTCGTATTGCTCGAGTGGTGTACATTTCCTTGTATCGCTTGCATCAGATGGCTTTACATGGCTTGTTCAAAACAGCTCTGATCATTTTGATGGGGCGGATAAACCGAGTACTTCGCCCTAATCTTAAACTGCACTAATCATATCCAAAAGAAAGAGCACCATAGGGTGCTCTTTTTTTCGTTCATTCTAAGGCAGTGAATTAACGAATATTTAAAAATGGAACTCCGCTACATGCGCGAGCGGGCTCTCCTCTTTATTTTTTGTATTGAGAGACAGATTCCCGACAATCTGGTACTCATTACCTAGGCGTTTGACCTTTAGTGATAGTCCGCCAATAAAGTGGAGTTGGTAACTGGTAACGATACTTTGCATACAGCCGTTTACGTCAAACAAATCGGTGACTTCATCAAAACAAGCCAATTTGTGGTTCTCCGAACCATCATTGAAGTAGTAGCTTTTTGATACTTTGGTATCGTCTAAAAGTAGTTTGAGCAGTGAGCCTACTGAGTCTGAGTTGAAGATGATCATATTGTTTTTCTTAGTTTTCTTTTAATTGGACGATCATACTATCTGACATCTTTGAAGAGCGGAGAGTTAAATAACTTTACTAAACGTTAAAATCTCTAAAGTTATTGTTATTCACTTTTTTTGAGATTATTTGTTGTCAGTTGGGATGATGGAATACACGAGCCCTTGCTTGGGCTGTCCATTGAATAGATAGCGGTTTGCGGCGCTTACTTCAAACACTGCACCACATGATTCGGCTAGTTTTTGGCTTGGAATATTGTCGGGATCGCAAACGACTTCAATACGCGTGATTTTAAGTTGCGCGAAGCAAAACTCGACTAATGCATTTAAGGCTTCTTTCGCATAGCCTTGTTTATGATACGAGTCGTTGAGCCAATAGCCTAAACTGGCCATATTAAAGGTGTGGTAAAGCTCATTGATTGCGACCATGCCAATCAGCGCATTATCACTGCGACGATAAAGACCAAAACCGTAGGCTTCTGATTTCACCCAATTCAGTCGAGTGGCAAGCACAAAGCGTTCTGCCTCTTTAATCGTGAACTTATCATGGCACCAATCTATCCAGCGGTGAAGGCTGGGAGATTGAACGACACACTGAGCCAGCTTTTCAGCATCTTCTTGAGGAATCAGTTTCAAAACTAATCTGGGTGTAATGATGTGGTAATCCGGACCCATAATGCTCCTTTATAGAAAAACAGCCCTTGAAAGGGCTGTGAAACGCTATTTAATTCAGGTTATTGTGCGACACGGCGGACCTGAATAATCATCCCTAGCAAAGGGTGATCTAAGAAGTGGGTTTCGGTGCTTCGCATACGGCGTTTTTGGTCCATGCGGTAGCTCTTTAGAAACTCTTCGGTATGTACTGTTGGCGTCACATCTTCCATTAAGCCGACTTGAACCGTGTCTTCGGCAACCATGTCGTCTGTGGGTGTGAATTCAAGAGGTTTTGCTTCGAATGTCACATCTCTTACGCTTGGTGCTTTCAAGTCCAGTTTAACGTCCGCATAAAGGTAGTGCTCGACGTAAACTTGCAACTTGCCGTCCAACTCATAAAGTGGCTTTGCAATGCTTTCTTCGGTGACTCCGTCAATGACCTCTGTACCAATATCCGAACCTTTCTGCGAACCATCAGCATTGAATTGACCAGAAAAATCTCGACCGGCCTGAATATGGAAGGTTGGCGCGACATAGCGATTGCCGTCGCCTTGTCTCCATGCAGTATGCAAGAGTACTTTAAAGCCAGCGTGATTTTTTAGCTTCTGAGCTTGAGGGTTCAACTCATAGGATGAAGCGGGTAGCATTTCAACGCCTTTTTGCTGGCGGTAGCTAGCGTCATTGAAATTGCCGACTCGTTTCATTGAAATTTCAGGTACAGAGTTTGGCCAGGACTCAGCGGTTTGTTCTGGGTTTACCGCACGCTTAAAAATGATCACTTCTATATCAAATTGGCGCTGGGCCCATGAAGGCATCGCGACAACAAGAAGTAGTAGCGGGATCAGCTTTTTCATTACAACTCCATCATAAGGTGAGCGCACCTTGGAAAATAGTTAAGCCTGATCAAATCAGGCTTGTGGTAAAAGGTTCTGCTGGAACTCGCCCAACATATCACCAACAAATTGAATTCTCTTACGTCTGTCGACCAATGGTACCGTAAACTTGAACTTAGTTGGGCCTTCCATCGCGAATTTTTGTGGCTGAGATTGCAATAGTTTAACCAAATACATTGGATTAATGTCAGCGTCCGGATAGAACTCGATGAATCCACCTTTGTCGTGGGCTTCGATTTTCTTCACTTTTAGAGAACCAGCTTCAAGTTTCATTTCTGATACAGAAAGGAGATTCTTGGTTGCATCTGGCAATAGTCCAAAGCGGTCAATCAGTTCAATCTTAAGATCGTCCAGTTCGGCTTTGTCTGATACGCTCGCAATCTGCTTATACATAGATAAGCGCGTGTTGATATCTGGAATATAGTCATCTGGCAGAAGGGCAGGTAGACGCATTTCTACCTCAGTTTGTTCTCTGAGTAATTCGTCTAAAGAAGGCTCTTTCCCTTCTTTCAGCGCTTCAACAGCCTGTTCGAGCATCTCCATATACAGCGTAAAACCGACAGATTGAATTTGCCCGCTTTGTTCATCACCAAGCAGCTCACCCGCACCACGAATTTCAAGGTCGTGAGTGGCGAGTGTAAAGCCTGCCCCTAAGTCTTCCAGTGATGCAATCGCATCTAGACGCTTAATGGCATCTTTAGTCATGGCTTTAGGGTGAGGTGTGAGTAAGTAGGCGTATGCTTGGTGGTGAGAACGACCAACACGACCGCGTAACTGATGCAACTGTGCTAGACCGAGGTTATCGGCTCTATCCATAATGATGGTGTTGGCAGTCGGGACGTCGATGCCAGTTTCAATGATGGTCGTACATACCAACAGATTAAATCGCTGATGGTAGAAGTCATTCATGATGCGCTCAAGCTCACGTTCGCGCATCTGACCGTGAGCCACGGTAATGCGCGCTTCAGGAATGAGCTTCTCTAAATCAGCAGCGACTTTTTCGATGGTTTCAACTTGGTTATGCAAGAAGTATATCTGCCCACCACGCATGATTTCACGCAGCACGGCTTCTCTTACAACGACATCATCGCGTTGACGAACAAAAGTTTTAATCGCCAGTCGTCTTGCTGGTGGTGTTGCGATGATCGATAAATCGCGCATCCCACTCATCGCCATATTTAGCGTTCTTGGAATAGGCGTTGCTGTTAACGTCAGAATATCAACGTCTGCGCGCATCGCTTTCATTTTCTCTTTTTGTCGTACACCAAAGCGGTGTTCTTCATCGACAATCAACAAGCCAAGATCTTTGAATTTGATGTCGTTAGAAAGCAGCTTATGAGTACCGACCACCAAATCGACTTTGCCGTCTTCGATATCTTGCAGTACTTGCTTTTGCTCCTTCGCTGTTTTGAAACGTGACAGTACTTCGACTCGAATCGGTAAGTTAGCAAAGCGGTCTCTGAAGTTTTCAAAGTGTTGCTGGGCAAGCAGTGTGGTAGGAACTAAGACAGCCACTTGCTTACCGTTGTCCGTAGCAAGAAAGGCAGCACGCATCGCCACTTCGGTTTTACCAAAGCCTACATCACCACATACTAGACGATCCATCGCTTTGGCTTGGCACATATCGGACATAACCGCGTTGATCGCCATGGACTGATCATCGGTTTCTTCGAAAGGGAACCCGGCTTTGAAAGTGGCGTACTGGTCACGGTCAAGGGCAAACTTATAACCCGGCTTAAGCTCTCGTTTCGCGTAAACATCAAGTAGCTCTGCTGCCACATCACGCACTTTTTCAGCGGCTCTGCGACGCGCTTTCGCCCAAGCTTCACCACCCAGTTTGTGTAGTGGCGCAGATTCTTCTGCACCACCTGAGTAGCGACTGATCAAGTTTAATGCCGCAACCGGTACGTAAAGCTTAGCGTCATTCTGGTATTCCAGTGTGACGTATTCGGTTGTCATTCCACCTGCTTCCAACGTTTGCAGCCCGATGTAGCGGCCGATACCGTGGTCGATGTGAACGACAGGCTGACCGGGCTTAAGCTCGGCAAGGTTGCGTATGACGGCATCACTGTTTGTAGTTTTGCGATCTTTACGGCGACGCTGGATAACTCGGTCACCGAGTAAGTCACTTTCGCATATCAAAGCAACCTGATTATCGCCAAATAGGAATCCATGCTCAGAGGCGCCCAGTACTAAGGTGAATTTATCGTTGCTTTCTGTCGCGGCAGAGAAACTTTCGTGTTCGACCGGTCGAAGCTTTATGCGTTGCAGCAGTTCAAGGAGTGCTTCGCGGCGGCCTTCAGATTCGACGGAGAAAACGATTTTACCAGTGAAGTTTTCACTAAACTGGCGCAGCGCTGACATCGGTTCCTTGTTTTGGTGCTGAACAGCCAATTCTGGTAATGGTTGAATAGTTGGGTTAGTACGTCCTTGTTTTTCCACAACCGCATCAGCAGAAAGTTGTATTTGAGGCAGCGTTTTAAAGCGACTAAAGAGCTCATCTTTCTTCAGCCACAATTCTTCTGGCGGCAACAGAGGTCTCAGTGGATCCACTTTGCGTTGGTCGTATCTGTAGTCGACATCACTGAGGAAGTGGTCGATGGCTGCTTCTAAATCACCGACCGTGATTAATTGGCTGTCATCGGCAATATAGTCAAACAAGGTTTCGGTGTGCTCAAAAAACAGCGGTTGCCAGTACTCAATACCCGCAGGCCAAGTTCCTTTAGACACCTGCATGTAAACGGACTCGGGCTCACGTCTGGCTTCGAATCTCTGACGCCAGCGGATCCTGAAGTCTTCAATCGCACTCTCTGAAGTCGGGAATTCATGAGCAGGTAGCAGCCTGATCTCTTGAACGTCGTCAATTGAACGTTGGTTTTCTGGGTCAAAAGTACGAATCGTATCAATCTCATCATCGAAGAAATCGATGCGGAATGGGGCACTGGCCCCCATAGGAAAGAGGTCTAAGATGGAACCGCGGCTGGCATATTCACCAGGTCCAAAGACTTGATCTACGTGTCGGTATCCAGATTTCTCTAGCTGAATACGCAGTTTTTCCAGCGAGTAGAGGTCGCCAACTTTGACCATCAAGGTATGCTGCATCAGGAAGTCTCTAGGAGACTGTCTTTGGAGCAATGTGTTGATGGGAACGATGGTAATCCCACTGTTTTGTGTCGGGAGCTGGTACAAACGTGCGATACGATCCGAAATGATCTCCTGGTGAGGAGAAAAGTTATCGTACGGCAAGGTTTCCCAGTCAGGGAAAAGGGAAACTTCCTGCTGAGTAAACTGCTCGATTTCTTGCAACAGTTTTAAGGCTGTCTGTGGGTCAGCAACAGCGAGCAGAGTATGGCTAGAATGTTGATTAGCAAGTTCAGCAATCGCAAGGGCTAAACTTGCCCCTTGTAAATTGCCAACCTGTTTTTTGTCTCCGGCTCCGGATGGGTTAGCCAGATTAAAAAGCGATGTATTAGACATAATGGAATTATTGTTTGTCGCGATTTAGTGAACGCTGACGAAGTAATTTTTGTTGCTGGTAGAGAGCGGCTTTGATCAGGAGGTCTTCATCCTGATCGCGCAATAAATCGTATTTAACCGTAATAATGTATTGAGCATCTTGTTGTTCGCAGCTTTCAACATGGCCATAGCAATAAATAGCGGCTGATGGGTGCTCCATAAACATTTTGACTCGTGTCTTGGTATCGACTGCTAACGCACTGTCTGCAGTATAACTGAACTTACTTGCGCCAAACGACTGAGTGAGGTGTCGATACTGCTCATCATCTTGTTGAGACAGCATAAACGTTAGCAACAAGTTCAGCTTGGCATTTTGAGTATCAAGTAGTTCGATAACATGTCTGAAGTCGTTGTTTTTCAACTCAGTACGAGCATTGTCATTAAGAAGATCAAGATGGCTAAACTCGCTGGCCACCAAAAACGGCGCTGGAATTTCCCCTTCAAACTGATCAAAGCTTGGAAATGCCTGCTCTTGAGTGAGAGGCTCAACATTCACGGTCATTTTGTGGTGTACAGTAAAGTATTCTTGATCAGACATGCGGAAATTCCTTTAAGCTATCCTTTGATTATCGCTATAAGAAGCAACTAATCAAGGTATGTCATTGTTTATCACACATTTTGACGCCTAATTAGCAATTAGGGGCTACAACCGCCTGCTATAAATCGTTACAGTAACGCCTATCAAACGTTATTGGTTTTATATATGTTCCATCCGGTTTCCACCTTTATCGGTTTGCGTTACTTGCGCGGGCGTTCCGGTGACAGGTTCAGTCGTTTTGTTTCCTATATGTCGACCGCAGGTATCACAATTGGTGTGATGTCTCTGGTGACGGTTCTTTCAGTGATGAACGGTTTTGAAGCTCAGCTCAAAGGTCGCATTTTGGGCGTACTGCCTCAGGCTATTGTGTCTGAAGCGGATGGCAAAACGCCTTATACCGAAACAATCCCTGACTTTGCCAAACAATTGTCTACTGCGGCGCATCCTGAGCCTATTGTTCAAAGTGAAGCGGTGATTCAAAGCTCAGACAATCTTTCCGCAGGTCTACTGATTGGCATCAAGCCTAGTGATCATGACCCGATTGAATCCCATTTAATTGCAGGCCGATTGTCTTCTCTTCAGGCTGGCAAGTATCAGGTGTTCATTGGTCACACCCTCGCAAGAGCGATGGACGTGTCGCTTGGTGATAAAGTGCGTCTGATGGTGACCAGTGCGAGTCAGTTTACACCGCTGGGGCGTATTCCTAGCCAGCGTATCTTTACTGTGGCAGGCATTTACAACACAGGCTCAGATGTTGATGGTCAACTTATGCTAACTCATATTGATGATGCCGCGCGCTTATTGCGTTTCAAGAAAGACACCATCACTGGGTGGCGCTTGTTTTTCGATGACCCATTTGTGGTGGGCGAACTGAGTAAGCAGCCATTACCCGAAGGTTGGCAATGGCAAGACTGGAGGGATCAGCGAGGCGAACTGTTTCAAGCCGTCCGTATGGAAAAAAATATGATGGGCTTAATGCTAGGTTTGATTGTGGGTGTTGCTGCATTCAACATTATTTCAGCTCTGATTATGGTCGTGATGGAAAAGCAGTCTGAAGTCGCGATTTTGAAAACGCAGGGAATGACAGATAGACAAGTTTTAGCGATTTTTATGGTTCAAGGTGCAAGCAGTGGAGTCATTGGTGCCATATTTGGTGGCACTTTAGGCGTGCTGCTAGCCAGTAATATTAATGCGCTACTTGAGAGCGCGGGCATTGCTTTGTTTGCCGTAGGAGGCGAACTACCGATTGTGATCAACCCTACTCAAATCAGTATCGTAGTTGCTTTGGCTATTGCACTAAGCCTATTAGCAACACTTTTCCCTTCTTATCGTGCATCTTCCGTTAAACCAGCTGAGGCTTTGAGATATGAGTAACCTGCTTCAATGTCACAATATATGTAAAACATACCGCGAGGGCTCTCTTGATACTCAAGTGCTAAAAGGCGTGAGCTTTGATTTAAAGAAGGGGGAGCTGGTGTCGATCATTGGCTCGTCGGGTTCAGGAAAAAGTACATTACTGCACATCTTGGGTGCCTTGGATGATACTACTCAGGGTGAAGTTACTTTTCTTGGCCAAAACCTTTCCCAGTTGAATTCGAATAAGCAAGCTAAGCTTCGCAACCAGCATCTTGGCTTTGTTTATCAGTTTCATCATCTCTTGGCGGACTTTAGTGCGCTGGAAAATGTTGCCATGCCACTGCTTATTGGCGGAACTAAAACAGCTAAGGCGAAAGAGGCGGCAAAAGCACTGCTGGATAAAGTCGGCTTGAGTCATCGCATGGATCACCGCCCATCTGAGCTGTCTGGTGGTGAACGTCAACGTGTTGCTATCGCACGCGCATTGGTTAACAGCCCAGATTTGGTATTGGCCGATGAGCCGACCGGTAATTTGGATCATAAGACCGCGTTGGCAATCTACGATTTGATGCGTGAGCTTAATGAACAATCTGGGACCGCATTTTTAGTCGTCACGCACGATGGCGAACTGGCGAGTAAGATGGATCGCCAACTGCATATGCAAGATGGCCTGTTACTAAAAGTTGAGGAGGCGTAATTTGTTCTCTTCACTTTCACTGTTTATTGGCGGCCGTTTTAGTCGTGCTAAGCAGCGTAATAAAATGGTGTCATTTATCTCACTGTCTTCCACGATTGGTATCGCGGTGGGTGTGGCGGTGATCATTATCGGTTTGTCAGCGATGAATGGTTTTGAGCGTGAACTCAAAGATCGAGTATTGTCCGTCATTGCTCATGGAGAGTTTGAGGGAGTTCGTGGCCCGATCGAGGAATGGCAGTCGGTTATTGAGCAAGCAGAGAAGCATCCTAAAGTTGAAGCCGCAGCACCTTACGTTAAGATCACTGCATTGGCTGAGAAAGGCCAACAACTTAAAGCGCTTGAAGTCCGAGGGATAGATCCAGATAAAGAATCTGCCGTTTCGAATATGAGCCAGTATATCGATAAAGCGGTCTGGTCTCAGTTTAAAGCGGGCGATAAGCAAGTGATACTAGGGCAAGGTGTGGCTGACTTGCTTGGGGTGTCGCAAGGTGACTACATCACCTTGATGATACCAACTTCGGGTTCAACAACTAAGGTTCAGGCTCCCAAGCGGGTGCGTGTGAGAGTTGCTGGGTTGCTAAAACTCAATGGTCAGATTGACCATAACCTCGCTTTAGTTCCTCTGAAAGATGCTCAGCAATACGCCAAATTGGGTGAGGCCGTTACAGGTGTGTCGTTGAAAGTGTCTGACGTTTTGAATGCGACGCAAATTGTGCGAGAGGCCGGAAACACGCTGAATGTGTATGTCTACTTACGTAGTTGGCAGCAAAACTATGGCTTCTTATATCGAGATATTCAGCTCGTCAGAACAATTATGTATTTGGTCATGGTACTGGTGATTGGTGTTGCTAGCTTCAATATTGTGTCGACACTGATGATGGCAGTCAAAGATCGCGCCTCAGAGATTGCGATATTGAGGACCATGGGCGGTACCGATGGGCTAATCAAGCGGATTTTTGTTTGGCAGGGTGTGTTTTCTGGTGTTTTAGGCAGCGTTGTTGGCAGTATCCTTGGCGTAGCGGTTGCCATGAATCTAACCAAGCTGATTAAAGGGCTGGAAAATTTAATTGGTCACCAGTTCTTGTCAGGTGATATTTATTTTGTCGACTTTCTACCTTCTCAAGTCAACATAGCAGACGTCTGCTTAGTGTCGGGGACGGCGATAGTGTTAAGTTTGCTTGCGACTTGGTACCCCGCATCGCGTGCTAGCAAACTCAATCCGGCGAGCGTGCTTAGTGCGAAATAACACTTCCGCTAAAAACAAAAAAAGGACCTTTATGGTCCTTTTTCATTTTTAAATAACATCGCTATTGCAATTGTTTGATTGCCCCGTCGAACGCTAAACAATTCGATTTTTACTTTTTAAGTAGTCCACCTAATCTGATCTTTCTTTGCTGCCAGCTTCGAACAACGGAATAGCGCCACAGAGCTTTGATACCGAAGTAGCCTGCAATAGCCGATACGATACCGCAAATCATGCAACCAAGTAGGAAAGGAGGTCCAATGGTACTCATTTGGTGCATGATGAACTCCCAAGAAAGCTCAAAGTGAAATGGCTGAGGTGGGATATGCATCACCCAAGCGCCAACTTTATAAGCAAAGTAAAACAGTACAGGCATGGTAATGGGGTTGCTCACCCATACTAAGGCGACGGAGAGCGGAAGGTTTACGCCACAAAGAATGGCTAAACCCGCAGACATAATCATCTGGCTGGGTAGAGGAACGAAAGCCATGAACAGGCCTACGGCAAATGCCCCAGAAGCCGAACGGCGATTGAGACACCAAAGATTTGGGTTGTACAGCACGTTGCCAAAAATTTTGAGTGCTTTCTGACGCTTTATTACTTCGTGGTCAGGCATAAAGCGTTTGATGAATTTTCTTGGCATAGGGAAATATGACTCTCTACTTAAATTACTGGACGCTTATATCGTTCTCTTTCCTTATATCAACCGCTCAGTTCTGGTGGTATATGCCAGCATGGGAGTGGTTGTTTCCCTGTATCTTGACCCTGATACTCAGTATAAGGTCAAAATCGCTAAGGTGGTGTGTTGGTCCTGTGTTCGCATGCCTGATACTAGTGATACACAGTAACCTTTTACGCCATCAGCAAGCAATGCTTTTCCAAGCAGGTCAGGATATTACCATAAATGCGGAGGTTGACAGCTTTTTTAAGCAAATAAGTCATGGCTTTCAAGGGGAAGTAGTGGTGAGATCAATTAATGGTGAAGAATTAAACACGTTTGTTCAGCCGCGAATAAGGCTTGTTTCTCCAATTGTACTTTCTCCCGGTGATGAGATTGGGGCCAGAGTCAGGCTTAAGTCTATTGTAGGTCTACTCAATGATGTTGGCTTTGATGCAGAAAAATATGCATTACAGCAGCGAGTAGTGGGTAGAGCGAGTGTTGTAATCAAAACGCCTTACTGGGCTCGTCATGCTGGCTCTGTACGTTATGAACTGTATCAACAAGTGTTGAACTCGGTAGAGTATCTGCCAAGCAAAGGTTTGATTTTAGCACTGACGTTTGGCGTACGAGAGAGTTTGTCTTTCGAGCTGAAAGAGCAGCTAAAAGCGAGCGGACTGAGTCACCTTATCGCGATATCCGGCTTGCATATTGGCATTGTGTTTTACCTTGGGTGGTGCTTTGGCAAATTACTCCTTAGGCTTTTTCCCAAAGCATTAGCTGCTCCGTTTGCTATAGCAATAATGTGTGCTTATTTTTATGCTTGGCTAGCTGGATTCTCTATCCCCACCCAACGAGCATTGTGGACATGTTGTCTAGCAGTGTTGTTGATTAGCTCTTTTAAGCGCCTCCCAGCAAGTTATAAATGGCTAATTATCCTATCTTGGCTTTTACTGATTGACCCGTTTTCAGCTGCGTCATCAGGTCTTTGGCTATCTATGTGGGCAGTCGCGATAATTTTGGTGTTTGTTTCGTTGCAGAATAGATTGTGGTCACCTTGGGTAAATGCATTTGTGCTGCAATTGGCTTTGCTTATCGGGATGACACCAATAGTGGCAATATCGTTTCAAGGCCTGAGCTTAGCCAGCTTTGCATACAACCTTATCTTCGTTCCGTGGTTCAGCTTCGTTGTCGTGCCGCTAAGTCTATTGGCACTACTGGCTGAAACCGTTTTGAATGTATCAGTGTTTTGGCTGTGGGTTGATATCACTATTGTACCCATCTTCTATGCACTTTCTTTCGCTGACAGCAGCTGGGTTCCATTAAGCCACTCCCTAGTAATCTTGTCCGTCGCGGGGCTGTTGCTGCTGTTATCCTCTACTTTGCTTAGCAATCACGGGAAAGCACTACTTGTATTGTGCGCGTTGGTTTGGGTTATTAAATGGAAAGAAAAGCCAGTATGGCAGACTTTCGTTTTGGATGTTGGTCATGGCTTGGCTATTGTAGTGAAGCAAGGCTCGCGAGCCATTGTCTACGATACCGGAATTGCGTGGGAGGGGAGCAGCATTGCTGCGCAGGTGATTACGCCTTTTCTTCAGTATCACGGTGTGAGTAAGCTGGATATGTTAATTTTATCTCATACCGATGGTGACCATGCTGGTGGCCTAGAGGTGTTGCTACGCGACTGGCAGCCGGAGCTTCTAATGGCTAGCCAACAACTTACCCGAGCTCAAATGTGCTTGAAGGGGAATATACTCGCTTGGGGCGGGTTAACATTAGAGTTTTTGTGGCCGGTTGAATCGGTGCGCCGAGCCTACAACCCTCATTCGTGCGTGGTGAGAGTGTCCTACCCAGAATACAAACAATCGATTCTGTTGCCCGGAGACATCGATGCGATTGTCGAATGGCTTCTCGTCAGACAACCTGATGCGCTTCGTAGCGATGTTTTAGTTGTTCCACATCATGGCAGTAAAACGTCTTCCATACCGCGGTTTATTGAAGCGGTTAACCCCAAGGTGGCCATCGCTTCATCTGCGTTGTATGGAAAGTGGCGACTCCCAGCCTATAATGTGGTCAAACGGTATACAGACAGAGACGTGCAATGGTTTGATACGGGGGCTCACGGTCAAGTTAGTGTCAATTTCTATGCAAACCATTGGAAAATTGACGCGATAAGAGAGTGGAAAGGATTGGCTTGGTATAGGCAGACGCTACGTAAGGGAGTAGAATAGACCGAATATTGTAAGAAAAATAAGCAGTTCTATGTCTCTTAATCAAGATGAAACGACCCTGCAAACTTTTAAGCGTTTATGGACTTACATTCGCTTGTACAAAGCAGGTTTGGCTGTAGCGGTCGTTGCTCTCATTATCAATGCGGTAGCTGACACATATATGGTGTCACTCCTAAAGCCTCTGTTAGATGAAGGTTTTGGTGATACCGAGTCTAATTTTCTTCGCACTTTGCCTTTCATTGTCTTCGGTATGATGGTTATTAGAGGGTTGAGTGGCTTCGTTTCTTCATATTGTTTGAGCTGGGTTTCAGGCAACGTTGTGATGCTGATGCGTCGACGAATTTTTAGCCAGTTCATGCACATGCCAGTGTCTTATTTCGATAAAGAATCGACAGGTGGATTGCTGTCTCGCATTACTTATGACTCAGAGCAAGTTGCGGGTGCGACCAGCCGAGCTTTAGTGAGTATTGTACGTGAAGGTGCAAGTATCATAGGTTTACTGGTTCTGATGTTCTGGAACAGCTGGCAGCTTTCATTGGTGCTCTTCGTTGTGGCGCCTGTCGTTGCTTGGGCTATTGGTATCGTGTCAAAGCGTTTCCGTAAGATCTCTAAGAGTATGCAGGATACGATGGGGCATGTGACGGCCTCCGCTGAGCAAATGCTAAAGGGGCACAAAGTGGTACTAAGCTATGGTGGTCAGAACGTTGAACGTGAGCGTTTTGATACCGTGAGCAACCAGATGCGCCAGCAATCGATGAAGTTGGTTGCGGCTCAGGCGATTGCAAACCCAGTGATTCAGATTATCGCATCGATTGCGCTTGTTGTTGTTTTGTTCCTAGCGAGTGTTGATTCAATCAAAGAGCAGCTAACTCCAGGTACGTTTACCGTGGTTTTCTCTGCGATGTTCGGTCTACTGCGTCCGCTTAAAGCGCTAACCAACGTTACGTCGGAGTTTCAGCGTGGTATGGCAGCAAGCCAGACCTTGTTTGCGCTGATGGACCTGGAAACAGAGCAAGATAACGGTAAGTACGAAGCTAAGGCTGTTCGTGGTGAAGTCGCTGTTAAAGACGTCACATTTACCTATCAAGGCAAAGAAGCACCGGCGCTGCGCAATGTCAGCTTTGATATACCGAAAGGAAAAACGGTCGCGCTTGTTGGTCGTTCAGGTTCTGGTAAAAGTACCATTGCGAACCTTTTTACCCGATTCTATGACGTTGACTCAGGAAACATTGAGCTCGACGGGCATGATGTACGTGATTACAAGCTGACTAACCTACGCAGTCATTTCGCGCTAGTGTCGCAAAATGTTCACTTATTCAACGACACCATTGCCAATAACATCGCCTATGCCGCGACGGATGAATACAGCCGAGAGCAGATTGAAGAAGCTGCTCGCTTGGCTTATGCGATGGACTTTATCGACAATATGGACGATGGGCTTGATACCGTTATCGGTGAAAATGGCACGAGTCTCTCCGGTGGTCAGCGCCAGCGAATCGCTATCGCGCGCGCCTTGTTACGTGACGCGCCAGTGTTGATCTTGGATGAAGCAACATCTGCACTTGATACTGAATCTGAAAAAGCGATTCAATCTGCGTTGGATGAATTGCAGAAAAATAAAACGGTACTTGTTATCGCACACAGGCTGTCAACGATTGAAAGCGCTGACGAGATTTTGGTCGTTGATGAAGGTGAAATCGTTGAGCGCGGTGACCATAGCACTTTGATTGAAAAAGATGGCGCCTACGCACAGCTTCACCGGATACAGTTTGGTGCTTAAACCGTGATTGAAAAAATCTGGTTTGAAAACCATCCTCTACGCTATTTTTTGTGGCCATTGTTATGGCCACTCAGTTTAGTATTTGGAGCTATCAGTCGTTCAAGGCGCCAAGCATTTGTGTCTGGGAATAAAGCCAGTTACAAAGCACCAGTTCCTGTTGTTGTGGTTGGCAACATTACCGCTGGTGGCAACGGCAAGACTCCTGTCGTCATTTGGCTGGTGGAGCAATTACAATCCATGGGTTACAAACCTGGGGTGGTGTCTCGTGGATATGGCGCTAAAGCGCCGAGCTACCCACTCATTGTTGAAGAACAAACACCGACCAAGCATTGTGGTGATGAGCCCAAGTTAATTTTCAAACGAACGACAGCTCCTGTAGCGGTATCTCCGGTACGAAGTGATGCTGTCAAAGCTTTATTGCCTCTTGGTGTTGATATTGTCATTACAGATGACGGCTTGCAGCACTATGCGTTACAAAGAGACATTGAAATCGTAGTGGTAGACGGTAATCGCCGCTTTGGCAGTGAGCAACTGATACCACTTGGGCCCTTACGTGAGACTACCGAACGATTGAGCGAAGTCGATTTCATCATCACTAACGGTGGGTTAGCTTACGAGAACGAAGCCGCCATGGCCCTGACACCGAGTTTGGCCGTGAACCTAAAAACCCGAGAGAAAGCCCCTGTTAGTCAGCTTGAACAGCTGGTGGCGATGGCGGGTATTGGTCATCCACCGAGGTTTTTTAACACATTAGAAAGTCTCGGTGCGAGCCCAGTCGTCACTCAAGGCTTTTCCGATCATAAAGATTTTGAACCATCAGAGTTGCAAACCTTGGCTAGCCGCGGACAACATCTGATCATGACAGAAAAAGATGCAGTAAAATGTGCCAGTTACGCAGAAGAAAACTGGTGGTATCTTCCAGTGACTGCTAGCTTTAGTCCCCAAGATGAAACGCGCATTTTAAGTAAGATTAAAGAGGTTAAAGAAAAGTATGGACCATCGACTGCTTGAGATTGTAGCTTGCCCTGTATGCAAAGGTAAGCTTACGTTCGACAAAGACAAACAAGAGCTGATCTGCAAGTTGGACCGCCTTGCTTACCCGATTAAAGAAGGTATCCCGGTCCTACTGGAGCCTGAAGCGCGCCAAATGAGCATGGAAGAGGGACGATAATGTCATTTACCGTCGTTATACCTGCACGTTATGAATCAACACGTTTACCAGGTAAGCCATTAGCTGACATTGGTGGTAAACCAATGATTCAGTGGGTCTACGAGCAATCACTGCAGGCTGGTGCTGAGAAAGTTGTCGTTGCGACTGACGATGCGCGAGTGGAGAGTGCGGTACAAGCATTCGGTGGTGTGGTTTGCATGACATCCTCTGAACATGAGTCGGGAACTGAGCGTTTAGCTGAAGTTGTGAAAGTCATGAACATTCCGGATGATCATGTGATCGTGAATGTACAGGGCGATGAACCACTGATTCCGCCAGCAGTTATCACGCAAGTTGCGAATAATCTAGCGAGCAGCCAAGCTCCTATGGCAACGTTAGCAGTTGAAATTTCCCATGAAGACGAAGTCTTTAACCCGAATGCCGTGAAAGTTCTGACAGATAAGGATGGTTATGCGATGTACTTTAGTCGTGCGACTATCCCGTGGGATCGAGATAATTTTGCCAATGGTGGCAAGGTGATTGCTCAACCTCTGATGCGTCACATCGGTATCTATGCTTATCGCGCGGGGTTCATCAATACCTATATCAATTGGGAACCGACTGCTCTAGAGAAGATTGAGAGTTTAGAGCAGCTTCGAGTATTGTGGTATGGTGAGAAAATTCATGTCGAAGTGGCTAAGCAAGCGCCACCTGCTGGCGTTGATACTCCAGAAGATTTAGAAGTAGTGAGGAAGCTTATTGCTAATCAATAAAGAAAAGGCCCGTTAGGGCCTTTTTTGTTGCTATATCTTTCCATCATAGTCGTTACGTTTTGGGCATGTACCCAGAATTTCGCGTCGCCCTGACTCTTTAACTTCTTCTAGTATGACGTCAAACCCCCATAGCCGATACATGTGCTTTAATACTTCGTCGTAGCTATCATCGAGTGGAATACGATCATGTGGGACATATTGAAGTGTCAGTGAGCGATCACCTCGTACATCAACGTTAAAGACCTGAATATTCGGTTCTAAACTGCTGAGGTTGTACTGGCCTGCCAGCTTCTCTCTGATTTCTCGGTAACCCAGATCATTGTGAATCGCGGTGACTTCGATGTAGTTCTTTCTATCATCATCAGTAATGGCGAAGAGCTTAAAGTCGCGCATTAGTTTAGGAGATAGATACTGGCTGATGAAGCTTTCATCTTTAAAGTTTTTCATTGCAAAATGAACTGCTTCTAACCAATCGGTCCCCGCCAGCTCTGGGAACCACTCTTTGTCCTCATCCGTAGGCTCTTCACAAATTCTACGAATATCACGGAACATCGCGAACCCGAGAGCATAAGGGTTGATACCGCTGAAATAAGGACTGTTGTACGCTGGTTGCGCGACAACACTCGTGTGACTATGTAGGAACTCAAGAATGAAGCGTTCTGTCACCAATCCTTCATCGTACATATGGTTAAGAATGGTGTAATGCCAGAATGTAGCCCAACCCTCGTTCATTACCTGAGTTTGTTTCTGAGGGTAGAAGTATTGGCTGATTTTGCGAACGATACGTACGATCTCTCGTTGCCATGATTCTAGCAGCGGTGCGTGTTTTTCAATGAAGTATAAGATGTTTTCCTGAGGTTCAGAAGGGAAGCGAATCTTGGACTCTTCCTGTTCGACTTTACCTTTAGGGACGGTTCTCCATAGATCGTTCACTTGGGATTGAAGATACGCTTCGCGCTCCTCCTGACGCATTTTTTCTTCCGCAATAGAGATTTTCTCTGGGCGTTTATATCGGTCTACGCCGAAGTTCATTAAGGCATGACAGGAATCGAGAAGCTCTTCAACTTCTTTCACGCCGTACTTTTGCTCACAATCCGCAATGTACTTTTTCGCAAACAATAGATAGTCGATGATAGAGCTGGCATCAGTCCAAGTTTGGAATAGGTAATTGCCTTTAAAAAATGAATTGTGGCCGTAACAGGCATGCGCCATTACCAATGCTTGCATGGTGACCGTATTTTCTTCCATCAGATACGCGATACAAGGATCGGAATTGATCACGATCTCGTAGGCTAGGCCCATTTGGCCATGCTTATAACCCTGCTCGGTTTGGATAAATTTTTTGCCAAATGACCAGTGATTGTAATTGATTGGCATACCAATGCTTGAATAGGCATCCATCATCTGCTCAGAAGTAATGACTTCGATCTGATTAGGATAAGTATCTAATCGATAATGCTCTGCAACACGCTTTATCTCAACGTGATAGCGTTCGAGAAGATCAAATGTCCAATCTGGGCCATCTGGCAGTGTCTTTTTCTTGGTTGGCTTTTTGGTTTTTGTTGTCATAGTGGCCTCCCTAAGCAGTTTCTTTTCTGAAGAGCTCTCGGAATACTGGGAATATGTCTTCAACGCTGCGAATATTCTTCATTGCAAAGTTGTCGAAGGCACCTTCCAGTTTCTCGTACTCATGCCACAAGGTCTGGTGAGAGCGTCGTGTGATTTCGATGTAGGAGTAGTACTGACAATTTGGTAATAGATTTTTGGTAAGCAACTCACGACAACGTGGAGAGTCGTCGGCCCAGTTGTCGCCGTCAGATGCTTGTGCCGCATAAATGTTCCACTCACCGACAGGATAACGATCTTCAACGATTTCCTTCATCAGTTTTAGGGCGCTGGATACTATTGTGCCACCCGTTTCTTGAGAGTAGAAAAACTCATGCTCATCGACTTCTTTTGCTTGAGTGTGGTGGCGAATGAATACGACATCAACGTTTTCATAAGTACGGGTCAAGAATAAGTAGAGCAATACGTAGAAACGCTTGGCGATATCTTTGGTTGCTTGGTCCATTGAGCCTGATACATCCATCAGACAAAACATTACAGCTTGGCTGGATGGAATTGGGCGTCGTTCGTAGTTTTTAAATCTTAAGTCAAAGGTATCAATGAAAGGGACGGTGTCGATTTTTCGTCTGAGATCTTTAATTTCCTTCTTGAGTCTTTTTTCTTCCAGTAGTTGAGCTGGTTCGCTCATTTTCACTTGATCGAGTTCTTCTTCCAACTCTCTCAACATGCGCTTTTTACCCGCGGTCATAGCCGTTCGGCGCGCAAGAGATTGCTGTAGGGATTTTACAATCGCGATGTTGGCGGGCACACCCGCGGTTTGATAACCCGCACGGTGAGTCTTCCACTCTGTAATCTTGTTGATTTGGTTTTTCTCTAGATTTGGCAGCTCCAAATCTTCGAACAGGATATCCAGATACTCATCTTTTGAAATCTGGAAAACGAATTCATCCTGACCTTCGCCATCTGGGCTTGCATCGCCTTCACCGGAGCCACCGCCCTGACCGCCACCTTTAGGGCGCTCGATTTTATCGCCAGTAATGAACTGATCGTTACCAGGGTGGACACGTTCTTTTACGCCACCTTTGCCTTGGTGAAAGATTGGTTCTTTGATGTCTTTGTGAGGAATCGCGACATCCTCGCCTGTTTCGGTATTCGTGATTGAACGGCGATTGACTGCGTCTGCGACAGATTCTTTGATTTGTTCTTTATGACGACGTAAGAAACGCTGGCGGTTTACCGCGCTCTTATTTTTTCCGTTCAGTCGTCGGTCAATAAATTGCGCCATGAGTCACCCCTCTTTTGGTACATGCACTTATCAAGAGCATGCATCTTGTTCGCATCCAATCTCCTGCCAGAGGTTCACTCTGGCAGGTACTCCATTGGCTTTCCTCTCTCGTTCAGAGGAAGGTTGTCTCAGCTATTAAGATGATTTACGCACGCGTAAATACCATTCCGATAGCAAGCGGACTTGTTTCTCGGTATAGCCTTTCTCCATCATACGAGCGACAAAGTCGTCGTGTTTCTTCTGGTCTTCAGAAGATGTTTTCGCATTGAAGGAGATAACGGGTAATAGTTCTTCCGTATTTGAGAACATTTTCTTCTCAATCACAGTGCGAAGCTTCTCATAGCTAGTCCAAACTGGGTTTTGTCCGTTGTTGTTAGCACGAGCACGAAGAACAAAGTTCACAATCTCATTACGGAAATCTTTAGGGTTACTAATGCCTGCTGTTTTTTCGATTTTCTCAAGTTCGTTATTTAACGCAGAACGGTCGAATAGCTGGCCTGTCTCTGGGTCACGATACTCTTGATCCTGAATCCAGAAATCAGCATAAGTGACGTAACGGTCAAAGATGTTTTGTCCGTATTCAGAGTAAGACTCGAGGTAAGCGGTTTGAATCTCTTTACCAATGAACTCTACGTAGCGCGGAACCAGATAGCCTTTCAAGAATTCCAGATATTTCTCAGCGGTTTCCTGAGGGAACTGCTCACGTTCGATTTGCTGCTCAATAACGTAGAACAGATGAACTGGGTTCGCTGCGACTTCGGTTTGATCGAAGTTGAAGACTCGAGACAGGATCTTAAACGCGAAACGTGTTGATAGGCCTGACATACCTTCATCGACACCAGCGAAATCTCGATACTCTTGGTAACTCTTCGCTTTAGGGTCAGTATCTTTCAGGGTTTCACCATCGTAAACACGCATCTTGGAGAAGATAGATGAGTTTTCAGGCTCTTTTAGTCGAGAAAGAAT
This sequence comes from Vibrio sp. St2, assembly GCF_947311885.1. Lineage (NCBI taxonomy): Bacteria > Pseudomonadati > Pseudomonadota > Gammaproteobacteria > Vibrionales > Vibrionaceae > Vibrio > Vibrio sp. St2. Next base: position 983,140 of record NZ_CAMZNA010000001.1, on the reverse strand, counting down.
ACTGAACTGCGACAACAACTCTAGCGTACTAGGAGAGCACGGAGCTTTTGCCAGTTCAGAGTGATCCAACAGTTTCTGGTAGATCTTCACTTCTTCCGCAACACGCAGACAGTAAGGCACTTTGACGATGTAAACACGGTCAAGGAATGCTTCGTTGTTCTTGTTATTGCGGAAAGTTTGCCACTCTGACTCATTCGAGTGCGCCAGTATCATGCCGTCGAAAGGCAGAGCTGATAGGCCTTCGGTACCGTTGTAGTTACCTTCCTGAGTTGCAGTTAGTAGAGGGTGAAGCACTTTGATCGGTGCTTTAAACATCTCTACGAATTCCATCAAGCCTTGGTTGGCACGACACAGAGCACCTGAGTAGCTGTATGCATCTGGGTCATCCTGGGAATAATGCTCAAGCTGACGAATATCGACTTTACCGACTAGTGATGAAATATCTTGGTTGTTTTCGTCACCCGGCTCTGTTTTCGCAACTGCGACCTGATCCAAAATAGAAGGACGCACTTTCACAACTTTAAACTTGGTGATATCACCGCCAAACTCATGGAGACGTTTTGCCGCCCATGGCGACATAATTGAACGTAAATAACGTTTTTCGATGCCATACTCACGTTTAAGCAGTTCGCCATCTTCACCGACGTCGAATAAGCAAAACGGATGGTCGTTTACTGGGCTTCGTTCGCCGTCTGCTGAAAGGACATAAATAGGCACTTGTTGCATCAGCGCTTTGAGCTTCTCTGCAAGGGAGGATTTACCGCCACCTACAGGGCCGAGCAAATAAAGAATCTGTTTACGCTCTTCTAAGCCTTGTGCGGCATGTTTTAGGTAAGAAACGATTTGTTCAATCGCTTCTTCCATGCCATAGAAGTCTTTGAAGGTCTCATATCGGGAAATGACCCGATTTGAAAAAATTCGGCTTAAACATGGATCTTGCGCAGTATCGATTAGCTCTGGTTCGCCGATAGCCATCAGTAGACGCTCTGCGGCATTAGCGTAAGCACTTTTATCATCTTTACATAGCGTCAAGAAATCCTGTAAAGATAATTCTTCATCCTTGGCAGCTTCGTAGCGCGCTTGGTAATGGTCGAAAATACTCATAATGAATTCCCCTCTGAACCTGTCTTTATAGACAATCAACCCGCATAGAAAAAACAAATCCTTTCCTATTAAAGACTAGTTGGTTTTTAGAATTTTGCTTAAAAAATATGTGTTTATTTGCAAATTGTGATGTTTGACCACTTGTTGACGATAAGTGGAATTTGAGCCCTGTTAAATGCAAATAAGTTGATATCCTTGGTGTGAATGTATTTTCTTATTGGTATAGTTTTTGCTCATCAAAACAGGTGATTAATCACTCAAGAGGGTGTTGTTTTGCTGTATGCTGTTTTATATAATGCCACCCAGATGTCCCATCCCACCATAAATTAGGTATTAAATTGAAAACTTCCTGGCTTAAACTAGCGACGGTCACTGCTCTTACGATCGCTCCGCTTGCCCATGCAAAAATTTCTCAATGGTCTTTAGGTGTTGCGGCTTCTTATTCCCCTGCGGTGTACAAAGACACGCCGTCTAATGAAACCGTGATCCCTCTAGTGGGTTATGAAGGTGAGCATTTATTCTTACGTGGCTTTAGTGCTGGTTATCGTCTTTTTCCTGCTGGTTCGCCTCAAAACATCATCTTTCGCGCAGCATACGATCCACGAACGTTAAAACCGAGTGATTCTGATAATCGCGCTATCCAACAAATGGATGAACGTAAAGCGACTGTTTTAGGTGGAATTAGTTACCAGTTAATCACTTTGGCAGGTGTACTGGAGGCTACCGCTGGCACGGATTTAGGTGGTACTCATAATGGATTATACGCTGAAGCTGCTTGGCGGTTGCCGTTTCGCCAAAAAGGGTGGGGAATTACTCCGTCGATCGGATATGCGTATAACAGTGACAAGATCAATGACCATTTATACGGTGTAAGCGCAGCAGAAGCGGCAAGAGCACAGGCATACGACCCAACTTTTAGAGCATTTGAAGCAGATTGGGATGGTCAGTATTTTATTAGTGCTTCTGCCTATTTGCATATTACGCCGAGTGTACGAGTAACAGGTGGGGTTCGTTATACCAACTTAGAAGGGTCGATTGAGAGCAGTCCGCTTATTGAAAGTGGAGTGACAACATCAGCCAACATTGGCATCGCTTACGTATTTTAGTGAGTTAATATGCGAATAATAAAAAGGGTTGCTCAAGAGCAACCCTTTTTTTGTATGCGATCTGATTAAGCATTGAATATCTGTTTTAACTCGTTGTTGCACAGATGGTATTGACGAGGGCAGTTACGCCAAGTGGTTAGCATGCGGCGGTACTTCTCCAGCATCGGCATCTGGGCGTTAAAATGGTGGTCGCCTTTATCAAATTGTGAATATAGACCTTCAGAATCGACAAGAAATCGTACGTAATTTACATGCTGGGCTTCTGTTGCAATGTCAAAACCTAAGAACATTAGGCGGCGTTGATCTACGTCGGCTTGCTCCACTTCGGATAACATCTTTGTAGATTCTTGCATTGCGTGGAACATCTCCATGATATCAATGATTTCGCGACATTCTGCCTCTTTCAGACAGCCAAATTCTTTGTCCAGTTCACGCATCTGAAGCCCGTAACCACGCTCAACGATGGTTTGTAAACGACTGTATTTTTCCGCGTTTTCTGGGTCCATTTGAGACATCAAGTAGTACTGGTTAGATAGGATCAAGCGCTGTGCGTTGGTCATTTCCATGGTGGCCTCACTAAAATAATCTAATACATCTTTAATGTGCTTAGGTTATCTTTTCATTACGCACTGAAACATGATCTCAACACATGTTTATTATGAAAAATGTAAAGAAATTTCAGTTTAAATGGCTACTTCTTGTGGTAGTGGTTATAGATGTAATCGCGGTCGGAGAAAACACGTAACCACTCCGGTTTGAATACCGCAAACATTGCCATCGTCATTCCATTGAGCAGACCTTCTGGGAACGCTAGAAGAGGAACAAAAACCATATAATTGTCGAATATGGTTTCCCAGTCGTGAGTGCCTTGAACGACATGATAGACAGAGTTGATAATAAGGTGAGCACTACCTGTGAAGGCTCCATTGAAAAATCCAGCAACGAAGATGAACACAAAGATGTTTCTCGGTAAGTATTGATAACTTACCAGAAAGACTAAGTAGCTGATTGATATTGGGAGTAAGCAAGAAAATAAGATGTATTCAGGTAACTCGCTAAATGCTAATTGTCCAAAGACGGCCAGCAGCAGCGCAACGACGATTGAGATGGCGTAAGCGCTTCGCCAACCATACATTAACGTTAAAGACGTCAGTGCCAGAAAATGGATTGATAAACCTTCCTTCACCCCTGCTTGTGCTGACCACAAAGCGAACAGTGAAAAGATTACGGCAAATGTCAGGTGCTGAAATCCTCTTTCAGCCGAGAGTTTCGGAAGCAATACGCGAAATACATCCTTCCAGATAAAATTCACTGAGAGCAGTATGAAAAACAATGCAAAGAGTTCGGGAAGTAGCAAAATGACCTCTTAAAAAAATACCAACCGCGATCTGGTTGGTATTTTTTATGAAATGTTTAGTAGATGGTATCAATATTTTACGTTTGAGTGATACTGCTCAAGGATTGAAACGATATTGTCCATGGTTTCTTTCGACGGCGGGTTAACGCCTTCTAGTGGATAATCCAACCCTAGTGCTTCCCATTTGTGGGCTCCTAACTTGTGGTATGGCAAAAGTTCGAGCTTTTCAATGTTGTCCATGTCTTTGATGAACTCGCCAAGCATATGTGCGGCTTCTTCATCATCGGTATAACCAGGTACTACGACGTAGCGAATCCATGTTTTTTGGCCAATACGGTGCAAGTAGCGGGCAAAGTCTAAGGTACGTCGATTAGAAACACCAATAAAGTCATGGTGTACTTCGTCTTTCATGTGCTTTAGATCCAGCATGACTAGATCTGTGGCTTCAAGTACTTCATCTATGACTTCAGTATGCTTACGAATATAGCCATTAGTATCGAGGCAGGTGTGGATTCCTTCTGCTTTGGCTGAGCGGAAAAAGTCGCGGACAAATTCAGGCTGTAACATCGCTTCACCACCTGAGCAAGTAACACCACCACCAGATGCATTCATAAAGTGACGATAGCTCTTCGCTTCATTAATGATCTCTTCAACCGTGACTTCCTTACCACCATGAGTGTCCCATGTATCGCGATTGTGGCAATACATGCATCGCATTAAACATCCCTGCATAAAGACAATAAAACGAATTCCTGGGCCATCAACTGTTCCACAGGACTCGAAAGAATGGATACGACCGGTTGCTGACATGTGCTCATCTCTAATTAGTGATTTGTTCGTTATTTTATTACAAAAAGTAGGGTTTAAATAGCATTTCAGGTTTTTATCATCAAGATTTTACTGACTAATAAAAAAAGCGCACATAGACTAAAATGTATGTTATAAAAATGTTGCCAAATGTGGTTTTTATAATAATTAATAAACAAACAGGCTAGGCAAGTTTTAGTTGCATCCGATTGATGTTTAAGGATTTCTTATGGATATGCTTGCGCTATCGCAAAAACAGAAAGTCACACTGTTTTTAATTGTACTGACAATAGGGTTTGTCATACTCGCAGTGTTTACCTCCTCTAGGCTTACTCAAATGAGTGAGCAGTATCATTCCAGTGGTGATATTTCTTCTGGCTCCATTTCAATCTATCAAACCCAAAGTAAAATTCTTACCTTAAGTAGTGAGCTGGATAATCTAGAGGGCGCTCAGGTTGCGAAAGCAAAACAAGATATTAGCGATATTGTTGAAGCCGTTAACAATGATGTCGCTTTCCTCAATGTACTGAACCTAAAGAGCTATGCCAACGAACTGGAACAAAGTATAGGAGACTTCCAAGCTGCAGCTAATCCTTGGTTAGAGCTCAAGCAAGAACTTGGTTTTAATATCGATGAAGGCAAGCTAGGGGAATTGAAAAAGCTTGCCAATATTATCGAGCAGAAAATTGCTGAAACTGGGATGGTAACGCTCAACTCAGATTTCCAAGCGATGGTTAAGTCACAACAAAACTACTTACTACAACCGAACGAAGAAAACCTAAAGCTGTTCAATCGTGCCATGGGTGCATTTGAAAGCATGTCAAATGTTTACGCCATGTTGGATTTGTATGAGAAAGAGATAGAGCAATACAAAGCGACATTCGTCCGAGTGAGTGAGCTTTCCAAACAATTAGGCAGTGTCGAGCAGCAGCTAATTTCAACCAAGATGCAATTGACTCAATTGATTGCAGCCGTCACAAGTGAATTAGGCGGTATCAGTTCACAGTACCAGCTGTCTGCAGAAAAGTCCTCTGAGCAAACATTATGGTCCATCTTAGTCGCTTGCATCATTCTTGCCGTTTTCACCATAGCTATTTTCATCATGCAGAGCACTTCCTTATCTCGATCTCTGACCAAGACTCGTGAGATTTTGCACAATGTCTCGGCAGGTGATTTGTCGAAACGGATGGCTTTGACTAAGAACCCCAATGATGAGTTTAACCAACTGGCAATCAGTATAAATGAAAGCTGTGAAAACTTGGGTGAGCTGGTCTCTGGTGTGCAATCCAGCGGGCAGGCGTTGTCTGGCAATGCAGTTGAACTTAACCAAGGCCTAGATATGCTGGCTCATCACCAGTCTGAAGTACTGGGGCAGACTCAATTATTGGCATCTGCTACAGAAGAAGTCAGTGTGACGACACAAGAGGTGTCTAATTCACTGGAATTTGTATCAGAAATCAGTCGTTCTTCTACTGACTCGGCGGAGAAAGGGGCACAAATCATTGGAGCCGCGATTGGCTCGCTTGAAGAGGTTGGATCGATACTGACATCTGCAGCTGGACATATTCAGCAGTTGGAAGAAGCGTCTTCCAAAGTCGATTCGGTCATGGACATTATCAACGGCATTGCAGAGCAAACCAACCTTCTGGCTTTGAATGCCGCAATAGAAGCGGCGCGAGCAGGTGAGCAGGGGCGTGGGTTTGCTGTCGTGGCAGATGAAGTTCGTAGTTTGGCGGTAAGAACCGTTGATGCGGTCGCCGAAATTTCTGAAACCATAGACACGATGAAAAAAGAAAGTGCTGAAGTTATCCAGTATATTGGTCAATCTGAAACGTCGATGCGAACAGGGCAGGAAAAAGGCCACGAGGCGATGCAAGCACTGCGCACCATTACAGAAAAAGCCGATGAAGCTTCGCACCAGACAGACGTCATCTTTGCGTCCATTAAAGAATTAGCAACGACCAGTCAATCAATGGCAGACAGCATGACTCAAATTTCAAGTGCGATGAAAGAGCTGGAAGAAAACAATGAACAACTGCGCTCTGTCAGTCAGGTAGTGGAGCAGAGAGCTGGCAGCCTTAATAGCGACTGCCAGAGGTTTACGATTTAGAAGAAAGCATACAATGCGAGGCCACCTGTGCCGTACATTGAATCTTTTGCTTCTTTGTAGTCAGGAGTTTTCGCTGTAGCCGTAACGGTTGCACCAAAATGCTCGTTATACCAAGCAAAGCCAGCCACCGCGCTGGCTTGTTTTTCTTCTAGTGTTACATCATAGATACTTGGGTTTTCACCGTTGCGATTGGCGTAGTCGACCACACCCGAGCGGTCGCCTTCAATTGTGATGTCGTTAAAGCGGTAGCGAGCTTCAATACCACCAAATATAAACCAACCACCTTGTGAAGCCCCTAGCATACCTGCGCGGAATGGGTTTTCATTATCAATGTTTGCCGCTCCCATGCTTCCCGCTAAGTCCATTCCCCAACGGAACATGAAGCCTGTTGATACATCACTGCGGAAATTACCAGCGTTCACTTCGGAAACGTTTGAAATCTCCCAGTCTGTATTTGCGATGGCGCGTTCACGCCAAAGATTGAAGTGGCTAAGATAACCAAGGCTACCAACAAACTCGTCATCGACCTGATATGCCCAACCACGAGGTTCATCAGATCCTGTAATTCCGTGAACGATATCTTGTGCTTGATCCGCGAGTGAACTTTCACCTGTTGTACCCAGTGTAAGGTTGAAACGCTGCGCTTGCTGAGGATGAAGGCTGATGTAGTTAAATTCAGCATGGAGGTAACCGGCGTATGGGCGGTCATTTATCATCGGGGTTGTCGATTCAATATCTGAAGGTGTATACATTTTGTGGCCAAGTGTAAATTCGTACTTGTCCAGAGAGGCGCCGCCCCAGAATGATAAGCTCATGGGGTTAGTCAACCAATTGGGTGTAACAGCGCCCGAGGTATAGGTGAGAAACAGTCCGTTGGTATAATCCTGATCGACACCAAATACGCCATCATTATCAATTGAAAACGATACGGTTGAACGCTCGGAAGCTACAGCACTTGAGGCTAACAGTATCAAAGGAAGAGTGCGTAATAGGTTCATTTCAATACATCATTTCTGAATGGAGTCTAGATATTACTCCATATCGTATTCATCAGAGAGGAAAGAAAGAAAATTGAAATATAAATGTGGCTTGAGTCTAACTTTTGATTTGCTTCGCAATAAAAAAGCCCCGCTTAATTAAGCGGGGCTTTAAAGTCAATCAACCAAACTTATAGTGATTCGGTGAAAGTACGTGCGATAACATCTTGCTGCTGTTCTGCAGTCAGAGAGTTAAAGCGTACAGCGTAACCAGAAACACGAATAGTTAGCTGTGGGTATTTTTCAGGGTGCTTAACAGCGTCTTCTAGAGTATCGCGGTTAAGTACGTTCACGTTTAGGTGCTGACCACCTTCGATACCTGCTTCGTGGTGGAAGTAACCGTCCATCAGACCAGCAAGGTTAGCACGCTGTGAAGTCTCTTCTTTACCCAGTGCGTTTGGCACGATAGAGAAGGTGTAAGAAATACCATCTTTCGCGTGAGCAAACGGCAGTTTACCAACAGACGTCAGAGAGGCTACCGCACCTTTTTCATCACGGCCGTGCATTGGGTTTGCACCTGGAGCAAACGGAGCACCTGCGCGACGACCGTCTGGCGTGTTACCTGTTTTCTTACCGTATACAACGTTAGATGTAATAGTAAGGATAGACTGAGTAGGAACAGCATCGCGGTAAGTCTTAAGCTTACGGATCTTGTTCATGAACACTTCTACCAGTTCACAAGCGATGTCATCTACGCGAGCATCGTTGTTACCAAATTTAGGGTAATCGCCCTCGATTTCGAAGTCGACTGCAACACCATCTTCGTCACGGATTGGTTTCACTTTCGCATGCTTAATTGCAGATAGTGAGTCAGCTGCGATAGATAGACCGGCAATGCCACAAGCCATAGTACGGTAAACGTCACGATCATGTAGAGCCATAAGCGCAGACTCGTAAGAGTACTTGTCGTGCATGAAGTGGATGCTGTTTAGGGCAGCCACATACTGCTTCGCTAGCCAATCCATGAAGTGGTCAAGGTTGTTCCACACTTCGTCGAAGTCTAGTACTTCTGAAGTGATCTTAGGCATTTCTGGGCCAACTTGCATCTTCAGCTTCTCATCAACACCACCGTTGATTGCATAAAGCATAGTTTTCGCAAGGTTAGCACGAGCACCGAAGAACTGCATTTGCTTACCAACAACCATTGGAGATACACAACAAGCGATTGCGTAGTCGTCTGACTCCATGTCTGGGCGCATTAGATCGTCATTTTCGTACTGGATTGAAGAAGTATCGATAGATACTTTCGCACAGAACTTCTTGAAGCCTTCAGGTAGCTGCTCAGACCATAGAACAGTGATGTTCGGCTCTGGAGAAGGACCCATAGTGTATAGAGAGTTTAGGAAACGGAAGTTAGTACGAGTAACTAGCGTACGACCGTCAAGACCCATACCACCCATAGATTCTGTTGCCCAAATTGGGTCGCCAGAGAATAGGTCATCGTACTCAGGAGTACGTAGGAAACGAACCATACGTAGTTTCATTACGAAGTGGTCGATCATTTCCTGAGCTTGTTCTTCAGTGATCTTACCTGCAGCGATATCACGCTCGATGAAGATATCTAGGAACGTAGAAGTACGACCTAGAGACATAGCCGCGCCGTTTTGAGACTTAACAGCCGCTAGGTAACCGAAGTAAGTCCACTGGATAGCTTCTTGAGCAGTTTCAGCAGGACGAGAAATGTCACAACCGTATTTCTCAGCCATCACTTTCATTTGGCCAAGTGCACGGTGCTGCTCAGCGATTTCTTCGCGAAGCTGCATAGTCATTTGAAGATCTTCGCCATTCTCAAATTTCTCTTGTAGAGAAGCGAATTGAGCTAGCTTGTCTTTAATTAGGAAGTCGATACCGTATAGAGCTACACGACGGTAGTCACCAATGATACGACCACGACCGTATGCATCTGGAAGACCTGTCAGAACACCAGATTTACGACATTTTAGGATGTCTGGGGTGTAGATATCGAAAACACCCGCGTTGTGTGTTTTACGGTAATCTGTGTAGATTTCTTTGATCTTAGGATCAAGCTCACGACCGTAAACCTTACAAGAACCTTCCACCATACGAATACCACCGTTAGGGATGATAGCGCGTTTTAGTGGGGCGTCAGTTTGAAGACCAACGATCGTTTCCAGATCTTTGTTGATGTAGCCTGCATCGTGAGCAGTGATGGTAGAGATAACTGAAGTATCAAAATCAACAGGTGCGTGAGTCGCGTTTTCCTGTTTAATACCTTCCATTACCTTTTCCCAAAGCTTATTTGTTGCTTCAGTACCTTCAGAAACAAGGAAAGATTCGTCGCCTTCATAAGGTGCATAGTTCTTTTGAATGAAATCACGAACGTTTACTTCGTTTTGCCAGTCACCTTCAGCAAAACCTTCCCAAGCTTTAGCAAATTGCTCTGCCATGACATACCTACCTTTTTAGTAGAAAAAACACGTACCTTTCTAGCCATTGAGCTAGTTAGCTTTCCTTTACAGGAGCGGTACACTCTTTATGAATAACAATATGTATAGTCTCTAAAATCGATCATTGTGCGCGTTTTAAACTATAAATATTGTCACTAGCTTTTACATGGTTTCTTATTAACTTGGTTTCAAGGTTAAACTAAAAAAAAATTGCAAACCTTAAACTAAATCAATAAATCCTCAAAAAAGTCGATAAAAAGAGGGTGGCATAGCTTGCCACCCACAATTTTTTTGAATTTCTATAGCCAGGCTTTAATACCGTATTGGCCTTCAAGCATACCCACTGCCAGCATCGCAATTAGACAGATAACAAGTACGCCTACTGGAATGACGATTTTATCGACGAAAGACAGGCGAGCTGCACGTTCTTTATCACCAATCAAGCCATTGTTATCTAGAAGCATAGTCAATGCCCAAGCCAATACTGGGTTAACGACAGCAGAACCGAAGATACAGATACCTGCGGCTTGGGAGTCTTTCGAGTCTTTAACCATCTGCATACCAGCTTCAAGTAGAGGCAGCGATACACCCACAAGCAATGCTACACGCATCACAGGTGGCCATACAGCGATGTCCATCGGGAAGCCAAGAATTGCAATGATCATCACTAATAGGCCAAGAAGGATTGCACCGCCTGGGATAGGACGTTTCGCAATCGCAGCTGGGATCATGTAAGTGCCCCAAGATGATGTAATATTACCGCCACCCACTGCTGTACCAACCATCTGACGAACAGAACACATGGTCATGGTGTCATCTACATCCATCAGTACTTTTTCTGTCTTTTTAGGGTAGTTCAGTTCTTGGAAGATACGATGACCTAAGAAATCAGGAGACCACATAGCGACAGCCAGAATGGCGAAAGGTAGTGACGCAATGAAGTGCTCCATGTTTGGTAGCCCAAGCATCCAACCTTCTTCGGTACTACCCCACCAGTAAACTGGGTTTAGGTTCGGCAAGCCAGTTTCTGTGACGAACTTGATGTCGAAGCCTGCGCCAAGCACGAGTGCAATCGCTAAGCCTGTAAATGCACAAACGGGAATAGCAAGCCAACGTTTGTTTACTTTTGCCAAGAACGCATAAAGAGCGATGGTTACGGCCAAGACAATCAGACCAACATAGCCCATGCTACCTGCGGCTACTGTGTCTGATTGAAGACCTACAGCCCAAGCTTGGATAGAGTTTATCTGGCTCATAGTGCCGGTAAGGCCTAGGAATATCAGTAATCCACCTGCAGTACCTTCTGACGTGAGGTTAACTAACTTGGATCCACCTTTCAGGAAGCTCAGCAGTAAACCGAAAACACCGATCAGGATAGCCAATGCAAGAGGGTGCGCGCCAGCTAAAGCGATGGTGCCGATAAGAGGGATCATTGGCCCGTGGTTACCTGCGAGGTTTGCTTTCGGGTTGATGAAACCAGATGCCAATACACAGAATAGAAGAGCAGGGATGAGCATTTCTACTCGTGCCACCTCAATAGCGAAGTCCTTGCCTAGGTTGATGTGATCCCAAGCAGCGGTCAGGCCTTCAGCCCAAGACATCATTACCGCTGAGTACATCGCGATAATACCGATAGTGCCTGCTAGAGCGGGTACTAAGTCTTCGAGCTCGAAACGGAAGTCACGACCAGGTAAGTTTAAACCGAAGCGACGAGGCTTCATGATCTGAAGTTCATGATCTAGATAATCTGAACGGCTCTCAAATTCGGAAGCTGGGCGGTGCAGCTCACGATAGCTCTTGTTTTCGATATCCGAATCAGAGTGCGGTTTATTGACTGCGTCTGACATAGATTCCTCATATTCTAAAAAGTTAATGATTCTTCAAAGAGTCGCCCGTAATTATTGTGGGTGGGCGATCTTATAAAAACCTGACTTAGCGTCCTGCATTTGGGTCCTTGAGCTATCGTCTGTGGAGCGCATTTTACGTGCTTAAGCATAGACGATAGAAAAGACAAAAATTCGCTTATTGAGGCTTTTATCTTTGACGCGAGTGTAACGCGCTACCCCTAAGGAGTGATTGATTTAGATCACTTTATGAAAGAATGTGAAAGAAAACTACACAGCGAAGGCCGTATATGCGAGTCGTTGAATTATAAAGTGAAAATTATTTTCACATTGTGAGTTTTATGACTATCGATTGGAGGAAAAAGAGCACTTCAATTTCCATTATTGAGAGAATTGTTGAGATAGATCTGGTTTTTATAAAAATGTTAATTTATCACTTCGGTAGATAATATGTTTATTAAAATGATTTATGCGTATTATGGAGCGAATTACTCTATAAAATGAATGTTTACTCATATAAAGTGGCTATATATCCCTAAAATGAAGGTTAATAATTTGTTGCATGTTGGTCTGGGGAGTGCTAGTTTGTAGCGAAATGTGGGTGGAACCCAGCAATTAGCCGGCGGAAAAGCCGTTTATCGAGTCGGCAATTATAATAAAGACAGGGAGTATTAGCGCATGAATGATGTACCAGCGCTGGACATAAAGGAACTGCACAAAACATTCGGGCAAAATGAAGTCCTTAAAGGTATCTCGCTTGAGGCACACAAAGGGGACGTTATCTCCATTATCGGTTCATCAGGTTCAGGTAAAAGTACCTTCCTAAGATGTATCAACCTTCTTGAAACGCCTACTGAAGGTGAAATTTGGGTTAACGGTGAGTTGATTCAAATGAAAAACAATCGCCAAGGTGAGGCTGTTCCTGCCAATGAAAAACAAGTACAGCGTATCCGCTCCAGACTTGCCATGGTATTCCAAGGTTTTAATCTCTGGTCACATATGACGGTGCTTGAAAATGTCATAGAAGCACCCGTGCATGTGCTGGGCGTACCAAAAGCTCAGGCTTTGGAAAACGCTGAACTTCTGCTCAAGAAAGTAGGTCTTTACGAGCGTAAAGATTACTACCCAGGCCATTTATCTGGCGGCCAGCAACAACGTGCAGCGATTGCGCGTGCATTGGCTGTCGATCCTGAAGTCATGCTATTCGATGAACCTACCTCAGCACTTGACCCAGAATTAGTCGGTGAGGTGTTAGGTGTAATGCGAGATCTGGCTGAAGAAGGTCGAACCATGCTGGTTGTAACGCACGAAATGGCGTTTGCACGCGATGTTTCTAACCACGTCATGTTCTTGCACCAAGGTCTAGTGGAAGAGCAGGGAGACCCTGCTAAGCTCTTCACTAACCCGGACTCAGAACGTCTACAGCAGTTCATCTCATCAATTTACTAAGCTTGCTCTTATAGCAGGCGAAAGACAGACACAATACAAGATAAAAATCACAATCACAGGAGTATGGAAATGAAAAAGTGGTTAGTAGTTGCAGCTTTGGCTGCTACGGCAGCAACAGGTGTAGCTCAAGCGAAAGATTGGAAGACAGTTCGTTTTGGTATTGAAGGTGCATATCCTCCATTTAGCTGGACAGAAGCTGATGGTTCTCTTAAAGGTTTCGACGTAGACATGGCGAATGCTCTATGTAAGGAAATGCAGGTTAAGTGTAAGATTGTTGCACAAGACTGGGATGGCATTATTCCTTCTCTATTAGCTCGTAAATACGATGCCATCATTGCAGCAATGTCTATCACTGAAGAGCGTAAGAAGAAAGTTGATTTCACGGGAAAATACGCTCTGATCCCTAACAAATTCATCGCGAAAAAAGGCGCAGGTCTAGATTTTGACAACCTAGATGGTCAAAAAATCGCGGTTCAACGTGCAACAACTCACGATAAGTACCTAACTGATAACTACGGTGATAAAGTTGAGATCGTACGTTACGGTTCTTTCGACGAAGCATACCTTGACCTAGCAAACGGTCGTGTTGCCGCTGTTCTTGGCGATGCATCTGCACTTGAAGAAGGCGTACTAAATAAAGCTGGTGGTGAAGCTTACGAATTTGTTGGCCCGTCACTAACGGATCCAAAATGGTTCGGTGAAGGTTTTGGTATCGCAGTACGTAAGCAAGATAAAGATCTTACTAAGAAGCTAGATGCTGCAATCCTATCTCTACGTGAGAAAGGTGTTTACCAAGAGATTGCTGCTAAGTACTTCAACTACGACGTTTACGGTCAGTAATCATCGGAAAGCGACCGCTGGTTCTAGTTCCTAGAAGTAGCCAGCGGTCGAATTATATCTATGGCTTGTTGATTGCTCTTAAGTCAGTAAGCAAGCTTTGAGTCTAGGGATCAGGAACTCACCTATGCTGGATTTACAAGGATACGAAGCCTCTATATTTAAAGGGGCCATAGTGACCATAGAAGTAGCGCTACTTTCGCTGCTACTTGCGATGGTTTTAGGCATGCTGGGCGCATTGGCCAAAATGGCGCCATACCGCTGGGCACGCGCAATTGCAACGCTTTACACCACAGTGATTCGTGGTATTCCCGATTTAGTTTTAATGATGCTGATTTTCTTCGGCGGACAAATTCTTCTCAACAACAGCTTGTATGCCATTAATGAATCGTTAAATGAGTGGTTTGCTTCAAGCGACCCAAATCATGAGTGGACGTCTTATCTACCAGATTACATTGATGTGAGCCCATTCGTTGCTGGTGTTTTAACCATTGGCTTCATTTTCGGTGCGTACATGGCGGAAACGTTCCGTGGTGCGATTATGGCAGTAGATAAGGGCGAGCTAGAAGCAGCGAAAGCTTATGGCATGAGCCCAGTACTGGCATTCCGACGCATTTTATTACCGCAGATGATTCGTCATGCACTGCCGGGTTTTGGTAACAACTGGTTGGTGCTGCTTAAGACAACCGCACTGGTTTCCATTATCGGTCTGGAAGATATGGTGCGTATGAGTTCGCTTGCCGCAGGCTCAACGAAAATGCCATTCACTTTCTACATGGCTGTTGCGATCATTTTCCTTTTCTTCACCAGTGTCTCAACCGGCTTACTCAAGCTTGTCGAACGCAAATTCAGTATTCATGCGAGGTAAGAAATGGACTTTTCACTGATTATCGAAAGTTTGCCAATTTATCTTGATGGGTTATGGACGACGGCATGGCTGGTGGGCTTAGCTCTGATTATTGGCCTTTGCGTCGCGATTCCTCTTGGTGTGGCGCGTAATAGCACAAATTACTTAATTAATGGACCGAGCTGGGCATTTATCTACTTTTTCCGTGGTACACCGTTGCTGGTTCAGCTCTACCTGATTTACTACGGTATGGATCAGTTCTTCCCAGTTAAAGATACTTTGTGGGAGAACGCATGGTTCTGTGCGCTTGTGGCGTTTGTGCTTAACACATCAGCGTATACAGCAGAAATCATTCGAGGAGCGATAAACGGCTTACCGAAAGGTGAGGTCGAAGCCGCTAAAGCGTATGGTATGGGAACATTTATGACTTACCGCCGTATCATTTTGCCGAGTGCATTACGCCGTGCATTACCAGCTTACAGTAATGAAGTCATTTTCATGCTTCACGGTAGTGCCGTTGCAGGTATTGTCACGATTGTTGACCTTACCGGTGCAGCACGCTTGGTAAACTCTCGCTATTATGCGCCGTTCGAATCTTTCCTCACTGCAGGACTGTTCTACATGGCACTGACGTTTATGATTCTCTGGTGCTTCAAGTTAGCTGAGAAGCGATTCCTAGCGTACTTGAGACCGCTGAGCTAATCGTGGTTCAAAACCTAAAAAGGCTTCCGATTGGAAGCCTTTTTTGTATCTGGAACTCATCAACTGAGGATAATCAACACTGTTCCCGCGAGTGTCATCAGAATATTTGCGATAGCGTAAGTTCCTGCATAACCCAGTGCTGGAATGGTCGATTTAGCATAATCGTTAACGATATCCATCGCTGGTGCGCAGGTTCTAGCACCGATAATAGCACCAAACAGCAGTGCTCGGTTCATTTTCAAAATATAAGCACCCACAAGGTAAGCAAGTGCGACAGGAACCACACTCACAAGGAATGATAGACCGATGACCTGTGGGCCAACCTGCGCTAAGTGCTCAAACATCTTACCGCCAGCACTTAGGCCAATACCGACCATAAAGAACATCAAGCCGAGATCTTTGACCATATTCAGCGCGCCCTGAGGAACATAGCCGAACGTAGGGTGGTTAGCTCGTAAGAAGCCTAGCGTAATACCAGAGAGTAGAAGGCCAACCGCGTTACCTAAGCCAAACGAAACTTGACCAAAGGTCATGGTGATAAGGCCAAACATGATACCAAGGATGAAGAAGCTGCAGAAAGCCAACAGATCTGCCATCTGACTGTGAATCGAGATGAAGCCGATTTTTTCTGCTAAGCCGTGAACGCGGCTCTTCTCGCCACTCACTTGCAGCACATCACCTTTAGCTAGGACGATGTCTAAATCCATCGGCATTTCTATCTGCGCGCGTACTACCCGGTTAAGAAAACAGCCATATTCGGACAGGTTCAGGTCTGACAGGCGTTTACCCGCGATGGAATCACTTTTTACGACGATCTCTTCTTCGACAATCCGCAAATCCAGTAGATTACGGTCGAACACCTCTTTGCCGTTTCTAAAACTAGGGTCTAGTCGCGCATGACTATCTGGGAAGCCAACCAGTGCAATCTCATCACCTTCTTGGAGAATGGCGTCCCCATCTGGGTGGGCGAGAATGCCGTTTCGACGAATACGCTCAATATAACAGCCAGTTTGTCGGTAAATACCGAGCTCTCGTAGGTTCTTACCGTCAATCCAGTCGATCAATTCCTGACCGACGCGGTAAGCTCTAATGATTGGTAAGTAAACCTTTCGTTGCCCAGTACTGCCTAAACCACGCTCTTGAGCAATTTGCTGAGCAGAATCGGATAGATTTTGCTTTTGAAGTTTTGGTAGCAGCTTGGCGAATGTGATCATACTGATCAAGCCAATCAGATACGCCATAGCGTAACCAACGGACAAGTTTTCAATAACTTGTGAAAAATCCATACCACGTGGAGTTGTGGCTAAACCGGAGTTGAGCGCATCTTGCGCACCTACTAATACAGGGGTCGCTGTTAGCGCGCCTGCCATCATCCCTGCTGACAAGCCAAAATCTAATCCCATGCTGTGGCTAGCGAAATAAGTGATACATAACGCGGTCGTTAGCACCACCATGCTTAGGATGAAGTAGTGTTTACCATCCCTGAAGAAAATACCGAAGAAGTTTGGCCCTGCCTCGATACCGACACAGTAAATGAAGAGCATAAACCCAATGGTTAAAGCATCGGCATTAAACGTAAAGCCAAGGTGTCCCATGATGAGAGAGGTAAGTAAAACACCTATTGAGTTGCCAAGCTGCAGATTTCCAAAACGAATTTTTCCGATAGCTAAGCCAATGGCGAGTACTACAAAGATGAGGAGGATGGGGTTTTGCTCAAGCAAATTTACAACGTCGATGTTCACGGGGCAGCTCTTATGTCAGTGCCAGAGGATAAGTTAAGTGTGCGAATTGTATCTGAATATTGCAAAATGATAAGTGAAAAATTTTATAATTTACTATTAGCTGACTTGGGCTACGAATTCACAATATTGATTTAATTTAAAGTAAAAAAAAGCCGCTTATTACAGCGGCTTTCTTTCAATTTGGAACGATTACTCGTCGAAAAGACCTAGGTGCTCTTTCGCGTAAGCTTCGAAGTCATCGCAGCCACCGATGTGCTCTTGATCTACGAAGATTTGAGGAACAGTTTCAACTGGCTTACCTACGGTTTTTTCAAGGTCAGCTTTTGAGATACCTTCTGCGTGGATATCAACGTAACGGTAGTTGAAGTCGTCACGCTTTGCTTTTAGTGTTTCTGCGTGCTCTTTTGCGCGTACACAGTATGGGCAAGCTGGGCGACCAAAGATAACTACGAACATATTGTCTTTCTCCTTTATTTTGTTACGTGCAACTATGCCCGAATCAAAGTCGGAAATAAAGTCGCAATTACCTCTTGGTTTGATAGGTAAAATCTATTGAATGATTTTTGCCCGTAATCTATACAATTTTGCCAAATAAGCGACATAATTAACTCGTGGAGTTGCTCGCGAAAGTCTTATTATTTATGAGGCTAATCGTCACAAATTGCACTGTGTCAATTTAATTTCTCTCGCTTCAGGGCACTCTATTGAAAGTCATTAGCAAGGAGTGTTCGGCTATGTTTCAGTTCATGACTTATCCTTTCTTCTGCTATACCCCGTGAGACCTGCTATTCCCTTTATTTCCAGAGCTTTAAGAAAACTATCTAATACGATAGCTATCGTATTTTAACGGTGTTTTTCATTGTCTGTCGCCACTTTGTCGCCACTTTTATGTATCGTTGAACTGATTGTACTTTTATACCTTTGGTAGTCATTTATCTTCGGTCGACAGCTGCCATTTAAATGTCGATTAAACATATTCTTGATTAGAGATGAAGGTTAGCAATAGGATTAAGCGAAACAACCGACTTCAAATGATGGGGGGAGAAGTGCGCGTAAACCATCGTTTGCTCTATCTTCGAATGGCCTAGTGCTTCCTTCAAATCTAGGATGTTTCCGCCACTGCGCATAAAGGCAGTAGCAAACGTATGGCGTAGAACATGAGTTGCCTGTCCGTCAGGCAATTCAGGTAGTGCTCTTGATAGCCATTTATGTGCAGTTTGGTAGCTGACGCTGAAAAGCCTTCCCGAGCTTTTAGGGTTTAGTTCTTTATACAAGTCAGGTGAGATTGGGAGTGTTCTATTTCGCTTACCCTTAGTATTAACGTAAGTGATTTTGTTGTCGTAAACATGCTCGCCTTTCAGCAGAATTGCTTCGTTTATACGGGCACCTGTAGAAAGACATATCTTGTAAACAAGCCTTAGCTCATCAGCAAAAGGCGTCCCTTTAATGATTTTGAACAACGTAAAAATCTGCGCTTCTCGCAAGAAAGTCAGCTCGGATTCTGGAGTTTTGGCCGCCTTAATACTTTCGACGGGGTTTGGTAAAGACCATTCGCCCAACTCAATGAGCTTGTTGAACACGGACTTTAAACAAGTCATGTCTCGGTTGCTTGAACTAATGGCTATCTCTTTATTAGCGTGGCTGTGTATGTGGGATAGGGACGTTCTATTAGCTCTATAGTGCGCTAGCTGTTTGGCCGTTAAGTTTGATGCGATAGGGTCATTTAAAGCACTGACGATATGCTGCATTCTTCCTTTTGTGTGGTTCCCAGACTTTAGGTACTTTCCGTGCAGTTGAAACCAAAGACCGATGATCTCAGATAACCTTCTGTGATCAGGTTTATCTCCCGCCCACGGTTTGTCTTCTACCTCTCGCATAACAAAACGTTCGTAAGCTGAAGCTTCACCTTTTGTCGCGAAGCGCTTTCTTACTCGCTTACCTGAGCGACCATTTGGATAGCATTCACATAGCCATGGTTTTTTAGAACCGTCTTTTGTGTTTCTGATTGACATAGGATTTACACATATACTGTTTATAAAAACAGTATATGTGTGGCAAAATGTGAATCAATGTTTTATATCGCAACTATTGAACAGTAACGAAATGACCAAACTAGCATAGAATCTTATGTAAGGGACTTTCATGATGTTGTATCATGGCAAGTTTGGTAAGTATTACTGATAGAAATAGCAATAACAAAGGCGCTCAATTGTCCTCTCCAAACCAACCAATCATATTCTCTTTTTTCTCAGGTAGCGGCTTTTTAGATCTAGGCTTTGAAATGTCTGGGTTTGATGTTCGATTTGTAAATGAATTTCATGAGCCTTTCTTAGAAGCTTACAAGTATTCTCGTGAAAAAATGAGTTTACCGGAGCCAGAATATGGTTATTACCATGGTTCAATAGATGATCTAGTTACAGGTGAAAAAGCTGAACAGCTCACAGCACTAGTATTGAAAGCTAAAAAAGAAGCACTTACGGGGTTCATTGGCGGGCCACCATGTCCAGACTTCTCAGTGGCAGGTAAAAATAAAGGTTCTGCCGGTGACAATGGGGTGCTAACCCGAGTTTACATCGATTCTATTATTAAGAACCAACCAGATTTCTTTTTGTTTGAAAACGTCAAAGGTCTATGGAGAACAGTAAAACATAGAGCTTTTTACGAAGAGATGAAGGTGAAGCTTCAAGAATCTGGTTATGTACTAACTGATAGACTGACTAACTGTATTGAGTTTGGTGTTCCTCAAGACCGAGACCGTATTTTGATGTTTGGGATACACCGAAAGCATGTCGACCCTGAGTTATCAAATGAGCAACTATCGGCGGATTTTCACTGGGAACGTGAAGTGAAGTTCGTTAAAGCGGATGCTCTTGATAAATCTGTTTGGCCTCAAATGTCTGAATATAAAGAGAACTCGAAGTGTCAAATGCCTAAGCATCTTGCTCAGTTTAGTGAGCTAACAGTTGAACATTGGTTTAAGAAAAATGAAGTAAGCAAACACCCAAATAGTAAGCATCATTTCAAACCGTATTCAGACAAGTTCAAAACTATTCAAGAAGGTGACGATAGTAAAAAGTCTTTCAAGAGGTTACACAGGTTTAGATACTCACCGACTGCAGCTTATGGTAACAACGAGGTGCATTTGCACCCTTACAAATCAAGAAGGCTAAGCGCTGCAGAAGCACTGGCTATCCAGTCCTTACCAAAAGACTTTCAATTGCCACCGACTATGACGTTGTCGGATATGTTCAAAACTATTGGCAATGGTGTGCCATACCTAGCTTCAGAAGCTTTGGCTAAAACCATCAGAAATTATCTCGCATCATTGTAAAGAAGGAGCCCTGTTGCTCCTTTTTTATACGTTTCATAACGTTATCTTGCATATAACTACATTTCGATATAAGTCGTGGTAAACTACCATGAACAAATGTAAGTCATATTGGGTATTAGTAAATGCAATTTAATGATGTTCTCTCTGATATCGAGTCTCTAGTCGGTAAGAAACTTCAATCCATAAACCCAAAAACGCCACCTATCTTTGTGACCAAAGTAGATCGCAAGCAAAAAAAATACTTCGTATCTCCAGACCCAGACAAAGTGGGTACGGCACGTTTTTTTTGGGAACTAGAAGACATACTGTCTGAACTGAATTACAAGGGGTTTACCAATGTTGATCAAGCCCTTTTTGGCAGTGGTAGTAGTCGAAATCAGCCAGAAACGGTGTTTGCGAATTTACCGTATGTTAAGCACTTCAAGTATAAGAAACGTAAGCATATTTTATTATGCTCTGAAAAGACTCATGAATTAGGAACACTCCTAGAAGTTTCACAGTCAGACTACAGAGTACTTCGAAAGAAAATAGACAATTACTACAACTTGTCAAATCTAGATTTGCTTCAAGAACAGAAAAATTTACTCGACGAATTAACTACGTCTTTAGACTCAGTTTTTAATAAATATCCTGGTGAGGTTTCTATTCAAGATACAGAGAAAGCACTCGATATGTTGAGTGACCTCACCGAGAGAGTATCAGAGGCTACTGTACAAAATATTCCGGAGTTTGATTCGAATAGGAAAAAGCGTTGTAAGCGAGAAATAGAAATTACAAGCACAGAGCAGTTGGCTCTTTCCTATGATCAGATGCTAGATGCTCCAACTGTAACAGGTATCGATGATGGAGAGGATAGCACTTCTACTGATGAAGTTAGTTTAGAGAAGAAAGATAAAAAAACAGAGACTCCAAGAATACGTCAGCTTACACCTGTTTTATCACTGATTTATGATCGTATTCAGTTTAATGATATTGAACTTCAGCCGGATTTCCAAAGAAAAGACCGGATATGGTCTATTGACCAAAAAGCGAAGCTTATCGAGTCAATACTTATGGAGTTGCCACTTCCAGTATTCTATTTTGCGGTAAAACCTGATGGCACTTGGGTTGTAGTAGATGGTTTGCAGCGGATTACTAGCGTGTATGACTTTATTCGCGGGGACTTTCCACTTCGTAATTTAGAGTTCTTAGGAGAAGATTATAATGAGCTTTATTTTAGAGATCTTGAAAGAACGCTTCAGAGAAAAATAAGAGAGTATGCGATTACTGCTTATTTAATTGACATGGAGGAGGATGACTCTATATTGGTCGAACTATTCCATCGTATAAATACGTATGGAGTAAAATTAAGCCCTCAAGAGATTCGCTCTGCTGTTAATAAGGGAAATAGTGTGAAATTTTTACGCTATTTTTCTGCATCAAATGAGTTTAAAAAATCAACTCATAATAAAGTGAAAGCTGACAGACAACGAGATATGGAACTTTGCTTATCAGCAGTTTCATTCATGGTTTTCGGATACGAACAGTTTGGCACAAAAGGAAAAGAGACATACGATAACTTCCTTTCGTGTGCAATGAAACTATTGAATACTAGAAAGATAATCTTTGATGATAATGAAAACCTAGATTCGGGTAATTCTAGGATTATTGAAGGTACTAGCGAAAGTTATATCGAACTCTCAGAAAGATTTTCTCAAGGCTTAGATTTAGCATATAGAGTTTTTGGTCATGCAACCTTTAGAAAAGACATGGCTAATAGAAATTCACCAATTAGTAAGCAGCTATTTGAACTAGTGGTATGTTATTTCTCTGCTTTGAGTGATAGCCAGATAGAAGTGTTATTGGATAATTCCAACCTTTTAGTTGATGCCTTGTATACAGCCATTAATTCTGATGATAAAACATTGGCAACATGGTCCTCAGAGGTGTACGACGAAGCTAACCGAGGATTTAATTACTCTCTATCTACATCTACAGGAAAGAGAGTAACCGTTTTATATCGCTTTGAAGCTTTCGAAAGAATTCTATACGACACGTTGAAGATAAGAGTTAAATTAAAGCCAATTAAAGGGTTTGGTAATGATAAATAATGTTAGTTTGCTGAACTTTAAAAGTTATCGTGAAGAGAGCATTGAGTTATCGATGCTAACAGTGTTTTGTGGTAATAATTCTGTAGGTAAAAGTACAGCTATACAAGCTATTTCAATACCTTTACAGTCAAAATTTGGTGAAAAGGTAGTCTTGAATGGTGATCTTACGGAAGTCGGAACTATCAAGGATATTCATCATAAAAGTCCAAAAAATGAGTCTCTCAAAATTAACTTAACTATAGACGGTAACAATTATAGTTGGGGGTATGATGACTACGAAACTCATATACGTACATCAAAAATTGAATTGAATGGCTTTAATTCAAATAGCTTAGATGGCGGAGTTGTATTTCAAGAAATTTTAGAGAATTTCCAGTACCTTCAAGCTGAGCGCTATGGGCCAAGAAACAACTACGACTTAACTACTTCAAGTAAATTTCATTCACGATGGCTTGGATCTAAAGGCGAGTTTACAGCAGAGTTTCTCTCTAATGCTGAAAACTTCGACCGTTTTTTTGTGGGAGGTAGGTTCGTTCGTGATGACGTAGCACAAGACCCTAGATTGCATCAATCTGTAAAAAGCCAAGTTCTACATGATCATATCAACGCTTGGATGGCAGAAATTAGTCCTGGAATAGAAGTTTCGACAAAAGTTATTGAGCAGGCAGCTGTTGCGATCAGCTCTTACAGCCAGAATTCTTTTGATTCCCTGAAGCCGCACAACGTTGGTTTCGGTGTAAGTTATGCACTCGGAATAGTTTGTGCGATGTTGATGACTAAGCCGGGAGGACTTGTAATCGTAGAAAACCCCGAAGCACACCTCCACCCGAGGGGGCAAAGCTACTTGGGAAGATTGATTGCATTGACGGCGCAGGCTGGTGTTCAGATCATAGTAGAAACACATAGCGATCACCTAATTAATGGGATGCGTTTAATGCCTCGTTTGGGGAAAGTCGACTGCGAAGCTATGAGAATATACCAAGTTGTAGCGGATTTAGAGGATAGATGCAGTAAAGCACTACCTATAACTGTTAATGCGCAGGGAGAACTGTCAGATTGGCCAGAGAGCTTTTTTGATCAACAGCTGATAGATATGGATATCTTGATGAGTGGGCAAGAACAATGAGAACTCTAATTGGTCTTTCCAACTTTAGTTTTGAAACTCAAAGATTTAGTAGCTTTGCTGAAATAAGAGAGCAGTTGGAGCAACTAAAAGGGCTTAATGGTAAGTTTAGCCAGCACGGTGTTTCACTTGCAGTTGCAAATGATATTTTAAAAGACAACTATTTTGGTCCCTCTTTGGAAGTGCAGTTTCAAAATTTTTCATTTGGACAAGACCGAATGGTGATTGCAGCATTTAAGTCGTTATTAGAGAGACGTTATTTTAGCGGGTTCGATCGGCAATTCACCGGACTTGAGCTCAAAAAGTTAGCTTCATCACCAGACCTAGAAAATGGAATATGCTGCACTATATATGCACCTAAAGTTCTTGTTTCTGGCCTAGCTTGTATTAAATGTGAAGGTGACTTTGCAAGTTACTATGAACAGGTCTTAGGTGAATATCCAATTAGTGAATCAAGCTATTATGAGAGAGCAACTAGTCACTTTACGAATATTATTTATCAGGATGACTGTGAGAGTACGCTGAATCGAGTCACTGATGGCTTTTGTAATTATTCTGTAGCAATTACTAGTTGTCTGAAAGCACTAAATGACAGTAGTCCTACAAATGCTGTTAGTATGCCGGATAAGCTAGGTGAGGTGAAAGCAAAAACGAAGTATAAATGTACATCAGAAGGGAGTTCACACCCGAACTTTAAATTTCCTTTTGAGCATGGTGGAAAGTCTTATCCGACATTAGATTGTCAATTCCATCTAAAACCGTCGGATAGAAACACTTCAGGAAATACTAGCTTTAACCATAAGCGTGTTTATTTTGGATATATACCTAGAGATTGTGGGAAAAAGTGGGATATAGCTGTTGCTGCTATCGGCCCTCACATTTCGACACATGATCGACGAGATCGATATGCGCCTCGTAAGAAGATAAGAAAATAAACCGATTAAATAACACTTTCTTTTTCAATAACTTTCTCTCTAAGCTCCTCAGTTAAAACATCTCGCTGTGAACTGTAATGAAGTTTTCTATGGCAATTAGGGCAGAGCGCTGCGCAGTTGTCTACAGTATCAGGACCGTCATCCTTTAAACGAGTTAAGTGGTGCACCTCTAAAAATGGTGTGCCGTCTTCTTTTTCAAAAGGAGCATCATCACCACATAGTTCACAACGGCCTTTTGCTCTACGAATAACCCAACCTTTAACCTTACCTGACCGCTTGTAAATTTTTGTTGTTGCCTCAACAAAGCCTGGTGTTTCATCACCAATGGGTTTTTCAGGTGTTCTTTTGGCTTTAACTATGGATTGCATCTCTGCATCTGCTAAACCAATACCGAGGTACGGAAGCTTAAGTTTTTCGGAAATTAGGCGTTCGATAATGGGTGATTGCTGTGGACCTACATTTGTTAAGGGAGCCAAGCCTGCAAGGACTGGCAGATCCATTAGCATCATGATGTGCGTGATGTTCGACATTCTTCTGCCGAAAGCTTTTGGTGTGCGACCAAACTTATCTGCAAGGTTTTGATAGCATTTGCTCTTTACATAAGGAATACCGACCTTGTCTTTATGAAGCATTTCCAAATAGGCATCGACCGCTTCAGATAACTCTTGTTCAGACCAATCATTTCTTTTTGCCAATTACTTCTTCTCCATCACCAACGCCACACGCCCAACAACCTTAACTTCATCCTCTTCAACAGTAAGAGTTGAACCATTAAAGCTGATTGCCAGTTTCTTACCTGGTAAACGTTGTATTTCGTTGAGAGAGAGTAGGCCGTCCATATCAACTAGATATGTGCCGCTTACGGCTTGGTGAACTTCTTTGTCGATTATTGATGTTAAGTCGCCCTCACGAATAGCTATAGCGTTCACAACAGAAACATCATCAAGCAAGGATTTGTCAAACGTAAGCGTTTTAGATTCAATTAATTCGCCATTGAGGATTTTAAAGCAGTCGATATCGAACAGGAACTTGGTTTCCACACCCTCAGAGTCATGTTTGTGCGAACTTCTATTCGGAAATGCCTCTCCTTCACCCAGTAAAAGCCACTTAAGTGACACACCTGTATGCAAATGAGCTCTAACGGCGATTTCATGAGGAGTTAAGCCACGCTTCACCCATGTGGAAATAGTTGAAGTAGGTACACCTAGTTTCTCAGAGAGGACTCGTTGACTCTTTGATTCTGTTACTTCGATCAACCTTTGAACAAAGTCTTTACCACTCAAATACTCAAAAGCGGATATTTCTTCTTGATTAGTTGGCATAAGCGATCAATAATATTTGCTAAAGCGTAGTCAGCGAGCTGCAACTTCTGACTACTTATATACACATTCAATAACTTACAAGGATACCACTATGCTTTCATATCAAGTAGTCCTAAACACGCCTTTCATGACCTATGACCAATACTCGCAATTCTCGGGTATGCCCAAACGAACCATTATGGACTGGGTTTCTGACGGTCGCCTGCCTATCAAAGCCAAGTCAAAACCTAAGGAAACACCATTGATCAACATGGTTGCGTTGCTAGAAATGGCGACACGCGAAGCGATGCAAAACTTAGGTTAAACCATGTCTCTGGTTCCAACCAAAGAGTATTGCCCGTTGTGGCTCAATATCGTCGGTTGGGGTTTCATTCTCATCTCCTTGGTATGCAATTGAGTATTGGTTATGAACGAAAGTGACTCAATGTGCGAATTTATTGGCACGAAACAATTGGCATTTAACGAAGCGTGTTGTTCATTTGCGAAGTCAGAGAATATGACCAAGCTGGCCGAGAGCACAGGTATGAGCCCAACGATGCTTCGCAACAAGCTCAATCCGGAGCAACCTCATGTTCTGACTTGTGTTGAGCTTATCGCCATTACCAAAGTGAGCGGTAATCACACCATAGTGAATAGCCTTTTACTTGGGTTAGGGGTTGTAACGGCGCATGTGCCGTTCAATGCGAGTGAAGAAACCTTCATCAAACGAGCTTTAGAGAACTCGATCCACTCGGGTGACTTATCTCAAATGGCTTTGGATCAGGCTGGAAACACACGGCTAAGCCGCACCAACAAACACAACATTATTCAGAAAGCACAGGCCAGTATCGGCAACCTCGTGCTTTTGATTAGTGATCTCGAAGAACGCACTAAAGGCGTGTCTCCCTTCCTTGCTATGGGAGTGGATTTTGTTGCCAACGGTGCACCAGTCCCTGGGCTGAGTTAACTGAAGAAAACAGATAGGAAGTTTCGAAATGATTACGATTGAAATCAACACTCCTGAAGAAGCTTTACACCTCCAGAATGTCGCTGCGCTGAACATTGGCAAATACAAAAGTAACCCTGTGGAAGGGCAACAACACCTCCAAAGCACCCACATTCGTTTGTGGAGAGACATGCACACGCAAGCAGGTGATGTATTGAAGACGCTTATCGCCAAGAAGGAGAACGCTTCATGCAATACGTAGCAATCCGCCTTTTTGGTGATGGTGCGATGAAGCGCCACGAAGAAACTCAAGAGCCCGAAACAACGGCTCTTGGGGAGTTCGATTCCCTAGACGATGCCGTTGGCCAAGCCTGCGAGCAACTGAAATGCAACCACGTTCGTCACGGTGTTCTAAGTGAAGGCGAAGGGCGGGGCGGATTTATCGTAGTAGATACACAGGAGCTAGTTCAAATATGACCATTCCAGTTTATAGCGACCCATGCCATATGCCTTGCCCGGATCTACCGCATCACTCTTTATCGAAGGAAGACAAAGAGCGAGGGCTTGAGAAGCTACAACAAGTTCGAGCGCAAGTGAGAGAGGGCATGCTTTCAAGCCTGCGTAAAGAATATGAACAAGCAGAAAGCTCATATCAACGAGCTCTTATCAATCAACGCGCTAAACGAATCAAACGTAATTGGTCTTAGCACAGGAGGGAATGATGGATAGTCAACTCAATTCAAATCAGACAATACACGAGAACCCATTCACACAAAGCATTACGTTGTTAGGCTTTTTACGTGACCGTTTGGTCGAAGCAGCCGACTGCTTGGAAACAGGTATCGACATTACAAAAAATGCAGGCTTAACAACATTAGACCTAGAGCGTCAAATTGCAGATTGCCGATTCTTTGCGGAAGAGGCGAACACCTTTTTGGCATCTATGAGCGGACAGTCGACCAATGAACCAAGTTGAAGTCGATGAAGCACTCGAGAAGCAACGAGAGTTAGGAGAAGCCGGTGATATTGTTAAATACTCCTCTTTCACTCGTCGTTTCTTTCCCAGACTTCCTCAGTTGATCAGAAATGACATTAAGCGCAAAGTCGTCCAGCGAATGGGACGTAAAAATCCAACCCGCGAAAATCTAGTCAGGGCTGCAGAAGATGCGGTCAATTTTGGCCTCAGACAATCCCACTTCCTCGAAGACAAATTCCCGTTTGTTGATTTCAGAAATGGTGCGAAATCTAGACCTCTTACACACGCCATTTTGATGCGAGATGACGCCGTAAAAAAGCTAGCAAAGGAGTATTCAGACAAAGCGTCGATTGCAATGTCTGACCCAGATTTAGGAGAGCAGTTCGATAGTTTTCTGGAAGCTTTAGAGCATGTTTACGAGCAACAGGCCAAAAACCTGAAAGAGATTTTTGTCAGTTCTCCGCACGTTAACTTTTCTAAGAGAGATAAGAAGCCAGAAGAGCTTGAGCAAGACCTGCAAGTGGCCATTCTAAAAATGCAAAGCGAAGGCTGGATAGTAGGCCGGCTCATTCACTTGCGAGCTCAGTACATAGAGTATGCTCAAATCACTTTGGACCGTGTCGGTGAGTCGAAATACCAAAAGCCGTATGTTAGCGCAGTTTCTTTCTCAAACTGGATGCAAAAGCAAAGAGAAGCCAAGCGATTTGTTGAGTCGATGGCCGTCATGAATGATGAGACCGGAGAAGCGTTCAAGCTGGAAGATGTAGTAAAGCGAACAACGGCCAATCCAGAGAACCGACGTATAGAGATGATGGTTCGCTCGCGTGGGTTCGAAGAGCTTGCACAAGATTTGGGTTACGTCGCTTTGTTCCTGACCTGGACACTCCCAAGTAAGTATCACCGAAATTCAGCTAAGTGGAATGGGGCAACAGTAAAAGAAGGCCACAGGGAGCTCATGAAAAAATGGGCGATTGGGCGCGCGGAATTGGCTAAGTTAGATATTGATTACTTTGGCTTTCGAGTCGCAGAGCCACATCAAGACGCCACAAGTCACGCTCATTACTTTCTTTTCTGTGCTCCTGAGGACAAGGACAAAATCATCTCAATTTTACGAGAACGCGCAATCAGTGAAGATAGAGATGAGTTAGGCTCTAACATCAACATTCGTTTTGATGCAAAAGTTGAAGACCCAACCAAAGGGAGCGCTACAGCTTATATTGCCAAGTATGTTTCCAAGAATATCAACGGTAAACACATGCCTGAAGGCGAAGCAGAAGAGTGGGCATATCGGGCTCGCGCCTGGGCTTCAACTCATCGTATTCGCCAGTTCCAGCAATTCGGTGGAGAACCAGTTTCATTGTGGCGAAATCTTCGACGCGCTCAACCCAATCAAACCTCTATTGATCCCAAACTCGAAGAGCTCAGGCAAGCGGCCGATTCATCAAAATGGTCTTTGTTTTGCCGGTTAGCGGTCGGGGCAAAAATCGAATATGAAGCAAAGCAAAACCAATATGGCGAAAAGACCAAGAAAGTCATCGGCTTTTCTTGGTTTGGTCAGTTAATTGAAACTTGTAGCGAGAGCTACAGCTTAGTTAAGCAGAAAGACGTGAAGCGACTTCAAGAAGCGCGGAGCGATTCCCCTTGGAGCACTGAAAATAACTGTAACTCGCAGCTAATTGAGCAACTCAGGCGTATGACAGGATGGAGTTCACAAGGCGTAAAATGTCTTATTAGACCTCTGCAGCTCGGTGCGAAAGTACCGATAGACAAATACGTGTCCGTTCAACTGAGAAATGGCAGGCTTTTAACCTTTTAGAATTAGGGCTTTGAAGGGATACGTGCTAGCTACCAACTCCTTATTCAGTGACATCGACATCAAAATGCAGGTAGAAACCTGTATAAATATACAGTATATTTTGGGTGTCATTGGTAAGGATATTGATATGTCTAATAAAAAACAGCTTTTCCAGCAAGCACTGGAGCTAATTCTCGACGGGGTCGCATTGAGTACAAACGGTGAAAACCGCGCCCAGGCAGGTGCTTACTTAATGGGATTAGTTGTTGCTGACAATCAAGGCGAGCTTGATAGCGAGAAAGTAGAAGCGATTAAGGCCATTATTGAAATGGCTGACGAAGTCGAAAGCCCGCAATTCAGGCTTTAAGCGCAATTACTGAAAAGGAGTTGCTATGTTAATCACATGTCCAAAATGTGAAAGCAAAGCTCGGATAGCTACCTCCCGGGCGATGAGTAAAGAAACTCGAGAGGCATATTGTCAGTGCCTTAATCTAAACTGCGGTACCGTCTTTGTTACTTATACCTCAGTGCATCGAATTATTGAACCCAGTGGTGATAAACCTGATCCAAAGCTCCAGCCAGAGCTGTGTAAGGGAGATTTGGACCAGATCAGTATGTTTGACATTTAAATAGTAGCTACGGTTGATATTTCAAGAAAGGAAGTACAACACATTACTACTTCTAGAGTGAAAGTTTATCAATGAGATTCCACAAGAAAGGTACTTCCTTGTATATGGTTTGTTGCTCAACTAAACTTTCTTGCTGCAACTGCCACTCTTGTCTGGCACCACTTTAAAATAATTATCATCGATGATTATCTCAACAGGCTTCCCTTGGTCTTTTTCATAAAATGCACAGTCCTTTTTGCCAATACGCACTTTTGAATTTTGCGAATAATCATAATACCAAGTGTCTTTTGTAGCCGCTCCAGAGGTGAAACCTTTTTCGTCGGTTTTGCAGTTGGGGAGCAAATCTACAAATTCAATTCGAGATTCAGCTCTTTCATGGTATGTAACACTTCCAGTAACTGGATATTTAGAGTTGTTTTGAACGTAGAATGTGCCTTTAGTTGTCATGGTATTTCCTCGTGTTTTATAAATAACTTAGTGAAGTTAACATCAATAGATATAATTGGTGTTGCCGACGCTGCTGATAATATAGAGAACTTATATGTGCGCCTGATTTGTTATATTGATTACCAAAGGTAGACTACTACTCTCCTCTGCTCTTCAGTCAACATCAGAGCACTAAAGACTATAGGGAACTGCGACTCCTTCCATCACTTATAGCTCGGCTCAAGCATCATCGAATCTTGTGATTTATTGTGCTAATCATTTCATATAACGCGATTTAAATTTAATATGAGACATTGAGCGTATTAATTCAGTATCACTTTGGTATCAACTTAGCTCCTCAGGATGATAAAACGCACAAACACGATCCTCGACGATCTCTAAATCCTCAATCTAAAACAGCCCTCGATGTAGATATATCGGGGGCTGTGCTTTACTAACCCTACCTAAACACGATCACTTTTAGGATCGCAAAATTACAGTGCGGAATTTTAGCGCGGGGGGAGGGGTGAGTCCGAACAAGGGCTAGAAGCCTACATTCACCACCTAAATAATCTCTGCTCTTTAAACTCCAAATCTCTTCTTCGATTGGTAGGCTATTGATGTGGGAACGACAACACGAGCACGCTAGATGGAATGGGCTGAAGCTCAACATCCTGTCTACCTCTTTTGATGGTGGTAAGCGTCTGCAAGTGAGTGAAATTCCATACGCTGACCTACCACATATAAAAGTCATGGGCACTAAAGCCCGGGCATTTACTATCGAATCTATATTCGTAGGCGCTAGCTCACTAGCTGACGCCAATGCATTTATTGAGAGTCTGGAGCAGCAACCAAAAGGAGAACTCGAGCATCCCTGGTTAGGTGAGTTGGTGCTAGTGTTCGAGGAACACTCCCTCAGTATTAACACCAAGAAAGGTTTAGTGACGCTGAGCCTGAAGTTTGTCCGTGCCGGTACTTCGCCTTCCATCACTGCACCGACAACAGTACGCACCAAAGCACAAGCTGACATAGTAGAAAGCCTATCTAAGAAGTCATTTATTGAAGAGGTTAAAGGGCTGGATGTTTCTCAAATCAACGAGGTACAAAACAACGCAACCAGTGCGCTCAATGTGTTGGTTGATATTACTAACCGCCTGAACCTAGCCGATGATTCGCTGCAAGATATTAGCCTAGCGATCAATGAAGTCTTCTCTGCCGTGAGCAGTTTGAGCACTAACCCTGCCGAGTTCGCTGACCTGTTTTCTAGCGCTGTCGATACGGTGTCTGAAGGTGTTCAATCAGAGCCAGCTTCTGAGAGTGAAGCCGTCGACAATTCACGCAGTGCCCAAGCGTTGATGCTTGGCGAAGTTAAAATCGATAGCCCAGCCAAACACCACAACGTACAGATGGTGACGGGCGCGGTGAAGATGAGTAAAGACGTGACTGACCTGGAAGCCAATGACAGCTTTGAGATCACCTTAGCCCAAAAGCAGCCAGAGATTATTCAAAGTGATCTCTCAACTCTAATTGTCAGCGTTGATGACCGCATCAAGGAAACCACTCAAGTTTCTACGCAAGAAAGCATAGAACTATATGACGCACTCACTTCACTAAAAAGCAATATACAGACTCAGCACGATAAAGTAGCAGAGGGAACCAAAGCTCACAGAACAGTGCAGTCACCTCACTTTAAGTCGGCGCTGACCATAGCCCATAACGAGTACACCAATGAGAACGTCATTACCAAAATGAATTCACTTCAGCACCCTTTATTTATCCGTGGTGATATCGCGGTAAGGGATGCACGATGAATCAACTCACGATGTACATTGACGGAAAGCAGCATACTTTCTACCAAGCCAACTTGAACTACTCGACAGAGCAATTGGCCCACACATTTAACTGCTCGATTGAACCGATGAAGATTGATCGCCCATTGTCGGTTGAGTTCTTTCTCAATGACCAATCCATCTTAATCGGTCAGATAGATGAAGCAGAACGCGAGACAGGCGCAAGCGCTTTAACCATGCCAATAGTCGGACGATCCAAGAGTGCCAATATGATTGACTCGCGCATCACTATGGATGCGCTATACAACCTCAATGTTGAAGAACTGCTTAGAAAACTGGCTAAGCCATTTGGTTTAGGAGTAAAGAGCCTCGTTAAAGGCATGCCGAAGATTGAAGAGTTTCAGATTAACGCCGAGTCTCCGGTTGAAAATGTTGCTCAGCTCATCCGTGAACAGGGCTACATGCTCATCGAGCGAAACGGTGTGCTGACTATAGAGAGCACGGCGCATGCAACGATTAACAATGTTGGCCTCGAAACAGGCAACAACATAGACAGCTTAAAGATAAAACGCGCCTTCAATAAGCAGTTTCATACTATTGATGTGCAAGGCCAGTGGGATGAAGCCAGCGCCCAAGTCACCAACCCAAACATTGATAGCTCACGCACGATGGTCATTACCTGTGACCAACTGCAAAGCAGTGCGGCGTGTGTATCTCGCGCCAAATATGAAAGCAACTTAGCCACAGCGGAAAGCCTAACCGCTTCAACGTCTGTCGCCGACATCTTTCCTCAGCTTGCGATTGATGGGTTAAACCGAGTGATTCGAGTGATCGACAAAGAGCAGAGTTTTAGTGAAATGCTGGTGATTAAGTCACTTGGCCTATCGGTGTCCGAAAGCGCCGCGAGCACTTCCGTTAAGTTGGGCAGACCGTTTAAGGAGCAAAGTCATGTCTAGTGCTCAACGTCAGCAACAACAGCGATTAATGGCTCGCATCAAGAACGTGATCGGAACAGGTACGGTGACAGGCGCAACTACGGGCATGTTGCAAATCAGAACCGCAACGGGCCGTACCAATGACCGAATTAAGCGCGTCCACAACTATGGCTTCATGAGCCGACCACTACCAGAGGCCAAAGCTTACAACCTGTTTATCGGCGGTGTTACTGCGCGTGGGCTTACCGTCAATGTGGAAGATGAGCGTTACCAAATCGACTTAAAGCCCGGAGAGGTCGCCATGCTCGATGACAAGGGAAATTTAATCCATCAAACCGAAGAAGGCATCAAGGTCTACGCCACCAAAGGTAAGGTCGATGTCGTAGCTGCGAATGAAGTCTCTATTAAGGCGCCACAGGTAAACGTTATTGCTGACAAAACCACGTTTTCTAATGATGTAGAGATAGGCGGCAATCTGAGTGTGGCGAAGAATGCAGAAGTTGCGGGCTCTGTCGGTGGTCAGTCTGGTACGTTCGGCGGCGTTAAAGTCGAGACGCACGGCCACGACTATGAAGACGACAGCGCAATCAAAACAACACGGGAGCCCAACAAAGCATGAGCCATTTTAAACTGAACGCGCTTACCGAGTCGGTGGATTCCAAAGACGGCATGACTCATGCGGTGCTGCAAAGCGTCTACAACTACGCCGAGTCAACCAAGAATGACCGCGCCAGAATGGACAACAATGAACGCGGCGGTACTTGGAGTAATGAACTGATAGAGATTGTCGGCTCTCGGGATTGGACACTCAAACGAGCCAAATTAACCGATGAAACCGTAAGGCTTGCCAAACGTTTTTATGAAGAAGCCCTAGCCTGGTTAATTCAACAAGGTCACGCGAAAACCATTGAAGTCACTGTTTGGAGAGAGAAACCAAACCAAATGGGCCGTAATGTCATGATAACCCTGACGGACGGCTCCACATTTGATGTTCCACTATCGAAGGTAGATAAATGAGTACACAAGTGAGCCTTGAGAGCTTAATTGCTCGTGCGGAAGCTAACCTGACATCAGCCACAGGGCAAAGCAACCCAGCGACCAAAGCGATAGCCTCTGCCATTGCTGGCGTCAGCTATGGGCAATATGGCTATCAAGATTTGCTTTTCAGACAACTGCACCCCGAAACCTGCTCAGAAGCGTGGTTATATCTACATGCCAATCGCCACAATACACCACGCTTGTTACCGACCTTTGCGAAAGGCTTAGTACAGTTTACTGAGCTAGGCGGAACCGTGGTGATCGCCAAAGGTACTCGCCTAATCTACGGTGATAAAGAGTATGAAACCACTAAGGAGCAGTACAGCAATGTGCCTGTAGACGTCATTGCACTGGAATCAGGGACAGCCAGCAATTTACCAAACGGCGCTAAACTCACCCTAACCGAAGGGCTAAGCGGTATCGACCCTAATAACATCCTGTCGCTGGGTATTGAAGGTGGTGCAGATATCGAAGAGTTAGAGCACTGGCGAGCGCGAGTAATTGTGGCATTCGAGAAGAACGAGCTGATCGGCAAGTCAGAAGATTACGAAGTGTGGGCAGTGTCGGCTCACTCTGATGTTGATTTTGCATGGGCACTCGATAACACGCCAGAGCGCGGCATGGTAGAGGTCTACATTGGCGCACGTGAAAACGACCCAACGTTAAGCGGTGAAGTGGTCAACCTTGTTCAAGAGACCTTCGAAACTAACCGACTCGCGGGTTGCC
This sequence comes from Vibrio sp. St2, assembly GCF_947311885.1. NCBI lineage: Bacteria > Pseudomonadati > Pseudomonadota > Gammaproteobacteria > Vibrionales > Vibrionaceae > Vibrio > Vibrio sp. St2. Next base: position 947,749 of record NZ_CAMZNA010000001.1, on the reverse strand, counting down.
ATCCGTTTGCTCATCTCCCAGAAAAAACGCCGCTCGCTATAGAGATTCAAGGCATTGAAGACCTAGCGATTCGTGATGATGTGGTCACGGCCCTTGAAAACTTTGTCAAAGGGAAAATGGGCAAGATAGACCCAAACACCCAAAAGCCTGAATCCATCACCAACACCGAAATTGTGTTAGTCATTTCAACCGTCACCAACAACTTTATTGTCAAAGCACCTGTGGGCGAAGTGGCTATCGACAATAACCAGATTCATGTATTAGGAGCCGTCACATGGACATCTCCGACTTAATCATTGAATACAACGAAGGGGACTTTGCTGACGCTTACCGTGGGTTACTGCCTCAAGGTGAATACTGGCAAGACACCGAGAACGAAGAGCTGACCAATACCATTAACGGTATAGCCAAAGACTTTAAGAAAACCCATGACGACATTGAATTATCGCTTTTAACAGAGTTTGAAGAGCAAGGGTTTGGTTGGAAGATTCGCGATTATCAAAGCCTGCTTGGGACGATGGGCTCAAACGGTTTGGTGTATGACGATGTGAAAAGGCCCAATCTGATTTTGATTGACCTCTTCAGCTATGACAATGGCGCAGCCATTAACGCATTTGAAAAAGTCCGACTACCTCATACCGAGTTTCACTGGCTTTACCCATTGGAAGCCGAAACCCAATTTGAACAGGCTACTGCCTTGACAATAAAGCCAGAATTGAGCTCGCAGTTAGAAATAGACGCTGAAGCTCAAATCTTGTGCCGCACTGCCATTACTTGGCAACTTGAAATAGGAGACACCGAATGAGCACACTGCAAGCTATTCCGACTCAGCACGGGATAGACATTTTAAACAGTGAGCAGAAAAATACTGTAACCAAGTATCGGCTCATTGGCGCGTTAACCCATGACGCCCCAAGTGAATCACTGTATTCATTCTACGAAAACACCATTGAAACCAGTTACTACGATGACAATGGCGTTTTAACCTTTATCTTGAATCTGCCCATTGAGCAGCACTTTGATGAGTACCTACACCAAATCCACGTGCTTGATAGCAGCAATCAATCCGTCATCGAGTGCTCGACACCAAAAGTTGCGCTGCCGAAGGGCATTGGCGGCATGGTCACACTCAAAGCGGCGATTTCAGGTGAAGTTGGACAAGTTATTTTTAAGCACAGTGAGTTTGTGACAGGAGAGGAACTCAACGACATTTACTTACCCATGCTTACACCTAAAGGAAGGAATTTTTCGTATAACGAACCATCAATGCCGAGTGAGGGTGGGTGGTACACCATCATAGAAGGGCTAACTGAATATTCTAACTGCCCACTTATGGGAGTAATCAACACAGTAGGTCACCGAAGCGTTTCGTTTATTGTCCAGAGAGTTAACGTGCATGGTTCATTGCAAATCCTTCAAAGCCAAGGCAGTACAAAAAACGCTAGCAATTGCCATTTAGATGGCATTCGTCTCGCTGATCGTGCTACCAAACTTCAAGTGAAATTGCGCGATGTGAGTAAACCCTTGATCATGAATGTATCTTTGGTTAGCACCAATCCAGCATTTGCGGTGAAGGAGACTCCAACGTTAGAAACGGGTAATCCAGACGTCAATTGCTGGTTTTCCCCATTGCCAACGGTTGGGAATGACCAAAGTGCTTCGGTTTTTACCAATCTGTTTGTCGGAGATTCGACTGATAACTTGTTTCAAGTGATTAGCTCTAAGGAGCTTGCAGGCATACCGTTGCCATTCCCATTAGGCGCAGTACCGTCAGGCTGGTTAGAATGCCGAGGACAGTCTTTTAATAAGTCCGCGTATCCAAAACTTGCGGAGCGTTACCCGTCCGGAGTGCTGTCCGATCTACGTGCTGAGTTTATTCGTGGTCACGATAATGGTCGTGGTATTGATGTTGACCGAGAACTATTGAGCTTACAGCTTGATGCATTTCAAGATCACCAGCATACGTATCACACCTTCCGACGTACAGGTAATGAAGAAGAGCTGCTGACCCCAGAGAAAAACTTTTCCGTTATTCCTCAAACCACTACGGGGGCGATTAATGGTCGAACCGCCGATGAAACGCGCCCTAGAAACATTGCATACATGTACATAGTGAGAGCCGCATAATGACATTTGAGTTCAGCACAGAAGACCAAACGTTGACAGTTCATCATTTTGATGCCGATGGGGTATATACCTCTAGTGTTGAAATGTTGATTGAAGCTAATACAGGCTTACCTGCTCAGAGTACGCTGCAATCTCCTATTTCAGAGCTAAGTAATGATGAAAAGCCAGTATTCATCAATGATGCATGGGAAGTTAGAAAAGACCATCGTGGAGAAGTGGCCTATTGTAAGTCTCGGCAAAATGACTATCAGATTAATCACCTTGGAGACTTACCTGAGACACACACGTTGCTAAAACCAAGTGAGTTTGACTCTTGGAGAGAATCGGATTCGTCTTGGCAATATGATCAAGAATTGGAAAGACCAATCAAGGTTATCAAAGAGCGTGAATGGCGTGATTTACAGCTTGATAACGTTTTGAGTCGAATAGACCAATACGAAAAAGACCAAAACTATCCAGAAAAATTAAGAACCTCTCCGATAAAATCGAATGAAGATTTCTTAAAGCTTTTAGAGGATAGAAAAATGTTAAGTGATTACCCAAACAATGAAAGCTTTCCCTTTGGTGAGCGCCCACAACTATCTGGCTTAGCCAACTAACCACCAAACCCAGCCCAGCCGCTGGGTTTGTTCTTTTTACCTTCCCAAACTTCTATATCTCCGCACTAGAAATGCCATCAGTACCCTTTAAACCTCAGCTATATACACTGGTTTTGTGGGGCACTAATCACTAGTTACGAGAGAAAAATCAATGAATCAAACAGAGGTAAAAGCGTTAGTGGTTTCTTTGCTAGATATTGCCGGGCTAAAGAAAATTCTAACGTCTGTTAGTGCAACCCTAATCAGCTTCGGTGTGAACGATATTGCCCAGCTTATCGCAATCTCCGTGGGTATCGTTTCAGGTGTTATGGCTATTCGCCACTATGCCGTTGCCACCAAACTCAACCAAGCCAAACTCGACAAACTGAACTCTCAAGAGGACGGCGCAATATGAGCCTAAAAACCAAAGCAATACAGGCGGTGGTGTGCTCTGTCACTTCGGTTCTTGCCATTGTCTTCACTATTGACTCAGAACTAAACGTTAGTGAAAACGGTTTACGCCATATCGCTAACGAGGAAGGTTGCCGCCTTAAGTCCTACCAATGCAGTGCGAACGTTTGGACTGTCGGTCTAGGTCATACCAAAGGCGTGACCAAGGATACACATATTACCGAACAGCAAGCCGCTGAAAGCTTTGTTGAAAGCGTATCTGCCGCTGAACGTGTCGTTAACAAGCGTATCACCCAAACACCAAACCAAGGCGAGTACGACATGATGGTGAGCTTTGTTTATAACCTTGGCACAGGTAACTTCGCTCGCTCTACATTGCTGAAAAAATTCAATCGAGGTGATCGCACTGGTGCTTGTAATGAGTATCCGCGGTGGGTGTTTGTGAATGGTAAAGATTGCCGACAAGAAACAAGCAACTGTGCCGGTATTCCTAAACGCCGAAGTAAAGAGCAAGACGTATGCCTAAACGGTTGGCAAGGAGAGTGACCATGTTAAGTAAGTATCTAACCTTGTTTAAAGCCGTTGCCTTTACTGCCGTTCTTGGTGGTGTTGCTTACGTTTCCTACGACTACGGCGTAACGACTACAGAAGTTAAGGCCCTAAAAGCGCAAAACGCCTTATGGGACAAAGTGGAACATAAACAAGACGAGGCTTTTCAATTAGCCGTAAAACTGGCTAACCAAAAGCCTGATATTCGAATTGAGTTTCGAGAGATAGAAAAAGAGGTGATCAAGTATGCTCAAAAGAACAGTGATAAGCAGTGTGTTGTTAATGACTCTGACTGGTTGCGCATCCGATCCAACGCAGTGCGAGCGCATAATAGAGCGCTCAGTATTGAGCAATCCGCCTCCATTTTTGATGACGCCACCCAAACTCCTAGAGCCCCAACGGTTTACGAGCGAGACTCAGAAGTTTTAGATCAAGACATTCACAATCTAAGCATTTGTGCAGAAAACGCTAAAAAGCTCCAGTTGCTGCAGAGTTGGATAAAAAGTGCACAGTAAGACGTTGATAGATAATCGATAATGGTTATAAATACTCTAAATGAGATTTGATTTATTTATAGAAAGGTAATTAAATAGCTGCTCAGAATAAATAAAAGGTAATTTTATGAAACGTAGTTGGATTTTAAGTTTAACACTTGCTGTTGCCACGTTGGGTTTGTCAGGGTGTGGAAGTACATCAAATAAATCAGATATAGATCTCACGTCAAAGTTTAGAGTGACAGAAATCAGTGTGGACGTAACCCAGTACCATGAACCAGAGCTTGAATACCATAGTAAAGAGGAGCTCTCCCAAATGGTTTCGAGCTTAATTAAAACAAAGCTAGCGGAAAAAGGCTTACTTTCCGATAAACCTGAAATGGATGCTATAGCGATAAATGTTGACTATTACAGGAGATTTGTAGGTGATGCTACGCCAATCCCTTCGGACTCTCTAGCTCCACCAAAATTTGATTACGATGTTCAGCTTTCTGGAAACGAGAAACCTGTCACCCTAATAGATCAAAAGAAGTTAACTTATAACGGTGGTTTTGCATTCAACTTGCAGGTACTTTCTGGAACCATTCGAGACAAGTCCGCAGAAAATGATTTTGCTGAAGCAATTGCTAATCACATCGTTGAAGATATTGAAAAGTTGAACTAATCATAATTAAGGCTTCTAAATAGAAGCCTTAATTCAATCAAGTAACACTGCTTTCTCATAGCTTTTCACATTGAGCAACTCGAACCCCACAAAATCATTCAACTCTTGCATCATATCAATCAGTGGCAAAAGCTCATTCTTGTGAAACAACCAATCAACCTTACTGAGATCGAGTGACGTAATACTCTCGCGGCGAACGCTCATCAACTCGATAGGGACACGGTGGAGAGCCAGCACATCATTCATAGTTTGGTTCTTCACTTCCTTAAATGAATCCTTTGCTTCTACTTGGCCAATCGGTTTAAGTTCCGGCGCTTTAGTGTCTTTACCTCGCGCATTTACAAACATGTTCTTAAACGCCATGCCTTCTTTTGCCTGTAGCTTGGTTTTAATTTCGTCTTCCTGTTTTTTCGTCATGCTGGGCTCATTCATATAAAGCAGGTAACCCGCGTGCTGGCCGTTGCGGTAGTACTGGCGGCGGAACAAAGTGGCATCGTCATTAAGCCAGATGGAGGTGAGTCCACTTACGTGACCGGGTAACCCATAGATCTCCTGAGCAACGTCGTATTCGGAGAGATGGAAGATTTGTCCCTCCTTAAAATCAACTCTGCCATCATCCTCGTAAGTTTTCGGCTTGTAGGTATAACCCAAGTCCTCTCGGCGACGCATATACAAAGCTGGAATGTGTTTAACCTGAACGATAGGACCTTTGCCTGCGTGTGAGCGAACAATTTGGAAATAGCCGTTGCCAAAGGTGAGATAGTCTTGGATAAATCGCTTAAGGTCGCGACGGGATAATACTGATGACACGTTCACAGCATAGGCGAGGGTATTGCGCTTAAACTCAATCGCGCTCGAGTGCATCGGGTTAACTCGCAGCGCTTTGGCCAAAGTATCGAACGGAATAGGTGGCTCATACAAACCATCAACCAAAGCCGTTTCAAGGTAACTTAGTATGTCGCTGTTCATCACGCTGACAGGGCTAGAAAATTCAATCTCAATCACTTCGTTTCTCCGCTCTTTGGCTTAGAAAATTTCAACGGTGGTATCGTCGTCATTGTTAATATCAATTGGCTCCCAGCACATCACGTGCATTGAAGCCCAGGCAAGGTCAGCATGCGAACCTATCTTGCTGCGGTTAGAGACAAACGTAACCTGGTTACTGATGTTGGTGGTCTGCTGGCGAATCATCAGGAAGGAATGCACCAGGTCATCCCATTCGGCATCAAACTGCAGTCGACCATTGCCGATGATCTCCCGAGCTTTGTAGGCCATCATCCGCTTGACCTCTGGTGAGTAGTTGAGCTCGAGCAAAGACGGATAGAACTTTCTAACCAATTCAGCCACGGCAGAACCTACGCCACTGGTATCGATGGCGAGGTGCACTACATTATATTTTTCGGTGATCCCGCGAATGGCTTCAGCTTGCTGCTCATAGCTCGAACCTTTGAGTCTTAAGCGCTCGATGAAGCGGAAAACGCTGCCCTTCATATTTGGCTTAAGTGAAACCACTAAACCTGCATCATCTGAGCCTTCTCCTTGACCACCACCTCTTGGGTCATAGCCGACTAACACTTCCGCATCACCGACGGGGCGTGGCTTGTTGTGGTCAACTTCCTTCCATAGAGAGGAATCCGCTTTGCAGGCGAGAAGAGCTTTTAGTGAAAAGAACGAAGCACTGTCATCCAAGAATTTGCATCGCAGTAGGTTGTCGAAGATTTCCTTAACTGGATATTTACGCTTAAGCTTCTCCATGTTGAAGAAGGTCGCGCCTTTCTTCATCGCGTCATCAACGGTGATCATCTGCCTAAAGATAAAATCAGGACCTAACGCCCCACCTTTAAGCGCGGTGTGGCTGATATCAATACTGTGCTCTTTCTTACCTTCCCATTTCGGGTAAGCTTCATGAGCCATCGTGGAAGGCGTCGAAATATACGTGGTGCGGAACTTCGCTTGTATCGACATGCCGCCTGCATAGTCATCCAGCTCAGCGAAGCGGGGTATCCAAAACACTTCATCCCAATACATGTGGCCGTTGAAACCCTGAGACGTAGAAACGTTGGTCGACATAAAGCCCAGCTTGGCGCCATTACTTAATTCAATATCATCTTTGCCTTTGAGGTCGACTTCACCAATCTCGAGAGCAAACTTACGGATGTAGTTCTTGAAGATATAAGCCTGCTTTTTCGACGCAGAGATAAAAACCTGGTTATCACCATTAAGCACAGCGTCTTCGAAAGCTTCATAAGCAAAATAGAAGGTGAGACCAATCTGGCGCGACTTCAGATAGAAACGCGTTTCGTTGATGTCATCATCGAGCTTGTGAGCATGTATCTCTTTCTGGTACTCAAAGAAAGTACGCTCGCGGTATTCATCAAGCATCTCTTTGGTGATCTGCGAAACGTCATTCTTAACTTTGTTAGGTTTGCGACCTCTAGGGCTTTTGCCTTCGACGGATGTGCCTGGTCTGCTTCGCTTATTCTCTGCTTCAACACGTTTGTAGTGCTGATCGAGTAGCATCTTCAGCTCGCGTTCCTGACACTCAAGCTTTTGGTCAACCCACATCAGATACGTGATCCTCTGACGCAGCATGAGCTCTACGGGCAAATCATCCCGCATTTCCTTCCAGCCAAATTTTGATACCCATTGCTGAACCGTTCGGGTGGCAACACCGATTTTATCCGCGATTTCTGCCGGCTTTTGCTGGCGTAAGAACAACCCAAACGCTTGAGTTTGCGTTGGCGTGTATAGCGGCTGGTTCAGATTGGTTACTGCATTCGTCTCCATGCCTGCATAGTGCTACAGAGCCCGCCATTACTCAGCTTGCGAGAGTTCTATATCGGGTATCTAGAATCAGGATGAATACAAAAAGAGGAAGGCTTTCGTTAGATTGAAATCATCGAATTCAGGAGAGTTTAGACATGTTTCAGTCAGAGCCGATTTGTATTTTGCAGGCAGGGACAACTGTTGATGGTCGCGTTATTGAACAGAAAATCATTGATGAAATCGCAGAGACCTACAACCCAGAGGTGTACACCGCGCGCATTAATGAAGAGCACTATGACTGGAGCTACAAATTCGGTTCGGTGTTGTCGGTAGAGAAGCGTGAAGACAAGCTGTTCGCAGTCATTAAACCTAACTCCCACTTGCTACGCATGACGGAACAAGGCCAGTTGCTTCATACATCCTGTGAGTTCATTGAGAAGTTTTCTAACACTGAGAAAGCCTATTTAACCGGACTGGCTCTGACCGACAAACCCGCATCACTGGGTACAACTCAAATCCATCTCTCTAGCAAGGACGATGGCAAGGTTCACGTACTTTCAAAGTTTACGATCGAACCCCAAACGCTGTCGCAAGAAGAACCGGAAAGTGATGCCTCCTTATTCCAGAAATTCAAAAGCTGGCTCAGCGGTGAAAAGTCTCCTGAGCAGTTCTCGCAACAAGAGGAAGAAAGCGAAATGAGTAAAGAAACTGAAGAGCTGCTCAAACAAAGCATAGAGCAGAACAAGGTACTCAGTACCAACTTAGGCCTGTTGGTCGAAAGCCTTTCCGCACAGAAAAAACCAGAGGTTGATCAAGAGGAGCCTGAAAGCAATCAGCTCGATGAACTCAAAGGTCAGGTGGAGCAGTTGTCGACTCAGATGTCGGAGATGACGACAACGCTTAGCCAAATCACTGACGAAACACCGCGCAAGCTAGCAGGTCAGGACAGCGAAGAAGAGCAGTACCTATAACGCCAGTCTGACGAAGAGATACAGGTAAAACTATGCAGAAACAAACGCAAATCAAGCTCAATGCTTACGTGAAGAAAGTCGCTGAGCAAAATGAAGTGGATGACGCGACCCAGAAGTTTAACGTCACGCCAAACGGCACGCAGAAAATCATTGGCCAGATGCGAGAGAGCAACTGGTTCCTGAAGAAGATCAATATCATTCCGGTGAAGAACCAGAAAGGCGAATCCATCGGTCTGGGCGTAACGGGCATGATTGCTAGTCGCACCGATACTTCCGGTGAAGGTCGCCGTGTACCGAAAGACTACTCAGGCATGGGCGCGATGCCGTACATGTGTGAGCAGACTAACTTTGATACCGCAATTCGTTACGACAAACTTGATGCTTGGGCGCATGACAAGCGCTTCAACTCAATCATCTCAGCTCATACGCGTGAGCAGATTGATGCCAACAAAATCACCATCGGTTGGTACGGTGAACGCGTAGAGAAGAACACCAATGCGAGCTCGAATCCAAACGGTGAAGACGTCAACAAAGGTTGGTTTCAGGCGATGCGTGACCACAACGCCGAGCGCTACATCACCGAAATTGTGCCTAATTCCGGTGAGATCCGAATCGGTGAAGGTGGTGACTTCATTAATCTCGATTTAGCGGTGCTCAACACCAAGAACCTGCTTCACGATGCGTGCGAAAACGATTCAAACCTGATTGCGATTATCGGCTCTGACTTGCTGGCTTACGACAAAGCGAAGTTCTACGAAGCGCATGGCAATACACCAAGCGAGAAGAGCAAGATTCAGGAAGTGCAGGTCATTGGAACCTACGGTGGCCTGCCTGCGGTGAAGGTTCCGGGTTTCCCATCAACCGGCATTATGGTGACCAGCTACGACAACCTGTCTATCTACATTCAGGAAGGCTCGATTCGTCGCTCAATGGGTAAGAAGAACGACGAGAAAGACCAGATCGAAAACTTCGAGTCGATGAACATGGCTTACGTCATTGAAGAAATCGGCAAAGCAGCCGCGATGGAATTCAAGAACGTCAAACTGAAGATTGGCGAAAACTGGGTATAGCCCTTAAACGACCACCCCCCTCAATGCGGGCTCTAACACTCAATCTGTGAAGCCTTGGCAGAAGCAGAGTTCAGTGTTTGTCTGCCCGCATTTCTCTCGAGGAACCATGATGGAATTTGTCGGTGATAAAAGCGAAACCTACGACTCAGAGTTGCCAGCCACGGCAAAGTATCCGGCGTTGAAGCTGGCAGAGTTTCAGTCTCTGTTTCATTTCATGAGCAATGAAACAGAGGCAGGCATTCTGCATCAAGCGAGCGTGTCGCGTATCAAAGTACATAAAGAGTTGGAGTGCGTTATGGCGCTTTACGATGACCTAAACGCACTTTCTAAGGATCAGTTTGAAGATGAAGAAGCAGGCGCAACGCTCTACAAGCAGGCGGTATTTGCTTTAACAGCCGGTGAGTTGATCGGTATTCAGTTAAGTGGGGATGCGACAGCGGAAGCTGCGCAGCGACAAGAGGCGCTAACGGACAAGAAACAGCATTGCGAAGTCCAGTATCGCCAAGCCATAGACCTGCTTATTCATAGTCACGAAACCTACTGCTTTGAGGTGGTGTGATGAAAGCCCTGCAAAGCCTCACGGAGTTGTTTATAAGCCTCATTACAGATTCGAAGAGCTTAGATATCTGGGTAGAAGATGGTGCTCTGTTTTGTGGTCAAGGACCATTGGTCGACGGCTATGAGTTGGAATACACCGTCATTGTTTTTGTTCAGAACGCGAGATTAAAACCGCACATTCTGTTTATGCATTTGGTGAACTGGCTTAACAAGCATGATCCGGAACGAACAGAGAAAGGCTTACCAGCACCGACGTTTGCGACTCAGGTGCTCGATGATGGCAAATGTGACATCAAGATAAAAATTGACCTCAGAGAAAGCTACTCACTGGCAGAGAATGAGCAAGGAAGCTGGAAGCAGCAAGGGACCCTATATGAGTGTATCAGCGAGTTTGAAGCGACCGCGCAACCGGATGAACTGAATGAGCTGGTTTACTTCGTTGGCCATACCAAGGACTTGCCATGAAGATCTTAGAAAGCCCAGAACAGCTGACCCAGTTGGTAGATGTTTTAGTTATGAAAGCGTCTGAAAAGCATGACTTAAACCGCCGGATGGCAAACCGAGCACGGCAGTTCTTTAGGCAGCAAATCAGAGCGCAGCGAGACATTAATAACAACCCATATCAAAGCCGAAGGCCAAAGACTCAGCTTGATGATGGAGCCAACAACAAAGATATGCTGCTGGGTTTTGCTCAGGCACTACGAACACGAACCAGTGACAAAGGGTTTGAGGTTGGACTAAAGGGCTCTGCGGGTGTTATTGGCCGTGAGCACAATGAAGGTGCACAGCTCTCTTTCACCACAAGGGTAAACGGCTTCTTCGATTCGAATGTGGGACAGTGGCAGGGTGGAATACTCACTAAACGAAGTTATCACATGCCCAAACGTACGTTTATCAGCTGGACACCACAGCTCGAAAAAGAGTTGTTGGCGATGGCTGCAGAACACTTTGCACTAGAGGATGCAACCTAATGCGAACATTTAAGGTTAAGCCGATCAGCAAAGGCTTACTGGTTCGAGACCCTGAAACCAGACAACCGCTGAAAGCTGCGGGAGAAGTGAAACCGCGCAATACCTACTGGCTACGCCGAATCAAGGATAAATCCGTTGTTGAGGTTAAGGCGAAACAACAAAAACAGGAGACTGAAGAATGAGTATGAGCTTCTCAGAAGTGCCGAGCAATGCTCGTGTTCCGGGCATGTATGTCGAGATTGATAACAGCCTGGCTAACAGTGCTGAAGACCAGCAACTTTGCCTTGTGATCGGCAATGCCGCCGATGGTGCCGCGGTAGGGGCAAACACAGTAAAGCTTTGCATGGATGATGCAAAAGCCGCTGAGCACTTTGGCAGCTCAGATATCGTTAAGATGGTGAAGTTCTTCCGCAAGCAGGATGAAACTATGCCCGTGTATGCGGTGAGTGTGACCAGCAATGACACCATGTCTGCGCTTGCTGCATTGGGCGATAAGCAGTATCACCATATCATTTGTTCATTGAATGACGAGACCACTATCCGTGACTTGGGCGAGTTCTTGGAAAAGCGCTACGACGCGCTCAATCAAATCCCTGGTCTGGCGTATTTACCAAAGAAAGGCACACACTCTGAGCTGGTGACCTTTGGTTCGAAAAGCAATTGTCCCCTGATCAGCTTTATGTCGATTGATAGCTTGGGTGATTCATCGAATCAGGTGTTGTCGGATGCAGAAGCTGTTGCTGCTTGGGCAGGGCAAATTGCCCCTTCATTGGCCAACGACCCATGCCGACCCCTACAAACCCTCAAACTGAGTGGCGTGTACTCAACGGCGGAAACGGAATTTGACTGGGCAGAACGTAACTTACTGCTTCATGAAGGAATGGGAACTTACACAGTCACGCCAAGCAAAGAAGTGCAGATTGAGCGCCCAGTAACTGCGTATACCGAGAATGCGTCAGGTATCGCCGATAACAGTTACCTCGACATCATGACACCGGCAACCGCAATGTATTTCCGCCAGAAGCAACGTTCACGCATCCTAAGCAAATACGCGCGCCACAAAGTCGCAAAGGACGGTACCAAGTTTGCACCCGGTCAGGTCATTGTTACGCCAAGCATGTTCAAAAGTGAGCTGCTCGCTTTGTATCGGGAGCTGGAATATCAGGGCATCGTGCAAGATTTCGATGGCTACAAAAAGTCTTTGATTGTCGAGCTCGACCAAACCAACAAGCAACGCATCAACTATCAGGATTCACCGCAGTTCGTGAATGGATTGATCATCGTTGCAGGTAAGATTCAATTCAGGAAGTAAGCCATGGGAACAACAATTACTAGCCGCGCAGTACTTAATGCCGGTTCATTGGGGCGCTTACCAATCAAAGAAGGCGCGGAAATCAACTTTGGCAACCTCAAGCGTGAACCGGTTATGGGTGACGATGGTGTGCTTGGCCACAGCGAGTCTTATGAAGAGGCGCCATCCATTAAGTGCGTCATCGCCCACGCTAGCAATACCGATGAAGATGCCATTAAAAAGTTCGTCGATGAAAACATTACACTCGAGACGAACAGTGGTAAAACCTACACCTTAACCGATGCGTGGGTAGGTGACCCGCTCACGTTGGCCGTGAAGGAAGGGCAGCTGGAAGTCATGTTCTATGGCTACGAGCTAATCCCACAATAAGGAGCGGGCCATGTATTCAATACTCATGAAACGTCAGGCGCTCACCAACAAGCCTAAAGTCGCGCAGGTTGAACAATCGAATCGACCATCGGCGTTGAGTAAGCCCTGGGAAGAAGTCCAGTTGATGCTCAAACAAGATTTATCTTACGTTCGAACTTTGGCGGGCTCAAAGGAGAAGGACCCATTCAAAGAGTCTTTGATCGAGAAGTACCGCTCAATCGTCGAAACCCTGCTTGAAACGCATCAGGGCAATTACGCCAATCTAGATGTATTGTGGTGGTTCTTCATGTGGCATGTCGATTTGGGACTGCTGGCAACCATTCACGATGATTTTCGCAATGCCATTGGTGCAGGGCTGGAAACACCACACAACTGGAAAATGAACGGCCAGACAGCCTATTGCGGTTATGTATTCAATTACTCGCTGGAAGCCCACAAAGCCAACAAAGAGTATGAACGTAGTTACTTGCTCAATGCTGTGCAAGATTTGCAATCTGGTGAGCTCGCAACCAATGCACCACTGAAAGTGAAAATGTATCGCTTGGTCGGTGACTGGCATTACGAAGAAGGCGAACGCGAACTGGCGTACCAACTCTATGAACAGGTGATGAAGCTAGACCCGGACAAAGGCGGCTGCAAAACCAAACTCAAAGAACTGAAGGAAGAACTGGGCTATGGCGACACCAATTAAACACAGCAGTGAAGTGAAAAAGGTCAAGTTGGCAGTACCGCATGAGAAAGATGGCGAGATGATTGAAGAACTTGAAATCACCAAACCTCACTCGGGCAACTTGCGGGGTTTAAACCTCATCAAAGTGTGTGAGATGGATTTCGAAACAGGGCAGATTCTGGTGCCAAGAATCACCTGCTTGAATGAGCGAGATATGCTCAACTTAGCGCCAGAGAACTGGGCGCCAGTACTGACTGAAATCGCCTCTTTTTTCGTCAACACGAAACAGTAATCGAATACGTTGAAGACTACTACGCAGACATAGCAGTAGTGCTGGGCTGGCAGCCAAGCGAATTGGATAGGCTTAGCTACGAAGACTTATTGCTGTTTCGTGAAAAAGCCAGAGTTAGACACGAACGGAAAGAGAGCGAATAAGCTCTCTTTTTTGCATCACCAATAAGGGATATCACCATGAAAATGAATCTGTCAGTTGTGATGGGGATGAAAGACAAGATATCCGCACCGCTCAAGGGCATTTCCAGCGAATCTGATCACTACGCAAAGGTCATCAAGAAGGTGCAAAAAGCGCAGGCAGATGACACAGCTGCACTAGGTATGATCGCGTCATTCAAAAACTCGCAGAAAGAGTTAAGTAAGAACGCCCTCGCAATTGCAGCCACTAACGAAAAGCTCACCGAACTCAAAGCCAAAGCGGCATCCGCGACGCGCCCAAGTGCTGCACTGACAGAGAAGATCAGCAAACAGCAGGATAAGTTAGACAAGCTTAACTCAGAACAAACGAGCTACAAGAACAACCTGGCTCGGCTGGGTAAACAGCTTAGCCAGACAGGCGTGAAAATGTATGACTTGGAAGGCGAAAGCGATCGGCTAAACCGAAGCTACAAAAAGCACGGCAAAGAGATTGCGCGCCTTAGCAAGAAGTACTCGATTCTACAGGGGGCAATGAAGCCCATTCAAAAGCTCAATGGCGCAATACGTTTACCAAATGTTGCTTCTGCCACGGTAGGTAAGGGCGCCGCTTTATTGGGTGGCGTGAGCTTGGCTGGGTTGGTCTCTGAGGTAAATAGTACTGCAGACGAGATGGACAAACTGGCGAAAGTTGCCGGTAACCTGAACCTGCCGATTGAAGAGCTGCAAGCCATGCAATCCCAAGCCAATCATGCAGGCGTTGAAAGCGATGCTTTATCTGGCTCTATGCTCAGGTTTACTAAACGCTTAGGCGTATTGCAGGAGACAGGAACAGGCGCGCTGGGTTCATTCCTCAAGAAAAGCGGTAACTCACTCCACAAAGACTTACAGGGGGCAGAAGATACCCAGCAAGCCTACGAAATGCTGCTTGATGCATTTTCAAAGCTAGAGTCACCTCAAGAGCAGATGGCATTTGCCGATGCTGCGTTTGGGCAGGATGGACGCAAAATGTTAATCATGCTCCGCGAAGGTACGCAGGGGCTAACCGCTGCACGTAAAGAGCTTAACGCTCTTGGCGGAGGTGCAACCGCTGAAGACGCTGCAAAGGCAGAAGCATACAACGACGCACTGCAGAGAATTCAGGAAAGTGTTCGTTCAATGAAGTTTGCCGCACTCGCACCAGTGATGGAGAAAGTCACTAAAGTCTTTACTCGATTCTCGGACAAGTTTAAGAACGCGCAGTGGCGCACCGAGTTTATTGAAAAGCTCATCCAAACCGTCGACGGCCTGTATCGAGGCTTTGCGTTACTCGGTAAAGGGCTTATCTGGGTAACTCAACATTTCAAAGGCATTGTGGCGGCACTCGCCATTTTTAAAGTAGCGATGATTGGCCTTAACGCCGTCATCATGGCTAACCCGATCGGGATGATAGTGGCAGCGGTAGGTGCAGCGATTATCGCCATAACTTACTTAGTCGATAAGTTTGTTGGCTTAGATAAAGTCATCAAGTGGGTAGGGGAAAAAGTAGGCTGGTTATGGAATAAGTTCAAAGCCCTTATCAACAAACTGCCAGATTCACTGATTCCAGAAGGTTGGAAAATAGAAACTGAACAGGCAGGCAAACAAGTCGACAATCTTGCCAGCAAGCTCGATGGCATTAAAAACAAAAACGCCAAACTCGGCATTACCACTGAAGAAAAAACAAACCGCCGTGAAACAACCAGTTCACAATACCATGTTTATCAGTCAGGAAATCTGACTACGCCAAAGCAATATCAAGCCTACCAACCACTTACTAGCCAGACCTTAAAGAGCAAATCCGAAGTCGAACTTCGGATTAAGTCAGATAAGCCTGTGACAGTAGACAAAGCCAAGATTGAAAAGGGCACTGAGCTGAATTTGGATGTGGGAGCCTTGGGGAATAGTTACTAGAACTAACTAAGGATATACGTTGGCAGGAGTCGGTATTTCTATATCGTATAGATTAAAAATGATATTGGGGATATTATTCTTTAACAATCAAGTGTCTAATTGAAAAAAGTTTAATGAACGTCCAAGATGAAGGGCTCCTGTATAGGTATCGCCCCTACAATGAAAATACACTCAGTGAAATTGTAAATAATCAGCTTTGGCACTCCCATGTCCGCTTACTAAACGACCCCTTTGAGCTTCCTTTTCAGTTTGACTGGGAAGAGATAAATGAAAAAAACCTGATTAAAATCAGTCGTAAAATAAACCTATTAAGTGAACAGAAACTTCAAGAATGCTATGCCAAAAATCTGCAAGGTAACACTTTGGAGCTTGTAAAACGACTTTATCAAGATCAGACTACTGAATTAGAAACTTATACAACTAAGGCGTTTGTATGCTGCTTCAGTAAATCTGATGATCAACCGTTGATGTGGTCTCATTATGCGCAGGGTATGACAGGCCTTTGTATAGCTTATAAAAAGGACAATCTTGTAAATAATGATGTTGAGCCTTTGGTGTTAAAGGACGTTAAATACAATTCTAAAGTAGAGAAACTCTCGTACAAAGACATCGATTCATATGTTGTTGAACGACAAGATGGGCGTGATATGAAAGGTCAATTGGGGCTTTCAGTTCGTATGAAAATGTCACTTTCCGCTATAACTCATGTTTATCAAAAACATACTCGCTGGGAGTATGAAGGAGAAGTCCGCAGTGTTCTTTTTGCTCAGAGTGATGTGGAAAACGAAAAATCTGGACTGATCGAAACTGTTGCTGACAATGCAATAAACCATATTGTTATAGGTTCCAAAATGTCTTCCACAAATAAAGAAGTCATTTTAGCTTTGTGCCGTGGACGTGGCATACCTGTTTATGTCGCAACACCAAACAGAGATACCTATTCGGTTGAAATTGATAACGAGCAACTGTAGTTCATGGTTAGAAAAAATGCATCAATATTTGAACTCATCAAAGACAACTGGGGTATCGTAACTGCTCTAGGGGTAGTCGTTTCTCAAATATTGGCAGTGAGCATCGAAGTACAGACTCTAGGGTTCTTTGGAGTTGAGTACCTTGCCATTGCTCAGCTATCGGACATACCCCTGATACTGCTGAGATACCCAGAAATGATTCTTTTCACCATTTATGCGGGGTTGGCGATTTATGGTTTACACAATATATGTGAGGCTTGGCGAACCGGAAGCCGAACAAAAAGATATTTTAGAACTCCAGACTTTTTAAGCAATATGCTTCTTATTGTCTTAGGGGCGATTTTTGTGTTGTCATTTTGGGAATATTCTAAGTCAGCGCAAAGGTTGCAATGGCTAAACCATAGAGCTTTCCCCAATGCTGTGATGATTACTGCTACTAATAAAGAGAAGAGTAAATGTTATGGCTATATAAGTGCGACAACAACACATCTAGTACTTTATGACTTTGCTATAAAAGAGGCTAAAACAATACTTAAATCCAGTGTTGAGGATATAAGATGGCCATATGGGAAAGTGCTAGAAAGTGAGGGTGAGCACTGCATCACATACGATTCTTTAGAGGACTTTAAAAGCAAAGAATAATTTAGGTAGTTTGGCTTTTGACATGTTAGTACTTAACTCAAGCCTAAAGCACGATGCTTTTCGTTTGACACCGATCTTCCACATCGTTAACCTGTAACGGCACTGGCAAAATCCAGTGCCGGGCGTAGGAACCCGTTTTATCTTTCTCTAGGCGCATAGACGCCAGCTTTTAGCTGGTTTTTTTATGTGCGGCTTAGGCACACCTAAACATGGTGGCTTTGCTTATCTATTAGGCAAAATGCATCTGAATTATGGTGGGCTGGGCAGGGCAGCTTCGGCTGGCCGTTTCCTAGAGAGCGGTATTCCTACCCCTGTTCAGTTCACCACCCGAAGCGTAGGAACTCCGAGTGGTGATTTAGCAGACTAAATCTCTAGGAGGTCATCATGCCTAATACAACTTCCCTTACCCTGACTGTATCCGATCTTGTCTTTAACCAAGGCGAGAAAGTTCGCACCACTTTTCTTAAAGTCGCAGAAGCATTTAACAAGCAACACAAAGACGTAATTCGTAAGCTCAAAGGACTGGAATGTTCAGATGAGTTCACTGAGCGCAATTTTACGCTCAGTGAATATACAGATAATTCAGGCCGCAATTTGTCGATGTTTGAGATGACTAAAGATGGTTTTATGTTCTTGGTCATGGGCTTTACGGGTAGGAAAGCAGCGCAGATAAAAGAAGCCTATATAAACGCATTCAACCAGATGGCCAATCAACTTCGCAGCGCCATGCCGACACTTCCTCCCGCTCAATACCAACTCCCTGAAACCTGTTTACCTAACTTCTATGACTCCGGCTGGTTACCCGCACTCTACAAACGTTGCCCAGCAGAAAGCCATTGGACATATCACATTAAGTTTCAGATAAGACCAAAAAGTGGGAAGTTCTGCGCGAAGTTTGAATTAGGAATAGGGGGCAAAGGTGAAGACAAGCCGTGGTTTGAATCCAGCGGCTCCGAGTTCATCGACAGCGGTTTCTACCTAGAGTATCGAGACCTAAATGAGCTATGGGAGAACGTTCGTAAAGTGTTGGCCAAGTATCAGGCTAACAGCCCGTTCTAACTTAGAAAAAGAGCCTCGAAAGAGGCTCAAATTAAAGATTATTCGACGACAAGTGAGTATATCTTTAACCAATCGCCTTCACACCCGTTGGTAACGATCGTTATATCTTGATTAGAAGATTTAGCCGCAACTAACAGCTCTTTGATTGTCGGATCAGGAGAGTGCAGACCAGCCCAGCCAGAGTGGTTAGAACATGTATTTAGCTCATCTGCTTTCGGAAACCCGCGATTTAGCTGAATCGCAATGTGTCCCTGATTGTTTGTATAAAGTTTGGAAATTTCGCCGTAGTCAGTTGCTGTTGCAAACGCGAATGAACTTACAGAAGCCAGAAGAGATGCTAGCAGAATCTTTTTCATTATCAATCCTTTATAGAAGTTATGAGATTAGCACTCGAGTGCTGAGCTATTCATACATAGAATTATTAAAATTATCAATGTAATCATTGCTTTATATATTATTTTGTGATTTAAAGCGCGTAATTAGAAAGCTAAGACTAGGTTGTGTGATTGCGAAGTGAGCATTTGTATTGAAGTGGGAGAGCAGCATGATTGCACTGATGAGATATGAGGTGAGTAGTCTGTCCTAAAGAAAACGCCGAGCTTAGGCTCGGCGTGTTTGATTTGAAGTCAAAAAGTTATCTATTTAATGGACAAAGCCGTAACTTGGCATACAGTTTCATTTGGACCCCATGGGATACTTGTATCATCAACTTCGATTATGATTTTTTTTCCTGTGGTCCATGCCATCAATAGAATAGATAGTAAATGTGTGTCTTCTTTTAGTAGATCTGCAGCATCCTGACGACATGTTGTATCCCCCCAAGCACCTGGATTGACGTAAATTCGTGTTGAATTTTCACTATTTGGGCTGACGGGGCGTTTGGTTGAAATCGGATGGAGTTGAGTTACCGTCACTTCACGACTCGCGTGTTTGGCATAAACCACGTTTGGAGCAACCATTAGCAGCAATACTAATAGTGTTTTTAGTTTGGATATCATTTTTATTAAACCTTGTTTGCTATTTCTAGTTCTTGGCATTTAGTGATAAGTTGGTTAATTGATGGTTATATAAGTAAGTACACAATCGTTACCGCTTCCCTTTACGCCTACTCGTGCTGTGGTTTTTGATTTGTATGCTTCCATAGCGGCTGAAAACTTTAATCCTGCAGCAATCGCGTTTGAATAACCATCTATGTTTAGCCAACCGTTTGTACAAGACCACTGAGAACTTGAAGGGTTAGGCTGGCTTGCGCCAAGTGTCTGAATTTTTACCGTTTCGTCATTTACATGGACTTTTGAAATTGTGACAGTCCAATGAGTAACATCCTCAGATGCAATCGATGGGATAGTGAACAGAGTTGTGGCCAATAGAGCTAACAGTTTTTTCACTGATCTCTTTCTCAATTTAATCATTGTCGGTATTTTTGGAATCGTCTTTGTTAGTTACTGAAATACTAATATGCGTTTTCGAGAGCGGTATTTTACGCTATCGAATTGCGTGGATATCCCCAACAGTTTCAAGATCATGAGGACTTCCGCATTTAGATGTACCTATCACTGTGACTTTACCTTGAGTATGGAAAATGGATAGTGCATGACTGTACTGTATTTGGCCTATTTTAGTCGCTAGGTCGATAGTGAAGTAATCATTAGAGCTCGCTCCCTGACAGGGTGAAACTCTGGATTGCTCAAGTTTAATGTATGCGAAGCCGTTTGAGTTTACATGTATCCTTTCAATGGTCGAGTTTTCAACCTTGGATGCCCAAGACATCGTGCTTAAGAAGGTTAGCGCAATAAAAGTGACAAAGTGGCGCATTATATATTCCTTTTTGTGATTAAGTTTTTTGCACTACACATATAAGCACTTGGAAATGTGCATTCTGTGGAGTGCTTGTTATTCTCTTGCACTAATATATTTAGCCTCGCAGCTTTGACCGCTGCCAGTAACACCAATACGAACACTTTTCTGTGTAGAATATAATGTTAATGCAGTAGACAGCATTGCTTTAGGGCTAGGTTTGTCTTTGGAACTAAGCCAGACAATGTTATTTGAACAAGTCCACGTTGCTGACGAAGGGTTTGGACTTTCGAGGTTTTTTAAACCAACCCACGCGCTTTCATTTTCCTTCGCAGTTACCATGCTGACAGTTGCTGTCCAGTGAACTTCGTCATCTGCAGCTAAAGAAGGTGTTGCTAACAGTAATGTTGCCAGTAATATCGCGAGGTTTTTCATATTATCTCTACTTTTGTTGATGTGGTGGATTGCAGTTAGCCTAATGGCTACCATTAACCTGATTTACTTTACGCAGATTAAAATGAGACGAGATTTTAATATATTGATGCGTTATATAAAACGTAATAATTCATTGATTCTTTTATTGATATTGCTTCGCATCACAAGTTTCAACAAATAGGTGAGGCTGAACAGCTAGAAAGTGGCGACAAAAATGGCGGCACTCATTGAAAAACTACGTTAAATAGGGCGTCATATCGCCATTTTTAACTGTTTTTATATACATAATAAATTATTTAAGTTTTTGAAATATAATGATTTTGTGCTTTTTCTTTGAAGTTCTACGGCAGAACTTCTGAGTGATTTTTTTGCAATACACAAATGAAGACCTTGGCATAGTAGTATGCGTTACAAGTCGTACTTTTAATAAGTGACCTTCTAAGAAAACTGACGTGATGACATAAGACAATAAAACTAAACTAAAATCATGTTGTTCTATGAAGCGTGATGAACATAGTTAGAAATCCGTCGCCACTTTGTCGCCATTTTTAATTTTTGTATTTTGGGTTTCTATCTAAGTTTCTGAAAATTAATAATTAATTTTAAGAAAGGAGTCTTAGGTATGTTCCAGTTCATGACCTCCACCCGTATTGTCTTTGGTGAAGGCGCCTTACAGTCATCTCTTTCAATTCTTAACCAATACGGTTACAGCGTGTTGCTTGTTTCGGGTCAGAGCCTAGAAAGAGTCGAGATGGTTGTCGACTACATCAAGTTACAAGGAATGCGCTATCAGCACGTTTCCGTTTCTGGAGAACCTAACATCGTTATGATTGAAGAAACCGCTTTAGTGGGGCGGAAGTTCAAACCAGATATGGTTGTTGCCATGGGAGGCGGAAGTGTTTTAGACATGGGAAAAGCCTTAGCGGCGATCATTCCCAACCAAGGCGACGTTTATGACTATGTGGAAGTCGTCGGTCGCAATGTGCCGTTAAAGGCTAAACCTATCCCTTTTATCGCAATTCCAACGACAGCAAGTACGGGCTCTGAGGTAACCCGTAATGCAGTGCTACGTTCAGGGCAGGACAAAGTTAAAGTGAGTTTACGTAGTCCGGAGATGCTGGCGGATGTGGCCATTGTTGACCCGACATTGACCTATGGGACCGACTCTTACAAATCGGGCCGTGGAGCAATGGAGACTTTTACTCGTTTAATGGAAGCCTATGTTTGTGGTGACCCAAACCCACTAACCGATATGATATGTGAAGAAGGACTTCGCAGGCTGAGTACTTCGATTCTGTCCGGGTGCCTTGAAGATAAACCGCAAGCTCGCTCTGACCTCTCTTTTGTTGCTATGCTGGGGGGGATGGCTAGCACTAATGCCAAACTTGGCGCAGCGCATGGGTTGGCTTCCGCTTTGGGTGGCAAGCTGGAAGCGCCCCATAGCGTGATTGCGGCGAGGCTTGCACCCCATGTGATGATGGAAAATATAAAAGCAGCACAGGATGCAGAAAGGCACGACGTTTTAGCTCGTTACAAGAAGATGGCGATTTTGCTTACGGGTAGAGTGAATGCTAAACGGGAAGATGGGGTACTATGGGCTAACATGATGCTTGATAAACTCTCCTTACCTACGTTGAGTCAGTTTGGCGTGTGTAGTACGTCTTTTGATGTTGTTGCGGAAGATGCACTTAAGTCTGTGGCGATCAAAGGAAATCCATTGCCACTTACTAAGCAGAGATTAACTTATATTCTTCAACAGGTATGCAATTGTAATGATGATTGTCTTATAGAAGAGTCGAGTGAGCAGTCAAGCGCTCAGGTTGTGAAGAGTGGCTTGGCTGACGTAGAAGTTCGATTACAGAACTCTTAAACATTGAAACAAAAAGGAGCGCTAATGCGCTCCTTTTTAAAACTGGGACAGCTTATCGTACCGAGAGTCTTTCAACGCATCTTTGACGCGTTTGAGGTTTTCTCTAAAGCCAGAGCCTCGGCGAAGGGTAAAGCCGGTTGCCAACACGTCAATCACGGTCATTTGTACAACACGACTCGCCATCGGCATGTAAACGTCTGTGTCTTCAGGCACGTCAAGTGAAATCGACAATGAGCTCGCTTTGTCCAAAGGTGAATCTTTTGCTGTGATCGCAATGACCGTTGCACCATTTTCGCGTGCTAAGTTGGCAATCTCGACCTGGCTTTTAGTACGGCCAGTGTGAGAAATCAGTACAATCACGTCATTATCTGTACAGTTAATACAGCTCATGCGTTGCATGACAATATCTTCAAAACAGGTAATCGGGATATTAAAACGAATAAACTTGTTTTGCGCATCACGAGCAACGGCAGAAGAAGCACCAAGGCCAAAAAACGAAATGCGTTTTGCTTGAGTTAGCAAGTCAACGGCACGGTTGATTTGCATTGAATCGAGGCTATTCTTGGCTACATCGAGACAAGCCATGGTTGATTCGAAAATCTTATGTGTGTAGGCGTCTGGGCCATCATCTTCCTCAACGTTGCGGTTCACATAGGGTGTACCATTTGCGAGGCTCTGTGCCAGATGAAGTTTAAAGTCGGGGAAACCTTTGGTATCCAAACGGCGGCAAAAACGGTTAACAGTTGGCTCACTCACATCAGCCATTTTGGCCAGTGTAGCGATACTAGAGTGAATCGCAGTCTGAGGAGATGCCATGATGACTTCGGCAACCTTACGTTCAGACTTGCTGAAATTCTCTAGGTTTTTCTGAATTTTTTCTAATGTATTCATAGTGTTCACGAGGGTATAGAGAACAACTCACTGGATATACCTGTTGGTAAAAGAGGTCACAAGTCGTCACCTAAAGGCAATAACTATCCAGCGCCATGCGTCCAGTATAAACCTAAGCAAAAGGTTTACAGTAATTTTTATACGGTTCAATTAGTGAGAATATGACAAGCCTCAAACTAAATTTTGCCAAAACTACATAAATGCGTGTTATATGCAAAGGTTTTCGCGGTTTGAGGCTGTCGATGTTCGGCAAGTTACAGCTTTTTCGAAAGAAATTTTCAGTTTTCTTTGATTTTTTGAGCGGCGGATTGGATCCTCGCCATCAATTTTGGTGCTTGTTTTGCAATCTCTCGCTGCTCTTCGAGAACCGTGCTCAGGATGTCTCGTCCAGTAAGAGGATTAGCTAGTACAACTCTGAATACAATGGTATTCATTCTGTCCCACTGCTCGGGGTTGAGGCGAGTTCGAGAAACAAAAGACTTACCTGTTTCGCGTTGTCGTTTCTGAATGAACTTTGTCAGCTCATTGAGCAACTCATTTATTTCCGACTTCTGCTGAGGACCGGCTTTTTCAAGAGCACTGCGGATCTCAGCTGGAATGTATCTATAGGTCAGTAGACACAGTTCCGGCTCTGAGACGAGTTCGAAATCGTTCTGCTGTTTGATCAACTCGGCGAAGTACTTGGCTTTTTCAATACTTTGATCGATCAGTAGCTCGTAACCAGGGCGACTGATGATATGCATCGCGGCATAAACCAGCATGGCCATACCAGAACGAGAGCCTTCTAGCGTGTGACTGCCTAGGTCTTTCGAACCTTTACGCAAGATATATTGCGCGTGGTGCTCGATAGATTTCATCGCTTCTGGATCTTTAAACAGCACCATGCCCGCACCCATAGGAATGTAGAGCTGCTTGTGAGCATCAATGGTTATCGAGTCAGCAAGCTCTACGCCGTCTAAGAGGTGGCGGTAATTGTTAGACATCAGCGTAGCACCGCCCCATGCCGCATCAATATGGAAATGGCAATGTTCACGCTGGCAAATAGTAGCGATATCGGCGATTGGGTCGATCGAGCCAGTCTCTGTTGTACCGGCAACACCAATCACTGCAAAGGGCTTAATGTTTTGCTGTTTTAGCTGAGTTATTTTTTCCTGCAGCGCTTGAGGACAAATACGGTTATTAGTATCTGTTTTAATGGCAACCAAACCTTCTTGTCCAATACCAAGAACGTCTGCCGCTTTTTTCAATGAATAGTGCCCGCGCTCAGAAACTAATACAGCAAGACCTTCATAGCCATAATATTTCATGGCTTTGAATAGTCCTTCCTTTTCTACACCTTTGAAATCACCTGTCGCTTTTAACGCGTTGTTTCTAGCAACCCAAAGTGCCGTAATGTTGGCGATAGTGCCGCCAGAGCAAAAAGCGCCCAAAGAATGATTAGCACTGTGCATCCATTTAGCGTAAAACTCATCGTTCTGGTTGTATACCAGTCGGTGAAGCATACCAAGTACTTGGCGCTCTAAAGGTGTAAAAGCTTTGGATGTTTCGATTTTGACCAAGTTTTGATTGAGCGCGATCATGATCTTAGACAGTGGCATCAAAAAGTAGGGCAGTGCCGAAGTCATGTGGCCGATAAAGCTCGGTGCAGAAGTATGAACTGAATGTGATACTAAGGTATCAAGCAAATGTTGAGTATGCTCGGAAACGAATTCGGGTTGCTCTGGAAGTGACGCATTGGAGAAGTCTTTTTCGATTTCTCTAAGTGGCTTTTCTTCCGCGACGATATGTTCGCGCAAAAACTGGTTCAGGTTTTGCGATAACTTTTCTTCGATTTTTGTCAGTGTTGAGTCTGGCCCTTCAGGGACGGTAAAGATTCGGAGTAAACTCTCGAAACTCGCGTCAGCCGTTTTATGTTCCGATACCATACAGCTACATTGCTCTTATCTTTTTTGTTGCAGCGGGACAATCTAAACGAAAACGGGCGCAAAGTCCCGTCTTAATTGTTTGATCTTAGATACTGTGATTTGAACGTTGCCGCTGAAGAAAAGGTCCAGCGGCAATATCCATTATGTATCACATGAAATGGTTTCTAGGTCTTTAATCGCTTCATTGTAGCGCTTTAACGCATCATCAATTTTTGTTGGATGGCTCAGCAAATCTGCGAAAGCCGAGCGAAGATCGTAGTTCTTCTCATGCGGCTTTGATTGACGATCACTGAAGGTGACCTGCGCCAGTCGACCGAGTTCATCGCTACGCGAGGACAAGGTTTTAATGTCCTTCTGCTCAAGCTGAAGCCAAGCTTCAACGGGCTGACTGGTAGCAATCTTAGATGGGTCGTTTTCAAGGTAGTAGTGAACAGCAGCGCGGTTCAACTCAAAATGGTTTTTTCGACCTTCCAGAAACCACTCACTGACTTCTTTTAAGTCAGGGTATTGTTCAGAAGTTAGCTTTGCGAGATCTTCGTACCAGTGTAGAGAAGCATCAACATAGGCGTCGTATTTCTTGGACAAACATGCATTGTCAGCTGCGGCAACCATAGTAGAGGTTGCGCCCAGCAGCAAAGCAATAAGTAGACGTGTCATAATGATTCCTTTTGAAGAATAGTTATTATAAACCCACTAAATTAGCAAGCGCTAAATTATAACGTGTGGTTGAGCCCTAATATAGTGAATCTGAACATAAAATCATGCGATCTAGCCTACAAGAGAGACAAAGAAAAGCATCAATACGGGCACTAATAGGCTTAATATAAATCCACTCACTATCGCAATTGGTACACAACGTACCCCACCAGTGGTTTGTATAACGGGTAACGTAAAGTCCATCGCCGTTGCACCAGCATAGCCAATCGCTGTACAGGGCTTAGTGCGTATAGCGAGGGGAATCAATACTAAGGCAACCAGTTCTCGGAGGAGTTCAATCATAAATGAGGCTCCACCGTAGACAGGGCCAAAAGCATCACCCATCAGAATGCCAGCTAAAGAATACCAGCCAAATCCAGATGCCATTGCCAAGCCACGGTAAAGATCGATGTCTAAAATCATGGCTGCAATCGCACCGCCTATCATCGACGTGGCAATGATCACTAGGGCGATGATCATGCCATGCTTGTTTAGCAGTATTTGGCGAAGAGTCAGGCCACTATTGCGCAACTGAATGCCAATGAAAAAGAGTAGGACAAACAAAATCCATTCGCTGGCAGTATCGACCCAACTCAAATTGATAGGAAGCATCAAGCCTGCGACTAACCCACCACCAACAACAACGATCAGCTTGGCCGATTCCATAGCCATACCGGATAAAGGGAGTTTGGTTTGCTTGGCATCTGTTTCAATTGGTAGAAGTTTGTCGATAAAGGGGAGTGCAGCTAAGTTACTCAAACTCAGGCAAACGAAGAAGACTGCGACATATTGCAGGATCAGTTGTAGATTTTGGCCCAGATTATCGAGCGCCGCGAGGCTCAGCCCCATTAATGCCAAAATGACATAGATAAGGTTGGAGGTCGTGGCGTTGATTTTATCGAGAATTGATGGTTTGGAAATCGATATCAGATACCCCACAACGAGTGGGGCAAAGATGAATATCATCCCTGAAAACATGTGGCTTCCTGTGTACTGGTACGTTTAGCGCTAGAGTCCGCTAGCGCTAATTAACTCATTGATTTGTGTATTGAACTCAATATCACTTAAATTACTGAGTTTGTACAGTATATCTGCACCAGTCAGGTCAAATTCAACGGTGTGTTCATCGATCTTGTCATCTTGACGACGAAACATCAGGATATGATTGGCGATACGGGCGATGTCTAGGTAACTGACATCCACACTTTGCCTTTGCGTGGTTTGATTGGTGGCGACTTCGAGGAAATCGCTATCAAAACCCCAATGTTCTAGAACAAGGCGACTTGCATTGGAGCACTGGTTATTAAATATCTGGAACGCAATGTCTTCTGCGAGGTAATTACCTTGCTCCAAGTACATATGGTATTCGTTCACGATGCAAAATAAGCCAATATCAGCTAATAAACCTGTCAATAAAGCCTTATCTGTTTCCAGATTGCTATATCTTGGGTCGTTTGACTCTTTGAAACCTTTCACCACCATCACCATGGTAGCTGCCAATTCTCTAGAGTTATGAGCACTGTTAATCAGAACTTCATTGCAGCTACGGCTTAAATTCACGGAGTGCTTAAGCTGTTCGATGGCTTGTGCGGTCACAATATCACGCACTCGTAAAATGCCGAGACGTGATACCGCCGTGACCAAGTCGGTACACGTAATATTGCGGCGGTTGAAGATGACCGAATTAGCGACTCGGATAACAATGGCCGCAAGGCCTGGGTCTTCTAGCAAGCTATCCGCAACGTCCAATACTGTAGTTGCGTCTTGGGTACATAATTTTTGTATTTTTAAAACAACATCTGATATCGGTGGCAGGGTAATCTTGCCCGAGTTGATGGCGTGTTCAACTAATGTTGAAAATTCAGACTCGATGCCTTTAACCAGAAGTTCATTGTTTTCAGGAAGCCAATAAAAAGATAGGTGGTTCATGCTTGATCAGCTAAAGATTCTACTAGTTACAGTTTAACTTCCCAGACCATTATTATGCAAATTATTGATAAGTTAATTGAGAGTTTTTGTCCGATGTATTTTTTGCAGTGAAGTATGGAAACGACACTAGTGTGATGTCAGTCCCGAATTTATATGAATTTAGTTTTATTGGTGTGAGCTGTGCACAGACTTATTTTGTAACGTTAACTATCATTTATAGTACTTGCAGTCGGTATGCTAATAAAAACATAAACCATAGCTTCGCTGGCTGATTTACATTTTTCGCTTAAAGCTGCTGCTATCTGGTGATCATAAATAATCGGGGTTTCTAGATTAGAAGGATCAATGGATATGACAGAGCAACAATTTATTAATTACGTTAACAAGTTTGGTAGTTTCCAAAAACGTTCAATGTTTGGTGGAACGGGTTTATTCAAACAAGACGCAATGTTTGCCCTAATGAGTGCTGACAAAGTGTTTATTCGAGGTGGTGACTATTTAGATGACAAATTGACGGATTTGGGCTGTATCAAGTACCGTCATGTTAAAAAACAAACGACTGCGACGGTGAATTACTACGATATTACTCATCTATTTAATAATAAAAATGAGCTTTTAGATGAGATTGTTGAGAATTCGATTAAGTTTTCGGTGTCTCAGCGTCACTATAAGAAGTCGTCAGCGAGTCGTCGTTTAAGAGATCTGCCGAACATGCAGCTCACACTAGAGCGCATGGTGAAAAAAGCGGGTGTTGTTGATGTTGACACCTTCTTGGAGCTCGGTGCACCTGAAGTGTTCTCTAAAGTGAAAGCGACATACGGCAATGATGTCGATGTTAAGCTACTTTGGAAATTTGCTGGTGCCATTGATGGTGTACATTGGAAGCTTATCCAAGAACCGCGTAAACGTCAGCTTCTAGCGAGTTGTGCGTAATACACTTGCTGAGTAACAGACATAAAAAAGCCGAGGTCAATGACCTCGGCTTTTTAGTATTTGGTTATCTCATTCTGAAATGTGTTATCAGAACTTGAATCGCGTTGTGAACATTAGCTGGTCACCGTAGAAATCATTGATGCGCGCTTCAGCACCAATTGAGAAAAGCTCTGTTGAGTGGAAGCGTACGTACGCTGAACCAATCCAGTCATCGTTATCTTCGATGGAGACGTAGCCTGCTTTACCGCCTACTTCTAGTTGTGGACCTAGCCATTGACGAACCCCTAGGTTCAATTCCATACCCGTGTCAGTGCCTTTACCTTCTTTGCCACCAAAATCGACAAGGCGGAATAGCATTTCACCAGTAAAATCAGCCCAGTTGTTGATTGGTGCGTGGAAGCCAAAGCCTGCTGCCGCGTCATAATCACCTTCAAACTCTGAATCAACACGGCCAATCACATGAGCGTTTGGGTGGATAGATTTACTTGCAGCCGCGCCGAACGTTACAGGACTTGCGCCAATGCGAGCTTCCAGGTAATCGTAGCTGAAGTTACTCATTACGGTTGGGCTGTTTGGGTCGGTCTCTGCAAAAGCTTGACCAGATGCTAGCACAAGGGCTGCAGCTAAGATTGTTTTACGCATACGAAAGAAAAACCTATTCTTGTTAATTTCCTTGGTTTGGTGCGACGGAGCGCTGCCATATCGAGACATCATAATGCATTGTTGTAGTCCTACACTACAAAAATGTCATTGTTTTGTCGTTATTTACATGTTGAAGCAATCAATATGCCAAAATACGCACAATTTGGTGATCTATTCTCCAAAATTGATTCGGTTTTTTGCGACAGCATCTAATATCTGTTCTGTATCGAGAATGGCAGCCCAGGGCATCAAGTCAGCATTGTTCTCTATCATATATTGGGTAAGTTGTTTTTTGATGACATCGCGTAAGTTGTCCCCTCGCCAAGGTTTGGCAATGTAAAAATGCAGGCTGGAGTGATTCACAGCTTCTACTGTGTCTTCCAATCCGGCTTGGCCAGTTAGCAATACTTTGCGTGCCGTTTGAGTGGATGCGTTGTCATTAAGTTCAATGAGAAAGCTAATGCCAGTTTGCTCAGGCATTATGTGGTCGCAAAGAATGAGCGCTAGCTTCCCTCCCTCCTGCTCAGTTTCTTCTATGATAGATTTAGCTTCCGCGACAGATTCTGCGGCTTCAAGGTCGAAGTGTTCTTCAAAGCAGTCCAGATCCTGAATCACACTGTCTAGCACTTCGCGCTCATCATCGACACATAAGATTAGGTATTTAGTCATGTTGAGTCCTCAAATTGTGTCGTGTGTCTGCAAGGGGAGCCACACTGACATTTTGGTGAATCGATTAGGTTCAGACTGAACTTCAATCCGCCCCCCATGTTGATGAACAATTTGCTGGCAAACTGATAGGCCAATGCCTAATCCAAAGTTGCCTTCCTTTTTAGTGGTAAAGTTGAGGGCAAAAATTTGACGCTGTAGCTTTTTGGAAATACCACAACCATTGTCTTCAATTGAAATAACGGCCCATTGTTGGTCGTTATAGCTGCGAGTCTCAGATTGAATCAAAAGTGTCCCTCTTTCAGGAAGAGCGTCAATGGCGTTGGATATGAGGTTAGTCCAGACTTGCTGCAAAGCCATTGGCATACACTGTATCAGTGGTAAATCACCGTACACTTTTTCTACGCTGTGCATTTTGAGTTTATTTTCAAAGATGACCAGAGTATCTTCAATACCTTCATGAATGTCAGATAATCGAAACGTCTCATCGTCTGGGCGAGCGTAGCCTTTAAGGCTCTTGACCATGTCGGCGATACGTTGAGCACAAACATTGATGGATCGTAAAGTTGCTCCTGTAATGTGATAACTCTCAAGAAGGTCGAGCTCATGCGCTACTTCAGCTTGGTTGCTTTGAGTACGCTTCAACCATTCTTGATTGTCTTCTAACCCGAGTTTGACCAGCTTTTTAGCGACTCGACGTTCACCCACCTGAGATTCTATATTTTTGGCTAGTTGCCGTTCATCAGAAGTTGACCTCGGTTTGGAATCGAGAGATTTAGCCAGAATATCCGCTCCTAGAGTTTTGAGTCTGGATTGACCATTATCATCACTGACTAATTTATGAATGTTAGCCGTTAGCGTTTCGGTACTGCGAAGAATTGCCGCTACAGGATTGTTTAGCTCATGGGCAACGCCCGCGACCAATTGGCCTAGCATTGCCATCTTTTCACGCTCAATGAGTTGTTGATGGGCAGAATCTAGGGATTCAAGCGTCTTTTGCAGTTCGAGCTTAGTATTAATACTGCGCTGCAGGCGACGATTGAAATGACGCAGAAGTAGGTTAGTAAACAAAGGAAGCAGGGTGGTGTTGGAATGCATGACTTTAGCGAAAATGTCTCGGTCGAGTTTTATCACCTCAGTTTGTTTTAAAGTCAGTGCTGTCGAGAATGAGGGCTCACCCGTGACAAACGACATCCCTCCGACAATATTACCCTTGTTGTGTCTGACCACCTCGCGCTGTATTCCGAGTTCGTCTTTTTTATATAGCGCAACTTCTCCTTTGGTAATGAACCAGAGAAATTGATTTTCTTCGCCTTCAATGGTGAGCAGATGTTCAGATGAATAGGTTCGGCAAGCGCGAGTGTCGTCCTGATCTGAGAAGAACTCGTGCAAAGCTGAGATAACTTGCTCAGCGAGCTCTTGATCGGAGAGCGTGTGATGATCAGTGATAAAACCCTCGCGATAGCTGCGCATTTTGAGTTCGATGTGTGCTCTAAGAAGACGCTGTTGATCGAGTATTTGACTATATGCGAGAAGGTTTTCTTGGTCGTGCTTTAGAATAAAAGTCGTGAGTTCTTTTTTGACCGTTTTGTATACCAAGTTGTCCTGCAACGGTTTAGTCAGACAATGATCCAGTCTACCTTCATTGACGGCAGACAGTATCGCTTGTATGTCTTGTCCGCAGCTGATCAAAATCTTACGTGCGCTTTGTGTATGGTGGCTTTTGTCTAACTGAATCAGAAATTCAGCGCCATTAAAGTTTTCATGATGGCTAGCCAGTACCAGCGCGACAGGTTGCTGGTTTTCCTGACAGTAAGCCAGCGAAGCGTGCGCGTCTTCGATTGCATCAGCCGTATGTATGTCGAACCTTGCCGCAAATTGACCCAGCTCTCGTCGCAGTTGCTCTACACTAATAGGATTGTTGTCTAAGCACAGTAAGGCATACTGATTCACTGTTGTCGCCTGTCTCTAATGAACGCCCTGATCTGAAATTACTCTAACAAGGATTACTCAGAGTGACTGAGACACAGGTTTTAGATTCGTCTTCGATTTGTGAAGAAAGCCAATACTCTGATTTAACTCAATGTTTTTTGGTGTAAACTGCAAGAAATACCTAAGTGAAGATAATTACATGCATCAGTTGAAAAAATACGGCGCTATTGGTGGCGCAATCGCTTTGGCTTTATGTTGGCCTCTGGCGGTAGGACAAATTGGACAAAATGTTATCCATGATGGCATTACGCATCTAAGCAATGATTCAGTGAAAGCTGAAGTCGTTTCCTACAACCGCGGCTACCTCTCTTCTGAAGTACAAACTCGTTACACGGTTGCGGATCCAGAGCTTGCCAGCCAACTGGAAATTGATGGGTTGCCGACGGAATTCGTCGTGAATAGCCATGTCACTCACGGTTTGTTTAGTTTGAAAGCAGAGTCCACGTTGGAAAATGCGGAGCAGTTTCCTTTAACGATGACAACGGTGACTCAACTTAACGGCAATACGGACTACTCGTTGGAGCTGGGTAACTGGCATCAAACAACAGAAGGTGACGGCGGCGCTATGGTATCAGTGACACCTTCGTCTCTGAAAGGCCATGTTACGGTGTTGGGAGAAGTCAGCTACGACCTTAACATTCCTTCCGTTGAAGTCGATTTCAATACAGGTGAAAAGATGCTGCTGTCGAACATCACGGGTTCGGGCCTTGGCAGAAAGCAAAACAGTTTTTGGCTGGGCGACCAGAAAATCAACATTGCGGAAATGTCGGTTCTCGATTCCACACAGACCCCTTTGTTTTCTCTGAAAAGTGGTCAGTATCAGTTTGCTTCTTCACTTGATGATGCCTCTCAACGTGTAAATAGCAAACATGTTGTGAGCGTTGATAAATTACTTATGTCTGAAGACGAAGTGGACAACTTGGTGCTGGATTTAGAATTCGGCGATTTAGACAGCAGCTCATTTGAGCATTTGGTTAGTATGTATCAGAACAATCCGGTGCTGACGG
The DNA here is from genome assembly GCF_947311885.1 of Vibrio sp. St2. Lineage (NCBI taxonomy): Bacteria > Pseudomonadati > Pseudomonadota > Gammaproteobacteria > Vibrionales > Vibrionaceae > Vibrio > Vibrio sp. St2. Next base: position 914,423 of record NZ_CAMZNA010000001.1, on the reverse strand, counting down.
CTGACGATATCCAAGATGCGATTCCTTACGTGGAAACCCTATTTTCTAAAGGTTTCTACCTATCTATGAATAAGATGGCTCTGACCTTAGGGGACAATGGCGAGTTCGAAAGTACATGGAAAATTACCGTTCCAGAAGGAACCACCAACGTCACTCAAAACCCTGCCAACATTCTTCCTTCTTTAACGGGGAACTTAGACACGTTTTTCTCCAATGGCTTGGTTGAACAGTATCCTTTCATTAAACAGGGTGTCGATGAAGCGATGGTGATGGAGTTTGTTAGTCAGAACGATAAGGGCTACCAGATTCAGGCTGAGCTAAAAGATGGCAATCTTGTATTCGAAAACGGGCAGCAAATACCTTTGATGGCGATACTATTGCCAGCAATGATGCAGCCATAAGTTAGGATTTTTATCACTTACATGAAAAAGAGGTCTAAAGACCTCTTTTCTTGCTTTTTATACGTGAGAAAACGTGCTATTAATCCTGTCATTACTTATTGAAAGCATGAGCAAGGAATCTCGAAATGGACAATGTTTATAACTTTAGTGCCGGACCAGCGGGGCTGCCTAGAGCTGTAATGGAAAAAGCACAATCCGAATTCGTTGAGTGGAACGGATTGGGCACATCTGTGATGGAAATTAGCCACCGAAGCAAAGAGTTTATTAAGGTTGCTGAGGATGCAGAACAAGATCTTCGTGACCTACTGAACATTCCTGACAACTACAAAGTCTTGTTCTGTCAGGGTGGTGCTCGTGCACAGTTTGCTGCTGTCCCATTAAACCTATTAGGTAGTGCTAAGAAAGCGACCTACGTTGATGCAGGATACTGGGCAGAAAGTGCAATCAAAGAAGCAGAAAAATACTGCGAAGTGGATGTATTTAATGCCAAAACCACAAAAGAAGGTAAATTGGCTGTCACTGATGCATTAGAATGGAAGATTGACCCTCAATCCGCTTATGTACATTTTTGCCCAAATGAGACTATCGATGGTATCGAGATTTCAGAACTGCCTAAGACGGATAAACCGATCGTTGCGGATATGTCATCCAACATACTTTCAAGAGAGATCGACGTCTCTCAATACGGGGTTATTTACGCTGGTGCTCAAAAGAATATTGGCCCTGCGGGGATCTGTATTGCTATCGTCCGTGATGACTTGCTGGATCTTGCTCATGAACTTTTACCGAGCTTCATCAGCTACAAGATGTTGGCAGAGAAAGACTCAATGTTTAACACGCCACCGACTTTCGCTTGGTACTTGTCTGGCTTGGTGTTTAAGTGGTTGAAAGAGCAGGGTGGTGTCGCGGCTATGGAGCAGATTAACCGCGAGAAAGCAGCGATTCTTTATGAATGTATTGATAGCTCTGATTTCTATAAAAACGAAGTTTGCGCCCAGAATCGTTCACGAATGAACGTACCCTTCCAGCTTGCTAAACCTGAACTGGATGGCCTATTCCTAGAACAGGCAGCAGCGAAAGGCCTTGTTTCGTTGAAGGGCCATCGTGCTGTCGGTGGTATGCGTGCTTCAATTTACAATGCAATGCCTGTAGAAGGTGTAAAAGCTCTGGTTGAATTCATGAAGGAATTTGAAGCAGCAAATGCTTAACCCGGAGAGATAAAGTAAAGGCTTAGCCATTGAGGCTAAGCCTTTTTTATTGATTAAAGTTTAAAACGAGCGACAACTTGTTCCAGTTCTTCGACTTTTCGGTAAAGCTGGCTGACCGCTTGAGCGCCATCTTGAGTGGTGCGAACCGAGTTGTCGGCAATTTGGCTGATGGTATTGATGTCACGCGACATCTCTTGTGCTGCTGTAGCTTGCTCGTTTCCGGCTGTTGCGATCATATCTATCATCTGGTTGACATCCTGAGCACGGGATACGATCTGCGTCAGGGCGTCCCCAGCGGAGTTAGACAGGGTTACGCCTTCTGCAACTAAGTGAGTTCCTTCGCTCATCCGCTCTACGGCCTGACGTGTTTCGTTCTGAATCGAGCTGATCAAACCGCCTACTTCTTCGGTCGCTTTTGAGGTTCTCTCAGCCAGACTGCGCACTTCATCAGCGACGACGGCAAATCCTCGACCAAGTTCACCGGCTCGTGCGGCTTCAATGGCTGCATTGAGCGCGAGCAAGTTGGTTTGTTCGGCGATATCGTTAATGACTTTGATAACGTTACCGATCTCTTCTCCGCGTTTACCTAAACTGTCGACAGTTTCTGCGGTTTCATTGACGACTTCGGAGATCCGATTCATGCCATTGACGGTTTCTTGCATCAATTTACCGCCATTGGTTGCTTCCTCACCAGCCTGACGTGAACTTGCTGCAGCGTCAGTGCTTTGATCTGCAACCTGATTGACGGTAACAGTCATCTCTTCGACAGCACTGGCGATGAGTGTAGCTTTGTCTGCTTGTTCCTCAATACCAGAAGCAACCAATTTAGTTGTGTCCTCGACCATTTGCGTGTTGCTAGCAACTTCAGAAGCAACACTTGTGATATTGGATAACACACTTCTGAGAGATTGTTGCATTGCATCAATTGCACGAGCGAGTTCACCCAGTTCATCTTTGTTGGTTTCATTGATCGGCGGTTCTGACAAATCACCGTCAGCAATGGACTTGGCTTTTGCTGCAATCACATCCAGTCTCTGACGTATGATGTTTAGTAGGCCCCAAGCGACAGCAATACCGACAACCAATACCACAATAACATTGATAGTCAGCCAAAAGATAATGGTCGACATATTGTTGTTGAGTTCTGCTAAGGCTTGGATAGAGTCGTTAGTCTCTTCTGTGGCGGAGTTATTGAGGATTTCTTCCAGCGGAAGAATAATAGATTGCTTCAATTCACCGACCAGCATGTTTGCTGATCTTTTACCCGAAGGGTCGTAGCCTTCAAAGACCTCCTGAGCAATACGAATAATGTCGTAGTAATACTGTTCAACCTCGTCGATTTGGCTTGAAGCTTGGGGATCTGGTTCTAGGGGACGGAGTTTATCAAGATATCCTGCAAAGGCACCGGCATCATTGTTAAAGGTGTCTCGTGCTGCTGGGTCACCCATGATGTAGGCATTGAGCGTTGCAATCATATCGCCGGCTTCGTCGACCAACTCAAGATAATAACGAATACTCGGTAAGTCTTGATTCAAAGTCCTATCGAGAGCGGTGCTTTTATAGGCTTCGGTAAAACGCTTTTCTGCGAGTTGATCGAGTAAATCCTCCAACGGTGCCCCAATGTTTTTGGTCAGCTGATTGATTTTATCGATAGCCTGCTGTTCATCGGCGGGGTTGAATTTGGTGAAGATGCCTTGGTTAACGCGTTCAATGTACTGGTTCGCTAGACTAATGATGCGATCCATTTTTGCTACGTCAGAGGCTTTAGCCGACTCTAACGCACGTAATCGCAAGTATTGTTGCTGGAATTCATTGGCATTCGTTTCAAAAGCATTGAGTTGCCCTGCATCGCCATTGAGATATTCGAGGGCGTTAGTTTGTAGGCTTCCAATTGCATCCAATACGTTGAAATAGGCCAACACTCCGGGTACATCATCAGACTCTATTTCCTGTGAAATGGTGGCAGATTTGTTGACGAGAGACCAGACGATGAAAGCTAAAATCAGGGTGGTAATTATTATTATTGAAAAGCCCATATAGAGGGCATGGGACAGACGAACGTTCATCTCTATCTCTCCATCGGGAGTTGGATTCCAATGAACTAAGTATGGAGCCTATGAACCAAGGCGCAAATAATTAATAAATTTATCCGTAGCAAGCGAGTTAGAGGGGATTGATGACAATAAAAAAATCGCAGCCTAAGCTGCGATTTTATAATGTGTCAGAGTGAGTCGACTATCGACGTTTAGGCTTGCGACCTGCCGAAGGTTTTCCGCCCGCTGGTGGCTTACTGTTACCATGACCGCCTGGCTTACCATTTCGACCACCTGTTGGTTTACCACCGTTACCTGAGTTGCGGCTATTGTTTGGTTTTTTTTGACCAGAGCCGTTCATCTTTTCAAACCCTGGCTGACTCTTTGTATGTTTAGTCGCGAAACGGTTTGAGCCATGACGACCAGATTTTCTTCGCTGTGCAGGAGTCAGGGCTTCATTGTCTTCTGCTGGTACCAGACAGCTCTGCTTGTCACCAATTAAGTGCTTTTTGCCCATGCTGATGAGCGCTTCGCGAATCAGAGGCCAGTTAGCTGGATCATGGTAACGCAGTAGGGCTTTATGCAAGCGGCGCTGGCGCTCTCCTTTCGCTACTGGTACTTCTTCGCGTTGTTTGTACTTAACACGCTTAAGTGGATTGGTTTCCGAGTAGTACATCGATGTGGCGTTACACATCGGTGATGGGTAGAAGTTTTGTACCTGATCACACTCGAAGTCGTTCTTCTTAAGCCACAGCGCTAAGTTCAGCATGTCTTCATCTTCAGTGCCCGGGTGCGCAGAGATGAAGTAAGGGATCAGATACTGTTTCTTCCCGGCTTCTGCACTGTACTTCTCAAACATTTCTTTGAAACGATCGTAAGTGCCCATGCCTGGCTTCATCATTAGGTTCAGTGGACCTTTTTCTGTATGCTCTGGTGCGATCTTCAGATAACCGCCAACATGGTGAGTAACTAACTCTTTAACGTATTCAGGTGACTCGATGGCCAAATCGTAACGAACGCCAGAAGCTATCATCACTTTTTTGACACCTTCCACTTTACGTGCTGCGCGATACAGATCGATAGTGTGCTTGTGGTCAGTATTCAGCTTGTTACAGATCCCAGGGAAAACACACGATGGACGGCGACAGTTTGCTTCAGCTTTCGGATCGCTACAGCCGAGTCGATACATGTTTGCAGTTGGACCACCAAGGTCGGAAATGGTACCAGTGAAGCCTGGTACTTTGTCTCGGATTTCTTCAAGCTCGTTTATGATCGACTCTTGAGAACGGTTTTGGATGATACGACCTTCGTGCTCAGTAATAGAACAGAAAGAACAGCCACCAAAACAGCCACGCATGATGTTCACGGAGGTTTTGATCATGTCGTAGGCAGGAATCTTTGCTTTACCATATTTCGGGTGCGGTACACGTGCGTAAGGCAGGCCGAAAACGTAATCCATCTCTTCCGTTGAAAGAGGAATCGGAGCTTGGTTAACCCAAAGTTCACGATCACCGTGACGTTGAATTAATGCACGACCAGAATATGGGTTAGTCTCAAGGTGCATAATACGGCTGGCATGAGCGTAGAGAATTCGGTCATTATTCAGCTTTTCAAAATGCGGGATACGTACCGCAGTTGTTGCCGCATCGTGACGAGAAGGACGAATAGCGATAGGCTTCGCTTCAGGCTCTTCAGTTTTCGCTTTGGTGTCACACTGTTCTTCTACCGCATATGGGTTCGGTGGGATGAAAGCTTCTTTACGCGGTTTTTCAATACGTGAAGAGTCAATGATCTTATAGCCTTCTGGCTCCGCTGGCAGGCTGACAACCGTACCGCGAATATTAGTCATCGTGCCAATCTCTTCACCATCAGCCAATCGGTGAGCAACTTCAACCAATGCGCGCTCTGCGTTACCAAATAGTAAGATATCTGCTTTTGCGTCAAACAAAATGGAGCGACGAACTTTATCGGACCAGTAATCGTAGTGCGCTAAACGACGTAAGCTGGCTTCGATTCCCCCAAGAACAAGCGGCACACCTTTGTAAGCTTCACGACAGCGCTGAGAGTATACTAATGTCGCGCGATCAGGGCGTTTACCGCCTTCGTTGTTTGGTGTATAGGCGTCATCATGGCGTAGCTTACGGTCAGCTGTATAACGGTTGATCATTGAGTCCATGTTGCCAGCAGTGATGCCGAAGAACAGATTTGGTCGACCCAATTGAGTGAAAGCATCTTTATTGTGCCATTCAGGCTGCGCAATGATACCGACACGAAACCCTTGAGCTTCAAGCAGGCGACCGATAATTGCCATACCAAAGCTTGGGTGATCCACGTAAGCGTCGCCAGTCACGATGATAATGTCACAGCTGTCCCATCCTAGGGCATCCATTTCCTTACGACTTGTCGGTAGGAAAGGGGCATTACCGAAGCACTCTGCCCAGTATTTTTTGTGCTCATGAATAGGGGTGATATTGCTGTACATATTTTGTTCTCTGTTCCAGGGAGCGCGAATTATAGCGGCTTGAGAGACTACTATCTACCTCAACATGTCCCTAGATTCTTCATGCCTAATGCACGTCCTATTAGTTATGCATCAGGTTGTTGTTAGTTGTGTTAGCTATATAACGGATTACGCCTTCATATGGGACTAATATTATAGAGTGGTGATGAATATCAAGCTTGAGGTGTGTGCTTATGCATGGCGTAGATTCCGAGATAGCTGTGGAAGAGAAAGCAGCCCCCCATCGTCAGCGAAAATACCAAACGTACACCTGGCAGCTAGATCTTGTTACCCAGGAGTTTAGTTGCGAGCCTGAGGCGATGAAACGGCTCTTTGGCTGTCATAAACCCACCATTTCAGCCAAGGAACTGCTCAAGTTGCTACCGACGACTCAGCGTCGTATGGCTCGCACTATGTTTAAGTCTGCATTAGCTTCCGACAAAACTCACTCATTCCATTGCTGCTTACTTACACCCAATAGCTTGTTCACTTACGTAGAGTTCATCATCCAAGCGGAAAGTGAGTTTGTGCTAAAAGGCGTGGTTGCTCCGTGTTTGGTTATTCCATCGAGAATGGTAGCAGCGGATATTTTTTATTCTGTATTTGAGAACAGACACCATGGTGTCTTAGTGACGGACTCAGAAACCCGAATCCTTGCGTGTAACCGCCATTTTGAGCGAATTACAGGCCATCAGCTCGAAGATATTCTGGGCTTAAAAACGAATATTCTGAACGCAGAAAAACTTAGCGCAGATTATTACCGTGACCTGTGGCACAGCATCGAACGGCATGGTCACTGGAGTGGTCCTATGCTGACTAAAAAAGCGGACAACTCCGTCCTACCCCAAGAATTAACTATTCATAAGATTGAGCCGGGAAACGGTGAATCTTACTTTCTGGGGTTGTGTGCAGATTTATCTAATCAGCTTCACCGAATTGACGACCGAGAAACTGGCGGTGTTGATTTACTGACTCAATTACCGTCTCCAGAGCGGTTTTTAGAGCAGCTGGACAAAGAGTATGGTGATAACCAAGGTGAAGAGTTGCTGATAATGCTGGCGTTACAACCGCAGTTTCCGTTGGCGAATGAGCAAGAGGTTAAACGTCAGTTTGCTAGCTACATTGCTGAAAACTCCTTGGTTCCGTATGCAAGCTATATTGGTGATGGTCGGTTTGCGGTGACATTGAGTGTAGAAAACTCCCAGGGGACTGAAAATGTTCGAGCTATTAGGAAGATGATTAAAGCCTTTTTCCACAGCTTCAAGCATGCTCAGGGCACTGTCGCTCAATCGCTCAAGTTTGGTCTAACAGGGGTTTCCGTAATGCACTCAGATGCCAAGTCGCCCAGGCAGTTGTTGTCTCATGCATTGCAGTCTCTGCTTGAACTCCATTCTGGCGAAAGTAAGAGGATTGCGTTTTATGATCGCGAGATCCATGAACAAGTGGAGCGTAAAAAGCAGCTAGAGAGTTGGGTCGAGCAAGCCATCTTGGCGGAGACAATCGACGTTTTTTTCCAGCCAATTATCGATATTAAGAAGGGTAGAATCGACAAATTTGAGGCCCTATGTCGTTTTCCTGTCAACGAAACGACGAGTGCATCAACGCAGGAACTTATCAACATTGTCGAAGACCTTGATTTAATTGTCAGTTTGGATGACGTCGTTAACCGAAAAGCTATGTCTGTGCTACCGGAGCTGCAGCAACTGTTTGGCGACCGTGTTGGGCTATCTGTCAATCGTTCCTTCAATACCAAGCAAGACATCGCGGAGATCCTTCGCCACAGCGCCCAGCTCATCGATCAAAGTGGCATCAAACCGGATATGTTGACGATTGAGTTTACGGAAAGTGCGTATTTTGATGGCGACAGTTACCAAGAGCAGTTGCTTGCAGCGATTCGAAAAGCTGGCGTATCCATTGCTGTTGACGATTTTGGTACAGGATGTGCGTCTTTCGATTATCTCAATAAGAGCTACTTTGATGTTTTGAAAATTGATCGAAGCTTTGTCCAAGGCATTCGCTTTGCTAGTCGGCAATATCATGTCGTCAATACCATTATTCAGTTGGCTCAGAAATTAAAACTTAAGGTCGTGGCTGAGGGCGTTGAAACAAGAGATGAATACCTAACGTTGCGCAGCCTGGGTGTGGATTGCATTCAGGGCTATTTTTTCTCAAAGCCTCTTTCAATCCAAGACCTTAGAGTTGTAACCAACTACTGTACTTTACCTCCAATCGTGGCTGAATCTGACAACAATATCGGAACATTAGCGGATCTGATTACACCGCATTTACCGCACGTTGATCCTGGGGAACCTTTATCTCTTGTTCACACCTATTTTAAAGTGGATGCAATCAACGTCTTACCTGTTGTTGAATCTCATCAATGTGTGGGAATCATTAGCAGAGCAGCAATGAATTTGCATCTGACTCCCAATATGGGCACTGACCACGAGACCAATAAAGAGCAAACAATGTGGCACAAATCTGCGCACCGCATGATGTCTCCACCTGAGTCGTTATTGTCTTGGCATACTTCATTGACTGAAGTAGAAGACTTGATGATGACCACGCCATTGCCTTGGATATTGGTTGATGATGAATCGCGATTTAAAGGGATCGTTGAGCAAGAAAGGATATTGCATCATTTATTGGGGAAGATAATTAAAAATTAATACTATCAATAACGGCAAATTCACCTAAGTTTATAAGTGATACCGAACAATATAATGCTTTTGGGTGAGTCTTGATGTTGGGAGATCTCCGTTCTCGTGGTTCGATTGAATCGTATGTTAAAGGTAAAGCTGAGCTAAATTCTATTGAATGGCGGTGGGAAGCAGAATCTCACCACTTCTCAATAGAGCGCGATGAGTGTGTGCAGTTGTTTCAGTCTGACTTTCCTAATCTGACCAACAACTTTTTACTATCTTGCTTGAGCTACCAAGACCAGTCTGCACTTGTTAAACAGTTCGAAGAGGCCCATAAATCACTTCAAAAGAGGCGATTTAGTTGTTGCTTAAATCTAGATCAGGGCAAGGTCAGCTATGTCGAGTTTACCTTTAATGGTGACAAACAAGGGCGCGTGCTCGGTCACTTGGCGCCTTTGGTGACTTTTGACAAAAACAGTGACTTCGTAAGTCAATTGTTCGAGCAACTTTTTGATAATCCTCACCATGGTGTTGTAATCGCCAACTCTGAAAAAAACGTCATTGCCTGCAATAGCTATTTTCAAGAGCACACAGGGTACTCGCATCCCGATTTGGCAGGAAGAAATCTCGACAAGCTGGACTCGGGTAAGCACAGCAAAGATTACTATCAAAATCTCTGGAAAGAGGTCGCGCGAAAAGGTTTTTGGTCTGGTGTTATTCTTATTAAAACCAAATCAGGTAACACGATCCCACAAGACTTAACCGTTCAAAAGTTCTCTTTAGGCGAAAATATATTTTATGTGGGTTGGTATTTAGATCTGTCTAAAAACCTCTATCGGGTGGCGGATGTCGAGCATGGTGGGGTTGAGCTTTTGACTCAGCTCCCTACTGAGCAGCAGTTTACTCAATCAGTGGCGAGCCGATGGATGGACGAAGCCGAAGAGCATATAAGTATGGTCGTCGCTTTTGTGCCTAAATTTAATAGTGAGGATGATTTTGAGCACAAGTCGGTATTGTCAGAACATTTGGCGAGAAATCGCAATGCTCAACAGGTCGGTTATATTGGTAACAACCACTTTGTCGCCTGCTTAGAGTGTGAGAAACGGCCTGGTCCTTCTCAGGTCAGGATTATTCACCAAACCATCCGACGTTTCTTTAGTTCGCTGAACCAAAAGGCAGGCAAAGAGATCCATTTGGCGATAGTTCACGGCAAAGTAGGTGTCTCGGTACTGGGCCATGATACACACAACCCTAAATTACTTGTTTCGCATGCTGTACAAGCGATGCTAGAGCAGCAAAATGATGCCCGTGGGCTCATCACTTTTTATCATGGTGCCATTCACCGAGAGGTATTACGTCGTAAGGAGCTAGAAGAGTGGGCTGTTAAGCTGATTCGCTCCAACGCTGTAGAAGTGTATTACCAACCTATCGTCGATGTTAAAACGTGGGATATTGTTAAGTTTGAAGCGTTAAGCCGTTTTAAAGCTCCCAATGGAAAAATACTCAATACCCAGGAAATGGTCACTGTCGCAGAAGACCTAGATCTAGTATCGGACTTGGATTGGTGTGTGGGAAGAAAAGCGTTGGAAGACTTATCCGTGATTCAGGAGCGGTATGGTGAAAAGTTAGGGATGACGATCAATCGCTCTCTAAACACTAAGCTAGAAACGGATGAAGTGCTTCAGAGCGCAGATGATTTGGTGCATAAGTTCGCTAAAACTCCTGAACTCGTAACAATTGAGCTGACAGAAAGCGCTTACTTTGATAGCGAATCAGAGCAATCTTCTCTGATCAGAAACATACGACGAAGAGGTGTCAGCGTCGCGATAGATGATTTTGGGACGGGTTACAGTTCTTTCAGCTACCTCAGTGACTGTAATTTTGACCTATTGAAGATCGATAGAGAGTTCGTCACAGGTTTAAGAGTAGGGACCCACAAGTACCATATTGTAAAAATGATCACGGAGCTGGCGCACACTTTGAATGTTAAAGTAGTAGCCGAAGGCGTGGAGACTCGACAAGAGTTGGAGGTTATCTGCAGTGTTGGTGTGGATTACATTCAGGGCTACTTTTTCTCAAAACCTTTGCCCATTGATCAGCTTGAAAGTGCCTGGAGTTATTGTGAGAGGCTGGAGGAGTTTCTCACTAGAGCGTCTAGTATGCGGCAGGTCGGGATCCTCAATATCACGCAAACTTATATACCGACCTTAGAGCCTCAAGACACATTAGAAGCTGCCAGAAACCTTTTTGACTCAAAGCAGTACAATCTCGAGGTTATCCCTGTTGTTGATGGCACCACTTGTGTGGGAGTTGTTGGTAGAGAAGAACTGAATCATCACCTCTCGACAACTCTCGGCACAAAACTGGAAACGCCTAAAGATTTGGTTGCTTTGAAGAGAAAACTCAATCAGGTGATGAGGCGTGACATCCATCGTGCTTCATATCAGATAAAAATGTCTGAAGTGCCAGAATTGATAAAAAGTGGTATCAAGCCTCCTTGGTTAGTTGTCAACGAAACCGGACAGTATTTGGGTGTGGTCACAAGTCAGGATCTTCTCAGCCATTTTGCCAACGAATAGCTAGGAATCGCTGGTGGCACTTATCTAAGCAAGTCTGCTATTATCCGCTTCCATTAAAAACAATAGTGATAGCTCACACCATGGTTCAGCAATTGTTAGCAGTGTTTCCGCCTATGCTTTTAGGCGTTCAGTTGATTCTGACGCTTATCTTAGTCAAAGGGGATATTTGTCCTGGCCAGCGAGGCCGTATTCATAAAGTACTCCCCGTACTCGCCATTATGTGGCTAGCCGTCGCGTCGTTGAAAATCGAAGCCATGATGGTGGTGTTTGCGATTGCTTACTTTTACTCGCAGGTTCAGACCAAAAAAACTCGGGTACAAGGCCCATTGTGGGTGATGTACCTTGCTAATGGTCTGGCCTTGGCTTATGTCGCCATTGGCATTGGTGAGCAGCCTGATTTAGCGGCAAGTTTAAACGTATTTGTTCAGATCATTCTTCTAGGCGCTCTGTTTGCTCATTTACTCCTTACGGTCGCTCGCACTAGGCTTCAGGCTTTTCATCGTATTTTGCCAGTAACGGGTGTTATCTCAGCAATGTTGATGAGCCTAGCAATTCTCTTAAAAGCTTTTGGCCTAGAAGAAGTCGCCTTAACTCAGGCGACTCAGCCTTTATTGGTAGGTTTTGCGCTTCTGATTACTTCGGTCCTCATCTGGTGTTGGCACATCATTGTGTCGAAAACCGTCAACAAAATTCAGTTAGCAGTAGCATTACTGACGTTAGTTTCGGCCACAACGTTTAATCAAGGCTTGTTCGTTCTTTAGAAGCAGCTCACTTTAAATTTGAGGATTTGAAGCTACGCTTGTGTTAGGTGATCAGCACAGGAGTGTAGCTATGGATCTAAGTAATGCTGGAAGATTAGATAGCGTCATCTTGCTTGGTATTGTTAACGAAAAGCTGAGATTGGAATGTAACAGTTTTGAGGAGCTTGTGACCATGTATGAAATGGATATCGAAATTGTGATTGGCAAGCTCGATGTCCTCGGTTATCAGTATGATCCTCTCACCAATCAGTTTAAATCTTACGACAGATAACATGTAAAAAGGAGGCTGAATGCCTCCTTTTTCATACTGTTTTTATCCCTTCTAAATGGCTCTTCGATTGCTGTCGTGCGGTATTAAAAAACGCCTGAAGGTAACGTTTATCTTTGTCTGAGTTGCGAGTCGCGGCGAAAAGGCGTCGCCATAAACCATCACCAAGCGAAATACTGGTTATTAACCCCTGACGAGAGAATTCGCTGATGGCCCAGTTTGGTAACGCGGCGACTCCCAAGCCTGCTGAGACCATTTGGACTAGCATCAGAGTGTTGTCAGCCTGTTTCCATTTTGCTGGTTCAATGCCTGCTGGGTGGAGAAAATGTTTCACCACATCCAGTCGGTTTTTTTGTACCGGATAAGACAACATGGTTTCGTTTTCCAAATCACTTGGTTCGACAGATGTGTTTGCCGCCAATGGGTGATTGGTCGCGGTGACAAGGCGCATTTCAAAATCAAACAAGGGTTCGTAATGGACTTCTGACCTAGGCTGGATATCCGAGGTAATGACTAAATCCAACTCGCCACTCATCAACGCAGGCAGAGGCTCGAAACCAAATCCCGATGAGAAGTCCAGAGTCACGCTTGGCCAAGCAACTTGGTACTCCCTCAAAGCTGGCATTAACCATTGGAAGCAAGAGTGGCATTCAATTGCCATGTGCAGGCGTCCATTGACGTCTTCTTTCAGGCTGGCAAGTTCATTCTCTGCTCGGGCTAATCGTGGCAGCACTTGATCCGCCAAATTCAGAAGAATCTCGCCTTCAGATGTAAACCTTACCGGGCGTGTTTTGCGCAGAAATAACTGACCGCCAATTCTGGCTTCGAGATCTTTTATTTGATGAGACAAGGCTGACTGAGTCAGATGTAACGTCGTTGCGGTGGCGGTTAACGACCCCGTATCTCGCAACGTTGCTAATGTTTTCAGATGCTTAAGCTCAATCATGAAATCCCTTCAACCGTAGTCACTGATGATGAATATAACTAACTTACCTGCATTTTTTAGGGGTGTAAACATCTAGACGTCTAAAAATTTAAATGATTTTTAATATAGAGCTTTTACATGTAGAGCATAAGTAACATGAAATAATCTAATAAACAGGTTGAATAATTGGAACTTGTTCCGTCATGAGGTTGGCGAGATAGTTTAGCCATCCAGACGCCTTCTATGCCGTCTGAACAGAACATGCATCTACGATTACAAACCAGAAGGATTAGGGCTATGACAACAACTCATATTTTGGGATACCCAAGAATTGGTGAAAAGCGTGAACTTAAGTTTGCGTTGGAGAAATACTGGCGTGGTGAAATTGAACAGGCTGAGCTAAAGGCCGTTGGCGCTGAGCTACGTAACAAGAACTGGCAGACGCAATCTGATGCAGATCTGAGTTTCGTTACTGCCGGTGATTTTGCATGGTATGACCATGTACTTACCACGACTTTATTGTTGGGCCATGTGCCTAAACGCCATCGCGATGGCTTCCCGGATCTGGATACCTTGTTCAAAGTGGGGCGTGGGCAGTCGCAGGTGAGTTGCGATTGTAATGGCTCTGCGGCATCAGACATGACCAAATGGTTTAACACCAATTACCATTATATTGTGCCAGAGTTCAGTGAAGACGATAGTTTTGACGTCAGCTGGCCGCAACTGTTTGAAGAGGTGAGCGAAGCTACGAAAGCTGGTTACAACGTGAAACCCGTTCTACTGGGGCCCATCAGCTACCTTTACCTTGGCAAAGAGGTGGATGAAGGGTTCGATCGCCTAACCTTGCTACCACGTCTTCTCACTGCCTATCAGAACATCTTGTCAAAGCTGTCTAAGCAAGGGGTCGAATGGGTGCAGATAGATGAACCCGTATTGTCGCTAGAACTCGAAAAACCTTGGTTAACTTCATTCAAACTCGCGTATCAGGTGATTCGCAGCGACATAAAAGTGCTGCTGACAACGTATTTTGATTCCGTTGATGACACATTAGATAAGATTGTTGAACTCGATGTTGATGGTTTGCATATTGACCTAGCGGCCGCACCTCAGCAACTGAGCACCGTAGTATCTCGTTTGCCCAAAGAGTGGATACTGTCCGCAGGCGTGGTTAATGGACGCAACGTTTGGCGCACTGATCTCAGCACACAGCTTGAGCTTTTGCAGCCTGTTAAGCAGCAATTAGGTGATAGGTTATGGGTCGCGAGTTCATGTTCATTACTGCATAGCCCAGTTGATTTAGAGCTTGAACCTACGTTGTCGGAAGAAGTTCGCAGTTGGTTCGCCTTTGCCAAACAGAAGGTCCATGAAGTTGCTTTGTTAGGCAAAGCACTGGACGGCAACCAGCAAGCCATTCAAGAATGTGTTGTCTATAGTGCTCCAATTGAGGCTCGAAAAACAGCAACACACGTTAACAAACCTCAGGTGCAGGAGCGATTAAATCAAATCACCAAATCGCTGGCAGAGCGCAGCGCACCCTATGAGGAACGCGCAGAGTATCAAAGTGCTGTGCTAGGTTTACCACTTTTCCCAACAACGACTATTGGCTCATTTCCTCAAACTCACGAAATACGAGTTCAGAGAAGTGCTTACCGTACTGGTCAATTGTCTGACTCTGAATATGTAGCAGCCCTAAAAGGGCATATCGAAGACGCCGTGAAGCGACAGGAAGCATTGGATCTCGACGTGCTGGTTCATGGTGAAGCTGAGCGAAATGATATGGTTGAGTATTTTGCAGAGAACTTGGCCGGTTTTCAAACAACAAAGTTTGGCTGGGTTCAGAGTTACGGGTCTCGCTGTGTGAAGCCTGCGATTGCCGTTGCAGACATTGAACGCGAGAAGCCTATTACCGTTGAGTGGTCGACTTATGCACAATCGCTGACGTCCAAACAAATGAAAGGTATGTTAACTGGGCCTGTAACCATCCTTTGCTGGACGTTTTCTCGTGAGGACATCAGTCGCAAGGAGATCACCAATCAACTAGCGCTTGCATTGCGTGATGAAGTGTCTGATCTGCAGGATGCGGGCATCAATATCATCCAGATTGATGAGCCGGCGATTCGTGAAGGTTTGCCACTTAAAAAACGTGACCATGCAGAGTATTTAGAATGGGCTGTGGATGCTTTCAAAATTTCCGCAGCCAGTGCAAAACCAGAAACTCAGATACATACGCACATGTGTTACTCAGAGTTTAACGAGATCATCGACTCAGTCGCAGCACTGGATGCAGATGTGATTACGATTGAAACATCGCGCTCAAACATGGAGCTCCTTAAAGCGTTTGAAGAGTTTAATTACCCGAATGAGATTGGCCCAGGTGTCTACGATATTCACTCGCCTAACATCCCGAGTGAGGAGTGGATTGAAGGATTGATCAACAAAGCGGCTGAGAAGATCCCAGCGAAAAGGTTATGGGTGAATCCAGATTGTGGCTTGAAAACACGAAACTGGGCTGAAACAGAAGCGTCGCTAGCTAATATGGTGTCGGCGGCGAAAAAACTGCGTAAAGAGTTTGCGTAACGAAGGAACACCGTTGATGTGAAAATGCCGATCTATCGATCGGCATTTTTGTGTTTGGATAGAGTTAGATAGATTCGCCATTCACAGTTACTTGAACATCAATATTACCGCGAACAGCGTTAGAGTAAGGGCACACCTGATGGGCAACGCGAGTCAATTCTAGAGCCTGTTCCTGAGGTAAATCCACTTCTGCAGCGAGGCTAATAGTCAGCGCAAATCCGCCATTATCATTTGGGCCAATCCCGACTTCTGCAGTGACTGGTGCTTGACTGATCGCCACTTTCGCTTCTCGAGCAACGTGCAAAATGGCATTAGAAAAGCAGGCAGAGTAACCAGCCGCAAATAGTTGCTCTGGGTTAGTCGCTGTGCCACTGCCGCCCATTTCTTTAGGGTAAGCAAGTTCTAGATCAAGTAAACCATCGTCAGTTTTCACTTGACCGTTACGACCTGCAAGCGCTTTAGCTGAAGTTTTGTATAGAGTTGTCATGTCATCTTCCTTTTATTTTGATTGTGTACAATTTAATTGCTTGCAATATTAGATCGAAAATTATCTGGAATGCAACTATATTGTGCGCAATTTAATTGTTTTTGTTTGATAGGTGTCGAATGAGTAAGTGCCAAAATGTAGAAAACATGACGGATGAAGAGAAGCTATTGCTGGATAATCAGCTTTGTTTCCCACTTTACAGTGCGGCTAATGCGGTAATTCGTGCTTACCGACCTATGCTTGAACAGCTGGATCTTACCTACTCTCAATATTTGGTGATGATGTTGCTTTGGGAAAAAGATGGCGCCAGCGTAAAAGATTTGGGAGCAAGGCTCCACCTTGATTCAGGCACATTGACCCCATTGCTGAAAAGGCTGGAAGTGAAAGGGTTTGTTGCCAGAGGCAGAAGCCAAGAGGATGAGCGTGTAAGAGTACTTAACCTGACCAATGCTGGTCAGGCGCTCAAGGATTCGGCGAAATCAGTGCCTAACGCGATGCGATGCAAAATTGATCTTGAGGTCGATGAACTGGTGACGCTTAAGCAACTATGCGAGAAGGTTCTGAACAATCTAGTCTAGGCTATACGCGATTATCCCCTGAACTAAAGGCAATCGTCTGGCTGATTTGGGTCAGGCTGCGCCCACTTTGTTGTTGCCATTCGGCGAACGCCTTATTGGCAGCATCCAGAGAGCGTTTAGTGTCTCTACCACCTTCAATAATTTTACAGTTTCTTAGGTAGGCTTCGACATCTCCAGACATAATGAAAGTGTCGACACCCATTTGGCGAAGGCTATATGGGCCGGTGTTACCTCCAAGTCGATTGCCTTTCTTCTTTAGGAAACTCCACAATTCAGTAATGGTTTCGCTTGGCCATTCGGCGATCATTTTACCAAAAGATCCATGTTCCAGAGACGCTTCATGAATCATTTGTGCGTTAGCGTGTATGGATTTCACTTTAGCGTGATGGCGAATAATGCGTTTATCCGCCGCTTTGTTATCCCATTGCTCATCAGACAACATCAATAGTGGTTCGATCTTAAAACCGAAGAAGACTTCTTCAAAGTTAGGCCACTTGTTTCGAACCACACTCCATGAAATGCCACTTTGAAATACCTTCATACTGAATGCAGATAGCCAGCGATCGTTGGGAATGGCCGCAATTTCTTCTTTGCTCAGTGGGGTTGAAAGCAAGGCTTCCAACTGGTCTTCGCCACCTTTACGCTCTGCTGCTCGTTGATAGATATGTTCAAACTTTTCAACTGTCATGTGCTGTATCCTTTTATTTTTCATTATCATAACAGCCTGTTATGCCTTATCTCAATTGACCTTGTCGGCAATTATTAAGGATGAAATCGGCAAAGGTCCTATTTTTCAAAGAGAGTCGTTTGCTCTTGTACAGCAAGTGAATAGGCTTGGGAGCAGGCACGTCTTGTTTGAGAATTTCTACTAGCCGACCATTGGCGAGATCGTCTTCAACCAAAATGGTAGGCTGCAGCATCACTCCAGCTCCTGATAGGGCAGCACAGCGCAACACCTCGCCATTGTTTGAGGCAAGCCGGGTTTGGCCGCGTAGAAAGGCACTACTGGCAATTTGTGTCGTTATGCTTGCACTGCCTTCACTGTAACTAAAGCCGAGACATTGATGCTGAGTAAGATCAGACACTGACTGAATGGGGGCATGTGCCGCAAGGTAAGCTGGAGAAGCGCAAAAAATAAGTGTGTAGTCACCAAGATAACGTGCGACCAGCGCTGAGTCTTCCAGGTTACCGATACGAATCATCATATCCGCATCGGTTAAGTGTGGGTCGATCAGTTCGTTACTGAGCTCCATCTCGACATTGATGTTCGGATGCTGCGCGAGAAAGCCAGCAATGAGTGGTGCGATCACCTTATTGCCATAGGTGACTGGGCAATTGATTTTCACCACTCCTTTTGGGCTGTTCTCTAAGGTTTGAATCAGGTTCTCTGCATTGGCGAGATCTTCAAGAATGCGTTGGCACTCTTTGTAATAAAGCTGGCCTGACTCGGTCAAGGTTTGTTTGCGTGTGGTCCGATGGATCAGTTGAGTCGCCAGATGATTTTCCAAATGGCTAATGTGCTTGCTGATCATGGTCGGGGAAAGAGCAAAGTGGCTGGCGGCACTGCGAAAACTGCCATGTTCGACCACGTAAGCGAAGACCTTCATACTGGTGAATTTGTCCATTGAACACTCAGAGTTTACAAATAATCAACTAAAGCCAAGTTTATCAATTGAGCGGAGATAATTACATTATGAAGTCTGAATAATGAATAGAATGCCGATATGATTGAGATGATTTACGTGACCGCAGAGCTGAAAATAAAGCCTGAAGTGGAAATACAACATGCGCAAGATGCCATTGAGCAATTTTGTCGCGACATGGAAAGTGAAGCGGGCTGCTTACAAGCAAAAGCCACGTACGATCTTAATGAGCCTAGCCGTGTCATTCTATGGGAAAGGTATCAGGATAGAGCGGCGATTGAAGCGCACTTTACCATGCCTCATACCCAAGCATTCATTGCCTTGGGCATAACGGATTTAGTGCAAGTATTTGAATCGCAAAGTGGAGAGCTAGCAGGATGAAATGGGGTGTACTCGGAACCAGTTTTATATCAGGCGTGATGGCGGAAGCGATCAATAATGATGAAGGCAGCGAGCTGTACGCAGTAGCAGGGCGCTCTCAACAGCCTCTAGATGATTTTTTGGCGAACTATCGCCCAGAGAAAGCGTATTCGAACTACGATGAACTTTTGAATGATGACGCAATTGATATCGTCTACATTGCACTGCCTAACCATGTTCACCATGAGTACGTTGTCAAAGCGGCGCAAAAAGGCAAAGCGATACTGTGCGAGAAATCCCTGTCGGTGGATATGGAAAAGACGCAACAGGCACTAGATGCTGTTAAACAGAGTGGTGTCTTCTTTGCTGAAGGTTTGATGTACCTAAACCATCCGCTGGTGAGCGCTATTCTTGAAGAGCTGAAACAAGGGACTATTGGCGAAATTCGCTCAATTCAGGCCTCGTATATCGCGGCGATCTCACAGTTTACCAATCCGGGCAGTAAAGGTGCGCTATACAATCTTGGCTGTTACCCAATGTCTCTGGTGCATTTGATTCTTCAATCGCAGTTTGGTGATCAAATATTCGATAACTACTCGATGCAGGCGTTAGGTCGCCTTGGTCAGGATGGCAATATTTGTGAATCTTCTGCGTTAATTCGCTTTAGCGATGCTCTCACAGTTCAAGTTCACACAGCGGAAGATCATGGCCTAAAACATGGTTTCACGATTTTGGGAAGTAAAGGGGCGCTCACGCTCGATTCAAACCCTTGGTTGGCAACCCGAAGCAACCAGTTCAGTGTGGAAGTGTATGAAATGTCACAGCGACAAGTAGAGGTAGAGGCGGAAGGGGACGGATTCTTCTATCAAGTGGCTAACATACGCAAAGCCATTGAAGAGGGTAAGAAGAGCTTGAGTAGACCAAGTGCTACCCTTGAAGATTCATACCAGATAATGAAGTTACTAACCGACTGGGAACAGGCAGCTTCAATATAGAAACAGGCCAGAGCAATAGCTCTGGCCTTTCTTGTTACAGAGTCAACAGGTATTTGACCAGCTCATTATATTCTTCATATGAGCGAATCTTGTCGGCTTTAACAATGTATTTATCATTAACCAACACACCCGGTACACCTGTCAGCGTACTTTGCTTAAATTGCTTGTCGAAGTTCTTTTGCATCGAATTCACCACAAAGCTGTTATAAGCCGAGTCAAATTTCTTAGCATCAACACCATTATCGATAAAAATTTGGCGAAGTGCCTTTTCATCTTTCGGTGCACTACGGCGTTCGTGAATCTGCTTAAACATAGCCGGAACCAAACTCTTTTCTACATCCAGTGCTACCATGGTCGCGTAGGATTTGGCCATTGGAATCGCCATGTCGCTACCCATAAAGGCAACGTGCACTTTCTCGAATTGTGCGCCTTCTGGAAGCGATGTTTTAAGGCGATCGATCACAGGTTCAAAGTTATAACAATGTGGGCAGTAGAAAGAGAAGAACTCGGTGACCTTCGGAGTTTTCGACTTGTCCGTTTCGAGCACTTTGTAGTGGGTTCCTTCTTCGAACTTAGCGGCATTAGCGGCTAGTGCAAATACCAATGTGGCAAATAGGGCGAATAGTTTTTTCATTGAATAAATTCCTAATAGATACAGTTAGTTGCCGGAATATAACCGGAGTTGAACGTGAAAATTAAGAATTACGCAATAGGAGGGCGGAACAGAGTCTGAATTCGAGCCACTGCTTTTTCGGCCTTATCTTGATTGATAAGTGCCAGTGAAGTAGGGATGGCATCTGCTAATGTGAGTCCGGAGATATAAGGTACTTTCAGTAGGCAAACTGAGGCACAGCAGTGATGCGATGATTGAGTCTCACTGTGATTAGGCTTGGGGCATTCAATCGGGTGAACTTGAGAGAGGCGTTCTAGATTTAGAGTACTGTGGGTCAACTCAACTAATGCTTTTTCGCCAGCTTGTACGCCTACTGTTGCACTAGCAAAGAACAGTACGAAAGTGACAAGAAAAACAAGAGGTAATGAACGATTCTTTAGCAACACAATGAACCCAAAAGCGAATTGCGCCTAGGTTAACTGATTTGCCAGCGATGATAAATATTCAGTTTTTCGTTTTGTTGGTCGAACTTTATTTATGCACTGGATGTCCTATCTAGCAAATTCTCCAACTCCACTCGTTTATGTTTAACTTCAAAGATGCTTTTTTCTTTTTGGCTTTGTTTGCGTCAACTGGGGTGTTCGCTGCACCGTCTCTGACTTATCAATTATCTATCGACCCCGATGACGCTGATAAAGTCATCGTCACAGTGGACACGAGTGGTTTAGAGCAAGTAGAGATAATACCTGCTCGTGCTTTAGCCAGTGCGGTCCAGCCGTTGATATCGTGCCAATTGCCTTCGGGTAAGATCACGGCTTTAGACCAATCTAGTCCTCAGAAATGCCAGCAAATTCAATGGTCGTTGAAAATGGAACACACGTCTGAACAGGGTATGGATATATCACAACAAATTGATAGCCGGAGTATTGATGAGGGGTGGTATTTCATTAGTGAGTGGAATTCGCTGCCGCGCGTGAAAGGGAGTAGCGAGATTCGTGTTTGTACCCCTGAGCGGAACTGCCGGACGATTCCTGAGTTATCAGAGCCACCATTGTTTGTTGTTTGGGGAATGGAAAGTACAGAACTAAACATTAATGATAAGAAAGTGACCGTTTTTAGCGATGCGCCTCAAGTGATGCAGCAAGTAGAGCAATGGAAACCGGTATTGGAAACATCGCTACGTTACTTGAACAGCGTATTCTCTAATACACAGCGGCAAGACTGGCAGATGGCGTTCTTCAAAAAGGACCGCTCATCAGGGAGTTTAAGTGGAGCCGCTGGTCAGAACATGATTTTGATTAATGCCTGGCTAGAGCAAGGAAAACTCACACCAGTTTCACTGAAGATGCTTCTTAAGATTGCTGCGCATGAGTCGGTCCATGTTTTAGATTCTGCCAGCAGGCCGACTTGGGCTGCGGAAAGTCTTGCAGAGTATTACGCGATAAAATCATTGCAAACAACGCCTTATGCTGCGGATGAGCCAACTCGTTTCTGGCTTAGCTTTGCTCAAAAGTTTCCTTTCTCAAAAACAGGCTTGGTTGAAGCAAACCGCCTCTACAATGAACAAGGGGCAGGTCAATATTACCCGTTGTTTTACTTTAAAGGCTCTGCGTTTTGGTATGAATTGGATTCCGCTTTGAATCACACCGGCTCAAGTCTAGACAGTTTGATGAGTCAATTGAACTTTGAAACTGATGGACGCTTATCTGCAGAGTTTGTTAACGCAGTAAGTGAGAAAATAGGTGATAGGGAATGGACAGCGATCAGTCGTCGTTATCTGTGATTCTGGTCGGTACACACGGCAAATGGGAGCAACGCTCCCATTTGCTTACGTCACACAAAGGTTATTTATTGAAGTAATCAGACATAATTTGATTGGCATCGATCTTTTTCAATCCTTGGTCAACGATCGATTTCCATTTCTTGCCAGTTTCGTCATTGCCAAATGCGATGAATAGTTGTTTTTCTTCCAATAGTTTGGCGTTCATCTGTAACTTGTCCTTCGCTCCTTTGAGGCTCTTATCACTGGCCAATAAATAGCTGAGAACATTACTATCTATTACAGCGAGAGGGATACGTTGGCCTGAGACTTTTTTCAGGTTTTGACTGTCGCTGGTTACTGCTTCAGATTGAAGAGCGCCACTGGCAATCATGCTGTCGAGTTCTTCGGTGTTGACATAACCGCGAACCACGCCAATTTTGGTTGATTTTAAGTCCTGCAAGTTGCTCCATGATATCGGATTAGCTTTGTTTTCAACGAAGCCAAGAGGGCCTGTTCCTATCGGTTCTGAGAAGATTAGATCGGATGCCTCAAAATAGTACTCAGGAAAGTAACCAGCGTACTTGGCTTGATTCTTGGCAAGGTGAACGGCTCGTTCCCAAGGGTAAAATTCTACGGTCAGCTCATGCCCCATTGCTTCAACAGCCGCTTTGACAACGGCTACGGAAGCTCCTTGAGAATCGAGACTTCTTCCAGCGTATGGAGGCCATTCCAGAGAAGTGAGAGTGAGGACATCTCCACGGACTGGTAACGCTAATAACATTAGGCTAAAGAACATCAGTTTCAGATTGTGCATTGACTCTTCCTTATCTCAGTTGCTGCTTTAACAGCATAGACAATATTTACCTGAAGGCGGATGAAGGCTGAAATGAAAGGGTATACATAGAAAAAACCTCAGACTTGTGTCTGAGGTTCTCGGTTCGATAGGGGAAGGGTTAAATTTTGAAGAAGCCCACTTCCTGTTTGAGTTGGTTGGCGAGCTGATTGAGCTTTCTGCCAGCGTTTTCGTTACTCTCCATGGAGTTAACGGAGTCATCCGACATACTCGAAATTTGCTCCATAGCCGCTGCTATGTCTCTGACACCTTCTACCTGTTCATTGGTTGCTTGCACGACGTCACGGATATGGCTAAGCGTGTCCTCGGCCTGATTTTCAATATCAACCAGTAACTGGCTGGCTTGAGAGGTTTTCTCTTTGCCTTTTTCTACTAGAGGCTGAGTATTTTCCATCGCGATTACGCTTGCAGCGGTTTGGGTTTGAACTTCGTTGATCATGGACTCAATCTGCGAGGTTGCATCATTGGTGCGTTGAGCCAGACTTCGGACTTCATCGGCGACAACCGCAAAACCACGACCGGACTCTCCCGCACGCGCTGCTTCAATGGCGGCATTCAGCGCCAGTAGGTTGGTTTGCTCGGAGATTTCACTGATCACGTTAACGATGCCACCAATGTCTTTGGTGCGAGCTTCCAATTGCTTCACTTGCTCCACAGTTGCAAAAATCGTCGCGGAGATATTTTCCATTTCTGCTGCGACATCAAACACTAATTCGCGACCACCGCGAGCGTTGTCTGTTGTCATGACAGAGTTGTTTTCTGTCTGTGTTGTTACTTGGGCAATCTGGTCAATGCTGTGACGCATGTTGTCCAGTTTGTCTACTGTCTCTTGAGTCAAGCTGGCTTGCTGCTGCGCAGAGCGTAAAACACGGCTTGAGCCATCCGCCACTTCATCGACTTGTTCAACCAACTGGCCTGAAGCAGACACGATATTACTGACTATTTGAGTGAGCTTCGTCGACATACCAGAGAGAGAGTTAAGAATACTGCCACTGACGCGTTCGCCGTAATTGTGAGTCAAATCGCCATCTGCCATTAAGCGGATAGCACTTTGTGCTTCATAGGGCTCTCCGCCCAGAGACTTGCGGAAGCTACGTTCGATAGCAATACCGACAACGACAGAAATCGCTAGCGCAATAGCGGTCAGTAGAAGCATCAAATCTTGGAAACCGCCAGCTTCGCCACGAGCTTCAGGAGTAAGGGTTTGGTTCAGGTTCTCTTGGTAATCAATAAACTGGTTGATGGTGTTAAGCCATTCAATAAAAGCGGGTCTTGCCTGATCGAGAACAACTTCTGTCATCACTTGATCGTTTTTCTTATCAGCGATGATCTGGCGTACAAGAGGGAGTGTTTTGGCTTGGATTTGATCTATGTGGGAGAGAATCTGGCGCTCTTCAGCAGTAAACATCACCCCTTTAGCTATCATGGCCTGCATGTTTTGCTCGGACTCACGATAAAAATCTTCCAGTTCTTTGATCTCTTGTTCTAATGCGGAAATTTCCTGAGGGTTGCGTGCGATGGCGATATCTCGAATCGCGATGGCTCTGTCGTGAACACTGCCACGGTAGTTGATGGCGTAGCGTTGTTTTACCGAGTTAATGTCGGTCATTTCTGAAAGTACCATGTCGATGAAGTTTACTTTCTGAATACCCAAAACGGTTAGCGTCACCATCAAACTGACTAAGATACCGAAGCCGATCCCTAGCCGTGTTTTCACTTTCAGTGTTGAGAGGTAATCCATTGCACTTTCTCCTGCTTGGATTTGATTAGATACGTTGAACTTGACCTAAGCCCAGGCTGTTATCTTATTGATTTTTTAAGGCTGTAAAGCCACTAAGATATCAGTTTAGAATATTTGGACAATTCATTTCATGAATATGACCGGAAGAAGATGAAACTCTATTCATGAAACTTCAGTTTGTGTGGGGGTTGTGGCTCATTGCAGATGTCGAAAATATTCAATATTTCGCTTGATGCAACAGATAGGCTATCGGTATCAAACAAGGAGATACCCATATGACACCAAGACTTAATTACTTCAACGCCGCACCTGAAGGCATCCAAATTCTGATGGAGCAGGAAAATTACCTTCGTACCCAGTTTGAGAAGCAAAACACGCTATCGATAACAACGTGGGAGCTAGTTAAGCTTCGCGTATCGCTGATTAACCAGTGTGCGTTTTGTATTGATATGCACAGCAAAGATGCACTGAAGCAAGGAGAGTCATACTCTCGTCTGATCGGGCTTAATGCTTGGCGAGATATGCCCGAATATAGCGATGAGGAAAAAGTTGCGCTACATTGGGCTGAATGTATCACAAAAGGTGGCGATGTCGACGAAAGTGCGTATCAGGCAACACTGAATACGTTTGGTGAACAGGGGCTGGTAATCCTCACGCTGGCGATTAACGCAATTAACAGCTGGAATCGTGTTGCCAAAACGTTCAAGCCTGAGATAGGCAGTCTGTCGGCAGAATAACGACAGGAGCATTGCTCAACAAATGGATTTTGAAATAGTCAATCCAGACGGCCTGCTAGCCGACCATATTCAGGCAATATGGTCGGCTAAAGTGTCTTGTGGGCAAGCTGTCTCCAAACCTCTCTATTGCGATGGAGGCTCTGGGGTGATGTTTGTACTACAAGGGCAGATGAGTTTAGAAGGCAAAACATATGGTGAAAGCGTGATGTATCAGCCATATAGCAGAGTCACTAAGAACATCACGATTTCCTGCGAGGCTCAGCTTTGCGGCGTCCGTTTTCATCCAGGTATGCAGTTTTCATTCTTGGAAGAGCTCGTCGAAGCAAATAGAGAAAGCCATCAAGACGTGTTTTGTTTTGAACCTTCAGAGGTTTTGGGCAAGCAACTATCCGAGTACCAGAACCATAGCAAGCGAATAGCGCTTCTGATGGATTGGTGCTTAGAAGCCGTATCTCAAATAGCTATGGATGACGAGAGAGCTAAACTGATTCATCTTGCGCAGGATGGCAAGATAGGCGAGAGCTTTGGAGAAAACCAAAGGCAGGTAGAACGTAAATTCAAACATTGGGTGGGTATGAGCCCAAAGCATTTCCAACGTCTTCGTCGAGTCCACGCCAGCATTCAAGAGCTGAGAGACAACCCAGAACTATCTTTGGCCGAACTGGCCGCCTATCAAGGTTTTTCCGATCAAGCGCATATGACGAGAGAGTTCAAAAATTTCGCCTTGATTACTCCGGGGCAATTTAGTCGCAGGTTAAAACAAAAATAACTCGAGCTCTTAGGTTATTCGCCATTTTTTTGTTTTAACTGCTTTCGATACTCGCTCGGGCTTGTTCCGGTAATGCGACTGAACTCTCGATTGAAATTGGATTTGGTCTGAAAACCGGAGTTCATCAAAATTTGTGTCACCGATTCATCGGTTTCAGCAAGGGCTTGTTGCGCATGACGTATGCGATATTCGTTGACCAGCTTTGATATGTTCTTTCCATGTACCTGATTGACGGCCGTCGATATCTGTTTAGCTGGAACACCTATAATGCGAGATAATCGTGAGAGCGTGAGTTCTGGGTCTAGATAGAGGGATTTTTCTAGGATCTTTTCATTCAACAATGCTGTGACTTCCCTTGCTCTATGCTCAGACATAACAGATTGAGGCACTGGCGACTTTTGCTCAGGCTCAGTTTCATCAAGACTCGGTGTCGTGTTTATTCCTGTGATAACAACGGCCAAAGAGAGTACGGGTAACAAGATTAGATGCCCCAGCGTCAGTATATAAAGCGTTAAATCTCCACGGTTATAGGCAAAATCGAGTGAGATAAAAGCATCAATAAGGGCGGAAAAAATGAGCATCCACCCAGCGACGATTCTTGCCTTTTGAACGCCTTCCCAACGTCCCAGTGTTACGTTAACCAACAAACCCTGTTCAGACGACACCCTCATTAATGCAATACCGTAAAAAAGGTAGATAGCCGTTAGCAATTCATCGAGAGGTGGAAGCCATAATGTTTGGGTGAAGACAAAAAGCACCACAACTATGGGTGCTAAGGCATGCTTGTATGTTGATTTCAAATGCCAGTCCCCTGTGCGTGCAAACGCGTACCACGCTGAGATGGGAATCAAAGCTGCGAATATTGGTTGAGCAATTAAGAATAGAGGGGATTGGAAGGTCCATCTCAATCCAACTATAGCTGTGGTTAAGGCACATAAAATTAAAAAGCCACAAGCAAATTTGGCTTGCTCTCGGTTACCCAAATACAAGGTCACTGCCAGCAGTCCTAAAAGCAGTGATACAACAAAAGGGACGGGAATCGCGAGCATAGTTGGTCCTGAGTTGGAGAAGAATATAGTTTCTGAATTCGTCATAGCATAGCGATATGAAACTGAATTAGATGCCCACACTAGACCAAAATTGGTATCAGGACGTCCTAAAACCAGTTTGAGGACGTATTTATTACCCCTTCGAACTCAGAATAGAGACTCATTTTACGTGTTGGGGAGATTAACAATGTATTTCTATTGGCTGGCGTGGCAACGAGGTTTGGACTTTTCTGGCCATTCTTCAAGGCGAGAATTTTGGATGTTCGTAATCGTCCACATGGCAGTAAGTATGGTGCTTATTGCTATGGATGTAGGCTTTTCATTGCCTTGGCTTGATGTGCTTTATAGTGTCGCAAGTTTCATTCCGCTCGTCGCATTAATCGTGAGGCGTATGCATGATATTGGTAAATCTGGCTTATGGGGGTTGGTGTTTTTTATTCCGACTATTGGACCATTCTGGTTCACATATCTGCTCATTCAGCAAAGCAGCTTGCCATCAAATAATGGAGGGCGTTCGTTATGAGATGGATACTTTTGAGCGCGCTTATATTTGCTTATCAAGTGATAGCGGATGAAGAACCCCATCTTTTTCCAGAAGATGCGATTGGTGTATTGGAAGTTAATGATATGACATCGGGTCAACTACTTTGGTTACGCGGTCGCGTGGGTGAGGGAAGTTACACTTGGGTGGACCAAACTGGCAATCACTGTACGATGAAAATCCCAGTTGCCATAGGTCGAATCGCTGATTCTGGTTTGAGTATCGGCAGTGCTGGTGGTATGAAGATGATTGTCATGAGTAAAGATCTGAATGAGGCTCTTGTCCAAGGGGAGCGAGTCAACAGCAAAGAGTGGAGGTTCACTGAGTTTGGTGAAGGTGAAGCTGATGGCTGGATTGTTGATGGCATCAGCCTTCATGAAGCGTTTGTCCTTAACTCCAGAAGGCGTTGGGTTTCTTGGCTACTGGGTGATACACGCAGCGAGCTATGCCAACAATAAAGACCGAAGGTAGCGCTTTTATCAGGAGCAAGTGTTCTTTAGTCATTGGGTGGGGATAATATAAGGCGCAGTTTTTGCCGAAAAGATAACTTCTTCTGGCGTAAATCGCGAAAGAGGTCTCCCCACTCTCTAAATGTAACTACCAGAGGATTGAAGCTCTCTACGGGTTTTGTGACACCGTAGCGTACAGTTTCAACTTCATGCTCAAAGGTACCGAACATTTTGTCCCAGATAATCAGTACACCGGCGTAGTTTTTATCGATGTACTGAGGGTTACGGCCATGATGCACTCTATGATGAGAAGGGGTGTTAAACAGATATTCTAATGGTCCAAGAGTGCGAATCCATTGTGTGTGGACGAAGAACTGCAAACCTAAGTTTAATAATACGGCAAAAATGACCCATTTGGGCTCGAATCCGATGATCACAAGAGGAACCCAGAAAAGCCACATTCCCGCAATGGGGTACATTAAGCTCTGGCGAAAAGCAGTGCTGAAGTTCATGCGTTCAGAGCTGTGGTGCGCAACGTGCGCGGCCCACATCCAACGAGTGCGATGACTGGCACGATGAAACCAGTAATAGAAGAAATCTTGCAGTATGAGCAGAACAATAAAGCTCGCAACGCCCATTTCTATGTCCATCAGTCTCCAGCCAAACAACCACATGTAAAGTTGAATGATTAAAAGTCCAGTTAACAGGTCCGCTAGTTGATGCATGCCCGCGAGAGCAAAGTTACATAATACTTCCGGAATAAAATAGGCTGAGTTTTCTGGAAGATGGCCTCGCTTTTGCCCGATAAAGTACTCAGCCAACATCAAACCAATGAAAAGAGGCGCTAATAGCATCAGAAGCCATTCAGGGTTATCGATAAGAGTATTGAAATCCATATAAAGCTCCGAAAATGTTACCAGCGAGCGAAGTGATCTTCCGTTAAACCAAGTTGCTGTTCTAATGTATGAAGTACGCCGTTTTCATCTTTGATAAAGCCAGAAAAGTGGCCAACAAACTGACGAAAATTACTTTGCAAAACCCACAAGTTAAGTTTTTCACTTCTGTTGTTGAGTGGAGTAAAAGTCAAATCGACTCGACCATCATTAGAGAAAATACGCCATTTCTTTTGTGTTGCTTGGCGATCAAAATGGAAGTGGACAGCCCCTAGTAAGTGCCGCTCTTCATTAACCCACAAAGCATTCTCATGACTGCCCGTTTCGTTAACTCCAGCGGCCAAGTTGAGACCAAGTTTGCCTTTGTCACTGCAGCCATTGATGCTTGCCCATCGCCAACTCGTCTCGCGTCGCATATATCCCGCTGAAAAGTCATAGCCACCCAACGCTAGAGAAGTGTCGATCTGTTTTCCACCTACCGTAATATTTCCCTTAACGGCCAGCGCGTTGTGCTTTTTGGTATAGGTCCAGCCGTTATAGCCAGTAGGAGTGCACAGTGAGAGCGGCAAGCTGCTGCTTGGCGGTTGGAGGGAAACATCGAGTTGTAATAACTCGGTGTTGGCTTTGACCTGCCAACTGGGGTAAGTAATCTCAAACGCTAGCTTTTTGGCTGCGATATGGCTGTAGCCTCCGTGTGGGGATGGGGACATTTGCTTGTCGATATTCAAAGGCCTTAACCAGCTTTGCTCGACCAGAGTATCTGTCTGGACGTCGTAAACATAGCAAAACGCAGAGCCCACATAGCGAATATCTGCAATGGCTAGGCCAATCACATAGCGTGGTGTCATGATGCTGACAAATTGAAACTGCTTGTAGTGAAAGTACTTTTTCAGCTTACCGACTTTGCGATCCATGTTATTACGGTATTCGAAGCGGTGGATTCCCAATTGCTTTGGCACTCCATCGAAATGACCAAAACAAGGCTTTCCATTTGAATGGATAAGGTATTCAGGAGCAGTTTGGCTAAGTATCATGATAAGTTCACAATCCAATAACATTTCAATCAGTGTTACGTGTTTGAGTGTTATTAAACAGGTCATTTTCGGTCATAAAGTGAATTACCATCACGATTGCAGAGGGTGAACTCCGTTATCCT
The DNA here is from genome assembly GCF_947311885.1 of Vibrio sp. St2. Taxonomy (NCBI): domain Bacteria; kingdom Pseudomonadati; phylum Pseudomonadota; class Gammaproteobacteria; order Vibrionales; family Vibrionaceae; genus Vibrio; species Vibrio sp. St2. Next base: position 883,903 of record NZ_CAMZNA010000001.1, on the reverse strand, counting down.
GAATGTTGGATTACACGAGGAATAGACATGGAAGTCATCGCAGAATATCTGCCTATTGATCATCGATATCAGTTGGGGATCTTAGATATCTCTTTACTGCTTAGTGTCGTAGAGGAATATGGGCTAGATGCGGATAGCTTACTAAATCATGCTGGCTTAAGTGATATAGATTGGCATAGCCAAGAAAGCCATATCAGTTATTCGGATAAGCTTTTGCTATTCCACTATGTACAGAAGTATTTCCCCAATATTGGTCTAGGCTTGTTGCTTGGCGAGCGGGCGGCATTGAGCCATTTTGGTATTCTCGGTTATGCGGTTTTGAGTAGTCGAACCGTCTTTGAGGCGATAAAAGCGGGGTTTAAATATCTTGATCTCAATGGCCCTGTTTTTTCTGTAAGAGTATCCCGCAACGATGACACCGCATCAATCGAGATTGAAAATGACTTGGAGATTGGTGAGCTACTTCCTTTTTGTACAGAGTATTTTTTCAGTTCTATTACCTCTTTGTTTCTTGAACTGACCGGGCAGCAACTGGTGTTACAGAAGCTGGAGCTGCCATACCCAAAACCTGATTACGCAACGCACTACGCAGACCGCTTCCGTTGTAATGTAATATTCGAACAGCCTCGGTGCGTGCTAACTTTTAAAGCGCACGTTATGGATTTGCAACTGGCTTCCCATAATTCAGATCTACTCAGTACTTATCTCCACTCTTGTGAGTCCGTGATGGCAGTATTGCAATCACCTACGCGATTGAGCAATCAAATCAAAGCCTTGCTCTATCAGAGTGTTGGTGTGTTCCCTTCTATTGATGACATTGCCGTCCAACATGGATGCTCTGTTAGGACTTTAAGAAGGTTGCTCACTCAGGAGCAAACCAGTTATCGAGAGCTTGTTGATGAAGTTCGCTTTGAGCTCTCTAAAGAATTTTTGGTAAGAACACATTTGACGATAGAAGAAATTGCTTTTCGGCTTGGATATAGTGACAGCGCCAATTTCAGGCGAAGTTTCAAGCGCTGGTCCGGAAAGGCACCGAGTTGCTTTAGAGCGCTGTGATCTGGGGGCTATTTAACTCAGAAGCCAGGAACCCCTTCAATCATTTAGATTGCAACTACACTTAATATTGTTTTATTGATAGTTGTGTTTTTATGAATTTGCTCGGGCTTATCTCTCTACTCATTTCACTGTGTGTATTCTCAGCGTTTGCCAGTGATAAGACGGTTCGGTTTGCGGTGGGAGACTGGGAACCATATACCAGCTCTCTCTCTGACCCAGAATTGAAGATCTCAGAAACTTTGGTGCGAAGAGCATTCGAAATTCGCGGATATGCTGTCGAGTTAGAGTACTACCCTTGGGTGCGGTCTTATCAATATGCGATTCGCGGTGAATTTGATGGCTCGTTCCCTTGGATGAAAAACGAAGACAGAATCAAGGATTTTATCTATTCAGAGCCGTTTTTCAGCCAACGTGTACAGTTCTTTTATCATTCAGACATACTGTTTTCATGGCAAGAAGCCAAAGATCTAAATAAGTATCAAATTGGCGCTACGCAAGGGTATCACGCGACCTATTTTATGGAGCAGCTTGGTATCGACGTAAACATTAACAACTCAGAAGAAACCAATTTTCAAAAAATTGCTAAGGGGCGATTAGACGCTTACCCAACAGGCGTTGAGAGGGGCTTGTATCTCATTAAACACTATGTCCCTGAAGAGCTAAGGCCATACATAAAATTAGATTCCAAACCTTTACTTGAAGATGACATGTTTGTGATATTCAGTCGATTTGATAGTGAACGCAGTCAATTACTGGTTAGTGAATTCAATGCAGGTTTAAAGCAACTCATCGAAACGGGCGAGTACAAGGAAATCATGCAGTCAGAAGCCGAGTTTCTACAAACGATACAAAGCAACGACTAATTCGTCTGTTGGACATAGGTTAGGGGACTCAAAATGTTTAATTTACTTACGGCCTATAACCTAGAAAGGGCGTAGTTATGCACAAATACATCAAGACAATCCTAATCACTATGGCTGTTCCGACACATGCATTCGCCACCATTAATATGGCTGAAGTTAACGCTTATGCATATGAAGGGCTTGCGGAAATATGTGCTAACTCGAGGCACATTCTCGGGTCAGAACTAAAAGAAATAAAGGTTCTTTATCTTAATAAGAAACGTTTGAGACAGGCGATGTTTCCAGCGGACCCGAATTTTTCCCATTACGCAGCTAAGCAGCTATGGGACATCGGAACAGGTGACAACCCCTCATTTGATGAATGCGTAACACTACTCAGTAAGTAGTTATTGCTAACTCATCAGCTTCGCTGCTTTTTTCGCCAGCTTATTAACCTTATCAATGGCATCGGTTATCGAACCAAGAACTTCTGTCGTATTATCCAGTGAGTCGGCTTTGTCATTGCAGCGTTGCGCAAGCCGACTAAGACTCTGTAATGCAGCGTCAAACTCAGCAGAGGTACCACTTAGCTGGTTTTGAATGATGTGAGCCAATCTCAGGTGAAGCTCAGCACTGGCATTGTTTAGGTTGAGCGCAAGCTGATCATTCATTTCCAACTCATAGCGCTTATCGAGTTCGAGAATGGTCGACAAGATATCGGCTTTTAAGCGGCGATTGGTTTCAGGAAGTTCTGCCATATTCGGCTCCTCTCAAAATATCAGGGTTTGCAGGACGCAACTTGAGTACGAGGGTCGTCCCCTGTTAGCTCGTAGCCTTTCTCACAACTGGTGACGACTTCTCGGAAATCGTCGTATCGCTCCCACTGGTTTTTCAGTTCGCCGACGATGGCGATAATGCCTTTGCTGTTAAACCTGTCCGCCTGAACTTCTTTGGTGATGCCATTGTGTGCTTTCTTGACGGCTTTGATAGCTTGTCGGGTCTGGTGCAGTGAGAGCTTGGTCTGGGACATGATGGTGTACAGCTCGTACAGTGCCTGAGTCTCGTTGTAGCTCTGTTCGAAGGCCATCGGTTGTTTGGAAGCGCGCTTACTATAGTCCCTCAGGGCATGTTTTAGGTGGGTACTTCTGCTCGATACTAACAGCTCTTCCATGCCTGAATCCGCCAATTGGATGACTAACTCATCGGTAATAAGGTTCACTTTTTCATCGGCCTGAGTAATGACAGATTTCAAGGATTCCTGACGTTGTTTTTCAACGATGGAGGTTCCCAATGCAGCAACAGCGCTTGCCACAATCGACATATCTTTGGGTTGAAACAGATCGTCGTTGTTGGTGAGAAGAGTGTAGCTGGTATTCATCCCGTTCATTGCGCTGGCTAGCTCAGCGGCCGCAATATCGATATCAGCCTGAGTAACGGCACCGCTTAACGCTTGAAGTCCTTTAGCGTAGCGATTCAAAGCGTGATTGGCACGATAGATAGCCACTTGCTTTTGAGCTGACTGATCAAAGAGAGGAGTGACTGACTGCAATGTCTCTCTAGTCAATGGTTCTCGACCACTACCATGTTGCGTGGCGATATCCATGAGTTGTTTGTTGATATGACTTTGGTTAATTTCGACGATGACCTCATCGACTTGTAAGGTGATTTCTTGTGTTGCTTGAGCAAAAGCACCGATTTCGTTGTGTGGTGTAGATTGACAAGCTGAGAGTAAAATTGCCGAAGCAATGATCAACCAAATCCTTATCATTTCATTCTCCTAAGACCAAGCAAGGTGGAGATCCTGAGATAAGCCAGACAACACAACAAGGTTTATACGTCAGAACTGAACATACGGTAGCGAAACTGATGTATAAGTTAGCATTAGATTCATCAATGAATTGTGACTTAAATTCCATCAATTTTATAAATTGGTGTTGTTATTGAGAAAAATGAAAAGGAGCCAGTGCGACTCCTTTGTTTTATTCTGAAATCCTTTATTTCTCTAGATATTAGGACGTGTCGTTTCGTTGCTTGATGGTGGCAGGTACGGCAGCGTCACCTGTGGCTGTTCACCGGTGAGTGATTTCAGGAACTCAGTGATTTTTCCAGATTCGTCACTGGTGAGCTTTTGACCCAATTGGATGTCAGCCATGATTTCTACCGCCTGTTTTAAGTCCCAAACGGAACCGTCGTGGAAGTACGGGTAAGTCAACTCGATGTTTCTCAGCGTTGGCACTTTGAATACGTACTTATCAAACTCTTTACCTGTAATGGCTTTGCGTCCGATGTCTGGATTGCTCGTTTCATAAGGCTTAACCAGCCCCATTTTTTGATACATCTGTCCACCAGCAAGCGGGCCACTATGGCAAGCGGTACAGCCTTTGGCTTTAAACAACGCATAGCCTTCAATCTGTGCCGCTGAGAGAGCGGAATCGTCACCTTTCAGCCATAAATCAAATGGGGCGTTAGGTGTTCTAAGCGTTTTTTCAAATGTGGCAATAGCATCCGTCACTTCGGTGATGGTTATGGTGTCGGCGTTGTAGGCTTGTTTAAACCAATCGCGATATTGCGGAATGGATTGTAGAGTGTCTACCGCGAGCTGGTGGCTAAACGCCATTTCCAGAGGGTTTTCAATAGGCCCGGCAGCCTGCTCCTGAAGATCTTTTGCACGTCCATTCCAGAACTGAACAAAATTCAAATCAGAGTTAAAAACCGTCGGTGAGTTTATCGGGCCAATGGACCATTTATGGCCAATTGAACTCGGCAAATTGTCTACGCCTCCTTTGGCTAAGTTGTGGCATGAGTTACATGAGATGGTATTAGAGGCGGATAAACGAGGCTCAAACCATAGAGCTTTTCCGAGCTCCACTTTTTGACTGTCTAACCCTGTTGCGGGCTCAATCACTTTGATTGGTTCGTTGTTCTGACGTTGAGCGTGTGCGTTGAAAGTTAAGACTGACAATATGCTCACTGCTAATAGTGTTTTCATTATGAATTCCTTTTGATGTGATGGTTTATTCTCACCAGATCGGCACGCTTCTGATGGGGCGTGCTCGGAACTCAACATAAAGAAATAGCAGCTATCGATGAAACGCAAAATATCGATAGATTTTATGGTAAAAAGCGATGTTAAAATGAACAATAAGCTTAAGGGTGTTGATGCATAAGGCTTTGGCAGGGTAGCAGTAACTTTTTGTTTACAAATCAATAAATAAACTAAAGGCTCTATTGTTGATGTAGGTCAAAAAAGCGCCAATGCCAAACTTAGGGGAAAGAGGAAGGAGTTTATTCATTAATCGCCTCCGAATGCTCTTATTTCAGAGGCGAAGATGGACATACTAGGTTTACGAATTTGCTCTGTTTTCGGATAACTCAGAGAGGTAGCGAGCCGCTTCCGTTTCATCAGCAAACCAAGGGAACAGGTCTTTAGGAGCGTCAAATGCATTGGTAATACGATCCGCCAGCGATTGATGTTGACTCGCTGAACCTAGAATATTGAGCACAAAAGGCGGTGGAGGTGACAGCATCATATTGGTCCACTGAGTAACCCATTGTGCCTGCTCCCAGTACTGCTCAAACGTTGCCGTCATCCACTCTTCATCAAACGGCTTATCTCCTTGCTCAATAATGCTGTGCAGGTAGATTTGTGCTGCTTTTGCTGCGTTGTTCGAACCTTGCCCAGTGATAGGGTCATTAAGGCAAATAGCGTCAGCTAGACCTAATACCGCTGCCCCGGAAGGTAATGTAGCAACAGGGTTTCTGACTACAGGGGTAAAACGGCCAGTGAGTGCGGCTTTATCGTCGGTTAGGGTCGCTTGGTCTATGCGTTCAAGTTCCCATGGAAGGTAGGTATGGAGTAGCTCTCTGGCTTTATTGAAGCGCTCTTGAGGGGAAGAGTTAGGATCAAAGCAATCCATTGGCCCACCTGGAATCGCTTCAAATAGCATTGCTTCACAAGGGCCAGAGCTGCTGAGTACTGGCATCACAAAGTACTCACCAATGCCAGGAATCACGTTGAATTTAACTTTATCTAGCTGGCTTCGAGATTGCGGGTGAGAAACGTAGAACAGAGAAAGGTGTCTTTGTGGCTGTGTGAAGGCGGAGCGCTGTTCGTCTCGTGTGAACATCTCACCGATGCTGCCTTTCCCAGTCGCAGCGATGACCAGATCACTGGTTGATGCGTAGTGTTCGAGATCTTGCACTGAAAGCGTTTTGAATTCCAGAGTTCCACCTAATTCCTCAAATCGTGTCATCCAAGCTGGAAATTTGATGCGCTGATCGACGGACTGAGCGTGATTATCGAGCTGGCCTTGCCACTCGATAGCGATATGGCCCGGGTTATCTGGCGCTGTGATGCACAGGTTAATTGCTTCAATTTTAGGACAATCATCTTGCCAGAAATCCAGGTCGAGTTTGCGTTCTGACTCCAGCGCAGTATGGAACATACACTGAGTCGACATTACGTAGCCATGCTTAATGTCTTGTGGTTGTCGGTCGGTGATTAGTCGGACTTGGTAGTCCTGCTGTTGTAGGCCGATCGCCAGCTGTAAGCCTGCTTGCCCAGCACCCAGAATAGTAATATTTCTCATGGCTATCCCTTGCTTAATAGTATTTGTTTTGGTGATTTATTGTTCGATTTTTAAGGTCGAGAGCAGTATGAGGAGAATATCATCTATATGCAACTGGGTATGTTGGGTAGGTGCTGATTTTTCCGTATAGAGTGTGATTCTCTATTATGAAGAATCACCGCGAATAACTATTTTTGTGGGCTAAGAAGTAGAGCTTTAGGTTCGACTAAGGCTCTACATGATTGTTAGGTTGAAGGGGTACTTAAGAAGGATATGTGATTTATGAGCTTGGTTCCTGAATATATGTATCCCAATCCTTCGTTAGTTCTTCGTCTAACAGAATTTGGAGCAAGGTGACGTTATCACTCGCTGAATTAAAACTGAATCTAAAGGAGTTGTCACTGTATTCTGCGCCTGAAAAGCCGTAATCTGAAAGTGTCAGTTTGTTTGCTTTAATGACCTGTTTGATTTCAACATGATCTTCGAAATAGTTTAACCCTCCGTTGAAAACAGATTGATGTCCAGAGTTACATCTAACGTTCTTAATAGAATAAGTACCCGGAGGAATTTTATTAAACACTACGTAAGGTTCTTCTGTGTCAACATAGAAGCTAAGGACATGAGGTTTTGCTGTTTCGGAACTGGTGTCTTGCATCTCTAACGCGAGACTTTTACATGGGAAAGTTTGAGAAGATTTAACAAAGGTAGTGAGGAATACGATTGAGCCATCTCCGGATTTAGGGCCTAACTCGGTAACATTACTATTTGAAACTGATTGGCAGCCAAATAGAAACAGTGATACTGCGGAAGTAAGTATAGATTTGAGCATAAATGTACATTTATAAGTATTTGGTCTTAAAGTTCATTTATATCATATAATTGGTCAATAATTAGAGCGAGTTGTGGATCTAAAAAATCTGCCAGCAAATGGCTGGCAGATTGGTAATAACGTATTAGTTATGAACGAGAGTGAGACCGCTTGGCAGTGCATCACCAAATACGCGCTTCGATTCGCTTTCGGATAGCTCTTTGACTTCTTCGACCAGCGAGACCCAAGATTCTGGAACCTTACTTTGTTTTAGCTTAGTTAGAACTTGTTCGCGGTAGTCATCAGAGATATCGAATAAACGGTCACCTGTCTTACGACAAATCATCACAGCGGCAAACGCAATCATCGGCTCTTTGAGCCAGTTTTGTTCGAGCAATTTAGGCAGCCACTGTTCAGCTTGTTCACGAGGGATGACACTATGCTGGCTACCGTACAAAGGTGTGCGTGACGCTAGGCGGCCCAACGCCCACCAATGAGCTTGTTCAAATTGATTGTGGTTGATGGCTTTGCTTAAGAACCAGCTGGCTAACAGCACTTTATCTTCCACTTCAAGATGCTCAAGTGATGCAGATAGTCGAACCATCGACTCGTAACCCATGTCTTGTGCCGCTTTGGCTGATTGAGGATTCTTCATAGCACCGGGGTGTAAGTATTTGGCAATATCAGCCAACAGTGTTTCTTGTTGCTCCTGACTTAACCCGCCCGCGATGCGACGCCAGAACACCCACCAGTCTGTCCAGCCTTGGTGGTTTTTGAACTGAATGCCTTGTTGGTAAAGGCCCCACACTTGTTCGATTCGCCAAGAGTCGGTGGCATCGCCAAAGCCAGGTCGCAGTGAGAACCCAGCCAAGCGAAGCCAGTTTTTCTCATGAGCTTCTGAGCGGCGACGACGTTTACGGCCTTGTGCAAAAGCATCGAACAGGTGACGTAAGGTCGTGAAATCCCAGTCGTCTCGTTTACCTAACTTTCTTTCTAGGTCTTTTGCGAGTGTCTTGATTTCTTTTGCGTCGGCGCTTTTCTTGTTGCCGCTGTAGAGGCGAGAGATGAGCTCTTTAGATTCTGTCAGGCGTGGGTGCAGTTGCTCTTGCTCTGTTTCGTCCGCTTGTTGATTGCGAACTTCGAATTCTAGCTCCCAGCGTTTGTTGTCATCTTCAACGCTGACACATTCCATTTTTAGTGTGCCAACTTCAGTTAGCTGGCAGGCCAGTTGCACCTCAACTCGTTCTTTCTGGTTAGCTTGAAGATCAGTCCCTTCACTTTCCAGAGTCGAAATATAGGGAGGAAGAGGCGAGAAGATATCTGGGTCTACTTCGACCATCACACCGTTTTGAATTTCGGTGTTGTGAGTCAGAGTGTCATGGGTTGATGTCAGTAGGTTAAAGCGAACTGGCTCACCCAGTGTTAAGGAGAATCGACGTCCACTTAAGCGAATCTCGTGCCCTTCGTCTGTGCCTTTCGCCAGAAGACAAAGTGCTTTGCCCATCTTATTTTTTTCCTGTAAATGCAGGAAATAAGAACGTGCAGCACCGCCACCAATTTTGAGCTGAGCGCCACGGCGAGCCTTACCAAATGCTACGGCCCCAAGAGCGACTGACCAATCCGGATGTGGGTTATCGAGCACGGTCACAGGAGCGCCGCGCCAGTTGCCAAGTAGGGTTGTGACTCGCTCGGTAACCAGCTCGCTATTAAATACACCACCGTTTAGTAGTAGGCCGACCGGAACGGCAGGCGTTGATGTGTCTTCCTGACCTAGTGCGGAGTAAGAGACTTGTTGATGTTGATTAAGAAACTCTGCAACGTGCTTACTGACTGCTGGATCTGCAACATACGGTAATCCAAACTCGACCATCGCACTGCGGCGTTTGTCTGGCACTTCACTGAAATCAGAAAGTGGGAAAAAACCATCCAGAGCAATTTGATGGACTTCTTGCTTGCTGAGGCCAATACTCTTTGTCCCACCAAGTAGCTTAGACCCAGCGCCCAGCATGGTGATTTTTACTTCGTCAGGCGCGCTCACTGACAGCAAATCTTCTTTTGCTTTACGAGTTTGTTGAATCAGTTTAGTTAGGCTTGCTGCGGTGAGCTTCTTACTTTGATTGAAGCGGCTTTCCGCGAGGTGTGCTAATGCTAAGTCGAGGTTGTCACCACCAAGCATCAGGTGTTCGCCAACACCAATTCGATCCAATGCTAACTCATCGTTGTGATACTTCGCTTCTATCAAACTTAAGTCGGTGGTACCGCCACCGACATCGCAGACCAGAATTAGCGGCAACTCTTTGAGCTCGTCTGCAGCCGTTTGCTGGTGGCGTGCATACCAGTCGTAACACACCGCTTGAGGCTCTTCGAGTAAGACGATCTTCTTCAAGCCCGCCAGTTCAGCGGCTTCCAGAGTGAGCTTACGCGCGGTCTCATCAAACGAAGCAGGAACAGTTACGACGACGTCTTGATCTTCTAGCTTGTTGCTTGGGTGACGATAGTTCCACGCTTGGCGAATGTGGTTGAGGTAACTTGCGCTGGCAATGACAGGCGAGACTTTGTCGACGTCTTGTGCACCAGCCCATGGAAGGATATCTGAGCTACGATCTACTGCTTGGTGCGAGAGCCAGCTTTTGGCACTGGAAACTTGTCGGCCTTCTACCTTCGCGCCTAATTCACGCGCCCATTCACCAACGATGACATTACTAATATCGCCAGAAACGGGTTCGTTTTCCCAAGGAAGTGTTAGGTCAGAAGGGGAGATTTGACCAACGGCTGGGTGGTAGCGGAAAGAGGGCAGCAGTGGCTTACGAACCACTTCACCCGGACCAATCAATTGGTCGATATCAAACAGGGATACTTCGGATTGTTCAAGGTTGTCGGTGATTTCACAGTACGCGACCACAGTGTTTGTGGTGCCAAGGTCAATACCAACAAGAAAACGAGGAGATGCCATACAAACCTTCGTGTATTTAAAAACGGCACCCGATTGGATGCCGTTTGATATTTATTTATTCTTCTTCGTTTGAGTCGCTTTTCGCGTCTTCGCGTACATCAAACTCAACATGCCATTTTTGACCGTTATCTGCGGCAATGGCTTCTAAGTAAAGCGTACCAAGCTCTGTCACGCGAGAGGCTAGGGTAACTGGCACCACTTCACCTTCACGGCGACCTTCAGAGACAGGTAGAGTAACTTGAATCTCTGGTAGCTCTTCCAACTCATCAGGGCCCCAGTGGTCAAGGTGTGTACCTGCGTCGTCTTCACGACGAACTGTCGAGCCAAAGAACTGGAAGTTCACAGGCTGGCCGATGATAAGACCAAATTCCTGACTTGGTACTTCAACCGCAGAGCCTTCTTCCATACCAAATGGTGCCACACACAGAGCTTCCATTGGTGGAGCCATGCCCGGAATCGCTGGCATAGCACTCTCGATGCCCACATAGTAGCTCGATGCAATACCGCCGCGAATTCGCACACCTTGGCCGCGACGCACGGAGCCATAGTAAGAAGCGCCACTTGCAACCGCCAGATCCAAATCCACGCCAGTTAAACGTTGAGCCATCTCAGCATCAGCGTCGATCAACCACTCATTGATGGTTTCTTCAAGGCGATTCGCCAGCAGGTCTGATTTTAAAACGCCACCATTGAACAAAATGGCTGTTGGCTTGATAAAGTCAGCTGAAGATGCTTCAGCGCCGCCCATACCTGGCATTCCAGCAAATGGATTGAACTCGGTTGAGGCGCTTTCTCCACCTTGAGCATTAGCCTGCTTTGAAAGGAAAGCCGCGATGTGTCGTGTAATCCCTGCATCTTGCGCATACGGAAGACCCATTTGAGTCAGGGCGCCGCGATTACGCTGCACTGGATGCTCAGTAACGGCAACTTTCGGGAAGAAACCGTCCACCAGTGTTTGCTGAACTTCTTCTTGCGTCAGTTCCGTCTTCAAGGTTGCGCCAAGCAGTTTAGAGCCGCGACTTGGTACTACGATTGGCACTGACTGAAGTTCGCTGTCGTTCAATAGTGCTTCTTTAGCGTCACGACAGGCGTGCGTCATCGCTTGAACTTGCCATGGTTGTAGCTCTTTACCATCTTGCGCTAGCTTCATCTTCAAGCGGTACGCAAGGGCAAGGTCCATGTTGTCACCGCCGAGTAGAATGTGTTCACCTACCGCGATACGGTTTAGCGTCAAGTTGCCTTCGTCTTCGGTGACTTCAACCAGAGAAAGGTCAGTGGTACCACCACCGATATCGACAACCAGCACGATGTCGCCAACTTCGACTTCATCACGCCATTTGTCATTGCTGTTGTCGATCCAGTTATATAGAGCCGCCTGAGGTTCTTCCAGCAGTGTCAGGTGAGTTAAGCCAACATTGCGTGCTGCTTCAGCCGTTAAATCACGAGCCGCCGGATCAAAAGATGCAGGCACGGTAATCGTCACGTCTTGCTCAGAAAGCGGGTCGCCAGGATGAGTATGGTTCCACGCATCTTTGAGATGCTCAAGGTACAGCTCCGTTGCACGAAGTGGAGATACTTTCTCTACTTCTTCTAGACTGCCAGCAGGAAGGAACGCATCACGTCGGTTGACACCAGCGTGACAAAGCCAAGATTTTGCACTTGCTACAAGGCGAATCGGCGTTTTTGAACCAAGGTTACGAGCGATTGCACCAACTAGAGCTTTAGGCTCAGAGGACCAAGGCAATACACGAGCTGAAGGGTTCATCTCGTGCTCGTGTGGTTGATAAAGGAACGAGCCTAGTTGATTGCGAGTTTCTACAGTGCCCGGTGCGGTCAGCTGAGAAATCGACATGACTTCAACACGCGCGTCTTCGCTCGATGTATCCACATAAGACAGTACGCAGTGAGTGGTACCTAAGTCGATACCCACGCTAAACTTTGGCGTTTCAGCCTGCATGGTGTTCAGGTTTTCCATTACAGCTCAACCTCAGCAGGAGCAATGACAGAAGCATCGTAGTTTTCAGCCAGTTTTGGAAGGTTCATTTCGCGTGCTTTCCAGCCTTTATGAACCAGAGTGCCGCTGAATGGTGCACTGCCAGTCACGTTACCCGTTAAGCGAACCTCTTGTGGGTTAAAGCCTTCTTCAATAGTAACGTGCGTTTCTTCATCTTCATTACGGATGTGTTCAAGCGTGACGTAGTCGTTCAGTACTTTCTGGCCGCCAGTGTGAATAACACGCGCCGCAGCGCCGACATCTTCGTCTGAGAACGATGTCAGGTCTTCTTTCAGGAAGTCAATCAGGCGAGCTTCCTGCTGCATGATAGATAGTAGTTGCATGGCAGAGTAAGTAGAAGCTGTTGCAAGTTTTGATTCCACTTCCACGACTTTCTCAATCACTTTTTCAACTTCGACCACTTTTTCTACTTCAACGATCTTTTCGACAGGCTTTTCAACTTCGACGATTTTCTCAACTGGTTTTTCAACCACTTTCTCGACGACTTTAGATTTGCGCGAAACCGCAATCAGAAGTAAAAGGACGCTTGAAGCCGTCAGGCCAGCGTGCAGCATATCGAACGTTTGAGGGATCATTTGTAAATCGAACGTCATGACATTTCTCTTAATTGATGGAAGAAATAGGAGTCACACTTTGACTGCTATTGTCGTAATTATTGGGTTAAATTGGGGCAAATATTATCACATTCAAGTCTACAGGCCTTCAGAAAAGAGGCGGTAACAGGCCTGATTGATTTGTTTTTAGTCATTTTTAGTCACACTATAGGTAAGTTGACCAAAATGACTGGGCAGTTCGACAGAAGATTGCAGAAGATCTGCTCAATCAATTCGGTGGCATTCGAGTTTTGACCTCAACTGAGGTAGAATTCGGCGCTTTATCAGAATACTAAACATAGGCGAGCAATGAACCATAACCGTATAGTTTGTTTCGATCTGGAAATGTGCTGTTGGAATGAAAACGGTGTCGGTACTACGGGTGAAATCATCGAAGTCGGGCTGGCAGAAATCGATCTTGTGAAAGGCGAGATCGTTAAGCGTGCTCAGTACTATGTCAAACCCGAACAGGATGAAGTCTCTCTGTTTTGTTCGCAGCTCACCGGCATTACGCCACGCAAAATTGAAAAGCAGGGCCGCCCGCTTGAAGAAGTATTGAAGTCGATGATCAAGAACTTTGGTGGCGCGAATAAGATTTATGCGTCGTGGGGTCGTGATGATCGTATTTTGGCGCAAGAATGCCAAGACAAAGGCATTGAGATGCCGTTTAAAGAATTCATCAACTTAGCCACTTTGTATCGCGTTCAACACCGCCTCAAAGATAAACGCATTGGTCACAAAGCCGCTCAGGAAGCGCAAAATATTGAGTGGGAAGGGCGGCAGCATTCTGGGTACGTTGACGCGTACAACCTCGCCAAATTAGCATTGACGATGCTGTGATAAAAGAGAGATGTAAAGGGAGCCTAGGCTCCCTTTTTTGGATTTTAGAAGCCTAAAAAGTAATATAAAGAGAGCTAAAAACCGCAATATCTCTTTGATCATTATAAATTAATTTTTAATTCATATTAAAAATGTCGCGCCTTCCTTACCTCGCTATGACTCCTTGTTAGTATCTCGACTGTTCGCTGACCAGAACAACAATTCAATGAGGAAAAAAATGGAATTCAATTTTAGAGCCTTTCTGATGGCAGCATTAGTGAGCGTGCCAATACAGGTTAATGCCGCTTCCTATGGAGTCTCAATTGCTTGGAAAACCGAAGACTCACAGGCAATTTTCGATAATATGCCTTCACAAAAAAAAGCGTTTGCGAATTTGATTGATGCCGGATACATCAAAGATATGTTCGTGTCTTCCAGTCAGGTTGGAGGGCAAGACTTTCCGATCATTCGTTTTGTGATGGAGGCTGATAGTGAGCAACAGGTTCGTGATCGCGTTGGCAATTTGCCCTTTCTACCGACAAGAGTTAGTTGAGATAGAAGAGATTCGCGATCTGGGCAGTAAATGGCTCGACAGTGTCCCTGCTTTCGAAAATTACTCAGTAGAGTTGGAATGGAAAGAACCGTCTGACGTGTTGCTCGTCGATAAAGTGTTGGCGTCAGATTTGCAGAAAGTGGTCGATTGGACTAACCAAGGTAAGGTGACGTCGGCATACTTGAAGAACGAAGGGGTGGCGGGTAGCGAGTTCGTCCGGCCTCTTTACTCAATTGCGGTACTGGCAAAAAGCGAACAGGATGCAAAGACCATTGCGGAGCAACTGGACGCAGTGAGACTGGGGTTAGCAGGAGTGTCTGTGACTAAGCTCGGTTTTAAGCTGGAACTGTAATGTTCCGAGAGAGTAAGTAGTAAGGCTTATTCGATTCGGATTTGGCTCATTAAATCAAAGGCTACGCTTTATCACAAAGCGTAGCCTTTTCTTTTCATAGCCTGAATTAGAACGGAGAGCGGCTATTGACGATAGTGAACTGCTGATAGAGTTCCGCCACTTCTACGGGGTTGAACGCCTCGGTATACGTTAACTCACTCAGACGATGTGTGATGTTTTGCAATTCGTGAGAGCGCTGCTGTGCCCGCAGTTGATAACGTTCGAATGCCGCAGGAATATCGTAGAAGTTGGAAGCCAAGCTTTGCGCGAGGATAAACGCATTCTCAATCCCAAGGCTAAAACCAATTCCCATGGTTGGCAGTACCGCGCAGCAGGCATCACCCAGCAGTACCGTATTATCACGAGACCATTGCTCAAAGGGGGCAACGTCGACCAAAGGAGAGGGCAGGATTTGCTCTTCTGGGGTCTGCTCGATCATTTCCAGTAGGTATGGAGAGTAGTGGCTGAATTTATCGAGAATCTTGGCTTTGTCGAGTGTTTCGCCCGGCTCAACTTTACAAGCGGCGAACCAGTACTTGCCATGCGTTTCACGATCATAGGTGTAGGTCACGATGCGTGACTGCATACCCGCAAACACATAACACTCGTCGTCGCTAATTGCAGGGTTATGGTAATCAACCATGCCTCGGCAGCAGTAAACACCTGGTTGACGTAGGTTAACTTCTGGCGCAACAAACTTTCTCACCTGAGAGAAGACACCATCTACACCCACAATTACATCTGCAATCAACGGCTCACCATTGATCATAATGGTATCGTTTTCGACCGTACAATGTTGGCCAGTGCGAATGTTTTCTTCACCGTAGGTATCAAGCAGCAATTGGTAGAGATCGCGGCGATGGAACAGGCCGACATCGGCGTTCACTTTGCTTCCTGCCTGACGCATTGAAAGCTGGTTCAGGATATCGGAGTTAAAGGCCGCTGTGGTGATAATATCGACGGTGTTGCCTAGTGTTTTGATCTTGGCCGCATCCGTTAACGCCGCGAGGACCTGCATTCCCTCAGGCCACATAATGATACCTGTGCCGTCGATTCGAGGTTTATCTGACTTTTCATAGATCGTTGCTTCGATGCCGAACGAGCGAAGCGATAACGCTAGCGCCAGACCGTTAAGTCCAGCCCCTACGATCGCTACTTTGAGAGAGGCTTTGTTCATTTACTTTCACCATGTATTGTTAGTATTTTCCGTACGGTAACAGTAAGTTAGGCAACTGAATACATAAAAAGTAAACTTTTTGCTTAAAGATCGCAGATTCCCTTTTGAGGCGTGCTAACCGATACAATGGCTCAATTAATGGCGAATGATTATTGCCCGTCTTGACCTTCAACTATCTGTAATTTGGCGCGAATAAATTCACTATGATCAACATACAATAGTTCTGCGGTTTTGCGAATGACGGCATCTTCCAGTGGGTCAATCTCGCCGTCGGCATGGGCAACTTCCCACATTGCTTTGATCAAGTCGAAGCGGGTTTCCTGACTGAGTTCTCTCAACTGAGATGTAAACTCATAAAGTGATGCAGATTCTTTACTTTTTACTTCTGCACGGTCGAGTAGAGCTATGGCTTCTTCGTTGCTTAGATCCAGCAATCTTGTCAGCAGTTGAAGTTTGGCTTCGGTCTCTGTCTGATTGATTTGATGATCCGCCCCCGCGACTTCACAAAGCAAACAAGCGATAGCGAGATTTGGATCGGTACCTGCGTGGTTTCCCAGATCCTGACCATCGATGAGTTGTTTAAATAGGGTCGTGATTGAATTCAACATGTGATGCGCCTCAAAATTTGTTCCTATTTCTATAGATAGTGATTATATGAGGCGAGCACAAGTGTCTTTACAAAAAGATTACTTTTCTTTTATCGGTGGGAAATCAATTTCCTTGCCGTCACCCGTCAATATCGAAATGCGTAGAGGCTTGCCGTGGTCGTCAAGTTTCAGCTCGCCAATGGCGCTGGTGTTGACCAAACGACGAACGCCCTCGGTATTAGGGTCGCGCTTTTTGATTTTTAATCTCTTTCGCTTGGTCAGAAAGTTCAGTAGCGAACGAGGTGAGTAGAGTAGCCTGTCCATATGATCACACACCGCCAATAGCGGTTCTGGAAACTGGTTTTTAAATCCACTGGAAGTGATTTGGTAAATATTAGGACTGGAGCGTCGAAAGCGTAGCTTAATGTCGTAAGCGAAAGAGTAGTGCACGTCGCCGGACAAGATAACAAAGTTGGTTGGTGTTTTGGTGTGGGTGAAAATACTCAGTAGTGTATTAGCGCTCCCTGGATGGGCCATCCAGTTCTCTGCGTCTATTACCAGTGGCTGACCGAGGGTCGTCATGCCTTTTTGTAGTGCTTCAATGAATTTCACGCCGAACATAGGCGCGGCAGAAACAACGATCACCTTGTCCTGATGCATCAGCTCTTGTTGAAACTCAATCAGAGCTTCCCAGTCCATCAGGCCAGATGGTTTGTTCATTCGAGATTCGGAGCGCCATCTTCGAGTTCGAGTATCCAACACTATGACCTTAGGGGAGGTGTGGATAGTAAAGTGCCACCTTTCGAAACTGTAAAGATAACGAATGAAGTCATCTTGGTGTTGTTCTGAGGGGCTTTTTAAATACTTGAGAGCGACAGACAAAAACTCATCATTGAAGTTATCTGGCTCATTCCCCCAGCCTTGGCATAACCAGTAAGCGATTAACCCATTCCCAATAATTCGGTTAGAGAACGGGTTGCTGTACGCCGCTTTTTCCCATCCCACCGTCAGGTTCCAGTCATCTGTGACATCATGATCATCAAAAATCATATAAGTCGGCACGTGAGCAAACAGCCTATGGACCTGAGGTAAGCCCTGAATGAAATCTTCCAGTATGTGCTTTTCTTCACGCCATTGCTGCTGCCATTTGGGCGACAGTGTTTTGCCATTGTGAGCGAATGCTTTATCGAGCAAGCGTGTCAGATTGAGGCACGGCCAAAGTGTCGGTGACCACACCAGAATATACATGGCGAAAAACTCAGCAAAGGTGATGAGGTGGTTTTCATTCTCTCGAGAACTGAAGATAGGCACATGTCGTTTAGGAAAAAACTTGGTTAGTAAGGAGCCATCACCCACATAATGGGGCAGTATTTTATCCCGCCCGAAAAAACAGTCTGGGTGTGCGTACAAAGCTTCTGCGGAATCAATCGGCGCGTCACTGAACGATTCAGAAGGTAAGCCGAGCATGTCAATGGTTTGCAAGATGACATCCAACATCGGCCCCGCAACATGATCGGCATAGATCTGGTCGCCACTCATGACCAACATGTCTGGTCGCTCGTCCAGTGATTGAGTGGCAAGTTTAGTGTCGATGCTAACTAACGCATCTTTGCTTGGGTGGTGTGGATTGCGACAAGAACCGTGCAGGACATAATCTGCTTTGGTTGAAATCTTAAATGTGAGTTTTTCTTCATCCTTGTACAGCAAATGCGGATTTAGTTCACTAAGCGGGCCTAGCTGAGTCTCAAATTCGTAACTGAGCGCTACGTCGGTTGGAAAATGATGTTTGAAATGCGCCAAGGTGACAAAACAGCGAGTACCGACCTGAATTTGATGGCAATGACTGAGGTTTTCTTGAAATACCACCCCATGATCCGGTTCATGATGAAGGACAAATTGGCCTTCAAGAGGGCGACTGGTGACCAGCCAGAAGACAAGCTCTTCTGCGGTGGATTTTCTTAATATCGGGCCGGCTAATAGGAAGGGTAATTCAGGCGTCGGTTTCATTGGTTCTCTGTTGGATCCTTAGGTACTTCAGGGTCTTCCATGATTTCGATGATCTCGGAGCTCGACATCTCATGACCCATAAGAAAGAGGGCCAGCATAGCATCTGCTTTGGTTTTTGTATCGGAGCTTTCGTCAAGAATTTGTTCAAATCGTTTACGAATCATGTCAACTTCATGTTCGACAAAGCCACGTCCTTCCTCTTCACCTTGAGCTTCTTCTGGCGCGTTATCAAATTCTAAGAACAGCATCTCATCGTCTAGGTAGGTATTGACCAAGCGTTCGGGCAGCCATTCTTCACCCGTGACTATGTTAGGGTTTTGTCCTTCAGGAAGGGAGTCGAGTAGTTTCTTTAAATCTGATGCTTTCACAATTATTGGATTTAGGCGAACATATACTCTTATATTAACGGTGAATTGAGCTTAAAGATAAGTATTAACTTTATCGATTGATGAGAATTTGAGTCGTTCAGTCAGTTTTGGACAAAAAATGATTAATATAAATAGACAGTTGGCACTGACGATGTTGGCCGCGAGTGCCATCAGTTTTTCTGCAGCAGCCGAAGAAGAAACCAGCATCAGTGAACAGGATTGGGGTATTGCGGCTGTCTATCGTATGGCGTCTATCCCTTTTTACACGGGTAACAATGACCAGACGGTTGGTACGTTTGTACCGATGATGTATTTCGAGAACGAGCATGTGTTTGTCGAAGGCTTGCAGGGCGGAGCTTATCTTTATAAGCCAGAGGATGAAGCTTTTCAGTTAAGTGCATTGATGCGGCTTCGGTTTGTTGATATTCCTTCATCAGAGCAAAACTCGAACGGGGGAGATGCCGTCGACTTTGGTGGCCAGCTACGCTATTTCCTCGATGAAGATTGGTATCTTGATGCTGAATTGATGACGGATGATGAGTTTCGTTTTCACAGCAACTTGAGTATCTCAGGCGAGTTTGAATATGGGGACTGGGAACTAAAGCCACATGCGCGCCTGCGGTATAAAGATGCCGACTTTAATAGCCAGTATTACACCTTCTCAGATGTCACTAAAGAAAATGTCGGTGGTGGCGTGGATCTGAATGTGGGAATCGATGCTCGTTATCATGTTTATTCCAATCTTTATTTGCTCGGTTCCACCAGCGTAACTCGCTTGGATAACAATGCGTATCACTCCAGTACGGTTGAAGACCGTTATCAGGGGGAGTTTTACATTGGTTTTGGTTTCTTCAACGACAAGTCAAAAGCGCCAAAGTCTGAGCTCAAGAACAAACGCTATTTCCGAATTGCGCACGGTTGGGCAACGCCGTCTAACATCGGCGATATCATGAAGCTCAATACAGAGAAAGATCCTTACAACAACCAGATGACCTCTTTCTTCTATGGACACCCACTGACAGATGAACTGTTTGGCGTGCCGTTGGACATCTATTTTACGCCGGGTATTGTTCATCACTGGTCCTCAGATGTGCAATCTGCCAGTACTGAGTATGTTGCGGCGATTAAGGCTTACTATACCTTTAACTGGCCCACTCAGTGGCGATTTGGCGTCGCCGAAGGCATGTCGTTCATTGATAGCATTACCTACATTGAACAGACTGAAATGGACTCCAAGGGGTATAACGCGAGTAATCTATTGAACTATTTAGATTTCTCATTCGACATAAATGTGGGTGATCTGATCAATAATCGAGACTTGGACAATATGTGGGTAGGGTATTCGCTCCATCACCGCAGTGCGATATTTGAGCAAGCTTCTCAGTATGGCCGGATTAAAGGTGGCAGTAACTACAACACAATTTATGTTCAGTTCGATTTTTAACCGAAAGATAGGTAAAGCCGTTAGTGATGATTCGCTAACGGCTTTTTGCGTTTTAGAAGTGGAATTCAGCGCTCAGTGCATAGCTGTTTTCAACCACTTTTGCTTCGTATTGTGTGTATTCAAGAGCAATACGTGCAGGGCCTAATTTTACACCGGCACCGACACCGTAGTAGATGTCATCGCTGTCTTTGATGTTGTTTTGGAAGTGACCCACACCTAAACGGCCGTAAATATCGAAAATAGTGATAGGTAGAGTTAATTTAGCGCTTGCTAGCCAAGCATTTGAGTAGATGTGCTCTAAGTCTTTGTTGGTATCAACAAAGTCAGCGTAACCCGCTTCCACAGAAAGTAGTGAGTTAATCGCGTAGCCTGCGTAAAGGTTGTAACCACTGTTTGTGTCGCTTAGATCCAGATCGTCGTTTTTAACTTGGTAATCTGAGTACAAAAAGCTCGCACCGATGTAAGGGTTTGCCATAACTTGACCGGCGAAAAGAAGCGCTGCGATAGGGAGGATGACGGTTTTCAATTTCATGATTAACTTTCTCTTAAATGTATCTAAATAAAGGTTTATTGGTGTAATTAGCTGAAGCTGTAAGGAAGCTCATTCCTTTCCAGACGATCCATGTTTAGCTGGAACTTCAGTTCTTCCAGCTGCTTGCGTTTATCAACGCTGATTGTATTGCGCTTTCTTCTGCGCCCCCTTGGCTGCAATGCCACAATACAGTCGAGTACATCTTGTGTTTCGTCGTTGAACATAAAATGCCTTTTTCGTAGTCAGACAGACGTTATAAGTAAGGTCACGAGATGAACGTTCGTGACCTCATTTGGACGAGGCATAGAATGGAACAAGGCAGGGTATTAGACATAACAAGGCGATAAGCTTGTTATAAATCACGCTAAACTTATTATTTTCTGATTATATAAATTTCATAAAATACAGCGCATTAGCACCAAACTTGGGGTTGATAACTAAATCTGTTGGCAGTTTTGGGCTTTGATTACAGCAAAATCAAGCTTGGCATTGACGGAAAATTTGCTTTGCGCATTGAGACATTTGCCATAGCGACTGTGATACAATCCGCGACAGTTTTATGTAGTGAAAAGAATAGGTAACGCTTTGACTTCGTCACAGCCAGAAAAAAATCCCGCCTCTGAAGACAAAGGGCAGGCTAATAACGCCGCCTCTCTTCGCAAGGCATTGAATCAGTGCATGCTCAAAGACAGATTTCGTCTGAGCAAGCGCATTTCAGGCGCGAGTAAAATAAAGAAAGAAGCGTCTCGTCATGCTGTGTTTGACGAAATTGCATTGGATATCGCCAAATCCATGATGGATGTAGAGCAAAGAGCCAGTTATAAGCCAACCATTGAATATCCAGAAATACTGCCTGTTAGTCAGAAAAGAGATGAGATTGCAGAGGCGATAGAAAACAACCAAGTGGTTATCGTTGCCGGTGAAACAGGCTCTGGTAAAACCACTCAGTTGCCAAAGATTTGTGCTGAACTTGGACGTGGTCAGTATGGCTTGATTGGTCATACTCAGCCAAGACGTCTTGCAGCTCGTTCGGTGGCGAATCGTATCGCTGAAGAAATGGAAACCAAGCTGGGTGAGTTTGTAGGTTATAAGGTTCGATTTAACGATCAGATCTCAGACAATACCCAAATCAAACTGATGACTGACGGTATCTTGCTGGCTGAAATTCAGCACGATCGCTTCTTAAATCAGTACGACACCATCATTATCGATGAGGCGCACGAGCGCAGTCTCAACATCGATTTTATTCTCGGCTATCTCAAAGAGCTTTTGCCGCGTCGCCCCGATCTGAAAGTGATCATCACCTCAGCGACCATTGACCCTGAGCGATTCTCGAAACACTTTAGCGACGCGCCTATCATCGAAGTGTCTGGCCGTACTTATCCGGTAGAAACACGTTACCGTCCGCTACGTGGTGACGATGACGTCGATCGCGATCAGTTAGAAGGTATTTTTGACGCAGTTGATGAGCTGTGTGATGAAGGATTGGGCGACATCCTGATCTTCATGAACGGTGAACGAGAAATTCGCGATACTGCTGACGCGCTAGCAAAACGCAATCTAAAAAGCACTGAAATTGTACCTTTGTATGCACGTCTCTCAGCGGGTGAACAGAACAAAATTTTCCAACCTCATGCAGGACGTCGAATCGTATTGGCGACCAACGTTGCTGAAACCTCTCTGACAGTACCGGGCATCAAGTATGTCATCGACCCGGGTACGGCGCGTATCAGTCGCTACAGCTATCGTACCAAGGTACAACGTCTGCCGATTGAACCAGTTTCTCAAGCGAGTGCGAACCAGCGTAAAGGTCGTTGTGGTCGTGTTGAGGAAGGTATCTGTATTCGTTTGTATTCGGAAGATGATTTTGAATCTCGTCCAGAGTTTACGGATCCAGAAATTCTTCGTACCAACTTAGCGTCGGTTATTCTCCAGATGACGGCATTAGGATTAGGTGATATTCAAGCGTTCCCGTTCGTTGAAGCACCTGATAAGCGCAATATTCAAGATGGTGTGCGACTACTGGAAGAGCTGGGTGCCATTAATGAAAATGCGAAAGATCCTAAAAAGCGTCTGACCTCGATTGGTCGCCAGTTGGCCCGTCTGCCGATTGACCCTCGTTTGGCTCGTATGGTTCTTGAAGCGCCAAAATATGGCGCATTGAAAGAAGTGATGGTTATTGCTTCAGCGCTGTCGATTCAGGATCCTAGAGAAAGACCGAGCGATAAACAGCAATCGTCGGATGATAAACACAAGCGCTTCTTCCATGAAGAATCGGATTTCCTGACGTTTGTTAATTTATGGGATTACGTTCAGAAGCAGCAAAAGGCATTGACGGGGAATCAGTTCCGCAAACAATGTAAGCAAGATTACCTAAACTACTTGCGAGTGCGTGAGTGGCAGGATGTCTATTTCCAGATTCACCAGTCTATGCGTGAAATGGATTTCAAGCTCAATGATGAACCTGCTAGTTATCAAGGTACTCATAGCGCGATTTTGGTCGGGTTGCTCTCTCATGTTGGTATGAAAGACCAAGAGAAAAATGAGTACCAAGGTGCGCGTAACGCGAGATTTCATATTTTCCCTGCATCAGGCTTGTTTAAGAAACAGCCGAAATGGATTGTGTCAGCCGAGCTGGTGGAAACCTCGAAGCTATGGGGGCGCATTATTGCCAAGATCCAACCTGAATGGATTGAACCGCTGGCGAAGCACCTCATTAAGCGCAGTTACAGTGAACCGCACTGGTCGAAAAAGCGTGCAGCCGTCATGGCACACGAAAAAGTGATGCTATATGGCATCCCGATTGTGCCTAAGCGTCTGGTGAATTACGGCAGTATTGACGCGACGGTTAGTCGAGAAATCTTTATCCGCAGCGCCCTTGTTGAAGGTGAATGGGATACCAAGCACGCGTTCTTCAAACAGAATCATAAGCTGCTACAAGAAGTGGAAGAGCTGGAGCACAAGTCCCGTCGTCGTGACATTTTGGTCGATGACGATGAGTTGGCAGATTTTTATGATCAACGAGTTGGGACGGAAGTAGTCTCGGGCCGCCATTTTGATACGTGGTGGAAGAAAGCGTCTAAAGAGAACAGCGAACTACTGAATTTTGAAAAAGAGATGCTGTTTAAGGGTGACGCGAGCCACGTTACCGATCTGGATTACCCTAACTTCTGGCACCAAAATGGCCTCAAACTGAAACTGAGTTACCAGTTTGAACCGGGTGAAGACAATGACGGTGTGACTGTTCACTTACCTCTGCCTATATTGAATCAGGTTGAACAAGCTGGGTTTGATTGGCAAATTCCGGGATTGCGTCATGAGCTGGTCGTTAGCCTGATAAAATCGCTGCCTAAGACGATTCGTAAGAACTTCGTACCTGCACCGAACTACGCTGATGCATTTTTAGCTCGTGCCACGCCAATGGAAGCCCCTTTACTTGACGCTCTGGAAAAAGAGCTGCGTCGTATGACGGGTGTGGAAGTGTTGCGTGACGATTGGAACATGGATCAGGTTCAGGATCACCTTAAGGTAACATTTCGTGCCGTGGACCATAGAAACCGGAAGCTGAAAGAAAATCGCGATCTTCATGAGCTAAAAGAAAGCCTGAAAGACAAGGTTCAGGAAACCCTGTCGAAAGTTGCAGATGACGATATCGAGCAGCAAGGCCTTCATACTTGGAGCTTTGGTGAGCTGCCGAAAGTGTATCAACAGAAACGTGGTGGTTACGATGTTAAAGCGTATCCAGCGATTGTAGATAGCAAAGACAGTGTTGAAATAAAGCTCTACGAGACAGAGCAAGAACAGGTTTCAGCGATGAGAGCGGGTCAGCGTCGTCTGATTTTGCTTAACGTACCATCTCCGATTAAATATCTGCATAGCAATTTGCCGAACAAGTCTAAGTTGGGTCTTTACTTTAACCCTTATGGAAAAGTACTCGATCTGATTGATGACTGTATCGCTTGTGGTGTCGACAAGTTGATTGAAGAGAAGGGCGGCCTAGTGTGGCAGCCTGAGCAGTTCGAACAGTTGAAAGAACACGTTCGAGCGGAACTCGGCGACACCGTTGTTGAGATTGCGAAACAAGTTGAGACAATTTTGACGACCGCGTTCAGTATTAATAAGAAGCTAAAGGGTAAGATAGACTTCACAATGGCTTTTGCTTTGTCAGATATCAAAGCTCAGATTGAAGGATTGATCTTCAAAGGATTTGCAACGGAGTGTGGCTGGAAACGTCTTCCAGATATATTGCGTTACATGAAAGCGATTGAGCGTCGTATGGAAAAATTGCCGATCGATCCTAACAAGGACCGTCTGCATATGCTGAAGATTGAATCAGTGGCCAACGACTATAAAGAATTGCTCAACAAAATTCCTAAAGGAATGGCGGTACCAGACAACGTCAAAGAAGTACGTTGGATGCTTGAGGAACTGCGCGTCAGCTATTTTGCTCAGCAGTTAGGTACGCCATATCCGGTATCGGACAAACGCGTGAAGAACGCGATTGACGATTGTTAGGTATATAAATTGCATAAAAATTTAAACATAACAAAATTTTGACTGAGATTGGCAGAGGATTGCCGCGGCAGCTTCTGCTAAGGGAAAATAAAGAAGGTTAATATGAAAAAGACACTACTCGCACTAGCATTATTGGGTGCATCAGCAACAGCATCAGCAGACTCATGGATCTACGGCAGTGCAAGTGTAGGTCAAGCAGACTTAGGTGGTGAGTCAGCAACGTCATACAACGTTCATGTCGGTACTGGTATTTTGCCACTCATCGGTCTGGAAGCGGGCTATCAAAACTTAGGTGATTACGACCGTGTTGATTACTCTGGTATCAAAACTAACCTGACTGGTTCTTCAGTTTACTTTGCAGCTAAACCAAGTCTCGATTTTGGTCCACTGCATATTTACGCGAAAGGCGGTCTACACTCATATGATATTAAAGCCGATGGTGGTTTTAAAGAAGATGAGATCGACGTAATGTATGGTGTTGGTGCGGAATACTTCGTCATGGGCCCTATTTCTCTAGGCGCGAGCTACAGCGTATTCAACATGAAAGAAGACGATGTGAAAAACTTCTCGCTAAACGCGACATTCCACTTCTTGTAATAGACACATCACGAAAAAGCCCGGCTATGTTACTAGCCGGGCTTTTTATTACCTGAAATCAGCGCTTAAGCTTGCTGCTTATGTAGTTCAGCTTCTTTCGCTTCTTCTTCAATCAGTGAATCAACAATCACAGCACAAGCGGCGTCGCCTGTGATGTTCAATGCAGTACGGATCATATCGAAGATACGGTCAAGAGCGAACAAGAGTGGCAGGCCTTCGATAGGGATACCCGCTGCCAGAAGAACAGCAACCACTAGGAACGAAGGACCAGGTACACCTGCTTGGCCAACGGCACCAAGTGTCGAGGTAATAATGATGGCAATGTATGCGCCCATACCAAGATCGATGTTGAACAGTTGTGCGAAGAAGATCGCGACCAAACCGTAGTAAATGGCGTTACCTGACATGTTGATCGTTGCGCCTAGCGGGAGAACGAAAGACGCTGTCGAGTTTCTTACACCTAGCTCATGCTCACAGGTATCCATCGTGACTGGCAGAGTCGCCATTGATGAAGCGGTAGATAAAGCCACGGCTTGAGGCTTCTTCATCGCTGTCAGGAATTTCTTCGCAGAGGTCTTAGTGAAGATGTGAACCATAAGAGGGTAGGCAACGAAACCAAAGATAAGAATTGCAGCGATGTAGACAACAAACAGTTTAAATACCACCATTAAGGCGCCAAAACCGAATGTCCCTACTGCTTCTGCCATCAGGCCAAATACACCTAGCGGAGCAATGATCATAACCTTGTTGATCATCCAAACCATTGCATCAACAATGCAATTTATGCCGTTAATGATTGGGTCACGACGCTCTTTAGCTTGCTTAGAAATCGCAATGCCAAAGAACATACAGAATACTAGGATTTGCAGTATGTTTGCTTCATTCAGTGACTGGAAAACGTTTGTTGGGATCATACCTGTGATGGTTGCCCAGAAAGAAGGTAGTTCACCTTTAGAAGCGTATTCAGAAGAGAACATGCCTTCGATGCCTGAAACATCGATACCCATGCCCGGTTTGAATACTTCACCCATAAATAGTGCTAGGGCGACGGCAAGTGCTGACGTTAAGCCAAAGTAACCTAAGGTGACTATGCCCACTTTACCAGCCGATTGGCTGTTACCTAGACCTGCAGCACCTGAGATCAAGGCTACGGCGACCAATGGGATAACCAGCATTTTTATTAAATTGATAAAAATCGCACCTAATGGAGCGAAGATGGTAGCGCTGTCTCCCATGAAGGCACCCACGGCAGTACCTACAATCATAGCGATGACAACCTGAACGCCAATGTTGCTTAGCAAATTCTTTTCTTTTAACACTTCCATAACCTCTGTGCTAACAAAATTTAAATTCCCAGAATTACCATCTAAGTTAAATATTTTAATTAGATAATAATTCGCCTCGCTTTTTACACGTTATTTTTACATTTAGCAATAAGGTGCAAAGTCAATCGAGCCAATTAAAAGCACTTTCATTGATGAGTGATAATTTTTTAATCAATAGCAAACGTTTGCCATTGGTTTGTAGGATAGATTTTGGCTTTGTAATACATTGTGTGATTAGGAGGTAGGGTGGAGGAGTTACACTGATATGTTAAAAAAAAGATCGGTTTCTCTAATGATTTAAGAAACCGATCTCATAGAGGTTTAGATGGCTAGCACTTTACTTTTGTGTTGCTGCCTTCATCGGTGAAACAAAACTAGCCAGCTGATTTAACATTTCTTGCGGAGACTCAACGTGTGATTCGATGATTTTGACGATAGCAGAGCCTGAAATCGCACCAGCAGCACCAGACTCAATGGCTTGCTTAACCTGTTTTGGTTGAGAGATGCCAAAGCCCAACAGTGATGGTGGAGCATCGTATTTATTGAGTTTATCTAAAAGATCACTTACTGGCATGTTGGCCTTTGTTTCTGCACCGGTTACACCAGCACGCGAGAGTAGGTAGGTATAGCCGCCACCTAGTTCAGCAACTGATTTTAGTGTCTCTTCTGACGCCGTTGGTGGCGCAATGAAGATAGGTTCAATACCGTGCTTCTTCGCCGCCTCAACAAACTCTTGGCTTTCATTGGTTGGTACGTCAGCAATCAACACAGAATCGATACCGGCATTCGCACAACGCTGGTAAAAACTATCGATACCGCGCGCGTAAACAAGGTTTGCGTACATCAGAAGGCCGATTGGGAGTTCTGGGTATTTGGCGCGGATTTTTCCAATCAACTCAAAGCAGATATCTGGAGTTGCTCCCGAATCCAGTGCGCGAATGTTCGCTCCTTGAATAGTAGGGCCATCCGCAAGTGGATCCGAAAACGGAATACCCAGTTCAAGTGCATCGGCACCCGCTTCAACCAGTGTCTCCATAATTTTGAGGGACTGCTCCGGGTTTGGATCGCACACGGTTACGAAAGGAACAAATGCACCTTGGTTTTTCTCGTTCAGGCGCTCAAACATAGACTCATAACGGCTCATTAGATAACTCCTTTTTCTTCTAGAATGGCGTGAACAGTGAAGATGTCTTTGTCACCACGACCTGATAGGTTTACGACGAGAAGTTGTTCTTTGTCTGGGTTCTCACGAGCCATACGCAGTGCATGAGCTAGTGCGTGAGATGACTCTAGTGCAGGAATAATACCTTCACTTCGGGCAAGTTCTTGGAATGCTTCCAAAGCCTCATCATCGGTTACGTTGTCGTATTCCGCACGGCCAATTGCATTTAAGTGAGCGTGCTGAGGTCCAACTGAAGGGAAATCAAGGCCCGCAGAAACAGAGTAAGACTCTTCAACTTGCCCGTTTACGTCTTGCATCAGTGGCGCTTTCATACCAAAGAAGATGCCGGTTTTACCGTGCTTAAGAGGGGCGCCATGCTGGTCGGTATCTATACCTTTACCTGCAGGCTCAACACCGATCAGGCGAACCGTTTCCTCTTCAATAAAGTCAGCAAACATACCGATTGCATTTGAGCCACCACCCACACAAGCGATTACTGCATCAGGAAGGCGACCTTCACGAGCCAGAATCTGGTTTTTTGTTTCTTCGCCAATCATGCGTTGGAAATCACGCACGATGGTTGGGAATGGATGAGGACCAGCAGCGGTACCCAGCAAATAGTGAGCTTCTTCGTAGCTTGCTGACCAGTCGCGCAGTGCTTCATTACATGCATCTTTAAGCGTGGCTGAACCGGAGTGAACAGGAATGACTTCCGCGCCCATAAGTTTCATACGGAACACGTTCGGGCTTTGACGTTCTACGTCTTTGGCACCCATGTACACGCGACATTTTAGGCCGAGCAATGCACAGGCCAATGCGGTAGCGACACCGTGTTGACCCGCGCCAGTTTCTGCAATGATCTCGTTTTTGCCCATACGCTTAGCCAACAGTGCCTGACCTAGCACTTGGTTAGTTTTGTGTGCGCCGCCATGCAATAAATCTTCGCGCTTGAGGTACAGTTTGGTTTTTGTACCCTTGGTCAGATTGCGAGTCAGTGTTAGCGCCGTTGGGCGACCTGCGTACTCTTGCAGCAGGGTCATAAACTCGCTGCGAAACTCTGGGTCTTCTTGCGCATCGATAAACGCTTGTTCTAGCTGTTCCAGTGCAGGAACGAGAATTTGTGGTACATACTGACCACCGTATTCGCCGAAGTAGGCATCAAGTTTTGCCATGGTTTTATTCCTTCAATTCAGTTTGGCGTTGCTGTCTAGCACACCAAAAAATTTCTTTAATTATGAGTAATTGATCTTTAATAAATCTATTTAGTAGCTGCGAATCGCATCAAATGCCTGTTGCAACTTCTCTGCATCTTTCTTGCCGGGTGAAACTTCAACGCCTGAGTTTAAATCCAGACCTAGACAGCCTTGTTGGGCCGCTTTCTGAGCGTTGAAAGGTGAAATGCCACCCGCGAGCATCACTTTTTCTCTATCACCAATCAATGACCAGTCGAAGACTAGGCCTGTACCACCCGTTTGAGAACCAACTTTGGTATCGAGTAAGTGGCGGCTGACTGGAGTGTCTAGCAATTCTGGTGAGCTGTCAGTAACACCGTAAGCTTTCCAGATTTCAACTTGATCACCTAGCTGCTCATGGAGCGCAGCGACAAAGTTCTGGTCTTCATCTCCATGCAGCTGAACAGCGCAGAGGCCAAGCTCTTGCGCAATACTAATCACGGTGTCGACATCGTGGTTCTGGAATACACCCACATATTTCAAAGGAGCACCAGACATGGTTAGGCGAGCGGTTTCTAAATCCACGCAACGCTTCGACTTAGAGACAAAAATCAGCCCGCCAAATACTGCACCTGCTTGGTAAGCTTTCGCAGCATCATCTGGGTGTGTCAGACCACAAACTTTATTTTCACCTAGTGTGACTTTGCGTACTGCCAGCTCTAAGTTTTCTTCTGCCATCAATGAGCTGCCGATTAGGAAACCATCAGCAAAATCTGCAAGATCTCTAACTTGCTGGTGTGTGTAGATGCCTGACTCCGAAATGATGGTCGCTTCTGGTGCCAGCTCACGTATTGTTGGCGCCAGCTCTTTGGTGCGGTTCAAATCTGTTGTTAGGTCACGTAAATTGCGGTTATTAATACCAATAACTTTAGCGCCAAGTTTTACTGCGCGGTGTAACTCTTCCTCATTACTGACTTCGGTCAGAATGCCCATGTTGAGTGAGTGAGCCACTTCTTCCAGTGCTTTATACTCGGCGTCATCAAGTACAGATAGCATCAGCAGAATCGCATCAGCAGAGTAATGGCGAGCTAGATAAACCTGATAAGTATCCACCATAAAGTCTTTACACAGAATCGGTTGAGATGTTTGCTTTCTCACTTGTGGCAGGAAATCGAAGTTTCCTTGAAAGTACTTTTCATCGGTGAGCACTGAAATCGCATCAGCGTGATTATTGTACACGGACGCAATGTAATCGAGGTCAAAGTCGTCACGAATCAGTCCCTTGGACGGAGACGCCTTCTTACATTCTGTGATGAAGGCAGTTTTTTTACCGCTTACCGCGTCATAGAAGCTACGATCAGACGGAGTTAGCGCTTCTTTAAACTGCTCCAAAGGTTGAGAGGCTTTACGTTCTTCCACCCAGCTGTATTTATCACGAACGATTTTTGCCAATACTTCTGCCATTTGCGCTTCTTTTAGGGACACGTGCTCTGAAAGTTTATCTTGCGTCTGAGTCATCTTTTGTTCCTTCCTTAAGGTACTTAGGCGTGAGCTGCTAGCTGATTAACCAGCTCAAACGCTTTACCAGAGTTCATAGCCTCAATAGCTTGCTGAGTGTTGGCCTTGAGATCTTCATGACCAAATAAACGCATGAGAAGCGCAACGTTAACCGCTACCGCACCCAGCTGGGCATCGGTGCCTTTACCAGTGAGGATATTGGTAATAATGGCTTTGTTCTCTTCAGGATCACCGCCTTTAATTGCTTCAAGTGGATGCGCTGTTAGGCCAAAGTCTTCTGGAGTCAAAGTGTATTCAGTAATTTGCCCATCTTTGATTTCCGCCACAGTGGTGTTGCCATGAATAGCAACTTCATCTAGGCCGCTACCGTGCACTACTGCAGCGCGCTTCATGCCCATCTTAAGCATGGTTTCAGCTATAGGACGGACCAGCTCTTCGCTGTAAACACCCATAAGCTCAATATTTGGGCGAGCAGGGTTAATCAGCGGGCCTAAGATGTTAAAAATGGTGCGGGTTTTCATGGTCTGACGAACAGGCATCGCATGGCGAACACCACTGTGGTATTGCGGCGCAAACAAGAAAGCAACGCCGAGTTTATCTACCGCAGTGCGAGTATCTTCAGCGCTCATGGCGAGGTTGATGCCAAATGAATCAAGCAAGTCAGAAGAGCCAGATTTGCTTGAAACACTGCGGTTACCGTGTTTTGCTACTTTCAAACCACATGCCGCAGCAACAAAGGCAGCTGTGGTCGAAATGTTGATGGTATTGTGGCCATCACCACCAGTGCCCACGATATCGGCGAAATCATAGTCAGGGCGAGGGAATGGATTTGCATTGGCAAGCAGAGCTTTTGCTGCACCAGCGATTTCATCCGGTGTTTCACCTTTAATCTTCAGTGCTGTCAGCGCCGATGCCATAAGAATTGGATCAAGTTCACCGCGAATAATGATGTCAAAAAGCTGTTGGCTTTCTTCCTGAGTTAGCGGTTGTTGTTCATAGAGTTTGTTGATGATCGTTTCCATTCTTATTTGCTCCTTATTGCTGCACTGACGTTAGATTTGATTCTTGTAAAGCCCACTCAATCGCATTGGCTAACAGCGTTGCACCATGAGTAGTCATGATGGATTCCGGGTGGAATTGGAAGCCACAAATTTTATCTTGTTCATGAACCACAGACATGACGAGTCCGTCGACCTCTGCGGTTACGGTAAGTGTTTCAGGTACCTGAGTAGCCACTAACGAATGGTAACGCGCAATGGCAAGTGGTGAAGGAAGGCCGCTGTAAGTCGGATGATTCTGGTGTTCCATCATTGACACTTTGCCATGGACAATTTCACCCGCGCCAGCAACGGTGCCACCATACGCTTCAACAATGGCTTGATGACCGAGACAGATACCGATCATCGGCACTTTACCTTTCAGGCGTTGGATGACTTCCGGCATTGAGCCCGCTTCAGATGGCGCACCTGGGCCGGGGGACAACAACACAACCGGATTGTCTAGTTCGTTGACCGCACTTTCGATCGCTTCCGCGGCAATGTGGTTACGGTAGATTTTGACGTCGTGTCCGAGTGAACGAAACTGATCCACTAAGTTATAGGTAAACGAGTCAAAGTTATCGATAAATACAATGTTAGCCATCTCTACGACTCCTTATGCGCTGACTGAATTGCAGAGATAACGGCTTGCGCCTTACCACGAGTTTCATCTGCTTCGGCTTGTGGTTCTGAATCAAACACAACGCCAGCGCCCGCTTGAACTTGAGCGATGCCATTCTCGACATAAGCTGAGCGGATAACGATACAGGTGTCTAATGTACCTTCGCCAGTGAGGTAGCCAACGGCACCGCCATAGCTACCACGGCGTGCACCTTCGACATCCCTGATAAGTTGCATCGCACGAATTTTAGGTGCGCCTGTCAGCGTTCCCATGTTCATGCAAGCCTGATAGGCGTGCAGAGCGTCCAGGTCGTCACGAAGCTGACCAACCACTCGGGATACTAGGTGCATTACATGGCTGTAGCGGTCGACTTTAAGCAAATCTGCAACGTGGCGAGAACCCGCTTGGGAAATACGAGCAACGTCGTTACGCGCGAGATCCACCAACATCATGTGTTCGGCGTTCTCTTTCATATCAGTACGCAGTTCAAGTTCAATACGGCTATCTAGGTCGAAATCGATAGCTCCGTCTGGGCGTTTGCCACGTCGACGCGTGCCTGCGATTGGGTAAATCTCGACTTGGTTAGTATGGGTTTCGTATTTAAGCGCGCTTTCAGGTGATGCGCCAAACAGAGTGAATAGCTCATCTTGCATGTAGAACATGTAAGGGCTTGGGTTGCTTAGCTTTAATTCTTTGTATGCAGCGAGTGGTGATGGACAAGGCAGGGTGAAGCGGCGTGACGGAACAACCTGAAAGATATCGCCTCGCACTACGTATTGCTTTAGGTCTCGAACGATTTGGCAGAAATCTTCATCTGAAACGCTTGGCTGTGGAGAAACGTCAGTTAATTTGGTCGCTTGCGGTAAATGTTTCAGGTTAGCGCATTGTGACTGAATGCTTTCAATGCGTGCTTCCAGCGTCGCTTTTTCTTCGCTATTCGCAAACAATGTGGCTTGTAAATCACAAGACTCGCTCTGATGGTCTACGACGAGCAGAGTTTCTGCAACGTAAAAAACGTAGTCTGGGCATTGGTTTGATGCTTCTGCATTACCTAAAGGTTCAAAGTTCGCCACCATGTCGTATGCGAACAGACCACCAAGGAAAACCGCGTGTTGCTGATGTTCAGTAAGGTCAAAACTGTGCTGGACCAGACGCAACGCATCAAAAGAAGACGCTTCTCGTAAGCGAGAGTCTTCATCGAGTGTATCGCAAGGCGCTTCAAACTCTAGTGTCAGCGTTTGACCATCAAATGAATGAGCCACATTGCTATGAATGTTGTGGGCCAAATGAGAAAGCAGGTGTTTACCGTTATTGGTCAGTGCTTGCATGGTCACAATATGACCGTTGCAAACGATGCGAACAGCGGAATCAACGATCAGCAGGCTCTTCAGATCCTGTTTTGAATCGATCTCTGCGGACTCCAATAACAGGCTGTCGGTTTTGTTTTCACACAGAGTATGAAACAGACGAGTAGGATCCTGCGTGTAAGGTGCAGATGCTTGGATAACTTCAAGGTTTCCCAGCTTTTTGATTTCAATGGCCTTGTTCACAAGACCTCCTTTTCATTTGTAATCTTTTTTACTTCCTGCCGTACATAGTCGCACAAAGAAAACATTCACCCAATGTGGAATTTGCTCTATTTGATGAATGTTTGACCAGTTGAGTGCTGAGTATCCGACAAAACAAAAAGCCCGCTTTAGCAGCGGGCTTGGTAACATTAATTTGGTAAATTAAAAGTACACGTTAGCCCACCAAGAACTTGTCCAAGTGCGCCACCAAGCAAGGTCTGCAGAACTGTCACGTAGAGAGTCAGCTGCAAGATTCGCTTTCTGGTTTTGGTTAATTTCTTGTAACATAGTGAGCCTTAATTCAGGTACTTCGTATTTATGTACTAGTTAACTAGTGCAGAGGTAAAAAGTCAACTAAAAAAACACATTTATGAGAATTGATTTACACAGCCATACCACGGCCTCTGACGGACGATTACCTGCTAACGAATTGATAGACAGAGCGCTCGGTTTTGATATCGATGTGCTGGCGATTACCGATCACGATACGGTAGATGGTTTAGAGATTGCGCATCAGTATGTTCAAGACAACCAGCTACCCATAACAATCATTAACGGTATTGAAATATCCACGGTGTGGCAAAACAAAGACATCCACATTGTTGGGTTGAATATAGACCCGCAGTCCGCCGAGTTGGCTCAGTTAATCGAACAGCAGAAAAAGCACCGTGAAGGGCGAGCAGAAATGATCGCTCATCGCCTGAGTAAAGCGACCCGAGAAGGGGTGCTCGAAGAGGTGCAAGCCATTGCTGGTGATGCACCTATCACGCGAGCGCATTTTGCGAAATGGCTGGTGGACAACGGCTACGCCAAAACCATGCAACAGGTATTTAAGAAATACCTGACTCGCAATAACCCAGGTTATGTACCACCGAGTTGGTGTTCGATGGCTGACGCCGTCAATGCCATTCACAGTGCGGGCGGACAAGCAGTACTTGCGCATCCCGGACGCTACGATCTCACCGCAAAATGGATTAAGCGACTGCTTGCTGCATTTGTTGAAGCGGGTGGGGATGCGATGGAAGTGGCCCAACCACAACAGGGCCAACAAGAAAGGCGCAACTTGGCGGATTATGCTATACAATACAAACTATTAGCGTCTCAAGGCAGTGACTTCCATTATCCGTCTCCTTGGATGGAGCTGGGCAGGAATTTGTGGCTGCCATCAGGTGTAGAACCTGTATGGAAAGATTGGGGTATTGAGCCTTCGCAAGCTGATTGACCATAGGTTGTGGCGATTAGTGACTTAGATTGCTATTAAATCAATACGTTACAAATATAGAGTCGAGAGACTCGATGATGAGGAATTACAATGAGCCAGTTTTTTTACGTTCACCCAGAAAACCCCCAGGCTCGCTTGATCAATCAGGCTGTGGCAATCATTCGTAATGGCGGTGTGGTTATCTATCCGACAGACTCCGGTTATGCATTGGGTTGTCAGCTAGAAAATAAACAGGCTTTAGAGCGAATTTGTAAGATTCGTCGATTGGATGAAAAGCACAACTTTACATTGCTTTGTCGCGATCTTTCAGAGCTGTCTCTTTATGCTCGCGTCGACAACACCGCGTTTCGCTTACTAAAGAACAATACGCCAGGGCCTTACACGTTTATCTTCAAAGGGACGAAAGAAGTACCGCGTCGTTTGATGAACTCTAAACGTAAGACTATTGGTATCCGTGTACCAGACAACCAGATTGCGCTGGATTTACTGGAAGCGCTTGGTGAACCTTTGATGTCGACGTCCTTAATTCTTCCGGGTAATGATGTTACTGAATCAGACCCAGAAGAGATTCGCGATAAACTTGAGCATGCGGTGGACTGTATCCTCAATGGTGGCTATCTTGGTGAGCAGCCAACGACTGTAGTCGATTTCAGTGATGATGAGCCTGTCATTGCCCGCGTTGGTTCGGGCGACCCTGCTGCATTCGAGTAGCAACTTCGCTTTCGCAAAAACTTCAATAAGCAGAGCATAGTGTGTTGATACCTATGCTCTTTTAACCCGCAAAAATCCCAAGTGACTGCTATGCTGATTGTTAAGTCTAATAAATCAGATATGCAATATGCGTCATTTGCTTCCTATTCTATTCTTGTTCCCCGCTATTTCTTCTTACGCTGCACCGATAGAAGTGCGCGTTGTCCAAAGTAATGGCAAACCAGTAAAAGATGCCGTGGTCTATGTTACCGCCTCCAATTTACCCGTTGAGGAAACTACAACTAACGAAACGTTAGTGACCGAAGTATCTCAAAACGGCCGTGCTTTTAAGCCTTATATTTCAGTAGTAAGAGTCAACCAGCCCGTCCTATTTACCAACAAAGACGACATTTCCCACCATATTTATTCCATTACAGGTCCACTCGATTTTTCTTTTGTGATTCGTGCTTCTGAACAGGGTGTTGAGAAATCTTTTCCTAGTGAAGGCGTGGTCGCCATGGGATGTAACATTCATGACTGGATGAGTGGTTACATCAAGGTTGTCGATACTCCTTATTACACCATTACCGGTAAGTCAGGGGTTGCCAGAATAACGCTACCAGACGGTTTGGAAAATGTGACGTTAACGGCTTGGCACCCACAGATGAACGAAACACTGCAAACGGAAGTGGTGGGTGGCCAAGAATTTGAACTGCCGTTAACCAAGAAAATGTCACCGATACCGAAGCAGAAAAATGCTCAGATGATTGATTTCTACGGGTCCTATAAATGAATCAATTTAAAAGTATCCAGACTCAAATACTGTTCTCTTTTCTCGCGGTGTTGATCGCTGTTCAATGCATTTTGTTTTACTCCATTTTCCAATCGAATGAAAAAGAAAGAGAAGAGCGAGCGCAAATACACCTCAGTACAGCAAAGGCGGTGTTTGAAAACCAGTTTGAACAACGTACGCGTAATTTAACCGGGTTTGCTCAGACCGTCGCAAAAGATTTTGGCCTTAAACAGGCTTTGAGAGAGGACGCGCGCAGTTTCTTAGTGGCGTTGAATAATCATCGCCAGCGGATTTCTGCCGACTTGGCGATTGCAGTTGATGAGAATGGTAATTTCATCGGCAAGCTGGTTTACGACAAAGGCACTAATCGAACCCGTGCCGATACAGAAAACAACATGCTGACCATGGAGGAAACCGCTGCTCCAGATGAGGACCGTCCAATACTCTATGACTATCAGGGAGCGGTGTTTCAATTAGTATTGGTTCCAGTCCAAAGTGGTGCTGAAACGGTCGCTTGGATAGGTTTTGGTTTTGCAATCGACCAGACTTTAGCGCAGCGACTCGCGCTACTGACAGGTATGAATGTCGATATCGGTTATCAGGAGAGCGGGCAATGGTCATTGCTTGCCAGCAGTGTAGAAGAGGCGGGCAATGGCCTTACCGCTATAGAGCCTCAACAATCGGATGCACACACTATTGCGACTGAGGTGGCGATTGGCTTTAAAGACGAAAAAGATCTCATCGCATCCCTTTATCTCTCCAGAGCGGACTTATTCGCAACACTACAAAACCGATGGCTACAGATCATGTTGATCGTCTTGGTGACGTTTGGTTGTTCGATCGTCGCTGCCTTCTTACTATCAAAAAGCATCGCTAAGCCATTGCAGGGACTTGTTAGTAAAGCTAAGCAAATTGCTCAAGGGGAAAACAGCGAAGCCTTGGTGGTGAATCGTCAAGATGAGCTTGGCGTATTAGCCCATGAATTTAACCTAATGAATCAGGCCGTTAACGACCGACAGGCTGAGTTAAACTACCGCGCTTATCACTCTGATCTAACAAAAATGCTGAATAAGAAAAAGTTGTTTGAAGATATTGCCGATCTCATCAATAAATCATGTGACGGATTTTTACTCATTCGTTTCAGAGTCTTGGAATTTGAAGAATTAAATTACAGTCTCGGGTTAGACACTGGCGAAGAGCTTCAGGTTGCGGCGGCAAGTCGATTAATGGCGTTGGAAGAGAAAGCACAATTTTATCAACTTGAGTCCTCAGAATTTGCTTTGCTCTCCCAATGTAATACACAGCAGTCGGATGAGCACAGTGCTAATGTCGTTCTACAATGTTTGGCTGGAGCGTTCAGTTTGCAGCGCATTTCGGTGACGGTACATACAGTATCAGGTTACTGCCGTTACCCTAAGCATGGTGAAACCGCTCGTCAGTTGCTACACAATGCTGGTATTGCCTTACAACAAGCGATGAAGATGAGAGTCCCCAGTCTTGAATTTGCATCCAGTATGGCAGAAAGCGCAATCAATCGTGTTCGCTTAACCCATGAGCTAACGGAAGCCATTCAAGGTGACCAACTGATACTGCACTTCCAACCAAAGTTGAACGTTAGGACTTCGCAGGTCGATAAAGTCGAAGCCTTAGTAAGATGGATTCATCCAGAACTGGGGATGATTCCACCGGATGAATTTATTGAAATTGCAGAAACCACCGGTCAGATAGATGCGTTGACTGACTGGGTTATGCGCAGTGCCTTGCAGCAACTCCAAGTATGGCGAGAACTCGGATTCGAACTAGGTGTGGCAATCAACATCTCTGCGGTTAACCTCAAGCAGAAGAACTTTGACGACAAGATACTGACTTTCCTATCCCAGTTCGAATGCAGTGAAAACGAGGTCACAATTGAAGTCACAGAAAGTGCACTGGCTGAAGACCCTGAGTACGCTTTGTCGATACTCAGCCGATTGTCTGAGAGAGGGCTATCTATTTCAATTGATGATTACGGCACGGGTTATTCTTCCTTGTCACAACTGAAACATTTACCCGCAACGGAACTGAAAATAGACAAATCTTTCATCCTCAATGTTGCCAGTGATCAGCAAGATCAGACGATTGCACAATCGACGATTAAACTCGCCAAACGCTTTGGGCTTAAAACGGTCGCGGAAGGTGTCGAAGACCAAGCTTCGCTGGATTGGTTGGTCGCCAATGGCTGCGATCATGCGCAGGGGTACTTTATCAGCAGACCACAACCTGCGGACAAATTGACTAGCTGGTTGCAAATGCTGGAAGGTCAACGATGGGGGCAAGCTGAACCGGAAGCCAAAATAGTAGGATCGCCGCACTCAGGCCACTAGTGGCGGCATTGACATGTATTTCATGGATATAAAACCTTACGATTATTCAATTTTTTGCCACCTTAGATTGGTGTCAAAAGTAAAAATAATGCATGCGTTTTTTTAGAGAATTTGCGATAATACGCGACCGCGATTTAGGGTCGCAAAATAGAATCGACGTCTGAGAAGACGACACAAAGGTAGATTGATGAACGAAAAATTACAGAAAGTATTAGCGCGAGCAGGCCATGGCTCACGACGCGAACTTGAAGCTTTGATCAAAGCGGGTCGCGTGAGTGTGAACGGCGTTGTTGCTAAGCTTGGTGAACGACTAGAAGACGAGAATGCGGTAGTTCGTATTGACGGCCACACTGTTTCTGCGAAGGCGCAGGAAGAAGTGGTTTGTCGTGTACTTGCATACTACAAACCTGAGGGTGAGCTGTGTACTCGTCATGACCCAGAAGGTCGTCGAACTGTATTTGACCGTCTGCCAAAAATCCGTGGTTCTCGTTGGATTTCTGTTGGTCGTCTGGATGCGAACACATCTGGCCTACTACTATTCACAACCGATGGTGAGCTTGCCAACCGTTTGATGCACCCAAGTCGTCAGGTTGAGCGTGAATACCTTGTACGTGTATTTGGTGACGTTGACGAGAAGAAAATCCGCAACCTAGTTGGTGGTGTAGAGCTTGAAGATGGCCTAGCGCGATTTGAAGACGTTGTTTACGCAGGCGGTGATGGTATGAACCACACTTTCTACGTTGTGATCAACGAAGGTCGTAACCGCGAAGTACGTCGTTTGTGGGAATCTCAAGACTGTACGGTTAGCCGCCTGAAGCGTGTTCGCTACGGTGATATCTTCCTGGATAAGAAACTGCCTCGTGGCGGATGGATGGAGCTAGACCTTAAAGAGGTGAACTACCTACGTGATTTGGTAGAGCTGCGTCCTGAAAAAGAGACCATGCTTGACGAAAACAAAGCCAATACGTCACGTAAGCGTGAGCGTTCTCGTAGCCAGAAAATTCGTCGCGCAGTTAAGCGTCATGAAGAGCGAATGAACAACGGTGGTGGACGTAGCAACAATCCAGCTCGTCGTAAACCGCGTAAAGGTGCAGGCGAGCAAGGTGCTCGTAATAAACAGCGCCAGCGTTAAAAATATGAATAAAAAAGCAGCCGCATAGGCTGCTTTTTTGTATCTAAAATCAGATAAATAGCGTGCCTTTAAGCGCAATTACTGCGCTACCAGAAAGCTTGACTCGCCCCCCTTCCACTCGTTCGATATCCAGATAACCACCCCTTGAGGATGCTTGGTAGGCGGTGAGCACACGCTTGTCGATTTTTCCTGCCCAGAACTCAGCCAGTGCACAGTGCGCTGAACCTGTCACCGGATCTTCATTGACGCCGACCCAAGGCGCAAAGTAGCGAGAGACGATATCGCTATTGGATTGAGTTGATTGAGCGGTGACGATGATCCCTCGCCCCGGTTGTCTAATCAATGAAGAAAAGTCCGGGCTTAGGTCATACACCGCTTGTTCGTTGCCAAGCTCAAACAACTCTTTAGAATCAAACTGGCAGTAGGAGACAACCTGTTGTTCAGATAACCCAAGTGCATTGAGTCTCTCTTCAGAGCAATGTTGGTTGTACTCCAGTTGGGGCGCAGGGAAGTCCAACTCATAAGTCGAACTTAACACCTTCACATTCAGCAAACCGGATAGGGTACTAAAAGTAATGCTGTCGCCAGTTGCAATCTTTCCTTGCTGCTTTAGGACATGGGCAACAGCGAGCGTGCCATGTCCGCATAGTGTGACTTCTACTTCAGGTGTGAACCAGCGCAAGCGCATATCGCTCAAGGACAAAAATGCCGTTTCAGACACCGCCATTTCTTCGGCAATAGCGAACATCAATGACTCATCAAGTGGCTGGTCCGTAATGCAGACACCCGCAGGGTTGCCTTTGAAAGTTTCGGTGGTAAATGAGTCGACTTGATAGATGTCCAATTCCATGTCTTGTATTCCGCTTCGATTAAGTGTGGTTACGCATACTAAGTTGCTTAATGTTTTCTCGCAACCAAGTGATTTTCGGGTTGTATGCGTTGCGCTTATGCCAAATTAATGTAAATGGAATCAGCAACTTTTGCTTAAACTCTTCTTCAACGGGGATAGGCAAACTGGTGAGGTTAGGGTGTAACTGCTTGACGTAGTGCTCGCAATAATTGGGGGCAGTAGTGATGTACTCATGACCCGCTTGGGCTGCCATAAACAGAGATTGCTCAAAGCTTGCCATAGTTAACGTACTGGATCGGCTCAGGCCTTGTTCCTCAAGGACGTCATCAAGCGCCCATGTCTCACTCTTCTCCCAAAGGATATTAATGTGGGTATAACGAAGAAAGGTATCCAGATTCCACTCTTGCTTAAGCGCTGGGTGGTCATCACGTAAATAGACTTTGGGTAGATCGGTAAACAAGACTTCGTAATCCACAAAGTAGGGGAGAAGATCCAGTGACTCTTTCGAACGAGGATGACTCTCCCGACCGGTAAAACCGATGTCCGCATCACCGCGGATGATGGCCTCAAGTGAGTCGTAATCCCAGTTGCTGGTTTTGACTTTGGCCTGTGGGTAGCGTTCATGTATCTGCTGAAGAAGCTCTCCCAGTAAAGTCAGTAATAAAGGTGACTCTATCGCGAGATGAAACTGAATCCCTTTTGTGGACTCTTGAGTGCGCCTTTCTGCAATCTGAGCACTGATTTGCAGCCAGTCATTGAGGTCTTGCTCCATACTGAGGGTCAGCGGTGTGGGTGCCAGTCCGGTTGGAGTTTTGACAAACAAAGGATCATCAAACCAATCGCGCAACTTCCCCAGTGATTTACTGACGGTTGAAGGCGTAACATTGAGCTTTTTCGCTGCTCTGGAAACACTCAGCTCCTGAAGCAGAAGCTGCAATGTAAACAGTAAATTGAGATCAAGCCGTGCCAGAGATTTCTTCATAACGATGTAGTGGTGTCGGTTTTGGTATCCATAGTATTAGAGCAAAGCTGATTAGGCTACCTGCCGCCAGTATTATTATCAGCATGTTTAGAGCACTGATGCCCAAAATACCCGCTAACCATATGTAGAAGGCTGAGCTGCACACTTGTGAAATTCCCAATAAAGAGCTGGCAACGCCGGCACGTTTAGAAAAAGGGCTGAGTGCCTGGCTCATGGCCACGCCAAAGCCGAGAGAAAAGCCAGCACACAACAGCCCAAAGCCTATGAAGTACCCGATGTGACTCAATTGAATAAAGTTAGTGATGATTAACGTAGTGGCGGAAGCAGCAAAAAACGTTTGGGATAACAGGCTCAAACTTCGCTGCTCAAATCGGGCCAGCAGGAGAGGCGCAGAGAAAGACGTGAGCATACTGATTAATGCAGTGAGCGCCATAACGGTCGAATAGCCGCCGCGATCGAAACCCATATCACTCATAATCAGCATTGGTGAAACATTAACATATGTCAGGATCATGGTGACACTAAATGAAGTCACCATCAGACGACTTAAGAAGTAACGGTCTTTAAAAGATTCACTCTCTAAGTTAGCGGGCTCATTCAAAGGTTGCTTAGTGGTCTTAGGTCGGCTCTCTTTTAGAGCAAAGAGGGATAGAAGGCAGACGATCACACCCATGCCGGACATGGTGGTGAAAAGCGCAGGCCAAGGGAATTGGAGCATGATCAAATGGCCGATGACGGGGGCAATGACTGGCACGATGCAAGTGATGCCGTTAATCATTGATAGAACCTTGGCTCTTCGCTGGTCGTCTAACACATCGCGCAAAATCGCAAATGCAACGACGTAACATGAGCCAGCCCCGATACCCTGTGCAAATCTCGCGATGAGAAACTCAGTACTTTGGGTCGATGTAGCGCCCAGAATGGACGCTGCGACAAATATGGCGGCCCCGATAATTGCTACGGGCTTCCTACCTGAAGAATCCGCAATTCGACCTGCGACTAGCATAGTGGTCGCCATGCCTGCCAGATAGATTGAAAAGGCAATGTGAAGCTCGGCTTCTGTTGCGTTCAAATCCTGAGCGATTTGTGGTAAACCAACCAGATACAGGTCTATGGCCGTGGGATAGAGTAAAACAAGAGCAAAGCTACAAAGCAAAAATCGAATCATGGAAACCTCGCGAATTCAGAAGCCCTGATACTAAATTGCGCTTGAGGGAGCCGCGAGTGGGAAATGCG
Source organism: Vibrio sp. St2 (assembly GCF_947311885.1). NCBI lineage: Bacteria > Pseudomonadati > Pseudomonadota > Gammaproteobacteria > Vibrionales > Vibrionaceae > Vibrio > Vibrio sp. St2. Next base: position 840,407 of record NZ_CAMZNA010000001.1, on the reverse strand, counting down.
ACAACGGGTATTTCCAATTACGACAAACCCTGTATGGGTGAGAGTGATTAGGAGGAGCACAAAAAAGGGGCAATCAACATTGCCCCTGTGTTTATAGTGTTTGGTTGAGTGCGAAATATCGCCCTTGCTTTTCAAGCAGTGCTTGATGGCTGCCATGCTCAACTATCTGACCTTGCTCAATCAGACAAATCGAATCCATCTTATCAAGATCGACTAAGCGGTGAGTGATGAAAACGACTGTTTTGTCTTCAAAATGCTGTTCAAACAGCTGCATGATTTGTTGCTCAGTTTGCTTATCCAAGCCTTCGGTCGGCTCGTCTAATAACAAAATAGGGCCATTATGAAGCAGCGCTCTAGCGATACCGATGCGGCGTTTCTCACCTCCGGACAGCTGACGACCACCGTCACCTAACCAAGTATCCAAGCCCTGATCATCGAGTAGTTTTTCAAGTCCTACTTTAGTCAGAGATTCGCTTAGTATTTCATCACTGGCATCAGGAGAGGCCATCAACACGTTGTCACGCAAAGTGCCATTCAAGATATCAACCCTTTGGCTGACCACGCTTATTGCCTGACGAAGCTGGCTTTCACTCCAATGACGAATGGATTGACCAGCAATCTTAATGTCGCCTTGCTGGGTGTCCCAATAGCGATTCAGCAACTGCATTAATGTCGATTTACCGGAACCAGTTTGACCCACCACTGCGATGCGGTGCTTGGCAGGGATTTGCAGGCTAATGTCTTGCAGTGTATTTGAGTAGCCATCCGGATAGCAGAAAGTGACATTCTCATACTCAATTGAATACGCGTTGTCGTGTTGAGTATTTTGCTCTGGGAACTGAACGTCGGGCTCAGACAAGATGATGTCGTTTAATCGACGTGCTGAAGTCAGAGTTTGACCCAAATGCTGGAAAGCGCCGGCAATTGGCATAAGAAGCTCGACACTGGCCATTGTAGCGAATACCACCAAGGCAACCATAGGATCGGGCATATTACCGCCGACACCATCTGCCGCTAGCCATAGCATCAGAACGATCGTCCAACCGTTAGCAAGCATCAACAATGCTTGTGCTAAACCTGCAAAGTGAGCATTAAAATACTGATTTTTCAGTAAGCGTTCTTGCACATTTAGAATCGCATTGCGGTAACGTTCTTCGGCTCCAAACAGGGTGAGCTCGCTATAGCCTTGTAACCAATCCAATGTCGCAATACGCAAGTCGGCTTTGTTCTGTGTCAGCTCTGCACCATTGGTTTTACCTAATTTGTAGAACAACACCGGCCAGATAAGCAGTAAAGCCATAAGAATGGCGCCAAGCGTTAAGCCGAGCTCCATGTCAAACCAGCAAATTAGCGCTGTTAAACCTAGGATGCCAAGTGTGCCGACGACCATTGGGCTGACAAGGCGCAGATAGACGTGGTCCATCGCGTCGATGTCGGCAACTAGGCGGTTGAGTAAGTCTGCATCACGCAGGTTTGAGACTCGACCCGGAATTAATGGCGCGAGTTTGGAGAAGAAGAAAATACGCAGATCGGTCAGTAGCTTGAAGGTGGCGTTGTGGCTGACTACGCGCTCACCCCATCGACCAGCGGTACGTCCCATAGCAAAGCCACGGACAAAAGCCCCAGGAAGCATGTAGTTGAAGGTTTCTCGGGCGATAGTTAACCCGGCCACTGCAGCGGCAGATAGGAACCAACCTGACAAAGTAAGCAGGCCAATAGAAGCAAATAGAGTCAGGAAGGCCAGCAGCATTCCCAGCGATAGGCCGAACCAGTGCTTTTTATACAGTTTTAGGTAGGGAACTAAATCACGCATCGAGATTCCCCTTATTGGCTTGGTTCAGAGCGTAATTCGCCTGAAGCATATTTTGGAATAACCCCTCTTGATTAGAGAGTTCGTTGTAGTGACCACTTTGAACAATCTCGCCGTTTTCCATGACCAGGATCTGTTCAACGTTTTGTAGAGGGCTGAGCTGGTGGGTGACCATCAGCGTTGTTTTACCTTCGACCTGACCAGCTAACCCTTGCATGACCAGACGCTCACTGCGTGCATCCAAACTTGCTGTTGGTTCATCAAGTAACCAGAACTGACCGTTTTGAACCATTGCCCTTGCCAAAGCAAGTCGTTGTGCCTGACCGACGGAAAGGCCACCAGAGCGGTCGGATACGGCATAATCGAGCCCGTGTTGTTCAACGAATTCTGCTGAGAAAGACTCTTGCAATGCGGTTTGGATGGCGTGATCTGAAACGTTGTCTTTGCCCAACGTGATGTTGTCACGAATTGAACCATGTAACAGCAACGGGTTCTGGCCAACCCAGCTGATTTTTTCTCGCCAGTTTTCGAGATTCAGCTCTGTTCTCTCAATTCCATTGATGGTGAGTGACCCCTGATATGGGAGGAATCCGAGTATCGCATTGATTAAGCTGGTTTTGCCGGCGCCACTTGGGCCAACTAAAGCTGTCGTTTGAGCCGTCGAGAGTTCAAAACTCACCGGACCAAGCAATTTAGTGCCTTCAGGTGAGTACACCTCTAAATCTTTTGCTTGGATGGAAATAGAGTCATTCGTGCTGAGCGTTTTGTCACCTGAACGAACGGCACTGACATCAGTATCAAGGAACTCAACAATGCTTTCAGCAGCCCCAACCGCTTGTTGCTTCGCGTGATAGAAAGTGCCTAAATCACGCAGCGGCTGGTAAAACTCAGGAGCCAGCACCAGAATGAACAGGCCAGCCATCAAGGTTACACCCGCGCCATAGTCGCCAAAGTTAAGCTCGCCGATAAAGGCAAAACCGAAATAAACGGCTGTCAGTGCAATGGAAATAGAAGTAAAGAATTCCAGAACGGCAGATGAAAGAAACGCAATCTTGAGTACATCCATTGTGCGAGTTCGGAATACTTCAGAAGCCCCGCGCATCACTTCAGTTTCTGCTTTGGTTCGGTCAAACAGACGAATGGTGGTCATCGACTGTAAACGGTCATAAAAGTGACCAGACAAACGCTGTAATGCTTTGAAGTTCTTGCGGTTTGCGTCGGCTGCTTTCATACCGACAAGGGCCATGAACATCGGCACCAATGGAGCGGTCAGCAAGAAGATAAGTCCAGCGGCCCAGTTAACCGGGAAGACAACAATAAGAATCACAAAAGGAACCAACACAGACAAGGACATCTGTGGCAGATAGCGAGCGAAGAAGTCATGCATATCTTCTACTTGTTCAAGCAACAATGTTGCCCAAGAACCAGCAGGTTTACCTTTGATGTAAGCAGGTCCTAACTCTCGGAGTTTGTCGAGAATTAGCTGACGTATATAGATACGAATTTGCTCACCACAGCGATACCCTGCAATCTCTCGGCCCCACGAGCACAGAGCTCGAACGCCAATGACGGCCGCTAAACCCAGGAAATAACGAACAAGTTCATATTTGTCGACCTGTTCAATGATCAATTGATGAAGAATGGTGGCGAGCAAGGCTGCTTGAGCTAACAAGAACACGCTTGAAAGTACGCCGAGGCCAACAGCAATCATCAGCCAGCGTTTCGCTAACTTACTTTGCTGCTTGAGCCATTTATTCAAGCTGCGCTGTTTCTTTTTGTCCATCGTGAAGGCTTAATGATAATTATTATGACTAGTCGAAGCTCGCGATTATACAAAAGAAAGCCTCGTGGGAATACCACGAGGCTTTAAGGATTTGAGTCAAAAATGAAAAATATTATTTACTGTCTGCAAGAGCGTCTAAATAACGTTCTGCATCCAGAGCGGCCATACAGCCTGTTCCAGCTGACGTGATCGCCTGACGGTAGTTGTGATCCATCACGTCACCAGCGGCGAAAACACCAGGAACACTAGTCTCAGTTGCATTACCTTCAAGACCCGACTGAACGATGATATAGCCATCTTTCATTTCTAGCTGGCCTTCGAAAATGCCCGTATTAGGTTGATGGCCAATTGCGATGAAAGCACCCATCACTTCTAGCTCTTCAATAGAATCTGACTTGGTGTCTTTAATGCGAACGCCCGTCACACCCATATCGTCCCCAGTTACTTCTTCCAGAGTACGATCGGTATGCAGAATAATGTTGCCGTTTTCGACTTTGTCCATTAAGCGTTTAACAAGAATCTTTTCGGCTCTGAAGCTGTCACGACGGTGAATAAGGTGTACTTCTGAAGCAATGTTAGAGAGGTAAAGCGCTTCTTCAACAGCGGTGTTGCCGCCGCCCACAACCGCCACTTTTTGGTTACGGTAGAAGAAACCATCACAGGTTGCACATGCTGATACGCCACGACCTTTGAACGCTTCCTCGGATTCAAGGCCAAGGTACTTGGCAGATGCACCAGTAGAGATGATCAACGCATCACACGTGTATTCGCCACTGTCGCCCTTCAATCGGAATGGACGCTGGCTGAAATCAACTTCGTTGACATGATCAAACACGATTTCTGTCTCAAAGCGCTCGGCATGCTCTTTCATGCGATCCATCAATGCTGGTCCTGTTAGACCTTCAGGATCACCTGGCCAGTTCTCAACTTCAGTTGTCGTAGTTAACTGACCACCTTGTTGCATGCCAGTTACGAGTACTGGATTAAGATTAGCGCGTGCAGCGTAAACCGCTGCTGTATAGCCTGCAGGACCAGAACCAAGAATAAGTAGCTTACTGTGTTTTACGTCGCTCATTTGTGCTCCATTAGCGGTGACGCTTATCAATTTCTTTCGATTGTATGGAATAGTGGGGGCTATTGAAAGCGTTAGCAAGTCGCGGAAATGTAATTAATGGTTATAGATTAGAACGCAAACGATGGCGCTTTCAAAGCCTAATTTTACTCTTAACCGATTGAGCTAAAAGATATATATCGCTGTTAATAGATAAGTCATCTGAATTTTGGAGTTGCGAAACTTGTAAACTGGTTTGTATAACTGAAATTTTATAAATTATTGGATTAAAGTTCTTAATTATTATTTTTGTTGGATGTAAGTGCTGATATTTGTTGATCTGGCGATATAAATGCGCAAATAATAATTGTGAATAAGATGTTAATCCTATATTTCAGTGTGAACATTCATTAAGGAGATGATGATGTTACATAACCGCGAAACAACTTTGCAGCTTACAAAGCTAAGTGACTCTGCTTTTGCACAGTTGGCGCCGTCTTTTACCAAGCTACCTAATACCGAGCATGCAGATGGAAAATTCCGTTTGCGCCGTTACTCTGTGATTCAGTTTGAAGATGGTCAGGTTATTGATCTTCAAAAAAATGAGTTCATGCAAACGGATGACATTAACCGTTTTCAGGGTAATGTCGTGCGTCAATTCGAGCCGATTGAAACACCGACTCTCCAAAGTGAAGGTATGCGTGAAATTTGTCAGCTTTTTGTAGATGCAAATAAGCTGGCCGACGGTCAGGAAATTGAAATTCACCAAATGCGAATCTCTGCGATTTTTGATGAGACGCAGGTCGCTCCTGAAGGCGTGCATCAGGATGGCTTTGAGCATATTGCTCTGATCGGGATGGGGCGCCACAACATCGAAGGCGGTGATGTGATGCTATACAGCAGTTTCAATGAGGCGCCTTTCTTCCGTAAAGTTCTGCAAAACGGTGAAGTCGCTATGCTGGCTGACAACAAGCTATGGCATAACGCGACGCCTATTCGCTCTGTTATTGAAGGCGAAGAAGGGTATATGGACGTATTTGTACTAACCGCGAAGGAAGCCGTGAATGAACTTCACTCCTAATTTGGTACGCGCACAGTTTCGTGCGCTACAGCAAAGTCACAATGATCTACCAGTGATGTTTCTTGATGGGCCGGGTGGTTCACAGGTGCCAAATAGTGTACTTGAGGCGATGACCGCGTATCTTGGCTTTTTTAATTCGAATCTTGGTGGTCACTATTTTTCCAGTGCCCATACCACCGATTTGATGAAACAAGCGAGAGAGTCTGCACAAGCGCTAGTGAATGCAGAGTCAAGTGACAACATTGTCTTTGGCGCCAACATGACGTCTCTCACTTTCCAGCTTAGCCGAGCCATCAGTCGTAACTGGCAAGCGGGTGACGAAATCATTGTTACGTCTCTCGATCATTATTCTAATGTTTCTAGCTGGCAGCAAGCGGCCAATGATAAGCAAGCGAAAGTCCTTCAGGCTCGAGTTAACGAGCAAGACTGTTCACTAGACATAGAACATTTGCTATCGCTGATCAGTCCCCAGACTAAACTTGTTGCGCTGACTTACGCATCGAATACCACAGGAGCGATTGTGGATGTGAAACGTGTAGTTGAAGCTGCGCACAACGTCGGGGCAATGGTTTACGTTGATGCGGTGCATTACGCGCCGCACCATCTGGTCGATGTTCAGCAACTGGGTTGTGATTTCCTTGCTTGTTCTGCATATAAGTTCTTTGGCCCTCACGTTGGGATTGCCTATGTTGCGCCTAAGTGGCTGCAGGCTTTACAGCCATATAAAGTCGAACCCGCAACCAATATCGGTCCGGGCAGATTTGAAACCGGAACTCAAAGCTTTGAAGGATTAGCAGGTGTTATTGCTGCAGTGAAGTATCTGGCTCAATGGGGCAACGATGGCGATGATCTCCGTACTCGACTGATCGACTCTTTCCAGCAGTTCAATCAGCATGAATCGGCGATCAGCGAACGTTTTCTTGCTCGTTTGGCGGAGTTGGAAGGCGTGACGCTGTTGGGTCGTGATGAAGCCAACAGTGAAGTTAGAACACCAACTTTTGCTCTGACGTTCGAGAACCATTCACCTGAAGAGATCGCTAAGAAACTTGGTAAGCGCAACATTTGTGTCTGGAACGGACACTTCTATGCACTTGGCTTGGTTCGTCAACTTGGTCTTGAGGAATCAGGTGGTGTTGTTCGAATTGGTTTCATGCACTACAACACATTGGAAGAAGTCGATATCTTGTTTGATGAATTGAAACTTATCTTAGGTCAATAGAGTCGTCTGAGATTTTTCATCTGGCTTTTGAGCCGTTACAAAGACCCTCATGTAGGGTCTTTTTTGATCGTGCGAAAGGAATTATTCTATCTAACGGTCTGATTTCTCAAAGCAGAATCTATAAGGATAAGCCGTGAATCTAACTCCGTTATCAGAGCACATTGGCGCTCTAGTTGAAGGCGTTGACCTTTCCAAACTGAATGAGCAAGAATTTGATGCTCTGTACCAAGCGTACCTCAAACATAAGGTATTGTTCTTTCGAGACCAGAGAATGACACCGCAGCAGCAGATTGGGCTAGCAAAGCGTTTTGGTGATTTGGAGCCAGTGCACCCGTTTTTTCCTCACCTAGATGATGAAGAACAGGTGGTTGTGATTGAGACTTCTCCCGGTAATCCCCCCGGTGAAAGCTTCTGGCATACAGATTTAACCTGGCAGGCTACACCGTGTCGTTGTTCTATCCTGCAAGCACAGCATTGTCCTCCACATGGAGGAGACACTATCTGGACGTCGATGGAAGCGGTATGGTCAAGCCTAACCAGTAATGAGCAACATGCTTTACAGGGCCTAACGGCGACGCATGGGCTGCATGCGTTTGAAGGCAGCCGTTATGACTCTGTTAATGAACAAGGGGAGAGCCACGTAGCGACAGTATCTCAAGGCTATCCGCCTGTTAAACACCCTCTTGTCGTCCGTCATCCGGAAACAGGCAATCTGACCGTGTACGTTAATGAGCAGTTTACCCATCGTATTAACGAGCTTGAAGAGAGAGAAAGTCGAAAACGGCTCGACCAACTGTTTGCTTTAGCACGGCAACCTGAATATCAGGTACGGTTTTCATGGCAACCGGGTTCTGTTGCCATCTGGGATAATACCTGTACTCAGCATTTTGCTGTAACTGATTATGGCGATCAGCCGCGCCGACTTCATCGCGTAACGGTTCGTGGCTCCGACTTGTTTCCAGCCTAGACAGTGCTGAGCGTCCCTTAGTTTCTGCCGTATACACGTGGTCGCTCAAATCGATAGAAACCTTGTTGCTCTTCTCTTTCGAGCGTGGACGCCTGATCGCCGAAATAGTTGGTACGAAGTTGAGTTAGCTGATTGTCTAACTCTTCGCCGGATAGACTGGCTAACAGCGCCTGCCTTTCCCCCATATATTGGTAGCCAATTTGCCAGCGGAGCTCATTTTCTTCATCCTGCTTTGCCGCCTTTTCGATTTGTGATTCGCTATAGCCTAAATCTCTACGGATGCTGGCTAGCTGCTGTGCTCTTTCGTAGGGAGACATATTGCTCAAGTCATGTTGGACAGAATCAAGGCTGAAGAAAGTGCTCGCCATCATTGCAGGGCTAAGGATTTTTCCTCCAGCTTGTTCTGCAAAGTTGGTTTCAATGGTGGCTTTGAGTGTAAAAAGACGCTGATTGATTTCCATATCATAAGCGTTGTTGAGCAATTCAATCGACTTTTGCGTATCAGCGATTCTTTGCTCCCGCTCGGCAAGCTCTGCTGACCAAATGATATCGGCGTCGTCGCCGAACAGTTCACGTCGTTTTGCCCACACCGCTATTTGTTTCTCTTCAAATGTCATTGCGAGTAGAGGCTTCATTTCAGAGAGTAGCCATTGTTCATAATCCTCCATCAAAGCGATTTTCTCAAAGATGATGTCTGCGTATTCCGGAAAAGCTTGTTTGATCACCTCATGAAAAAGGGAAGGGGATTGGTCTGGGTATTTTTCTGCCAGATAGTTTCTAAAATCACGCAGTCCTACCTGAATTTCAATTTGGTTAATACGATCCTTGAGCTCATTTTGTAATTGAATCGCGAGGCTATTGACGATGTTGAATGCATTACGTTCTTCTTGGCCAGTGACTCGTTCAGACAACACTTCGGCAGAGTGATCCGTACTCTCCTCCGCAGACAAGATGACAGGAACACTGTTGATTGCGATAGGCGCAAACCAAACTCCCACCCCTGCAATGGCACAAACGGCTGAAGCCCACACCCACTTACTCATTCTTTTCTCCTTATCAGTTTTAAACAGTTCACCGGCGATTGAATTTAAGCCACTACAGTACGGCTTGTAGGTAAGGCCAGATTAGCTGAGCCAATTTTTGAGAGCCCGATGTGGTGGGATGAATATTGTCTGATAAGACATCTTCTGGTGCGATGTAGGGTCTAGGGTCGACAAACTGACAAGAAACGGTGGTGTTTGTACACGCATCAGCCAGACGGTTATCGCCAAAGTCGATAGCCTGATGAAGGTTTTCCTTGTCACCAGTGGTGTAGTAATAGCCTAAGTAAATCACTTGCTGAACACCATTTTTATCCATTTCGTTTAGTAAGTTCACGGTCTCGACATATACATCGTCAACCAAGCTTTTACATTTACTGCTTAGTTCTGGACGATACCAAGTGGTTTTACATTTATGAGGGTCAAAGACAGCTGCGGGCAACAAGATGTCGTTACCGCCTCCATCCATCACTATGACATTAATGTTCGGGTCATCGCTCTGAGCATCTTGATATTGCTCAACAACAGGTTTGGCGACAACCCCTCCACTCAGCTTTGCGCCGCTTAAGGTGTAATCACGGAACGTGGTATTGGCCATTTCAGGCCCTTCAAGAAATTGCTGTAGTTCTCCTGAAAGGTCAAAAATGGAATCGCCCAGTGTAATCACATCGTTGCGTTCAGCTTCGGTCACGTACGGGTTACCTACGCATCCTGCTAGTAAAGCGAGCAGTGCCGTGCTTGTTGCCGCTTTAAGTAGAGGTGAAGAGCCAACGTTTCTGTTCTTTTGTATTGTTTTCATTTTTCTTCTCACTAATAGACTGACGTTAAGCACTAAAATCGTGCTCCAATTGAATTTAGTTGGCATATTTAAATGTTTCAAAATATTGAAATAAAACATGTTTAATGACAAAAGACTCAGATATTTAGTGAGAGCTACGCACTGAACGCGTGTTCGTTTGAAAAGTATTCATCTAGGGAAGAAAAGGGATGTTTGTAAGTAAATTCTCATTAAATTGACTATCGACATTGATACATTAGAAGTTATATTTCGGGTAAATATAAAAACAAAGAAGTTTGGCTATTATGAAGAAAGTCCTGATTTGGTTCGTTTTACTGCTGACCGGTTGTGCTCAGCAAAGTACGAGCATTCCTATTCAGCAAGATACTAACTGGACGTCTGGTCAGTTAGATAACGGGCTGAAATACCACATTTATCCGATTGATACTGAAGCGATATCTCTTCGCTTGTTTGTTCATGCTGGCTCTCTGGAAGAAAAGCCAGACCAACTTGGATACGCTCACTTTGTCGAGCATATGGCATTTAATGGCAGTGAAAACTTTACGCCAAATGAAGTCATTGAGTTGATGGAGAAAACTGGGGCGAGTGGACACGATGTCAACGCTTATACCTCGTATGAGGAAACGGTCTATACACTCAGTTTACCTAATCAAGATGAACTGGATAAAGCGATGCTTTGGCTAAGAGATATCGCTAGTCGTGTCACATTTGCACCAGACGAAGTTGAGCGTGAAAAAGGCGTAGTTCTGGCTGAATATCGCCGTAGGGTACCTGAGCATCAGTCTTTCTACGACAAAGCCTATGAAAACATCGTGAAAGGGACACCTTATGAAGGAAAAGAAGCGATTGGTACGCCTGAGACTATCCAAAACGCGACTTCTCAATCACTTAAAGCGTTTTATGATACTTGGTATCAGCCTCAATCAAGTGAACTGATTATCGTAGGGGACATTAAGCGTAAAGATGCAAAGGCTTTGGTTGAGAAGATGTTTGCCGATTGGCAGCCGACCAGTGACCTACCACCGCCGGCTCGATCAAAAGCAGAGATTAATAAAGGCGATTTTGTGGCTCAAGTGGGTATTGATGAGCCGTCCTTGGCTGGGTTGATATTTTACCTTGGCAATGCTGAGGTTCTAACAAGAGAAGATCTTATCGAGTCTTGGAAGGATAGCATTGTTGCGCGATTAATATCGCATCGATTGGACGCTGTATACTCGGAGCATGCGTTACCTTTGCGTGGCTTTAATTCCAGTATCTACACCAATGTTAATGAGCGTGTATACGATGCGTCTATTGCATTTTCTTCCCAAGACAGAGATACCGTGCAGCCTCTGTTTTTGAAGACTTTGGCGTCAATAAGGGATCACGGTGTGAGTCAGGAGGAATTAGACGTAGTAATGGCAGAGTATCGAAGCAGTCGTGAACATGCAGATGATGATTGGTTTCAGCGGGGAGCTGAAGATTTTGCTGAAGACCGAACGTTCCAATTGGCAGAAGGTGAACCTTCTCAGTCGTTAGCTGATTACAAACGCAGCCTCGATCAATTACTGCGGACAGCGGATATTGAGGTCATCAATCAACATGCACGAAATATGCTATCTTATTCATATGATATGTTCGTCGGTACTGATCGCACAGAATCGGTTGAGCAAGTGAAGCAAACTCTACCTGAGTGGAAAAGCATGTATGGAATGCCTGGTGTTGCCAGTAATCGTATCAGTACAGACGTAGATGGATTGATTGAAGTCGAGTCTATTAACCCTTTGCCTGACGCCATAAATGGCAATAATGGAGAAGCAACTTGGTCTTTGGATAATGGCATAGATGTGCTATTTGACCCTGAAAATGACAGCGATTTTGCTCACATTGTTTATATGTCGGCAGGTGGTAAAGCCGTATTGAACAGAGAGCTGTTACCCGCATCTCAGTTGCTTCTTGCAACAATTATAAAGAGTGGTGTTGGTCAGTTTAATGGTCCGCAGCTCAAGTCGTATGTTCGCAAGAATAATATTGATGTACAGATTTACATTAACGGAACAGAACATGGCTTCGAAATTAGTGTTCCTAAAGATCAGGTCAATGATGTCCTCAAGCTTCTGTACAACCTAATGGTGTATCCTAAGTTCAGTGAGCAGCAGCTTGAGGTGTTAAAGAAGGAATACTCTGATGAACTGATGTCTTACCTTAGATCGCCACTCGGTCAATGGTATGACACGATTGAGACTAATACCTACGCACAGCAAAGCGTCTATTTTCCTATCAAAGGTCATGAATTTGAAAACGTAACGGTAGATCAAGTTCAACAAGCATATGATGAGCTATTTAGGAAATCTCGTAATAGCAAATTGGTGATAGTGGCTGGGTTAGAATCTTCGCAGGTTGTACACGGTGTGAAGAATTATGTTGCGACTATTCCACTAGAAGCGGCAACAATGCCATCTTATCAAGTGAATTTTAATGATCGCTCCGATAGCAAAGTTAACCTGGCGATCAACAATGAACCAAACAGTCGTTATCTATTACGTGTCATCAATAAATCGGCGCGACCTCAGGATGCCAAACTGTCATTGGTTGATGAAGTTATTCAACGTATTTTAGTCAGACGATTAGATGCGTATGTGCGTGAAGAGCTGAGTTTAGATTATGCTCCTGATAGCTACTACTCTACCGACAACAATGAACCTGCAACCGACTGGACGCTTGAAGCGCAAGTTGCAGCGGAAGATCTGCCTAAAGTCGAGCAGGCTATAGACAAGGTCATTCAAGAACTCATAGCAGCAGTGACTCAGGAGGAGTTAACTATTGCGAAGGAACAGTTGGATGTGTACCTCGAAGACACGATCAACTACCCCTCGGATGTCGCTTGGTTCCGTGCGTTAACCTTAGTGAATGGTTTTGGTGAGGAAGCCTTTACTCAGGCAAGAGAGGTGGCAAAAACAATCACGTTAGAAGACGTGAGAGTTCGTATTGTTGAATCATTTGGTCAAAGTGCAGAGAAGTATAAATACTTACTCAGCCCGCTAGACCAATAAGCCTCCGTATGACAAAAAGCCCTTTCATTTTTTAGTGAAAGGGCTTTTTAGTTATTTCAATGTATCTTTGAATTAAGCGCTGACTTCGACTTCGTAGGAAGTGAATTTGCGGATGTTGATAACACCAGTATCAAAAATCATATACTGACCTTTGATCCCCTGTAAGATGCCAGTCACTTCAGGGTTTTTATCAAAATTATGTGACGTGATTTTTGTCGGGTGCTGCAAAACTGGGTAGCTGATGGAGGTGATATCAGCGCTGAGTATCTCAATCGCATCATCACCGAATTGCTGTTTGATCTCAGCGATTTTGTCCTCAACCAAAGGCAATAGCTCTGCAAACTTCTCTTCAAGTGGCATTGGCTCGCCATCTTCTTTCAACAAAGTTCGCCAGTTGGTTTTATCTGCAATATGCTTCGCCAACTCAACTTCTATCAGCCCTGAGATCTGACGAGTCTTTACTTTGAATATTGGTAGACCTTGGGTTGCGCCTTGATCAATCCAACGTGTCGGGATCTGTGTATGGCGGGTAATTCCGACTTTGAGGCTAGATGTATTCGAAAGATAGACGAAATGATCAACCATGCAATTATCTTCGCCCCACTGCGGCTCGCGACATGTGCCTTGATCATAGTGACACGTTTCCGGTTTCATAATGCACATATCGCAGCTGGCGAGTTTTTTCATGCATACAAAACAGTGACCTTGGGAATAGCTCTTCTTAGTCTTTTTCCCACAAGAGCTACAAAAAATGTTGCCCGTGTGAGTCAAGGTGATGCTCTGGCCGATGAAAGGTTTGAGGTCGACGAGTTCTTCGCCAACTGGAAGACGATAGTGAACCTCACCATCTAAGGAAGCACGCATTTTACTCAGCGTACCTTTTGCGATTAAAGACATGACATTGCTCTTTTTTATATTTTACAGCTCTTATATGGATTGGTGTTTTAGTCGAGCTGTTTTACTCAGAGCTAGTGTAGCAGAGAAAGCGATTCGGCAATAATGCTACCTTCGCTACCATACAAAAGTGCTAGTTTTTATAAAGATAATTATGGAGTTGAGACGAGGCCAGAAGTTGGTGTTATCGGTACAACGGCAAGCACGGCAAAGCTTTATCTGGCATCTATTTAGATTTCGATTTTTTAAACAGAACAATGATAAAGCTGACGCGAGCAGATGAAGCTTTATACCAAGCGAAAACTAATGGGTGCAACCGAATTGAAATCAGTTAGTAATCGCTTCGTTTTCCATCACGCTTTCTTCAACCACGAGCTGCTCCGCTTCGTTTGTATTAATTGGCTCTTTAGGACCAAGGAACTTTGGTTTGGCTCGGGTGATATACAGGTCAAGCACGGCTTTAGCCCGGGCAAATACTTCTCTCAATCTTATTTGATAACCAGAGTGTGTTGATGGCCCTGGTACCGCAAAGCACTTGGCGTTGATATTGTGAAAATTGGCGATGAATAATGCTCGCTCGCAATGGAACTTTTGCGTGATGATCAAGAAGTTATCAGTGTCGAAAATCTCTTTTGCGCGGACAATAGAATCGAGGGTGCGGAATCCAGCGTAATCGAGATAGATATGATTTTCTGGCACTTCAGCCTTAAGCAAATCACGCTTCATTGTCCAAGGTTCGTTGTAGGAACGGTGAGCATTGTCACCGCTTAACAGAAAGTTATCGACTTTGTCATTCTGGTATAAATCAATCGCGGCGTTAATACGATTGGTGTAGTAATCATTGAGGATCTTGCCTAGATATTTACTCGTCCCCAGCACAACGGCAACATCGAAATTGCCGATTTGTTCTGGGTTGGTATAGAGCTGATCTTTGGTCTGATAAGAGACCCAACGGTCAATCAAGAACAGGGAAATAGCCGCGCAGATAAGCAGGAGTGGGATATAGCGAAGCCCCTTTAGCGCGTAGGCCAAATAATGGTCAGAGGGTTTAGGTCTGTGAAAGAGTCTTCGCACTAAATTTGTCGATTCCGTTGAGCCCATGAACCAATCAATATAAAGCTGACAATAATAATGGAGAACATGATGCCAGCGTCCATATCACGCAATGTCCGAGCGAGGTAAGGGGTTGCTTTAACAATGATTAAGCCGTAACCAAAGGCGTTAATCAAGACAAATACTACGGTTCTGAGTACAAAGTTGTGGTTTCGCAGCGTTCTTCTTAGCAAAGTGTTGATCTCGCCCCCCGCCATCACAAGGAAGCAAGCAATTAGAGCTGTTGATATTTCAGTTAAATATGGGAGTAAATATTTTCCCGCAGGGGAAAGGAATTCAAAAATCATCATAAACAAAAAAGCCCCTGTTACCAGGGGCTGAATCAATATAGAAATTAGAATGAAGTACGTTTGTAACGACGGTAAACCGGCTGCCAGAAGTGGTTTTCAATCGCTTCTTCTAGCGCTTCGTCAGTGATTTCAAGCGCGACACCTTGTTCAATAGCTTTCTTCGCTATTGCAAAGGCGATCTTCTTCGATACCGAGTGGATTGCTTCAAGAGGTGGCAATAGCGCACCTTGACCATTAATCGCTAAAGGTGAGCATGTCGCTAGTGCACGGCTTGATTCCATAAGCATTTCGTCAGTAACGCGCTTCGCCTGTACTGCAAGTACGCCTAAACCGATGCCTGGGAAGATGTAGCTGTTGTTACATTGAGCGATTGGGAACGTCTTACCTTCGAATACAACCGGATCAAATGGGCTGCCTGTCGCGACCAAAGCTTCGCCGTTTGTCCAACGCATAATATCATGCGGTGTAGCTTCGACGCGGCTGGTTGGGTTCGACAGTGGGAATACGATTGGGCGTGAGCAGTGTTTATGCATCTCCTTGATAACATCTTCACTGAATAAACCAGGCGCGCCGGATACACCGATCAGTACCGTTGGTTTTGCGTTGCGCATAACGTCAAGCAGTGAGTAACCATTACCTTCCGCTTCCCAGTCACCCGTGTTGCTGTGCTTTTGAACAAGGCGTTGCTGGAAGTCGAGTAGGTTAGGCATACCTTCCTGAAGTAGGCCCCAACGGTCAACCATGTATACCTGAGAGCGTGCTTGCTCATCAGAAATACCTTCAGATACCATTTGAGCGATGATCGCTTCTGCGATACCACAACCTGCAGAACCGGCACCAAGGAAAGTTACACGTTGCTCAGACAGTTGTGTGCCCGCCGCCTGACATGCTGCCAGTAGTGAGCCTACAGTAACAGCAGCTGTGCCCTGAATGTCATCGTTAAAGCAACAAATACGATCTTTGTAGCGCTCTAGCAGAGGCATTGCATTTTTCTGTGCGAAATCTTCGAATTGGATAAGGGCATCTGGCCAGCGGCGCTGAACAGCCTGAATAAACTCTTCAACGAACGCATCGTATTCAGAACCAGTAATTCGTGGATGGCGCCAACCCATGTACATTGGATCTGCAAGACGCTGAGGGTTATTAGTACCGACATCCAATACGATTGGTAGTGTGTAAGCCGGGCTGATACCACCACACGCGGTATATAGAGCTAGCTTACCGATAGGAATACCCATACCACCAATGCCTTGGTCACCAAGACCAAGAATACGCTCACCATCCGTTACAACGATGACTTTTACATTGTGGTTGGATGCATTGTTAAGTAGGTCATCGATGCGGTCGCGGTTAGCGTAAGAGACAAAAAGACCACGGCCACGGCGATAGATGTTAGAGAAGTTTTCACATGCCGCACCTACAGTTGGTGTGTAGATGATAGGCATCATTTCAGAAACGTGGTTCTGCACTAAGCGGTAGAACAAGGTTTCGTTAGTATCCTGAATATTACGTAGGTAGATGTGTTTATCCATATCGCTTTCGAAGTTGCGATACTGCTGGTAAGCACGTTCCACTTGTTCCTGAATTGTTTCAGTTGTTTCTGGTAACAAACCTTCCAGGTTAAAAGATGCTCTCTCTTCCGCTGAGAATGCACTGCCTTTATTGAGAAGAGGCGTACTAAGAAGCGCTGGACCAGCGAAAGGAATATATAAGGGGCGTTTGTCGTTATTCATCACTTGCCTATTGTCGTAGGGTCTTAAGGAACGGGAACCAGAAAATGATAGGGATTAGTGATCATATTGTAAACCGAATATTCATGCATTCTGGCACAGATTAAGTATATACTTTCCGCCTTTTCCATGATCTCAACGCAAACGATGTTCAGCTTACCTATAGATACCCTCAAAACCGACTTTCTGAACCTTCTTTCTGCTTACCATATGATAGTAGAAGCGGAAACAGGCTCGGGCAAATCAACCCGATTACCACTATGGGCGGCTGAGCAGGGGAAAGTGTTGGTGATTGAACCTCGGCGTATCGCCTGCACTTCATTAGCGCAGTTTCTCGCAGAGCAGAAAAATGAGCCGCTTGGCCGTTCAGTGGGTTATTCGATTAAGCTGGAAAACCGCTGTGATGAGGAGACGCAGATTGTCTTCGTGACTCCGGGCGTCGCACTGCGTTGGTACTCTGAAAATCGACTCAACGACTTTGAAACCATTATTGTTGATGAGTTCCATGAGCGTCGTTGGGATACGGACTTGCTGGTAGCATTGTTGAATCAGTATAACCAACATCGTTTAGTGATTACCTCCGCGACCATTGAAGGTGAGAAACTTGCACGTTATGTCGGTGCCGAACGTCTGCAGGCAAAGGGGCGTAATTTTGAGGTAGCCATTGCTCATCGTGCTGGGGATTCAAGACAACTGCCGGATAGCCGAAATCTTGAGCAAAAAGTCAGGGCAGAAGTGGAGAGCTTACTTGATCTGGATGGTGATATTCTGGTCTTCTTGCCGGGGCGCAAAGAAATTACCCAATGTCAGAGCGTACTCGCGCATATTGAAGAGCTGATAGTAGCGCCGCTGCATGCCTCAGTCACTGATAAACAGCGAGAGATTGCTCTCAACCAGCAAGAGAAGCAGAAAGTGGTGCTCGCGACTAACGTTGCTGAAACCTCGCTGACCATACCGAATGTGGTTGCCGTTGTTGATTCTGGTTTGGAGCGACGTACTGAGCAAAGAAACGGCAAAACTACTCTGAGCCTAAAACATATTTCTAAAGCGAGCGCGAGACAACGTAGCGGCCGCGCGGGTAGGGTGATGGATGGCATCTGTATTCGCTTGTATGGCGAACATGCGGCGTTAGCGGACGTTACGCCACCAGAGCTTCATCGGGAAACACTCACCGAAGCCATGTTAGCGTCTGCCAGTTGTGGGTATTCTCTTTCTGAGCTGAGCTTTTTGGAACCATTGCCAGAAAAGTCGTTTGCTCAGGCAACAAACATTTTGCGTGGAATGGGGGCTATCGATGAATCCGGTCTAGCGACTGCGCACGGGCAACGTATTTACCCGCTTCCGATTGATGCTTTGTATGCTGATTTGGTGACTCGTATGCCGCAGCGAAAGCTGCAAGAGGCCATGGTGGATCTAACCGCAGTGCTGGCGACGCCAGCGTCTCTGTATCGTTTGTCTTCAAATGAAGAAGCACTAGAGCAGCTTGGTAAAGAAGAGCCTTTGGGGTGTGATGCAGAAATAGCTATTAAAGTAGTGCGTGGGGACGTGCTTTCTGGTGTGACCATTGATCAGGATGTGCTCAAAGAAGCACAGGCGCTTTGTCAGCAAATGCGGGCAGTATTCGAGCTACCTGAGCTTAGTGTTGCTTCTCGTTACTCTCACGATGAGTTGGTTGAAGCAATCGCATCTCTGCATCCTGAGCTGTTGTTTGTCAGAAGAGAGCGGCGCCGCGAAGCCCTAGGTAACGGTCAAATGGAAGTCACTTTGGGCCGTGCAAGTCGTTTGCCTGACAACATTGAGGCGGCACTGGTGCTGGATACCCACAGCTTACCGGGCCGTGGTGTTAAACAAACACTGACTCTTGCTACTGTGACGATGCCAGTCAGGCTTTCTCTTTTTGAAAAGTTAGAGATTGGTGATTGGGTGGAAGGCGATGTGGTCAGTGTGGACGACGTTCCTCATATAGAACTCCATATGATGTACGCTGGGCGAAAAGTGGCCTCGAAAAAAGCCCAAGCACAGGGCGAGCTTGCGATTAAACCACTACTTGAAGCCGTTAAGCGTGAAGAGCTGCTACCGGGATTTGCTAAACAGCGGCATCAACAGATCGAACACTGGAAATTGTATCAATCACTGGATAAATCCTCTGGCTCGCCGATTCAGGAATCGTTGACATTCGACTCTTGGTTTACTGAACAACTCGAAATATTGGAATTAACAGATATTTCGGAGCTAGAGATGTTTAGCGCAGACGATTTTCCTTTTGAAGGCATTCCTTACTGGGAGTATGAAGATTTTGCTGCCATGTATCCGTTTGAACTCTACATTGGTGATCTGCAATTGAGCGTCGAATATCAACCGATGAAAAAGCTGGTGTACGTGGTGTATAAATCGGGTTTACGTAAAGGCGACCCGAAACGCTGGGAATTACCGCGATGGGCAGGTTGGCGTGTGCAATACAAAAAAGCGAGTCGAATTATAGATATCCGCTAGCCAGAATAATTATCCATTGGCTTAGGATAAATTTTGACCCTGAAATATTACGCAACTGATTACCCATGTCTCTATCTTGTGCATCTTTTGTTATCGGGTTGGTTTTGATATAGCTTTTTGACCAAAAAAAATGGGTATAAAAGACGATTGTTTTATATCCTATTGCTATATGGCTAATGATAGACGATATTGAGGACACTGTGTTGCCTACCAGAGGAGATTGATATGGAACATCAGGGCAAGACAAGTGTTGTATTCGACTATACTTCTTTTCTTGGCGCGTCGTGCAGTAAGAAATGGACTTTCTTAGAAGCAATGAGTACCTTCGCACCTATTTTCAGCCTGGCTTGGAAAAGTACGATTAAAGAAACGGTATCGGCGGAAGATCGCTTGTGGGATCAGGCAATGAAATCCTTGTCAGCAAGCCGCAGTGATGAGTCCAATATTCTGACACTAATGCAACTGGCAAGAAGTGAAGGCATTGAAGAGCTGAAACTGGTTATGCCTTATGAATTAGAGCTAGAGCAAATCGAAAAACTGAGGACCCGCTCTAACACTCAGATTGAAAGCCATCAGCAAGATGAGTTGATCATTACCTTCTAAGGCCCGAGAACGGGCCTTTCTCTTTTATGATAATCCTATTTATCTCTCAATAACTTGCGTCAAACTGATCTATACTTTCAAATCCAGAACGGCAGTCATTTCTCATTATCGAGAATGCGTTCTCTCCCATAAATTAGCTTTATTCGTCTGTATTAAAGAGGTATTCATGGAAGTAAAACTGCCTTATCTCCTTGCTCCAATGCTCTTGGCTGCGTCATTGTCTGCTTACGGGCAAAGTACGACTAACAACCTCAATTACAACTTTCTATACGCGGACTTAAGTGCGGGATCGCTTGGTGAGAATTTGGGGGTAAACAGTAATGTGACTTCTTTAGCGGTAGGCGGCAACATGCTTATCGACAACCAGTTTCTCGCTACACTGGATTACGAAGCGAGGTTCATCCATCCGCAAAACACCACCACAGAAATTTATACTTTACTGCCTGGTGCCGCATTTAGGTATCCAATAGAGGATAAGTGGGATTTGGTCGCAGGCGCGAAAGCTGGTTATATTTGGTCAACTCAAACCAATGATATTACAGATGCGAAGATTTCGAGTGACAACAAGTTCATGTGGGGCGGTGATTTAACGCTTAAATATGAATTAAACAAGTTCTGGGAGTTGTCAGTGACAGGTGGATTACGACGGAGCGATATTCTGGACGAGGATATCTTTAATATGCGTGGTGATTATCAGGTGTCGACGAAATTGGTCTTCGGCGGTTTCTATACGCATCGAAACAATGGTTCAACGACGACCAATGAAGGTGGCGTGAGCCTACGGTATTTGTTCTAGTTGTTATTAAACAAAAAAGAGCCAGCATCAGCTGGCTCTTTTTTATTGGATTTTGGTCGCTTATAGAACAGCTGCCAGTGCTTTACAAAGTGGTAGCATGTTCGAACGAGTCATACCTGCTACGCTGATGCGGCCTGAACCTACGATGTAGATGCCGAACTCATCTTTAAGGCGAGTCACCTGTTCTTTTGAAAGACCAGAGAATGAGAACATACCGTTTTGACGTTCAATGAAGCTAAAGTCAGCGTCAACGCCTTGCTCTTTCAGTGTCGTAACAAACAGCTCGCGCATGTCTTGAATACGGTCGCGCATTTCTTTTACTTCCGCTTCCCACTCATTGCGCAGTTCTGCATTGTTAAGAATGTGCGTCACAACTGCGCTACCGTGTGCTGGTGGGTTAGAGTAGATAGAACGGATGATCGCTTTCACTTGAGAGAATGCTGTGCCCGCTGTCTGCTCTGATTCCGCAACCAAGGTGAATGCACCTACACGCTCGTTGTAAAGGCCAAAGTTCTTAGAGAACGAGCTCGCGACTAAGATCTCTTTGTTGTATTTAGCAAAAATACGTAAACCTGCCGCATCTTCTTCAACGCCTTTCGCAAAACCTTGGTAAGCGAAGTCGAACAGAGGTAGTAGTTTTTTGTCTGCTATCAGTTTGGCTAGTGTTTCCCACTCTTCAAGCGTTGGGTCAATGCCCGTTGGGTTATGGCAGCAGCCATGAAGAAGTACAATATCGCCTTCTGATGCTTGTTCAAGATTCGCTACCATTGCCGCGAAATCTTTATCTTTTGTTTCAGCGTTGTAGTAGCTGTACTGAGCAGTTTCGATACCTGCTGCAGTGAAGACACCATTGTGGTTAGCCCAAGTAGGGTTGCTGATCCAGATCTTCACATCACCCAACTGACGCTTGATGAATTCGCCTGCAACGCGCAATGCACCAGTACCGCCAGGAGCTTGAGCAGTTTTTGCTAGCTTGTTAACAACGATGTCAGAATCTGCACCAAACAGTAGTTTCTGCACAGCTAGACCGTACTCAGCTGTCCCTTCGATAGTTAGGTATGACTTGGTCTTTTCGCTTTCAATCAGTGCTGCTTCCGCTTTTTTAACGGTTGCAAGAACAGGGGTTTCACCTTGTTCATTTTTGTAAATACCAACGCCAAGGTTAATTTTGTCTGCGCGAGAGTCTTTTTTGAACTCTTCTGTCAGTCCAAGGATAGGATCTGCAGGTGCAGCAACTACTTTTTCAAACATAATTGTCATCCATGTTAGTCGAAGGGAGGATATAAATATTTCGGTTATTTATACCTTATCTGCGCTTGCTGAGACAACATCAACCAGTAAGAAAATTACAAAATAGGCACATTTTGTTATCACTCAACGCATAACCTGCATTTTTCCAATAAAAAGCAGGTCAAAAGCGACTGAGTTAAGCAATTAGATGTGAAGTCGTTGGAAGGAACTTAGGCTGGCGCGTTGGCTTGAAGTTCTTCCAAAGCCATCGCATTTTCTTCGGCCTCTAAACTGCGATATTTGTCTGCAATATCGACAAATTCCTGTTCTATAGTCAGAAAGGCGTCAACCAGTTCAGGATCAAAATGACTGCCTTTGCCCTCAAGGATAATCGATTTGGCTTTTTCGTGGCTGAAGGCTTTTTTGTAAACACGCTCAGAGATTAGCGCGTCATACACATCAGCAAGCGCCATCAAACGGCCCGAGAGCGGTATCTCGTCTCCTTTTAGTCCCTTCGGGTAACCATTACCGTCCCACTTCTCATGGTGAGTCAGAGCGATCTCTTTCGCCAGTTGAAGGAAAGAATTACTGCCCAGATGCTTCTCTGCAATTGAGAGGGCTTTGGCGCCAATTTCAGGGTGACGCTTCATTGTCTTGAATTCTTCATCGGTGAGCTTACCGGGTTTGAGCAGGATATTGTCAGGAATACCCACTTTACCCACGTCGTGCAGTGGTGCAGATTTGTAAAGCAGTTCGATGTAGTTAGGTGTTAGAAGAGCTTTATGTTTATCAAATTTGCAAAGGTAGTTTGCCAATGCGCGAATGTACTCTTGGGTACGCAAGATATGCGCGCCAGTTTCGTTATCTCGAGATTCAGCAAGAGCTGAGAGGGAAACTATCGCGACATCACGTGTTGTTTTAACTTCGTCTTGAGTTGATTGCAGGCTATCGAGCATCTTGTTGGTCAGAGAGGCCATCGAGCCTAGCTCATTGTGCTCAAAGATAGGTAAACGCTTGGAAATATTTCCCTGAGCGACTTCCAGCAAAGAACACTCTTGAGATAACAAAACTTTGCGCATCAGTTTGGTCCATAGGACGAGAATGGTTACTACATACGCGCCGAGTACTATAGACAAGTAGATAAACTCTTTAATGACACTAATGGTGCCACTGCCATCAAGAACGCGCTCAGGATTGTGTTCCAACCAGAATATGTCTTTTACCGCAACCATGGTGAGCATGGTCGTCAAGGTGATCAGCAACATACAGATCATCATGATCATTTGTTTGACCATCGACTGACGTTCGCCACTGAGTTCAAAATGGTATTGTTCTGTCTGGGTCAGTTGATCAAATTTCTCAATCTTGGAGACTAATTGCAAAATTAAGCCGGAGAAGAAACCAAACAAGGTCATCCCAAATAAAACCTTGAGGTTACTGTCGAGCCCAAAATCGTATTGGACGTTATAGAAGATCGCGAGTGGAACGCTGCCCATAAAAAACAGGGTGGCATCGAGTCGGGCTTGACGCTGCTCTTCAAGTAAAGAATGGTTATTGAGCAAAAAATGTCGAACGAGAAACAGAGCGCCAAAGGTTACACCGACGTGGAATAAAATCTCTTGAGTTGTCAGTGTTTCTAGAAAGGGACAGACTCGCCCACCATAAGTACCAAAAACCACAGCCGCAATCGCATACAGTTTAAGTGTTAGAGGCGCGTCATAGTTGGAGTTAGCCATTTTCTAGCCCTTGTTCTTATAGCCGTACTCAGCTTCCGCCAAGCCAAGTTTCATATTCTTCATTTATAAAATGACCCGCGATATTATCGTTTAATTTCGAGTTTAGATACATTTTTGCAACTTTAGTAGTAGTGGTTGTACCAATTGAGAGAGATATCAATGGCCTGAAGGCTGCAAAAATAAAGTCACACACCGCGTCCGATGTGTGACTTAGTAGATGAAGTTATGGGATGGGCTCGAAAATAATTACTTTAGCTTTTTCGCTGCCCAGTCATTTAAGTGTGAAAGAATTGCTTTTACCGCGTGTTTTTCGGTGGGTTTCTCGTTTTGGTCCACATCTATGTCTTTTTTAGGGTGTGAGCCAGTCGCGTCTTCAGCGATGTGTAGCCAGTCCGGATGCCAGTAATATGGCTGACCGTGTGGAGCAATCCAGCTATGAACACCGTTGCTTTCACCTTTGTATTCGATATGTGACTCATCGTATTTCTTCATTATTATCGGTCCTTACGTTAAGTTATTTGGATCACTAATACGTGATTAAATGTAACAGAGAAGTAAATATTTAATGTGATTAGTATCAACAAACAGAATGCGTTAAAAATTAACTAAATTGTTTTAGTTAGCTTAAGCCAGTGTGAATCAAATGTGTGATATCTTTTGTCTCCTGAATGAAAAGGTGAGGGAAGTATGAATCGCTATCAACAATTGGCTGAGCAGCTTAAGTTACAAATTGAGAATGGTATTTGGCGTGCAGGAGAGAAAGTACCTTCTGTCAGAATGACCAGTCGTAACTGTTCAGTCAGCGCTTCAACTGTCCTTCAGGCGTATCAACTTCTTGAATCTCAAGGGTGGTTACTCGCCAAACCACAGTCAGGTTATTTTGTTACTTCGATCATGGAACGGGTTCCAACTCCTGAGCCAGAAAGCAAAGTCGTTGCACCTGAATTTAACGATAAGCTGTATGAGTTCTTACAAAGTAACAGTAAAGCCGATATTGCCCTCGGTTCGGCTTTTCCTGACCCTCAATTATTTCCTCTTCAATCACTAAACCGTCATTTGGCAAGTGCGGGGCGTAAAATGCCGCTTAACAGTGTGTTTGACAACATGCCGCCCGGCAACGAGGCACTGCGTCGCCAAATTGCGCAGCGTTATCTCAAGCAAGGTATAACGGTTTCTCATACTGATATCGTCATTACCTCAGGCGCAATGGAAGCGCTGAATTTAGGGCTCCAGGTGGTAACCCAGCCTGGTGATACCGTGATCGTTGAAGCCCCAGCATTCTATGGCGCCATTCAGGCGATTGAGCGATTGAACCTAAAAGCCATCGAAGTCCCAGTTCATCCTGAAACTGGGTTATGTTTGGAGAAGTTTGAGCGAGCGCTTAAAAAACATAAGGTGACGGCGTGCTGGCTGATGCCAAACTTCCACAACCCGACCGGAGCCAGCCTATCGTCGGCTAACAGGCAAAAGGTTATTGAATTGGCGAACCAACATCAGCTTGCCATTGTGGAAGATGATGTTTATTCCGAACTCTATTTTGGCGATCGTAAACCGATGCCGCTTAAGTACTGGGATCAAGAAGACAGGGTTCTGCTGTGTGGTTCATTGTCTAAATCCTTATGCCCGGGCTATCGGGTTGGTTGGGTTGTGAATGGTCAGTTTAATGAGCGATTGCAGAAGCTCCAGCTTGTGTCGACCTTGTCAGGCAGCGTCCCCGTTCAGGAAGGGGTCGCACATTTCCTTCAGTACGAAAGCCTCGATAATCACTTGAGAAAACTACGCAAGGAATTGTCTGCCAGACAGCAGGCTTTTGTTGAGGTCGTAAAGCGTCATTTTCCTCAAGGGACGAAAGTCAGTCAGCCTCATGGAGGGTATTTTATCTGGCTAGAGTTGAGTAAGAATGTTGACACATACCTGCTGTATCAAACATTGCAAAAGCGCGGCATTACCATTGCTTATGGACGCCTTTTTAGTTCCCGCGAACAGTTCCAAAACTGCGTCCGTCTGAATGCGTCGTATCCGATGACTAGTGAGCTGGAACAGACCGTGATAGAAATTGCTAACGCGATCACTGATTAAATACTGTTTGGCTTTTTTTCGCTTCAACTGTACTGCGCTAACTGACGAGGTCTGTGATGAAATACTCCAGAAATGTAAACAGTTAGCGAGGAAAGTATGGAAAAACAACGCTATAAGCAGGAATTTCGTTTGATTGCCATCGCGATTTTCAGCGCATTCTTATTGATTTTTGGTCACCTGATTCTTGCTAAGTCTTTTGCTGATATGGTGTGGACTGAATACACCGCAGCAGCCATTCCGTTTGTAATGTTTGGGCTTTGCCTATTCGGCATCAAATACGCCTCAAAAGCGGAAGATTCCCAATAGTGAAAATAAACCTCCCTGTGTAAGGGAGGTTTATTGCTGTGAACTACTCATCAGGATTTGCGGAGGTAGGGTGACTATTATCGGGATAGAGCCCCATCAAATCTTCCGCATTCTGCAGCCAATCTGGATGCCAGTAATAGGGATGTGAAGTGCTTGGATGATCCCATTCCATAGCATGCTCATGCCTTCCGTAGTACGACAAATCGTCCAATCTAAAAACTCTCATTGTTTGACTCCTCACTACAAAGCCACTTAGTAATTATGAGCTATATTTGAGCGTTTTTCAGGGATCAAAAAAGCCTCCCGAAGGAGGCTTCGAAACACTATTGGTTTGCTTCTAGCTTAGAAGTTAGCTGAGCGCGGTGTACGTGGGAATGGAATAACATCACGTACGTTACCCATACCTGTTACGTAAGAAACCAGACGCTCAAAGCCCAGACCGAAACCTGAGTGAGGTACTGTACCGTAGCGACGAAGGTCACGGTACCAATCCATGTGCTCTGGGTCGATGCCAATATCACGCATACGGGCATCAAGAACGTCCAGACGCTCTTCACGCTGAGAACCACCGATGATTTCACCAATGCCCGGTGCAAGTACATCCATTGCTGCTACTGTTTTGCCATCTTCGTTGAGGCGCATGTAGAAGGCTTTGATGTCTTTCGGGTAGTTCTTAACGATTACCGGTGCTTTGAAGTGTTCTTCCGCTAGGTAACGCTCGTGCTCAGAAGACATATCGATACCCCATTCAACTGGGAATTCGAAGTCACGGCCAGAGTCGAGAAGAATCTGGATTGCATCAGTGTAATCAACCTGAGCGAAATCAGACTCAACAAATTTCTCTAGGCGAGTAATCGCTTCTTTGTCGATGCGCTGTGCAAAGAACTCAAGGTCATCACGACGCTCTTCTAGTACTGCTTTAAATACGTACTTCAGCATGTCTTCCGACAGTTTCGCGATATCTTCAAGATCAGCGAAAGCAACTTCAGGTTCAACCATCCAGAATTCCGCTAGATGGCGGCTGGTGTTTGAGTTTTCTGCACGGAACGTAGGGCCGAACGTGTAAACTTTGCTTAGAGCACAAGCGTAAGCTTCGCCGTTTAGCTGGCCAGATACCGTTAGGAACGTCTCTTTACCGAAGAAGTCTTCGTTGTAGTCCACTTTGCCTTCTTCTGTGCGCGGTAGGTTTTCCATGTCTAGCGTAGAGACACGGAACATTTCACCTGCACCTTCTGCATCAGAAGCGGTAATAAGTGGCGCAGATACCCAGAAGTAACCTTGCTCGTGGTAGAAACGGTGAATTGCCTGAGACAAACAGTTACGTACACGTGCGACTGCACCAATCACGTTCGTACGTGGACGAAGGTGTGCCACTTCACGTAGGTATTCAATCGAGTGGCGAGTTTTAGCCATCGGGTAAGTATCAGCATCTTCAACCCAGCCAACGACTTTTACATCTGTCGCTGCAAGCTCAAAGTCCTGACCTTTAGCTGGAGATTCAACGATAGTACCTGTCACTTCAACAGAACAACCTGTTGTCAGTTTTAGGACTTCTTCGTTGTAATTATTTAGATTATTAGGGACCACGGCCTGAATCGGGTCGAAACAAGAGCCGTCGTAGATGGCAAGGAAAGAGATTCCAGCTTTGGAATCACGACGCGAGCGGATCCAGCCGCGGACAGTTACTTCACTGTCAACTGCTAGCTTACCGCTTAATACGTCTGATACAGGCGCGTAAGTCATGTTGTAAATATTCTCCATTGAGTAAAAAATCAACCCAATGTTTTTTGTGGGCTCACCGAATAAAAAGTGAGCAAACATTGGGTTGGACTGAATTTCATCTATTCAATGGAACATATTACCTTTCAAATTTTAGGCTTCAACCTTTATTCGCTAATAGTGGCGCAAAAAATGTCCAAATCGACTTAATTCTTCCGCGAAAGCGTAAACTGGTTGATTAAAGACTCCAAATGTTCTGAAAGTTGCTCTAGATTCATGCTGATGTCGCGCGTTTTTGCGGCAGATTGAGAGGTGTCATCGGCATGCTGGGTGATGATTTCGACTTTATGTTGCACCTGCTGACTAATGTGAGTGGTATTGCTGGTTTGCTGCTGAATGCTTTGCGCATGAGAGAGCGCTTGTTGCATTTCAGTCACCACTTCAGACATTGCTACAGACAGCGCTTCAATCTCATTGGAGCGTTCATGGGCGGTTTCGCACACGGTATCAACGGAGGCCAGTGAGGTCTCACTGTCTTTTTGGAATTGAGAAATGATGTTTTCGATGCTTCCTGTTGCCTGCGAGGTTCGACTTGCGAGCTGGCGTACTTCATCCGCGACCACTGCAAAGCCGCGACCTTGTTCACCTGCACGCGCGGCTTCAATAGCGGCGTTTAGTGCCAATAGATTGGTTTGCTCCGCAATCCCTTTGATCACTTCTAAAATAGTCGAGACTTCTGCCGTTTGATCGTTGAGTTCAACAATATTGACTTTCACTTGCTCAATATCGGTTACTAGACTCTTGATTTCAGTGCTAGCGTTGTGCGCCTGACCAGCACTTTGTTCAGCGATGCTGGTGGTGTGTTTGATCAAGCTAGAGGCATCATCAGTGGCTTGTTCAACTTGGACTTGCTGAGACTGCATTTGCTCGATGTTGGTCTGGACATCTGAGGTTTCGTTTTGCTGGTTGTGAGCGGCTTGATCGGTAACCTGAGCAACATCAGTGAGCCCCGCAGCCGAACTGGTGAGGTGATGAGAGGTTTCCTGCACTTTTTCTAAGCTGTGGCTAACCGTATCCATAAACGAATTGATCGCTACAGATAGCTGACCAATCTCATCCTTGTTCTTATGCTGAATACGCTTCGAGAGATCTTTACTTTCGCTTACGCTCTGCATGTAACGCGATGTCTTTTGAATCGGGCGAACAATGAATTTACGGATCAGGAACAGAGTCAGCAAAAAGCCGATGAAGCCAAATGTTGCCATTATGGTCACGGCGATAATCGTGCGCTGACTGATCATGCTGTTGACGTGAGATAAGTTGTATTCCAATCGAATGGCGCCGAGCACTTCACCTTCTGGTACCATATGACAAGAGACACAGTTGGTTCCGCGATAGTTTTCGCTTGCCTTCATAGGTAATGCGACAACTAAGCCTTTACCCCACTCAGCGGAGATGGGCTCGATGACTAGTTCACCATTGAGCGCACGTTGATCAATCTCGTCTTCAGGCGCTTGGTTTGGTTGGCCAGGCCCGTACAACTTACTGACTGCATCAGCACGAAGTACTTTTACTTGCTCAATACCATCTTGAGCTAGAGCTTTTTGGCGGAGTGTTTCTTTTTGTGCCATGGTTCCAGTCAGCATCATCATATTGAGGCTGTCGAAGTAGTTACTGGCTTTGTCGTGTAGTTGCTCACTGAGGACGGAATTCATCAGCTCTTTTTGTTGCCAATACTGATACGCGGTGGAGGAGGCGAGTACCAGAGAGAAAACCGTGACTAGGGTTGCCAGCAATTTGGTAGTAATGGTTGAGCTCATTTGCAAATGCTTAATTGTTAGAATTGGAATAGACGTCAAATATAATGACGCATATGCACATTCACTCAATGGATGAGCATAGTTATTGTGACCCTACACAATGTGTGGATTATGTAAATGTGATGTGGGGCTTATGTAATCAAAAGTTTGACGTAGTGACGTAATATCGACGTGCTTCGAGTGTGACGTGAATAGTTATTTCAAGACTAGGTGGTAGTGATGTTCAATCCGTTGATGAATACAGAAACTGAGATGACTAGTTTTCAAATGATCAACTACGGGCAAGATAACCGCGAGCCACTATTACGGTGGCTTTTTTTGTCCCAGAAAGAGGCTTATTATCTTTATAGATCAATGATCTCCCAATATGGGGCTTGTTGAGTGGATGAAACGTAATTCAGGTAAGGGTGACTCTATGGCAGCAAAGATTGGCTCGGCGATTCAATTGATATTGGCGCTCTCTATCTTCTATTTGGGATATACGATTCATAGTATGACCACCAAAGTGGGAGAGGTCATCGACACTTATCCTCAAATCATTGAGGACATCAGAACGCTTTCCGAAAATCTGCAAGTCAGTGAATGGCTGGCAGTTGCCGATACACTAGAGCAGTTAGTACCAAGGACAATAAAAAGCATTGAAGATGTGACTGCGGCGGTGAATGAAACTAACAAAACCGTAGCATCCATTGACGCAAAAATTCCGTCCATTGTCGAAGAAGTGGCACTATATCGCCAGTCGGTGATTCCTTTGGTGATTGGAGAGGCCAAACAGTATCGGACAACAGTGATACCAAAAGTATTGATTGAGAGTGAAGGTTACAGAAAAGAAACCATTCCTCTTGTCGTTAAAGAATCTCAAGCGTTGCGTGTTGAGATCCCGCCAATGTTGGCGAAGGCCGATGAGATTGTCGATCAAAGCCAGAAAATTGCTGAGCAGGCAACGTCTGGCGCGGTAAAAGGGGTGATTATGTCACCAATCAATCTGATCAAAGATGCTGGAACCGAGTTGAAAGGAAAAATTATTCTCGAAGAAGTGCCTCATCCGAAACAATAAGTGCACGGCTGGACGCGTCCACAGGTATGAAACTGGACATTTTCTTAGGTACGGACATTGCAATCCAACCATCAATGATTAAGATGGATCTCCTCTTCACGTTGAAGAGCAGGTAGCAGAGGATTTGCTATTTTTGTTCTAAAGGACTGTCTAGTTTTATCGGACGCCTAAAATGATTTTCAAAATTACAACACCTATCATTGAACCGACTGAAGGTTCTCCCCACGCTTTGATCAATGCTTCAGCTTTTTCCCAAGTGTTTCGTCACATCTCTTTTCTACGTCACTCTTTTCTTAGCGTTTTCTTCTTTAAACATCGCTATTCGTATCGCTTCTGATTGTTAGCCATCGCGCTAGGCACGCGCACATCTCAATCTTTTTTTATAATCAAATCAGATACGAAAATTATGAATACAAAACTACTGGGTAGCTCCCTGATCATCTCCGGCACAGCACTGGGTGCTGGCATGCTTGCAATTCCAATGGTTCTGGCACAATTTGGCTTGTGGTACGGAACATTATTAATGATTTTTATTTGCTTCGGCACAACATATGCTGCATTGCTATTGCTTGAAGCAACTTTGAAAGCGGGTGGAGGCTTAGGGCTTAACTCCATCGCGCGCCAAACGCTCGGCAAGGTTGGACAATTGGTTACCAACCTGCTGCTATACGCACTACTAATCTGCTTATTGATGGCGTATATCCTAGGTGCTGCCGATTTGGTAAGCCAGTTCACGGCTTCCATCGGTCTTGATTTAACGGCAAGTCAAAGCCAGATTCTCTTTACTCTCATTGCAGGCGCAGTGGTGGCTTGCGGTACAGGCGTTATTGACAAGCTAAATCGTAGTTTGTTCTTCATCATGATTGCGAGTTTATCTTTAAGTTTGTTCTTACTACTGCCAGATTTTCGACTGTCGAACCTGTCGCAAGTAATGAACCAAGACCAAGTTGAGTTGATTAAAACCAGTGCTGTGCTGTTTACCAGTTTTGGGTTTATGGTGGTGATTCCATCATTGGTTTCTTATAACCATGAAGCCAGCGATCAACAGCTACGAAACATGGTTATTCTTGGTTCGATCATTCCATTGATCTGTTATTTGTGTTGGTTGTTTGCGGTTGTTGGTAACCTCAGACCTGAACAGTTGGGCGAATTCTCTAATGTCTCCGAGTTGATAGTAGCTTTTGAGCATCACTCGCCTTGGATTGGCACCGTGTTGTCTGTATTTACGGGTTTGGCGTTGTTGACCTCGTTTTTTGGCGTGGCGATGTCTTTATTCAACCAAAATACCGACATGTTGAGGAAGAACAGGGTCATTACGTATTTTGTTACCTTCATTCTACCTTTGGCGGGCGCTCTCATGGCAGCAGACAAGTTCCTTGCGGTGCTTAGCTACGCGGGAATCATTTTGGTGTTTCTCGCAGTCTTTGTGCCGCTGGCTATGGTCTACAAAATTCGATTGGCGAACGTTGAACCGACTCGATACACCGCAGAAGGTGGCAGCTTAATGCTGATGTTTTCATTGTTTTTTGGCGGATTTTTGCTGATTTCTCAGGTTATCTAAACAAAAAGGCGGGGTATCCCGCCTCTTTATTTTCAGCTTAATGAGTAATAGAAACCCTGATGAATATGGGCGCCCAGTGTTGTTAAAAGGTGGGCGCAATCCGCACTTTCTACGCCTTCTACGATTACTTTACACTGATTGGCTTTTCCCATGGCAATCAACTGCCTTAATGTTTCGATGCGCTTGTTGTCCTTCTTGAGGCCAATAACAAACTCTCTATCAATCTTAAGGTAATCGGGCTTAATCTTGCTAATAAGTTCAACGTTGTTATTTCCTGTCCCAAAATCATCGATACTGATAGAGCAGCCGAGTGTTTTCAGTCTTGTAATATTCTGATAAATCTCATTCGTATAATACATGGACGCATTTTCAGTAATCTCAACGGTCAAGTAGCTGCAATCATATTGTTTAAGCTCTTCATAAAGTACAGAGAAGCGTTTACCTCTTAGCAGGGAAGGGCAAACGTTGATACTTAAAGGAGCAATCAGAGCCTTGCTAGTGCTAAAGATAATGCGGATAACCAATAGAGTGTGTAGCAACAGCAATTTGTTTGCGATCAGTGTTTCAATGAACTTCTGAGTGTTCGAAACACTAAAGCGAGATAGGGCTTCGTAGTGAATATTCTGATGACTGGTTGTATCGTAAATGGGCTCCAGTTTGAGATTAAATCGGCGAATTGCCCAAAAATATTGAATTAACGCGAGTAAGCGTTTGTAGCGAATGATGACAATCAGCATCGCAGTAAAGAGTAAAATATTCTTAATTGGATTTGAAACGTAGAAAAACTCTTTGAACCCATCTCCTTGCTCTTTAGAAACAAACACTTTTCCGTCAGTACTACCAATGTTAAACGAGTTTCCGGTGTTGGTGCATACTTTCATTCCTGCTAGAAACATGGTGGAAATATAGTTATCAATTGAGCGATATAGGTTAATGTTCCTGACCCGTACCGTCATTTTGGTGTTGTTCTTCTCCATTGAGTGCGTAGTGTAGCTGCTGTTTTTAAACCACTCATCGTACTGGACTCGGCTGACCGGCATAACAGAATCGGCAGTGATCAGGCAGTAGGTATTGAACTTGTCGATCATCATGCTTGATTCAATAAGCTCGGCATCATCGAAAAGTGACTTCAGTGTGTTTGGATCAGAAAAACAAGATTGCTCGGATAGTGCATCAGTAAAGTCTTCAACATCGCCAAAATACCCCTGATTCAAAATACTACTTATCGCGTAATAGCAAACGGCAAAAAAGATAAAGCTGGCGACAGCTAAAGTCAGCCCTAGGTCTGTATAGAGCTTTTTGTCCGTAAGACATAGGGCGATAGCGTAACGAATAGTGTGCTTAGATGTTTTGCTGATTTTTAGTTGCTGCTGAACGCCATTTTGCTGATTGTCATGACTTTTAAAAGGCACAAAATATCCAATTCGGTGGATGTTTTCGATGACATTTTGGCGCGAATCCAGATGCGATTTGGTCAGTTGCTTAAACTTTTTTCGCAACGAAGCGACGATGTTTTTAAATCCGTTCTCAGGCAGCGTGACATTGTGATGTTGAGAGATTTTGCGTTCGATACAACGCTGGCTTATCGGGGCATTTAACGTTCCGTAACAAGAGATGATACTTAAAATCAGATATTCATTTTGGCTGATTGAAAGAGAAGAATGTCGTGTGTTGTTTAATTCTAATGAGATGTCGCTGTCTGACAAACAAACGCAGATTTGGTTTCCTAATTCAAACCTAATCATTTGTGAAGGCGCTCCTGGGATTAAATGTAGCGGGAAGTTATCAATAATGAGACAAGTTGGATGTGATGTATTGCGAGCATATCCAAAGTAAGAGGATATAGTGTCTTATTTAGCTTTTTTTATATATTTAACTACGTGATTTTAAAAAGGATGCAAGCGTAACAGATAGGAGGGGGAGACAGGAAATAAAAAAGCCCGAGCGACTGCTCAGGCTTTCCAAACAAGATATCTTAAAGTGTTAGCAGATAACTTTTACTGCAAGGCCACCTTGAGAAGTTTCGCGGTATTTTGCGTTCATGTCTTTACCGGTTTCTAGCATGGTCTCGATAACCTTATCCAGAGACACAGTCGGAGCCGATGAACGACGCAGAGCCATACGAGAGGAGTTGATCGACTTCACGGCAGCAATACCGTTACGTTCGATACATGGAACCTGGACCTGACCCGCAACAGGATCGCACGTTAGACCTAGGTTGTGCTCCATCGCGATTTCCGCAGCCATACAGACTTGCTCTGGGCTACCACCCATAAGCTCAGCAAGACCAGCCGCTGCCATTGAACACGCTACGCCGACTTCACCCTGACAACCAACTTCCGCACCAGAGATTGACGCGTTACGCTTGTAAAGGCCACCGATCGCACCAGAAGCCGCGAAGTAGCGGATGTAATCTTTCTCAGTGACGGTTTGGATAAACTTGTCATAGTAGGCCAAAACCGCTGGGATAATGCCACACGCACCGTTTGTTGGTGCTGTCACTACACGGCCACCTGCTGCGTTTTCTTCATTAACGGCGAAAGCAAACATGTTGACCCAGTCTACAACAGCCATTGGATCGTTAGTCGTTTTCTCAGAAGTCATCAGTTGCTGGCGAAGAGCCGCAGCACGGCGAGGTACACGAAGTGGACCAGGCAGAATACCTTCTGTATTCATTCCGCGATCCATACACTCACGCATAGTCTTCCAAATGTTGGCAAAGTAAGTGCGAGACTCTTCTTCAGAGTGCAGTGCTGCCTGGTTCTTCATCACTAGTGTACTGATGGAGAGGCCACTTTCTTTACACTGGTTCACCAGCTCTTCAGCGGTTGTGAATTCGTAAGGCGCTTTAATCGGGTTTTCTTCTTCTTTGCCGAAGTTTTCTTCGTCAACGATGAAACCACCACCGATTGAGTAATAGGTTTTTGAGTACACTTTCTCGTTGTCGATCCAAGCGTGGATCTGCATACCATTTTCGTGCAACTCAAGGTTAGTAGTATGGAAGTTCATACCACCATCTTTCGGGAACGATACTGTGTGACAGTGCATGCCAACAGGTAGGCGCTCAGTTTCTTCTACACGAGCGATAAAGCCCGGAATAGAATCAATATCGACTTTCTCAGGGGTGTTGCCTGCAAGACCCATAATAATAGCGATATCCGTGTGGTGACCTTTCCCTGTCAGTGATAGCGATCCATAAACGTCAACGGTGATTTTAGTGATGTCGCGCAATTTTCCCATTGAGCGTAAATCATCAATAAACTCTTTGCCCGCCTTCATTGGGCCTACAGTGTGCGAACTTGAAGGACCAACACCGATTTTATAGATGTCAAAAACACTAATCATATCGATTTCCTCAAAACAAAGCCTCCCAACGGGGAGCGGGAGGCTTATTATTATCGTTATATTTTTGTTTAACCACTTAATTCACTAGTGTGATTAAAGTGCTCCGTAGATTACAGAACTAATTGCCGCAAGACCACAGATTGTTGTGAAAATCTGAACAGGCGCAGAAGTTTTGTACTTCGCCATTGCTGGTACTTTTTGCATCGCAAAAACAGGCATTAGGAATAGGATCGCTGCAATCATTGGCGCGCCCATGGTTTCAATCATGCCAAGGATGCTTGGGTTAACAATAGCCACAATCCAAGTGGTGATAACGATGAAAAGAAGAGAAGCTTTTTCAATCTTGCTCTTTGGTGCTTCAGAGCGAGATTTGATTAGACCCACAAGACCTTCATGTGCTCCTAGGAAGTGACCAAAGTAGCTAGACGTAATTGCTGCGAATGCTACAAGTGGACCCATGTAAGAGATAAGTGGAGACTCATGAACGTTTGCTAGGTAAGACAGTACAGAGATGTTCTGTTCTTGCGCCATTGCTAGCTGCTCTGGAGATAGAGACAGTACAACCGAGAATACGAAGAACATAACAAAGCCCATCAGCATCATTGCTGCGCCGCCAGTGATAGCATCTGTTTTTTGAACAGCATTTTCACCATATACACGACGTTGCTCTTTAGAGAACTGAGAGATGATTGGGCTGTGGTTGAAAGAGAAAACGATGATTGGGATTGCTAGCCAAACGATAGAAGGCATTGCAGACCAGTTAGGTGCGACTTCAACCATTGAGCTGTTCCAGTCAGGAATCAGGTAGAAAGACAGAGCAAGAAGGATGAATACCAATGGGTATACCATCGCAGAAGTAGCTTTCAACATTAGCTCTTTACCGAATACAACACCCGCAGTCATGGCTGCAATCAGTGCGCCAGATAGTAGCCAACGAGGGATAGATTCCATGCCCATTTGGTTGACTAGGAAAGAATCTACTGTGTTTGTGATACCAACACCATAGATAAGAACAATAGGGTAAATAGCGAAGAAATAAGCAAAAGTAATAAGGTTTGCGCCAGTTTTACCGAAATGTTCTTCCACTGTATCAGTGATATCAGCTTCAGGGTTTTTCGCAGAAAGAACGAAACGAGCCAGAGATTTGTGAGCGAACCAAGTCATTGGTGCTGCGATTAGTGCAAGGATAACTAATGGCCAAAAGCCGCCAGCACCCGCTTTGATTGGAAGAAATAGTACGCCAGCACCTACTGCAGTACCGAAAAGTGACAGACACCAAGTGAAGTCTTTGTAAGAAAACTTACTAGACGATTGTGCGGTCGAAACCGCTGAATTTGTAGCATTCATTTTGTGATACTCATTTTTGGGAACAGGAAATAAGTCGAGTGCAATTTTGCATAAAAATCTTGCACGAAAAATAGATCTAAATCATGAATTGATACGAGTTATAACATGATATGTCAAAAACAGGTTTTTGCTCACGAAAATGATGTGCTACTAGTGATTTATGCTAATCCATTTCATTAGAAAAACTAATCTTGTTGCAAATTTGTTTTATGCATGTCGCGAGAAAACGTTTGCCTTATTGATGAATAGTTTAACTAATGTGATGAAACTTCGAACAATATCAAGGTTTATTAATATTGATGCATAATATGTTTCTGCATGGCATGGATAATTTGCGCTGTCATTCCCCAAATGAAGTGCTTTTCGTAGGATAAGCCAAATACACGGTGTGAATGATTGCGGAACTGAAAACGTTCACTGTGCAGGTGGTGTTTATCAAGAACAATTTCTGCGGGTACTTCAAAAACCTCATCCACTTCATTGGTGTCAATGGTTGTCTCATAGTCTGATGAAACGAAAGCTAGGAAAGGTGTTACTGTAAATTTGCTGATCGTCACCAGTTCTGGCATCTGACCAAAAATGGAAATCTTACCGTGTTCAATGCCGATTTCCTCGTAAGTTTCTCTTAACGCTGTATCAGCCAGTGAATTGTCCCAATCTTCATATTTTCCACCCGGAAAACTGACCTGCCCGGGATGATGTTTTAAGTGCTTTGCGCGCTTGGTGAAAATGATGTTCAGCCCATCGCCCCTCTCAACAAAACCGATAAGTACTGAGGCTTTACGTAAGGATGCATGATTGATATGTGCAACTCGTTTTATTGCTTCGTGGTGGTAGTCGACGGTTTGCTGTAACTGGAACTTCTGAATTAATTGATTTTTATTGAGTTCTGACAACACGTTAGCTCCATATGCGTATTTGAAAAACTATACTTTATGATTCATGCTTGAAAGACCATCATATACCAAGGATAGCTTAATATATGAAAGGAATTATCTTCACAGAATTTATGGACTTAGTCGAAGAGAAGTTTGGCCTTGATGCACTTGATCAACTGCTTTCTGATGCGGGTGATGAAGGCATTTACACATCAGTAGGCAGTTATGACCACAAAGCTTTGGTAAAACTTATCGTCCAGTTGAGTAAACAAACGGGTATTCCTGCTGAAGAGCTACAGCGCGTTTTTGGGCAATCTGTCTTCGAAAATCTTTACGAATCGTTGCCTGAGCGTAGTAGCCTTCAAGGGTGTAAAAACTCTCTTCAGTTTATTCGTTTAGTTGAGGACTATATCCATATTGAAGTGAAAAAACTTTATCAAGAAGCTAACCCTCCACGTTTTGAATTCATTTCTGAAACGGAAACAGAAATGATCTTTGACTACAAAAGCGCCCGCTGTATGTCCCATGTCTGCTTAGGCTTGATTGAGGGATGTGCCCAGCATTTTGATGAGTCACTTAATATTGCAAT
Organism: Vibrio sp. St2; assembly: GCF_947311885.1. Lineage (NCBI taxonomy): Bacteria > Pseudomonadati > Pseudomonadota > Gammaproteobacteria > Vibrionales > Vibrionaceae > Vibrio > Vibrio sp. St2. The sequence continues at coordinate 802,039 of NZ_CAMZNA010000001.1, read as the reverse complement.
GGAAAACAACGACAAAAGCGGTAATGATGTTAGGTTCAAGGTTACGGTCGTCGGGTAAAATCAATGAGTAATGGGTCTGCGCTAGAACGGAAACTTGCCAGAGAGATTGCTGCACGCAAGCAAGCTGAGTTGTTGCTGGAGCAGAAAAGCCTCGAACTTTACGAAGCGAATGAACACCTAAAACTGGTTCTTACGCAGCTTAAAAGGCAAACACACAAAGACTTGCATAAGCTAGCGTTCGAGGAGCAAATTAACGAAACTCTGATTCATTTTGGACGTGCTTTTCTCAGTCGTACCTTGGATGATGGTTTGCTTTCTAATCTTCTTGAACGACTCGATTCCTCATCTGCGTTGACCGAATCGGGTTTGTTTCTAGCGACCGATATTGTTTCAACGATTCACGATAGCCGCTTCGGGCACGCGCAAAGGGACAAGGTCGATGAGGTCAAGCCCTATGCATTTTGGGAAGAAGACAGAGTATCTCTTCCGTTAGAGATTGATCATAAGGTGGTGGGAGAGTTATCGGTACTCACAGAAGATCAAGACATCGAGGAGGAGTTTGTAGTTAGTCAGATGCGCTTGGTCGCGGATTTGCTTTGCAGCGCCATTAGCCGGCAAATTATGTTAACGAATACCCAAGAAGCTAGGGCCAGAGCAGAAGAATCGGAAAGAGCGACAAAAGAGTTTGTCGCCATGATTAATCATGAGTTGAGAACACCGCTAAACGGCTTGCTTGGTAGCGCTGAATTGCTCGCCGATACCTCGCTAGACGAAGAGCAACGTACTTTGCTAACAAATCTATCTCATACGGGGGATTTTTTAAGACATATCATCAACGATATTCTTGATTTCAGTAAGATGAGTGCGGGCATGATGGAGCTTATTCCATCGACTTTTGCTTGGAAAGAATTAACGAACATGCTTCAGGGCGTGTTTGCGAATAAAGCTCAGGAAAAAGGGATTCAGTTTTCAATTCACTCGGCTCCGGAAGTCCCCGATTTTCTGATAGGAGATTTCGATCGTATTTGCCAAATTCTGATTAACCTAGTCGGAAATGCAATCAAGTTTACCTCTGCGGGCTCTGTACAGGTTGAAGTATTCTGGCAAGAAAACAACCTTCATATCTCGGTCAAAGATACGGGAATAGGGATACCAGAAGGAGCGAAAGCGATTCTTTTCGATCCTTTTGTACAAGCAGACAGAACCGCTAAACGTAATTTTGAGGGAACAGGACTAGGGCTGGCTATTTGTAAAAATCTTATAGATTTGATGAAAGGCGAAATCAGCTTTACCAGCCAGACAGGTGTTGGTACCCAGTTTAAACTATCCATCCCACTTAAAGTTGCCACTCAAGAGTCGAAGATCGAGAAAACCGACAGTGGTGTCACCAAACCGCTAGAAAGCTTGTCTATTTTAGTGGTGGATGACATTCGGATGAACCAAGTCATTATTAATCAAATGCTGAAGAAGTTATCGATCACCCCTGATATTGCCAGTAATGGCTTAGAAGCCATAAAAGCGGCGTCGGGAAGCAGCTATGACTTAATCTTTATGGATTGCCGAATGCCAGAAATGGATGGTTTTGAGGCGACCAGTTATCTTAGAGAGCAAGAATTTAGCCAACCGATCATTGCCTTGACTGCAGGAACGACACTTGAAGAACGTGAAAAGTGTATCCAGTGCGGTATGGATGACATTTTAACCAAACCTTATACCGCAAAAGATCTCAGATTGATGCTTGAAAAGTGGGCTTAACTTTCGAGCACAGGCAGAATTCTACACAGCTTGTCTAACGTTTCCTGATACTCAGCGTCATTTTCACTGTCTGCGACTAAACCGCCTCCAGCCCATACATAAATATGATTATTTTCAGCGATGAGCGTGCGTATCGTAATGCTGGTATCCATTGCACCATGGCGGCTGATATAGCCAATACTGCCGCAATAGGCGCTGCGTCTATGAGGCTCTAACTCTTCAATGATTTCCATAGCACGGATTTTGGGTGCACCAGTAATGGATCCTCCCGGAAAACTGGCTCGTAACAGATCAGCAAGAGAGTAGGGTGAATCCAGCTCTGCCCGAATGGTGCTCACTAAATGGTGAACGGCAGGGAAGCTCTCAATATCAAACAGCTTAGGTACATGCACACTTCCTGGCTTCGCTACTCTGCCGACATCATTGCGCAGCAGATCGACGATCATCAAGTTCTCAGCCTGATCTTTCTCTGCGTGGGCGAGCTCATGTGCTGAAGCTGCATCCTTAGTAGCATCCGGATGGCGTGGGCGAGTACCTTTGATTGGCTTAGTTTCAATTTGTCTATCATGAACTTGAAGGAAGCGTTCTGGTGAGACACTGAGGATTGCACTGTGTTCGGTGCGAACGAATGCTGAAAATGGCCCTTTATTGTAGGATTCCAGTTTTTGATAGGCTTGCCATTCGCTTCCTGAATACTTTGCCTGAAAGCGCTGGGCAAGGTTGATTTGGTAGCAATCTCCAGAGCGCAAATACTCTTGTACGCTGGCAAACTTTTCGCTGTAACTCTCTTTAGTCATGTTTGACTGCCAAGCACTCTGTAGAGCAAACTTGGCCTGAGTTGGAAGAGACTGAGAAACCAACCAATCGTAGTGGCGCTCTACCTCTTCGCCTATGACAAATGCCTGCTGTCGCTTGTGATCAACGATCACTGCCCATTGATACAAACCAACAGCCATATCAGGTGTTGTCAGATCTTGTTGTGCAATTTGAGGTAATCGCTCAACACGTCGGCCAAGATCGTAAGCAAAGTAACCCAGTACTCCTCCCACAAATGGAAGTTCGCCAGAGTACTGCTGCTCTGGTAACCATTGAGTTTGCTGCTGTTCGAGCAAGGTAAAAGGATCACCTTCAGAGTCAAAAGTCTCTTGTGGAGTGACAACTCGAGTGGTGTTGCCTGATGTAGTCAATGTTACCAGTGGATTAGCAACCAAGATGTCAAATCGGCTGTCGACATGGCTCTCTGATGCGGAACGTAACAACATTGCCCAAGGCTTAGATTCTATGGGGCTAAAAAGCTGCTTGGATAGCTCTGGGTGATAGTTAATCGGCTTGATTTCTAAGCAATTTGGCGCGTTGTTATTCATTTGTTTAATTTGTGACAAAGAGTTAGTTCACTGCATGGCAAGAGAGGGAAACCAAGAGTATCATATTGCGAACTATCGCCGCTACATTGACGTTTTATAATAAAAAGGTGATGTCAGTCTTCTAAACTTGCTTATATAAGCAAACGTTTTGATAGCGGTATAAAGGAAGCATAACTATAACGAGGCATGCAATGACGGTAATTCGCAAGCAAGATGTGATCAGCAGTGTCGCTGATGCACTTCAGTACATTTCGTACTATCACCCTCTGGACTTTGTTCAAGCCCTGGAAAAAGCCTATCACAAAGAAGAAAGTCAGGCGGCTAAAGACGCTATGGCACAGATTCTGATTAACTCCCGTATGTCTGCAGAAGGTCACCGACCGATCTGTCAGGACACTGGTATCGTGACCTGTTTTGTTAACATCGGTATGCAAGTTCAATGGGACTCGACCGATATGACGGTACAACAGATGGTCGATGAAGGTGTACGTCAGGCATACACCAATCCAGACAACCCGCTACGTGCATCAGTGCTTCTTGACCCTGCGGGCAAGCGTATTAACACGAAAGACAATACGCCGGCGGTTGTGCACATCAATATGGTACCGGGCAATACGGTTGAAATCCAAATTGCAGCCAAAGGCGGTGGTTCGGAAAACAAAACTAAGATGGTAATGCTTAACCCATCAGATGATATTGCAGAGTGGGTAGAAAAAACCTTGCCAACGATGGGCGCAGGTTGGTGTCCACCGGGCATGCTGGGTATAGGTATTGGCGGTACTGCGGAAAAAGCAGCGGTACTGGCAAAAGAATCTCTAATGGAACACATTGATATTCAAGAGTTGATCGAACGTGGTCCAGAAAACGCTGAAGAAGAGTTACGTCTAGATATTTTCAACCGTGTCAATAAACTTGGTATCGGTGCACAGGGCCTTGGCGGTTTAACTACCGTGGTAGATGTGAAGATCAAAACAGCGCCAACGCATGCTGCTTCTAAGCCAGTGTGCTTGATTCCAAACTGTGCGGCGACAAGACACGTTCACTTCACATTGGATGGCTCAGGTCCTGCGGATCTTACACCACCTAAACTTGAAGAGTGGCCAGATATCACTTGGGAAGCGGGAGCAAACACTCGTCGCGTGAACCTTGAAGAGGTGACTCAGGCAGATGTAGAACAGTGGAAGACTGGCGAAACCGTTCTGCTGTCTGGTAAAATCCTGACAGGTCGTGATGCTGCTCATAAACGTATTCAAGGCATGCTAGAAAGTGGTGAAGGGCTGCCTGAAGGTGTCGACTTTAAAGGGAAGTTTATCTATTACGTAGGCCCTGTTGATGCCGTGGGTGACGAAGCGGTTGGTCCGGCAGGCCCGACTACGTCAACTCGTATGGACAAGTTCACCGATATGATGCTTGAAGAAACAGGCATTATGGGCATGATTGGTAAAGCAGAGCGCGGTCCAGCGACGGTAGAGTCGATCAAAAAGCATAAAGCGGTTTATCTGATGGCAGTTGGCGGTGCGGCTTACCTTGTGGCAAAAGCTATCAAGAAAGCACGCGTTGTGGCGTTTGAAGACCTAGGTATGGAAGCGATTTATGAGTTTGAAGTCGAAGACATGCCAGTGACCGTTGCTGTAGATTCAACTGGTGCTAATGCTCACCAGATTGGTCCTGATACTTGGAAAGTGAAAATTCAGGAAATGGAATCTCAAGCCTGATCTTTGTGAGAAACGGCTGAATTACATAGCAAATATTTGATGAAGGTGCGGCAGAGGCCGCGCCTTTTTTTATATACTGTTCTCTGCATTGAAGAACTTCAGGAGCATTCATGCCTCGATTTATTCAAATCTTACAGCTAATCATTGCCGTGGTTGTAGGTGTTTTCATCGGCTACGATATTGTCCTTCACGGCATCAGCATCTTTAATCAAAAGTACGTAATGATCACCTGTGCTTTGTTTGTATTGCTGGAGATTGCGTTGTTTGTCATCTACAAGCTGATTGAAGACGACTAGACACAATGCAATATGTGATACCCAAGTGACATACTAAGCCTCTGATTTATATCGGAGGCTTTTTTATTCATCTTTCATTAAGATTACAATGGTTAGGATAATCTCGTGTTCAAAACAAAGAGACAGTAAATGAAGAGTATTACTCAGGAAGTGAATGATTTTATTAACCGCAGCGTCGATTCTCATGTGCGTGTCGCGGTGACTGGTTTATCTCGTGCGGGGAAAACGGCGTTTATCAGCTCGTTGGTGAATCAGTTGTTGCACACTTCCACTCACGACAATCTTCCTTTACTGGTTTCAGCACGCGATAAGCGCCTAGTGGGTGCGAAGCGTGAACCCCAAGCCAATATGATGGTGCCACGTTTTGCCTACGATGAAGCGATGGAGCATGTGTTCACACAGCCGCCAAAATGGCCCGAGCCGACTCGCGATGTGAGTGAAATTCGTCTTGCAGTGAAATACAAGCCGACGAGAAAGTCCAAAAAGTTGTTTGGCAGCACATCAACGCTGCACATCGATATCATTGACTATCCCGGTGAATGGTTACTGGATCTCCCTTTATTGGATATGAGTTTTCATGAGTGGTCACAGACGCAATTCGCGGCTCTTAAAGGTCAGCGTGGAGAGTTGGCAAAAGAGTGGTTAGCCAAACTTGAACAACTAAACCTAGCAGATGACGTCAACGAAAGAGAGCTTGAGGCGATCGCGCAAAGCTACACCCAGTATTTACATGATTGTAAGGATGCCGGGCTGCATTGGGTTCAGCCGGGCAGGTTTGTCTTACCTGGTGAACTAGAGGGCGCGCCAGTCTTGCAGTTTTTTCCTTGCCGCTTTGATGAAGAGAACAAGGCCAGCAAGGACTCCAATTTGTCCATGCTAAAAGCGCGGTATCAGGAGTATCAGCAAAAGGTTGTGAAAGCGTTTTACAAGCATCACTTTTCGACATTTGATCGTCAAATTGTATTGGTTGATTGCCTACAACCATTAAACGCCGGTTACGAATCTTTCCACGATATGCGCCATGCGATTGAGCAGATCATGCACAGCTTCCGCTATGGCAGAAGCAATATGTTAAAGAGATTATTTGCCCCGAAAATCGATAAGATATTGTTTGCTGCGACTAAAGCCGATCATGTGACGCCAGAGCAGCATCCAAACCTAGTTTCTTTATTGCAGCAGATGGTGCATCCCGCTTGGCAGACAGCCTCTTATGAAAACATCGAAATGAGTTGTATCTCCATGGCGTCTATTCAGGCAACTAAAACAGGTTTCATCAATCGTGGTACCGAATCAGTTCCCGCTATTCAGGGTATAACCCTTGATGAACAACCAATGACAATCTTTCCTGGCGAAGTTCCAAAAAAACTGCCTCAGAAGAGTTTCTGGCAAAACGAAGGGTTCGAATTTACTGCTTTCCGGCCACTCCCTAGCTCGATAGATGATCCTCTGCCCCATATTCGTATTGATAAAGCGCTGGAATACCTGATTGGAGACAAGCTGAAATGACCGATTCTCAAGATGCAAAGCTAAAGCAAAAACAAGTCTTCACTCAAACGTTGGAGCAAGAGCCTATGGGGAGCGACCCGGACTTGACCTCCCAAATGCAGTTTGAAGAACAAGAAACCTTTATACCAACGGCAATCAGGTCAGAAGAAACGCAAAGCGAAGCTGAAGAAAATCTGGAGCAGGTGATTCGACCTAAAACAGGGCGCCGATGGTTAGCGAGCGGGTTACTTACGGCGTTTTCTGGCTTGGTTGGTTGGCAAGCCATAGACAGTATTATTACGTCTGTTCAAAGTTCTGATTGGCTAGCGCTTGGCTGGGCTGGTTTTATGTCAACGTTGGCTGCGTTAGGAGTCGGGGCAATTGGAAAGGAGCTATGGAAGCTTAAAGCGTTACGTCGTCACTTTTCTATTCAAGAGCAGAGTGAAGCCTTGATAGAAGCAAACAGCGTTGGGCAAGGTAAAGCGTTTTGCGAATCTATCGCGAAGCAAAGTGGCATTAAGACAGAATCACCAAGTTATGATCGTTGGACACACAGTGTGAATGCCTCTCACAGCGACGCCGAAGTGCTCGACATGTATGACGCGATGGTGGTGAGTGAACAGGACAAAAAAGCGACCAAAATCGTTACGCAGCATGCAACGGAATCAGCCGCTTTGGTGGCAATAAGCCCACTGGCTATTGCAGACATGTTGCTGGTGGCATGGCGCAATTTCAAAATGATCGACAGTCTTGCCGATGTTTACGGTGTAGAGCTTGGATACTGGTCTAGGTTGCAGCTGTTCAAAGCAACGTTGATCAATATGGCGGCTGCAGGTGCCAGTGAAATAGCGATAGATGCGAGCATGGATCTGATGTCTATGGATCTAGCAGGAAAAGTCTCGGCCAGAGCAGGGCAAGGGCTGGGTGTTGGGATACTGACCGCAAGGCTTGGGGTGAAAGCGATGGCATTGTTAAGACCAATACCTTGGCACCCAGATAGAAAGGTGAACTTGGGTGCGATTCGAAAGCAGATTGTAGAAAAAATCGCCTCTATAACAATCAAATAGTGCGAATGTGAAGCAAGTAATGTCGGTTTGCTTGACGAGGATCTAGGCTTAAGGGAAACTACTGTCAACTTTTCCTGACACCTCAGACTAGGGATTTAATCAGTGCGTTTAGAAGTGACATGTGAAGACAGATTGGGGCTTACTCGTGAGCTGCTCGATATTCTGGCTTCTAAAAATATTGATTTGCGAGGGATCGAAATCGACATTACGGGCATTATCTATCTGAATTGCCCGGATATTGATTTTGATACTTTCAGTGAACTCATGGCAGAGATACGTCGTATATCAGGTGTAAGAGACGTAAGAAAAATTCAATTTATGCCGATGGAAAGGCACAACACAGAACTTATCTCTCTGTTGAACAATCTTCCTGAGCCAGTATTGGCCATCGACCTGAAAGGCAATGTTGACATGGCTAACCATGCAGCGCTAAGCCTGTTCGGCTGCGAAGAAGAAGAGATGATTGGTCACCAGATCAGCACCTTGCTACCAAGCTTCAACTTCTCCAAATGGGTGGAAGGCAAAATTACCCGTCAGCGGGAAAATATCGTTATCAGTGGTCTCGATTACATCATGGAGATCATGCCGGTCTATATTACTGATGAATCCAACGAATCGATTCTCGCCAGTACGGTAATGATCATCCGCTCATCTCAAGAAAAGTCGGCGTTAGAAGACTCATTACCTCTACATAATAACCTTGGTTTTGAACACTTTGTCGGTGTGTCTAATCGACACAAGGCACTGATGAGCCAAGCTAAGAAGCTGTCGATGCTTGAGCAGCCACTGCTGATTCAGGGTGAAACAGGTACGGGTAAAGAAATGCTCGCCAGAGCGTGCCATAATCGCTCTCACCGAGCTGCAGCTCCGTTTTTAGTCTTGAGTTGTGCATCCATGCCTGATGATGTCGCGGAGACGGAACTGTTTGGTCATGCACCAGGTTCATTCAATCATGAGCAAGGTCATAAGGGTATATTTGAACAAGCAGATGGTGGCACCGTCTTTTTAGATGAAATTGGCGAAATGAGCCCACATCTGCAAATCAAATTACTGCGCCTGTTACAAGATGGTACTTTCCGCCGTGTAGGTGCGGAGCAGGAGATTCATGTTGATGTACGCGTGATTGCTTCAACGCGCCATAATCTGGCAGATTTGGCAGAGTCGAAATCCTTCCGAGAAGATCTTTTTTACCGTCTTAATGTACTGACACTCAATATTCCGGCACTGCGCGAACGTTCTAACGATATAGGCCCATTGCTGGATCTGTTTGTTGTTAAATACGTTAAGCAGTTAGGCATCATGAAACCTGAGCTGGAAGAAACACTGGTTGATCAACTGGTGAATTACCAGTGGCCAGGTAACATGCGTCAGCTAGAAAATATGGTGCTCCGCGCGTTGACTGAGCTGGATTCAGATACCTTAACGATCGACTTGTTCCACCTGCCTCAACTAGAAAGCCCAGCTTCGACAGGCCCAACAATTAACCTCGACGGTTCGTTGGATGAAATCATGAAAGACTATGAGTCGCAGGTTCTGGAGCGACTTTATCAGTCTTTCCCATCCAGCCGTAAGCTAGCAAAACGCCTTAATGTTTCTCATACCTCTGTGGCTAACAAGCTACGTGAATACGGAATAAGAAAAAACTAAATGGAACGACTCAGTACTCCTCAGCAGGTGTTTGAGCAGGATGGGGATATCATCCTGCGCACTGCAGAACCAACGGACGGTCAGCTCATCTCCGACTATTTTATTGCCAATCGTGCACACCTGAAACAATGGGAACCACGACGCGAAGATGCCTTCTTCTCTGAATCAGGCTGGACGCAGCGTTTGATAAAGCTTAATGAGTTGCATCGAATGGGCTTGGGTTACTACCTGATCATTATTGATAGTGAGTCCGGAGAAATGTTAGGTACCGTTTCCTTTAGCAACATTTCGAGATTTCCATTTCATGCGTGTAATCTTGGTTATTCGCTTGGTGAGAATGCGCAAGGAAGAGGCGTGATGACACGGGCATTGAAGATGGCCGTGAACTACATGTTTGGCATCCAGAATATCCATCGGATTATGGCGGGCTACATGCCACGCAATCAACGCAGTGAGGCGGTCTTGAATCGTTTAGGCTTCAAGCGGGAAGGGTTTGCTGAGGACTATTTGCTGATTGATGGCCGCTGGGAAGACCATAACCTGACATCACTGATTAACCCTAACTGGAAAGAGAGTTAAGCATGAGTAGATTAGAGCAACAATTGGCTTTATTGATGGAGCTGGATCAACTGAAATCTGTTTTGAGACGTACTCGAGTCAAAAGTGCAGATGGCCGTCTTGAAAACAGTGCAGAGCACAGTTGGCATGTTGCTCTAATGGCGATTCTAATGGAAGAACACGCCAATGAGCCGGTGGATATTGCTCGTGTCGTAAAAATGTTGTTACTGCATGACATTGTCGAAATCGATGCTGGCGACACCTTTGTTTACGATGTTGCCGCGTCAGCAGTACAAGAAGAAAAAGAGCTTGCTGCTGCTCAGCGATTATTCGCGATGTTGCCTGAAGAGCAGGGAAAAGAGCTGCTTGAGTTATGGCTAGAGTTTGAGCGAGCAGAATCGGCAGACGCCAAATTTGGTAAAGCACTTGATAGGATCATTCCTATGTTGCTTAATTATCACAACAATGGTCAGAGTTGGCAGGAGCACGGAGTGACTCGTGAGCAAGCTCTGACGGTGAATAGAAAAATAGAATATGGCTCACAAGCTTTGTGGGATAAGGCTCAACAAGTGATTGAAGAAGCAACCCAGAAAGGATGGCTAAAAGCCTGAAGATGCCATAACGAGGAAAATGAATGTCGTATCTCACTTTGGATGAATACCAAAGAAAATGGATTTTCACTCACCAGTCTATGCCTGTTCCTGAGCAGGATTTAGCACAGATAAAGCCAATGACTCAGGCCAGAGCGGCGCAGCTTTGGAAAGAGAACATCAGTGCTCAAAGCCCAGATGCAGAACGCTTGAGTTCAGGTGACTGGCCAATGAAAGACTCTAATTGGAAAGAGAGTTTGGATTGGATGGCTGCCTGGGAAGCTGATGAAGAGGCGTTGCCTGAGGGAGTAGCTGAGTTTATCGATTGGCAAGATGACGTAACTGTTTATTTTTGTTATGAAAAATACAATGTTATTGAAACCAAATGGAGTGTATTTAAGAAGCACTGGAAGAACTTTTTGTTTTACGATGATGGCCCAATTCTAATTGGTCGAAGACGAAAAGAAGCCTTGTGGTTCGACTCCGAAGGTAACGTTAAACTCGGACATCGAGATTAAAAAGAGCAGCCGTAAAGGCTGCTTTTTTTAATGTTTTTCATCAGACAATGGTGACCACATTACGCAAGTTGAGCAGAAGTTTATGTGCACTATGACCAGACATATTGTAAGGATCGAACTTTGAACTAGTGGAGTATTTGAGATTCACAGGCATAGTTGAGTTCATCTCGGGAATATAACCCATGCTCCAGTCACTAAATTCGCGTTCAGCAACCTCTGAATAATCTAGCAGCAATATGTTTTCATGCCTTGGGTCGTTTAGAATCTGGTGGTAAATTTTATTGACTTGAGCTCTCGAACCTTCGAGGCATTGCAAAAAGTAATTACGGTTAAATAGAAGCAAACCTGTTACGTCAACCAGAGAGTTGTTTTTTCTCGCCACATCAAGAATATTCTGAATATCGGAATCTGTAATCCCTTTTGTTATTGTGCTCGTGTAAACCAATCTGACTAGGAACATAGTTTTCTCCTTTTCGTGTTAGGTTATTGTCCCTCAGCTTTAAGTATATGCAATAAAACGCACGCCATAGTATTAACGTCTATAATGTGATTTAACGAACTAAGTCTATTTAGGATCGGTGGATGGAAGCTAAGATTCTGAACTCTGTTGTCGAAATCACTGAGCAAAGAAACTCGCTCTCTCTTGGCCATTGTCTGGTTGCAACTCTACTTGAAATGATGCCCATTGAGTCCATTAGCCTTACCCATTACCTATCCAACACATCCATTGTTGTCGCCAAAGTATTCAGAAATAGCAAACAAGAAGAATATCAATGGACATACGATCAGGCGCCAGAGCAGTGTTACATACATGATCATAAAGAAAGCGCATTTAACGTTACAAAACCACAAACGTCGAGTTATGTATGCCGTTATCCAATCCCGATTTCTGAAGAGAGCTCGGCATTGTTGCAAATTGAAACCGAGGCTGACCCAGCAAAGTTTGAGCTATTGATCGATGGCTTTGCCAAGATATATCGCAACTATTTGATGGTGTTGCATGAGAGTGAACGGGATAAGCTGACCGGGCTGCTCAATCGAAAAACACTCGAAGAACGCCTATCACATTGTTTTAATTTGTCTGTTAATCAAGATTCAGGTTTGTATGCCTGGGTCGCTATCATTGATCTCGACTTGTTTAAGAGCGTCAATGATACCTATGGACATATGATTGGCGATGAAGTGCTATTAATGTTTTCTCAGCAGCTACAGAATTTCTTTTCTGGTTCAGAGCAATTGTTTCGATTTGGTGGTGAGGAGTTTGTCGTGCTACTGCCACCTCAGGAAAAGAAACAAGTGCTAAAAGAGCTGGAGTTATTTCGCAGACACATTGAGTCATTTCGCTTTCCACAAGTAAATAATATGACGTTTAGCTGCGGAGTCTGTGCGATCTCCAGACACGAGTATTTGCCGACAATTTTAGGTCATGCTGATACGGCACTCTACAGTGCAAAAGAACATGGTAGGAATCGAATCGAGTGCTATGAAGATCTTATACTCGGAGCAACTGAACCTGGTGATAATGATCATTTGGATGACGTAGAACTGTTTTGAAAGATCAATTTTGATCAAGTAATTTGTTGAATTGTAAAGATTATACCGATGAATAAAATGTGATTTAATGCTCAAAAATGCTTCATATCTTTGCGCAATTTATGTAATTTGCTATCATTTTTGAGACAAATGGTTTGAGTCACCATTTTATATCGGTTTATAGATAGAGACTTAGGGAATAGTAGTGGATACAAATATATCTCAATTACGCAAAGATTTTTATGCTCAAATAAGCTCGCTGCAAGCTTATTCTTTGCCACAAACTAAACCAACGCTTTCTCTGTTAACTGAAGAAGAGCTTCAGGTACTCGAAGCTCTTTGGATTGAGCTCTCTATGTGGAAGAAAAAACAGAACCACTAAATTCTATTATCTGACCAGTTTCATAAAGAACCTCACGAAGTAAATTCGTTGAGGTTTTTTATTGTCTTAAATATAAATTGTTATATTATAACAAAAAGTGATCTGACCATTGATTTCTCGGATATCAATCCCCATAGTTAGATACATAAGAGATTTCTAAAATGATAGAAATAGAAGATAGCAAGATTCAAGTGAGTAGGGATATGGCGGAAGTTAGAGCCAGAGTAGATTTTAAAGTCGGTAAAAACAGTGATATAGAAGCGGAGCTTCTTTCTTTTAAAGGACTCAAGACCGACAAAGAGCATGTAGCCATCATTTTCAAACAAGCCGACAAGACTCAGTCCAGCCCTTTAGTTCGCTTGCACTCAGAATGCCTGACAGGTGATGTTTTCCATTCTTCTCGATGCGATTGTGGTGAACAGTTGGATGAGACGATTAATAAAATGGGTGAATCAGGCGGGATTATTCTTTACTTGCGCCAGGAAGGTCGTGGTATCGGCCTTTACAACAAGATTGACGCGTACAAATTACAAAGTGAAGGTCTGAATACCTATGAAGCGAACAACCATTTAGGCTTTGGTGATGACTTGCGTGATTTTACGGAAGCGGCGCAAATGCTTAAAGCGTTGGATGTTAGTAAGATCCGTTTAATCACGAATAATCCGAAGAAGATCCGTGAACTGAAAGAACATGGCGTTGAAATCGAAGATACTGTCAACACCTCTGCGCATATTAAAGATGGTAACGAAGGATATCTTAAAGCCAAGGTGTCACACGGAAAACACGATCTTAAGCTCTAGCCCAATAGCAGCCTATGTTGATAAAAGCCTCACTTTTGTGAGGCTTTTTTGTATAACCCTTGCAAAAAAAATGTAAGTTTGTATTATCTGCGTCTATAAGTGTAAATGAGAATAATTAGCACTTATTATGCAGAATAATTATTAAGCTCAACAAGGATGCTTTTCAATGAATGTAAAATCACTTTTAGCGCGCTCTGTTGCAACTTCTCTCGTTCTTGCTAGCAGTTCTGTTTTTGCAGCGAACGTGACAAAAGAGCAAGTGGTAGAACACTACGCAGATGTTGCTCACGCTGTATTTGCCGATGCACTAACAACTGCTAAGACACTAGACCAATCTATCGAATCTTTCCTTGCTGCTCCATCTGAAGCAAAGCTTGCCGAAGTTAAACAAGCTTGGCTTGACTCTCGCGTACCATACCAACAGTCTGAAGTATTCCGTTTCGGTAACGCGGTTGTTGATGATTGGGAAGGCCAATTGAACGCATGGCCTCTTGATGAAGGCCTTATCGACTATGTATCTACGGATTACCAATATGAGCTAGGTAACGAAGGCGCGAGCGCAAATATCGTTGCAAATAAGCAACTAACGATTGGCGCAACTAAACTTGACGTTGCTCAGCTGACTCCAGAAGCGATTGCTGATCTGAACGAAGTAGGTGGCTCTGAAGCTAACGTTGCATCAGGTTACCACGCGATCGAATTCCTGCTATGGGGTCAAGACCTAAACGGTACTAACGCTGGTGCTGGTGAGCGTGCTTACACTGACTTCGTTGTTGGTAAAGGTTGTACTAACGGCAACTGTGACCGTCGTGGTGAGTACCTAAAAGCTGCTGCTGATCTACTGGTTCAAGATCTACAGTGGATGGAGAAACAGTGGTCTTCAGATGTAAAAGGTAACTACCGTGAAGAACTTCTGAACGACTCTGCGGACAACGGCCTTCGCAAAATGCTATTCGGCATGGGCTCTCTATCTCTGGGTGAGCTTGCTGGTGAGCGTATGAAAGTCGCTCTAGAAGCAAACTCTACTGAAGATGAGCACGATTGTTTCTCTGACAACACGCACAACTCTCACTACTACAACGAGCAGGGTATCTACAACGTATACACTGGTCTGTACAAACGTGAAGACGGTACGCTTCTATCTGGGCCTAGCATCGCAGATCTTGTAGCTCAGAAAGACAAAGCGGCGGCGAAAGAGATCCAGAAGCAGTTCGACGTAACACGCTCTCAAGTAGGTCAACTTGTAACTTCTGCTGAAAAGAACGGTCAGTACTTTGACCAGCTAATTGCAGCAGGTAACGCGCAAGGTAACGCACTAGTAAACGAGACAATCATGTCTCTAGTTGCTCAGACTTCATCTATCGAACGTGCGGCGAAAATCGTTGGTATCAACAGCCTGAACCCAGATACAGCTGACCACGAATTCTAAAAATAATTAAATAATTTTAAGGGCTCTTAGTGAGCCCTTTTGCTGTTTCTATAACCACACTTTTAATGAGAATATTTCTTAACAAAGTGTTGGTCTTTACCCGAGAACTATTGGTATGAAGTTGTATAAAAAGTCCATATTAGCCTCTCTAATACTGGTGAGTGCTTCTGTTTCTGGTTATGAAATGAAATCTGGCGGCGGTACGGCGGTTAAGAAAGAGGGCGCAAATGCATACTCTTTGCCTGCTGGAAACCTGCCAATGTCCAAGCGACTGGATTTCAGTGTTGGTAACAGTTTTTTCCGTAACCCATGGGTACAAGCGCCGGCTTCTACCGATGCCCGTGACGGCTTAGGGCCTCTTTTCAATACCAATGGTTGTCAAAACTGCCATATTAAAGATGGCCGTGGCCACCCACCAGAAGAAGGGGACATTCATGCCGTTTCCATGCTGGTGCGTTTGAGCATTCCTGCGATGACACCAGAGCAGAAAAAAGCTTTCATCAAAGATGGTGTCATTCCAGAACCTACGTATGGTGGTCAGCTACAAGACTTTTCACTTCAGGATCAAACTCCTGAAGGACAGATCAACATTACATACACAGATGTACCAGTGACCTTTACCGACGGTACAAAAGTAGTGCTACGTAAGCCCAACCTGAAAATAACCGATTTAGGTTATGGCGAGATGCACCCAGATACCCAGTTTTCTGCACGTGTTGCTCCGCCAATGATTGGTTTGGGGCTATTAGAAAGTATTTCTGATGAAACGCTGCAAACTTGGGCAGATGAAAATGATGCCAATGGCGATGGTATCTCAGGCAAGGTAAACAAAGTCTGGGATGTACAGAAGAATGATTTCGCCATTGGTCGCTTTGGCTGGAAGTCCGGGCAACCGACACTCATGCAGCAAAACGCCGCCGCATTTAATGGTGACGTTGGCCTAACCAGCAACTTGTTCCCACATGAGAACTGTACATCAAAGCAATCGATTTGTGCTGAATTGCCGAATGGCGGAGCGCCTGAAGTGAGCGACAACATTCTCGATTTCGTTGAATTCTACTCTCAGCACTTAGCCGTACCGATTCGTCGTAATATCAATGATCCGGAAGTTAAACTCGGCCAGAACTTATTTGCCAAATCAGGTTGTGATAGCTGCCATAAGAGCGAAGCCAGAACTATGAAGCGAGAAGGCCTGCCAGCTTTATCGAATCAGAAAATTCATCCTTACACCGATTTGCTGCTTCATGATATGGGTGAAGGACTTGCAGATAATAGGCCCGAGTATTTAGCGAATGGACGCGAGTGGCGAACTGCGCCATTATGGGGCATCGGTTACACCGAAGAAGTCAACGGCCATACCTATTTCCTTCATGATGGCCGAGCACGTAACCTGATGGAAGCGGTGTTGTGGCATGGCGGTGAAGCTGAGCCCGCGAAACAAACCGTTCTCAAATTCAATCAAAAAGAGCGCGATGCATTGATCGCTTTCTTGAATTCATTGTAAGGAATCACGATGAAGATCTTTTCTTTATCAGCACTGGCTGCCTCGATGGTGGTACTGGCAGGTTGCCAGTCAACTAGCAGCACAGCACCAGTTGCCCAGCAAACTTCTCATCCTAGCCAAGGTGTTTACCAAGTAGAGTTTGTCGCAGCACACACTTTCTCAAATCAAGCGGATAAGCTGGCCAGCCAAATGGCGGCTTACTGTACGGATGAGGCCCAACTGGAGTCACTGAAGTCTCAATGGCATCAAACCATGACTGCTTGGATGGCGCTGCAAGGGCAGGAAAGGGGGCCTGAAAAGGCACTTGAGCAGAGCTGGAATATTCAGTTTTGGCCAGACAAGAAAAATACGACGGGTCGCAAGATGACTGCGCTGACGGGCCAAAGCAAGACTTGGACGCAAGAGCAAATTTCTCAGCAGAGCGTGACGGTTCAGGGTCTAGGCTCGGTAGAATGGCTGTTGTATGACCAAGCCTCTTCTTTGAGTTCATCACAAGCTACCTGCCAAACCGGTATTGCAATTGCAGAGAACACTGCTGCGAATGCTGAGACCATTGCTACGGCATGGCAGACTAACCCTTGGGTTGAGCTGGATGAAAAAGCATGGACGTCTGAGTACATTTCTCTTCTTTCTAATCAGCTTGAATACAGCATGAAAAAGATGAGTCGTCCTTTAGCGAACTTTGGTAAACCAAGACCTTATTTCGCTGAATCCTGGCGCTCGGAAACTTCCATGCAGAATCTCAAAGCTAACATTGAAGCGATGCAGGCGTTGTACTTAGCGGGTGGCAACGGGCTGGGTAAACTGCTGCGTGAGCGTGGCAAAGTACAGCTCGCTGACAGCATCGCTCAGCAATTTGATACCGCACTGGAAACGTGGCCGACCGATGAAAGCTTGTTTGACATGCTGCAGACAAAAGAGGGTTATCGCAAAGCCTACGCTCAATACAATAAGCTGGAGCAGTTGAAGTATCTTATCCACGAAGAAGTGGCGATTGAACTTGGTGTCGTAATAGGGTTTAACGCAACTGATGGTGACTGATAACACAAGAAGAAACCTTCTCAAGGCAGCGCTGTTCGGCGCTGCTATGCCTTTGCTGCCTTTCGGTTGCGCGAGTACGTTAGAGACATTGGGTCAGCCGTCACTGATTGGTTGTTCCTTATCTGGCCGAGACAAGTACTCTGCGGTAGTCGCGGATGAGTTTGGTCACCCGATAAGACAAGTTCTTCTTCCTGCAAGAGGACATGGAGTCGCAACAAACGCGAAACTTAATCATGCGGTGGCGTTTGCTCGTCGTCCAGGTACATTTTTCGTAGTTTTTGACTATGTGACTGGCGAAGTGATCAAATCCTCAGCCGCCCATTCCAATCGTCACTATTATGGTCATGGCGTGTATTCTAACGACGGTAAGTGGCTGTACGCAACAGAGGGTGAGCGTGGTACCAGCCGAGGCATTATTGGTGTTTACGATGTGCTGTCTGGTTATGACAAGGTAGCAGAGTTTACCAACTTTGGCCTTGGGCCTCATGAAGTGATTGCCATGCCAGATGGTTCTCTGGCAATTGGTGTTGGCGGCGTTCATACCAATGGCCGACAGCCGCTCAACATTGCAACTATGAAGCCTAGCTTGAGCTACCTTAACTCCAATGGTGAACTGACAGAGCAGGTGGCTTTGCCAGATAACCATTTGAGTATTCGTCATCTCGCACATGATGGTGACAAAACTGTCCTGTGCGGTCAGCAGTACCGTGGTGAGCCTGATGAGTACCCGTCTCTTTTGGCAATGCATACTCAAGGTGGTCAAATGATCCCGCTGGAAGGGGAACCTGAACAGTGGGCAAGATTTAATCATTACATCGCGAGTATTGCGGCAACCGATGAGTGGATTTTAGCCACATCACCTCGCGGAAACTGCTATGGAATCTGGTCTAAGCAAACCAGAAAAATGGTTGAACTAGCCTCATTGCCAGACGCTTCAGGTGTCGTCGTACAGAATGGCTTTTTCCGAGTTAGCTCGGGGGCTGGCGGTGTGATCACGCAATACTCACCTGAAGAGAAGAAAAAAATTCAGTCGGGAATTCAATGGGATAACCACTGGTCGATGATTTCTTAGCTTACTTCATTGTAAAGCTTGGGAAAATTAATATTCTCATCAACATTTCATCCTAGCCTCTTATTTCTCTGCCATACTTTGATCTCGGGCGATTAGATTGGAGAGTAAGATGGCTAGACTTAACCCCCTTCTATTACTGCTGATAATTATTCCTATACCGACTTGGGCCAGTAGCTATTTTGAGCGTATTGGGTGGTTGGAGCCAGACAGTCATGTCCTTCGGGTCCTGCAATATTCCAAAGATGTCGAACACATTTATCAGAGCAATCACAACCAGTTGATCTGGTTTGATCTTCAACAAAGCACTCGGCTTGAGTTCCAACTTGAAATTATCACCAGTGCAGGATTTAGCCCTCTCTTTGCCCGTCAATTGAGGTATCTTGAGTACTATCGTAAGAGTAATCGCTGGCATGAATATGACCTTCTTGCCACCGACACTTTGCTTCTCTACATTAGCTACGCTGAGCAAGCGAAACTGCTTGGTTATGACTGGTTCTTCGAATCCAAACTGTATAAACCTTTACCGAAACTGAGCCAAACCAATTTAATTGCCGTTGCCGTGGCGGTAGATCATCAGCAGCTCAGTGAGCTAATAGAAGTCTATACCCCAGACAGTGACGACTACCAAAAGCTGATTGACAGCTACTTACACGTTGTGAAGTTTGAAGAGCTGAACTTGCCTAAGTACACCCAAAGAGGGCTAAGGCAAGTTGGGGACAAACTGAAAAACCGAGAAGTTTTGTTGGTCAGAATGGAAATGGTCGACGTCGATTTGTCAGATGTACGACGGGATGTAAATTGGTATGACGCCACTTTAGAGACCGCTGTAAAACAGTTCCAACGCCTTCATGGTTTAACGGACGATGGCATTATTGGCCCCGATACGATTCGTTGGTTGAACGTCAGCCCGAGTGAGAGGTTATCTATACTGGCGCTCAATGCCGAACGTGGCAGGTTATGGCCGATCGAACGTGACACCATCATTGTGGTGAATGTGCCCGGGTTTGAGATGAAGTATTGGTACTCAGGCCAAGAAGTGTTTGAATCTAAGGTGGTTGTAGGGCGTAAGGGTAGGCCAACACCGATGATGACGACTAAGCTGGATTCATTGATTCTTAATCCGACTTGGAATGTGCCATGGAAAATCATGGTTGAAGATATCATCCCCAAAGTGAAAGAGGATCCTGAGTATCTGGTTCGCCAAAATATTACGATTGTGCCTAAGTGGGGATCGAAAGAGTTGATTAATCCAGAGGACATTGATTGGCAGAACATGCGCCCCAGCGCGTTTCCGTATCGAATGACGCAGCTTTCAGGAAACAACAATGCGCTCGGCCTATACAAGTTTAACACCCCTAATCGCCGTGCGATCTATCTGCATGATACACCAAGTAAAAATTTGTTTGATGAGGCCAGCAGGGCATTCAGTTCAGGTTGCATTAGGGTTGAGCACGCGGATCAATTTGCCACGCGTTTGCTAGAGAGCCAAGGCTTGGATATGTCGACGCTGGACGAAGAAGAGTTGGCGGCAAACAAATCGATTCCGCTCAAACAGCGTGTGCCGGTGCACATCATCTACCAAACAGCTTGGTCAGAGGGCGGCAAGATCCATTACAGGGACGATATATACCGCTGGGATCGTTTTAGTTACGGCAAAGGGTGAGCCTGACCAAAAAATAACATTTTCTCACAACAAAGTTTTTTGTTAATAAGGTCAAGCAGTAAGCAAATTTCTATGCTCAGAATCTATCTATGAGCATGGTTTATGCATTTGCACTTCATATTAGAGTTAGGTAGTGTCGCCGTTCGACACGTTTCCATCAACGATTTTATGAAGGCTGTTCACCGTGGATTTTTCTCGTAGAGATTTTATTAAGTTAGCTGGTAGTGGCTTAGTTGTAGCCAGCTGCGCTCCTTCTCTTGCTTTCGCCGCTCACCCAGATCAACCTCGCGCATTGGCCTTTAATAACCTCCATACAGGGGAAGAGCTCGAATCTTGCTACTTCGATGGGCGAGATTATGTAGCAAACGAACTGAGTCGCATTGACAACATTTGCCGAGACTTCCGCCGCAATGAAGTCCATGAGATGGACAAATACTTGTTCGATCAGATTTCGCTGATTCAATCTGAGCTTGGTGTTGAAGCAGAAGTTCAGATCATTTCTGGTTACCGCTCTCCTGCCACCAATGCAGCGTTACGCTCAAAATCAAGTGGGGTGGCGAAGAAGAGCTACCACATGCTAGGGCAGGCGATTGATTTTCGTCTTGACGGTGTCAATCTGAAAAAAGTCCGCGACGCTGCGATTGAGCTTAAAGCGGGCGGTGTCGGCTATTACCCTAGAAGCAATTTTGTCCACATTGATACTGGGCCGGTCCGCCACTGGTAAGCGTCTTCATATAAGACAAGGTTGTCAAAAACCTTACCAAATGTCATAGTTTCGCCAGTTTAGATATTCAGTAAGGTTTCAATATGTCTCTGAAGTACCAAGTTGTTCCTGTCACTTCTTTTTCGCAAAACTGCTCGATTGTATGGTGTGATGAAACCATGGAAGGCGTAGTGGTTGATCCCGGTGGCGACGTAAAGCAACTGGCGGCACTGATTAAAGAGTTGGGTGTTAAGGTCGTCAATTTGGTTCTGACACATGGCCACTTAGATCATGTTGGTGGCACAGAGTCTTTGTCCGCTGAGCTGGGCGGTATTGAAATTGTTGGCCCACACAAAGATGACAACTTCTGGCTTCAAGGCTTAGCTGGGCAGAGCCAGATGTTTGGTTTTCCATTAACTGAAGCATTCGAACCGCAAAAGTGGTTGAATGATGGCGATACCGTAGAGTTTGGTAATCAAGTTTTCAATGTTTACCATACTCCGGGTCATACACCGGGTCATGTGGTGCTATTCAGTGAAGAAGCTAAGCTTGCCTTTGTCGGTGATGTGTTATTTAACGGTTCAGTCGGTCGTACAGACTTTCCCAAAGGTGACTTTGATACTCTGATTAACTCGATCAAAACCAAACTTTGGCCTCTAGGTAATGATGTTCGATTCGTGCCGGGCCATGGTCCTGAATCTACCTTTGGTAGAGAGCGTGCATCCAACCCATTTGTGGCTGATGAAATGCCACTTTATTAATTGCTGAAAAAGGTCGCCTCGTGCGACCTTTTCTTATATTGCCTATCATTCCATTATTCGTATTTTTCTTCCGGCTCAGCAGCGGCAAGATAGCGTCTTGCAAGCCCGACAAATTCTTCGGCAGAACGATCTAAGTCATGTGCGGAAATGAAGATGTCATAATCAAAGTAACTTCTCTGATAGCGCATTCTATTGGCAAGCATGGCTTGCAGTCCTGAATACTGTTCGCCTTGCGTATTTTTATACGGCTTGGAATCCAACACTATGTCCTCAAATTGGGTACCTTGCTGGCTCTGTTTGGCCCCAAGATACAGCAAGGCCCTTTGGCTAAGCAGAATCTCCGTGGCGATTCGAGGGCAAATACTATCGAGGTATGGTGAATAGTGCTTGAGTTTAATTCCGATCCAAGGCAGAGGCTGCTGCCATCCTTCTTGATCATAATGGCAGATGCCAATCTTGCTGACATTACTCCATTTTACCACCCAACCGCCTTTGAACAGGTGCTGCTGAAAGTGGGTGGCTGTTAATGTGTAGGAGACGGTGCTTTTGAGAATCAACAGGTAGCCAAATCCGAGCATAGACAGGATAGCGACCAGCGTCAAAACTGCCTGCTGGAAATCTGGAGAAAACATTACAAGAGAAATCAATACAATAGAAGCTATAGTCGCAAGGATTTTGGCAATCGGTGAAGATAGCTGAATAGGTTGATTGGTAAGATGCAATGTCTGCATTTACGACTCCTTGGCGATAACTTAAACCTCTGTTTATATATTCAGTAGTTATGAAAAGGATCATAATTGGTACTGATTAAATTGTAGCCTGATGACAGCATATCACGCATTTTTGCTCGATAAAGCCCCTCATACTCTGTAAATGGCCGCATTTTTTTGGTATAAATCGCGCTTCAAATTTTCACCACTGCTCCGTATGCAGTGAAATGGAGAGAAACTCGATGAGACTTGCTCATAAGCGTAAAGTGCAGATGAAATTGCAAAAACGCGTTAAGGCGACTGTTGCCAATGTAGAAGCAACTAAGAAAGCTAAGCCTGTAGTTGAGAAGAAAGTAGCTGTAGCACCAGCAGCGGAGAAAGTTGTTGCGGCTAAAGAAGTTAGCGTTGCACTAACTCCAAAACAACAACAAGTACTAGACATTGTTGTTGCTAACGCTGAAGGCATCAACCCTAAGGGTATTGGCCTAGCGGCGGGTCAGGAAGAAGCGAAAGCGGCTTCTTGGGCAACTGGCGCACTGAAAAAACTACTAGAAGAAAACCTGGTAGCAAAAGAGCAGTTAGCAGGTAACAAAGTTATCTACAAAGCAGTTTAATTCATACTGTTAGCGACCTCTTTTGAAATAGCAGACACCTCTGCTTCTTCAGACGAATAGAAGAACCTCGATGCCTATCGGGGTTTTTCTCCATTCGGACCTTCTTTTTATTGATTTATCATTATATCTATCAATATTTAACATTTGTCACATTTATAAAATCTTTTACTCTATATCTTCCACGCATCGTTCTCTACGTATTACTCCAAACTTCTAGTGTCTCAATTTTTATAAGTATTTGAATCTTAGTAAATTATAATTTTTATATCCTTTATCCTACGTAGTAATACGTAATTCTAAGGTTGAAGTATATTTGGGTTTGTTAATTTTTCTCCGTGTTCGCGCTGATTTCCTATTTCTCGTAGATAAACCACTCTGTAATGGAACAGAAGGTAACTGGAAAGTTGCTGAATCTAACAAAGGACGTGAACATGAGTCTAATCAGACAATCTTTGAAACGAGTACTGAAAGGTACGGCTATGGCAGCGGCACTAGCTGTTGCTGCGACATCAGTGAATGCTGCTGAAAAAGTGTACCGCTTGAAGTTGGCGGAAACTTGGGGCCCAAACTTCCCAATCTTTGGTGATGCAACCAAAAACATGGCGAAGATGGCGGAAGAAATGTCTAATGGCCGCCTTCAGATTCGAATCGACTCTGCAAATAAGCACAAAGCGCCACTGGGTGTGTTTGATATGGTGAAATCGGGCCAGTATGACATGGGGCACTCTGCGTCTTACTACTGGAAAGGTAAAGTGCCTAATACGCTTTATTTCACCTCGATGCCATTTGGTATGCTGCCAACAGAGCAATACGCTTGGTTTTACTACGGCGGCGGTATGGAGTTAATGGAGAAAGTCTATTCACCTCATAACCTGATGTCTTTCCCCGGAGGTAACACAGATACTCAGATGGGTGGTTGGTTCCAGAAAGAAATCAACTCTGTCGATGACCTAAAAGGTCTGAAGATGCGTATCCCTGGATTTGCCGGTGAGATTCTGGCAGAGCTGGGTGCAAAACCAACCAACATCGCACCGGGTGAGCTATATACCTCGCTTGAGCGCCGCACTATCGATGCACTTGAGTGGGTGGGGCCATCACTTGACCTACGTATGGGTTTCCACAAGATTGCACCTTACTACTACACAGGTTGGCATGAACCAGGTACAGAGCTGCAATTCCTGATCAATAAGCGCACTTGGAACCGCCTGCCTGAAGACCTGAAAGCGATTCTTCAGGTTGCCATGAAGACTGCGGCTTACGATATGTATACTCAGTCGAAACACGAAAGTGGTAAGAACTGGGCGTCAATCAAGTCCGAATATCCAAATGTGCAGGTGAAAAACTTCCCAGCGGAAGTCATGATAGCACTTCGTGAAGCTAACGAGCGTCTACTTAAAGAACATGCTGACAAAGATGAAATGGCAAAAGAGATCCAAGCGTCTCAGGCTGCTTACATCGAGCAAGTTCGTCCTTGGTCTGACATCTCGCACCGCGCATACCTGAACAGTCAGGCACAACAATAATCATAAAAATTCGTTGCCAGTTTGATTGAGCTGGCAACGAGAAGCCCAAGAAAACTCTCTTATAATTTGAAGAGTCTATAACAAAGCTCCGCAGGCTTCGGCCAAGCGGAGTTATTTCAAAGTTCCATGGAGTAGGGAATGAGAAATCTAATCTATATAGAGCGCATCTTTAATCGCTTCGGCGATTTCCTAGGATGGCTGTCGAGTATCCTGTTTATCTTATTGCTCGCAAATGTCGTTTACGATGTGGTGATGCGCTACGTGTTTAACGATGTTTCCATTGCATTTCAGGAAATGGAGTGGCACTTGTTCTCTGCCGTATTCCTTCTGGGTGTACCTTATGCCATTAAAGCGGGTGGCCATGTCAGGGTAGACCTTTTTTACGAGCGTTTGTCTCATCGAGCACAGGCGATCATTGATTTAATCGGTACCATCGTTTTTCTTTTCCCGTTTTGCCTACTGGTGGCTTGGTACGGCGTTGATTTCGCTAAAGAGAGTTTCGCCCTAGGTGAAACGTCTGGTGACCCTGGTGGCTTACCCTATCGCTGGGTAATTAAAGCCATGATTCCATTGTCGTTTATGTTTATGGCAATAAGTGGTGTTGGATTACTGCTTCATTCTCTCAATAAGATTTTTAACCCGCATTTAATTTACGCCAACTCAACAGAGCAAAAGTAAGGAGACAAAGATGGTCGGTATTGTAATGTTTTTTGTTGCCTTGTTTGCTTTGCTGCTTGGCTTCCCAGTTGCGTTCACCTTTGGTGGTATTGCACTGATCTTCGGCGTTTGGGCCGAAGGCATGGATATGTTTGCTTTCATGCCATATCGCATCCAATCCATCATGGAAAACACGGTATTGATGGCAGTGCCATTGTTCGTTTTCATGGGTTTGGTTCTTCAAAAAACACGCCTAGCGGAACAGCTGCTTGAATCCATGGGTAAGCTGTTTGGTGGTGTGCGCGGTGGTATCGCGATTTCTACCGTGTTAGTGGGTGCTTTACTGGCGGCGTCTACAGGCGTTGTTGGTGCGTCTGTTGTAGCGATGGGGCTTATCTCTCTGCCAGTTATGCTCAAGTACAACTACGATAAAGGGCTGGCGTGCGGAACGATTTGTGCCTCAGGTACGTTAGGCCAAATCATTCCACCCTCTATCGTCTTAATCCTTCTTGGTGATGTGTTAGGTGTACCCGTTGGGGATTTGTTTCAGGCAGCAGTTTGGCCGGGGCTCGTTTTAGTTGGCGCTTACGTTCTCTATATTCTGATTTACGCCAAACTGAATCCAGAAGCTGCGCAGCCAATTCCTCGTGATGAATCGGTAAGCCGTAAGCAGGAAGTCATCACTGCGCTTAAAGCTGTGATCCCGCCACTTGCGCTTATCGTAGTGGTACTTGGTTCCATCTTTGCTGGTGTTGCTACGCCAACAGAATCCGCTGCGCTTGGTGGGGCTGGTGCGATAGTTCTGTCTCTGCTTTACAAGCAATTCAGCTGGAACATGGTGTATGAAGCGTCGAAAGAGACGGTTAAAGTGACCGCTATGGTGTTTGCGATTCTACTTGGTGCTACAGCGTTCTCTATGGCATTTACTTACACGGGTGGTGACTACCTGGTTGAAGAGTGGATGCTACAAATACCGGGTGAGAAATGGGGCTTCCTGATCATCACTATGTTAGTGATTCTGGTTCTGGGCTTCTTCATCGACTTTGTGGAAATCTGTTTTATCATCGTTCCAATCATCGCACCTGTTGCCGAGATTATGGGCATCAACATGACTTGGTTTGCGATCTTGATTGCGATGAACCTTCAGACTTCCTTCCTGACCCCACCATTTGGTTTCAGCCTGTTTTATCTCAAAGGTGTAGCACCGAAAGGGGTGACAACTCGAGACATATACCGAGGCGTGATGCCATTCATCGGTATTCAGATCCTCGTGTTGGCATCACTGTTAGTCTTCCCTGGATTCTATGGAATGTGATCGCCCGATTACAGAAATGTAACAACTCTTGCTAAAGTAAAGCTGCTCGTATGGGCAGCTTTTTAGTATGGGAGAAGGAATGCCTCTAAAAGCTAAGTTGATTTTGTTGAGCTTGTTGCCGCTATTGTTAGTGATGGCGCTGACAAGTTGGATCGCTATCTACCAAACCAAAACGCTGGGTGACAAAGAAGTGAAAATCTTCCATTCCAGCCTCATTAAGTCAAAAGAATCGGCGCTCAAGGATCTGGTTGATTTGGCCTTTGATGCCATTGAACACATCTATAATGATCCTAATATCGAAGAGCATCAGGCAAAGGAGCAGGTCAAAGCGATCATCAGTCGTCTGCAATATGGAACTGATGGCTACTTCTTCGTTTACGACAAGAACGGGACCAATCTGGTTCACCCAATTATGCCCGAATTGGTGGGGCAAAACCTGCTACACATTCAGGATGAAAACGGCAACCACTTAATAGAGTCTTTACTTGCGCAGGCAAAGTCCGGTGGTGGTTTTCATCAGTATTTGTGGCAAAAACCATCGACTGGAGAAAGCGTTCCTAAACTGAGTTACGCGGCTTGGTTAAGCAAGTGGAATTGGATGATCGGTACGGGCTTGTACATTGAAGATGTCACTGAAGAGGTGGCAAACCTCCAATTGGCGGTCAACGATAATATCGAGACGACCTTCTTTTCGCTTATTGTGATTGTTGTGGTGACCGTCGCGGTGATTCTGGTTTTGACATTAGCGGTCAATTTACATGAGCATCGACTGGCGGATAAGAGCTTAAAAGAGCTGGCGCATAAAACTGTGATGTTTCAGGAAGACGAGAAAAAGCATTTAGCGAGGGAGCTTCACGATGGTATTAACCAGCTTCTGATCTCAAGCAAATGCCATTTGGAATTGCTTGGCACTAAACTTGATGACGAAACACAAAAGCAGCATCTGGCTAAATCGCAAAATTCGCTTATGACAGCGATTAATGAAGTTAGGCATATTTCTCATCAGTTAAGACCGAGTGCGCTGGATGATATCGGTCTTGAGGCTGCGATGACGACTTTGCTGACGGACTTTAAAGCGCATTCTGGCGTCGATGTTGAGGCCTCATTGTCAACCAGTCAGAGCAGGCTAAAATCAGAGGTAGCGACCACGCTTTACCGAGTGGCACAGGAGTCACTGACCAATATAGAGAAGCATTCCCAAGCCAAGCAGGTGACGGTGATACTGCAGCAATTGGGTGACATGCTTCAACTGATCATACGTGATGATGGTGTCGGATTTGATGTAGGCTCGACGTTAAGGAAGTCGGGTATTGGTTTACGCAATATGCGTGAGCGAGTAGAGTTTTTGGGCGGCGATTTTGAGCTTGAAAGCGAACCAGGGTTTGGTACAGAGATTACCGTTCTGTTGAAATTAGATGGATTAATATATGGATAAACCGATCAAAGTGGTGATAGTGGACGATCACCAGGTCGTCTTAGATGGATTTATCGCTCGGCTCCAACTGGAACCAGAAATTGAGGTGATTGGCTCGGCCAGCAATGGCTTGGAGGCGATTGAAAAGGTTAAGGAGCTAACTCCAGACGTTGTGTTGATGGATGTGAGTATGCCATTAATGAACGGCATCGATGCCACGCGTCTTATCAAGGAAGAGCTGCCAGAGATTAAGGTGTTG
The DNA here is from genome assembly GCF_947311885.1 of Vibrio sp. St2. NCBI lineage: Bacteria > Pseudomonadati > Pseudomonadota > Gammaproteobacteria > Vibrionales > Vibrionaceae > Vibrio > Vibrio sp. St2. The sequence goes on along the minus strand of NZ_CAMZNA010000001.1, from coordinate 773,664 downwards.
ATGCTGACCATGCATGATAACCGCGAATACATCATGAAGGTGATGCAGGCTGGTGCTGTTGGCTACATGCTGAAAGAGATTTGTGCCCGTCGGATGGTGCAGGCGATTAAAACGGTTTACCAAGGCTCCACCTATTTTTGCGAATCCGTTACACAAACCTTGTTTTCTCAAGAAGTGATTCCTGCTGCGCAAAAACCTAACCCTCTGAGCCGACGCGAGGAAGCCGTTCTCAAACTGGTTGCGGAAGGAAACAGTAGCAAAAAAATTGCAGCGCTGCTCAGTATTAGCTATCGAACCGTTGAAACCCATCGACAGAACATCAAACAGAAACTGGATTTACACAGTACGGCTGAACTCGCAAAGTACGCAGTGGAACAGGGGCTGCTTGGCTAATCCCAAGTGTAATGAATGTAAGTGTTTGAGAGTTAATATCGGGAACGTGTTAGGATGAAGTATTCGAACACGTTCTTGTTTTATTGTTATGACCTATCCTAAGAATATCCATCAAGATTACCACGCACACGTCTATTTTGACGCCAACAGCAACGATTTCGCTTCTGACTTGAGGGAGCAAATCAGTCGTGAATTTGACTTATCTGTTGGGCGCTTCAACCAGAAATTAGTCGGCCCTCATACGATGTGGAGTTTTTCTGTAACGTTTACAGCGGATGACTTCGATGCTCTTATCCCGTGGTTGGATACATCTCGTGGCGAGTTATCGGTTTTGGTCCATGCGCTAACGGATAATGACTTAAAAGACCATACAGAGTTTGCCTACTGGCTGGGCAAACCTGTTGAACTGAATCTATCTTCGTTTTAGATAACTTGTATTTATCACGAAAATTTATTGGTTTTATCTATCACTTGTGGAAATGCTATTTTTAGAAGTTTTTATGTCTACCTTACTGATTAGGCTTGGATAATTTACTATTTTAACGATAATGGCTATCACTGTTAATTATGATTAATCACTAATCATTAACTTTTTCAGCTTAGTTTGTGTACTGTCTTGGCTCATACGGATGTTCGGGGAATGCCAGGAGGGCCAGTCATCATACTACTAGGCTGAAAAGTGCAGTTTGATTAAGCGCGCAGCCTAGGCTATTTGCCAAGAGGTATACGTGTTTAGTTTTAAAGCCAAGCTACTTATCAGCAAACTTTCGCTACTGGTTATTTCACTCGCTGCACTCGCTTATTTTCAGTATTCATTTTTGCATAGTGACAGAGAAAAAGAGATCCACAACACCATTGAATCAGTTCTGACTGGTGTAGAGAATACCGTGCAATCTGATATTGATGGGTGGAAAAACCTTGCGTTATCGACCACTCAGACCATTGAACACGAATACGCACCTAAAAGTATCGAACAGATCATTGAACAAACAAAATTAAAAGAGCTGTTTGTCGCGACGGGTATCGGCATAGAAGAAGATGGCGGTATTATTGAAAATGTACCAGGCTGGGTGCCAGACAGCACATGGGATTCTCGTGAACGCCCTTGGTATCAAGATGCCAAGCAGCATCGCTCTTTGATCATTACTGAACCCTATATCGATGTTAACACTCAGCAGCAGATGATCTCCATTTCAGCGCCTGTAGTTGTAAAAGGGGAGTTTAAAGGGGTCACTTTCTTTGATGTTAGCCTTGCGGTATTGAGTGAGAAAATTAACCGAATTTCACCATTGAATGCGGGTTATCTGTTTTTGATGACCAAAGACGGCAACATCATTTCTCACCCAAACAAAGACTATAACGGTAAGCAGCTGTCTGAGGTGTACCCTGAGCTAAAACTGGGTGGCGATGACCAGGTACTGACCCTTGATGGTGAAAAGAACATCGTCCAGCAACTACCGTTGACAGGCCATGACTGGATCATCGGTTCTGTACTTAAAGAAGATATTGTTTTCCAATCACTGGATGACATGCGTGACCAGACGTTGATGTACCTTCTGGCCGTCATCATGATCTCAGTTGTTGTGTTGGGCTTCGTGGTCAACCTACTGATGAAGCCGCTATCGAACATGACGACTGGCATTAACAGTATTTCGGGCGAAGGTGATAAGAAAGATCTAACTTACCGCCTTGAAACTAAAGTCGATAAAGAATTTGCACATATTGCGGGCGCGTTTAACGGCTTTGTTGAAATGCTACAAAACAATATTCAAACCTCTAAACTGTTTGCCAATGATCTGACTTCGACAACCAGAACTGCTGTAGAGAACTCGGAGCGTTCTGAAGCTTCCATCCTTAAACAGCAGCAAGAAGTTGAGCAGCTTGTGACGGCATTGAATGAAATGAGCAGCACCGCGCAGGAAATGGCGCGCAACACTCAAAGTGCGGCTCACGCCGCCAGTCAGGCACACGACGCATCGGTTGAAGGTGTTCAGACGGCGGTAAACGCCAGCTGCATCATCGGAGAGCTGTCAGCGCAGGTCGCTCAGTCTGAACAGGATGTCAAACAGCTCAATGTGTCTGCCGATAACATTAAGGGAATTCTGAGCGTCATTTCTGACATTTCAGATCAAACCAATTTGCTGGCACTGAATGCAGCGATTGAAGCAGCACGAGCAGGGGACTCAGGTCGAGGTTTTGCTGTTGTTGCCGATGAAGTTCGCCAGCTTGCACAGCGTACACAAAGCGCAACGGCGGATATTGGTAAAATTCTCGAAGAGCTGGAGACTGGTACTGAGCAAGTAGGGCAATCTATGTCAGTCAGCCTGACCAAAGCGGATGAGGCGATTAGTGGAATGAAGCAGGTTGAGATGGGTCTTAATACTATTAATGAGTCTGTTCAATCGATCAACGATATGAACGTACAGATCGCGACTGCCGCTGAAGAACAAAGTTTAGTTGTTGAAGAGATCAGCACCAATGCGACAAACATCTATACCTTATCCAGCGAAGTGACGGATCTGGTGTCAAACACACGAACGGCTGTTCAGAAGCTGAAAGACCAAAACGAATCAGACAAATCCCTCGAAGCATTTGTTGTTTAGTCCAAAAAAGACCGCCATCGGCGGTCTTTTTTTACAGGCAGAAATGACAATTCTCTGCATCTAATCCATAAGCGCCTTTGCGGCTGGCTAGGTGCTTTCTCCCTTCTTCGATCCCCATGAAATAACCTTCATCTAAAGCCAGTTTTTTCATTGTTAATCGTTTCACGGTGAAATTCTCTGGTGGCGCGATTGCACGCACTTTAACCCCTTCTGGTGGATTGCGAATAAACGCCAGTGCTTGATTGTAGCCTTCCGCTCGCTTAGTTAGTGCCTCGGCAATTTTCGGGTATTTATGTAGCAGCTTTTTGATTACCCAAGAGCTTTTTGGTTTAGGCATCTCGTAGCTGAGTGGGTGAGAGAGGACAACCGTAATATCCGTCGCACCGCGGCGATACGCTTCCATCACAGGAATGGAGTCTGCGACACCACCGTCAGTGTAGCAGCCACCAGAGAAGCAGGGCGTTGTTTTATAGGCTATAGGGAGTGCGCTGGTGGCTTCAATGATCTGGCTGAGATTGCTGTGATTAAGTTGGTAGTAGTCAGCTTGTCCCGTATTGATATTAGTGGCAACAGCCAACATTGGGGCCGACTGGAATACTTGGGGTGTGTCTAGCGGATAGCGCTTCTCGGATTCTGACACCAACCAATGCACGTCAATAAGATCACCACCTTTTACAAACCGCTTAGGGTTGTAAAAATCTCGGTCAGTGGCCAGTTCAGTAATGACATGATAGCTACGGCCCATCTGCTTACCTAGGTAGCCGAGTAGATTGGACGCACCCGCCGAAACGCCAATGACAAAGTCATAAGGGTAGTAATCATCGTCAATAAATGTATCGAGCACACCCGCAGCAAAAATGCCGCGCATTGCGCCTCCTTCAACAACAAGAGCCTTCACTATCTTGTCCTCAACCAATTGTTTTATCCAGAATAACGCCAGCGAACGACATCGGATAATCGGATCTAGGCATCATTGAAATAGGCAAAAACTATAGATAGGAAATTCCTATTGAAAGTATAGAAATGAACGTTTTTAACTATCTTATCGTGATGGGTATAGTGAAGTCATTGAAGGGCAACAGCCCAAGAGTATTGAAATTGATGAGGAATGCATGATGACAAACCACGTTAACTTAATCGGCCTAAACAACGAAAAATCACAAGCACTGGCGGCCGAGTTGAATGCGTTGTTAGCGCACTACCAAGTGCTTTACATGAACACCCGCGGTTATCACTGGAACATCAAAGGTCAGCAGTTTTTCGAATTGCATGTGAAATTTGAAGAGATCTACACAGATCTTCAAACCAAAATTGATGAGTTGGCGGAACGCATTTTAACGATTGGATCAACGCCAGACCACAGCTTTAGCCAGTACTTGACCAAGAGTGATATTGAAGAACACCAGAATGCGACAACAGGTAAAGAATGTGTGAGAGGCCTTGTTCATGGTTTCAGCACGTTACTGACTCAGCAACGCGCTATTTTGGCTCAAGCTGAGGATGCAGAAGATGAAGGTACAGCTGCCTTGATGGGTGACTACATTCGAGAGCAAGAAAAGCTAATGTGGATGCTTAACGCATATATGCAATAAAGCTTACTGTTTAAATAAACAGTCTTTTCTTGAATTATTGGTGAGGATATTTATACTGTATATAAATACAGTTTCTGGAGGTGAGTTATGTTGTGGGAAACCCTTGAACGTGTTAATCGCCTGCGTCAGGAGGCGCTAAACGACCCAGAGTTTATTCGCTCGGCAAAAGCGCATGAGAAGGCGTTAGAATCTCAAGAAGTTCACTATATAGGGGTTTCAAAGCGTTCCGCTAAGTCGAAAAAAGCAAAAGCGCTATCGGACATTTACCAGCAGTCAGAATTCGGGTATGACCCTTCTGGCTCTCACCATTAATCTACAATAAAGCGGGGCGACAGTGCCCTGCTTTTTTCGTTCTCTCGTTTGGGTATTCACAGTCAACCAACCCCTCTTGATGGTTTCATACATTCTTTGGTTTGATTTCTTGATAATTTATTGATTCGCCAATTGGTTTTGTGGTGGTTTTAAATTCTAATATATATTGCATTTGTGGAATTAAATATTACTATGGCGACTTGGTTTGATCAGTAACAATGAAGTGTTTGATTATGAATCTATCTTTGCGATAGCAGTCACAACTGCTCTGCCGCTTATTGATATTTCCTCGTAATATGACCACTTCCATAGCGTTCGAATTTATAATCCGGAAACAACAATGAACAACAAACTCGGGCTCAGTTCTCTTACTGCGATCGTCATTGGCTCAATGATAGGCGCAGGTGTATTTAGCTTGCCACAAAACATGGCAGCTGTTGCGAGCCCTGCTGCCGTGATGATCGGTTGGTCGATCACGGGGATCGGCATGGTTTTTCTCGCTCTCTCATTTCAAAGGTTAGCCTTCCACAAGCCTCATATCGAGAGTGGTGTATTCGGCTACGCCAAAGAAGGGTTTGGCGATTTCGTCGGTTTTTGCTCTGCGTGGGGGTATTGGCTCAGTGCGATGTTAGCCAATGTCTCTTATTTGGTGATTGTGTTTAGCACGTTGGGTATGCTGTTTGACACACCAGACAATATTATTTTTGGTCAGGGTAATACTTGGGTGTCGATCTTAGGCGCTTCTGCCTTGTTGTGGATGGTACATGCTCTGGTTTTACGCGGCGTTCAGACTGCGGCTTTGATTAACATGGTCACGACTTACGCCAAGTTGGTGCCGCTATTCGTTTTCATACTATGTGCTCTGTTTGCTTTTAGTTGGGACACATTTACGCTCGATTTTAGTGGCCTTCATTTCGGTGAAGGTCATGGGTTATTGGAGCAAGTAAAAAGTACCATGCTGGTGACCGTTTGGGTATTCATCGGTATTGAAGGCGCGGTGGTCGTATCAAGTCGAGCTCGAAACCGGAAAGACATTGGCCGCGCAACGATATTAGGCCTGCTTACCGCGTTATCTATCTATGTGTTAGTGACGTTACTGTCGATGGGCGTTATTAAACCAACGGAATTGGCCCACTACCAAAACCCCTCAATGGCAAAAGTGCTGACTCATATCCTTGGGCCATGGGGGCAATACATTATAAGTATTGGCTTACTGGTGTCTGTTTGTGGTGCATTTTTGAGCTGGACGGTTTTGGCGTCAGAAGCTCCGTATCTATGTGCCAAAGAGAAAATGTTCCCAGCCAAGTACGCTAAGTTAAACAAGGCGGGCAGTCCGGTAAGACCGTTAACCCTGACCAATGTTTGGGTTCAAATCTCTCTCATCTTTGTGATGTTCGCGGGTAGCACGTACGATACCTTACTGATTATTGCCTCCGAAATGATCCTAGTGCCTTACTTTTTGGTGGGTGCATTTGTACTCAAACTGGCGCTAGAGCAGAAAAATAAAGGCAGCCTGCTAGCCATTGGTATCGGTGCAACCTTGTACGGGCTTTGGTTGTTGTTCGCTTCCGGGCTCAATTATCTACTGCTTTCTGCCATTCTTTATCTGCCGGGTTTGTACTTTTACATTCAGGCTAAAAAAGAGCAGGGTATTAACCCATTTGAAGGTAAAGAGAAGGTAGGAGCTGGACTATTGAGTGTGGTCGCTGTGCTGGCTGTTGGCTTGTTGTGGCAAGGTATGATTAGCCTTTCATTTTAAAACATCCCCCAACTGGGGGATTTTTTATGAGCGTTTTAGTACAACTCGGTTTTTGGCGGTTTCTGCAATGGTGAACAGCAGGCCTGCCCATATCAGGCTGAAACTCACTAGTTTGACTTCATCGAAGACTTCGCCAAATAAATAGATCGCCAACAAAAATTGGATTGACGGCTCAATATATTGCATTAGGCCGACGGTCGACATACTGGTTAAACGAATCGCGAGAGAATAGAAAAGCAGCGGAATCAAAGTCGCTGGAGCTGCGCCAACGTAGAGGGAAAAGGTCTCCCAGCCAGAATTAAAAGATTCCGTTCCAACCGTCATTTCTTTGAAAATAAGGTAACCCAACGCAAATGGCATTAGTGCTAGAGCTTCAACAAACAGACAGGTGCTCCACTCGTATCGGATCTTCTTCTTACACCAACCATACAACGTAAAGAAAATGGCCATCGTGAGTGCGATAACGGGTACCTGCCCATATTGCATCACTTGATAACTCAAACCAGCGCTGGCCAGCACCAGTGCGACCTTCTTGCCAAGTGAAAGCTTTTCTCCCAACACAAATACGCCCAGCGCCGTCATCGTTAACGGGCTGATAAAAAAGCCTAAGCTGGCATCGATAACGCGATCATTGGTGATTGCCCATGTGAAAGCGCACCAGGAGATAGACATCAAGGTACTACCAAGGAATGTAATGGCGAGAGAGCGGCGATCCGCGAAAATAGCAGAAAAGTCAGGCATTCGCTTGGTGACAAATAAAACAATCAGTATGCCAAAGGGCACCGACGCGACCAATCGAACGGTCAGTAGTTCGTCTAAAGCCGCGTTAGGCAAATATTGATAATAGAGTGGCTGTAAACCCCATAGAAGGAATGAAAGCGCTGCCATCCAGTTACCGGTACGTTCTTGTGACATTGAATAAACCTAGTGATTAATATGCGTGCAATGTATGCGCAAAACTGCGTATTGTAAAGAAGTTTGTTTTGTCGTTATTTTTTGATTTCTATTCATTTAAAAACAACGACTTACTGCGTTTTGTTTGAGTGGTCATACCGTGTGTCAAGATCACAGGCTCAAAACTAAACGCTAAAGATTTTCTTTTAATAGTCGACAGTTATACTATCTGGAAATTTAATTGATATTGGTGACGGAAAACCACCAGTACAAGGTAAGGATCTTCGGGACGCTATCACTCGAAGTAATAGGAGATTGTTGATGAGTGATTTTGAACAAAAACGTAAATTCTATCGCTTGAAATACCCAAGAAGAGCAAGACCTTCTGTGCGTATTTCTAACGAGCTGTTTCACGTAACCGAAGTTTCTGAAGGCGGCATTCGAGTTGTAAAGAATACATTTACCGACTGGTACAAAGGACTGGCTATGTCTGGCACCCTCAATTTACACAACAACAAACAAGTGACCTTTGAAGGCGCAGTGCTTCGTTTTGACCAGAATGAAGTGATTGTGAAATTAAAGAAAGGACCAACGTTTAAGAATATGGTCGAAGAGCAACGCCATATCCGTCAGAAGTACCCAACGTATTTCTCCCGACCAGTCACTGAAGTCGCATAACGACAATCTCACCATTTATATCAAAGCATGCATTTTAAACCGCTGGCACTTACACCCAGCGGTTTTTGCCATTCATATCTAAGATGTCTAAAGGCAGCAGATGGTGATCATCACCACGCCGATGCTCACTTATGTTTGTGATAAATACATAGTAAATTTAAAATCAACGGGTTAAGTGAGCTGGTGAAGATATACTACGCAACCAAAATGCGCATGCGCACTTTGAACCTGTAGCTAATTCAGGTTTTCTGTATAGAAATCAGAAGAGTTGGTAGGAAAAGCTCTCGTTGGTAAATGAGCATGCGTAGTATACAAATGTTATGCCTTTTGGGAGAAATACATGTCAATTCCAAAATATTCTGAATTGTTTGATTATGCAAAAGGGGCTTATTTCGCTGATAGCTTTTCATGCGAAATCCCTAACAATGACCAAACCGCACTCGATATCTATCTTGAAATCGCGAAACAAACGCCAGCGTGGGTTTCATTCTTAATGGCAACGAGAAATCGCATAGTATCAGTACTTGGTTTAAAGAACTTAGGCCGACTTCAGGATGCTATGTCAGCGGAAAATTTAGAAAACATTAGTGTTGGCGAGAGAATCGGTATTTTCACGTTACACAGCAATAGTGATACTGAAATTGTCTTAGAGGACAGTGACAAACATCTTGATGTAAGAGTGTCGTTTTTACTGGACGTAGTTGGGGATAAAATTGCAGTACACGCGACCACGGTGGTGCATGTACATAACATGTTTGGCAAAGTGTACATGTTTTTTGTTGCTCCAGTTCACAAGCTCATCGTCCCTAGTTCTTTGAAAACGTTGGGACAGGTATAACAAAGCGTTTAAGGCAGATTCCCAACGCTTGGTGTTTTGCATTCTAAGTTGGGTTAAGTGTTTACGGTGTAAAGGTTTAGGTTAGGTGGTTAGCGTTGCTCACTACTTAACGCGGCGTTATGTGATTAGGAAAATTATGAGCTCTGAAGTACTAAAAAAAGCAATAGAGTTTGCTAATGAGCATGTAGTTCAATTGGAGATGCAAAATAACTATAAGTATCATGCATATTCAGTTGGATTGTATTGTTCTTTGATCGAGTTATCTCAATCATTTGAGATACTTACAAGAGACTACGTTCATACAGGTGCTCTTGTGTTGTTTAGATCGTTTATGGAGCATTACGTAGACCTCAAAAATTTGAGGGATAGTGAAGGCTATGTTGATGTTCTTGATTTGGATAATGGATACTCTCATCTAAAGCAATTGAAGCAAGCGAAAGATGGTAATCCATATTTTTCGTCGTTGGTGTATCTAGCTGATACCGAGATACCTCGAATCCAAGAAGAAAATAAGAAACTGGCTGAAAAGCTCGGTAAAAAGCGTTATTCGGTTTTAGATAAGTTTCAACTGGCGGGAATGGAAAATGAGTATAAAGGTTTATATGCATACTTGTGTTCCGAAGCCCATAGTTCGTTGAGTAGCATTGTTAAACGACACTTTCGCAAAGATGACGCTAAGGATCATGTTGAGTTAGTAGTGCATGCTTCCGAACCTTGTGAAAGCGATATATTCTATGTGGCAAATATGGCTTTATACCTTAGTCATGCGGGCAGTTTAGTATGTGAAATCTTAGATAGCGATATCAAGTCTAAGTTTGACGAGCATACTCAGAGTATCCAAAACTCCGCCAGCAAAATCACATAACAATCTGTTTAAGAGTGATTCGCAACGCTTGGCATTTTTGCTATGCGTTGCGTTTTGTGTTTAAGGTAGTTTGCGGTGGCATCGGTATTGCGTTGCTCACACCTTAACAGGGCGTTATGTTTTTCGAGGATGAAATGTACCTAATAGAATTATTTTCGGCTAAAGAAGACCAAGTTAAGCTGATTACTTTCGTTTTCTCTGCATTATTAGCCGTTGGCGTTTTGCTTACAAATCAGTATTTTTCTCAACGTAGAGCGCGTCAAGAGTATTTACTCAAAAAGATTGAAGAATTGGCTAAATTATCAATCGAGTACACCGATCTATGTACTGAAATCTTAGATGATATACAAAGTCAAAGAGCTGACTACCCGACAGTAAGTCGAGAACACCGACGGCGTTTGATGGCTAATATCCGTCAAATGGAGCTAATCGTAGGGCTATATTTCCAAGACTCAGGTTTTGACCCGAATGATTACTATATGTGGAACATGCGAGTCCTAGACGTTTTGGAAAAAGGTAAGGCTTGTGAAGAAGGTGAAGTGTATTGTTTATTTGAAGACGCTCGTCAACATGTTGTAGACAGTGACGCTAAGTTAGCCGTGATTTGTTCTGGTTTGGTTAAGAGGTTTGGGCACAAAACATAACAAAGCATTTAAGAGTGATTCGCAACGCTTGGCAGTTTCGCTTCGCTCAAGTATAGCCAAGCGCTGCTCACACCTTAATGCGGCGTTATGGTGCAGCAAGATTTAGTTCTTATTTGGCTTGTTGGTTCAGCGTTCGTTGTGAGTTTCATGGCCATTCTTACATGTCCACTAGTTTCAAAATTTTTATCTCTGGTGAAAAGCCGCTTTGAGTTTTCCATGACTGCTAATCTGCCGTTTACATCTATTTACCAAGTGAAATTGGTATAGCGGCAATTAGCTGAATCTTGGCTCCAGTGGGGCGGCCCTTCTTTGTATCAATTGGCCGTATCGTTGCTGTTAGGTTTCTTCTTTGGGCTTCATGTGGTTGCTGCATAGTGGTTTATGGGGTTTCGTGGCCGTAATGAGCTTACGCTTTGCGGTGAGTACGTTGGTTGTCTTAGGTTTCCATAACCAAGCGTTTAATCGGACAACCAACGCTTGGCAGTTTTGGTTCACAGTTTGGCATTAGTGTTTATGTCACAATGGTTGAAGTTTGTGGTAGCGTTGTCTGCCCATTAACGCGGCGTTATGTTGATAAGTGGTGTTATGAGAATTGTAGTTTTGTTAATTGGGTTGGTTCTGGCTGGTTGTGCCAGCACAGAAAAGTCAGCTGATTCATCATCAGATAAACTAGAGCCGATAGTTCAGGTTTCTCCTAGATACCCGAAATCAGCAATAGATAACAGTCTTTCAGGCTTTGTAGCGCTGAGGTTCAAGGTTGACAGTAATGGCAATGTAAGAGACATAGAAATTCAAGACTCCGGCCCTGAAGGTATATTTGACGAGTCTGCAGTGAAAGCATTATCCCAATGGAAGTTTGAGCCACAGAATGTGAAAGCCCCGATATCTCAAGAAATTACTATTAACTTCCAGCTATGACAACATAACCAAGCGTTTAATAGGACAGTCAACGCTTGGCAGTTTTGGTACACAGCTTGGCATTAGTGTTTATGCCACAATGGTTTAAGTTTGTGGTAGCGTTGCCTGCCCATTAACGCGGCGTTAGTCGCCAGAAAAAGCTAGCAATCAAAATCATGTTTCTTAGCTCAAAATTTGGCAGCTGTTTGTTTGGTATACAGATTCATCGTCGATGGTCAAAACTCAGTTTCAGCAGTTTTAAGTCCAGAGTTTTGCAAGTGTCCAAGCGGTTGTTTTGTTCTTTGGTGCTGACAGAGCAGGGCAATCGAGAGTCTATTTTGGGTTGCAAATCCGCTCGGTGAGTTTGTTGGGTACAAAAGCCGATTTACTCGCTGAAATGACGTTTTCTCTGGTGTTGTAAATTCCACGTGGTTTCAGTGACTTCGTTGAAAGTCCGCACTGTCAGATTAGCTTTCCAAAAGCGCCTTTTGGTGTTGTCAGTTCGTTTTCTGCGGCGTTGTTTGTTCCAAGTGGTTTCATTGAATAGCCGCTTTGAGACTACGCCTGGCTTAAGTGCATCAAAACACATAAAGTTTGTTGTTCGCAAAGTTTAGTTTGGCTTAAAATTGTCGCTCGGTGCCTCGCGACTAACAAACTGCTCAAGAGGGATTCGCAACGCGTGGCATTTTTACTATGCGTTGTATTTAGTGATAAAGGTGGTTTGCGGCGACTTCGGTATTGCGTTGCTCACCCCTTAGCAGGGCGTTATGCATTTTGAAGTGAAGGATGTATGCAAATAGATTTGCATTATATCATTCTGTATGATGCATCTTTCATTAAACTTTCTAGTTAAGTAACCATGAAAACTGATGACATTACTGAAGTATCTTTATCATTTGAGCTATATAACGAGATGAAACAATGGTGTAGTAAACAGAAATTGTTTAGTACATCATATAACCATGGTTGGAAACCTTTTAAAGACGGTCAAGAAATTTTGGTCGACCGTACTTATACCATTAACTTTTGTTTTCAAAGTACAACTATTGCAGATAAACATGGACGTCAAAATGCCTTTTATAAAATAAAGCGAGGTGGTAGACCTACTACTCGATATGGGCAAAACAGCAGTACTGAAGATAAGGAGCGTCTGCGTTCAGAAACTCCTTCGTACGAAGCTATGATTTATCCTGCCTTAACACGTTGTCAATCTCAAATCAGAAAAGTGAAACGAGGTTTAACTTTAGAAGCTTTGAATGATCCTTCAAATATAGCTTTTTAAGCAGTTAATACTGACATGTCTAACCCCAGAAAATGCATAACAAACTGTTTAAGAGTGATTCGCAACGCGTGGCATTTTTACTATGCGTTGGTTCTAGTGTTTAAGGTGGCATGCGGCGGCATCAGTATTGCGTTGCTCACACCTTAACAGGGCGTTACATTTTTAGATCGAAATATCGTAAGTTTTATTTTTTAAAATATTTCAAGGAACTAAGGTTATGAAGGTTTTACCTCTAATTTTGTTTGTATTGGTGTTTACATCGGTATCTGCATCTGCAAATCCGGGGAGTTGGATGCCTACAGCAAAAAAGATATCTAGCATTATTGTGGAAGGTGATGAAAACGGCAGAGCATTGATAATCATAGAGGGTGGAGTGCCTAGTGATTTCGTCCCTTCGGAGTGTCGTGCAGGAAGTGACAGCACGTATAACACTGTGTTTTTAAACACGCACAAAGGTAGAGGTATATATTCTATGGCGTTAACTGCATATAGTGCCGGAAAACCCGTGAAATTGGCTTTATCATGTACTGGGAACCGTCCCTTAATTACTCATATTTGGCTAATGTAACAAAGCATTTAAGAGTGATTCCCAACGCTTGGCAGTTTCGCTTCGCTCAAGTATAGCCAAGCGCCGCTCACACCTTAATGCGGCGTTATGTTTTTCGGAGGAATTTATGCTTCTCTTTCCCAAGCTACAGGTTATAAGCGGTCCTGATGATGATATTTTACAAAGGCTTACCTCGATAATTGAGGCTTTACCATGTCAGTCATATTTCGCCGATCACTTAACTAAGTCACAAGTTGAACAGCGGAAAATAGTTTCAGCTTTTCAAAAGGAACTGTACCAAGAGTTATTTGTTGAATTCGCAGGAGTTACTTGGTCTCGTGAGTTCTCGCCTTGCTCCACAAGTTCAGATGCGATCGATATCTATGGTGACAATGAAGACTTTGTTGTGGCAATCGAGCTTGATAAGCATCGAGCAGACCAAGTCGCGAAAAAGTTTGTTTCTCGAATGGCTATAATGCCTGACAAGAAGATCTATTACGTATCATTATGTTATCCCGGAACTAAGAGTATGAGTAAACCGGAATGTATAAAGTATTTCGGCTACTGTAGTAATTTGGCTTTGCGTATGCAAAATGAATACTTGGGGTTCATGGTTGAAGAACAAACATAACAAGCAATTTAAGAGGGATTCACAACGCTTGGCATTTTCGGTTCTACTTCAAATTTAGTGTTTATGGCACAATGCTTTAGGTTGGGTGGAGGCGTTGTTCACCCCTTAATTGGGCGTTATATGAAAGGAGATAGGTTATGACTCAGAATCAATCATCAGGAGCAGCTGCGAATGACTGGGGTAGGCAGACTGCGCGTATTATTGCAGAAAAGCTCGGCACTTCTATCTCGTCCAAAATCAGTAACGAATGCATCTATAAAGAAAGTCATGTTGTCATTAAGTGTGCAAAGGTCGATACAGACAGTGTTGGTGTTACCTACAAAATGCTAGAACGACTGGATTTTGTAGTTGGTGCATTTCAACAAGAAAGTGGTAAATTCGAGTTGTTTCAGTTGCCAGTATCTATCTTCGACCGCCACATGCGAGCAACGGCTTCTAAGGGGGCTGCAAAAGGTAAAGTGGGCATCGTTCGCCAAACCGTGTTCGAAGAACAAGGTAAATATATAGGTTCCGTTACCATTTGAAGTTTCATATAACAAAGCATTTAAGAGTGATTCGCAACGCTTGGCGCTTTCGCTTCGCTCAAGTATAGCCAAGCGTCGCTCACACCTTAATGCGGCGTTAGGAGGGTAAGATTTGCATATAGCAATAGATGATACATATGGCGCAGTCTTTGATTATGACTCCAAGTATGTAACGAGTAATAGGCGAACAAATGTCGCCGTATCTATACCTGATCACGAAGTGGGTCATGTAAGAGAACAAATCAGAAGTGTATTAGCTTTATTCAAAGAGGAGTTTGGTATTGAAGTAGATGAATTGCATTTTGTAGATATCTATAATAGAAAACCTCCTTGGGATAAGTTTGAAAACGGAGAGAACTTGGCTGTTTTTAGGGCTTTCTTCGAAATATATAGAAAATATAATTGGGACATATTTATTCAAACGTTAGATGATTATTCGTATGAAGATCATGATTTATCTAAGTTTAATGTAAAATTAAATAACTTGGATTTGAATAAAAGAGAACATTTGTCATTATTTTTCTTACTCATCAAAATTAAAAGGTTCTATAAAACGAAAGCTGAAAATTTAACAGTGTTTATGGATGAAGGACTTGGTAAGCCTGGGAGTAGTTTTTGTGAGGATGTTTTTAGAGATTACTCCGCGGAATATGTTGGTACGTTTGAGTCGTCAGCATCTGAGCCGCTCTTGCAGCTTGCAGACTTTGTTGCTTTTACAATAAATCGGAATACACACCTGCTTACTAAAACCAAGCGGACAGTTATTGATAACTGGTTTTTAGAACAATTTAGTAATGCCCGTTTTAATTGTTCAGATTTGACGGTTAGTGCTTATGATAAAGAGCTTGAACAATTAACTGTTCAAGACATAGATGCATCGATTGACGAAAACCGCAAGTCCAAAGGGTTAACCTCCTAACAATCTGTTTAAGAGTGATTCGCAACGCTTGGCATTTTTGCTATGCGTTGCGTTTTGTGTTTAAGGTGGTATGCGTGAGCTTCGGTATTGCGTTGCTCACACCTTAACAGGGCGTTATGGTGCAGCAAGATATAGCTCTTACTTGGCTTGTTGGTTCAGTGTTTGCTACGAGTTTCACGGCAGGTTAGGCATGCCCACTAGATTCCAAATTTAAATCTCTGGTGAAAAGCCGCGTTGGGTATTTCGCTAAGGCTAATCTGCCGTTTGCATTTGGCTCCCAAGTTAAATTTGCATTACGGCAATTAGCTGTAGCGTGGCTTTAGTCGGGCGGCCTTTTTTGTTTTAGTTGGCTGTATCGTTGTTGTTGGGTTTCTTCTTTGGACTTCATTGGGTTGCTGCATACTGGTTTGTTGTGTTTAGTGGTCACAATGAGCCCACGCTTTGCGGTGAGTGTGTTGGTTGTCTTAGTTTTCCATAACCAAGCGTTTAATTGGACAACCAACGCTTGGCAGTTTTGGCTCAAAGTTTAGTTTTTGTGTTTATGGCACAATGGTTTAAGTTTGTGGCAGCGTTGCTTGCCCATTAACGCGGCGTTATGAGCCTAAGGTGAAATGTGAGGCATGCCGAGTAATTACTGCCACAATATGAATCTGGTTGAGCTAAATAATAGGCTAGGAAAACTTCAAACTTACGGAATTGATAATCATGCTTGAATGTATTGAAAAAGTACTAGACCTCAACGACATCGCATACGAAAGCGGTGAAACAAGAATGTACATTAAGCTCGGTGCGTTCTGCTCAAAAGTTAAAATTAGCTACGATTATGCTACCAAAAACTACAGAGTAAATTGTAGTGAACTAAGCTTGTTTCTCTCTAGTATCGTGTTTTTTTGCATGGCGTTTAACACTCTTCATCAGCCAGACTCAGATTTGTGGTCGGGGTATTTCGCAGGTTTAATGTTCGCTATAGCTATTGGTAATCTATTTTTCATTGTATCTACACACATACAGTTACTAGATTTACGTGCGCAACTCAGGCAAGAAGGCGTTTACCTTAAACTCGGCTCATAACAAATCGCTTAACAGGGACTCCTAACGCTTGGCCACTTTCATTCTAATCAGCTTTAGTGTTTAGGGCACAAGTTTTAAGTTGGGTGGTATAGCGTTATCGCCCGTTAGCAAGGCGTTATATTTACGGTGAGAATATGAAAACAATAGATTTAGGAAAACATCAAAACTGGGTTGCTGTAGTCGTAACGGGTATGATTACCACGCCAGTGGTACCGCTAGGGCTTGGGCCGGATATGTATATTTGTAAAGTCAGTGATCTTCCTGAGTCAATGAAGACCTCTTTTTCATCATCATTAAAATCCTCTTTTGAAAGTTTTGGACTAGAAGCATCTGAAAAACTAACGTTAAATAACCCTAAGTTGTTGATCGTCCCAACAGTAGACTCCGATGAGGATACTCTCAAGAATGCACTAATTATTGCGGATATGGCCTTAGCCCTATTTAATAAAAAATACTTTTCCGCTAAAGCTAGATTTATTAACTGGGACCGTGGTCAAGGAAAGGCTATTGGGGTTGTCTATAAAGGAGGGACTTTTGAACCTATTAGGAGTTCAAACTCTCCATATGGCCCAGGTATTGTAAAAGCTTTAGATACCGATGTTTGGGATTGGTTATTAGGTCATTTTTTGAGGGGAACATTAAACGATTTAGGAAAACGCATTTATAAATGCCTTGAGTGGGAGCGTGAGGCGCAGTTTTCCTCGCATATTACGCATAAATTCGCTTTTAACTGGATAGGCTTGGAAGCTATGTTGCCGGACAAAGAGTGTACAGATAGTGCTTTTGTGCGTAGATACTGTATGGTTACTGGCGCACCTAGAGGTGCTGATTCTAAAGCAATTATGGATAGTCTTGCTGATCATGAAAGGTTTAAGTCACATATAAACCCAATGGGGAAAACATGGGTTAAAGAAATTAAGGAAATGTATCAGTACCGTTGTGCAATATTTCATGAAGGCTCTAGCGAGCTTAATTCTGAAGATATAGATCCTAGAAAAGTTGAATGGTATTACCATCTTACAAAAACTTTAACGATGCGTGTTATTGGCTACGCTGTACAAGCTTTAATTGAAGGGGTTGAAACCATTGAGGATTTTTGGTCGACCTTTATGGTGAAGCACCTTTTCAGTGAACAAAATCATTGGTTAAAAAATGGCACATTCCACCTCAACCATATTTTGCAACATGATTGGGAAAATGGTCAAAAATACTTTGAAATGTAAATATAACAAAGCATTTAAGAGTGATTCCCAACGCTTGGCATTTTTCATTCCATCGTTGGGTTTTGTGTTTACGGTGGTATGGTCGGGTTTTGTGGTAGCGTTGCTCACACCTTAATGCGGCGTTATGGTGCAGCAAGATATAGTTCTTATTTGGCTTGTTGGTCCAGCATATGTTGCGAGTTTCATAGCATTTTTTACATGCACACTAGATTCCAAATTTTTAACCTCTGGTGAAAAGCCGCTTTGAGTTTTCCATGACGGCTAATTTGCCGTTTGCATCTATTTACCAAGTGAAATTGGTACAGCGGCAATTAGCTGATTTCTTGGCTTCAGTGGGGCGGCCCTTCTCTGTTTTAGTTGGTTGTATCGTTGTTGTTAGGCTTCTTCTTTGGGCTTTATTGGGTTGCTGCATACTGGTTTGTTGTATTTAGTGGTCACAATGAGTCCATGCTTTGCGGTGATTGTATTGGTTGCTTTAGGCTTCCATAACCAAGCGTTCAATTGGACAACCAACGCTTGGCAGTTTTGGTTCACAGTTTGGCATTAGTGTTTATGTCACAATGATTTAATTTTGTGGTAGCGTTGTTTGCCCATTAACGCGGCGTTATAAGCCTTAATTGGATATTGGTAAATATGGAAACAGATAGACTTAAACTACTATCCCCTTCAATGGAGTATCAACCTCTGATGCTTGAAGCGATACTGGAAAGCCAAGATGAACTTGGCGCCTACCTTCCTTGGGTTCCATATGCGTTAACAGAAGCTGAATCAATTGAAAATACGCAACAAGCCATCAATAACTTTGAGAATTTTGAAGGTGAGTTACGTTATTCAATCATAGAAAAAAGTACAGGGCGCTTTCTTGGTGCAATAGGGTTAATTATTCGCGATAAATCAGTACCGTTTTTTGAAATTGGTTATTGGATGCGTAGTTCAAGTGTTGGCAATGGTTTCATTTCTGAAGCATTGAAAGTAGTAGAGTCATATGCGTTTAATGAGCTAAACGCTAACCGAGTTGAAATCAAAGCTGCTGAACAGAATTTGAAAAGTCGAATGGTAGCAGAGCGAGGTGGGTATACTTTTGAAGGTATTTTACGTAACGACCGAAGATTGCCGTCTGGTGAATTGAGTGGCACGGCAGTTTATTCGAAAACAGGCATATAACAAAGCATTTAAGAGTGATTCGCAACGCTCGGCATTTTCGCTTCGCTCAAGTATAGCCAAGCGCTGCTCACACCTTAATGTGGCGTTATATGCTTCGTGGGGAATTTGTAGATTATGTTGGATATTGTACTTGTTACAGTCAGCGCTTTGGTGCTAGTTAATGTCGTCGTTACTATTTCTTTACTCAAAAATGATTCAATCACTAGCTCTCAAAAATTAACTCAAGTTAGTATTGTTTGGATGGTTCCATTCATTGGGGCTGTTGGTTTTTGGTTATTCCACCGCATCGACGGTCGTAGTGATGCATCAACTCATAAAACATTTGGTGGTGGAGCTAACGATAGTATTGGTACTTCATCACAAGGTGATTAAGTCGCATATAACCAAGCGTTTAATTGGACAGCCAACGCTTGGCAGTTTTAGCTCACAGTTTAGTTTTTGTGTTTATGACACAATGGTTTAAGTTCGTGGCAGCGTTGCCTGCCCATTAACGCGGCGTTAGGGGCTATCGATATTTGTAAGGAAGAGTAGATTGAAAATTCAGTTTGGTGTCGTATTAGCTTCAGTTTTTGCTATTACTACTTCTACAGCCGCTAATGAGTTAGATTTTTCTCAGTTTAAAGGTAAAGCTTACGATGTGGTGAAAAATGAACTTTTTGCTAAAGGCTGGGAGCTCTCACCTACGCAAGAAGGCGAAACCTCTTTTAGTAAGCAATATCCCGAGGTTACATGTGGTTCGGGCACAATGGCTATATGTTCTGTTGGTTTTCATAACAAACACTATTCAGTGGCTTTTGTTGTCATCGAGTCTGGTGATCAACTAATTGTGTCTGAGGAATACTGAACCTGCCCCTAACAAACTGTTCAAGAGGGATTCGCAACGCGTGGCATTTTTTACTATGCGTTGGTTTTAGTGTTTAAGGTGGTTTGCGGTGGCTTCGGTATTGCGTTGCTCACCCCTTAACAGGGCGTTATGTGAATCAGAGAGAATTGAGTATATGAAGAAGTTCTTCGCAATAATTATTGCTGCTTTTTGTTTAGTTTCAGTTGATGCTCTAGCGAATGACTACAAGCTTGGGCAGGCGTATGAAAATCATCAAAGTGACCTTCAAGTTCGTGGTTCAGGAACAGTAATTCGCCTATTGCCAGATGACAACAAAGGAAGTCGACATCAAAGGTTTATACTCAAATTAGATAGTAAGCAGACTTTGCTTGTTGCCCATAATATCGATTTATCACCAAGAATTTCCAACCTAAAAGTCGGTGATCGAGTTCAGTTTTACGGTGAATATGAATGGAATAAAAAGGGTGGTGTAATGCACTGGACACACCGTGATCCCAATAATAGACATCCGCACGGTTGGCTAAAGCACAACGGTAAAAAGTACGAGTAAAAATTCACATAACAAAGCATTTAAGAGGGATTCTCAACGCTCGGTATTTTTGGTTCTACTTCAATTTAAGTGTATATGGCACAATATGTTAAGTCGGGTGGTTGCGTTGTTCACCCCTTAATGCGGCGTTATGGTGCAGCAAGATATAGTTTTTATTTGGCTTGGTGGTTCGGCGTTCGCTGTGAGTTTCATAGTCATTCTCACATGCCTGCTAGGTTCCAAATTTTTATCTCTGGTGAAAAGCCGCTTTGTGTCTTTCGCAAAGGCTAATCTGCCGTTTTCATCTGGCTCCCAAGTGAAACTGGTACAGCGGCAATTAGCTGATACTTGGCTTCAGTGGGGCGGCCCTTCTTTGTTTCAATTGGCCGTATCGTTGTTGTTAGGTTTCTTCTTTAGGCTTTATTGGGTTGCTGCATACTGGTTTGTTGTCCTTGGTGGTCACAATGAGCCCATGCTTTGTAGTGATTGTATTGGTTGTCTTAGGCTTCCATAACCAAGCGTTTAATCGGACAACCAACGCTTGGCAGTTTTGGCTCACAGTTTAGTTTTTGTGTTTATGGCATAATGGTTTAAGTTTGTGGCAGCGTTGCTTGCCCATTAACGCGGCGTTAGCCGTCAAAATGGAGAAAACATGGAAGTACAATTTTTAGAGAAAAATTCTGATTACGAGTCAGTCCTAGAAGTGTTGTTACAACTTCGCCCAAATTACAACTTAGATACTTTGTCTGGTCAGATCGAGAAGCAGCAATCAAATGGTTACCAAGTCGTCTATGTCAAATCGCCAGAAGGCGTACTAGCAGCAGCAGGCTTTAGCGTAGGTGAAAAGCTTGCTTGGGGTAAGCATATTTACATTGAAGACTTGGTAACTAATGCGCAATTTCGTTCGAGTGGTGTAGGCAAATTTATTATCGATTGGTTTAAAACATATGCTTTAGAAAGCGGTTGCGAACAAATACATTTGGATTCTGGTGTTCAGCGTTTTCCAGCACATAAGTTCTATTTACGCGAAGGTTTCAATATCGCTAGTCACCACTTTTCTATAGTTGGCGTCCAAAACGGCTAACAAAGCGTTTAAGACGGATTCACAACGCTTGGCATTTTCGGTTTGCAGTAAATTTAGTGGTTAAGGCACAATGGTTTAGGTAGGGTGGTTGCGTTGCTCACCACTTAACGCGGCGTTAAATGTCTACTTTTAATACAGGTGAAAAATTGAAATTTCTAGTTGCAGCTATGACCGCGTTCTTAATCGGAGTTGGTGGTGTGTGGGTTGTTTGGTTAGAGAGCAAGACACCTAATGTAATTACTTTCCTTACGACTATTTTTACTGGCTTTGCTGCTATCGGTACTGCATATGCAGCTTATGCTGCGGCTGAATCTGCGAAGATATCTGAAAAGGCTTCCAACATATGGAAGCAGCAAATGTCTATTGACATTGAACTCGCTGAAGCCAAAGAGTTAAAGGTATGTCTTAATGATTGGCATAGAAGGTTTATTGCTGAAGCATATAAGAAAAACCAAAGTCTAGATGAGTTACTTCAAGATGTTTCAGCTACACCTCATGTTATGAAGCAAATGCAGGTTGAGCATTTCCAAAAATACATTGATGATCTGAACCTTTCATGGAGCAATTTAGAGTCTGCATTTGACCGAGCGAACTTTGTTGGACACAGTTTTGAACAACGGCTTCGCCTTAGGCGTTTGCATATCGCACATAGAGAAGCGTTGAATAAATATGTAGATTACTTGTTGTTCAATAATAGAATGGAGCTTCAGCGCGGAGAGTTAGCCGAGTTATTGACAACGATTTATCATATTAACGATTGGGCTCAACAGGACATAAATGGGCAGCTATTATATCGAGTAGAAGTGGAGCTAATTGACGAAAATGGCTCATTTTCTACTTGTAAAAAAGATGATGGCACGAGTGTCTTTGATAGTTTGCATAATAGCGTAGAAGGTTGGGTGTTAAACACCAATGTTTACGTTGACCATAAAATGCAAGAAATCAGGAGTCGCGTTAAAGACATTTAACAAGCAATTTAAGAGGGATTCACAACGCTTGGCACTTTTGCTTCTACTTCAAATTTAGTGTTTATTGTACATTGTTTTAGGTTTGGGTGGGGGTGTTGTTCACCCCTTAATTGGGCGTTATAGCGAGTCAAAAGGAGACAGCGATTGGATTTAATACGAAGGCTATTTGGTTATGAGTTTTTAGTACCTTTTTTAGTGACATGTTTAATCTATGGCATGCTCTTTGTTTTCGTGTATTTTTTCTACAAAGTAGTACGGTCATACATTGTAAAGTTCTATGTCTCTTCCAGTTTGGATTCTGAAACAAAACAAAATATTGATCGAATTATCGCACTGGCGAAAATTATCAATGTTCCCGGTGAGTTACCGGACAACTACCAATCTCTATGGAGCTCTATATATAAGAATAAGAACCAACGTGAGAGTATGAAGAGTTCTATCGGTATTTTTGAACTAACAATACATAACTATAAAAAATCAGGTAGAGAGACAACTGACTTACTAGAAGTTATCGATTTACTTGATGGCTTTAAAGTACAAGCGCTTCGTCAGAAAAAGTTTTTCTATGAGACTAATGAAGCAATAAATATTTCGCTTTCATATTTATTGGTCTCAAAGCATTTTTTAGTATCAAATGATTCGCTATAACAATCTGTTCAAGACGGACTGCCAATGTTGGGCACTTTTGGTTCTGGTCTGGTGCAGTGTTTACGGTTGTTTAATTATGTTTCGTGGTATGTTGGCAGCCACTTAACAGGGCGTTATGGCGCAGCAAGGTTTAGTTCTTATTTGGCTTGTTGGCTCAACGTACGCTGTGAGTTACATGACCATGCTCACATGTCCACTTAGCTCCAAATATTTATCTCTGGTGAAAAGCCGCTTTGGGTACTTCGCTATGGCTAATCTGCCGTTTGCATCTATTTCCCAAGTGAAACTGGTACAGCGGCAATTAGCTGAATCTTGTCTCCAGTGGGGCGGCCCTTCTTTGTATCAATGGGCAATATCGTTGTTGTTAGGTATCTTCTTTGGGCTTCATTTGGTTGCTGCTTGCCGGTTTGTTTGGTTTTGTGGCTACAAAGGGCGACAGCGGTACGGCGAGTGTGTTGGTTGTCTTAGGCTTCCATAACCAAGCGTTTAATTGGACAACCAACGCTTGGCAGTTTTAGCTCACAGTTTAGTTTTTGTGTTTATGTCACAATGGTTTAAGTTTGTGGCAGCGTTGTTTGCCCATTAACGCGGCGTTAGGAGTTTCAGGTAACTTATATGAACTGGACAATTTTAATCGCAATTGCTGGTTGGTTTTTAGCCATTCTTCAATTTGTATTTACCTTCAGGGAAGCTAAAGATAAAAATGAAGCCGAGTTGCTAGAAAAGACTCTCAATTATTTTAATCAAGGCGCCCAATCCAGAACAATAGGCATTAGTTTAGTCGAAGGAATTTGGCTTAAGCGAAAGAAGCATTTAAATATAATTTTACCTGTTCTCACTGCTCAAGTTTTGCATTTGCTAACCCAAGAGAAACTTGAAGCTCAAGAACAGAGAAACATTGTTAGGCTTCTGTTTTTAATTGAAAAATTATTGCCATATGCGACTGAAAGGCATACAGAGCTTGCTGAAATATCAGAAGCACTAATGTGGGGTGCGCAAAGTAATAGCGTAGCCAACGTGTCGCTACGGAGTTGGTACAAAAGGTTTAATGGCGATACTGATATGTGGGATGCGGAGATTGAAAACTCCTAACAAACTGTTTAAGAGTGATTCGCAACGCGTGGCATTTTTACTATGCGTTGCGTTTAGTGGTTAGGGTGGTATGCGGTGACATCGGTATTGCGTTGCTCACACCTTAACAGGGCGTTATGGTGCAGCAAGGTATAGTTCTTATTTGGCTTGTTGGTTCAGCGTTCGTTGCGAGTTACATGGACATTCTCAAATTCCACTAGGTTCCAAACCTTTATCTCTGATGAAAAGCCGCTTTCTGTCTTTCGCACAGGCTAATCCGCCGTTTGCATCCGGTTCCCAAGTGGGTTTAGTGTTGCGGCAATTAGCTGGTACTTGGCTTCAGTGGGGCGGCCCTTCTTTGTTTTAGTTGGCTGTATCGTTGTTGTCAGGTTTCTTCTTTGGACTTTACTGGGTTGCTGCATACTGGTTTGTTGTGTTTAGTGGTCCCAATGAGCTCTTGCTTTGCAGTGAGTGTGTTGGTTGTCTTAGGCTTCCATAACCAAGCGTTTAATTGGACAGCCAACGCTTGGCAGTTTTGGTTCATAGTTTGGCATTAGTGTTTATGTCACAATGGTTTAAGTTTGTGGTAGCGTTGCCTGCCCATTAACGCGGCGTTATGTGGCTGAACGGGATGAATTATGAGTTGTGATAGTTGCAAACAAATTAAGTTAAAAATTGGCAGCCCAGATGATTTGGTTACAGCAATACTTCTTGTCAGAAGAAGCGTTGAAACTAAAAGTCTTAAATACTTAGGGTATGGTGCTTTTGGTGAGCCCTTTTCAAGATTTTCCAATGGTAAGTGTTGGGGGGACATCGTAAATAATTATTTTGCTTGTAAATCGTGTGGTCAACTAATCCATTTGAGAGCGGAAACTTATCATGGAAGCGGTGGTCAGTTGGCTCAAATAGCTGCGTTGACTGAAAAGGTTTGTATCGATGGCTTCACCACATAACAATCTGTTTAAGAGTGATTTGCAACGCTCGGCATTTTTGCCATGCGTTGCATTTAGTGTATAAGGCGGTGTGCGGAAGCATCGGTATTGCGTTGCTCACACCTTAGCAGGGCGTTATGTGAAAAAGGGTAAATATGAGATTTATAGAAATTTTCTTAGTGTTATTACTGGTCGGGTGCGCTAGCCCTGAGGAAAATACTGACCCTCTCACATATCAAGAACTCACACCTATAGAGCGTGTATTTCCCAAGTACCCTAAATTAGCAGTTGAAAGTCAATTATCAGGTTTTGTAGTTATGACTTTTAACGTCAATCAGCAAGGGCATGTAACTGACATTACAGTGGTAGAATCAAATCCAGAAGGCGTTTTTGATGAGGCTGCTGTACAAGCGTTATCAAAATGGAAGTATGGACCTTTAAATCATGCTGAATCTGTTCCTCAGAAACAGAAGCTAGAGTTTAAAATTTAACACATAACAAACTGCTCAAGACGGACTATCAACGCTCGGCAACTTTAGTTCTAGTCAGGTATGGTGTTTACGGCGGATAGTTTAAGTATCGTGCTATGCGTTGCTAGCCACTTAGCAGGGCGTCATACATTAAAAAGGAAGTAAATCACAATTATGTTAAGTTTGTCTGTTTTTCTGATTTTTATAGGGATAGTTTTGTATTTTACAGTCGTTGTCGACATGTTTAAGCAAAAGATATGGTTGGGTTTCTTAGGGTTGTTCCTATTTCCTTTCACTTATTATCATGCGTTTAAAAATTACGCAGGTAATAAGCTTCGTATGGGCTTGCTCTTAGTTGTCACGACACTAGTACCTTTTACCTATATTCAGCTAGAGCTAAGTGCCGCTGGAGGTGAGTTGGAACCATTTTTGACTTCAGTAGGTGAAAGTAATCTTCTTAGTTGCTCACTAGAGTCATCGGTCATGTCATCTGGGGGTGTAACATTTTATACGTTGTTTTGTTCCAGTAAGTTATCCGAAAGCCTTAAATATACGAGTGAAAGCGAGCTGGTCGATGTTTACTGGAAAAATATAATTCAACCTGCTTTATCGGTTTATCGAGACAGCTTCGGGAAAGTAGAGGGTAAAGGGGTAGTGCTAGGCATCAAATCTCCTTCAAGTCTTATGGCTTGCTACAAAATAGAGAACCCCGGAAATGTTATTGAAGCATGGAGTTCTGGGGTGTCGGAACCGTGTGGGTAAGAAATGTATAACAATCTGTTCAAGAGGGATTCGCAACGCGTGGCATTTTTACTATGCGTTGGTTTAAGTGATTAAGGTGGTATGCGGCGGCTTTTGTATTGAGTTGCTCACCCCTTAACAGGGCGTTATACAAAAGGAGAAAACTAATGGAACAGAGTTTCCTTAAAGGGAAATACAAGGTGACAAACGATAGCTTTGAGTATTTAGGGCATAAAGAACCATTGTCGAAAGTAGCTGATTTGGAGGTGTTGGAAGCTGACTCTCGGCAAAAACTACTTGCTGGCCTGACACTATCTTTTTGGGGACTTCTATTTTCATTTTTTCCGGGTTTTCTTTTCACGATAGTCTTACCAGAATTTGTAGGTGATAGTGTGTCCCCACAACTGGTTAACTCTGCAATATGTGTAACAGTCTTTTTCTTCTTGGGTTTTATCTTAAGACCTAAATATAGGCTAATGATTACCAAGGTAAGTGGTAACAAAGGTGCAATTGGCAAAAGTAGAAAGTCTAGAGCTGAATTTGATGAAATAGTCACCGCTCTTAAAGAATCAATGTACCGTAATCTGTAGGTTTTTGTATAACAAAGCATTTAAGAGGGATTCTCAACGCTCGGCATTTTGGGTTCTACTTCAACTTAAGTGGCTATGGCACAATGCTTTAGGTTGAGTGGTGGCGTTGTTCACCCCTTAATGCGGCGTTAGCTTTTTAAATTTAAAATCTGAGGAAAATAATGAGTAAAAATAAGTACACCTTCTGGTTATACAATTGGTTTATTCCAAGTGTTTTTTTAGTCCTTCCCGTTATGTTTTTAAACGAGGTGATTAATAACAACACAGCTTATGCTCTAGTTTCATCGGTCCTAATCATTGCACATTATATCTATATTGTTTTCCGCTTAGAGACGACTCTGAGTAAAGCTCATCGTTTTGACATGTTGATGGTGCCGTTCATCTATATGCTGATGCTTGTAATAATAGCTACATTGTTCTCTATATCATTAACAAGTATTAACTCCTTTCTCGATACAGGTAAGTCCATATCATCATTTGACTATTTCTATTATTGCATGATCTCGTTAACTTCTGTTGGTTATGGAGATTTATCTCCAGGTACTACGGCAGATAAAATTTTCGCGATTTCAATGTCTCTATTGGGTACATTACATATGGTTATGTTCATATCTGTAGTTGTCGGGAAGTTAACTACACTGGCGAGAAAAAGCTAACAAATTGTTCAAGAGTGATTCGCAACGCGTGGCATTTTCACTATGCGTTGCTTTTAGTGTTTAAGGTGGTCTGCGGAGGCTTGGGCATTGCGTTGCTCACACCTTAACAGGGCGTTATGGTGCAGCAAGGTAGGACTCTTATTTGGGGTACTGGTTCAGCGCCCGTTGTAAGTTTAATAGCACTTTTTACATACACGCTAGATTCCAAATGCCAATCTCTGGTGAAAAGCCGCTTTAGGTGTTTCGTTAAAGCTAATCTGCCGTTTGCATTTAGCTCCCAAGCTAAGTTTGCATTCCGGCAATTAGCTGGAGCTTAGCTGTAGTGGGGCGGCCCTTATTTGGTTTAGTTGGCTGTATCGCTGTTGTTAGGTTTCTTCTTTAGGCTTCATTGAGTTGCTGCATACTGGTTTGTGGCGTTTTGTTGTTGCAAAGTGCTCGTGTGTTGCGGTGAGTGTAGTGGTTGTTTTAGGTTTCCATAACCAAGCGTTTAATCGGACAACCAACGCTTGGCAGTTTTGGCTCACAGTTTAGTTTTTGTGTTTATGGCACAATGGTTTAAGTTGGTGGCAGCGTTGTTTGCCCATTAACGCGGCGTTATGTATATAAGGAGATTACATTGAAAAAGGTCGGTTTGATAATTTATGGCGCTATATTTGCGCTACTACAGATTTTAAATATTGTTAGCTCAATATTAACCTCTTCGTTTTCTGTGGGCGTTGTGGTTAGCACAGTGTTCACTACATTGTATTTGTTTGGTTTTTACGGATACATCTTCAAGAAACGCTTTTTTACTCCAAAAGTTTGGAGAAATCTCTTTTATCTGCAATGTATAGCGCTGCTTCTTCAGCTTCTTCCTTTGCTTTACGGCTTTAATTTCGAGCTCATTGTTGGGGTGGGTATCATAGTTCTTATTACTATCCCAATGCTTGTTTACCTATATCGTTACAGTTTGCCAGATAGCGATATTTGGGTCTCTGCCTCAGACAGAGAAAAAGCGCAACGAATCGAACAACTGTTATCAAACGTTGAAGAAATCTCTGCATCCAAGACTGTTGGGGCGAAAACAACCACTGTAATTATGAGTAAAGCAGAAGATGGTTATGTAGTTCATATAAAGCGTATTTCTGAGGAAACAGAGAGTTTTAAAAACGAGTTCGTGACTCTTAGCAGAGCAATCGAGTTCATCGAAAAGTATGCTTCAATAAGTTCAGGTGAGCTTGTTGAATCATATACATAACAAAGCATTTAAGAGTGATTCGCAACGCTTGGCGTTTTCGCTTCGCTCAAGTATAGCCAAGCGCTGCTCACACCTTAATGCGGCGTTATACAAAAGGAGAAAACTAATGGAACAGAGTTTCCTTAAAGGGAAATACAAGGTGACAAACGATAGCTTTGAGTATTTAGGGCATAAAGAACCATTGTCGAAAGTAGCTGATTTGGAGGTGTTGGAAGCTGACTCTCGGCAAAAACTACTTGCTGGCCTGACACTATCTTTTTGGGGACTTCTATTTTCATTTTTTCCGGGTTTTCTTTTCACGATAGTCTTACCAGAATTTGTAGGTGATAGTGTGTCCCCACAACTGGTTAACTCTGCAATATGTGTAACAGTCTTTTTCTTCTTGGGTTTTATCTTAAGACCTAAATATAGGCTAATGATTACCAAGGTAAGTGGTAACAAAGGTGCAATTGGCAAAAGTAGAAAGTCTAGAGCTGAATTTGATGAAATAGTCACCGCTCTTAAAGAATCAATGTACCGTAATCTGTAGGTTTTTGTATAACAAAGCATTTAAGAGGGATTCTCAACGCTCGGCATTTTGGGTTCTACTTCAACTTAAGTGGCTATGGCACAATGCTTTAGGTTGAGTGGTGGCGTTGTTCACCCCTTAATGCGGCGTTATGTTTTCGAAGGAAGTTGGCAGTATGAGCCTCGAATTAAGAAGTATAGACAAAACGAACTTCTATGAGGTTTGTCAGTTACAGGTAGCTCAAAATCAGCTAAATCATGTTGATAGCAATGCTATTTCATTGGCTGAAGCAAATTTTATGAGCTTTCCTTGGTTCAAAGGTATCTATTCTGACAATAATCCAATTGGCTTTGTTTTAGTAAACGCAGACACAATTTCAGGTAAGTTTGAACTTTGGCGGTTCATGCTCGATAAATCTCAACAGTCAAAGGGTTATGGGCGTATCGCTATCGATTTGTTGAAATCAGCATTGGTTAATGAATTCGGAATATCTGCTCTATACACAAGTGTTGTCAAAGGTTCAGGTAGCCCTCAAGGTTTCTATGAAAGTTGCGGTTTCGTAGCAACAGGTCACCTAATTGAAGGGCGCGAAATAGAGTTGCGTCTATCCATTTAACTCCAAACATAACAAAGCGTTTAAGATGGATTCACAACGCGTGGCATTTTCGGTTTGCTTTGGATTTAGTGATTACGGCACAATGGTTTAGGCTTGGTGGTAGCGTCGCTCACCACTTAACGCGGCGTTATAAGCTTCGAGGAAAATTATGGAAAGTATCATCAAACAAGCAATTGAATTGCGGAAACAGGGTAAGTATCAAGAGTCGAGAGCTTTGCTAAAAACGCTGTTAAACGATGAAACTTGTTCTGCTAAAGCTCATTTGCAAATTGCTTGGTCATACGACAACGAAGGTAAAGAGCAAGAAGCGATTACTCATTATCTGTCATCTCTTTCAGGTCTTTTATCGTCGGTAGAAAGGTTTGATGCTTTGTTTGGGTTAGCGAGTACTTATCGAAGCCTTGGCATGTATTCGGAGGCTTTAAGCTACTTTGAGCAAACTCTAAGAGAGTACCCTAGTTCCATTGAAGTTCAGCCTTTCTATGCCATGTGTCTCTACAACTTGGGACGCCATAAAGAAGCAACATCATTACTACTCGAACTTTTAGTATCAACCACGAACAGTGATGCAATTAAAGAGTATCAGCGAGCTATTTCTTTATACGCAGAAGATTTAGATAGAACGTGGTAAAACTAAATACGCTTATAACAAAGCATTTAAGAGTGATTCCCAACGCTTGGCATTTTTATTCCTTCGTTGGGTTTCATGTTTATGGTGGTATGGTTAGGTTTTGTAGTAGCGTTGCTCACACCTTAATACGGCGTTATGGCTCTGAAATTAAGGTTAAATTATTTAAATGGTAAACGGATGAAAAGTTTTCAAAAACATTGCGCTGAACTTGTACAGTTTTTTGGTTCGTTAGCTGACTATAGAGGCTACGAAGGTGCTGAGAATGTTTCAACGTGGCTTAACTTAGCAGCTTGTATTAAATCTATAGATTACGATACGAGTTACTTTGATCCGGGGGCTGGTGTCTGTGGCATGGCTGATGAATGGGGGGAACGTCAGTCTATATTACAGAAAAAAATAATAACTGAATTAACACGTTTTCAATGTTGTTGGTCATCCCTTGAGGCGGCTGTGGATAGTTTTGTTCATATGGAAAATCCTCCAAGGGGTAAAATTAATCAACTCTGTGCTTTCTTAAAGGAAAATTACTTAAGTAATGAAACTCCCCTAGGTTACTTGGATCTTACAGACTATATCCAGCAGCGAGTTAACGCTTCTGAGAACGAGCAGCCATTATTCCGACAAGTAGATAACATGCCCAATTTTTTATCTAAACATGGTTATGGCGTGTATTGTGTATATAAGCTAAGAAATGAAATCGCGCATGGAGCATTTAACATACCTGTGGACAGTGGTAATGGGGACAATGGAGTTTTAGCTGATATTATAGCCAGTTCCAGAATAGTATTATTAACTCTACATATGTTGATGATAGCTAGATATCCTGAAGACTATATAGAGGTTTTTTGGAAAAAGCATATTACAGTAGGTATACCATTCGAGGTTTACTTAAGGTCTATACATATTGATGATGAAAGCTATTTGGTAGACATTGATCTTGATGAGTGGTCATAATAAAACACAGAACAATAGGGACAAAATATAGTTTTTTAGTGATTAGCCTTACTTTGTTTTTCACCTTTTCTAAGGCGTTATGGAGTAGGAGTATTAGTCCTATGTGACTGTTTTATTGCTATTCGTCAATTATTAAGCTGTTGTCTAAATTTGTAAAGGCGTAGCCATAACAAAAACATCAAGGTGACGCTTTACACTCGGCGGTTTTGGTATGGAGTTTGGTGTGCTTGGTGAGTTTTTCGTGGCGCACCTTATGTTCGGCGTTATATTGCTAGAGGACTATCTATGGAACCGATAGAAGCATATTCACTATACATTCTTGGTAAGCTTTCAAGTGACAAAATAGTTATTTTGGCTAACTCGTGGCTAGAGAAAGGATTGTTTACCGACTCTCTAAATGACATCTATTGGGAAGACTCTCCGATCATGGCTGATGTTGGGCCAAGGTTCGAGAAGGCTATCGAAGAGTTAAACATAAACAAAATGAGCCGTTTTGAAGCGGCGAATAAATTAATAGAATTAACTCTTACTCGAATCATTAACTCCGAGCTTGAGCCTGATGTTGGTGCAACATTTTTGTATTATGACGTGCACCATGTAATAAATGATGAGTATCCTGACAAAGAGTTTATGGGAGATAGCTTGGGGTTGGAGCATATTTTCTGCTGGCTTAGAGAAATTTGGGATTGCAGAGATGGATCAAGGATTCTTTATCATACAGATTTATCTAGAAAGGATGCAGAAGCTAAATTTAACGAGCATTTAATTGAAGAAGCTCAAAAATGGTTAGCAACAGCAATATAACAAAGGCATCAAGGGTGACGCGCTACACTCGGCGGTTTTGGTTTGGAGTTCAGTGGGCTTGGTGGCTTAGTCGTGGCGCACCTTATGCCCGGCGTTATGGTGCAGCAAAGCTTAGTTCTTATTTGGCTTGTTGGTTCAGCGTTCGCTGCTAGTTTCATGGGCATTCTTACATTTCCACTAGGTTCAAAATTTCAACCTCTGGTGAAAAGCCGCTTTGAGTATTTTACTAAGGCTAATCTGCCGTTTGCATCTATTACCAAAGTGAAACTGGTACAGCGGCAATTAGCTGATTCTTAGCTTCAATGGGGCGGCCCTTCTTTGTTTTAGTTGGCTTTATCGTTGTCGTTAGGTTTCTTCTTTGGGCTTCATTGGGTTGCTGCATACTGGTTTGTTGTGTTTGGTGGTCACAATTAGTCCATGCTTTGCGGTGATTGTATTGGTTGCTTTAGGCTTCCATAACCAAGCGTTTAATTGGACAATCAACGCTTGACAGTTTTGCTTCACAGTTTGGCATTAGTGTTTATGTTACAATGGTTTAGTTTTGTGGCAGCGTTGCTTGCCCATTAACACGGCGTTAGGGCTATTGAGGGAAAAATGGCGAGAATTATGGTGAAATTTTTAGTGTTGGTGTCTTCAGTTGTTTCATTTGCATCTGTTTGCAACGAAATTGATGATTTCCAAGCTCACGCTTTGAGTGAAATTAGTCACTTTTACGGAAAAGTTGAAGCTAGTAACCTAAAGCTAGTCAGCACTATAAGGGTGAATAACGTGGTTCATAACCCGAATGAATTAGATCGTTATATTCAGTTGTCTTTTTACGACATAGTTGATCTAGTTGATAGTAAAGACTCCGAAATTGCGCACATAGAGAAAGCTCTTGGGAAACCTTTTTGGGCTATCAATAATTATACAGCTACATACAGAATGACTGACACAGAGAGTTTACTCGCTCCAGAACACAGTTTTTATAGTGTGGGCTACGGCCAGGTCATGCTGTCTGGGCAGTTAAAAACGCAGTTAAAGCCATTGATGCCCTCAATTAATGTTGATGGCCCCAGTCGAGATTAGCCCTAACAAAGCATTTAAGAGTGATTCGCAACGCTTGGCGTTTTCGCTTCGCTCAAGTATAGCCAAGCGCCGCTCACACCTTAATGCGGCGTTATATGCCTTATCCTCAATGCATCTTGGAGTTATTTTAATCGTTATGAATATTGAAAAACTAGAAAATGAGATGTACTCCGAACTGAAAGCAATCGACTCTTTCCTTAATAAAGAAGGCGTTATTTGGAAAGAGGTTCGTGGTTCACTAAGTATGATTGAGAATAGGCAAAGGCAGCATTACTTTAAACTGAAACGAAAACTGTTTATGGATTTCCGTATGATCACCGATCATCAAATTAGTGATCCTTCTCTTGATTGCCATCTAGATAGGGCTTACGAAATCGCACAGATGTTTGCTTCAGAAAAACATTGAGTCAACTGGCTTGGTAGTAATTAGCATATAACAAGTCGCTTAACAGGGACTCCTAACGCTTGGCCACTTTCATTAAAATCGGCTGAAGCGTTTAGGGCACAAATTTTTAGTTGGGTGACATAGCGTTATCGCCCGTTAGCAAGGCGTTATAAATTTCATCAACCTAGGGAGCTTTTTATGTTAAAAGAAATTATTTTTTCGGCAGTATTAACTTTAATTTCAGCGAGCGCATTTGCTGGAAATTCTGATTTTTCAGGCACCATAAAGTCAGTTGTTTGCCACGCAGATAATATATCACCAGTTTGTCATGTGGCAGTTAATGGAACTCCTAGTAACAGAGGATGTGCAAATAGTGATTGGCATTACACTTTTAAGGGAACCTCTGCAGAAGGTAAGAATTTTTTATCCATTCTGTTAGCCGCACAAATGTCAGGCAAGCTAGTAACTCTAGCTGGTATAGGAACTTGTAATTTAGCAGAGGGAAGTGCTGACCTCAGACATGTATTTATTTCTACCCCAAACTAGAATTTATAACAAACAATTTAAGAGGGATTCCCAACGCTTCGTATTTTGCTTCTACTTCAAATTTAGTGTTTATGGCACAATGCTTTATGTTGGGTGGTAGCGTTGCTCCCCCTTAATTGGGCGTTATGTTATCAGAATAAGTGAGGTGTAGGTTTATGAAGTTGATTAAATTGTTGTTAGCGCTGGGCATAACTCTATTCAGTCCAGTATCTTTAAGTGCAGGTCCAGTTAAGGTCATTACTTTTTCAGGTCCCGACGACATGAATCACGCGAACATAGTTCAGATTGAGATTGAAGGTGGACTAGCTAATGAGATTCTTGCAGAAGGTTGTAATACGAGATTTGCTGCAATTAGAAATACTTTAGAGAGGCAGCATATGATCAGCTATGTTTTAGCAGCATACGCGACTAAAGAGAGTGTACAACTTGTTCTCAACCCCTCAGATAAGTATTTCCAAGATAGATGTACTATATCCCGCATTAGTAGTACTAATTAACATAACAATCTGCTCAAGATGGACTATCAACGCTCGGCAATTTTGATTCTAGTTTGGAACAGTGTTTACGGCGGCTAGTTTAAGTATCGTGGTATGCGTTGCTAGCCACTTAGCAGGGCGTTATGGTGCAGCAAGATTTAGTTCTTATTTGGCTTGGTGGTTCGGCGTTCGCTGTGAGTTTCATAGCCATTCTCATATGTCCACTAGGTTCCAAATTTTTATCTCTGGTGAAAAGCCGCTTTGAGTTTTTCATTAAGGCTAATCTGCCGTTTGCATCTGGCTCCCAAGTAAATTTTGTATTGCGGCAATTAGCTGAACCTTGGCTTTAGTGGGGCGGCCCTTCTTTGTTTTAGTTGGCTGTATCGTTGTCGTTGGGTTTCTTCTTTGGACTTCATTGGGTTGCTGCATACTGGTTTGTTGTGTTTAGTGGTCACAATGAGCCCATGCTTTGCGGTGAGAGTGTTGGTTGTCTTAGGTTTCCATAACCAAGCGTTTAATTGGACAACCAACGCTTGGCAGTTTTGGTTCACAGTTTGGCATTAGTGTTTATGTCACAATGGTTTCAGTTTGTGGTGGCATTGCTTGCCCATTAACGCGGCGTTATGTTTTTTGGGAGAAAATGATGGAATTCAAGCTAGAAATCTATGCACCTGAAACAGAAGTTGTATCTATCCGTGATGCACTTAACTCAGTTGGCGCTGACTATGACAGCGTTATTTCTATCGTAAGAATTTCAGGGTTTTGGAGGCCAACTGAAGGCTCGGAACCTGTTACTGGCAAGAAGGGTGAAATTAACTTTGGTGAAGAGGTCAGAATTGACGTTAGATGCCAAGAGCCTTTAGTTCAAGCTGCACTTGATGCTATTCGAACAATTCACCCTTACGAAGAACCAGTGATCAACATTTTACCTCTATACAACCATAAGTTTGTCTAGCTACGTCAGCACAAACATAACAAACTGTTCAAGAGGGATTCGCAACGCGTGGCATTTTCACTATGCGTTGGTTTAAGTGATTAAGGTGGTATGCGGCGGCTTTGGTATTGCGTTGCTCACCCCTTAACAGGGCGTTAGGTATATAAGGAGGTTTTAATGAAATTACTGGGTATTTTTTTAAGTTTGGTTTCGGTGTCGTTAATGTTTTTAAGCTATAACTCACTAAAATTAGCTCCAACAGAGGGTGCTTATTCTGAAATGGGTAATACGATGTCGGACTTGTACGAACATAAAGGCATTTTAGAGTTTCAGTCGTCTATAACTGAATCGTCCCGTTTGACTGATGAGCGTATGTATAAGCTGGTTTCACTACTTGTAAAATTTGTGTTTTCTTTAATATTGGGTGGTTGCGCCTTATATATTGTACTGTCTAAAAAGTATGATTCTGATACGCAGAAATGGGCTTTTAGTATTTTGTCGCTAATTTCTGGTGTGTGGATTGGAACTGTTAGCTGAGTTTTCATACCTAACAAACTGCTCAAGACGGACTATCAACGCGGGGCGCTTTTAGTTCAAGTCGGGTACAGTGTTTAAGGTGACTAGCTTAAGTATCGTGGTTTGCGTTGCTAGCCACTTAGCAGGGCGTTATGCTCCAATATAGGATTTATAATGGCAAGCAAAAATATACGATATTTGAAAGTATTGGCAGTAATGCTTAGCATATCCCTACTCGGCTACATTATCTTCCTGTTAATTCCTGAGCCATATTTGGAACGTGACTACCCATATGCTTTTCATGTGATGTTTGGAGTAGTGGTGTTAGCTGGAGCTCCTCTTGTGTTGGCTACAATCAGTTTAGCATTCGATGTTTTCAAAGCATGGGGTGGGGTATATTGTATGGGTTATTTAGTTTGTGTTAGCACACTAAATCAAATAGCTCCGATATTGGTATATGTTGGCTTATATGGGCTAATTTGGAACTTTTATCGGCTACTTCAAGTTCAAGGCAAAGCATAACAAAGCGTTCAATTGGACAGTCAACGCTTGGCAGTTTTGGTTCACAGTTTAGCATTAGTGTTTATACCACAATGATTTAGTTTTTTGGCAGCGTTGCCTGCCCATTAACGCGGCGTTATGGTGCAGCAAGATAGAGTTCTTATTTGGCTTGTTGGTTCAGCGTTCGTTACGAGTTTCATGGTCATTCTCAAATCTCTACTAGGTTCCAAACCTTTATCTCTGATGAAAAGCCGCTTTGAGTTTCTCAAGATGGCTAATCTGCCGTTTGCATCTGGTTCCCAAGTGAAACTGGTACAGCGGCAATTAGCTGGTACTTGGCTTCAGTGGGGCGGCCCTTCTTTGTTCTAGCTGGCTTTATCGTTGTTGTTAGGTTTCTTCTTCAGGCTTTATAGAGTTGCTGCATATTGGTTTGTTGGGTTTTGTGGTTGCAAAGAGCTCATGTAGTGTGGTGAGTGTATGGGTTGTCTTAGGTTTCCATAACCAAGCGTTTAATCGGACAACCAACGCTTGGTGGTTTTGTCTCACAGTTTGGTTTTTGTGTTTATGGCACAATGGGTTAGGTTTGTGGCAGCGTTGCTTGCCCATTAACGCGGCGTTAAATGGCTTCTCGAATTCATCAAGTAAATACCAATTGACACTGTATATAAATATAGTAATGTATATGCATACATTTGGTTTGTGGTGTGGGAATATTTATGAAGTTAAGAGATAAATTGCGTAAAACCAGCCGTAAGGCGATGGTTGCTAGGTTTTGCATTCTACTAGCTATTACTTATTTACTGATGGTACTTATTAAAACCGTTTACTTTGCTAGTAAAGGCGCTGATTTTCCTTTATTCCAAAATTTACATCTGCTGGCATCGCAAGCAATTTCTATTACCTATGTTTTTCCAGTCGATCTAGCATGGGAAAATGCTAGGTATATTCCTTTTGAGGGTAAACCAGACGTCATTGAGATGTACTCCATTCTCGCCATACCTTTAGTAGTTATTATGGTTTCTGCCTTTTTTATTGGCGATCACAAAGCACTAAAAAGCAAATATTACGAGCTAAGAGCTCAAATCCAAAAAGAAATCGATTTACGTGAAATGCGAAAAGATGCCGGTATAGAGACTGTCCCTGAGAATGCATCTGTGGATATTGTCATAGATTCAGCTAAAAATGATGACCCAGCATGGCATAATACAGGGTGGGGAAAAGTCTTAATTGGTGTTTTCATCGCAGCTATCGTAGCTGCGATCGGACTTAAATAAAGCCATTTAACAATCTGTTTAAGAGTGATTCGCAACGTTTGGCATTTTTGCTATGCGTTGCGTTTTATGTTTAAGGTGGTATGCAGTAGCATCGGAAGTGCGTTGCTCACACCTTAACAGGGCGTTATGGTGCAGCAAGATATAGTCTTTATTTGGCTTGTTGTTTCAGTGTTTGCTACGCGTTTCATGGCCATTCTTACATGTCCACTAGGTTCCAAATTTTTATCTCTGGTGAAAAGCCGCTTTGGGTGTTTCTCTATGGCTAATCTGCTGTTTGCGTTTTTATCCCAAGTTACATGGTACAGCGGCAATTAGCTGAATCTTGTCTCCAGTGGGGCGGCCCTTCTTTGTATCAATTGGCCATATCGTTGTTGTTAGGTTTCTTCTTTTGGACTTCATCGGGTTGCTGCATACTGGCTTGTGGGGTTTTCGTGGTTGCAAAGCGCTCAAGCGTTGCGGTGATTGTAGTGGTTGTCTTAGGTTTCCATAACCAAGCGTTCAATTGGACAACCAACGCTTGGCAGTTTTGGTTCACAGTTTGGTATTAGTGTTTATGTCACAATGGTTTAAGTTTGTGGTAGCGTTGTTTGCCCATTAACGCGGCGTTATAACTCATAGGAGTGATCGTGAGTAAAAATTTGAAACAGTGGAAAAATACACTCAATGCAAGTGAAATTGCTGATGGGATGAATTTTGCTCAACAAAACGCTAATCGACTATTGGGTGACGCTGAAAAACTGTTTGAACTTGAAAGCTATCCGACGGCTTATTCTATAGCTGTGTTAGCAATTGAAGAGGCAGGTAAAATTTCAATCTTGCGTGAGTTAGCAGTTGCAAGAAATGGAAATGACGTCAAAGACGCTTGGAAAGCTTATCGCACCCATACAAAAAAGAATGTGATGTACGTATTTCCTTATTTGGTTGCAAATGGCTGTACAAAACTGCGTGATTTCGGTGGTATTTATTCCGAGAACAACGATTTTCCTGCGCTACTAGACGATCTAAAGCAAGTCGGGTTTTACACAGATTGCTTGGGTAAAAAACATTGGTCAGTTCCTAGTCAAGTAATCGACAAAGAAGCAGCTGAGGGTATTCTGAGAGTTGCTCGTATTTTGTGTAAGCATCAAACATATACACAAAAAGAGATTGAGCTTTGGGTGAAACACATCAAACCTGTGTGGAAATCTTCAATGCCAGAAATGCAAGCAGCGTTAAAAGCATGGTTCAACGAAATGCTCGATGAAGGTTTAGCGAAAGAATCTGATATTCCCTTCGAAGAGTTTGTCGGCTAAATGAGTTATAACAAGCAATTTAAGAGGGATTCACAACGCTCGGCATTTTTGCTTCTACTTCAAATTTAGTGTTTATGGCACAATGCTTTAGGTGTGGGTGGTAGCGTTGTTCACCCCTTAATTGGGCGTTATGTTTCTAGAAGGTTTAAATGAAAGCTCACAATGATAAAGCTCTGAGACAGAGATACTCAGTGCGTTTAATGTCCAATCATAAGTGGAAGAAGTTCTTCCTTACAATGGCAGAGTATGGAGCAGATTTTTCTGGTATTGAATATCATTTTACGGATACCGAAAAAGTTTTCTTTGGTAATGCCCCTAGTAACCAACAGGTATGGGATTCGGCAATTGATGACCCAGTTAAAGGCTGTGGTGGGCCTGTCGAGTACAAGCATATTGAACGAATATTCATTCCAAGAATTTATTCATATCATACTTATAAAAATGCTCCTGCTTCATACCGTGAGCTGAATTTAGATAAGTTTCTGATGGCGCTCTGCAAGGTCGGTGAGTTTCCGGTAGTGATTGGTGAGAAGGGTATAGAAATCTTAGGCTACGAAACATAACAATAAATTTAAGAGTGATTCACAACGCTCGGCGCTTTCACTTCAAGCAAGTTCAGTGTTTATGGCACAATGGTTTAGCTAAGGTGTTAGCGTTGTTCACACCTTAATTTGGCGTTATGTGTATTAACTTGGATCTCTTTTTCGGTAGTAATATACGGATATACGCTGAGCAAAAAATGCTAGAGCTAGCATTGCTAACACGCCAATAACGATGAGAGCAATAAAAACGGCAGCTAAATCGTTATAACCATTAGACGCTACATATAAGTTGACTAACGTGATTCCCAGCACCAATATGAGAACCATACCGATTATGGCGAAAAAGAGAATGCCCCAAGCATGTAGATCTGGGGATATTGGCCTTTGGTATTTCTGAGCAGCCATAATATTTACCACTGAACAACCTTGTACCAAGTATAGTCGAGTAACTTCTTGATTATACACATAACAAGCAATTTAAGAGGGATTCACAACGCTTGGCACTTTTGCTTCTACTTCAAATTTAGTGTTTATGGCACAATGCTTTAGGTTTGGGTGGAGGCGTTGTTCACCCCTTAATTGGGCGTTATGGTGCAGCAAGATTGAGTTCATATTTGGCTTGTTGGTTCAGCGCTCGCTGCGAGTTTCATGGCCACCCTTACATGTCGACTAAGCTAAAAATTTTTATCTCTGGTGAAAAGCCGCTTTGGGTGTGTCGTTAAGGCTAATCTGCCGTTTACATGCCAACCCCACGTAATATGGCACTGCGGCAATTAGCTGGACCTTGGCTTCAGTGAGGCGGCCCTTCTTTGCTTTAGTTGACTGTATCGTTGTTGCTAGGTTTCTTCTTTGGACTTCACTGGGTTGCTGCATGCTGGTTTATTGTGTTTAGTGGTCACAATGAGCCCATGCTTTGCGGCGAGTGTGTTGGTTGCTTT
Organism: Vibrio sp. St2; assembly: GCF_947311885.1. Taxonomy (NCBI): domain Bacteria; kingdom Pseudomonadati; phylum Pseudomonadota; class Gammaproteobacteria; order Vibrionales; family Vibrionaceae; genus Vibrio; species Vibrio sp. St2. The sequence continues at coordinate 733,073 of NZ_CAMZNA010000001.1, read as the reverse complement.
AGGCTTCCATAACCAAGCGTTTAATTGGACAATCAACGCTTGGCAGTTTTGGTTCACAGTTTGGCATTAGTGTTTATGTCACAATGGTTTAGTTTTGTGGCAGCGTTGCTTGCCCATTAACGCGGCGTTAGGCGAATAGCCAAAATTGACTAAGGAAAACAGATGTATAAGGGAAGTTGTTTGTGTGGTTCAATTCAGTTTGAACTTGATGGTATTGTAACTGATATTATTCACTGTCATTGCTCGCTGTGTCGTAAAGCAAGTGGGAGTGCTTATGCAACAAATGGTTTCATTAATGCTCAAGAACTCAAGCTAACAGACCAAGATAAAACTCTTACGTTTTACGAGAGCAGCGAAGGTAAGCGCAAGTACTTCTGTAAAAGTTGCGGCTCTCCTATATACAGTTCAAATGTTCAATCCCCAGAAAGGTATCGCCTACGTTTGGGAGCTCTAGACAGTGACATATCAGAGCGCCCTATATCTCACAATTTCGTGACTTCGAAAGCGAATTGGGAAGACTTAAATGCGGAATTGCCGCATTACGAGAAGCATGAACCCGGGCGGAAGTAGTCCCTAACAAAGCATTTAAGAGTGATTCGCAACGCTTGGCAGTTTCGCTTCGCTCAAGTATAGCCAAGCGTCGCTCACACCTTAATGCGGCGTTATGGTGCAGCAAGATATAGCTCTTACTAGGCTTGTTGGTTAAGTGTTTGCTAAGAGTTTCACTGCAGGTTAGGCATGCCCACTAGACTCCAAATTTAAATCTCTGGTGAAAAGCCGCTTTGGGTATTTCGCTAAGGCTAATCTGCCGTTTGTATCTGGTTCCCAAGTGAAACCGGTACAGCGGCAATTAGCTGATGCTTGGCTTCAGTGGGGCGGCCCTTCTTTGTTTCAACTGGCCGTATCGTTGTTGTTAGGTTTCTTCTTTAGGCTTTTTGGGGTTGCTGCATGAGGTTTGTTGGGTTTTGTGGTTACAAAGAGCTGCAGTTGTGCGGTGAGCGTAATGGTTGCTTCAACCTTCCATAACCAAGCGTTCAATCGGACAACCAACGCTTGGCAGTTTTGGCTCACAGTTTAGTTTTTGTGTTTATGGCACAATGGTTTAAGTTGGTGGCAGCGTTGTTTGCCCATTAACGCGGCGTTAGGCTTACAGAACGAGAAATTATGGAAATATTATATTCAGGCGGTCTACAGGTCCGCTCTCATGATGCACAAGAACGCTTGTTAAATGTTAATACCTTCTTAGAAGGTGAGTTGGCTTTCCACAATTTATATAGAGAAGTTAAAGCAAGTGATTTTCCTATTGCTCAGGATTGCTTTGGTGACCAATTTCTTATTCGAGATAACTTGGTAGTTAAATTGAATGCTGAAACCGGTGATATTGATGAATTTGGTTGTACCTGGGAACAGTTTTTGGCTTGGGTTGACGAGGACCCAATCGAAAGATTAAACATTCCAAGCGATTTGGAGTTAAGGGTTGGTCAGTTGTTATTCGCGTATCCACCTTTCTGTACTGCTGAAGGTAGTAATGCATCTATAAAAGCAATTGATGGTGTTGAGCTAATCAGTTTTCACGCTGATTTTGCAAAGCAGATAAATGGTGAACAGTAAGCCTAACAAACTGTTTAAGAGTGATTCGCAACGCGTGGCATTTTTACTATGCGTTGATTTTAGTGTTTAAGGTGGTATGCAGCAGCATCGGTATTGTGTTGCTCACACCTTAACAGGGCGTTAGGGCTCTTCGATACATAAAGGGGTAGTATGGAAAATCAAATCGTTAGTATTGCAATTGCTACTGTTGGCACTATTGCAGCTTGTATTGCTGCAATCCCGATAGTTAAGAGTTGGCTCCCTTTGAGGCTATTAAATACAGAGAAAGAGCTTTTAAGCTTGTCGTTAAAAAATGAAAATTATCCGGGAATTATTCAGTACTATTTAGAGCCAATTGGTGGCAGAACAAAACCTCATGCAAATGCGCCTTATTCACCTGATCATGTAGAAGTGAAATTTGAGATTCTCGAGTTGAGGGAAAAGGGGTTAATTGACCTTATGGACACTGCTTCAACGGGTAGAAGCAATCTCATGTGGTATCAATTAACTACTCGTGGCTATAAGTTGGCTAAAACACTTGAGGCTAAAAAGCCCTAACAATCTGTTTAAGAGTGATTCGCAACGCGTGGCATTTTTACTATGCGTTTCGTTTAGTGTTTCAGGTGGTTTGCGGTAGCTTCGGTATTGCGTTGCTCACACCTTAACAGGGCGTTATGCTACCGGTCAAAATCTTCAATAAGGGATACTATGAAACAGAACATTGTCCATATCGCTTTGGTCGTGAAAGACTATGATGAAGCCATTGATTTTTACGTGAACAAACTCAAATTCGAACTTATTGAAGATATCTATCAACCTGAGCAAGACAAACGTTGTGTGGTTGTAGCACCACCGAATCAAAGGTGATTGGCTTAAATATAAGTAACGATTGGGAGCAAGGACTTCATTCTGTTGAGTTGGTATTACTTGATACTGATAATCAAGAACGTCGCTATAAGATGTCGGGTGTTACGATGTACTCAATATACGAAGATTTTGGCTGCGAAAACATAGCACAAGTAAAGCTTTTGAATCTTGAATCAAAGATATTTTTGTCTTTAGACCCGTACGATGAACTATCTAATGTTCCAGACTGCGAGAATGATTGCTTTTGGTTTGAGGCTTTATCTCTTGAACGCATAGTGAGATAAAGCTAACAAAGCGTTCAAGACGGATTCACAACGCTTGGCAGTTTTGGTTTTAATCGACTTTAGTGTTTACGGCACAATGGCTTAGGTTGGGTGGTCGCGTTGTTCACCACTTAACGCGGCGTTATGTGTTTTTAGGACAAAAATGGAAATTTTCGAAATTCAACTAGGAAACTCAATCGGTCCAGTCAAGCTTGGTATGACAGAAACTGAAGTGAGCAATGTTATCGGAGCTTCTGATTACATCTATGGTCATCGCTATCATTTTTTAGATGGTCTCATGGTAGATTTTAATAATGAAGGAAGAGTTGAGTTCATTGAAGCTGCTGCGTCTGAGTTGTTTTCAACGACATTGTTTGGCTTTGACGTACATAGGACATTAGCGGCTAATGTGCTCGAACGAGTTCAGCTAGAAGGTAACTATGATCATGCTGATCCAGAGTTAGGCTATAGCTACGTGTTTAAAGAGCTTCAGTTATCTTTCTGGCGTCCAACTCTTCCTGACCTAGAAGAAGGTGAAGGGTTGTACTTTCAATCGGTTGCAATTGCTTCCGAGGGTTACTTTGAGTAAACACATAACAAGCAATTTAAGTGGGATTCACAACGCTTGGCATTTTTGCTTCTACTTCAAATTTAGTGTTTATGGCACAATGCTTTAGGTTCGGGGGAGGCGTTGTTCACCCCTTAATTGGGCGTTATACCTATTTCAATATAAGGAATTATAAATGTTTAATTGGCGCAAAAAGCCAGATCCAGAGCTACAAAGATTCACAGATGAAGAACTATCACTTATCCCTCTCGTAGAGTTACAGCGAATTCGAAATAAACGTTGGGCGAACGGTAAAGATGAGCTAGTGCAAAGAGCAGATGAAGAGCTAGCGAGGCGAGATCCTAGGAGGAATTGGAAATGTTTGAGGTGTGGGGGGAAACGTTTTCAAGAAAAGGAAATGAGAGTAAGTGGGGACTTCTGGGAAGGTTTTCTTAACTGGGAAAGACATAAGTATCATGTACTAGTATGCAACTACTGTGGAAAGTCTGAGATTTATAGCACTCTGACCCCAATGTCTGATCAGGTGATTGACCTGTTGGGTAACTAATACGTTTTATGCTCAGGTATAACCAAGCATTTAAGAGTGATTCCCAACGTCTGGCATTTTCATTCCATCGTTTGGCTTTGTGTTTACGGTGGTCTGGTTAAGTTTAGTTGTAGCGTTGCTCACACCTTAATGCAGCGTTATGGTACAGCAAGATTTAGTTCTTATTTGGCTTGTTGGTTCAGCGTTCGTTGCGAGTTTCATGGCCACTCTTACATGTCCACTAGGTTAAAAATTTTTATCTCTGGTGAAAAGCCGCTTTGGGTGTGTCGTTAAGGCTAATCTGCCGTTTGCATTTGGCTCCCAAGTAAACTTTGTATTGCGGCAATTAGCTGATTCTTGGCTTCGGTGGGGCGGCCCTTCTTTGTTTCTGCTGGCTTTACCGTTGTCGTTAGGTTTCTTCTTTGGGCTTTATTGGGTTGCTGCATACTGGTTTGTTGAGTTTTGTGGTTGCAAAACGCTCGTGTTTTGCGGTGATTGTATTGGTTGCTTTAGGCTTCCATAACCAAGCGTTTAATTGGACAATCTACGCTTGGCAGTTTTGGTTCACAGTTTGGCATTAGTGTTTATGTCACAATGGTTTAGTTTTGTGGCAGCGTTGCTTGCCCATTAACGCGGCGTTATGTTTATCGTCGAATAAGCAAGATTAAGGAGGATATATGTCAAAGGAATTGAAGTCTTCGTCATTGAAAGTACAGGAGTTTTTGTCTCGAAACGGCCAAGATTTTGTCGTTCAGGAAATGCCAAGCTCTACTCGTACAGCGCCCGATGCCGCTGAATCTATCGGATGTACCGTTTCCCAAATAGCGAAGTCGTTAATCTTTAAGCATGGAGAAACCGGTGAGCCTGTGCTAGTTGTTGCCTCTGGCTCTAACATGGTGTGCGCTGACAAAGTTAGAGAAGCTACAGGAATTGTTCTTACCAAAGCAGACGCTTCTTTTGTCCGTGACAAAGTCGGTTATGCTATAGGCGGTGTACCACCAGTTGCTCACAATTCATCAGTCCACACCATTTTGGACAAAGATCTAACTGAGTATTCTGAAATTTGGGCAGCAGCGGGAACACCTAATTCAGTGTTTAAGCTGAATCCGCAGAAATTAGGTGAACTAACACAGGGACAGTGGATAGATTTAGCAAAATAAACGTAACAAGCAATTTAAGAGGGATTCACAACGCTTGGCATTTTTGCTTCTACTTCAAATTTAGTGTTTATGGCACAATGCTTTAGGTTTGGGCGAAGGCGTTGTTCACCCCTTAATTGGGCGTTATGTGTCTATTTTACTTTCAATCATATAGACTGCACTTTTAAGCGAAATAGTGATCTCGGCTCTGTGTTAATTAGGTGTCAATATGTTGTTTGCTATAGCGATCCTAACGACTTGTTACTCTTTTTATAAGGTGTGGAAAGGAAGCAATGGTCTTGGACTCAGTACAATTGTATCAGGTGGGGTATCATTAGCGTGCTTGGATATTTATGCAGTTGACATTGTACTAATGATAAGTTCTCTTGTGCTGCTTATTTTAAACGTTGTCCTCCACTTTACTCCGGACAAAAAAGAAACATAACAAAGCATTTAAGAGGGATTCTCAACGCTCGGTACTTTTGGTTCTACTTCAACGTAAGTGGTTATGGCACAATGCTTTAAGTTAGGTGGCGGCGTTGTTCCCCCCCCTTAATGCGGCGTTATGCAAATGAGAGAGTATGGATAATTACTTAGACATTTGGCTTTCTGTTACTCAAATAATTTTTATCCTTTGCTTGTTATTACTTTTTTGGTTTGGATGCATGAGTAAAGGTAAAGAATGCATATCAGTGTTTGTAGGGATGGTATTAATAGTCATAGTCTCAGATACTTTACTGAGGCAACAAATCAGAACGGTACTCACTGAAAAAATAAGTGATTACAGTTTTGTTATTGAATCGGATGTAGACTTTGATGAATCAAAGCTCTTGGATGCAATAAAAAATAAAAAGTATGTGACATTATATAGGACGAAACCACTAACTAAAAATAAAGTGCGGATCGTTGTTAACAATGGTGAGGTCGAGCTGTTGATAGCTGAAGACTCAAAGAATGACAACACATTCTGGGTTTATTACCCCAAATACAGATACAGCCGAGTTAATGCTATTGGTAAAGTTCGCATTCGTTGATATTTGCATAACAAATCGCTTAACAGGGACTCCTAACGCTTGGCCACTTTCATACAAATCGGCTTTCGTGTTTAGGGCACAAATTTTAAGTTGGGTGGTATAGCGTTATCGCCCGTTAGCAAGGCGTTAGGTGCTTATGAGAAGAATAATAACCTTAGTAATTGGTGTCTTAATTACAGGAACATGTATGGCTGAAGGCATTTTTATACATTCACACAGTGTTGCTTCTAATCGGTTCGCGATATTAGACGAAACTGACAAAGTAGCATTTCTCTACCTCACAAAGCCAGGAGAGCAGTCACCATCAAAAGATGCGATCGCATATATGCGAGTAAAACCACCGGTTAACTTTGACTGGAAAGCGGATGCTTCTGAGGGAGAGCCACCATTATTACCTGCAAAGTTGGCCTCTGAAAAAGCAGTAATAACAGGTACCAGTGAAGCGGATTTTTCCTTTAAATGGTCATCTGATGGTAATGCAGTGGCTTTGAGTTATAAAAATGAGCCAATTGCTTTTGTTGTAGCTAGTGAACCTACCGGATTTTCTAAGGCGGTATCGATTGATAATGCTTTAACAAATGCGTGGAATCAGGTGTTGTATACAAAGCACTTTGAGTAACACGCACCTAACAAAGGCATCAAGGGTGACGCGTTACACTCGGCGGTTTTGGTATGGAGTTCAGTGGGCTTGGTGAGTTAGTCGTGGCGCACCTTATGCCCGGCGTTAGTCGCCAGAAAAAGCTAGCAGTCAAAATCACTTTTCTAAGCTTAAAATTTGGCTGATGATCGTTTGATATGCAGGTGTGTCGGCGATGCTCAAAGCTCAGTTTCAACTGTTTCAAGTCCAAAGTTTTGTAAATGTCCTAGCGGTTGTTTTGTTCTTTGGTGCTGACAGTGCAGGGCAATCGAGAGTCTATTTTTGCTTGCAACTCCGCTCGGTGAGTTTGTTGGTACAAAAGCCGATTTACTCGCTGAAATGACGTTTTCTCTGGTGTGGTAAGTTCCACGTGGTTTCAGTGACTTTGTTGAAAGTCCGCACTGTGAGATTGGTTTTCCCAAAGCGCTTTTTTGGTGTTGTCAGTCTGTTTTCTGCGGCGTTGGCTGTTCCAAGTGGTTTCATTGAATAGCCGCTTTGAGACTACGCCTGACTTAAGTGCATCAAAGCACATAAAGTTTATTGTTCGCAAAGTTTAGTTTGGCTTAAAATTGTCGCTCGGTGCCTCGCGACTAACAAACTGCTCAAGAGGGATTCGCAACGCGTGGCATTTTTACTATGCGTTGAACTTAGTGATTAAGGTGGTTTGCGGCGGCTTCAGTATTGCGTTGCTCACCCCTTAGCAGGGCGTTATGTGGAGAAAATATGAGTAAAATATGGCGTGAGTTAGCAGACCCCAAAGTGCACTCTGATTTCATGAGCTCATATAATGAAGGTGGTGTACTTGTAAAGAAAAGTAGGGATAACCTTTTGAAGCAATGGGTGTACTTTGTCAACGTATGTGGTTTTACATTTCAATTTGTCAGTATTGAGCAGATTATTGAATGCAAAGCGTATTTTGTGCAGAAAGTTCACCCCTCAACGCGTGACTCTCACCCTCCATCTGAACACTATTGGCATCCTTGGTATTGTAAATTGCCAAAAGGCTTAAACAAAGCATCCAATCGTAAACGAGTTTTAAAGGCATTATATTGTGCGTTGCAAAAGTGGGGCTAGTCTCCACATAACCAAGCGTTCAATTGGACAGTCAACGCTTGGCAGTTTTGTCTCACAGTTTGGTATTAGTGTTTATGCCACAATGGCTTAGGTTTGCGGTAGCGTTGTCTGCCCATTAACGCGGCGTTATGTATTTGGAGTAAAACTTGAAGAAAGTAAACCATGAAATGCTCTCCATGATTCATAAGTACGATGAAGTTGGGATGAGGGAAATTAGTCGATACATTCACAGAAAACACAACGATCATCGCGATTTTTATGGTCTAACTGCTTTGATTGAAGCTAAATATATCAACTTTACTGGTCCGATTCCGAAATTTAAGGAAAGTGGAGAGGTCAACAGTTATGTTTTGGCACAGACTTTACAGGCATACTCACAAGGTGATGGTATGCAACAGTATAAAGATGTGACACTTTTTGCTTCTGATGGTGGTGATGCTGCTTTATATCTAGGACCTAAAGGTATTGAGTACTTTCATGCTAGACAAGAGTTACGAAAGGGTTGGTACTTGGTTGCTCTTTTATCGTTAGTTTGCTCTATTGTATCAGGCATTGTTGTCGCTAACTTTTCAACTTCTGAAACGGTTAGTTCGGTAGAAATAGTCGAAAAAAATACATAACAAAGCATTTAAGAGTGATTCGCAACGCTTGGCGTTTTCGCTTCGCTCAAGTATAGCCAAGCGCCGCTCACACCTTAATGCGGCGTTATGGTGCAGCAAAATAGAGTTCTTATTTGGCTTGTTGGTTCAGCGTTTGCTGCGAGCTTAATGGCCATTCTTACATTTCGATTAGGATAAAAATCTTTATCTCTGGTGAAAAGCCGCTTTGAGTTTTCCATGACTGCTAATCTGCCGTTTACATCTATTTACCAAGTGAAATTGGTATAGCGGCAATTAGCTGAATCTTGGCTCCAGTGGGGCGGCCCTTCTTTGTATCAATTGGCCGTATCGTTGCTGTTAGGTTTCTTCTTTGGGCTTCATGTGGTTGCTGCAAGTGGTTTATGGGGTTTCGTGGCCGTAATGAGCTTACGCTTTGCGGTGAGTACGTTGGTTGTCTTAGGTTTCCATAACCAAGCGTTTAATCGGACAACCAACGCTTGGCAGTTTTGGCTCACAGTATAGTTTTTGTGTTTATGGCTCAATGGTTTAAGTTTGTGGTAGCGTTGGTTGCCCATTAACGCGGCGTTAGTTACACGAGGAGGTTTCGTGGAAGAATTATCAGGTGGAAGAGAATCAGCAATATATCGAGATGGTGAAGTTGTCTATCGCCCTCTTCAGCCGTGGAGTCCTACAATTCACCTTATTTTGAAACACCTCGAGCGAGAAAATGTAGCTGAATCTCCAAGATTTCTTGGTATTAACCAAGAACAGGAAGTCCTAAGTTTTGTTGTTGGTAATACTTATAACTACCCTCTAGTCGGTGCAATTGCGACTGTGGAGGCACTCACATCAGCAGGTAAACTATTGCGTAAAATACATGACTCAACTGTGCCACTTTTGGAACAAGTAGATGTCAATGCGCACAAGTGGATGCTAGAGCCAAGAGAGCCTTTTGAAGTTATCTGTCATGGTGACTTTACCCCTTATAATGTTGCTCTATCCGAGAACATAGTTGTAGGTGTATTTGACTTTGATACTGCGCACCCTGCGCCAAGAATATGGGATTTAGCATATTCAGTTTATTGTTGGTCGCCTTTCAAAACTGACAGCAATGATAAGTTAGGCACAATCTCTGAGCAGGTAACTAGAGCTAAGTTGTTCTGTGATAGTTACGGTGCAACTACGTTCGAAAGAAATCAACTAGCTGACGCAATGATTGAGCGATTACAGGCTTTAGTTTTGTTCATGCGCAGTGAGGCTGAAAATGGTAATGAAACCTTTGCAGAAAACATAGAGCAAGGTCATCTTCAAGCCTATCTAAATGACATAGAATACATCACTGAAAATAAACAAAAAATTCAGTGCGCATTGTGCAACTAACAAAGCATTAAGGTGTTAATTTACATATCAAATTCAGAGGACGAAAATGAAAATCAGATCGGCTGTAGTGTCAGATTTAGACTCACTCTTGCGTCTAAATCAGCAGATTGGCATTATGCACTTTGAAAATGCACCAGAAGCATTTGTTGAACCATCATCTGAAGAAAAAGAGTTCCTTCTTCAAGCCATAAATGATCAATCAAGACTCTTTCTTGTTGCGGAAATTTCTGGTGATGTTGTTGGCTTTGTGACTGCCACAGTGACTCAAAATGAAGCAATCCCATTTCTTGTCAAAACACCTATCTGTCGTGTCGGTACAATCGTAGTTGATGAAAGTGTTAGAGTTTCCGGTATAGGAACTCAACTCATGGCTCAGTGTAATGACTGGGCAAAATCTCAAGGTGCTGAACAAGTCAGACTAGAGGTAATGGCTTTCAATAAGCGTGCGCAAAGCTTTTACGTCAAACTGGGCTTTGAAGAGCAGTCAAAAACAATGTGGAAAACTGTAAACTAACAAACAATTTAAGAGGGATTCCCAACGCTTGGCATTTTTGCTTCTACTTCGACTTTAGTGTTTATGTCACAATGGGTTAAGTATGTGGTAGCGTTGCCTGCCCATTAACGCGGCGTTATGTGTTTTTATCACGATGGAGTAGATTGGTGTTTAGACTTTTTGTTTTGTGCCTATCCTGTATATCTGTTCAATCTTTTGCTGACGAATTTGGTACTAGTTGTAGCTTGCCAGAGTCGCTATGCCAATTGGAAAAAGAATTTGAATCATCGGACGCTGAATTGAACCGCGTTTATAAAGACATCATGAACCGGATAAAGGTTGGCAAACTGCCGAAAAGGGCTTTAGTCGATGCTAGTGACTTAAAGCAAAGCTTAACGATTAGCCAGCGTAGCTGGCTAAAATTCAAAGAGAAAAACTGCGACGCGTTTTACGTGTTAAATAGTGGTGGTAAGCAGCGGAATGAAGCTAGGCTTGAATGTGAAATTGAAATGACCAACGACCGTACTAACTACCTGAAAATGTGGTATTGATTTAGTTGCCATATAAATGGTAATTCAAACACATAACCAAGCGTTCAATTGGACAACCAACGCCTGGCAGGTTTGGTTCACAGTTTGGCATTAGTGTTTATGCCACAATGGCTTAAGGATGTGGTAGCGTTGCTTGCCCATTAACGCGGCGTTATGGTGCAGCAAGATTTAGTTCTTATTTTGTTTGTTGGTTCAGCGTTCGCTGTGAACTTCATGGCCATTCTTACGTGTCGATTAGGCTCAAAATCTTTATCTCTGGTGAAGAGCCGCTTTGAGTTTTTCATGACGGCTAATCTGCCGTTTGCGTTTTTATCCCAAGTTACATGGCACAGCGGCAATTAGCTGAATCTTGGCTCCAGTGGGGCGGTCCTTCTTTGTATCAATTGGCCACATCGTTGTTGTTAGGTTTCTTCTTTGGACTCCATTGAGTTGCTGCATAGTGGTTTGTTGTGTTCCATGGTCTTACAGAGTTTACGTTTGCGGTGAGTGTGGTGGTTGTCTTAGGTTTCCATAACCAAGCGTTCAATTGGACAGTCAACGCTTGGCAGTTTTGGCTCACAGTTTGATATTAGTGTTTATGTCACAATGGGTTAAGTATGTAGTAGCGTTGCCTGCCCATTAACGCGGCGTTATACGAACGTGGTTATTATATTTAAAGAGAGTGATTCAGTGGAAATAGTAGCTAGAAAAATATCAAAAGGTTCGTTATTTAAAATTTTGCTTATTGGCACGACGTGTAGTTTTGCAGTTATGTTCATTTTTATGGGGCTCGCAACTTTGTTTGGCGAAGGTACTCTTACAGTTTTCGGAGAAGAAACGTCAGGCATAAAGGGACTAGTTTCCGTAATAATTTTTTGGCCAGTTTTTAGTGTTTTGTTTACATTAAGTATGTGGATATACATGGCATTTGGTCTATGGATATATTCATTATTTAAACCGCTAAAAGTTACTTTCGAAGGCATGCTAGATAAATAGTATGTCCGTATAACAAAGCATTTAAGAGTGATTCCCAACGCTTGGCACTTTTGGTGTAAAGGTCGGGTTTTGTGTTTACGGTAGTATGGTTAAGGTTTGGTGGTAGCGTTGCTCACACCTTAATGCAGCGTTAGGTATATAAGATAGGAGATTAGTTTGGATATTGCGGTTTTAAGCTTGATATTGGCTTCGATGGGTCTGATAGTTTCATTACTTACGTTTTACTTTACTCATTTGAAAAGGCACCAAGTTAACGTAGTCGCTGGACCTTTTACCAAAATATATCACGCGGATTACGATGATAAATACGCTACGGGTTTATATCTTCCAATGACATTCTTTAATACTTCATCTGGAGCAGGTGTTGTGGATAAAACTGCGCTCGAGGTATTTAGTATAGCAAACCCAGACAAACGTTTTTTTATCCAAGGAAAATCGTTTTCTGAGCTGGATGTAGGTAAAAATCAATGGAAGAACAAAGAGATTGCCCACGCAATCCCTGTTTTAGGTAAGAGTTCTGTACATAAAACTATCCAATACTACTGGACATCATTAAATGAAGACAGGCTGTGCTTCGTTGAGGGGAGTTACATATTAGAATTAGTATACTGGATTGTTGGTGACCCAAATCCTCATAAGAGAACTTACGAACTTACAATCGATAAGCACACAGAAGCTAAATTAGCGGGCTTTCGAGAGCGCCGAAAATCCACGACAGTAGATGTAATGATGAACAAAGAGTTAGCATTCAATCGGATTCTTTCAAAGTATGAATCAGCAACAATGCTTGGAGCCAGTATACCTAACAAATTGCTTAAGAGTGACGGCTAACCTGTATTAGTTCCGACTAGATCTGACACTTCAATTTGAAAAGAAGAGAGTTACCCACTTTGATTAAAGGTGCTGAATCCGTAATCAAAGACAATAAGAGGTAACTCTCATGCTTCATACTAGCAATCCAATCATCAAACACAAAGCTGGTCTTCTCAATCTTGCAGAAGAGCTTAGCAATGTATCTAGAGCCTGCAAGGTTATGGGTGTCTCACGAGACACGTTCTATCGCTATCAAGAATTGGTTGAAACTGGTGGCATTGATGCTCTGATTAATCAAAGCAGAAGAACACCAAACTTGAAGAACCGAGTTGATGGCGAAACAGAACAAGCCGTTCTCAAGTACGCCATTGATTTTCCTGCTCATGGACAAGTTCGAACAAGTAATGAGCTGCGTAAGCTAGGTGTGTTTATTTCGCCAAGTGGCGTGCGTTCAATCTGGCTTCGTCATGACCTAGAAAACTTCAAAAAGCGCCTTATCGCCTTAGAAAGACAGGTAGCTGAAAACGGTATCATTCTAACGGACGAACAAGTTGCTGCTCTTGAGCGTAAGAAGCACGATGATGAAGCTTGTGGTGAGATAGAAACAGCACATCCAGGTTATCTAGGCTCTCAGGACACGTTTTATGTCGGCAACCTTAAGGGTGTTGGACGCATCTATCAGCAGACGTTCGTTGATACCTATAGCAAAGTAGCTTTCGCTAAGCTCTACACAACCAAAACACCAATCACAGCAGCAGATATGCTCAATGACAAAGTCCTACCGTTCTTCGAGACTCACGCGCTACCTATGCTCAGAATCTTAACCGACCGAGGCACTGAATACTGTGGTCGCGTTGAACAGCACGACTATCAACTCTACCTTGCCATCAATGATATCGACCACACCAAAACTAAAGCCATGTCGCCACAGATAAATGGCATCTGCGAGCGCTTCCACAAGACCATATTGAATGAGTTCTACCAAGTAACATTCAGAAAGAAACTGTATGGGTCGATGGAAGAGTTACAGAAAGATCTGGACGAATGGATGGACTACTACAACAATCATCGTACTCATCAAGGAAAAATGTGCTGCGGCAGAACGCCAATAGAAACATTAGAGGATGGGAAATCAATCTGGGCAGAAAAGAATCTAGCCCAGATATAATCTGACAGGCACCGAATCAAAAAGTGGGTAACTGTCAGGTCAGGTCTGAATTAGTACAGCTAACCTTTGGCATTTTTGGTTCGGTTGAGTTTAGTGTTTACGTGGCTTTGCTTGGGTTTTGTGGCAGTTATCCGCACCTTAGCAAAGCGTTAGTACGGGTTTGACATCAAAGGTCATAAGTTTTGGTGTTTATCTGTTTTGGCGGTCGTCTTTACACCTTTCAGTAAGTACCTTTCACGTTCTTTCCGGTGGCACTATATGCGGAGTGTTCGCTTTGGTTTCACCGTCTACGGCTTCTAACTCTTAGCCTATTTCTTTGGCGCTTCTTCATTTTCGTGGTGGCTTTTGAGAGAGCCTTAATTACTTTTGGTGTGGATGTTGAAGAATGAGGAAAGAATCCTTTTCTAATTTGAAGCTAGTGAATGTAGGGTAGTTCAGTACGTTTTTCTTCTAGCCAACTTTCGTCTCTCTATCGATTTTAAGTTTTGTAGCTGCCTGTCTCACTTCAGTGTTCAAAGCCTTTCATATCATGTCAGCTTTCAATATCTTGGACCGCACAAATAGAAGTAGCGCATGTACTAACAAGCAATTTAAGAGGGAGTCGCAACGCTTGGCACTTTTGCTTCTACTTCAAATTTAGTGTCTATGGCACAATGCTTTAGGTTTGGGTGGAGGCGTTGTTCACCCCTTAATTGGGCGTTAGCTCTCTCAAGGAGTCTTTACATAAAAGGAAGTAATATGAAAAAAATTCTCACCATACTTGCCGCATTATTTGCTGTTTCTGGATGTAGTGGTTTGCATAAACAAGAGGAGACTGCTTCTAGTAGTTTGGTTGATTTTTTATATCCAGATACTGAGGATTACCAAAAACATCAGCCTTCTACCCCGCATCTAACGCTTCCTGTTAATGTCGGCATTGCGTTTGTACCAAGCTCTGGCTACAGCAAACTAGATCTTTCCGCTAAGCGTAAGCATGAACTTCTATCCAAAGTAAGAGCCGAATTTTCAGAACTTAAGTATGTGAATAGAATAGAAATAATTTCAGATAGTTATCTCAAGAAAGGCGGCGGATTTGACAATCTCAAGCAACTTTCTAGATTGTATGACGTACAGGTTATGGCTCTAGTATCTTACGATCAAGTGGCTCGTAACAGTGAAAACAATGCAGCTCTGTTATATTGGACTATCGCGGGGATGTACTTTATTCCAGGGAATGATAATTCAACGCAGACTTTCATAGATACCGCTGTCTTTGATATTGCTAGTAGTAATTTGTTGTTTAGAGCTCCAGGCTTAAGCAGCGTTGAATCGCTATCAACAGCCGTTGGCATTGACGACACCTTTTACAAAAATTCTACTGAAGGTTTTGATTTAGCGGTTACTGACATGATTACCAACCTCAAATTAGAACTTGATTCATTCAAAGTTCGTATCAAAGAGGAGAAAGTAGCAGAAGTAAGTTATAGCGAAAACTATAGTGGAGGAGGCTGCGTCAATTGGTTAGTAGTACTAAGTTTGTTTTTAATTGCCTCAAACAGAAAGAAAGCTAACAAATTGCTTAACAGGGACTCCTAACGCATGGCCACTTTCATACAAATTGACTCCAGTGTTTAGGGCAAAAATTTTAAGTTGGGTGGTATAGCGTTATCGCCCGTTAGCAAGGCGTTATGTAAAGCGGGTGAAACCTGCCATTTCTGTCGCAATTTTTTGCCCAATTGGTCGTAAATCATGACAAAAGTTCCTGAGTTGCTTTATTCGATTTAAAGAATAGTACTTGGTTAGTTTATCTGGCTTGATTTGTGAACACTGTTGAGTTCTTTTATTTAGTCTGTTTCTTTGATAGCACAGACTTGGTTTTTTGTAGTAGATTTGACTATGAGCTTGAATTTAAACAATAAAGTGCTTGCTCACCTGAGCGCTAAAGTGAATGGGGAAAGAGATGACAATTTCTAGAGATGAACTAATTAGTCAACTGCGAGAAGCATTAGATGCAGCGGAGTCCGCAGAGGAAAATGACACAATTGAAATAACAATTGGAGACACTGACATTACGATGGTAGTGGAAGAGTCGGTTTCTGACGAAGATGACGACGAAGAAGAGCTAGTCCCTAACAAGTATGGAGAGTTGTTTGACTCCAATGGTGATTTTGTCGGTCACCACCCTGACTGGGTTGGAGGTCCAGAAGATAACGAATAGTTAAGTGCACACACTGGTACTTATTTACATAACAATCTGTTTAAGAGTGATTCGCAACGCTTGGCATTTTTGCTATGCGTTGTGTTTTGTGTTTAAGGTGGTATGCGGCGGCATCGGTATTGCGTTGCTCACACCTTAACAGGGCGTTATATTTAGGAGTTATATGAGTTGGTATTTTATCATTAATACTACAAGTACATGGGTCATCATGTTCATTGTTTTGCAGCCAATTTATCATCATAAAAAAGCGCTTCAAGTGGTTGCAGGCCTATTATTTCTCTACTTTAGTTTAGGCGTCTACAATTTCAATTATGGTTATAGCAGTGGTGACATTACTTCTTTCGCTATGTTTTCAGCTGCACAGTTGAGTTTTTTAGCTCAACTACGCTATAGCCGCCAAATCAAATCTACGCATGGCTTTTATCCACGATTGTACTACAAGCGCTTTCCCATAAAGGGAATCTACATAAAGCACCCAGATATCGACAGAGCTCATTCAGAACCAGATACAATAATGACAATTCTTGCTTTTCTAGGGTTCGTTTTAGGCTTATTGGTCGCACTGTTCATAGATATAGCATCGAGATCTTAAAATATAACAATAAATTTAAGAGTGATTCACAACGCTTGGCGCTTTTACTTCAAGCCAGTTTAGTGTTTATGGCACAATGCCTTAAGTAAGGTGTTGGCGTTGTTCACACCCTAATTTGGCGTTATGGTGCAGCAAGATTTAGTTCTTATTTGGCTTGTTGGTTCAGCGTTCGTTGCGAGTTTTATGGCCATTCTTACATGTCCACTAGGTTCAAAATTTTTATCTCTGGTGAAAAGCCGCTTTGGGTGTTTGTTTAAGGCTGATCTGCCGTTTGCATCTGGCTCCCAAGTGGGTTTGGTGTTGTGGCAATTAGCTGAACCTAGGCTTTAGTGAGGCGACCCTTCTTTGTTTTAGTTGGCTGTATCGTTGTTGTTGGGTTTCTTCTTTGGACTTCATTGGGTTGCTGCATACTGGTTTGTTGTGTTTAGTGGTCACAATGAGCCCATGCTTTGTGGTGAATGTGTTGGGTGTCTTAGGTTTCCATAACCAAGCGTTTAATTGGACAACCAACGCTTGGCAGTTTTGGCTCACAGTTTAGTTTTTGTGTTTATGTCACAATGGTTTAAGTTTGTGGTAGCGTTGTCTGCCCATTAACGAGGCGTTAGGCGTTGTCCGGAAAGTATGGAGAGATAAGATGAATAGAACTTTTCCAGATCAATTAAAAAAACTGCACTCAATAGAAATTGACTACGCGGACGGTGAGGGAATTGATTTTGAACCATATGATGATTTCTATTCACAAGAGGAAACATCAGAATGGATTAAAGCATGGACTGGTAATTCTTCACTCAATGGGCATGAATATTTAATTTTTGGTCAAGATGGTTCTGGCGGTTACGCTGCTTTTTGGCTGGTCGCCAATGTCGAAGATCTTTTGCAACAACCTATTGTTTTCTTTGGCTCTGAAGGTGAAGTTGGGGTGGTTGCACAAAATTTTGGAGACTATGTTTGGTTGTTTGCACATGGTCTTGGTCCATACGAGGCTGTTGCTTATCCTGATTTGAAGCGCCCTCTAAATAGTAAGTTTTTGCACTTTGCTCAGGAGGTTGCCCCGTCAAATGAAAGCTCAGTGTCTAAAATTATAAGTGTGGCCAAATCAAAGTACCCTAACTTTGAGCAAATGATTGACGAACTTTGCCAGTAAGCCAAGCGCCTAACAAACTGTTTAAGAAGGATTCGCAACGTATGGTATTTTCACTATGTGTTGCTTTAAGTAATTAAGGTGGTGTGCGGCGGCTTTGGTGTTGCGTTGCTCACCCCTTAACAGGGCGTTATAAGCTTCGAGGAAAATTATGGAAAGTATCATCGAACAAGCAATTAAATTGCGAAAAGAGGATAAGTATCAAGAATCGAGAGCATTGTTAAAAACGCTGCTAAACGATGAAACTTATTCTGCTAAGGCTCACCTGCAAATTGCTTGGTCATACGACAATGAAGGTAATGAGCAAGGCGCAATTACTCATTACCGGTCATCTCTTTTAGGTCTATTATCGTCAGCAGAAAGATTCGATGCTTTGTTTGGGCTAGCGAGCACCTATCGAAGCCTTGGCATGTATTCGGAGGCGTTAAGCTACTTTGAGCAAACTCTAAGAGAGTACCCTAGTTCTATTGAAGTTCAGCCTTTCTATGCCATGTGTCTCTACAACTTGGGACGTCATAAAGAAGCAACATCATTATTACTCGAACTTTTAGTATCAACCACGAACAGTGATGCAATTAAAGAGTATCAGCGAGCTATTTCTTTATACGCACAAGATTTAGATAGAACGTGGTAAAAGGAAATACGCTTATAACAAAGTATTTAATAATAATTCCCAACGTTTGGCATTTTATTCTATCGTTGGGTTTTGTATTTAAGGTGGTATGGTTAGGTTTCGTGGTAGTGTTGCTCATACCTTAATGCGGCGTTGTTTTTTTTTAATTAGCGATGAGCAGGTTTATATGGTTATAAAATACAAAGGTTCTTGCCACTGCAGTCGGTGGCAGGTTGAAATACAAGTACACAAACCATTGGAAGCGCTCAATCCAAGAATATGTGATTGTAGTTATTGCCAAAGCAACCCATCAAAAATTCTCAGTGAACCTGGGATGGTAATTGAATTAATTGGTGGTGAAGCCTCGAGTATTCAAAATGGAGATAAGTTAGCAACATTTTTCCATTGCGATTGTTGTGGTGATTTCTTAGCGGTCGGGTGTGATATAGATGGTCATAGACGAGGCGCTGTTAATGCGAGTTTACTCCAAGATGTCCATCAACTAGGTAAGCCAATTCAAATTCAGCCGCGATTACTAAGTCCGAGTGAAAAGTTAGAGCGCTGGGGTAAACTATGGGGGCGGTTAAAAGGTGTATAAGATCATAACAAGCTGTTCAAGAGTGATTTTCAACGCTCGGCATTTTGGGTTCTATTTCAACTTAAGTGTTTATAGCACAATGTGTTAGGTTGGGTGGCTGCGTTGTTCATCCTTTAACACGGCGTTATGTAACAGAGCAAGGAATGCGAAATAATGTCAAAAAAATGTATGTTAAGGGCTTTAGAAATCTCTGAAAGTGCTTTGCCTAATTGTATCCCCAACCCTCCTGTAGGGTGTGTTCTTGTTAAAGATGATAGGGTGGTATCTGAGGGCTATACCCAAGCTATTGGTGGAAACCATGCCGAAGTGCAAGCGCTCAATGCTTACGATTGTCCAATGGAAGGGGTAGTAGCCTATGTGACACTAGAACCCTGTTCATTTGTCGGCCGTACTCCCGCGTGCGCCACTACTCTAGTTAAATCAGGCATCAAACATGTTGTAGTCGCCATACTCGACCCAGACAAACGTAATAGTGGTAAGGGTATAGCTATTCTTGAACAGGCGGGTGTAAAAGTCGATGTTGGTCTCTGTAGTGAGCAGGTGAATAGCTTCTTGGCGCCGTATCTGGGGAAGTCGTAAAGGCACATAATCAAGCGCTCAATTGGACAGCCAGCGCTTGGCAGTTTTTGCTCACAGTTTAGTATTAGTGGCTATGTCACAATGATTTATGTTTGCGGCAGCGTTGCCTGCCTATTAACGCGGCGTTAGGGTAAGGATGAAAATGGAAACTAAGGATGAATTTATTTTTCCAAACATACAGTTGAGTCATATTGAATTATACGTTCAAGACTTAGCTAAGATGGAAAATTTTTATACGAGTAAATTAGGCTTTGTTGTCACTGATAGAGGGAAAGGGCAAAATGGTATGGTTTTTTTAAGCCGTAGCCTGGAAGAGCACCATCAAATTGTTTTAAGCCCAATGCAATCGCGCAGGAATCTTGAAAGCCCAATAGATCATATTTCTTTTAGAGTGAAAGATATTGATGAGTTGAAGCTTTTCAATTCATCATTAAGCTCAATTTCTGGAATCAGCGTGCAAACCGTATCTCACGGCACTACTTGGTCCATATACTTTCGTGATCCTGAAAATAACAGATTTGAAATTTTCACAGATACACCATGGCACGTTAATCAACCTTGTAAGTTTGCTGTAAATTTAGAATTATCTGAAGAAGAGCTGATTAAATTCACAAAGAATGAAATTAGAAATATGCAAGGATTTTCTCCAAAAAGTGATTGGAAAATGGTTCATAAAAATAGTTTAGGTACGCTTGATTAGTTATATCCTAACAATGCATTTAAGAGTGATTCGCAACGCTCAGCATTTTTGGTGTCATCGTTGGGTTTTGTGTTTATGGTGGTAAGGTTTAGTTTTGGGGCTGCGTTGCTCCCCCTTAACGCGGCGTTATGGTGCTTGGAGGTAACATGATAATTCAAAACGTATCAACGGATGACATCGATGCTGTGCTGAATCTTGTCTCTGAAGTTTCAGCTATAGATATTCTTCCTCTGTTTAATGAGGAAGGTAAGCAACAGTTTCATGAACGAATTGCCCCAGATTTGCACACTGTGTTTAGCGGCAAAAACTTTTTGGCGATTAAGGCGGTCTCAAATGACAATTTGCTAGGCTTTGCTGCATTACGTGACGGTAACTATCTCACCCATCTCTTTGTGTCAAAACAGGCTCAAGGCACGGGGTTAGGCCGTAAATTGCTTGAGCATTTGTTGGCATCAAGCGATGCCAATGAAATAAGCTTGCGTTCATCAGTTAACGCAGTGGATTTTTACCATGGCAATGGCTTTCTTAAAACAGGTGATGAAGCGGAGTTTAATGGAGTTCGTTTTGTGCCTATGTCGTTAGTGCGCACATAACCAAGTGTTCAGTTGGACAACCAATACTTGGCAGCTTTGATTCCATCATCGGGTTTTATGTTTATGGTGATATGGTTAGGTTTCGTGGTAGCGTTGTCTGCCCATTAACGCGGCGTTATGTGATAAGGAGAGTCATGAAGCTAGTCATTTTCGATTGTGATGGAACTCTAGTTGATAGTGAATTCCTGTGCAATTTAGCACTAGTTAGTCTCTTATATGGTTAAAGAGGCGGAAAATGACAATGAAACCTTTGCTAAAAACATCGAGGAAGGCCACCTTCAGGCATACCTAAATGACATCGAATACATCTCGGTGAACAAAGAGAGAATTCAACGCGCATTGTGCAGCGAATAAGCATTTAGAGTGAATTTCAGCTGGCAGAGGCTCATATTGGAGGAAACTGAAAAACAGTAAGCCTTAATCTGGTAAACTCTGCTCTAGATATTTGCAGTCAGGAATTTCCTCAAATGAGCCAAGAACAACCCAATAACCCCTTGCACGGTTTGACCCTTGAAAAAATCCTTGTACGTTTACAAGAACACTATGGATGGGAAGGGTTAGATGCAGAAATCCAAATCAATTGTTTCTACAATAATCCTTCCATTAAATCGTCTTTAAAGTTTTTGCGTCGTACTCAGTGGGCGAGAGACAAGGTCGAAGCGCTGTATATTGAGACTTTCTGCAAGTAACACGCAAAGCAGAGCTTCTAAGATGAATTATCCCACTTAGCATTTTTATATTGAGCCTACTTTCGCTTTTATAACCAATAAGTTAAGTTTGGAGGAGACACTGCTGGCATCTTCGCGCAGTATTATTGCAATAAGGGCGGTACGATCAATGAAAATACAAACTAATAGGTTAGATATGGCTCAAATTAAGGATTCCGACTGGGAGTTATTTCAGTCTCTGAACCGGGATCCTAGAGTAATAAACTTATGTTTTGATGAGCCTTCACCTGAAGACATAAAGCAAAGTTTTGAGTCTAGGCTACCGGCCTGGAATAGGAATTCGGAGCAATGGTTGTGCTTAACAATCACCCTGCGTGAGACCGGTGAAAAAGTAGGAGTCACTGGCTTTCGTTTAGTCGGTGGGGTGGCCGAAGTAGGGTACCTATTTTTGCCGCAATATCATGGCCTAGGGTTTGGAACTGAATCACTAAACGCGTTAATAATCTGGGCTATTGAAGAGTTAGGTATTCAATCATTTAGCGCAATAGTGACTGAAGGGAATATAGGCTCTGAAAAAGTGCTTTTGAGAAGTGGCTTTTCGCTTAAAGAAATTGTTCCAGATGCGTATAAAATTGGTGACAGATTATATGCTGACCATATCTATACCAAGAACAATATTGCTACATAACAAAGCCTTTATTAGTAGCTCATGTTGTTGGTTGTTTTGATGTCATTCTGAGGCTGCGGTTTAGGTATGGGAACAGCTTTGAGCATGACGTAATAAATCGGTAAGCATTTTTATGGTAAGTAACAATGAGAAAGACAGATAAGAAGCGAGATAACGCTATCAGAATCGTCCTAACCGAGGCATGTGATGTGGCACAAGAGGAATCCGAAGGATTCATGTGGTTAACACACCTAGTGAATTATGATGCTTTCCCCGAATCTCTGTCGGTGATTTGTGTTTACGATACTGATGCAAACCTAGCGGAAGCCAACCTTGACGATATGTGCTCTCTTATCAAGAAGAAGCTGGCATCAATCGATATCAACCTCAAAGATATACGACGACATGTTCGTTTTGACACTGAAGAAAAGTGCAAGCATGAAAACAATGGTAAATGGCAAGAACGCCTTAAGTAGCCTTTGCAATTTAGCGGTTTGATCAACAGGAAAAACAACTGCTTAAAATCCATTGTGGTTCCGATTATTCAGCATTATACGAAAGGCAGCAGGGAGAAGTGGATGTTAACCATTAGAAAAGCGATTGAGTCTGATACACAGGTGATCTTTGGCCTCCGTAAGCGAGCTATTGTTGAAAAATGTTCTGGCTCTTATTCTGAAGAGCAGCTCTCTCTATGGACTCAAGGGGAGGTATCCGAAGGATTTACCCAAGATGTTGTCAGTACCTTTTATGTTTCAGAAATAGATGGTCAAGTCATCGGAAGCGGTAAACTTAATACCGAAACAGGTATGGTTGACGCTATTTTTGTCGAACCAGATTTCTTTGGGCGAGGGGCTGCGAAACAAATGCTGGCTTTTCTGGAAGAGCTAGCTAAGCAACATGGTTTACAAACGTTAAAGTTGGATTCAACTTTAAATGCCGCGCCTTTTTATCGCTCGTATGGGTTTGTCGGAGATAGTCTCTCAACTTATCATTCTCCAAGAGGTATTAGCTTGGACTGTATTCCAATGGAAAAGCAACTTTAAGAACGTATTGTCAGAATTGTCGGCAGTGATTGATCTTGGGATTGAAAGGGATACTCTAAAATAGCGGCTTAGTAACGACGCAAGGTGGCATCAATTGCCACCTTGTTTTGTGATTTGAGAACAGTCTTTAACGCTACTGGCTCGCACCAGCGAGTTCTTTCCGGATTATCTCTGCGCCAGCTGCTAGGGCATTGAGCTTACCTCGTGATACATCACGTGGCAGAGGGGCCATACCACAGTTGGTGCAAGGGTAAAGTTTGTCAGCATCGACGTACTGTAACGCCTTTCGTAACGTATCTGCGACTTCTTCCGGTGTCTCGATAGCATTGGTCGCAACATCTATAGCGCCCACCATGACCTTTTTGCCTCGGATGAGTTCCAGTAGCTCAATTGGTACGCGAGAGTTATGGCATTCCAGCGAGATAATGTCGATGTTGGATTGCTGTAGTTTAGGGAAGACCTCTTCATATTGTCTCCACTCTGAGCCCAGCGTTTTCTTCCAGTCTGTATTGGCCTTAATACCGTAGCCGTAACAGATATGGACCGCTGTCTCACACTTTAGACTTTCGATGGCTCTTTCTAGGCATGCGATACCCCAGTCGTTAACATCATCGAAAAAGACGTTAAAGGCAGGCTCATCAAATTGGATAATATCCACACCAGCAGCTTCGAGCTCCTTGGCTTCTTGGTTCAGTATTTTGGCAAATTCCCATGCGAGCTTTTCGCGGCTTTTGTAGTGATCATCGTAAAGCGTGTCAATCATAGTCATTGGGCCAGGTAGCGCCCATTTAATCGGTTGATCTGTTTGCTGGCGTAAGAATTTCGCATCTTCGACAAATACAGGTTTTTGGCGGCTGACTGGGCCAACAACAGTTGGCACGCTTGCATCGTATCTGTCACGGATCTTAACCGTTTGGCGGTTTTCAAAATCCACGCCGCTCAGATGTTCAATGAAGGTGGTAACAAAGTGCTGACGTGTTTGCTCACCATCGCTGACGATATCCAAACCGGCATGTCGTTGTTCTTGCAATGACAGACGTAGAGCATCGTGTTTGCCATCCGTCAGTTCATCGCCTTGTAGTTTCCAAGGTGACCAAAGTGTTTCAGGTTGTGCCAGCCAAGAAGGTTTTGGCAGGCTTCCCGCCGTAGAAGTTGGTAATAGTGTTTTCATAGTAAGTGCTTTTTGTTTTCGTTAGTTGTTAAGCGTAATTTGCGGACCACTGTTCAAGAACGGTCTGGTATGGTTTGATGAAGTGCTCTTCAGCAAACTTCCCTTGCTCAATGGCTAAGCGGCTGCGCTCTTCGCGGTCATAAACAATTTGCGTCAATGAATGATCACTATTTTTCAAACTTGGCTGATAAGAGGTACCTGCTGCAGCATTCGCGTTATAGATTTCCGGGCGATAGATTTTTTGGAACGTTTCCATCGTACTGATGGTACTAATCAGCTCCAAGTTGGTGTAATCGTTGAGTAAATCGCCAAAGAAATAAAATGCGAAAGGTGCAACGCTGTTTGGCGGCATAAAGTAACGAACTTGTAGCCCCATTTTCTGGAAATACTGCTCGGTGAGAGATGACTCATTTGGCTCGTATTCAAAGCCTAATACTGGGTGTTGATTTTCAGTTCGGTGATACGTTTTGTTATCCGAGACACTCAAACAAATAACCGGTGGCTTTTTAAAGTTTTGCTTATATGTTTCTGAGCTGACGAAATGCTTAAATAGTTTGCCGTGCAGTTCACCAAAATTTTCTGGAATACTGAATTGAGGTTTGCCTTTATTATGGTCAAGTAGAAGAACACTGAAATCATAATCTCGTACATAAGACGAAAAATTATTCCCTACGATCCCTTCAATGCGCTCATTGGTTTTATGGTCGACAATGTAAGTTTTTAGTACTTCAATCGAAGGGAAGCTCTCACCGTCCGCCTCAATATCCATATCGACAGATACGATTTCCAATTCAACAGAATAACGATCGCCGTTCGGATTGTCCCAATGTGCTAATGCATTGAAATTGTTATCAATCATCTGGAGTGCATTGCGTAGGTTTTGTTGTCGACTTTCGCCTCTGGCTAGGTTGGCAAAATTGGTCGTAATACGTGTGCTGTCAGCAGGGCGATAGTTCTCATCGAGGCTAAGGCTCTTGATAGTAAATGTGAAGTCTGTATTCATGGTGATCTGTTATCCTATTTCCTAAGATGAAAGCTGATTCATTCCTTGCTCTTCCGGGCTTCTTTTTTGTTTTTGATAATCCCAGATCTGAGCCACCACTGCTTTTTCCATTTAACCTCAAAGATCTGAATAAAATGAGCTGTAGTTAAGAGCAGAGATTTATTTATAACGTTGATCGACACATAAATAACAATGGATTTACTTCACTATCAACATGAAGAGATTTCATGTTTCATTATTTATGAAAGAGATATATTAGTGTGCTTCATGGGAACATGAAGAATTTTTATAACACAATATTTCCAACAAAATGAAAAGGAGAAATGAGTGAGTGATTTGGTGTTGTTGATCATATATTGCGCACTATTAGGCAGTGGTGTTGGCTTCTTAGCTGGGTTGTTGGGGATTGGTGGTGGCCTAGTCATTGTTCCGATACTTAGTATTATTTTGCTCCACTTTGGTGTGTTACCGAGTGAGCAAGTAGTGATTGCAGCGATTGCTACCTCATTGGCGTCTATTTTGTTTACTTCAACTTCTTCAGCCATTGCTCATCATAAAAACGGTAATGTGCCGTGGAATCTCGCACCATGGATAATGATAGGCGTTGCGCTAGGTGCATTGATTAGCGGTTTCATGGCGGCGTTGCTGCCCGAGCAAGTGGTTCGGGCTGTGTTTGCAGTCAGCGTTATTCTTATCGCACTGAAAATGATCTTCAGTAGCAAAAATGATTCAGAGAACGATCGAAAAATGCCAAGCAAACCTTTCCTCACTGTGCTGACAACGATTACTGGTGGGTTGTCGGCAATGATAGGCATTGGTGGCGGCGCACTTTTGGTTCCTTTACTAACGTTTTTCTCCGTTGATATGAAAAAAGCAATTGGATGTGCCTCTGCTTGTGGCATTGTGATCGCATTGTTTGGCTCCATTGGCTATATCAGTTCAGGTAGCGGTCACTATGCGTTGTCCGATGGCTTTGCCGGATTTGTTTATTTACCTGCTCTACTAGGCATTGTGAGTACGTCTTGGTTTACAGCGCCTCTAGGTGCTAAAGCTACACACTCTTTACCAGTCCCAACGATTAAGAAGATCTTTGCAGCACTCTTACTGGTCATGGCTGCCAATATGGTGATCAATTAAGCCAGCACAATAGATTGGTATGAATACTGTTTTTATATACAGTTATTTGGTGTATGTTCCGTCAGATAGATGATGATAGGAGCAGAATTGAATGGAATATGTTGTTGTACAAAGTGTGCCTAGCCCTGAAGCCTATTGTGCTTTGCGTGTCACCGCGGGGTTGTCGCCTAAGTCTCTTGAAGCCGCCAAAATAGGGTTACCAAACTCACTTTATGGCGTTTCAGTTATGGATGGAGATAAGTTAATTGCGATGGGGCGCGTCGTGGGTGATGGCGGGTGTAATTTTGAAATTGTTGATATTGCAGTTGACCCAGATTACCAAGGCAAAGGACTTGGGAGAAAGGTTATGGAACACATAGATGGCTACCTATCTTCCGTAGCATTGGCTGGCTCATATGTATCAATGATTGCGGATGAGCCTGTTTTTTATGAAAAGCTGGGCTATCGCTTGGTTGCTCCAGCCAGTCAAGGTATGACGAAAAAATTTAAGCCCTCCATTTAATTTCGTATTAAAGTGAAAGGGTTAATGGTTACAGCCATGCACGGCATAAGTGAGTGGAACATGCTTTAGCGTCAGGCGAAAGGGTCGGGGTGATATGAAAGGAATCAGCAATGAAAACAGTCTTGATCACAGGTGGTAGCAAGGGTATCGGTTTGGAAGCGGTTAAATTGTACGCTTCAAAAGGAGAGCAGGTGATCACGTGTGCTCGGACTATGGAAACTTGGGACGACGTCATTGCGACGAATCCAGAGTTATCTAGTGTGGATTTTCAAGTGGTAGATATATCTGATCGTGATCAGGTTGAGGCACTGTTTGATTACCTGACTTCAGAGTATGGAAAGCTTGATATCGCGATCAATAACGCGTCTCCTAAACTAGAATCAAATGGCCAGTTTTCTGAGGTTGACTCTGATGAACTCTATAAAACCCTAGTTAATGATTTATGGTCGCATACTTTGTGTCTGAAGCACGAGTTATTGCTCATGTCTGAAGGCGCATCGATTGTTAATATCAGTTCCATCAATGGTATTCGCCCGACGCCTAATGCTTCAATGTACAGTGCGACAAAACATGGTTTGGAAGGTTTGACTCGTTCGGTTGCTCTGGAGGCGATTAAAGACGGAATAAGGGTTAATTCTGTTGCACCTGGCGTTACTTGGACACCAAGATGGGAAGAGCGTCAAGCGTCTGTTAACCCTAATATTCGCTCTGAAGTTGAGTCTGTAGTGCCTATTGGCCGCTTCGCTGAGCCTGCGGAAATTGTGAGTGCGATTGAGTGGTTGTGCTCAGATCAAGCAAGTTATGTCGTCGGTCATACTTTAGTGGTCGATGGTGGCTTGTCTCAGAGTTAAGCGCGCAGATGCTTACTCTGAGGAATAAGTGATATCTAAGCTAGCCACTAATAGTCTTAAAAGGTGTGTGATGGAACCGTCAATGCAAGTGCATTTCAACCAATACCCAAATGAGGCGCGAACTAAGCTTTTGAATCTGAGAACGATGATTTTTCAGTTAGCTGAAGAATTGAGCTTAGGTGTGGTGAGTGAATCATTAAAATGGGGTGAACCGAGCTTCAGTGTTAAGTCGGGAAGCCCTGTCCGAATCGATTGGAAATCAAACACTCCGGATCAGTATTATTTGTTCTTTCATTGTCAGACTAAGCTGGTGGACACTTTTCGAGAACTCTATGGTGATGTATTGGATTTTCAAGGCAACAGGGCGATTGTCCTTGAGTTATCAAAGCCGTTACCTAAAAACGCTATCAGGCATTGTCTCATTATGGGCATGACGTACCACAATATAAAACATCTACCTTTGCTGGGCGCATAATTTATTCCCCAAATCGCGTTCTAGCTTTTTATATCTTATGGCTCGCATAGGGCTTTTAAGCGCAGTATCATATGGTAATCAATCTAAACAAGTAGTGAATATATGTCTTTTCCACCGTGCCCAAATTGTCAGTCCGAATATGTTTATCAAGATCAGAGCCACTTGGTATGCCCAGAGTGTGCGTATGAATGGAACCCTGATGAGGCACTTGAAGCCGAAACTCCCAATGTTAAAGACGCCAACGGTACGCTTCTCGCAGAAGGGGATAAAGTGACTTTGGCAAAAGATCTTAAAGTTAAAGGCAGCTCCCTGATCCTAAAAATAGGCACGAAAGCTGTGATCCGACGAATTGTCGATGGTAAAGACCATCAGTTGGACTGCAAGGTTGATGGTGCAGGGGAAATGATGGTAACGGCACAATTTGTTAAGAAAGCTTAATGGTGACACTTAACTTGAACGTTCTTACTACAAGGGCTCGCTGAAAAAGCGGGCCCTCGTTCGTTTAAGCTTAAACTAGAGGCTTGTTGCGTTCGATGACGCTAATTGAAATCGCCAAAAACAGAATATCTTTCACTAAAAAGAAATTGGTCACGAGAATACCATCGGACACTTTCCAAGTATTTGGCGTCGTTAGAAGAAAGCTGAGTGTCGCCACAAAAATGACAGCGGCTGCTATTCCGGAAACATACGCGATTTTTGCATTTTTGAAGCCAGCAATCAGGCCAATAGCCACGATGATCTCGGTGGCACCGATAAGATTTGAAACCGCTTGTACAGAGATGATGTCATAAAGCCAACTCATCACTGGATGGTTGACCACCAAAGGCTCAATCAACTTAGCTTCTGTCGGGGTAAACTTGTAAATACCAATCCAAGCCAATACTAATGCGACGCCAATAACGCCAAGATTGTAACCAATATGACTTTGTTTTAATTCTTTATTTTCTACATGCATGATAGGACTCCAAAATAACAATGCGTGGATATGACCGAGCATCTGTAGAGAAAATTTCGTCGAAGTGGAACGCACCCGTTTTTAATTCAGATTAGGTTCATCAACAATCCGTTACTTTATTGTTGTTTGCAGTCGAGTATCACTGTTTTAAGATCCCCCTGTAACTGAAGATTTTTGAAGGTAAGACATGAAGAAAACGCTGATAGTAATGATGATGCTGGGTGCTTTAGCCGGATGTGATGATGCAACTAAAGCTATCGATCAGGCGCAAGAGGCTGCTAATAAAGCAGTGGACAACATTCAGCAGCAAGTCGAGTCTTTCGACTTAGAGCAGTTCAATCTGGATCAATTTGGTGACGCAACAGAGTCAGCAAAGGCAATGGCGGCGTCTGTCGAAGAAGCATTGACGGTCGACTTCAGCAACCCAGAAGCGTTGGTTGAAGCGAAAGAACATATCGCGAATGCATACAGCTGTTTAGTTGAAGCATCATCGGAGTCTACAGCCTCCGAGCTGATGGATAAATTGCTGTCGTCAGTGAATAGCGAAGATGCTGTATCCTTGATTGAAAAAGGCATAGAGCAAGCGAAAACAGCTCAACAATGTGTGATGTAACAAATAAACTAAGTAGGCGCGGTTAGGAAACTGTGCCTACTCTTTGTATATATGCTCTGGGGATTGGAGAGAATGTTTGCTAGACCCTATCTTAATTGAACCGTATCAAGACGCGTTTCTTCCGGCACTTCGAAACCTTTATCTTAAATCACGAAAAGCCAGTTTTATTTGGTTAGATACAGCTGGCTATGAATTGTCAGACTTTGACAACGATGTTGAAGGCGAGCAAATCTGGGTCGCGATCATCGGAGAAGACATCGCAGGTTTTATTTCAATCTGGGAACCAGAAAACTTTATTCACCACCTCTACGTTTCACCAGAGCATATCCGAAAAGGTGTCGGCTACCATCTACTACAACTGGCTAAAGCCCGTTACTCTACACTCAGCCTAAAATGCATGTCACACAATGAGCCTGCGCTGCAATTTTATCAGTCTCAAGGGTTTACCCGTCATTCAAAAGCCGAAGATTCTCTTGGGGAATACTACCTACTTACTTTGTAGTAATAGCGGGACAACTCTATAATTTCTTATTAAGCTAAAGCTCTTCTAAAATACGAATTTACCTATTTGCTCAGATAGATAATTTGAGACTCAAGCCAACAAATCAATATAACTATTTGTAGAGAAATGTTTAGTTGCATATAAGTATTTAGTGAGGACATACACGCTGAATGCTAAAAAAGATCTGAGTGTTGAAACCACATGATACGGTCAGATATTTAACATATTAAATCGATGAATGTTAGGTGAAAAAATGGACGATTTTTATCTTACAGAAAAATGGCTAGCTTCCTATATTGAAGCCTCATGGATAGACAAGTGTTTAGACACAAAAGTTAACAGGCCTAAAAGTCAAAATGTACCTACACAATTCATTCATTCGAATTACAGTGTTCAGGCTGCACAAGCCATCGCCAAACAATTATCGGAGCATCATATAAAGCCAGAAAGCCTACTGGAAGGTGGGCCTGCGTGCGGAAGAGCAAATTACGAGCTTGTTTCATCATGTAAAGAGTTAAAGCGAGTCTATGTTGTAGAGCCTTCTCGTCGTTTACTTGATGCTTTTACGGAGATCCTGCTCACGCCAGGGATAAGTCGATTTAGGGCGTTTGCGACTGAAGAAGTTGACTTGGAGCTTGATACAAACTCTTTATCCAATAAGTATTTACCACTGGTTGTTGAAACCTTTAACACCCCAGCTTCTGATGAGTTAACTATCCCTCAATGTGATTTAGTGGTCTGCCTAAATGTGCTTGACCAATGTGAATCCCCCAAACAAGTGGTGGACTATTTGATGTCGCGAGCCTCTATTGGCGGTGTGCTGGCTCTGTCATGTACTTATCAATGGAGTGATAAACCTCTAAAAGTGCCTTCGGAACGCATTAATGACATTAATGAGTACTTCGACCGAACGTGGCAAAAGCTCGATGATCAAGAATTTGAATACCGTTTTAGAGTCAATGAACGTTACTCAATGTTATTTTTGTCGCATACCGTCATTTATCAACGGTTATAAACACAATGTGTAGGAAAGGCCTGCACCATGGAAGTAAGTTGTCATTGTGGGAATCTGAAGTTAGTCGCTAAGAGCACCCCGTTGGAAGTGGGAGAGTGTAATTGCTCAACCTGTCGTCGCTATGCCGCACTGTGGGCTTACTATTCGCCTTCTGAGGTAACCGTTACATGGTCTGAAGAGCCTTCTATTTACTATATTTGGGGAGATAAATGTGTGGAGTTTCATCGTTGTAACCTCTGCGGATGTATGACCCACTATGTGACAACGCCAAAGTGTGATGAGCAGGTTACTGCTATCAATATGCGTATGGCGGAAGGTGTTATACTCAAGGACATTCTTATAAGAAAAATAGACGACTCTTCTTATTAAAGTCATGTAAAAAGGAAGTGAGATGGAATTTTCAATTAAACGGCTTAAAACATCCTTAGGGACTTTTCGATTGAAAGGTCAGCTTATTGATGCTCATAGTGACCAGGAAATAAGCTTTGCAGAAGCTGAATTTATGGGTACTGACGGTTGGGTTGAGATAAATACAGAATCCGAAGGAGGAGTGGCTATTTTGAATCAAATAAAACCTGAAGTTATAGAACACTTGATTTAGTTTAAGGTCAACTAAAAACAGTTATATGACTGAAACTAATTGTATTCGGATGTGTTTTATATAGCTATGGGAAATGTTATGTTCTAGTGTCTTTTAAAACTGAATGAGTCGTATCAGTGGAAAGTAGCCAATACATCAAACACCCTCACTTCTGCCAAAAATGTCAATCACTTACTCCTCATATCCAAGTAGAAAAAACGAATAAATCTGATTCCAAATTTGAGCAAAAGCAATCGTTGTTCGGAAGTTGTATCGAATTCCTGCTAGCACTTGTTGTTAAAGATGGTGAGCACACCAACAGTTTTTTTGTCGACCAAGAAGATCAGTTTCAGTGTGAGAAATGTGGGGCCAGATCCTGGCACTAAAATAGGTGTCGCTTGAGTGGATTCTCAATAACATAAGGCAGTTTACATGGCTGAAAGATTAACCACCTCTTCAAGTGCATGTTTCGCTGCATGGTAAGGCTTTTTTGTTCAGCACATATCTAAGTCGATTTGAACCGCTGCAGAGGTTGCTGGACAACAAATTGGAAAAGGATAATTTTATTTGATTGAACTTCTTGCTGTTAAACTCGGTATATTACTAGAGTTAACAAATAGTTGAGTCAAACGTTTCGGGTAGTATGGAGACATCATGAAAAGAATTCTTTTTTTGTTCACGGTACTTTTTATCAGCGGTTGCCTAGGAATGCCGAGTGAGGTTAAACCCGTGCAGGATTTTGACATCGACAGGTATATGGGTAAATGGTACGAAATTGCAAGGCTCGACCACTCATTTGAAAAAGGCCTGAGCAAGGTAACTGCAGAATACAGTCTTAAGGACGACGGCGGTGTCAAAGTCATTAACCAAGGCTTTTCCGAAGAACTCAATGAGTGGAAAGAGGCGGAAGGTAATGCATATTTCGTTCGAAGCTCAGATCAAGGCTACTTGAAAGTATCATTCTTCGGTCCATTTTATGGTTCATATGTGGTTTTCGAACTTGAAAAAGAAAACTACGATTATGCGTTCGTTTCTGGTCCTGATAATGATTACTTGTGGCTATTAGCGCGTTCAAGCTCTGTAGAGCAAGAGGTTATCGATAAATTTATTTCGATGTCTAAAGCGAGAGGGTTTGATACGAACCGTCTTATTTTTGTTGAGCATTAGACATGGTTGGACAATGAAATAAAGGACTTTCCATCTGCCAATTAGAAGACTGTTTGGTCATCTATTTGGTCTCCGTGGCAAATCTCGCCAATCTCATGAATCAAAGAAAAGTAGGCACACACTGTTTAAATTGAGTCGCTTTGACGCGCCTCAACACATAACTACTTGTTTCTTATATTTAACAGCATTAATGTGCTTTATGTGTGACATATGGAATGAGAATTGAGCAAGATGGGAAAACAGTTTTCAGAGTTATCAGATAAACACATCTCGTTTATTGAGCAACAAAAACTCTATTTTGTTGGTACTGCAGCGGATAGGGGTAGTGTGAACTTGTCGCCAAAGGGTGGGGATTCACTTAGAGTCATCAGCCCAACTCAAATCGCTTGGCTCAACCTCACTGGTAGCGGCAATGAGTCGGCCGCACATGTGTTGAATAACCAACGCATGACCCTCATGTTCTGTGCATTTGAAGGCGCCCCATTAATTTTAAGAGCCTACGGACAGGCGAGTGTGCTGCATAACAAAGATGCGGAATGGAAAAAGTACGTCAGCTTGTTCCCCGAAAGCGTGGCTGCCCGTCAGATATTTATCCTTGATATCAACATGGTTCAATCTTCGTGCGGTATGTCTGTACCATATTTTAGTTACGAAGGGGACAGGGAAGATTTGGCAAAATGGTCCGAAAAGCAGGGGACTGAGGGGATTGAAAAGTATTGGCTGAAGAAAAACCTAAAGAGCATCGACGGTTTTGAATCGGAGATCGCAAGTCGCTCAGGTTTGAGTGAAGTCTCTGATGATTCTTTTTAGTTTAATCAATTTTCTTATATCTAATGGCAAGACAAACGAATAATAAAAATAGGAATACTATGAAATACCCAGAGCCTTTACAGAAAGGGGATAAGATCGCCGTTACCGCTTTTTCTTCGGGCGTTCCTTCAGGGTGTCACCAACGTTTAGACCTCGTCTTGGAACACCTTCGAAGCCTTGGATTTAATGTAATCGAAGGCCACTGCCTAAGAGAGAACGAAAAGCATGTGAGTGCGACTCCATCAATGAGAGCAGAAGAGTTGATGAAGTTCTTGTGCGATGACTCCATTTCGGCGGTTGCTCCACCTTGGGGTGGTGAATTTGCGATGGACCTTCTGCCTTTACTCGATTTTGAAAAATTGAAGCAGGTTAAGCCAAAGTGGGTATTTGGCTTTTCTGACGTGAGTACTATCAGCTCAGTGCTTACCACGCAATTAGGTTGGTCGACTTTACATAGCTCCAATTTGATGGAGTTAAACCCACTTGAAAAGGACGAGCTCACCGCAAACACCTTAAATGTTATGACAGCTAAAGCTGGGGCTGAAATCACGCAGTTCTCTTCTGATCTTTATCAGGTTTCTGGTGAGTCTTTCGAAACTCATCCGAACTGTTGCTTAGTTAAAACAGAGAGAACTCAGTGGAAAGCGGTGGGTGATGTTGAAGAGTTGAGCTTTAGTGGACGTCTGATAGGAGGCTGCTTTGATACTATGGCCCACCTGATTGGGACAGAGTATCTCGATCTTGAGCGCTTTAAACAATGCTATCCAAATGACGATTTGATTCTGTATTTAGAGAATGCAGAGATGCCACCGACAGTGTTAAAACGCGCTTTGCAAGGGTTAAAATACCAAGGTGTCTTTGAACAGATTAGTGGACTGTTATTTGGAAGAAATGCGGTTTTAGATAATTGTGGAAAAACAATAACGTCGAGTGAAGCTTTCCTTTCTGTTGCCAATGACTTAAAGGTGCCTGTTCTATATGACGTGGATATAGGCCATCTACCGCCTAACTTGGCACTCTTTAACGGCGCGCACGCAGAAGTTCATTTTAAGGATGGCAAAGGGAAAGTAATACAAACCCTGCGATAGGTAGCTCGAATAACACTAGTCAAAAAGCCACTCGGTTACCGAGTGGCTTTTTTCTTTACCACATCAGATCGTCTGGGACTACATAGTCTGCATATGGGTCGTCTTCGGCTGGCACGTCTGATTCTGGCTCTTTGAGCTCAATGATGACCTGGTCATCACGCTGTGCAATTTTGTTTGCAACAACCCCGGGGATCACCGCATAACCATCTTCATGACGGGCAATAGCAAGAATACCTTTGATAAGTTGTTCGCGGATAATCGATTCAACGTAAAGGGATTTGACGAGCGTTCCATCGGTGAAGTTGTATTTAATATCACCATCTTTCTGATCGATTTTGTTCATCTCGATCAACTGTTTGATTTGCGACTGAGTTTCTTTGTTCAGACGCTGCTCATTTTGTTGGTTGCTTAGCTCTTTATCACGCTCTTGCTGTTGACGTTTTTGTTCTTCGACCGCGGCTTTTACTTCACGAGCTTGTACGCGTGATTTTTTTGAACCTTTTTTGGCCTTCTTTAGCTTCTTTTCATTAACTAAACCAGCTTTCAGCATTTGTTCTTGCAGAGTAAGTTTTGCCATGGGGTATCCGTGTTGATAAATGTTTTGCGTATTTTATAGGGACGGGGCCTGCAAATAAAGGTATGTGAAGAATGTGCGTTAAGTTTTCTTTATCAATTGACGTGTTTCATATGGCAGTCGGGAGTGATATCTTCAGGCAATTGAAAGGTATTCAATGACAGGTATTACACGGATGAAATTCCTCATTGAACAAGAAGTCTTGCTTCAACAATATGAAACCCGCCAGAACGAGCATGAGGTTATGCGATTACTTCACCCTGATTTCGTTGAAGTGGGGCGCTCAGGCAGAAGCTTTGATCTGCAATCGATCTTAGAGCTGATGAAGAACGAGGAGCCTTCAACAGGCAAGATACATTCACAATCATTTGAATGTATTGCGCTTGAACCTTCTGTTCAATTGCTGCTGTATAAATCGGCTTGGGTTGATTCTAAGGGAAGCGCAAGCTTGTATACCAAACGTTCGTCAATTTGGGTGTTTACGGGTGAAAAATGGCAGTTGAAGTACCATCAAGGCACGCCTTGTGAGCCGTTTAGGATTGAAGTGGAATCCACGATTTAAAAGAATGACAAGATGTATAAATTAGAAATTTTTTGCCAACCAGCCCAAAAGGCCCAAGTGCTTAGCACATTGCATGAATCTGGTGTCGATAAGATTGGTGATTACGACCACTGTTGGGCGTTTGGAGCCATGACGGGCTCTCATCGTGCACTGGAGGGTGCTAAACCAGTGTTCGGCGACAAAGGTCGAGTAGAGAATTATGACTTGCTTAAGATAGAGATCAATGTTGATAAAGCTCAGGTGAAGCCTATTGTCGAACAGCTTAAGCTTTGCCTGGGGTGGGAAGAACCTCTGGTGAATGTGCTCAAACTACACAATGCTGAATTTGATCTTTGATTGAGCCAAGTGCTCGAATCAAATATGTCAGGGTAAAGGGAATATGTTGTATACGGAACGCTTGATATTGAAGCCTGTTGAAGAGGCAGATGTTGATGTCTACAGGCAAGTACTAAGTTCAGATAGTTTAACCAAGTTCCTGCCAAAGGGAGCGGCTTATTCAGAACCAGAAATTCTGCAGCATCACGCCAACAGAGTAGAGCACTGGAGGCAGTATGGTTTTGGTTCCTACGTTATCTGTTGCAGAGAAAACCCAACTCGAAAGATGGGGTACGCAGGCGTTGAAGTGTGTGAAAACCCAGAATTCAGTGATATCCGATACGCGCTACTGCCAGAGTATCAGGGGAAAGGTTATGTAATGGAAGCATCCGAGGCGTTGATACGAGAAACCTTTAAACTCGGTAAGCATGAGAAAATATATGGCGTATCTTTGGAAGCGAACAAACCTTCGGTCACCATTTTGAACAAACTTGGAATGCAGCGAGAGGTTGGTATCAATCTGTATGGAGAATGCGATGGTTTGGTGACTTTCTCGATTGATGCAAAGTCTATGGAGATTCAGTAATGAAGATTAGAACTGCACTTCACAGTGATATTCGGTCAATCACGGATATCTTCAACTATTACATTGCCAATACCAATGCTCGCTTCGAAGAAAGACCTTTTACATTGGAAAACCGTTTAAATTGGTTTGAACAATTTTCCCAAAACACTAGGCACCAGTTATTGGTAGCCGAGCATCAGGGAAACATTGTTGGATTTGCCTGTTCGCAACCATACCGACCATCTGAGGCGTTTGCAAATACGGTAGAAGTGACGATATATCTTTCATCTGACGTAAAAGGAAAAGGTACCGGCTCTGCTTTATATCAAGCACTTATGGAGGAGTTAAAGCTGCAGGGTGTTCATCGTGCGCTATCTGGTATTGCTTTACCAAACGAGGCCTCAATTGCTTTGCATAAGAAATTTGGGTTCCGAGAAGTGGGTGTTTTTGATTCCTATGCAAAGAAAAACGGACGCTATATCAGCTCCGTTTGGCTGGAAAAATTATTCGGATAATTATGATTTCTATAGAAAAGTACAGTGCTGAAAAAGCACACCTTATACATGCATTAAGCGTTACACCTGAACAAGCTCAGTTTACCGTTGATAACATTGGTGAAATGATCCCCGAATTGAAAGAAAGTGAACATCCCTACGTGATTATGAAAGGCGATCAGCCCGTGGGCTTCTTCCTTCTTGATATAGGCTATGCTGAGAAATTCAGCTTCTGCCCGGAAGACGGTATTGGAATCAGAGCATTGTTGATTGATCGTAATCTACAGGGGCAAGGTATTGCACGTGATGCACTTAAACTGCTTCCCCAGTACGTTGGTCAAGTCTATCCACAAGTCAACTCGCTTTATCTCACGGTGAACTGTCGAAACGAGCCCGCTTATCGATGTTATTTAAGTAGTGGTTTCACTGATACGGCTGAGTTGTACTTAGGTGGTCCTGTTGGCCCTCAACACATCATGATGACACCTGTTTGTGGTCGAGGTTAAAAGATAAGTATGGTTAAGCTAAGAGAAATGCGAACGGAAGAGTTTGCGGATTTTTATCACTATGCTGCCGAGGCCTATGCGCAGGATATTGCAGAGAATCAAGGCCACGCTGCTGAAAAATCTCTTGAACTCGCTCATCAGGCTTTGAAGCGTGGTTTTCCCGATGGTGTTGAATCGAAAGGGCAGTCACTGATGTGTATCGATGCTGAAAAAGATGGCGAATCAATACTGGCAGGTTACTTGTGGCATTGCGTTAATCAAAAAGAAGGGTCGACATTTATCTACGACTTTTACGTTATGGAAGCCTTTCGAGGGCAAGGTTTGGGTAGTAAGGCTATCGAGCTTTTGGAAGCGAAAATGAAAGAAGTCGATATTAAACAGATTAAATTGCGCGTTGCCTTCAACAATGAGCGGGCTCGGAAGCTATATGAAGAGTTGGGATTTGTGGTCACTGGTTACAACATGTCTAAGGTCATTACTGGTTAAACTAAAAAGAAATCAATTATGAATACACACTTTGAACGCTTGAAATCTCTAGGAGCGGGTGACTTTCAGCACTTAAACGGTTCGCTTGAATCCCACTTGGTTGGAACAGAGTCCTTGCTGGCAAAATGGCATGCGAGTGATACGGTCAGGAGCGCTGGCCTCTTCCATGCAGCATACGGAACCGCTGGATTTGATGAGAGCATGGTCTCACTGGAAATGCGAAGTGAAATCGCCGCGGTTATTGGTCGAGAAGCAGAAGCTCTGGTTTATCTCTATTGCTCTTGCGACAGAGACTATGTGTTTCCTCAGTTTGATTCTAAACCGTTCATCCAGTTTCGTGACCGATTTACGGGCTCGGTATTCGAGATGACGGAAGAGCAGTTACACCAGTTTTGTGAGTTGACCGTTGCCAATGAACTTGAGTTGGTGTTAGCAAGCGAAGAGTTTAAGTTGAAATATGGCCAAGAGCTATGGAACCTATTTGAAGGTATGGCGGTCTATTTGAGTGAAAGTGCCAAAGCAGAGTACAAGTTGGCGTTAGCTGACTGTGACACGTCCGAAAAAATGGCATGCGAAGAGTGATGGTTTAGCACAAGAGAGGTTGTATGGTAGTTGTAGCTCGTTTTTCTTTCCCTCATGAGGCTCATATTGCGAAAGCGAGCTTGGAAGCCGCTGGAATTGAAAGCAATATTGCTGACGAACATACCGTTAACACCCAGTGGCTCTATTCAAATGCGATTGGCGGAGTTCGTTTAATGGTTCAGGAAGAGGATGCCGAGCAAGCGACCATTATCCTTAATACCGACTACTCTGATGCTTTATGCACTGAAGACAGTTCCACTTCACAAGATCATTGCCCTAACTGTGGTAGCCTAAAACTAGAGCCGTTTACCAAAGGTAAGCGACCCGCTTTTTTAGTCTTTATTCTTTTAGGCTTTCCGCTGTTTTTCTATAAACACGGTTATAAATGTAGCGATTGCGGACATTTCACCGAAAAAACGGCCTAGCTTACTAAACTAGAGGGAATTCTGATGAAGGTAGCAGTGGTCTTGGGTACGTCAAAAACAGATGGTAATACGCGTCACTTAGTGAATAAATTTGTTGAGATGACAAATGCTACGGTGTTTGATTTAGCGGATTACCAACTCTCTTATTATGACTATCTACACGAAAATCGCAGCGATGATTTTATTCCTTTGATTCGCATGCTTATCACCTATGATCACATTGTGTTCGCTTCGCCTGTCTATTGGTACTCCATGTCGGCACAACTGAAAGTGTTCTTCGATCGCTTGTCCGATCTGTTGACCATAGAAAAGCCACTTGGACGCCAGCTGAAAGGTAAGGAAATATCTGTTATCTCGACTGGCTACAATCATGAATTACCAGATTGTTTTATTGAACCTTTTAAGCTTACTGCTCGCTACATGCAGCTTGAGTTTAGAGGCTTTGCTTATCTTCCTGTTAGCGAAGAAGAAGATCTTGGGCGAGCTCGTGCCATTGCTGAATGGTTTAGTGAGAGTATTTGTCGAGAGCCCTCTAAGGTTTGATATAGCTAACTCTTTGTAACATAGGGCTTATTTTTAGCAGGTTCGCACAATTGTTCTTGCCTTTTGTATTTTCTTGATTTATAAATCCCACTGTGTCCATAAGTAACTCCATGTATATCGTAGTTTTTGTACATTTTTCATAACATGGAGAAAAGTGATGAGTAAAATCACTCATAGTAACAAGCTAGTGGATTTGTTTCGTTTTCGCAGAACGGTAAGCGAGCAAGACTTCATGCTTACTTCTAACGAGTTAGTGGTAAAGTCTGACGCTTATAAGTTGAGCAAAATCAAACGTTTTGAAGTTCGTCGATTAGGTATCAAAGAAAACATTGTTCGAGTGTTATCTTTGGCATTGGTGTTGTCTGCAGCTACATGGGCATTTGTTCCTCAGTTTGGACTGTATACTTTAGCGTTAACCCTCGTTATGGCCTTTGTTACGTGGCGCAAGTATGAATTGCGTGCGGAGTTTAAAGGAACTGATGAAACGGGTGATCACTGGGTGTCGATTGTTCGTGGCTGTGATAAAGAAGAATACCAAATTTTAAAACAGGTTGAAGAAAAGCTACAGGCTGCTATTTAAAGGTAAAGCTCGCTAATGATTAGCGAGCTTTTTTTATGTTATAACAAAGACCTGCAATCTAAGGGGAGCGTTATGATCACTATTCGTCAATATAAGCCAGACGATGCTAAAGCGCTTTGGGAAGTGTTTTTCCATACAGTGCGAAATGTAAATCGCCAGCATTACAGTCAGGATCAGGTTGAAGCGTGGGCGCCAGAAGGATGGGACATTGAAAAGTGGAAAAACAAAATGTCCCAAATTAACCCTTACATCGCTGAAATGAACGGGCAAGTCGCGGGGTATACCGATTTGCAAGATTCCGGGTTAGTGGATCATTTCTTTTGTCATCACGCTTTCCAGGGTAAGGGCGTTGGTCGGGCGCTTATGGAGCATGTGCTAAAGATTGCGAACGACAAGGGTATCACTCGCCTCTACTCGGAGGTGAGCATTACTGCTCGTCCTTTCTATGAGCGGATGGGGTTTAAAGTAGTGAAGGAGCAACAGGTTGAGATGCGTGGTCAGGTACTGACAAATTTTGTTATGGAAAAGCACCTTTAGGGAAAGCAATTGTTTAGGCTAGAAACACCAAGACTTGTTATTAGAGACATGTCGCTAGAAGATGAAGCCGCGTTTGTGGCGATATCTCAAGACGTAAAGTATCAACGTTTCTATGACGAAGCGGACAGCAAAGCAGAAAAATACCGTCAATTGACCAAATTGTTTATTCGACAGGCTGCCGAAATACCAAGAAGAAGTTACCAACTTGCAATAGAGCATAAACAGCAAGGCATCTTTATTGGTACGGTATGCTTGAGATTGGAAGATGAACATAATGCGTCGATGGGATGTGGAATAGCACGTTCATTTCAGGGAAGCGGTTTGATTTATGAAGCTGCGACGGCTTTGGCAAATTATGGGTTTAGTACGCTTAATGTGCATCGGATATACGCTGAAACGATTAAGGAAAACCGCGCTGCACTCAAGCTTTGCTCAGACTTGGGTATGCGCAGAGAAGCGGTATTCAAAGAGAACAGGTATTTTAAAGGGCGCTGGTGGGACACGGTAGTTATGGCAATATTACAACAAGAGTGGCGTGACAAACTTGATGAAACCAATGAATAACGGGTTGGACGAGCAAGGTTACATTCTTAATCATTGTTCAGTCGCCTATATTCAGCCCGCGTTTAGGCAGTCAGTTGACCATGTAGTTAGCTGTTTACGTGACACTTTTTCAGACAAAATTCATAGCCTTTATCTATATGGGAGTGTAGCTAGGGGCACTGCGGTTGAGCTTGAGTCTGATTTAGACTTATCTATTGTTTTCAATAAGCCTTTGGACCAAGAAACCGAACGAAAACTTAAGGCCACCAAATCAAAATTAGAGCAAGAATTAACTATTTTCAGCAAGATAGACTTCGATCCTGGCCATCTAGAAGCAATTCTTTCTCCAAATGAAATTTATCACTGGCAGTTTTGGTTAAAGCACTGTTGTTGTTGTGTGTCAGGTGATGACTTGTCCCGGAAATTCAATCGGTTACAACCAAACCGGAAAATCGGTTTTGCTCTCAACAGTGATCTCTTATCTTTCATTACTCAAGCATGTGATGAGCTTAATGAGTCTAACCATAAGTATATTGGTAAAATGTTGGCTAAGAAGATCCTCCGTAGCGCTTACACCTTAATCGCAGAAAAGGACAACAGTTGGAATGTGGAGATAAAGTGGTGTGCAAAAGCCGTATTACGCCATTATCCAAAAGAATCACAGAGTGTTGAACTTGCGCTACGCATGATTGAAGGTCAACCCTATGGTATTAAGGATATTCAGCAATTGGCAAACGGGTGGGGTAGACGAGTCGCTTACCAGTTTGAAGTTGAGGAGTATTAATATGGGGTCTGACCTAGGTTTTTCCTTTGAAGAGAATCGGGCTGAACTGAGGATTTTGCGTAACGGTAAGATTGTTACCATATTGCGTGGAAAACAGGCATCTGAATTCGTTTCGAAGGTTAGTGCGCTCTCAAATCATGACCAACAGCAACTAATGGCGAGAGTCACTGGCAATTACAAGCGGGGCAACGAAAGGTTAGCTAAAAAGCACCGTAAACACAGATGAGTTTAATAGTAAGGGAGGTTCCGGTGGAAGCATATCGTACAAACAGGTTAACCATAAAGCAGTTTAAAGATGGTGACCGCAATGCTCATTTTCTATCTGAAATTCAAGCAACCTTGACAGAAAAGGTTGTTGAGAATTTACCACCGTACTTTCACCAAGTCAGGTCTAATGAATCAGCAGAGACCTGGTTAAGCAAAATGAATGATGAAAGCGTGCTTTACGTAGTGAGAACTAACGATGGTGCGTTAGCAGGGTTCGTATTTGTCTATCAAGACAGCGGTAGTGCTCATATCGGCTATTTACTCGCAGAAGAGTACTGGGGGCAAGGGTTGGCTAGTGAGCTGCTTACTGGATTTATTGACTCCATTGCGAACAAAAGTGGTTGGAGAGAGCTCGTCGCTGGTGTTGATGAGTCAAACATTGCATCGTTGAAACTTTTAGAAAAGCTTGGCTTTGTAAAACAGTCCATGAATGAACAAAGAGTTGTTTTCTATCAATATGGTCTAAAAAATAATTCTCAGAATGAGGAACAGAATTGATGAGATTAATCCCCCCTTCATCGCAGTTAAAAGAGGCATTTTCTCGATTTTACCGGGATTTCAAACACAATGATCCTGAGAACGCAGATTACTATGCGGAAGGTGAGAGTGATATCGAACGCTATGTGAGCCGACTTTCCAATGAATCCTTGGGTATCGATTTAAAACCGGGTTACGTCCCTTGTAGCCATTTTTGGTTGATTGATGAAAATCAGAGTATTCGTGGAGCCATTCGTATTCGTCATCATATTGAAAATGAATTTCTTTCTTCTGAAGCTGGCCATATCGGGTATGATATCGCCCCCAATTTCAGAGGCCAAGGTAACGGTAAGATGATGTTGAAGTTAGCATTGGCGGAAGCTCGTAAACTGGGGATATCCAAAGCACTTGTGACTGCAGATGATGATAACTGGCCATCCCGAAAAGTGATTGAAGCGAATGGCGGTCAATTAGAAAACATTATTATGGGTAAAGTGTTTCCCAACCTTTTGGCAAGATATTGGATTCAGTTGTAGAGAGCGAGTAGTTGGCCATGAAATACAAACAGATAGCGCCTGAACACGTGCCATTACCACTATTACTCGAAGCGGACCCAAGCGAAGAAAACATTCAGTCGTATCTGAGCAAATCTCAATGTTTTGTTGCTGAGGATGATGAGGGAAAGTTTATTGGTGTCATGGTTATGCTGCCACGCAGCCAATCGCTGGTGGAGTTAATTAATGCTTCTGTTTTGCCAACTTTCCACGGGAGAGGAATAGGCAGCCACTTGCTCGAGTTTGTTCTCAGAGAACTTAAGTCCTCAGGTGTAAAACGTGTTGAGTTG
Source organism: Vibrio sp. St2 (assembly GCF_947311885.1). Classification (NCBI taxonomy): domain Bacteria; kingdom Pseudomonadati; phylum Pseudomonadota; class Gammaproteobacteria; order Vibrionales; family Vibrionaceae; genus Vibrio; species Vibrio sp. St2. Next base: position 689,052 of record NZ_CAMZNA010000001.1, on the reverse strand, counting down.
GGAACAGGATGCTTTGGCTATCAACTCAAGTTTTATCAACGCCTCGGTTTCCGCGTGGATTCGGTATGGAAAGACCATTTTCTCAACCACTACCCAGAGCCGATTTTTGAAGATGGTATCCAACACAAGGATATGTTGAGACTCTACCTCGAACTCTAATCTTCTGATATCACAAGCACACTTTGTATTAATGGAGTAAAAAATGAATGCAAAAGAAGTCGTGACCACTTTTTGGCAAGCGATGCAAAGTAATGATTTTTACAAGGCCAGCGAATGGTTAAGCGAAGATTTTGAAGGCGTATGGCCCCAATCGAAAGAAAAGATTATTGGACGAGATAACTTCGCCGCGCTCAACACGAACTACCCAAGTCACGGTATCTGGACTTTTGAGATTCACTCGACAGTTTGCGAAGGTGAGACGGTAGTTACTGACGTGTCGATAACAGATGGTACTCAGAGCGCCAGAGCGATCACATTTCATACTGTGGTAAACGGGCTCATTGCAAAACAACTCGAGTTTTGGCCTGACAATTATCCAGCACCAGAGTGGCGCTCTCAGTGGGTGGAGGCTTTGTAACCTAGATTACGAAATGAGAGCTGAGGAGGGGGGGATGCTAGATAAACAAGTTTTAAGTTGCTGGGCGCAAACATCTGAACGATCGGAGATTCAAGAAGTGATCTCTGGCACTGTAAATTCTACTTATAGAATTCGATCAGACGAAACATACTATCTACGCCGTTTTAAACATACGAACAATCATCGAATCAAAGATGAGCTTCGTTTGCTGGCAGAACTTTCCTCTTCATTGCATTTTATTGTAGAGCCTTGCTTGAATGCCGAAAATTTACCTATCACTCTATGGAAAGGAGAATGCTTTGCTCTCTATCCGGAAGCTACTGGTAGGCAAGTATATTCAGACGAGTTTGACTGCACTTATGCATTTAATGCAGGGTACGCGCTCGCTAATTTACATCTAGCCATGGAGACAGCGACACAGAGAAGTTTCCCTACTATTGAGCTGAGTTGGAGCCAGCAAAACTGGCTTGAAAGACTGGAACGAATCATTAGAGCGATTAACAGCATAAAAGAGCCTGAAGAGGTCGATCTTTGGGCTCTGGAACGTGCTCAAACTCAGATGGCTTACCTTGCTTCTTCTCAAAGTCAGCACGAATTTCAGCCGAAGACTAAGCGAATTTTGATTCATGGAGATTATCATCATTACAATCTCTTCTTTGATATGAACAAACAGGTTTCGGGTATTATTGACTGGGACCTATTACAGTACATGCCGCCTGCTTATGAAATCGCGCGTGCTTGTCAATATATGTTTCAGTTGGATGTAAACAAGTCTAAAGCCTTTATAGAGGGTTACCTAAGTAAGAAGAGTTTGAGTCTAGAAGAAATTCGCGACGGCGCATTAGCATGGGGCATATACGCTGATCATCATATCTGGGCGCTTGAAGAAGTTTACTTCAAGCACAATCTATCAGCTAAAAAGTTTATTCCTTTCAAACAGTTCGAACCTTTTCTATCACTTTGGTGTCCTATAGAAGATACGATATTTCAGTAAGGAACTTGAGCGTGCCGAGAGTATTACAAGCCAAGGTTGTGGATGTGACGTTTGGAGACGATGTCACCATTGTTGAACCCTCCAACTTATATGGATGCACATTGGAAACCGGTGTGTTTGTCGGGCCATTTGTTGAAATACAGAAGAATACCGTTATTGGTGCGCGCACTAAGATTCAATCGCACAGTTTTATTTGCGAGTACGTGACGATTGGTGAGGATTGCTTCATTGGGCATGGTGTGATGTTCGCAAATGACTTGTTCAAAGATGGTCAGCCTGACCCCGACCCTGATAGTTGGGGGCGAACAAACATTGGCAACCATGTGACAGTAGGGTCAAACGCGACCATTCTAGCCGTCAACATATGTGATGGAGTCGTGATCGGTGCGGGTAGTGTCGTGACTAAAAACATCACAGAAAAGGGGATTTACGCAGGAAACCCGGCGAGGAAATTACGAGATTTACCATAAAATCAAACATGGAGTAGCGTTTGAAAAATTACGATGTTTACCTGTTCGACATGGACGGTACCTTAGTCAACTCAGAACCACTTAAAGGCCAAGCTTTAGCGCTAGCGTGCAAGGATTACGGCGCCGAAGTTGATTTTAATATCTACAAAGATGTGATGGGAGAAAGTTGGCCAGTAGTGACCGGGCATTTTTTCTCGCATGCGGACATTGCGCCGGAGTTGAAGGAGTTCAACCAGCACTTTAGAGCTCATTATGAGAGATTGCTGGATGAGAATCTGACCCTTAACCCGGGAGCAAAAGCGTATTTGGAAAATCTAAAATCAGCTGGCAAGCAGTGCGCGGTAGTCAGTTCTGCGGCCACTTGGATGGTGGATAATATTTTACAGTCCCTACAGCTCAGCGGGATGTTTGATGTGGTGATAACACAAGAACACGTAACAAAGCACAAGCCGGACCCTGAAGCCTATCAACTTGCTTTGAATAAGCTCAGTGTTTCTCCAGAGCGAACGTTAGTATTTGAAGATTCTTATGCAGGCGTTGAGGCAGGAACAGCATCAGGCTGTGATGTTATCGCGATTGCACATGACTTCAATGGTAAAAACAACCTTTCAAAAGCGCTAAAAACCATTCAGTCTTATCAAGAAATGTAGGGCTTAGTTGACGGTCCAAATGTTCTAGAGTTGCTAATACGGTCAGATTTTTCCTTTTGTTTAGCTTCCTGAAAGTATGATATAGCTATCGTTGGGCAATATGCTTGAGTGATTAAGGAATCAGTCAAATGATGATGGCTGCAATTTGGATGACAGGTGCTCTGGTCTCTTTTAGCTTGATGGGGGTTGGGGCCAGAAAATTAAGTGGCCACGTTGACACTTTTCTAGTCCTGTTTTTTCGCAGCCTGATTGGTTTGATTATTGTCTCTCTATTGATCGTTAAATCTGGGCAGTTTAGGTTGTTTCGAACGCAGCGTATGGGCCTACATACGCTGAGGAATGTCTTCCATTTTGGCGGTCAGTATGGCTGGTTTGTTGGTATCGGCTTGCTACCTTTAGCCGAAGTATTTGCAATAGAATTTACCGTTCCTTTATGGACATTATTGATCGCTTGTTTATTTCTGGGTGAAAAGCTCAATGTGCGGAAAGTGAGTGCAATAACGTTTGGCTTCGCTGGCGTATGGATGATCGTTCAGCCCGGAACCGAGATAGTTAATCTTGCTGCCATTATCGTTTTGGGGGCGGCGATAGGTTACTCCGTTGCCCATGCGACAACGAAGTCCTTATCATCAACTGAGTATCCGCTAACGATACTGTTTCTTATGTGTATGATTCAGCTTCCTATTGGCCTAGGTATGTCTCTTTCGGAGTGGCAGCTTCCGTCGGGTTGGCAATGGGTATGGATTGCTGTTGTAGGCATCACCGCGTTGACCGCTCATTTTTGTATTACGAAAGCGATGCAATATGCTGAGGCCAGCGTGGTCGTAACGATGGACTTTTTGAGGCTGCCAGTCATCGCAGCAGTCGGTATTGTTCTTTACTCGGAGTCGTTTGAAACTTCTCTGATACTAGGTGCTCTATTGATGTTGAGCGGGAATTTACTAAACCTCTACTCTCCCAACAAATCCATGGTTAAAACCTGACATCGCACCGTTTGAACGTCTTGAGGCCTTGCTGCTAAGGGAGTAGGATAACGAGGCCATTCGGCGCGTTGGACAGAAAGGAATAAACGATGGAATACATGCTGGTCATTGCTCATGTCGCAGTCATTTGGATGCTTGCAGTCATCACACCGGGCGCCAATGTTTTATTGACCATCAATACGTCTTTGCAATACGAGCGTAAGTTGGCAATGTTTTCTGCGTTAGGGGTCAGTGCTGCTGTAATGCTCTGGGGATTTATGGGTGGATCTGGGCTCGTACTGTTGCTTTCTCATTTCCCACAACTGTTTACAGTGCTAAAAGTCATCGGTGGGATGTATCTCCTATACCTTGGTTTTAGCCAGATATATAAGTCATTGCAACGTAAGCGCGGCGGCAAAGAACTGGATAGTGGTGTCGCCATCCCGCCTTCCGAAAAAAAGGTGTTCTTTTCAGCTTTCTTAACCAGTATTTTGAACCCCAAAACAGGCTTTTTTGTCGTGAGTTTGTTTTCGGTATCCATGCCACAAGAATTAACACTTCTTATGATGGTCGTGATCATGATGACCATGTCGTTGATTACGTTAGTTTGGCACCTGTTTCTAGCCGTCGCTTTTTCTCATCGCTCTGCGAAATCCGTCTATCAGAAAATATCAGTGGTGATGGATTATGTGACCGGAGGGTTATTTACTTTCCTTGGTATCAAAATCATGGCCTCCTAGATTTAGAAGAGCAGGTAAACGTACACTGCGAGTGCGGAGAGTTTTACTTATAGGCAAGCATTCGTTTAATTTTTCAAGTTTAGCTGGAGGGGTATATATAATTATATCAATTAAAGGTAGGAGAGAATTAATAAGTAAAACGATTGCACTGAGGAGAGTTATTCATATAAAGAGCTTATATTTAAAAGGGTGTTTTTATATAAGCTCACTCAAATGATGAAAATATGAACTCTTAAATAAAGGTCCCCATCTTCAATAGTTCTTCTAAATCCTCGATATTGATTTTTAATACGTGTTCTTTACCTAGTACATCGAGCTTTACAAACATAATCTCCTGTACGCTCAAACTTTTAAACAACTCAGCATCTCTTTCTTTACTCAACCGCGTAAGCGTTGGTCTGATGTAATGTCTGTTTGTCGTAAGATCATAGAGATTCGGGTCTTCGCTGAAGCGAATTTGAATCTTGCCTGATATTGGCCGCGTAACGTAGTGACTCTTATTCAGGTTAGTCGCATAGACACGGACTAGATCTGACTTCTCACTTTTTTGGAACACCAAACATTTGTCCGAATCGAGATCTTTCAAAACCAATTCAAATGTTTTGTTATCCGGTGAAAATACATCATAGCTTTCTGCTAAGTAGTTGCTTCCAGAATGATAAATTTGTTCTGTAGTTCCTTTTTCTGAGGCTTCGGCGAGTGACAGTGATGAAAAAGCACAAGTGACGATGAGTAATGCAGTTCTTATAAACATTAATATGCAATGTATTGTTATTGAGACGGCGCAGTTTAACAATCTATATTTATGCTATCAATATTATTGACTATAAATGACTAGCGAAATAATGAAGAAATAAGTAATTAGATATTAACCGACATTACGTTGGTTGTTATTTGAGCAAGATGGCTAATTGAAGTGAAGAGCCAGATAATATAAGCTGGCTCTAATTTAGTTATTATTAATGAGTTAGGTAATGTTTCACAAATTGTGAAATTTTTACCATATCATCGATTGCGATGAATTCTTCGGTAGTATGAACTTTTGCCATACCAGTCGAGACATTAACTGTTGTTAGACCCTTCGCGTTAAAGTTATTTGCATCGCTGCCACCACCAGTGCCTTTGGTGTAAGGTTTGGCGCCAATGGCTTCAAATGAGGCTTTAACGGACTCAATGTGCGGGTGATCATCTGCTATAACAAATGCATTGTATGCACGGGTGGACTCAATCTCTACCTCAGCTCCGTGTTGCTGGCATGTGTGCTCAAATGTCTCGATCATATGAGACACTTGTTGGGTCAGTTTGTCGTCATTTAGAGAGCGGGCTTCTGCGACGACTTTAAGTTCCGGCATAACGATATTTGTTGCGTTTCCGCCTTCCACAATACCAATGTTCGCAGTGGTTTCGCTGTCGATACGAAGCAACTTCATTTTACTGATAGCATCAGCTGCTACCTGAATGGCACTAATTCCCTCTTCAGGTGCTAGACCTGCGTGGGCTGGTTTACCTTTAATTTTCGCAATTATCTTTTGTTGGCCTGGTGCTGCGTTGACGATAGTGCCGATTGGTCCACCTGTATCAAGAACAATCGCTTTGTCTGACGTGATGTATGACATGTCAAAGTGCTGAGAACCAAACAAGCCACCTTCTTCATGAACCGTAAAGGCAAGTTCAATGGTTTTATGCGCCAATCCGTCAGACTGAATACAGCGGATAGCTTCCATGATTGCAGCGATGCCTGACTTGTCGTCACCGCCAAGAATAGTGTCGCCCTTGGAACGAATAATACCGTCTTCAATGACAGGCTCAATGCCAATACCCGGTGTGACAGTGTCCATGTGGCTACTTAGAACAATGCTGCCATCAAGGCTACCTTCGAGGCGCGCATATACGTTAAAGCCATTGGAAACTTGATGCGGTACGGGTAACTTGTGCACCGCGAGTCCCATTGCACCAAGCTGCTCTGCGAGTGTTTCAGCTATCTGCTTTTCATTACGTGATTCACTGTCAATCTTTATAAGCTGAAAGAAATGCTCTATCAGACGTTCACGGTTTATCTCACTCATTGTTATTTGACCTTTTTGGGAACAGAGGTCGTTACCATATCCTTGCCCGTAGATTCCGATCTCTGAGTTAAATCAATAAATGAGGGGTTATATGGCTGAAATCTTGGGAGCCTAAAAGTGAGATTTTTACTATTTATACGTGTTCGGTTTATCTATTCATTCTTCAGATAAATCTGATACTTATTGCTAGGCAATGTGTTTAATTTTACCTATCAAATCGGAGTAGTGCTGGCTGAGTAAATGGTGTGCATGGGCAACGAAGTTGCTAATTGATATGTTGAATGTAAAATAAATGTTACTAATTTTTGCGATAAATTTATATTATTCAGTCTCTTAACGATTTGGTCTGGTTCTGTTACGTTTTATTTACAAAATTACTTAAAAGTACATCCAGAGCGATTTAGAGCAGCTTTATTCCCTTAGTCATCAAGTTGGTTCAAGTTAATAAGAAAGGACGTAACCAATCACTGAGGGAAGAACAATGACTCAAGCATATAACCCACTTGGAACTGATGGATTTGAATTTGTCGAGTACACCGCTGCGACAGATGAAGGGATCGGGCAATTGAAGGCGTTGTTTGTTTCTCTAGGGTTCGCGGAGATAGCCAAGCACCGTTCGAAAGAAGCGTGGCTATACCGCCAGGGAGATATCAGTTTCATCGTCAATGCTCAGCCCCATAGCCAGGCTGAAGAGTTTGCCAAAATTCATGGACCATCGGTTTGTGGCATGGCATTTCGTGTTAAAGATGCCGGTGTTGCAATGGCACATGCGATAGAAAATGGGGCAGAAGAGTATAAAACTGTAGTCGGCCCAATGGAATTGAGTATTCCAGGGGTATACGGAATCGGTGAAAGCTTACTGTATTTCGTGGATCGTTACGGAAAACAGAGCATTTATGATGTTGATTTCAATTTTTATGAAGATGCTGAAGCTCGCTTGAAGGAAGCGGATGTAGGCATGTATGAAATTGACCACCTGACTCATAACGTTAAACAGGGCAACATGGATACATGGGCTGGTTTCTATGAGCGTATCGGTAATTTCCGTGAAATCCGTTATTTCGACATCGAAGGTAAGCTGACTGGCCTAGTCAGCCGCGCGATGACGGCACCATGTGGCAAAATCCGCATCCCAATCAATGAGTCTTCAGACGACAAATCACAAATTGAAGAGTTTATTCGTGAATACAATGGCGAAGGCATCCAGCACATCGCAATGACAACGGATGATATCTATCAAACCGTACAAACATTGCGCGACCGTGGTATGGACTTTATGCCAACGCCAGACACTTACTACGAAAAAATCGATTCGAGAGTTGAAGGCCACACGGAAGATGTTGAGAAACTAAAAGATCTGCAGATCTTGATCGATGGTGCGCCGATGAAAGATGGCATCTTGCTACAAATCTTTACCCAAACGGTAATTGGTCCGGTTTTCTTTGAGATTATTCAGCGTAAAGGAAACGAAGGTTTTGGTGAAGGTAACTTCAAAGCGCTGTTTGAATCGATTGAAGAAGATCAGATTCGTCGAGGAGTATTGAGCGATGCATAAATGGATTACATTCCCTCACCGGGAGGGAGTGTGCTCCAAGCAGGCACACGCCGACTTCCCGGAAGACGCAATTTATGAGCGCGAAGCAGGCCGAAGCGGATTCTTCGGCCCAGCGGCACACTTCCATCACCAACATGCACCAACAGGTTGGACGGAATGGGAAGGGGAGTTAAGACCTCGCGCGTTCAATTTTAATCTGGTTGAGAAAGCGGCACAGGTTTCACCATGGGTGGTGCCGAATCTTTTGCATAACAATGACTGTAAAATTCGCATCTGGCGTATGGAAGACAAGATGGATTTTCTTGTACGAAACGCCGATGGGGATGAACTGCTGTTTATCCATCAGGGTAAAGCAGATCTGTATTGTGACTACGGTCATCTAGAGGTAGGTGAAGGGGATTATGTGATGATTCCTCGCTCGACCAACTGGCGCCTAGAGCCATCTGAGCCAATGTTCATTCTAATGGTCGAGAATACCGATGCCGCTTACTCATTGCCTGAAAAAGGTATGGTTGGTAACCATGCGGTGTTTGATCCTGCCGTGTTGGAAATTCCTTCAATTGATGATCATTTCAAAGCGCAGTATTCGGAAAACCAAACTCAAGTGCAGGTGAAAAGACACGAGCAAGTGAGCGTGATTACTTATCCGTTTAACCCGCTTGATGCGATCGGGTGGCACGGTGATCTCTCTGTTGTGAAGCTTAACTGGCGTGATATTCGTCCGTTAATGTCTCACCGATACCACTTACCACCTTCAGCACATACGACGTTTGTAGGAGCAGGTTTTGTCGTTTGTACCTTCGTACCAAGACCGATTGAAAGTGATCCTGGTGCGCTGAAGGTACCGTTCTATCACAACAACGATGACTACGATGAAGTGCTTTTCTATCATGCGGGTGACTTTTTCAGCAGAGACAATATTGAAGCCGGCATGGTGACTTTCCACCCAGCAGGTTTTACTCATGGCCCACACCCGAAAGCATTTAAAGCGGGTCAGCAATACAAGAAGAAATTTACTGATGAAGTTGCTGTGATGATCGATACCCGACACGCTTTAAACTTTAGCGATGAGGCTCATGCAGTAGAGAACCCAGAATACGTTTACAGTTGGAAATCACATCCAGAAGAATAAAAGGGAACAATGATGAAGTTAGCGACCCTGAAAAATGACACTCGAGACGGACAATTGGTCGTCGTCAGTAAAGATCTGACTAAATGTACGGCTGTGCCTGATATTGCCACCACTTTGCAGTCGGCGCTTGACCAATGGTCGAAAGTAGAGCCTCAACTCGCTGAGGTCTATAAAGCATTAAATGAAGGTAAACTGGTTGCCGAGATACCGTTTGAACAAAATCAGTGTGAATCCCCATTACCGCGCGCTTATCAGTGGGCCGATGGCAGTGCTTACGTTAATCACGTTGAGCTGGTGCGTAAGGCTCGTGGTGCGGAAATGCCACCGAGTTTCTGGACCGACCCACTCATGTATCAAGGGGGCTCCGATGCGTTTATCGGGCCTAGAGATGATATTCCTGTAGGCAGTGAGGAGTGGGGCATCGATTTTGAAGGTGAAGTGGCTGTGATCACCGACGATGTACCTATGGGTGCGACCTCGGAAGAAGCCGCGAACTCGATTCGCCTATTGATGTTAGTGAATGATGTTTCACTACGTGGTTTGATTCCGAACGAATTGGCAAAAGGCTTCGGCTTCTTCCAATCTAAACCTTCTTCTGTATTCTCTCCAGTCGCCGTAACGCCAGACGAATTAGGCGATGCATGGGATGGTGGTAAAGTCACTCTGCCTCTGCTGTCTTTCTACAACGGTGAAGCATTTGGCTGCCCCAATGCAGGCGTGGATATGACGTTCGAGTTTCCTGAGCTGGTGGCGCATGCTGCGAAAACTCGCCCATTATCAGCTGGCGCTATCGTGGGGTCTGGTACAGTTTCAAACAAACAAGGCACAGAACACGGCACATCTATTGCTGAAGGTGGCGTAGGTTATTCGTGTATTGCAGAAGTGCGCATGATTGAAACGATTCGAGATGGCAAACCTTCAACCAGCTTTATGAAGTTTGGCGACCGAATCAAAATGGAAATGAAAGACGTAACTGGTGATTCTATTTTTGGCTCGATTGACCAGAAAGTGGTGAAATACTGATGTCGGAAATGACGTTGTATGGATACTGGCGCTCATCTGCGGCTTATAGAGTTAGAATTGCGCTCAACTTGAAACAGCTGTCCTATGCGCAGAAGTCAATCCATTTGGTCAAAAATGGCGGAGAGCAACACTCCGCCCAATTCCAGTCTCTTAACGCCAGCGAACTCGTTCCAGTTCTTGTGGATGGTAACGTACGCCTTAATCAGTCACTTGCCATTATTGATTATCTTGATGAGCAATATCCTAGTCTTTTGCTCACGCCTTTGGATAAACAAAAGCGGTATGTGGTTAAAGCTTTGGCGCAGGATATTGCAGTTGATATTCATCCCATCAACAATTTGCGTGTACTGCAATATTTAACCAACGAGCTATCGGTGGAAGAGGCAGAAAAATCACAATGGTATCGCCATTGGATTGAAGTCGGATTTCATAGTTTAGAGAAGAAGCTAGCTGAGACTCATGGTGCCTATTGTGTGGGGGATGAAATTAGTTTGGTTGACGTTTGTTTGGTTCCGCAAGTGTATAACGCAGAGCGATTCAATGTAGATCTCAGCCGTTATCCAATTATTCATAAAGTGACAATGTCACTAAGGCAACACCCTGCTTTTCAGGCAGCTTCCCCTGAAAATCAACCCGACGCTGTGATCAACTAATATCAGCGCTTCTTAAAACAACAAAGCCACCGTCAAACGGTGGCTGTTTTTTCTCACGAGAAAGCAAATTGCGGCTGCTATGACTGAGAGTGGCGCTCACGTTGTTGGCTCTCTGCGATATTGAATTGGCGAACGTCCAGTTTTGCTAGGTCGTTACACTCTTTGCAAGAGTGGTGGCAGAGGCCATCAATATACTCATGTTTGGTAACTAGGCTAGGTTTTTTGCACCAGTCGCAAATACCTTCGATAGTAAACATAGATTTCTCCTCACCTTGTTTTACCAGGTGTTATTTTCGGCGCAAATTATGACATACATGCGGAATGTAAGTTAACTATTTGTTACGTAAACTGGGAGAGAGATCGATTGCGCAAGTTAGTAAAAATAAGCCCTTTGAGCGTTTTAAACTCAATGTGTTTTAATTTGTAACTATCTATTAACATTGGTAAGAATGATCTTTAACGCACTATTCAGGCGTTTCATTTCTTCATCACTGCCTTTTAAATCTGGATGGTAAATCTTACACAACTGCTTATATCTCACTTTGATTTCTTTTTCAGCAGGAATTGCGCCGACTTTGAATCCGAATAGAGCACAGGCCAGAGAAAGCTTTTGTTCTGATGCTGAAGGTTCAGCACGGCGTCTTTGGGGGTTAGGGCTTTGAGCAGACTGAATTTTCTTAAACTGTTTGTACAATGTTTCCAGTTGCTTTTTCTGTTGCTTCAATAAGTTATTTTTGTCTTTTAGCTGAGACTCCAATTGACGCTTTTCTGAAGATAGATCTTTATGCGAGAGTGTTGAATGTGCTTTCAGCTTACTCACTTTTCGGCCTAGCCAGATCGCTAAAATAAAAAGTACTGTCGAAACCCCAATCAAAGAATAGATGATGTCGTTACTGCGCTTATTGGAGCTGGATTTGCTCTTAGCGATTGGACTTAGTTGAATACTGGAATCATCAAAAGCGACTTCTAACTGACCAATTGAGGATACTTGCTTCGCTCTCTGAGCGTTGAACTTCTTCTCCAACACTCTTGCATAAGCTTGCTCTGCTTCTTCACTTTGTGGCGAAGCTGTGCGATACCAGACTTCTGCCAAATCCAGTGTTTCTGGTGAGTGAGGCATGCTTTCATACACTTTGCCAAGATTTAACTGAGCCTGTACGTTACCTGCTACCGCGAGTTGCGTCAGCCAGTAAATCGCTTCTTTAGTGTTTCTATTGTCACCCTGAAGATGAAGAGAGGCTAATTGGGCGATGGCTTCAGTACTGCCATTGTTAGCGGCTTGCTCGAACCAGTAAATAGCGTCACCTCGTGAAGGTGGTGTTTCTTCACCATTGAGGTATTGATTGGCTAGTTGGACCTGTGCTTCTATGTCGTCATTCTGAGCTTTAGCGGTTAAAGCTTCAATCGACTCTGCCAAACTGAGAGGGGACAATAACAACAATAAAAGGCTGATAAATTTCAAGATATTCCTTAGTCCATTAAAACTGGCTTACCTGCACTATAGTGTAATGTATTTATCTGATAAATAAAAAATGGCTTCCTGAGAAGCCATTTTCATCGAGAAAATTACGGATGTTATTTGAGAGGTAGTATCTTGATCTCGACTCTTCGGTTGCACGCACGACCTTCTGAGGTGCTGTTCGTACATAGAGGGAAACGTTCGCCATTCCCACGTGCGATGGCACGTCCGGAAGCAACACCCTGAGAGATAAGATAAGAGCGCACGGATTCGGCTCTACGTTCAGATAACACTTGGTTAGTGGTATCACTGCCAGTGCTGTCTGTATGTCCTTCAATGACCAAGCTGGTATCAGGGTATTCGACCAGAATTTTCGCCACGCCACGCAAGGTGTTATGAATGCTTGGGTCTAAGTTGTATGAGCTGGTTTGAAAGCCAATGCCATTTTCCATACGAAGCATTAGCTGATTTTCACCAACACGCTCCACTTGCACGCCAGAGTTTAACAACTCTTTTCTTAGCGCAGCCTCTTGTTGATCGAAGTAGTAACCTACGCCGCCTCCAACAGCTGCACCGCCAGCTGCGCCTATTAAGGCGTGTTGACGACGTTCAGTCGCGTCGTCGCCAGTTGCTAATCCAACAGCCGCACCTGCTAGAGCACCGAGTAAGGCACCTTTGGTCGCTGAGTTTGTTTCTGATTCACCAGTGGTTGCATTTTGGCGCTGAGTTGCCTGACAGCCGGACAGGGCAATAGCGACGGCTAGCGCTAAAGTCATTTTTTTCACGAAAACATCTCCATGTATTCTTAGTATTCGTTTGTTCGCGAGGAATGAAGCAAAGAAGCGAACTTTTGCGGGAACAGAATTAACTATTTGTTGTTACTTATGTCAATTGAGGAGATATTAATTGACTGAATATTAACGCTGGCTGAACGTAAGTGATGGAAATTCAGCCAGGTTATGGGAAATTGGATAAGAAATTAGCGGAGCATTTTAGGGGCTTGTGCGCCATCAATAGGGCGGCTTACTGATACTGAGCGGCCTTTTTTAAGACCGACTTCGTAATCTTCGGTCAGGTTTTTCATCGCTTCTCTGAGCTGTTTCTTGAACGTCTCACGGTCGATGTTCTTAAACTCTTTATCGATGTAGTCATCGATTTTCTTGTTTGAATCGTCATCTGGGCTGATGATCGGCAGCTTTTCCAATGCGCCTTCGACCCAGCCAGACACAAACGAATTAACCCGTCGAGAAACTTCACCCGTCGAAGTCCCCGTCCCCGCAAAGCTATTGCGGAATTTACCTGTTTGCTCATTCAGTTCACGATAAATGATATCGAATGCGAACGCCGCGAAAATTGCACGATCTGCCTCACCGATGAACTCTGCGCGTTTCAAGCCTTTGTGGTTGGTCAGCACAGCCTCAACACCAAACTTAGTATTGATACCCCGAATGATGCGAAGCAAGGTAGAGCTGACGTTAGATGGCAGTAAGTGTGTCGATTTAGTTTTGCCCATTTTGATGAATTCAATATCATCTTTATCTAAGCCGTACTTAAGCATGAGGCGGTGCGCCATTTTGATCGCATTCGCCGCTTCATTAACGTTGGCTGAGTTACCAAGTTCTAGACACTTAGCAATTTTTTTGAGGGCTTTTTGTTTATCCATCGACAACAGAAAATCTCACTGATTTTTACGAAGTCGACCATTTTAACGCTTCTGACATTAAAACGAAACTCTTGACTGGCTCGCTTGGAAGATTTGTTTCGAAACAAACCATTAATAAAAGTAAAAAAGCCGCTTTTTTTCAGCGGCTTATTGAAGGAAGAGAACTGGCTTAGATACCTAGTTCATCGAGTAGATCGCTGCCATTTGGATCCGCTTCTTCTTTAGGTGCTTCTTTCTTTGACGTCAGCTTTTTCTGAGCTTGTTCAAGAATTGAATCTGGGCTCTCATCTTCGTGTGATTCGAATTCCTCTAACTGAATAAACTCAGTTTTGTCCATTGCTAGCTCAAGGTAGAAAATATTGCCATTTTCTGTTGAGAAGGTAACTCGACGCGCCTGTGGGCGATCTAAGTTGGTGTCTACCGACAAGATCACTTGTTTGTTCAGCGTTAACATCTTCGGCTGATTCTGAGTGATGTGCGTTTGAAGATCTTTTCTCACTTGGTTGGTAAAGTCACCAACTAGCTGGTTCATTAGCTCACCAAGAACATCACCCACCTCATCTGAAGTGTGTAGGACGGCTAATTCCTCTTCCGGCATGCCCATATTACGCATGTAGTTCGTATAAATCTCTAAAGCAGCTTTTGATGTGAAGTTGATAACAACCAGTCCTGAAAAGCCACCGTCAAACAATACAAAGCAGCCAAAGTCAGGTTTCAAGCTGGTCTTAGTGATTTTTTGCACCATCGCTGAATAGCTAATATCGGAGCTTGTTGCTGAAGTCAGAACGCCAGACACAGATTGGCAAAGCTTTAATAGAATATCTTCTGTGGTGATAATTTTATTTTTTTTCATTGATGATTCGCTCATAAAAAGGCACTTACTAATCTAGGTATAATTACTAAGTGTGGGTAAGAATTGCGATTAGTGCCATTCTGACATTGCAATTCTGTTTTATTCACCCTTTCAAATGTTGTAAAGTGACGAAAATCAAAAAAATATTACTTATTGTATTGAACCCAATGCTGAATAGGATCAGCGTAGTAGGGGCAGGAAGCAAATGTTACCAAGATTACACTCTCAATCTGATGTGGATCCCGTCGTACTCAGTTTTCTGGAAGAACTCCGACAATCGGGATTTTCCGGAGACATCGAAAGCCAATACTCAAGCCGTCTGGCTGTTGCTACTGACAACAGTGTTTATCAGCAATTACCCCAGTCGGTTGTCCACCCTAAATCCACTCAAGACGTTGCTTTAATCGGCAAACTCAGTATCCAACCTCAATATGAACGTATCACTTTTTCCCCGCGCGGAGGTGGTACAGGGACCAACGGTCAGTCGTTGACTAAGGGTATCGTGGTTGATTTGTCACGCCATATGAACAAGGTGCTGGAAATCAACGAAGATGAAGGCTGGGTTCGTGTTCAGACTGGTGTGGTGAAGGACCAGTTAAACGATGCTATCAGGCCTTATGGCTATTTCTTCTCGCCTGATCTTTCGACCAGCAACCGTGCGACTCTGGGCGGTATGATCAATACCGATGCTTCCGGACAAGGCTCTCTGAAATACGGAAAAACGTCTGATCACGTATTGTCTTTGCAAGCGGTTTTCGCTGATGGCTCGGTGCTTGAGTCGGATATGTCTCAAGGGGAACCCAAGGATGGCGAGTACGCATACCAAGCATTACAGGTTACAGAGCAAGTTTGTCGTAGCAAGCGTGAGCAAATCAACGCGAAATTTCCCCCTCTCAATCGCTTTCTAACGGGCTATGACTTAAAGAATGCAATTGATGAAGAGACACAGAGCTTCGATTTAACTCGAGTCTTATGTGGCGCGGAAGGCTCTTTGGCATTTATTACAGAGGCTAAGCTTAACCTCACTCCAATCCCTAAAGCTCGCACGTTAGTGAACGTGAAATACAACAGCTTTGATTCCGCACTGCGTAACGCCCCATTTATGGTTGAAGCCAATGCGCTTTCAGTAGAAACCATCGACTCAAAAGTACTCAATCTGGCTAAGCAGGATATTGTCTGGCATACCGTCAGTGATTTGCTGACTGACGTTCCAGGTAAAGATATGCAAGGCATCAACATGGTGGAGTATGCAGGCCAAGATGTTGAGGAAGTCGAGCAGCAGGTCGATGCGCTGACCAAACGTTTGGATCAAATGATGGAAGCCGAGCAAGCGGGCATTATCGGTTATCAGGTGTGCAGTGATGTGGCTAGCATTGGCCGAATCTACAATATGCGTAAGAAAGCGGTTGGTTTGCTTGGCGCCGCTAAAGGAAGAGCTAAGCCTGTTGCATTCGCAGAAGACACTTGTGTCCCGCCTGAAAACCTTGCTGACTTTATTGTTGAGTTCCGAGAACTACTGGATTCCAAATCTCTCAGCTACGGTATGTTTGGTCACGTTGATGCAGGCGTTCTTCATGTTCGACCCGCGTTAGATTTGTGCGATCCTAAGCAAGAGGCCTTGATGCATGAAGTGTCTGACGAAGTCGTTAAGCTAGTCGCCAAATACGGTGGTTTGATGTGGGGAGAGCATGGCAAAGGCTACCGTTCAGAATATGGACCAGAGTTCTTTGGTGAAGAGCTTTTTACTGAGTTGAGACGAGTAAAAGCGGCGTTTGACCCTCACAACAAGATGAACCCCGGCAAGATCTGTACACCACTAGAGAGCCAAGAAGAACTAGTTAAAGTCACAGATACAAAGCGCGGCTACTTTGATCGCCAGATCGACGTTGAAGTGCGAGACAGTTTTAAGCAGGCGATGGAATGTAACGGCAACGGCCTTTGCTTTAACTACGATACATCTTCGCCAATGTGTCCTTCGATGAAAGTGACGGCAGATCGTCGCCACTCTCCTAAAGGTCGTGCTGGCTTGGTTCGTGAGTGGCTGCGTCAGCTGACAGAGCAGGGTGTGGATATTCTCGATTTGGAGAAGCAGGCTTTAGAAGAAACGTCATCCATCAAGTCGATGTTGGACAGAGTGCGTAATTCTTTAAATAAGCGTCATGAGTATGACTTTTCCCATGAGGTCTACGAGGCGATGAATGGCTGTCTAGCCTGTAAAGCTTGTGCCAGCCAATGCCCGATTAAGGTCGATGTACCGAGCTTCCGTTCAAGGTTCCTCAATATTTATTACTCGCGCTATCAGCGTCCTGCAAAGGACTATTTGGTTGCGAATATAGAATCAGTTTTACCTGTCATGGCGAAAGCTCCGAAGTTAGTGAATGGCGTTCTCAGCCAAAAATGGGTCCAAAATCTCACGGCTTCTGCTGTAGGTTATACCGATGCGCCATTCATGTCAGTGCCAACACTCAAGTCGCGATTACAGCATCATCAACCTTTTGATCTGCAATACCTGGCGGCTTTGTCTAAAGAAGATAAAGTGAACCATGTGGTGATTGTGCAAGACCCATTTACCAGCTACTACGATGCTGAAGTGGTGGAAGACTTTGCTAAGCTGTTGACTAAACTTGGTAAAACGCCTGTTTTGCTGCCTTTCAAACCTAATGGTAAGGCTCAGCACGTGAAAGGTTTCTTACAGCGTTTTGCCAAAAGTGCTAAGAGCACTGCGATGTTCTTACAGCAAGTCGCCGATCTGGAAGTGTCTATGGTCGGCGTCGACCCGGCGTTGGTGCTCTGTTATCGCGATGAGTATAACGAAGTACTTGGCGACAAGCGTGGTGATTTCGAAGTGCTGACGGTTCATGAATGGCTGCAACCTAGGTTGGGTGAGTTCGAGGCCTCTGGTAAGAGTGCAGAAGAACCTTGGTATCTTCTGGCTCACTGTACAGAGAAAACCAAAATGCCAAACGCAGAGAAAGAGTGGGGAGCAATATTCTCGCACTTTGGTTCCCGCCTGAATACGGTTCCTGTGGGCTGTTGTGGTATGGCAGGAACGTTCGGTCACGAAGTCGATAAGTTGCAGATGTCGAGAGACATTTACGGGCTGAGCTGGAAACCTCAACTAGAGCAGTTGCCGAAGGAGCGATGCTTGATCACTGGCTATTCCTGTCGAAGTCAGGTGAAGCGCTTTGAGGACATCAAAGTGAAACACCCTTTACAGGCGCTACTGCAAATTGTGTGATTAAACCTAGCCCAGCTTTCAAAGCTGGGCTATTTTTTAGTAACGTCAGCAAAGCTATTGAACACTATGGAAAAATTAGAAAGAAAAATTCCTCCTGTTGCCCTGTTTATTGTTCTCGGTGTGGTGATGAACCATGTGGGGCACGAGTTCCATACTTTCTCGGTTAGTTTACCGATACCTTGGATAGTTTTATTGGCGTGCTTCGCGATTTCTGTTTTTGTTGGCGTAGCTGGGGTCTACGAGTTTCGCAAAGCGAACACAACCGTGAATCCAGTTAAGGTGAAGGATGCGTCTCAAGTGGTGGATAGTGGAGTGTTTGCCTACTCGCGAAACCCAATGTATCTGGGGATGTTTTTGCTGTTGCTTGGGTTTGCGTACTGGCAGCAGAACTTGTTGTGCATTGCGTTGGCTTTCGTGTTTGTACTGTACATGAATCGTTTTCAAATTAGTCCTGAAGAACGCGCTCTTGAAGAGCTTTTTGGGGCCGCTTATTTAGACTACAAGCAACGTGTCAGACGCTGGATATAAAAGAACCCCGCTCATTTGAGCGGGGTTCTTTTTAGAAATCTGAGTAGGCTATGCCGCTTTGTTGAACTGCGCTAAGAATTCCTCTTTGCGCTCGTTAAAGCGTGTCACTAAGCCGTCAATGTCTTCTTGGTTGTATGGCTTCAAACCACTCGCAACCATACGCTTAACGCCTTTACCGACAACCTCGTCACCTTCTTTAAAGTCGAAATTCAATGTGACGACACCACGTTTGCCTTCAACATCAAACGTTGCGCCTGCAAACTCGACTTCTGGGTGAGATAGGTTTAAGCGAGTGAATTCCACTTCCATGCTCTCGTATATGACTAACGGGCGCTGGCAGTTGATCATCATCTGCTGTTCTTCCATTAGTGGAACCATGATGTGTGGAAAGTTCATGCCTGAGAACTGAACGTAGTTTGTTACGACATGCTCGATGAATGCGGCATCGCGATTCACTTCACCTTCACGGTTCATGTGTAGGTATTCTTTACCGCTTTCGTCAACAACAGCGGCCTCTTTGTCACACTTGTTTTCAATGTGCAGAGCAACACCGTCACTGACCATACCTGAGAAATCAAAACGCATTTTCTGGCTAACGCCTTCTTTCTGTAGCAATACAGCGAAAAGCAGGTCGCCCGGAACGCAGAAGCGCTTGTTGTCTTCATCGTGAATGGGGTTGAAGTCGCCCGCAACCATCTTTGCAAAATGGCTTGCTTGCTGACGAGTGAACTGGAACTGCTTGTCGTTGTTAGAAAAATATGGTTTTAAAAACATAATTTACGGTAAATAGCCAAAACTGAGATGGATTATATATGACGATTCTTTTTGAATGGTCCATCCAGTGGAGTTATTACTGAATTATGACATTGAGAAGAAGAAAGGGCTCCGAATCGGAGCCCTTATATTGGTGTTTAGATACTAGGTAGAATCGAGTCTGGCATCAGATGATTGTGTACTGCAAGCTTAAGCAAACTGTTTGCTTGCTCTATGTCCGGCGCAAAGTAGCGATCTTTATCGTAGAATGGTACTTTCTCGCGCAGAATTTGTTTTGCTTCTTCGACTTTGGTAGACGACTTGTTTGGAGCACGGAAGTCTATCCCCTGAGCGGCGGCAAGATACTCAACTGCCAAAATGCCGCGAGTATTCTCCGCCATGTCACGCAGACGGCGCCCAGCAAACGTTGCCATAGAGACATGATCTTCTTGGTTTGCCGATGTTGGCAAGCTATCAACAGACGCAGGATGAGCCAGCGTTTTGTTTTCACTTGCTAATGCAGCGGAGGTGACCTGAGCAATCATAAAGCCTGAGTTAACACCGCCGTTGTCGACAAGGAAAGGCGGTAGCTTACTCAGTGCGCTGTCGATCAACAGTGCCATACGACGCTCAGAAAGACTGCCGATCTCAGCAATAGCTAAGGCGAGGTTATCCGCTGCCATGGCGACAGGCTCAGCATGGAAGTTACCACCAGAGATGATGTCACCATCTTCGGCAAAAACCAGTGGGTTGTCAGAGACAGAGTTGGCTTCCACTTCTAGGATGTCAGCGGCGTTACGGATTTGTTGTAAACACGCGCCCATAACTTGAGGTTGGCAACGTAGAGAGTATGGATCCTGAACTTTCTCACAACCTGTGTGTGAGTCGCCGATTTCACTATTGGCATCCAATACGTGGCGATAAGCCAGTGCTGCGTCCATCTGGCCTCGATGACCACGGACGCGGTGAATACGAGGGTCGAATGGACGACGGCTTCCCAGTGCCGCTTCTACAGACATTGCACCACAGGTTGTTGCTGAAGCAAACAGATCTTCAGCCGCAAACAAACCCTCGAGCGCAAAGGCAGTCGATGCCTGAGTGCCGTTAAGCAGCGCAAGGCCTTCTTTAGGCGCAAGTGTGATTGGTTCAAGTCCAGCGATTTTCATCGCTTCCAGACCTGAGATGATCTTACCGTTGTGGCGTGCCTGACCTTCACCGAGTAATACGGTACTCATGTGCGCCAGTGGCGCAAGGTCGCCAGAAGCACCGACAGAGCCTTTTTGTGGCACACATGGATAGACCTGAGAGTTTACTAGGTCGATCAGCGCTTGAATGACTTTAAGGCGAATGCCGGAAAAACCACGAGCAAGGCTGTTGATCTTGAGTACCATCATCAGGCGAACGGTTTCATCTGACATGAACTCGCCGATACCTGCCGCGTGCGACAGTACGATACTTTTTTGCAGCGTCTCGAGATCTTCTGGGGCAATACGAGTGTTAGCAAGCAGACCAAAGCCTGTGTTTATGCCGTAGACAGTGCGGTCTTCGGCAATCACTTGTTCAACCACTTTAGTGCTTTCATCGATAGCAGGAATGGCTTCCGGATCCAGAGTCAATCTTGCAGGAGAGCGGCTCACCTGACGAAGTTCTTTTAAGCTAATATTTCCCGGCTTTAGCGTTAAATTTAACATCTTTGTCTTTCCTTTCTTCAGGTGTGCTTACTTAAGCTTCTTCAGCTCTTCATTGAGCATAGGTAGGTCGAGCCCTTGTTCTGCTGCGCACTGCTTGGCAATGTAATAGCCAGCGTCTGCGTGACGCATCACGCCGGTACCTGGGTCATTGTGAAGAACGCGAGCAATTCGCTCAGACGCATCATCACTGCCATCACAACAAATAACCATACCAGAGTGCTGAGAGAAGCCCATTCCTACACCGCCACCGTGGTGGAGTGAAACCCAAGTAGCACCGCCTGCTGTATTTAGCAGAGCGTTCAGCAGAGGCCAATCCGATACTGCATCAGAACCATCCATCATGCCCTCGGTTTCACGGTTAGGGCTGGCAACTGAACCAGAATCTAGGTGGTCACGGCCAATAACAACGGGCGCCTTAAGCTCGCCATTTTTGACCATTTCATTGAATGCTTGGCCTAGACGTTCGCGATCTTTCAATCCAACCCAACAAATGCGAGCAGGTAAGCCTTGAAACTGAATACGCTCGCGAGCCATGTCTAGCCAGTTGTGCAAGTGTGGGTTGTCAGGGATTAACTCTTTGACTTTCTGATCGGTTTTGTAGATATCTTCTGGGTCACCGGATAGTGCAGCCCAGCGGAATGGACCAATACCTTCACAGAAGAGTGGGCGAATATAAGCTGGAACGAAACCCGGGAAGTCAAACGCGTTATCTACGCCTTCTTCTAGGGCCATCTGGCGGATGTTATTGCCGTAATCCAGTGTCGCTGCACCGCGTTCTTGAAGCTCAAGCATCGCTTTAACTTGAATCGCCATCGATTCTTTGGCTGCTTTGACAACAGCTGCTTCATCTTGCTTACGCATGTCGGCTGCGTGTTCCATCGACCAACCAATTGGAAGGTAACCGTTGAGTGGGTCGTGTGCTGACGTTTGGTCTGTCACTACATCTGGAGTGATGTTGCGCTCAACCAGCTCAGGGAAAACATCTGCGGCGTTTGCTAGTAGACCGACAGAAACAGGCTCTTCAGATTCATAAATGATTGCTAGTGCTTCATCTAAGCTGGTGGCTTTCTTGTCAACGTAGCCTGTACGTAGACGGTAATCGATACGAGACTCGTCACACTCAACCGCGATCATAGAGAAGCCCGCCATGGTGCCAGCCAGAGGCTGAGCGCCGCCCATGCCGCCAAGGCCACCGGTTAGAATCCAACGTCCGTTTGCTTTACCATCAAAGTGCTTCTTCGCAACAGAAACAAACGTTTCATAAGTGCCTTGAACAATGCCCTGTGAACCGATGTAAATCCAGCTGCCGGCGGTCATCTGGCCGTACATCATCAGCCCTTCTTTATCCAGCTCATTGAAGTGTTCCCAGTTTGCCCAATGCGGCACAAGGTTTGAGTTTGCGATAAGAACACGTGGCGCATTTTTGTGTGTTGGGAATACACCAACAGGTTTACCAGACTGAACCAGCAAGGTTTGGTCATCTTCCAAACGCTCTAAAACTTCAACAATCTTGTCAAAACATTCCCAGTTGCGCGCTGCACGGCCAATACCGCCGTACACAACCAGCGAATGAGGGTGTTCTGCTACGTCAGGATCCAGATTGTTCATTAACATGCGAAGCGGGGCTTCAGTCAGCCAAGATTTTGCTCTCAGATCTGTGCCATGTGGGGCACGAATGGTGCGGGTAGTATCGAGACGCATATCTTCTACTTGGCGTTCCGTCATGGTAAGACTCCTTGTATTTCACGTTTTCAGGTTGAAAGCGGTCTGCGCAAGAGCGAAGCTCTCACGCAATCTAGTCGCTTTCCTTTCTGTTTTTTCTATTTTTCGGAAAAGGCGTTAGCAATATCCCAACAAAGCCTTGCAGCTAACCGCGCCGTCTGACTGTCAACGTCATAGGTAGGGTTGTACTCAGCGATGTCGGCAATAACCAACTTCTGTTTGTAGTGTAAAATTCGGTCCAAAAAGAGTGCCAGCGTATCCATACTGACGCCTCTGGCGGCAGGAGCGCTGACGCCCGGAGCTGTCGCAGCTGGGAAAACATCAAGATCGATGGTGAGGTAGATGTAATCGCAATTATCGATGAAATGCTGCAACTGGGTTAGATGATAGATGTGGTTTAGATGTGCGAGATCTTTGTCTTCAACGAACCACACGTTGAGCTCTTTGGCTCGCTCAAACAAGGCTTGCGTGTTACTGGCTCTGCTGACACCCAGGCAGGCGTAATGGAATGGCCAGTCGTGCTTTTGGCAGTAATCATAAATTTGGTTGAATGGTGTACCAGAGCTGGGTTTTACATCGGCATTACTGCTTTCAAACGCACGTAAATCAAAGTGAGCATCAAAATTGATGATACCAATCTTAGGAGGCGTTACTGGGTTTAAGTACTCGAAGTAGCGCGCAAGTCCTTGAAAGGAAGCCCAAGCCACTTCATGGCCACCGCCTAGTGTGATAACTGGAGTAGAGCGAAGCGCTGCGGCGATGACATCGGCACATTCTGATTGGTATTGTTCCAGCAAGTCATCTTCACAGACGACATTACCTAAATCGATAAGTGCGCTTTCTTTATGCCAAGCCATGTTGGCAAGTGCTCGTCTAATCAAATCAGGTGCTTTTTTAGCGCCGACGCGACCTTTGTTTCGTGCAACACCAGCATCGCAGGCAAAACCCAAGATGCTCACAGCGTTTCGGTAAGGTTCAAGATCCTGTACTTGCAGCTGTTTGATAACGTGATGGACGCGTTTTCCCATCGCACCATCTTCAGCGTCATGGCGTCCTTGCCAGTGAAAATCCTGGTTAGTCGTTGGTAGGTTAGACATATTCCAGTTCTCCGTTTACCACGCGAGCAGATAAGCGTGACAAACCCTGCTGATAACTGAAATCGGCAGGGTGGCTCACGTCCCAAATAGCAAGATCAGCATCATATCCCGGCTGAATTTGCCCTCGGCTGTCACCGAAGCCTAGCGCTTGAGCAGCATTGCAAGTCACGCCACGCAATGTTTCCTCAGGTGTTAGGCCAATAAGTGTACAGCCCATATTCATCATCATAGTCAAATCTGAGAAAGGCGAGGTGCCTGGGTTAAGATCCGTTGCAATTGCCATTGGAATATTGTGTTGACGAAGTAGCTCAATAGGCGGTAATTGGGTTTCTCGTAAGAAGTAAAACGCCCCAGGCAGCAGCGTGGCAACCGTTCCAGATTGGGCTAGTGCTTTTACGCCTTCTTCATCGAGATATTCGATATGATCTGCTGACAGCCCTTGGTAGCGAGCGGTTAGGGCTGTGCCGCCTAAGTTAGATAGCTGCTCAGTGTGACCCTTTACATGCAGACCGTATTGCTTGGCTGCGGCGAAGACTTTTTCGGTTTGTTCCAAGTTGAAGCCAATCGATTCGCAGAACACATCGACGCTGGTGGCTAGCTTCTCCTCAGCGACAAGAGGAATAATCTCTTCGCATACCAGTTTAATGTAGTCATCCGCTTTACCCGCATACTCTGGAGGAAGGGCATGTGCTGCGAGTAATGTTGTGGTGATTCGAATCTTACGGTGATCTTCTAGTGCTTTTGCTGCACGTAGCATTTTGATCTCGTCTTGTACAGTCAGACCGTAACCCGACTTTACTTCTACCGATGTGACACCAGTTCGAATCAAACCGTCCAATCGTGGCAGGGCGAGGTTAATTAAAGCTTCTTCACTTGCTTCTCGCGTTGCACGAACGGTTGATAGAATTCCGCCACCTTGCTTGGCAATCTCTGGGTATGGGACACCATTAAGACGCATTTCAAACTCATTGGCGCGATTGCCTGCATATACTAGGTGAGTGTGGCAATCAACAAACCCAGGTGTGACCAACTGGTTTTTACAATCATAAGAGTTGGCGCAAGAAAGCTCGGAGCCACCGATTTGCGTGATCTTTCCACCCTTAATAAGAAGGCTACTTGGCTCAGAAACGGAATACCCTTGCGATCCAGCGACCATAGAGACCAGCCGTGCATTGGTTAGCAGCAATTCTTGGCTGTCGATGTTTAAGGATGAAGAAGCGCTTCCAAGCATGTAATTGAGTCCATAAGTTCAAATGTATATACAAATAATTGTTCAGGTATAACAATTGATCAAGTGGCTTGTTGCAAAAATGTGATCAGTAAAAAGTATGAAATGCTTTAACCGAGTAATATTTTAGAGCTTAATTTGTAGCGAGTGCCCGGGTGGTAAAGCAATGCAGAACTCACTAGTTTATCTTGGCTCCATGTCCTTCTGTTCAGTAGCAGGCAAGGTTCGTTAGCCCCGAGTCTCAAGGCAGTACGCACCTCATCATCTGCAACGATGGCTTCAACGGTATGTTCGATAGCACTTAGTGGGCAATTTTCGGATAGGTACTGGTTTGGGGTGATTTGGGTAAAGTCTTGTTCAAGATAGTCAGGCGCGTAGGCACTGTTTACCCAGCGAAGCTCATATTGAATAGGCGAATTATCTTCAAAGTGAATGATCTCACTATAGAAAATCGGGCTGTTCAACATCACCCCTAACTTTATTGCTACAGTTTCATCGGCGAGCATCGAGGCTTGTTTAATTACCTTACTAGAGTATGTTTTACCCCGTAATTTCACTTCTTCAGCAATGTTTTGGATATCCAGTAATGGAGATTCCGCTTTATCATCGGGAGCGCAGACAAAAGTGCCTACTCTAGGTCGTCTTTGAAGCTTTCCTTCGGCGACCAAATCGCGAATCGCCTTATTTACCGTCATTCGGCTAACCTTGAATTGTTCTGTTAGCTCAAGTTCAGTCGATATACGATGACCCACAGGCCAATGTCCGGAATCAATTTTGTCAGTAATATATTGTTTTATTTGAAGATATAATGGCGATTGGCTCATGATGATTTAATAATTATGTATTTGACTATACAAATGGTGGTTCATTTGTCATGAAATTGCAACTCTGGTTGCGGATTAAGCAGTCTAACCGATGGTTTACACATTATTCAGATAAATGTCTTGCGACTCGATAACCGCGCATGTTAATCAGAAACAATAACGACATAGAAAGTAAAAGGAAACCTTATGTTTGGTAAGTTAAAGGCGTCACTGGGAATTGGAGCTGCAAAAGTGGATACGGTTCTTGAGAGTATGTCTGTGTTTCAGGGAGAAACTCTGAAGGGCGTGGTTCATATTCAGGGTGGCGATGTTGAGCAGCAAATTGATGCCATTAATCTCAAGCTTTGTACTGAAGTTAAAGTGGAGAGTGATAACGGTGCCAGCTATCAGAATTTCACCATTGGTAGTCTTCAAGCGGTTCAGCCTTTCACCATTCAGCCTCAGGAACATAAACAGGTTCCGTTTGAATTAAAGCTAGATGATGAGACCCCAATTACGGCACTGAATGCAATGAAGAATCAGTGCCACGTATGGGTAGAAACCACGCTAGACATCGATTTCGCGATTGACCCTAAAGATCGCGATTTCGTTGAAGTGAAAGCACTGCCTGTCGCTTCCAAAGTGATTTCAGCTATAGAGCAAGCGGGCTTTGGAATGGTCAAAGCAGATGTGGAAAAAGGGCATTTGCGAGGCAGCAACTTCTCATCTAAATCTGGTTGCTATCAGGAGATAGAATTTCGCAACAATGGCTTCATTAACAAGAAAGAAATAGAGTTGTCATTCATACTTGATGGCAGTGTTATGCATTGTTTAGCGGAAGTTGACCGTTCGCTTAGCATGCGAGGTGACCAGTACGTTTCTTTCTCTCTGAGCCTTAACGCCAGCGATGCTGAAATCAGCTCTGCGGTTAGCCGAGTGCTTTCAGTTTAAGCTTGGTTATCTGAACCTCCAAAGCGGTACCGGTATCCTATTCCAAAGGCGATATCGGTGCTGTTATCTGCGTTAAACATGTTTTCCACTGCAGTCAATTCAATGGCTGAGTTTTCCATCTGGTAACGATAGCCAAAGGTGAATTCGGTCGATGGCTTGGAAAATTCATCCTCCCCATCTGATACGCCCTCATGAAAAGCGATTTGCCCAATAAGATGGTGCCTTTCCAATAGCTGGTAGCGATAACTAGCTCCAACTGTCCAGGTGCTAGAGCGATAGGGCATATCTTTGAATACTGTTGGTGTATTGCGAAAAGTGATAGCAAGTAGGGTGTCTAGAGAGTGTTTATCGCGGCGATAGCCGTAGTTTAGCTGAATACCTTGTTCGAATTCTGAAGAACTGAAAATGCCATGTTTGGTGTCGTTGTAGTAAAGAGATGCCCCGACTGAAAGCCCGTGATGCTCTTTATTGATAAATTGGTATTGCATGTAACTGGTGATCGCGTGACTTAGGCTTTCTCCACGGAAGTCTTCCAACTCTATGCCATAGTCAGGCATATTGATCACAAAGCGATCGTTGTCCACATCCTCTCGGCCATTTTGGTCAATGCCAACCCAATCGTGAAACGCAATGGTTAATCGATCTAGGTGGTTATTACCAGCGTAATTCCAGCGATAGCTAAGCTCTAGTTGCCATTCTGAAGAGAATTGCCATTTCCCACCAACGGCGATTTGATTTTGGTAGTAGTCTAACTCGTAGTCTGGAGTGACGGCCCAAATACTTGAAATGGTACCCGTACCATAGACCTCGATATCGTCTACATCCATTGAGAATCCAGAGCGGAGCTGAGGTGACAAACTGTTGGTATGGAAGGGCGATTGTGTATAGCTTTGTACAGGTCCGTAGTCGATTTGTGCCCACGCAGCGTTAACGATTACCAGAGGAATGAGAGAGAGGAAAAACTGCCTGCAAAGGATCATAGATTCATTTCTTATTCTTATGTCACTGATAAAATGATAGTTTATGATTTTATCGCGTGCCGAATTTATGATCGGATATGTGCTGATGGACGTCTGGCTAACCCTCAGCAGTCGGGCTGGGTAAGCTTTACAGTGGATACACTTTTTCGAATCGTTCTAGTACCAATTTGGACTGTAAATCGAATTTGGCGCCAATCTCACCAGCGTACTGAGTAAAGAATTTAATGTGCGCGTCACGCCACCATTCATAGCTCAGATCACCTTCTCCTTCTGAGCGGGCAAACTCTTCAGTTACTTGATCGAAAGGGCAGATAGAAACTTCTGTTAGGCGAATGATACAAACCGGCTCTTGCTGCCAGTTAAGCACCACTGTAATGCGACCTACCTGAGGAAGAGGCTCTTGCTCAATGTCGTAGCCTTGTTTAAGGCTGCAAGACGCTCGCTTTGTACCTTCATTAATCAACCTTGCACATTCGTTGGCATTAAACTCGTCAGCACAAAAATATTCAGCGATGGTGTCTGGTATTGATTCCCGCTGTTGAGGTGTGAGTGTGGTGAGGTATTCGTTTAGATACGCTTGCTGCTGTGGGGTCATCATCTTCCTTGAAAAACAACCCCTTCATTAGAAGGGGCTGTTAGCATTTAGTTAGGCCTAGGCGGCACTTAGATGGGTAGTAATATAAGGCTGCCATGCTTCTTGGTAAAGCGCTTTCGACTGAGCTCGCATTGACTTAATCTGGGCGAATTCAAACTCACTGATATCTCGGCTTTCTGAAGCCGCTTGACGTTCGATTTTCTGAATACGTTCGTACAAGTCATGCTCTGGACCACTTTTTACATCAGCAATGGCTTTAAGGTGTAGCTGGACTTCAGCAATCAAGTTGGTCTTTGGAAGCTGGACCAATAGATTTAGGTCACGATAGCCTGAAGCCCCGGGTTTCTTAAAGCGGTTTTTTACTTTTACCACAGTGGTTTCACGATTCAACACTTCGTAAGCTGACATCAAGCCCTCGATGTCATCAGCAACAATCGTCGCACGGGCAAGGTCAGTAATACGCTCAGCATCACCATCAAGTTCATAGGCGATCTTTTGCTTTGCTCGCTCTGCAGATTTCACACCTGCAAAGTGGGCGTCTGTTGAAGTTAGCATTGCAGTGCTCTTACAGATCATTTCTAGTTCAGCCTGAGCTTGGTGTGCTTTGCTGTATAGAATGTCGAAGTCAGAGTAGGGTTGAAGTGGAGTTGTTGGTGTGGATTGGATGCCATACAGGCCACTCAGGTTGTGTTTGAATGCTTTGGAACAGACTTCGTTCTGGTTAGTCGAACGATTTTCCTCACTACCGGGTGCTGTTGGAATAGCGGCGAAAGCTGGCGCACGGCTGAGCATTAAAAGCATCAGGGCCGTAGTTCGCAAAAATAGGCTCATTCACTCTCCTTAGATTCGTAGCGTCTTGTGTAAACGGTGTAAGAAAAGGCTCAACAACCAAAACGTACCAATCTCTAATATCTATATGGGGGCTAGCTGGCGAATTACAATGTAGGAATTACCCTATGGTGTAATTGTTTGAACTAACTCTCAATTTGTTTGAGTGCCCGATTTCCTTATGGTTCATTCTCAAGTTGTAAATAAGTATAAACACCTTACCTGAACCTAATCTGAACGGTTTATACAGCTTGAGGGATACCACTAAGAAACGCTTTCGTATAGGCTATGAAGCAGTCACGTCAGGTAGGGAATTGAAATGAAAGATCCAGAATTTTGGCACAGTAAATGGGCATCAAACCAAATTGGTTTTCACTTAGAAGACGTAAACCCGCTGCTGGTTGAGTATTGGTCCGAAACCAAGCCAAGTAGAGAAGATAAAGTGTTTGTCCCACTATGTGGCAAAACAGAAGATCTTGTTTGGCTAGCGACCAAACACGAGGACGTTCAGGGTGTTGAGCTAAGCAAAATCGCGGTGCGCTCATTTTTTTCTGAACATTTTTATACGCCTACGGTGATCCCTGTAAACGGCCAGCATGAATTGTACCAGTTTGATGAGCTGTCTATTTACACTGGCGACATCTTTACCGCACCCGTTCAGCCAGTAGAGATTGTGTATGACCGTGCCGCTCTGGTCGCTTTACCGGAAGAAATGCGCGCAGATTACGTCCAACGCGTTAAATCGCTGCTGAAGCCGGGCGGAAGAATTCTGTTAGTTACGTTAGATTATCCCCAAGCTGAAATGGCGGGTCCACCGTTCTCAGTCACCGAAAGTGAAGTTCGTCAGCTGTTTTCAGAATATAAAATTTCAAAACTGTATCGTGATGACGCAGATGAAAATCATCCTAAGATAGCGAAGAAAGGTTTATCCAGCTTCGCCGAAGAAGTGTATTTGATTGAAAGTTAATGATGAAAGCCCCTGAATAAGCTCAGGGGCTTTTGTTTTAATAAACGATTTTTATCTTATCTGCGCTGGCAACGGCACTTTCTATCGACTGCTCAATGGTCTCTCGACGAGCGATACTCACTCCTAGGCGTCTGCGGCCATTGATATCAGGTTTTCCAAATAAACGTAGCTGAGTTTGTGGTGTTGCTAGAGCATCTGCCATTCCTTCAAACTGAAGGTTATCGGATTGGCCTTGCCCTAAAATCACAGCTGAAGCGGTAGGTCCGTACTGGGTGATACCTGAAATAGGTAGGCCAGTGAATGCGCGTACATGAAGTGCGAATTCAGAACTGTCTTGAGACATGAGAGTGACCAATCCGGTATCATGCGGGCGAGGGGAGACTTCATTGAAAATAACGGTGTCGCCCTTAACGAATAGTTCTACGCCGAAGATACCACGGCCTCCCAATGCGTTTACAACCTTGCCGGCGGCGTCTTGGGCGGCAGATAGCGCCGCATCGGACATCGCTTGAGGTTGCCATGACTCGCGATAATCACCGTCTTCTTGGCGATGTCCAATCGGAGCGCAGAAGTGGATACCATCCACAGCTTTGACTGTCAGTAAGGTAATTTCGTAATCAAAATCGATAAAACCTTCAACAATGACGCGTCCAGCACCAGTGCGGCCACCTTCTTGGGCATACTGCCACGCTGTCTCTACATCTGTTACTGACTTAATAACGCTTTGGCCTTTGCCAGAAGAACTCATAATTGGTTTACATACGCATGGGATGCCAACGGATTCGATGGCTTGAGTGAACTCCTCATAGGTGCTTGCAAAGTGGTAAGGAGAGGTGGTGAGGCCAAGATCTTCTGCCGCCAGTCGACGAATGCCTTCGCGATTCATTGTTAGGCGAGTTGCATTGGCTGTTGGCACAACATTGAGCCCATTAGCTTCAAGCTCAACAAGCTTGTCTGTGGCGATGGCTTCGATTTCAGGCACTACGTAATCAGGTTGTTCTTTGGCGATGATCTGCTCTAGTGCTTCACCATCAAGCATATCCAATGTGTAGCTTCGGTGTGCAACCTGCATGGCTGGTGCGTTTTCATATCGGTCGCAAGCGATGACTTCCAAGCCTAGGCGTTGACATTCTATAGCGACTTCTTTCCCTAGTTCTCCGGAGCCGAGCAGTAAAACACGGGTCGCGTTCTTACGAGTTGCAGTACCAAACATAGATAACCTTTTTAAATAAGCGGATATGAAGTTGACACGAATCATACGGATATAAACGCAAAAAGCAAACGTTTGCGTCGAGTGGGTGGTTTTAGTCTAGCAACTCAAAATCTGCTCTAGTACACAATCTGGACAATTAGTTTTGTGAGCGATGATTTCGTCTTTGTTTAAGAGTGTACTGGGGGAATAAGGGCATCTAAGACAACCTGCTTGCCACGTATCATAAAAATTCTTAAATATGTGACGTATCAATAGAGCAAATGCTTAAGTAAAGTGATGAGTTTGAGCTTATAATTCATTAAAACTATAGAAATAACAATAGCAGCCATAGTCCATAGATGAAGTACGATCCAAGCAACTCAATAAAGGTTCCGATTGATACGTTAATGGTTGGGATGTTTGTTACCGCAATCGAAGATAACAAACGCGTCAATTTAGCCAATGCAGGTAGGGTTTCCTCCCAGCAGGCTATTCAGCAACTTGTTAAAAATGGGATCAAATTTGCGTGGGTGGACCAAAGCCTCTCCGCGAAAGGGAGTGTTTTCAAACCTGTAGTGGAAGAGGAACCACCTGAAGAAGACGTGTCTGCCACTCCAGTAAAACGCAAATCTATGAGCCGCTTTTCCAAGCAGAAGAAAGCGTCGAAGATTATCCGTGAAGCTAAAGGCCTTGCTCAAAAGATTCTTAACCAAACATTTGATGACAAGTCGATTCATGTCGATGACTTAGAAGGTTGGGCCGATGATCTTATTGAAGCAGTCTTAATTGATTCGGATGCGTTACATTGTGTTTCTGCACTTCGCAGTAAAGACGAGTATCTGCTTGAGCATTCAGTCAATGTTGCAACTTTACTAGTTACGTTTGGTAAACATCTTGAGTTGCCAAAAGATACGCTTAAGCAGTTAGCGATTGGTGGCATCATTCATGATGTCGGCAAAATAAAAGTCGATGATAAAGTCCTCCATAAGCCAGGTAAACTCACTCCTGAAGAGTTTGATCATATGAAGCTGCATCAGGTGTTTGCCGAAGAGATCATCTTTACTGTTGATGGATTGGGAGACATTAGCCGAGACGTCTGCTTGATGCATCATGAAAAGTTGGATGGGAATGGTTATCCAAAAGGGTTGAAAGGGGATGAAATTCCGCTCCATGGCCGAATGAGTTGCATTGTTGATATTTACGATGCATTGACGGCGGACCGTTGTTATAAAAAAGGCATGAGTTCAGCAGAGGCGTTTAAGATAATATTGAGCCTAACGCCGTTTCACCTCGATCGAGACTTGGTTTATAAGTTCATCAACTGTATTGGTGTTTATCCTGTTGGGGCATTGGTCGAGCTAAATGATGGAAGAGTAGGTATTGTATGGACATCGAATGCCGATGAGCCCTTAAAACCTGAAGTGAAGTGTTTTTATTCGCGTAAATATAAGCGCTTTGTCGACGTCAGCTTTGTCGATATTAAAAATAGCCAATATAAAATCGAAAAAGCGATTGCACCATGTAACCTTGAGGTCGATCCCACCCCTTTTTTTGATGTTTGATTTTTTAAATGTACAAAAAAGGCGCTATTTACAGCGCCTTTTTTCATTTACCCGATTAGATGGCTAGATATGCAACAGGAATATCTGGGTTAATTGCTTCCAGAGTAGACTGCGTATCTGCAAGGTGACTAATCGTACCTTCAGACATTTCTACAAGTGCTGTTGTTTCAATATCATCAAATGATCCACCATCAAGCAAGAGCTGGATAAGTGCAACCTGTAAAGGTGGAAGGCTAGGGTTGAATGCTGCGTTTTCAGCATAAGCGCCTTGGTATACTTTGCCATTTTTTAGCTTAATGCTTACACCACTCAAGTTGTGAGTATACGGGGCATGGCTCTTATTAAGCGCATTGAGTGCTTTCAATACCATCTCATCGGACTCTTCACACTTTTTGCCATGATCGATGGATGCCATTAAGCCAGATTTGATACCAAGATCCGATGGACCAAAGGATTCTGGTAGATATTCTTGCAGCGTTTTCTCATCACGTTGAGGTAGTTGTACCACCAACTCGTCTGCGGTCGTTAGTTCGTTCATAAACTGACGACAGTGGCCACAAGGGCTGAAGTTGATTGTGATATCTGAGATGCCTTGCTCGCCCTTCATCCAAGCATGGCTGATTGCTGATTGTTCTGCATGTACCGTCTGGCCAAGTTGAGCGCCTAAGATCTCTACGTTTGCTCCAAAGTAAAGACGCCCGGTGAGTCCGCGAACAATGGCACCCACGTAGAATTTCGAGATAGGCGCATAAGAGTAAGCTGCTGCAAAAGGAAGCAGGGCTACACGTAGCTCATCATCTTCCAATCCTGAAATGGTTAATAGCTCTGCAAATTGTGCTGGAGAGAGCGTTGCGTCAAAATCGTCCGCTAACAAAATAGGAGAAAGAAACTCTGCGACTTTAGCTGGCGCTTCAGACAGCGCTTGTTCAATGCGGCTTCTCATATTGGATCCTTGTTTAAGCAATAGTAGATATCTTCGGGTCTGCCTGAGTTACCTGTTTAGAGTGGCTTACCCTGATACTGGTATTTCATTTTATGTAACACAGAGAACTTTGCTGAGATGTTTGTCACATAATTCAGTGTAATGAGATTTGTCGTTTCACAATTAGAGTGAGCTCACACATGATAACGATTGCAGCATTCAATAGAGTGATGTGCGTCGGAATGCGGAGATAAGCAACCCGACGCAAAGGATCTTATGTAGCAAGCCAGACAGCCAGTGCAAAGAATGAAGGGGCAAGGATTGAGGTAATCACCCCACAGACTACAAGTGCCAAAGAGCTGAAAGCGGCATCTTGAGCATCTTTTTCTGCGCAAGTCGCGGTTCCTAGAGCATGAGAAACTGTGCCCATGGTCAGCCCTTTTGCAATAGGATGTGTGATGTTAAGTAAGTTGTAAATTGGATAAGCCAAGATGGCGCCAAACAGACCAACCAGTAAAACTAGGATAGCCGCAATGGCAGGTTCTCCACCTAGGTGGCTGGACACTTCCATCGCAATCGGAGTCGTGACAGATTTACCTAGTAGACTAGCGATTAAGGAGAGATCTGTTTGCATATATGAGGCGATAACCGTGGCTGTCAGCATCGACATGACACTACCGACACCACACGCCAGCATAATGATTCGCCAGTTAGCTCTTATTTGTGGAAGTTGCTCATACAAAGGGTAAGCGAGCGCAACCACGGCGGGTTGCAGTAGAAAGTTAATCCATTCATTGTCATTGTAATAAGTTTCGAACGGAACCTTGAGGTGCGTAAGTAGCGGAATCATCACTGCTAAACTGATTAACAGAGGGTTCATAAAAGGGCTGCTGATCTTCTGGCAAAGCCAGCGTGCAGAGAGAAATACGATAATCGTTACCAGCAGCCACATTATTGC
This sequence comes from Vibrio sp. St2, assembly GCF_947311885.1. Lineage (NCBI taxonomy): Bacteria > Pseudomonadati > Pseudomonadota > Gammaproteobacteria > Vibrionales > Vibrionaceae > Vibrio > Vibrio sp. St2. The sequence goes on along the minus strand of NZ_CAMZNA010000001.1, from coordinate 654,240 downwards.
TCACCTCGCTTCAACATTCTATCCAACATCAGCCCTAACAAGACTAGTACAATGAATGTGCCACCGACGGCACTAGCGAGGATTGGTAGGGCATTGTTATATAGCAGATCGAAGTGTTCCATAAGCCCAACGCTGATCGGAACAAAGAGCAGCACCATATAGCGAATAAACAGAGTGGCACTTGGGCGTACCCATTCTACAGGTACTAAGCCACTTGCAAGCAGAGCGAATAGGATAAGCATGCCGATAATGCTACCCGGAATAGATATATCTAGAAGGTTTTGAATGTTAATGCCTGCCATGAGGCAGAGGAAAATCAGCCCCATAGATACGACGTATTTAAGCAAGGTTTTCGCCATAGGTAGTGTCGTCCAAATTTTATCAACTTTTGCGTATGTGTAAGCCCTGAACCGTGGGTTCAGTTTGCTCACTGGCCTCGATCAACGTAGTGTTTTTTATTGTTTGATGAGGCCTGAGTTTTATAGGGTGCAGGCAATAAGTTGTTAAGATACTAGCTTTTGAACGTATTGGTAAACAGATTTTAAGATAGCTATCTTTTTTTCGTCACTCTCATGCTCGTGAACTAAGTTTTCCAAATTCAACATGTAGTCTTCTATTCGACTTTCGAAGTATTCGCGGCTGTGTGCTGCCCATTTTTGCTGTTCACTCTCATCCAATGTCCACGGAAAATGTCTGGCGCGATAGCGGAATAGAAGCGGAGCAATTCTGTCGTCACTGAATGAGATATCAAGGGCGGAAAGATTCTTGGGTTCAGTTTCTCGTATGATATCCATTGATTGCTTTGCCGCAGGAGAAAAGAAACCATCGTAAAGCATAGTATCAACATCATCGTTCTTTTCGTATTCTCTCTCGATGCTGTATAGCGAATTGAGTTTTTCTCTAATCTCAGGGTGCTGTCTTAGTCGCTCAAGGTTTTGTAAGCATTTTTCTCTGTCAATGCCTATGTTAGCTGCATTCTCAGCAGTTAATGTTTTGGCTGGAGCTAAAATAGGGCACTTGTTGAGATGGACAAGTTTGATTGGTACAGGCAGTTCGTCTGGGCCAAGTTCAGAATGTTTGGTGTAGAGACGCTCATTAAGTTGTTCTACATCTAAATCCAACAACGGCTGAGGGTCTTTCGCTAAATCGACAACAATCACCGCATTCTGGTTGGTTGGATGCCAAGCGACCGGAACCACCCAGCTAGTGTAATTGCATTCGCGCCCCAGCATACCCGATACGTGCATAAGCGGTGTCATATTCACGATATCGACGAGTTCGTTCAGTTTGCGCTTGTGGCGCATGCTAAGGAAATAATCAAAGAGCTTAGGCTGAGCGGCTTTTACCTTTTTAGCCATTTCAATCGTTGCTATAACGTCAGCCATCGCATCATGTGCATTCTCGTGTTCAATGCCATTGGCAACGGACAAGTGCTCTAGCTTAAAGCTGATAAAACCTTCGTCATTCTCTGGCCAATTAATGCCTTCTGGGCGAAGGGCGTGACAGGCACGCATGACATCAAGTAAATCCCAGCGAGAGTTGCCGTTTTGCCAGCTCCATGCATATGGATCGATGAAATTTCGATAGCAGGTGTATCGCGTTACTTCGTCATCAAATCGAATGCTGTTGTAACCCAAGTTGATGGTGTTTGGCGTGGACAACTGCTCATGAATTTTAGCAATAAATTCCGGCTCAGGTAACCCTTTACTTGCCGCCGTCTGAGGTGTGATACCAGTGATAAGCGCGGCTTCGGGTGATGGAAGATAATCTGAAGGCGGTTGGCAGTAGATAACAAGAGGCTCACCGATGATATTAAAATCCATGTCGGTGCGTACACCCGCAAACTGGGACGGTCTGTCTTTTGCTGGGCTGGTTCCCCACGTTTCATAATCAAAAAAGAAAAACGTAGGTTGATGCGCTTGTTGCATTATCTCTTTACCAAGTCTTTGAAATTCACTCGGGTATTAGACCATTGAGACCGAGACAAGGCAAACGGGAAGCGCTTGATTGCTAGAAATTTGTGCGGATAGAAAAAGCCCCGAGCTGTTCACTCAGGGCTTGGTCATTTTAGGCTTGTTGAGCTTCAAGCTCTTCGTCTGAGACTTTATCGCCAAGGATACGACTGGTTATGGTGCCAGCCGTCATAGCGCCAGAGACGTTGAGCGCGGTTCGCGCCATATCGATCAGAGGTTCGATTGAAATAAGCAGCGCAGCGATGGTTACTGGTAACCCCATTGCTGGAAGCACGATTAGCGCAGCGAAAGTCGCACCGCCACCCACGCCTGCGATACCGAATGAGCTTACTACGATAATTGCGACTAGGGATAGGATGAAGTTGATATCCATTGGGTCGATACCCACTGTTGGGGCAACCATTACGGCTAACATTGCAGGGTAGATACCCGCACAGCCATTTTGTCCTATGGTTGCACCAAATGACGCTGAAAGGTTCGCAATTGCAGGTGGCACGCGTAGCTTATTGATTTGCGCTTCCACGTTAAGTGGGATAGTTGCGGCTGAGCTGCGTGAGGTAAATGCAAATGTCAGTACTGGCCAAATCTTCTGGAAGTATTCTTTCGGGCTCACACCAACGAATGACACCAAAATACCGTGAACAACAAACATTAGGGCGATTGCAACGTAAGAGGCAACGATAAAGCCCAATAGATTCAGGATGTCACCTGCACTGGATGTCGCGACAACTTTCGCCATCAACGCCGCAATACCATATGGCGTGAGCGCCATAATCATTTTCACTAGTCGCATCACAACAGATTGAGTTGCTTCAACAAAAGTGCGAATTGGCGCTTCCAACTCTTCCTTTTCCGCCATCACCTTACGTGCAGCAATACCAGTCAGGACACCAAAGATCACGACAGCAATAATGGAAGTAGAACGAGAACCTGTCAGATCAGCGAATGGGTTGGTAGGGATAAAGCTTACCAGCATCTGTGGAATAGTGAGATCAGCGACAGTACCTACGCGATCTTCTAGCACTGCGATACGAGCAGTTTCACGCGCGCCCTCTGTCAGCCCTTCTGCTGATAGGCCAAACGCTTGGGTAATTACAATGCCCACAATTGCTGAAATCGCTGTAGTAGCGAGTAGCACAGAAATGGTGAGGCCTGAAATCTTGCCCAGTGAACCGCCTTTCTCAAGCTTGACGACGGCTGCGATCATAGAAACAAGAACGAGTGGCATGATGACCATTTTAAGCAGGCCAACATAGCCACGGCCAACGACGTTAACCCATTCTAAGGTTTGAGCGATGACAGGGTTACCTTCGCCAAAAACAAGCTGCAGTACTAGACCAAATGAGCTGCCGAGTACCAAGCCCAATAGTACGAGTCGGGATAGCGTATTCTCTTTTCGTTGCTGTCCGTAGAGGAAGAAAAGAATGCCGACAAATGCCACTAATGAAGCGATAGCCGCTACTGACATAATTGATAGTCCTTATTGAGTGTTTGTAACGTATTTATTGAGTAAATTAATTACAGGATTAAATTCTGTAACAAACGATAATGATTTGAAATGTATGATTGAAATGAAAAAAAGATATTTGATATGTATTTAAGTTATTAAAAGATGCGAGCTGAGTCTAATTTGCTCAAAAGTCAGCAGAAACCGTCGAATTATTGATATTTATTAATCAAGTTTCGCATCTGAATACTGTCCAATGTCTGAAGCTTTCGATCAGCATTTGTAAGAATTCCATATTGCATTGCTTTCGCTACTTCGCTTGCCTGGATCGGTATGAGTTTTGCGAGTTTGCCAAACATCAGAGGGCGCAAAGATTTTAGGACGACTTGTACGATGGCTTCGTCAGTGCGCGGTGTGTCTCTTAAACCCACTAAAGGGCCTGGTCTAACGAAGGTGATATGTTCAAAACCCAAACGTTCAATCGCCATTTCCATCTTCCCTTTACAGCGAAGGTAGTGGGAAAGAGAACGTACAGAGGCACCGTAACTTGAAACGACAGCCAGATGAGTGACACCAAGTACTTTCATTGTCTGGGCGACATCACACACCAGTTCATAATCAACACGCTCTAGTCCTTGCTTGGAGCCTGCCTGTTTAATGGTTGTGCCTAGGCAGATGAATCCATATTTAGGTGAAGGCTTATCTGCGTCCCACTCCTGAACTTGAAGCTGCTTGTTTTGAAGGACTTCTAACTTTGGGTGGAAAAAAGGGAGTTCACGTCGGCTAAGCGCATAGATACGTGTGACAGGATCTTCTTCTAACATTTGCTTGATGAGCTCGGTTCCTATTAACCCCGTTGCTCCGGCGACCATAACGACCAGATCTCTAGACTCAGACAAATTTCTTACCTTTAGCTAATCGTGACGATCAGAGCATCTAACAACAAACACAGAAAGTCTGTGATCAATCTTTTAGGTTGCGAGTAAAATTGGATTACGTTTGGCCCCGTTTAACGAGGCCAATTCTGATGGTGGAGTGGTCAAGTAAGAGAGAGAGGGACTCGTTTTTGAGTCTTTTGATTCGACTTGTGTTGCTTCTGTTTCTTTGATTTTTGATTGGCAAACATACAAACCTCCTTGCACTATCAAAGTTGGGTTAACCTCATTACGGCAATATCTAATGCAGTCTTTATGCCGTCTAAAATTCAGGTTGTTACAATTCAATAAGTTAGCGTTCGATTAGGTTGTACCCATTTAATAAGATAGGTGATAAATGGAAAAAGTTTCATTTTTGGTATCAATTTGATTGCAAAAATGACACGAGAATAGTCTTTTTCCGCCGATTGATAGGGGTGTTAACTGGCTGATTTCACGTTACACTCTGAGGTTCACAGGGGACTCGCGATACGAAAAGGATGAACAAGATGAATATCGACGCTAGCACTCTCGCTCCCACTCAGATATACCACTTAATGACTCAAACTGTTATTCCAAGGCCAATAGCGTGGGTTTTGACGGAGTCTGGTGAAACTGATTACAACTTGGCTCCATTTTCCTACTTCACGCCTGTCTCTAGTAATCCGCCTCTGTTGATGTTCTCTGTAGGTAAGAAACCGACCGGAGAAATCAAAGACACAACCCGTAATGTTCTTGAGACAGGTCGAATGGTGGTGCATATCGCGAATGCTGACTTGGCGGAACAAGTGACGCAGACTTCGGCAACATTGCCGCACGGAGAATCTGAAGTCGCTTTAGCTGCTCTAGAGCTCATCGATTTTGAAGGGTTTGAATTACCCCGAATCAAAGATTGCCCAATTGCTTTCGGGTGCAAGCTGTTTGAAGTTAAAGAAATTGGGGAAACACCTCAAAGCCTAATCTTTGCTCAAATTGAAGACATATACATTGCGCCGGAAGTGATTGGAGATAACCAAGAACGTTTAGTTGTTGATGCACTAAAAGTGAATCCTCTTTCTCGTTTAGGTGGCAGCCAATACGCCAATCTAGACCAAACCTTTACTGTCGCCAGACCGAAATAAAGCTGTATGTTAGATCAATCTTATTCAGATGCTATTTGGCATCGAATCAATCAAAAAACTAAACCACTGGGTGCTCTTGGGCAGTTAGAGTCACTTGCCCACCAGCTCGCACTGATTCAGAGTAATTTAAAAGGTGACGCCGTCACTAATGTGAGCATTGTAAAGCCTACAGCAATCGTCTTTGCTGGTGACCATGGCATTGCGGACGAAGGTGTTAGCATCGCGCCAAGTGCAGTGACTCAACAAATGGTGTTAAATTTTCTTGCTGGTGGGGCGGCAATCAATTGTTTTTGTCGGATAAACCAGATTGAGCTTAAAGTGGTTGATACGGGAATATTGATTCCTGTAGAGGCGGCAGCGCCTAACTTTGTAGTGCAAAGGCTGGGTGACAGAACGGCAAACTTTGCCAATGAAGCGGCAATGTCTAGTGAGCAAGTCCAACAGGGTATTGAGTTTGGTCGCGAGCTGGTTAAGCGAACGGTCAATGAAGGCTGCAACCTTTTCATGTTTGGTGAAATGGGGATTGGGAATACCTCAAGTGCCGCTGCCATAGTTGCAGCTTTGACAGGTCAGGATGCCCAGTCATGTGTTGGTCTAGGCACAGGAATTACTCCTGAACAGTTAGCGAAAAAGATGGCTCTAGTCGATAAAGGAGTCTCACGATGCCAAGGTTTGGATGTTTACCAAGTTCTATCCGAAGTGGGCGGTTTTGAAATCGTTCAGATGGTTGGGGCCTTCCTAGCTGCCTGTGAAACCAAGACGCCGGTTATTGTTGACGGTTTTATTGTCACAACGGCCGCTTATGCCGCGAGTTTGATTCAACCTGAATGTCGCGAATTTATGATCTTTGCCCATAAGTCAGAGGAGTTGGCGCACCAACTTCTGCTTGAAGAATTAGGCGCCAAACCTTTGTTGGATTTGTCAATGCGCCTTGGTGAAGGCACGGGCGCAGCGCTTGCTGTCCCTTTGGTTCGTGCAGCAGCTGAGTTTTACAACTCAATGGCAAGTTTTGAAGATGCTGGAGTGACAGTGTGATCAGTACCCTCAAGTATCAACTTGAATTGTTCTGGCTGGCTTTGGGCTTTTTTTCTCGCCTACCAATACCTCCGTCTACGCCTTATTCTGAATCACGCATGAATCAAGCGGGCCGCTATTTCGCGTTAGTCGGTCTGTGTTTAGGCGCATTATGTGCGGCCGTGTATTGGTTGGCTGAAAGTGTATTGGGCCCTAATGTGGCGGTTGTTGTCATGATGGTGTTCAGTTTATTGCTTACTGGCGCGTTTCATGAAGATGGTCTGACGGACATGGCAGATGGCATTGGTGGTGGGATGACGCTGGAAAAGCGTTTAACCATTATGAAAGACAGCCGTATTGGTACTTATGGTGCTAGCGCGCTGGTGATGGCGTTACTGGGTAAGTATGTCCTGCTAACTGAGCTTGCATCATTGACGAATGTTTTATTGGTTATCGTTGCTGCTTACACGCTAAGCCGCGCCGTGGCTGCATCGCTCATTTATGACATGCCTTATGTGAGTGACCCTGATGCCAGCAAAAGTAAGCCACTTGCGAATCAACAATCTAAAAGTGAGCTAGCCATACTGGCAGTATCGGCGTTGGTACCTTTATTGTGGTTTGATTTTGAATTGGTCGCTGTGATCGTCGGTATAACCGTTATTTTCCGTATTATGTTTAAACACTGGTTGATGAAACGAATAGGTGGTTTTACGGGGGATTGCTTAGGCGGCGCTCAGCAAATTATGGAACTGCTGATTTACATGATTGTTCTTGGCTGGTCTTTAAGGTGAGTGAATGAGTGTACATCTGATATTGGGCGGAGCTCGATCAGGAAAATCCAGTTTTGCAGAATCACTGGTCGTTGAGAGCCACTCTGTTTACACACGTCACTATGTTGCGACTGCAACGGCTTTTGATGATGAAATGGCGGTAAGAATTGCTCATCATAAAATCAGCAGAGGCAGCGGGTGGGTAGAGCATGAGTGCCCGAATGCTCTCGAAGAGCAGATCGAAGGCTTTACATCTCAAGATATCGTGTTGATTGATTGTTTAACTCTTTGGATAAATAACGTCATTTACAATCAAGGCCAACCTATTGAGCTACACCAGATATCTGACAGGGTGGGGCGTTTGGTAAAAACGCTGGCTGCCAGTGAAGCTAATCTAGTGGTTGTTTCTAACGAAGTAGGGTTAGGCGTGATTCCAATGGGAGAAGTCACTCGCCTATTCGTTGATCATGCGGGTTGGATGAATCAAGCCATCGCGAAGGTAGCAGATAAAGTAACGTTTGTTGCGGCGGGGTTGCCTATGGTGCTGAAAGAGAAGTCGCGTGAAGACAGTTAATATTTACCTATTGCGACATGGAAAAACGTTAGGCGAACCGGCGCTCAACGGAGCGAGCAATGTCTTAGTCGCTCACAGCACACAGCAAGCGATTTGCCAAAGTTTGTTAGAGGCTTCAATCAGTTTTGAACATATTATCACTTCACCTCTTCGCCGTTGTGCTGATTTAGCTGATTTACTGGCTGCAACGACCCCCCAGCTTTCTTTATCGATTGAAGATGATCTTAGAGAAATGGATTTTGGTGAGGTTGATGGAAAGCCATTTGATTCTATCAAATCAGAGTGGCCACTACTCGAACGATTTTGGAATGACCCTGCGGCGGTCGAGTTACCGCAAGCTGAAACACTGCAAGCGTTTCATCAGCGCGTTAGCAGGCAATGGGGCTCACTGGTAGAGAGTGTCGAAGAGGACACATTAATCATCTGCCATGGTGGTACCATACGTATGATATTGGCTTCATTATTAAATTTAGACTGGCGAAACCCCGCACTTTACTCCGTTTTACAGATAGGCAATCAGAGCCTAACTCATATTCAACTTACCAAAGCGGACAGTCTATATCAGCGAGTGTGTTCTATTGGCACACCACTTCACATAAAGGATTAAAACATGACGACACCAAGCTGGAATTTGTCTATTGCTTACCAAGGATTGGACGATAGTAAAATTGAGCAAGATGTAGCGCTGGTTCAGCAATGCATTCAGGTATTGGGACTAAACGTCGATCAGCGCAGTTCGGTCACGGTAATGCAAAACGCAATATTGACCAGCGAAGCCGCAGGAAAACTGCTTGCGACGATCAATACCTTTGCAAGCTGTCACGCGTCTGTTGATGCGATGAACAGTGATGCTAAAGCCATGATTGGCCGCGTTGCCAAATTGAGCTCAGAGTTATCGCAAGCATTTACCCCTTATGAAGACACTCTAACCAATGCGCCTCAAGAATTTATCTCTGAAGTTTTGAACCATGAAAACGGCGATGTATTTGGTCAGGCATTCCAGATCGAATGCACACGAAAGCAGGCAGATACTAAGCTCAGTGTCGCTGAAGAGCAGTTATTGTCAGCCATGCAGGTGGATGGCCGCGATGCTTGGGGACGAATGTACGACAATATCACAGGCGCACTTCAGGTGGAACTGAAAGAAGGGGAAGAGAGCCGTATTGGTTTCTCCCAGGCTGCCAGTATTTTGTATGGCACAGATTTCGACAATCAAGAGCCCGCTTGGCGTGGCATTCAAGAAGCGATGCAGACCCATCAGGAAAGCTTTGCTGGGATTCTAAATGCGTTAGCTGGTTGGCGTCATACAGAAAATCAAAAACGCTCTCACCTTAAAGACGTTCACTTTCTTGATACCAGTCTCTACGACAGCCGTATTCAAGCAGATACGCTGAGCGCGATGATGCAAGTCGCAAAAGACAATCGTCATGTGGGGCAAAAAGCTGGCCTACTCATGGCTCGGGTTCATGGCCTGAATGAGATGAAACCTTGGAACCACTTAGCAGGTATGCCTAGCCTGACTGACGGCGAGCCTAAGGTCTATAGCTTTGACGAGGGCATTGACATCATTACTAAGGCCTTTGCACAGGTGGATGGTGAAATGGCGGAATTTGTCGCCATGATGATGGAAAATGGATGGATTGATGCCGCGCCTTCTGCCAGCAGAAGACTTGGGGCTTATTGCACTAAGTTTGCAGCTACACGCTCACCATTGGTCTTTATGACTTGGGGTGGAAGTCGTTCGGATCTACTGACTCTCGCTCACGAGCTAGGGCACGCTTTTCATAACTGGGTGATGCGAGATATGCCGCTGTGCCAGACACGCTACCCAATGACGCTAGCAGAAACGGCGTCTATCTTTGCAGAGAATATTGTGCGTGATTATCTGCTTGAACAAGTACAGAGCCGTGAAGAAAAACTCGAGATGCTGTGGGAAGAGCTCTCTAGTTGTTATGCCTTGATGATTAATATTCCTGTTCGTTTCGAATTTGAAAAAGAATTCTATCAGCAGCGGATGTCAGGTGAGCTCAGCGCTGAGCAATTGTGTGACTTGATGAGCCAAACTTGGAAAGAGTGGTACGGCGAATCAATGACGGAAGCGGATCCTTATTTCTGGGCAAGTAAACTGCATTTCTCTATCTCGGAAGTCAGTTTCTACAACTATCCGTATTTATTTGGTTACCTGTTTAGCAAAGGCGTGTATGCACAACGTGAAGCGAAAGGTGAGAGTTTCTATTCAGATTACGTTAACCTTCTGCGCGATACTGGTTCGATGATGGCTGAAGATGTGGTTCAGAAGCACTTAGGTATGGCTTTGGATAGTGAAGCATTTTGGCAACAAAGCGTCGATATGGTGAAAACCAAGATTGATGAGTTTGAATCTCTGTTGGATCAAGAATAAATTCACCACAAATATGATATGATAATCAGCAAGCCGGGCAGGGAGTCTGCCCGGTTGTTTTATGTACAGCGAAAGCATTCTATCCCGAACGGAAAATGGTATCGGGCGTGGCAATTGAGTTTTTTACGATGAAGCACGGGTTTTCTCTTGATAAGTGAGATCGTGGCTACATAAATTGCCTGAACAATTCATTAACATACCCGCTGTGCAATAAAGGAGTAGCGCATGACGAAAAACCTCTTTCGCCAATCTTTTCTTTTTGACAGCCTGAACTTAGAACAAGAGATGCCAGCAGGGGAAATTACTGTTGCGAACGGCACTGTGTTCAAGCTTCATGAACGCGGAGTTCTGGAAGTCATCCCATCAACGTTGGACGAAAACAGCAAACACATCATTCTTTCCTGTGGTGTTCATGGTAATGAAACCGCACCTATGGAGTTAGTGGATAAAATCATTTCTGATATCCAGTCTGGCTTCCAGCCGGTGACAGAACGTTTGTTGTTTATCATTGCTCACCCTGAGTCAACGAACGCTCATACCCGCTTCCTTGAAATGAACCTTAACCGTTTGTTCGATGATAAAGAATATGAGCCAACGAAAGAGCTGGCCATTGCGCAGAACCTGAAACGTATTGTTGCTGATTTTTATCAAGACACGCCATCTGATAAACGCTGGCACCTAGATCTACACTGTGCGATCCGTTTGTCCAAACACTACACCTTTGTCGTGAGCCCGAAAACGCGCCACCCGGTACGCAGTAAAGCGTTGATGGAGTTTGTCGCGAGTGGTCATATCGATGCGGTGATGTTCTCTAACGCGCCTTCCAGCACATTTAGCTGGTTCAGTGCCGAAAACTTTGCAGCGCAGGCGTTGACAGTTGAGTTGGGACGAGTGGCTCGTATTGGAGAAAATGATCTCGATAAACTGGTCGCCTTTGATTTGGCAATGCGAGATTTGATTGCTTCCAGCGAAGCTGAGCATTTGCCGCGTGCCCCTGTAATGTACCGTGTCAGTCGGACTATCGTGCGTTTGCATGATGACTTTGATTTCATGTTTGATGACGACGTTGAAAACTTTACCTCGTTTAAGCACGGTGAAGTGTTTGGTCATGATGGTGACAAACCGCTCATGGCGAAAAATGAGGGAGAAGCGGTTGTGTTCCCTAACCGTCATGTGGCAGTTGGCCAGCGTGCAGCACTCATGGTGTGCCCGGTGAAAACGCGTTACGAAGAAGGTCAACTTGTCTACGATTAAAGCGTTTACGGCCTAAACTCATCTGAGAAGCTTTCTATTTTAATGGCTTAACGGTATCGTTAAGCCATTATTTTATTGTACCTATAACTTTAGCCGTTTAAGGCCAATCTAAGCTGCATGGAACTGAGTGAATTATTAAGCCGTAGGCATCAACGCTGGAAGCGCTACTTTATCGTGATCCTATCTGCGCTTGTTCTTTTCTCAGCGACGCATCTGATGGTTGGTGAAGTCTTTATTTCTCCTTTTTCTGAGCTGTCGAGTCTTCAACAGCAGCTGATTACTCAACTTCGTTTACCAAGGTTGCTTGCCGCGATTGCCATAGGAGCCTCACTGGCCGTTTCTGGTGCCGTGCTGCAAGTTTTGCTTGGCAATGTTCTGGCAGAGCCCGGTGTGCTTGGTATTTCTGGTGGCGCCAGTGTCATGATGGTTATTGTGTTGTTTTTCCTTCCCGCGCTTGCAACACCCATCGGGTTTATGATCGCCGCGGTCATTGGCGCATTGGTGTTTACTCTGTTGCTTGTTTCAATGGCGAAAATCATGCGTTTAACTACTACTAGACTCTTGTTAGTTGGGGTGGCGTTAGGCATTTTGACAGGCGCTATTGTCACCTGGGCATTCTATTTCAGCGACGATCTTAGCTTAAGGCAGTTAATGTATTGGCTAATGGGCAGCATTGGTGGTGCAAGCTGGTATCATCACGTATTGACGCTGACTCTTGTCCCTGTGCTTGTTTGGCTATGCATGAAAGGTAAGACACTAGACAAGCTAATGATGGGGGAGTTGCATGCCAAACAGCTCGGTTTGGACGTAGAAGCGGTCCGCTGGAAGTTAATCTTAGCCGTTTCGATTCTTGTAGGCGGCGCAGTTGCACTTGGTGGTGTGATTGGATTCATTGGCTTGATCGTTCCTCATCTTCTCAGGCTTGCATTGGGTAGTGAGAATCGTTATTTGCTGCCTATCTCCGCATTGTCCGGTGCGATGCTGTTGGTGTTTGCCGACATTATTGCTCGAGTCGCCCTAGAATCTGCTGAGCTACCACTTGGAGTGGTCACTACTACCATTGGGGCTCCTGTCTTTATCTGGATGCTGGTGAAACATCATGATTCACGTTAATAGCTTATCGGTTGGCTCACGTTTATTGCCGCTTTCGTTCTCTGTCGACAAAGGTGAAGTACTTCATGTCGTTGGTCCAAATGGTAGTGGTAAAAGTACCTTGCTGACAGCGATCGCTGGCTTGTTAGACTTTGAGGGTGACGCCGCGATTTTTGATTTAGATGTCAAAAGTAGCTCTATTGAGAGCCTTGCAAGTTATCGCGGATTCTTGAGCCAGAGTGATCGTCCCGCTTTCAATCTTGAGGTTTCGCAATATCTTTCCTTGTCACTCCCAAGCTCCGTCCAAGGCTTGGATGAAGCTGTGGAGCTAGCCGTTAAAGAGCTGGTGGATGTACTTGAGCTAGAGGATAAGCTTCATCGTTCGATTCACCAGTTGTCTGGCGGCGAGTGGCAGCGAGTGAGGTTATGCGCGATATGCCTGCAAATCTGGCCGTCTCTAAATCCTTATGCGAAGCTCCTTATATTGGATGAGCCTGCTGCGCCGCTGGATATTGGTCAGGAAGCCCTACTGTATAAACTGATTCGCAAAGTCGCTGCTATGGGAATCACTGTGGTGATGTCTAATCATGACCTCAATCGCACACTTAAACATGCCGATAAGGCTTTGTTGTTGGATAAAGGCGTGATTCAGCAAGTAGGCTCCGTAGGTCAGGTATTCGAGCCGAGTGAGCTTTCTAGAGTATTCAAAACTCGAGTTCAAAAAACGGAGTTTAACGGAGAACCTGTATTAATCTTTGATTAATCAGGCAATAGCCCCATTTCCCAATTCTCAAATTAGTGCGCTATGCACTACATTTGAGCACGCCTCATGCTCACAGAAATCGCTGAAAATACCATTCCTATAAAAATCAATAAGTTACTATTTCTAAAAACTTGGCATAAGTTTGGCTTTAATAAAAACGATACATTCTCGTTCTTGTTAGGCTTAGTCAATTTGAAGGGAGACTGGAAAGCTGACAAATATAAGCCCATTTTTACGACTATGGCAGCTTCCGCCACCTAAGGTTTTCCGAAGGTGGCGGCTTTTTATCTGGAGGCTTATGCTGTTAGCGGAGCAAGATCAGCAGGGCGGTAGTAAACAGACTTCAATACCTTTCCTTGGCGAATCGTTTTTGCTTCTGAAACAAAATCTTCAGCACATTTTGCGATGATGTAATCACCTTTTTGTACTGCCATTAGTTTGATTCCCTGCTCAGCGTAATGCGCTTCTGTCTCAGCGTATTCTTTCTCGTTGCGGCAAACCTTGCTCATGTTGCTTGAGTGGACTTCGTCCCAACAAGGGATAAAGTTGATGCCACGATTAACGGCAACATTGAGTAGTAGGTCAATCAGATAACTGATAGCAAGGTTCGACTCAACCTTGTCATCACCCAAATGAACTAGACGACCCATCAAAACGTAAACGCTGTCGATGATAGCGTCAGCTTGTTCCGTCTTGTTATCAGCTTCTGCCAGTTCAGTGAGCTCTTCTACCGCTAAAGAGGTATGCAGCGTATCTGCTTTCTCGTCTAAGCTTTCAGGAGAGGCAACAGGTAAGTCGAAAGTAGTACGAAACTCAGTAATGTCGCGGTAAAGGTGGTCAAAGATTTCTTGAGTAAGTTTGGAAAGGTGCATTCACTTAACCTGCATTTGGTAATTATCGCGTCATACTAACAAAGCCTTATGAAACGTGCCATTACAGCACGAAAATAAATGGGGACAAGGGCAAAGTATTCAGAGTTTTATGTGCAAGGCTATTGATGTGATTATTGGGATAAGTCTATCTTACGTATAAGAAATTTTAGCTATCAGGACAGTATATGGTTGTAGCAAGTGAAAGTGAAAAGGTCATACGGAGACTCTATCAGATCACAAACGATTATCAGAAAGGGTTTGATATTCAGATTACCCAACTCATCATGATGGGCTTGGAGCGTTTCAATCTGGATATTGGTATTTTATCCCGCATTGATGGCGAGCTATATACAGTCTTGTATTGCGTTACTTCTGAAGGTGTAGAGTTAAAACCTGGCGATACGTTTAATTATGAGTCAACTTATTGCCAAATCACCTGTAGTTCATTTGGCCCAGTATCCATTGAGCATATGGGAGAAAGCGATGAGTATGCTAAACATCCTGCCTATGAAGCGTTTGGCTTAGAGTCGTACATTGGTATTCCAATTTTTGTTGATGATGAAGTTTTTGGCACACTGAATTTTTCTTCTGCGTCACCTTACCCTCGAAAATTCAAAGATATAGATGTTGATGCGCTCAAACTGATGGCGTCTTGGATTGAAGTAGAATTAATCCGCCGGAAACAGGAAGAGCGCCTTAGAAAGTTGAATAGCCAACTGGAATATCAAGCCTATCACGATGCGTTGACCAATGTTGCCAACCGCCGGTGTATGTTCAAAACCATCCATCTTGATATCGAACGCATGAAGATCGCCAATGGCAAAGGTTCACTGGCCGTGATTGATATTGATAACTTCAAGAGGGTCAACGATGTTTACGGTCATCAAATCGGTGATGACGTTTTAAAGAAAACCGCGCAACAACTTCAAGCATGTTTATCTGAAAGGGACTTTATTGCACGGTTCGGGGGAGAGGAGTTTGTCGTTTGGCTGCCCGAGAGAACAGAACTTGAAAGGCGTCAACTTATCGAAGAGCTTCACCAATCTGCCAATGAGATTCTTCTAGATGGCGAACCCGTCACCGTGTCCATCGGTGTGTGTGAATTTGATTTTGGTAACGAATCAGCAATAGATAACAAGAAAGGTGCACTTGACCAAATCATCTTAGTAGCCGATGAAGCTTTGTATCAGGCAAAGAATCAGGGGCGAAATAGAGTAGTTGTTCGTTCCCTATCAGAAGAACCAGCGACCGAAATGATGAGTGGAGACTGAGCTCCACTCTTATCAATATGATTATTTAAACAAGTAGGGGAAAAGCTTCACTAGCTCAGACTGAGTCAGGGATTCCACACGAGCTATGTTGGTCTCAGGAATTGATTCAGGATCTGGATAATGTTTGAGAACTTTCTCCATGCTCTCTTCACGAATCAAATGGAACACAGGGTAGGGGGAGCGGTTAGTTAGATTCTCCGCATCCTCTGGTTCTGCTCCACCAAAGCAATACTCAGGATGAAACGTCGCCAACTGGTAGGTTCCTTCCCAGCCTTGCTGACGGATTAATGCTTCGACCCAGTCTATAAACAAGTTATAGTCATAAAAATCTTCCAGCATGTTTGGTACAACGACCAATGTAGTTTCTAACTCTTCAGCTGTCTTTGATTCTAATTCCATTAGCTGGGTGAGTATGTCCTCTAGCAATGCTTCTTCTTGCTTCGCTTCACTGACAAATATTTTTATTTGTTTATTGCGCTGTGGCTTTGCAGCGAATGGACATAAATTAAGGCCAATTACCACGTCATTAAGCCATTGATTGACTTGCTCTGCGATAGTCTCTTTTGAGCTTGGGGTTGTCATCTTACTTCCAATTTATAGTTTGGAAGCAAGAATAACAGATTCGTTTTGTGGTCGTAAGCGTCGAGATGAGTCTAGTGAGATGAGGGCGTTGCCTTTAGCTCAGAAGTTGGACTGGTGTTAGCTTCGTTCTCCAGTTCTGCTGAACTTTGATGAATTACATTCAGTTTATAGCACAACACAAAAATCATCAGATAAAGCAACATACCACCAGCAATGACGTAACCCCAACCGCCATGTTGCCAGCAATAAATTAAGAAGAAGCCTCCTAAGCTGCCACCAACATAGTAGTGAACAAGATAAAGAGCTGTGGCAGTCGCTTTAGCTTGGGTGGCTTTTTGGCTAACCCAGGCATAGGCCAGCGTATGCGTGAAGAAGGCGCCAAAACTAATAAGCGCTAATCCGAGGATCATGAATGGAATACGATCCAAATATGCGACCAACATACCGAGTAGGCTTATTATAGTCCCGCAGACCATACCTGAAATGGGCTGACGGTTTCGGTTCCACACTGAAGTAAGCTTAGAGCTTAATGTGCCGGGTAAGTAGCAGAGGAAAATCAACGAGGCTAGGCCAATAGGTAGTGAATGTGGAGCCTCAACAAGACGAAAGCCCATAACAGAATACAAGTTAACAAACAGAGCAAAATTCACCCCACCAATCAGCATAGCTAACCAAATAGCTTTGTTTTTTAGGTGCTTAACCAACGCTCGGTTGTGGTATCTAAGCATGCCTCTTTGGGGAGAGAAGTATTTCTGCTTTGGTAACATCGCGCATACCGCGATAGCTCCAATCAAGGAAAACACCGCCATGGTAATCACTGCTTGTTGCCAGCCGAAAGCATCAGTGAGTGTACCACCGACGATTCGCCCGGTGATGCCGCCGAGTGAGTTAGCCGCTATATAGCCTCCAATTGCTTGACCAAAGGCTTTAGGGGACAGCTCTTCAACCATGTAAGCGACTGCCACAGAAGCAAAAGCGGCTAATGCGACTCCCATTAGCGCACGCAAGACTACTAAGCTAAGAAGTGAGGGTGATAGAAGCATCCCGATACTGATTACAGGCATAGCTAAAAGGCCATACAACATCACTCGTTTTCTCCCTACGGACTCAGATGCAACTGCCCATGGTACGAGGCTAAATGACAGCGCCAGCGTCGTTGCTGCAAACAACCAGTTAATTTGAGTCTCGGATACGGAGAAGTGCTGAGCCATGTACGGCAGCATCGGTTGAAACAAGTACAGGTTACAGAACACGATGAATGAGCCGAGAGCGAGACTCAGTGTTACTCGTCGGTAATCTTGGCTTCCAAGTTCGATCATTGGCGTTGGCTACTCTAGTTATTCAGTCAGTTATTGTGATCAAAATATCAGTGATAACTGGATTAATAAAATATATTAAAAATATAGAGTTGATATATTTATGATATGGGTATCTGATGGACTCCCGACACTTAAAACACTTTGTGGCCGTCGCTGACCATGGCCACTTCACCATGGCGGCGAAAGCACTACATATTGCTCAGCCTGCGCTGAGTATTTCAATCAAGAAGTTTGAACAGCAGTTGGGTGTTGAGTTATTCCGACGAGAAGAGCGACGCATAACGCTTACCGATGAAGGCAAAGTGCTATATGAACACGCCAAGCGGGTTTTGCAGCAAATCGATGATGCTAAGTTAGCAATAGATGAACTGAGAGGCCTTGAAAAGGGAGAAGTTAGACTTGGTGCGCCAAGCATGATGGGGTCTTACTTTTTCCCCCAAGTCCTGATGGCGTTCAAATCGCATTATCCTAATCTCAAGCTCACGCTAATTGACGCAGGTACCCGATCTATTAGAAAGATGCTTTTGGATGGTGAACTAGACATTGGCGTGATTGATGATGAAAACGTCCCGGAAGATCTTGAAACAGACCATTTATTGAATGTAGAAATGGTTGCTGTTGTTGGGCTGGAACATGCTTTGGCACAGAACAAAAGCATTAGTTTTGAAGAGTTTTTCAAACAT
Source organism: Vibrio sp. St2 (assembly GCF_947311885.1). Classification (NCBI taxonomy): domain Bacteria; kingdom Pseudomonadati; phylum Pseudomonadota; class Gammaproteobacteria; order Vibrionales; family Vibrionaceae; genus Vibrio; species Vibrio sp. St2. The sequence continues at coordinate 636,190 of NZ_CAMZNA010000001.1, read as the reverse complement.
GAACTAGTCATGTTTAAGCCCGGTTATTTTCACCGTGACTTTGTCGAGAAAAAGGCGCGCTTATACGACAAAGAAATGAAGTTTTCATTTGAAACGAATCTATTGCCAATGATACTCAGTATTGTGAAACATGAGTTTGCGATAACTGCGCTTTTGAAGCTGGTGACTGAGCATGAAAAAGATGTGGTTGCCATTCCTTTTGATGAACCGGTCAATCTGACTTTATCTCTTGCGTGGCGAAAGAACGCCTATTTATCAATTGCGGATAGAACATTCATTGAATTTGTTAAGCAATATGTGTAGTTCACATTTCTTTTCAAGGTGATCGCAACATTGTTTTAAATAACGTAATTTAATTGCATACAATTTGAAAAAGAGAGATTTGGTTAAATGCAGTTGAAGATGACAGATCTGGTGGTTGAAACAGGTTCGAATACGTTAGAGATAAAAGACTGGGCTATCGAGGAAGGCCAATCTTGGGGCGTTTTCAGTACCGAAGGTGATATTGGGTCTGCTCTTGGCTGCTTGCTTTGTGGCGAGTCAGAAATTAAGCAAGGCTATATGGAACTCTCCGATGGCAAGGTTTCACAAGTTTCATTGGTTGAACAGCAAAGGTTGCTTGAAGAAGAACTGGCTAAAGATGACACTGATTTTCTAGACCGAATAGATAAAGGCAGCTCAGTTTACTCTCTGATTTATGAACAGTGCGAAGATGCGCAATTGACTGCTCAATTACTTGATGATTTGGATCTGGAACATTTGAGTGATAGTGGATTTCGAGTTCTGTCGACCGGAGAAACCAGACGGGTAATGTTAGCTCGCGCTTTGGCAACCAAGCCAGATCTGATTGTACTCGATAACCCTTACACAGGCTTAGATGTGGCTCATCGCGCTTCACTTACCAATTATTTGACTGAGTTATCGCAGTCGTTGCAGATGGTGGTGACATTTAATCGGGAGGAAGATGTCCCTTTATGGATTGAGAAAGTTGCTTTGTTTAGTCATGGCAAGTTAGACAGCGTGATGGATATTCAGTCATGGCACCAGCATCCGGTGATTAACCAAATCAAAGCTCAGTCCAAGCAGCAGAGCGAGCAGATGATGGATCTCATTCGAAGCCATCAACACAAAACAGAGTTCAGCAATCCGATTTTTGAGCTTAAAAATGGCAAAGTAGAATATACAGAGAAAACCATTTTCTCAGAGGTTAACTGGAGAATCGATAAAGGCCAGCATTGGCAGGTGAAAGGACCGAATGGGTGCGGGAAAAGTACGCTCCTTGGGTTAATCTTCGGTGATCACCCCCAATGTTACTCTAACGATATTCATATCTTGGGTAACCAGCGAGGCTCGGGTGAGTCTATCTGGGATATTAAAAAGCACATTGGGATGGTTTCCTCTTCTCTGCACCTTCAATATCGCGTGAGTTGCAGTGCTTTAGAAGTCATTTTATCTGGCTTCTATGACTCCATTGGCTTATATCAGCAACCGGCAAAGAAAGAAATTCAAATTGCCCAAGAGTGGTTAGAAATTCTGCATATGTCAGAGTATGCAAAGACATCATTTAAACAGTTGGAATACGGCCAGCAACGTTTACTTCTTATCGCCAGAGCAATTGTAAAGCAACCAGCAATTTTGATTCTGGATGAACCTTATCAGGGCCTCGACTATTTAGGCAGAAGATTAGTCAAGAACACACTGGAGCTTATTGCTAAAGAGAATTTGAGCCAGTTGCTCTATGTCTCTCACTATCATGACGACAAATTAGAGAGTATTCAGAATGAGCTGGAATTTTGTTTCGATGAAGTGGAGACGTGCTACAAATCGACCATTCGTCAGTTGTAGCAATCTTGAACATAAATAAAGCGGGTTGGTGTCTTGAAGAATAGACGCAACCTGTTTTTTGTTTTGTAAAGTCAACAAATTACTGGAAAAAACTTCATGCTTTCCTAGGCTAACTATAGAAATAAATAATAACGACTACGTTGGTGACAAGTATGGCTAGGAAATTTCTAATTTTAGTGTTGGCGCTGTTTGCCAGCGTCGTGCAGGCTGAAAAACCTGATGTACTTAAGATCTATCTTGATGCTGATAGAACGGGGCATCTGGAATCGGCACTCTCCATTGAGCATGGAATTAAGGTTGCCTTCTCCCAGAAAGGTAACCAAATATCAGGCATACCAGTAGAGTTTGTTACCACTGACCATAGAGGGAACGTCCTACGTAGTAAGAAAAACATGGAGCGTTTTCTTAAGGACAGCAATGGATTGGTTTACATTGGTGGCTTGCATTCTCCTCCATTGATCAAGTACCGAGAATACATTAACAAATCCAAGATGTTGACTTTGGTTCCTTGGGCTGCGGGTACGCCTATAACTCGATATCCTTCTACTGAGGATAACTACGTATTTCGTCTTTCGGTTGATGATTCTAAGGTAGGAAAGATACTGGTTAACTACGCGTTAGAGCAACAGTGCAATCAACCTCACTTGATGTTAGAAAATACGGGGTGGGGCAAATCAAATTACAAAGCAATGATGTCTGCTTTACCTGAAGACCTAGCCGAGCGCGTGAAAACCAGCTGGTTTGATTGGGGCATAAAAGATGTTGATGCGCGAATCTTGATTCGTGAAGCCCAATCCAGCGGAGGAGATTGTGTTCTGCTGGTGGCTAATAGTCGTGAAGGTAAACTCATCGTTGAAAGTGTTGCAGACGTTGGCATTAAAATGCCTATATACAGCCACTGGGGCATTACTGGCGGTAAGTTTGCTCAGAACGTGCCTTTCCCTATTCGTGAAAAAGCCAACCTTCATTTCATTCAGTCTTGTTTCAATTTCTACAGCTCGGAACAAAACAGCTTTAATCAGAATGTGTTCAAGGACGCAAAGACTATGTTCCCAGCTTACTTTGAAGACAGCAATATTGAGGCACCAGCTGGTTTTGTCCATGGTTACGATTTGGCAAAGGTATTCATTGAGGCAGCGAGTACGGTAGAGCTAACGGATGATGCGGAGTCGAACCGAACTGCATTAAAGAAAGCACTGGAGTCGATGGATAAGCCAGTACAGGGGCTGATTAAAGAGTATCGTGCTCCATTCGCCCCTTTCACTGAAGATGATTTTGACGCGCATGAGGCGTTAGGTGCAGACGATTTCTGTATGGCTATTTATGACGATAAAGATGCCGTGAAACTAATTCCTAAATCCATCTAGAGCACAGAGGTAACGCAGGTCTATGTTGAAGTTTGATAAGAAAAATGGAATGCATCTGTTTTCGTTGTTTCTCATCGTTGGGGCCTGCGTTTTTATGCTTGCGAGCTTTGCTTTTGTTCAACATCAAGCTAGAGAAACCGCTCAGGTCTTGATAAGTGAAAGCTTGAAAGGAAAGTTCGTCGCTATTGAGAGATACGTATTTGAGTTTCTAAAATTGCATGAACAGAGGCTTGAGCGCGTGACTTCTCACCCTGTCACGAAAGGTGCAGTCTTAGAAGGAGTGGATGATCAGAGTGCGTTTAAAGATCAGCTTGAGCTTCTCAAATCTTCCGGAACGACGGCTGACATCAACATATATGATTTTTCTGGCGGTAACGTTTATCAAGAAATTACATTGCCCGATGTTGTTTATACCTTTGTTACGACTGGTATAGAAAACGAGTCCCTAATGGAAAAGCCTTCGTACTCGCTCTACAAAAATGACGGTAGGGACTACCTCCTTCTTAGCTCTCCAATCTTGTACAACGGTTATGCTGAAGGGCTAGGAGTATATGTAACGCCACTTGATGAAAGTGAGTTTTTCGAAAGCCTAGGCACCGACAGTATGCACTGGTTTGGTATCGCCCAAAATAGACTTAACTGGAATATGCAAGCTCCTAATAATTGGAAGATGGACATGTTTCCAATTGAGGGCACTGATCTTTCCTTGTTGTATTCGGTCTCCCCCCAATTGGTCATTGATGCGGAAGCTAATTTGACGGGAAGCCTGCTCGTCGGGATGTTAATTGCGACCAGTATGACGTTGGTTGTCATGTTCATTTTTGGACGAAGAATTTTGGTATCCCCATTTCGTAAGTTAGCTGAGTCTGAGCAGCAGCTTTATGAGCAATCTGAATCGCTAAAGATAAGGGAGGCAGAGTCTGCCCGCTTAGCTCGAGTGGTTAAACATATGCGTGATGCGGTGGTGTTTACGGATTTAGATTCCAAAGTGACTTGGGTGAATGGAGCATTTGAGCGGCTGACAGGGTATTCACTATCAGAAATGATCGGCAAAAAACCGGGTGATGTCCTTCAGGGCGTGGATACCGATAAGCGAACGACACGAAAGATTCGAGAACTGATAGATCGTCGAGAGCCAGGGTTCTTTGAGTTACTCAATTACAACAAGGAAGGAGAGTCATACTGGATTGAAATTGCCTTGACGCCGCTGTATTCAACCCACGGACAGATAGAAGGTTTTATGGCTGTAGAAAGGGACATCACTCAGCGAGTAGAGTTGGAAGAATCGCTGAAGATAAAGGCGGTTGAAGCAGAAGCGGCAAACATCGCAAAATCCCAGTTTTTGGCAGCAATGAGCCATGAATTACGAACGCCAATGAATGGTATTCTGGGTGTCGGGGACCTTCTCAAAAATACGACGCTCAACGAAGAGCAACAGGAGTATGTCGATACATTTCTTGGGTCGGGAAAACACATGTTAAATGTGCTTAATGACATACTTGATTTCTCTAAAATTGAAGCGGGCAAGCTGGAACTTGAAAAAGTTGAGTTCTTACTGAAAGACGTGGTGGCAAGGCTTACCCGACTTTATGAGCCATTGTGTGCGGATAAACACCTAGAGTTTAAGTGTGAGTACTCTCAATCTTGTGACCGTGCGTTAGTTGCCGATGAGACACGCATTCTTCAGATTCTACAAAACCTATTGAGTAATGCTCTCAAGTTTACGTCGGAGGGCGGTATTACGTTGTCGTTGGATGTGGTAGAACAAAGCCATCGTATTGAGCTTCATATTGATGTCTCCGATACCGGAATTGGTATCAGCCCAGAGAAACAGTCCGCAATTTTTGACCCATTCTCACAAGCTGAAAGCGACACAACGAGAAGGTTCGGTGGTACCGGCTTAGGGTTATCGATTACTCGGGATCTGGTTAAAGCCATGAACGGGACTGTTGACCTTAGCAGTGAGGTTGGTAAAGGCAGCCAGTTTACAATTGTGGTTCCTGTTGGGCTGAAAAAGGTTCGTCAGGGCAGTGATAAACAAGAACGACTATCTGCTTTTGACGGCTCCGGACTGAGCGTATTAATTGCTGAAGATACTCGCGTGAATGCACTGGTCTTAGGCAAGTTTCTTAAAAACAAAGGCTTCGAATATGAAGTGGTTGAGAATGGCGAACTGGCAGTTGAAAGAGTACAGCATCAACACTTTGATTGTGTCTTAATGGATAACCACATGCCAGTGATGGATGGCATGAAGGCAACAAGGGCGATTATGAAACTCGATTTACCCAATCCTCCTGTGATTATTGGCTGTACGGCTGACGCGTTTGAACAGACGAGAGAAAGAATGATTTCGGAAGGGTGTACGGATGTGATCACAAAGCCTATCAGCTCCGATAAGCTGGATGAAGTATTTCACGCAACGCTAAAACCCCTTGAAGCTAATGCGATGCGTGAGGCTTGATCATTTCGAGTTGTACATTTTCTCGAAGTTTTTTGGATTCCAGCCAATCATATAGCGATCACCAATTTTGAGCACGGGTAAAGAGCGTGCTCCAATAGCATCCAGCTCTTTTCTACCACGCTGCATTTTTGCGTTGGTTAATCTGTACGCATAGCCCTTTTCATCTAAGTATCGCTGAGCATCTTTACAGTGAGGGCATTTATCCTTCACATACAGAACAAGTCTTTTCATCGTAAATTCCTACATCTTGCTATGCAGCAGAGTGTAATGAAAAGACAGTGAATGGCAAGTGTGATTCAGGTAGACTTACGCGTCTTCAATTTGGCGGACCGAAACTTATCCTATGAACCCAGTTCTTCGCTACATCCAAGGTTACCCTGAACATATTGTGACGCCTGTGACTCAGATGGTGGAGTCTGGTCGCTTACAAAACTGGTTTAAACAGCGTTACCCTGATAATCATACGATTAAGAGTGAAAAAGCGCTGTTTGAATACACCATTGCGATCAAAAATCGCTATATGAAGAAAACGGCGCCGATCAGCAAAGTCATTTACGACAATAAAATTCACTTGATCAATAACGCGCTAGGCTTGCATACCTACGTTGCGAAAGTGCATGGCGGTAAAATTAAAGCGAAGAATGAAATTCGTATTGCGAGCGTATTTAAAAATGCTCCAGAGCCTTTACTCCGTATGCTTGTGGTGCACGAACTAGCTCACTTGAAAGAGAAAGAACACAATAAAGCGTTTTATCAACTCTGTTGTCATATGGAACCTGACTATCATCAATTAGAGCTGGATGCTCGCCTGTTCATGATTTATACCGAGATGGTTGAGAAAGCAAATAAGTAACTTATGACTAAGCAGAAAAAAGCCACCCATTCAAAAACGACAAATGATACTGTTCGCTCGGAAATGAAAGTGACCATGGTAAAAGGCAAAGCAGGTTTGCATAAAAGAAACCTTCACCATAGCCGTTATGACTTCAATCAATTGGTAAAAGCGACACCTGAGCTAAAAAAGTATGTCGTGAAGAACCCTAAAGGCGAAGCCTCTATTAACTTTTCCGATCCACAGGCTGTTAAGTTACTCAATAAAGCGCTGCTTGCACATCATTATGGTGTCATATCTTGGGATATTCCTAAGGGTTACTTATGCCCACCGATTCCGGGTCGCGCCGATTACATTCACCGTTTAGCAGAGTTACTGTCAAAAGATGGGAAACAAGTGAAGCATGAATCGGTAAACGCGTTTGACGTCGGTGTCGGTGCCAACTGCATCTACCCTATTGTCGGGGCTACCCAATATGGTTGGGATTATGTGGGGTCAGACATCGATCCAGTTTCGGTAAAGAACTCTAATCAAATAGCAGAAGACAACCCAGTACTTAAAGGCCACGTGGAGTGCCGCTTACAAACCCAGAGTCGCTATTTCTTCAAGGGAGTGATTAAGGAAAACGAGTACTTTGACGTGACGACCTGCAATCCGCCATTTCATAAATCCATGCAGGAAGCGCAACTAGGTACTGAACGTAAGATCAAAAACCTCAGCCGAAGTAAGCAACAACGTGGTCAAGCGAGTGAGAAAGGTAAGGTCAAAGCATCACCTATACTTAACTTTGGTGGCCAAAATGCGGAGCTATGGTGCCCAGGTGGTGAGGCAGCGTTCATTAAGAATCTGGCGTTTGAAAGCCGTGACTTTGCTCATCAGGTATTGTGGTTTTCTACGCTTGTCTCGAAGAAAGAAAATGTACGTTGGATGCGAAAGAACCTAGAAAAAGCCGGTGCGAAAGAAGTTCAGGTTGTTGAAATGAGCCAAGGACAAAAGGTTAGCCGCTTTATCGCTTGGACATTTAAAACAGCGACTGAAAGACAGGCGTGGTACAACGCAAAAGTATAAGCATAGAGGAGGGCATATGGAGATTGAAATTTATATGCCCTGTGAGCCTGAATGGGTGTGCGACAGTTTACTGCTGCTTTTTGCGCTTTTGTTTGTCTCTGGCCTGATCGGGTTTATCTATATTGTTTATAGAGAATACGTAAAAATTCAGCGCGCTTCGCGGGTCCGCGGGCGCCGCAAGGTCCCTCATTCTCAACGCAAAAAACGTTAACCTTTTGAGCAATTTATGGCTTTGGAGAAGAACGATGATGCTTTCGGGTCTCCAGCTCGACCAGAAGTCTCAGTGATATCTCTTGCATGCCAAACTGTTGATGAAAAAGCGTTATATGGTTTTGCGCTGCTTCATACCTTCCTTGATTCATTTCCAATTGTGCCAAATTTAGAATAGCCTGAGGTCGGTTTGAGTCATGAGCAATTGCCCGCTCAAAGTAACGGGCTGCTCTAGCTTGTTGGCCTGCTTTCAAAGCACAAAATGCCGCATTCTCATAACTGTCGGCAACATAGTAGTAATTGGGTTGAATTACCGCTCTTTCGAACAGTACGTTTGCTTCCTGAAATCGAGATTGCTTACATAGAAAGCTACCATAATCGTTGAGTAACTGTCCGTTGTTAGGGTGTTGTGAAATGGCTTGTTGAAACCAGTGCTCCGCGTGGGTGAACTCAGAAACCTGTTCTAGATAATGTGCCATTGCTAACTGAGCGCGATAGTACTCTGGTGCGTGCTCAAGTGCCTTTTGGATATTTTCTCTTGCTTTTACCCTGTTATCACGTTGCAAATAACTCAAGCCCAATGCTATTCGCGCGTCGGCCTTGTCTTTTGTGCCTGTAGTGACAGTTTGAGTGTCAATTGTGACACATGAGGACAAAAGCATTGTGGCGATGAGGCAAAAAAAGCGCATAAGATAGATGTAGAAAATTTTAAGGATCTTGAATGTATAACGTGGTCTGTCCGGTCTGGTAAAAATGAGCCCAATCATGCGGCTGATTTGGCAACAATACTAGTAAATAAAGGAGACGAAGTGTGAGAAAACAAGTCGTTGGTGCAACGGTTCTAAGCTTCCTAGCTGGGTTATCGATAAAGTCGTCCATTGCTTCAGAACTGGATGCTACCACTCGTTTTGCTGACAGTGGTGTTGCTTATGTCGAGCAGGGTAATGCAGCCAGTAACTATCGGTTGATCTTCATACATGGCTCACCGGGTAACAAAGAGGGGTATGAAGCATATCTTAAAGATACGTGGCTGCTCGAAAATGCCGAACTCATCTCCGTGGACCGTGTTGGGTATGGCCAGTCTCCAGAAGAGCTTGCAGCCGATTTGGATTCGCAGTCAAAGTCGATAGAATCACTACTTGCTAAAGACAAAGTTAACATTCTCATTGGCCATTCCCTTGGTGGTCCAATTGCTCTGAACCTTGCATTAATGTTTCCAAATCTTGTTCAGGGGATGGTGCTGGTGGCGCCTGCGTTTGATCCCAAACTAGAGGAGCCAAAATGGTATAACGAGCTCGCAGATACTTGGTTGGTCAGTGTGTTTTTGTCTGATAACTGGAAAAAGTCGAACGGAGAAATGATGCCGCTGGCTGATGAGCTTTCCAAGTTGAGCAATAAAGACTGGGGCTTACTGGACTCAGTACCTGTGACTTTGATTCATGGTGATGAAGACAATATTGCCGATCCAGAAAACTCTGCATTTGCGATTCAGCGCTTAACAGGGAAAGAGAAAAAACTCGTAGAAGTGAAAGGAGAGGGGCATTTTATCCTTTGGCAAAATACCCCGAAGGTAATTAATGAAATCAAACAACTAATCAGTAGCGCTGACCTCAATCGTCCGTAGTAAAGTTGGCTTCACTGAAGTGATCCAAGTCGTAAGGTGTTTGCTGGTAAACGCAGTAATTGAGCCAGTTTGAGAACAATAAATGGCCATGGCTTCGCCAGCTCGCAACAGGCTTGTTGTCAGGGTTATTATTCGGGTAATAGTTGACAGGAATTGCGGGCTCCATTCCTTCTCCCAGATCACGAATGTATTCGTTGTGAAGTGTGAAGGCATCATATTCTGGGTGGCCTGTGACAAATACGTTTCGCTTGTCTTTTGTCGCAGCCAGATAAACGCCAGCAACATCTGAAGTTGCCAGCACATCCAAATCGGTATGTTCAGCTAGATACTCTGGAGAGAAATCAGCGTATCGCGAGTGAGGAGCAAGAAACGTATCATCGAAGCCACGCAACACTGGATGGTATGGCTGATGAATTTGATGATGATAAACACCAGACAGCTTTTCTTTACGTGTGCGTTTTGGCAAATCATAAAGCAGTTTTAAACCGGCCTGCGCAGCCCAACAGACATACAGGGTTGAGGTGACATGTTGCTTCGCCCAATTCATGATCGCCTCTAGATGTTCCCAGTAGATCACATCTTCAAACTGAACCAAGCCCAGCGGAGCTCCAGTAATAATCAGTCCATCGAAGTTGCGCCCTTTCACCATCTCAAATTGACGATAGAAGTTATCAAGATGCTCAGTCGGCGTGTTTTTACTTGGCCTGTCATCAATACGAAGCAGTTCAATATCAACCTGAAGTGGACTGTTGGAAAGCAAACGAAGGAACTGCGTTTCAGTCTCGATCTTTTTCGGCATAAGATTGAGGATCAATACCTTAAGTGGACGAATCTCCTGGGTAGAGGCTCGGGATTCAGGCATTACGAATATGTTTTCCTGACGTAATACATCACTAGCAGGTAATTGGTCGGGGATCTTAATCGGCACAGCTTTCTCCCTAAGCTTTGTTTTTAGACGTCTATACATCCAAAGTTAACTCAAACGGAATGAGATGTCGATAGCATTTTTATGCTTATTTACGGTAATATCACCGCTTCATTATTCGAGTTATTCATTTTCATGACGTTAAAACTGACCATTATTCGCGGATTGCCTGGTTCAGGGAAAAGTACGCTGGCTAAGACACTGGATGTGAATCATTACGAAGCGGACATGTATTTCGTTGATGCAAAAGGTGAATATGACTTCAGGCCAGAACATATCGCAAAGGCCCATGATTGGTGTAAGAACATGACACGGGACAGCCTGATGAAAAGGCAAAGCGTAGTGGTTTCGAACACGTTTGTGATGAGATGGGAAATAGCGCCTTACTATCAGATGGCAAAGCGGTACGGTGCTGAGTTTGAAATCATTGAATGTAAAGAGAACTTTGGCAATATTCACGGTGTAGCAACGAGCACCATCCAGCAAATGAAGAAACGGTGGCAAGAATGGCGAAAAGATCAGCCATAGTAGAAATGACGTCTTACGGCATCTATAGTCAATGGGATTCCAAGTCAAAACATCTGCCGAAGATACAAGAGTTCACAACCAAAGTGCCTGCCGATCAGGATATCGAATTTGGTTTCATTGTGAATATTAAAAAAGCCAAAGGGCAAGTTATTGAATATTGTATTGAACATCCGGGCGTATTAGGTAAAAAAGGCCAAGTGCTGGACCCTTTTACAGGTGATCTTCACATTGGAAACAACGACTGGAATTTCTATCTAGGTGATACAATCCAGTTGCTCGACCCGATTAATGGATTCGACTCCAATATTGGAAAGTGGCGGATGACTATCGAAATGAATGGGAAAGTCATTGCCGAAAAAACCTTCGAAATATACAGTCGAGATGAAGGTGAATTCTGGAAAAGAAGAGGATTCTAATAAAAGCCCGTTTTAGCAACACGGGCTTTTATTTACAACCAAGATTCTTTGAGATCGTCTAATTCTAGGGGCTTGGAGAAATGGTAGCCCTGCAGGTAAGATACATTCATTTTGGCCAGATATTCGACTTGGTTTTGTTCTTCCACTCCCTCCGCAATCATTTTTACTCCCAAGCGATGGCCAAGGTCAATGATAGTATTGAGCACGGTAGAATTAACGGTTTCCAAACCTATGGTATCCACAAAACACTTATCTATTTTCAGATAATCAAATTGTGTTTTCTGAATGACAGAGAGGGCGGTGTGTCCGGTACCAAAGTCGTCAATAGAAACCAAAATACCACTCTTACGAAGGTCAGCGAGCGCTGTTCGACCTTTGTCGTCAAGTATTTCACGTTCTGTAACTTCTACTGTTAACTGAATTCCAATATGTCTGAATTGTCTAGCATAACTATGTAGATTGATGAGATGGCTCTCATCATGCAGATATGAAGGTGGAACATTAATTCCTAAATGTATGCCGTTGAAATTCGCTATGCTCTGAAGATCAGCTAACGTTCGTTCCAGTACATAGTCAGTGATAGTGTTTATGAGCTGTTGGCGTTCGGCTAGTGGTATAAAAACATCGGGTCTGATTAATCCTAATGTAGGATGCTGCCATCGAATCAGTGCTTCAAGGCCAGTCAGAGTTTCTGTCTGACTGTCTACAATAGGCTGATATGCGAGAAACAGCTCTTTTCTTTTTAAACCTTTTTTTAAATCATCGACCAGACTGTCTCTATTTCTTATGTGAGACATTACCGCAAATAGAGTGATTGAGATGAGTAGTGAAAGAGGTAGACTACTCAGTCCATAAAAAATCGCCCGCCTTTTGATGAATGCCGGACTTGCTTCCACCAAAAGAGAAAAGCCATATAAAGATGATGTTGATGTGTAGTGAAGTGTGTCTGACACAAAAGTTCTATCCGCTGGGTAAATCTTTTGGCCAAATCGGGCAGTAATAAAACTGAGTTTATCATCCTCTACCTTACCTAGTCTTTCGACTAGATAATTCTTGTCTACAATAGCAAAAGCACCACTGTTAGCTCTGTCTTCTTGTGCAGTTACAACGACCATTGTTCTTTGGCGCGGGTCACCTTTAATATCGAATAGAAAAACGCCGGATTTAGCTTCGTTGCGCTTAAATACACCTGTTAAATCCAAATGAAGCTCGCCACGTTTAGAGGAGCATATAGCGACACCATCCTGAACAATGATTAATTCTCTCAAGTAGCTTTCAAATAGTAGGTCTTCTTGAATGGCTTCACAGCGCTCTGGGTATTTCATAGCTTGAGCGTTCTCGTCTTTTAGTTCAGTGATGACATCTTCGATTCTTTCTTGAAATGTAACAGCGATATTTCTTAGGCTGTCATTAATGCCTTGGTAAGCAACGTACAGTGAAGCTGGAAAAACAATGAGGATTGGAATTAAGGCGTAAGCGAGCAGTGATTTAACTTCTAGCGTCAACGTTGGTGTTGGCAAAGATCTGTTCATTTGACTTATGGAATATCCGATGACTAATTGAACAATAGTATATATTATGAGCAAAAATGTTACATCGTTCGCAAAATAATCGCAGTAACTAAATTAACTGCTGACCGAATCTTGACCTAGAGTTCTACTTTCCTCCCAAATTCCCACTTAATCTTTTGAAGAATTTAAAAATACCTGACACAAAATTAGCCTTTTTAATAACAGTATCGGCGATAGCTGTATATTGCGATGACTCCCCAAAACAGACTTTGTAACCACAATAGGCTCCACTGGGAAGATACTTGATTCCACTCTGCGCCCATTTGATTCAAGGCAAGAAAACCCTGAATAGCAGGTGTGCTAGGAAATAGCTGCGATAACCAGGTTATTGATGCCGGGATGCTTTCCAATGGCCAGATAAATCCAGCACTGAATACCAGCGGCATTGAGCTTATCAGCACCACCAAAGTCACTAACTCACGTCTAGGAACGATAGCGCCAAGCCAGATTCCAATCGCGCAGGACGCCAGTAAGAAAGGTAACAGTAGACTAAGAAGCTGAGTGCTACTGGCAAGCTGGCTCACCCCATGCGTTGTAAAACTGTGCCCGAAGTAATACATACTCAAAAGATAATAAACAGTGGTGAGTACACAAAGCCTTACCAACAAAAGCGTTGTCGGTGAGGTTTTGCTCCAATATCCCGAGCCATTCTTCTGACTCCCGGTCATTAGGCCTGCTGCCATCACAAGTGTTTGCTGGAGTATTAAAACGAATACGGCAGGCACGACGTAATCTATATAGCCCATACGTGGGTTAAAGGTTGGTTTTAAATTGAGTTTGGTTGAGGCGAACTGCTCGCTGGCTAAAGAGAGAGGAACGCCATCCAATATTAATCTGGATACTTTAGTTTGCGCCGCTAATGTGCCTCCTGCTTGTGCCAACCCTTCTACTATGGTGCCGTAAACCAGAAAATAGGAAGCATCGCCGGCAAAGGAGAGCGTTGGGCTTTTACCGAGCAATAAGTCTTTATAGAAATGCTCTGGAATGACTAGAAAGCCGCTCACCTCACCGTTGAGAAAGGCTTGGTGAGCTGACTCAATGGTGTAATCTCGCTGAACAACCTTGGCTTGTGGTGTTGCATCTACCATTCGTTCCAGTTTGAAGCTTATCTGGCTTTGATCAAGGTTAACGATACTGATCTTTTGCTCTCTCGGCGTTTGATGGCTGTAGGGAAGCGGGTAGAGGAACGAATAGAATACAACGCCTCCAAAAACAGTCAGCATCACCACAGGGTTTGTTAGAAGCGCTTTGAGTTCAGCATAGAATACTTGTCTGAATGTCATTTGGCCTCCTGTGAATATAGGCTGTTATGGCGAGATAGATGCTTTTTGATCAAAAGTACCGATATTAACGCAGGCAGTAAGTACCCTGACATCGGCAACAGACCTAGCGCTGTATTCACCCAAAACTGTCCGTAGCTGACTTGGCTTACCTGAGCTTCAATATAGTGACTGATAGGCAGTAAACTTCGCCAGAATTGTGCAAGTGGGTTCATGTCAGTGACTGGAAAAGTGATGCCCATAAAAGCAAAACTGGGCGCAGTAAATGCTCCAGCGAAACTCATGGCGCGCGCAGGGTCGAGTGTCAAAAAGAAGAAAAAACTGCCCATGATCATACAGGCCATAACTGTCAGCCCCTGAGCAAACATCAGCACCAGTAAACTACCATTCATCGGCCAGTCAAAGCCCAAGTAAAACCAACATAGAAAAGTGAAACCTTGGACCATGAATACAGGGAAATAAGGCAGCAATGTATGGAACCACTGTGTGGTTGGATCGCTTTGGAGCCATTGAGTCAAACCTCTGTCTCTGTGGTTAGCCGCCAACACCAATATGGTTGAAACCACAATGATGATTTGCCACAAAGCTGGAACAATGGCAGAGACTAGAAATTGAGCATAGTTAGCGTTCTTGTTAAACAGAGGAGTGATCTGTGTTTGCACTGGAAGAGCAGTACCTACGGCAGAGCCAACGGTGCTGTTCCCTTTGGCGAGTGCTTTTGAAGCATCAATGCGCGCATTGAATGTTGCTTGAGCTTGTACTAATGCTGAGCCTACCAGTTTTCCAATCAATATTGTTTGGCTGTTGTAGAACGCACTTACTTCAGGAGGTAAACCGCGATAAATGTCTTTATCAAAATTATCCGGAATAACAACGTAGGCATATACTTGGTTTGAAACCAACGCTTGTTTTGCCTCTGCAACGTCAGCGAAGTGATGCGTTACAGAGAGTGTAGAGGTCGCGTCGTAGTCGCGACTAAGCTGTCTTGAAAGCTGGCTGTGGGATAGGTCGACAACGCCAATGGGGAGGTCTCTTGCAATACCCTGAGAAAATATCGCCCAGATGGAGACAACCAATATAAGCGGTATCCATGTCAGACACGAGAGCAGCCATCGGTCTCGTTGCAGTATGCGCCACTGCGTGGCGAATAAATCGGACATTTTACAACTCAACAACTAAGCTCATACCCATGCGCAGGGTATCTTTGTGAGCCAATGGGCGGGCTTCGACCTCGAAGGTGCGTAAGTCGAAGCCTTGTGACGCATCGGTTGAACGCCAAGTGGCAAAATCACCCATGACTGCGATATGAGTGACCTCAAATTCAAGTGAATGACCAAGGGCAGGCAAATAAGCACTGAATCTTTGGCCTTTGGTGAAATGACTAAGTTGATCCTCGCGGACATTTAGTACCGCCCAAGAATCATCTGTATCAATGACGGTCACCACAGGAAAACCTTGAGGGGCAAGCTCACCGCTTTGCAGCAGCACTTGTGACACTTCGCCGTCAAACCAGCTTTCGATTTGTGTGTCTTTTGCATAAGCCTCAACTTCGGCAACCGCGCCTGCTGCCATGCGAGCTTTCTCTGCAGCAGCAACCTTGGTCTCGTCGCGGGCGCCTTCGTGAGCCATCTGGTACATTTGATAAGCGGCGCTTTCTGTGTATTTTGCCGCGTCCCATTGGGTTTTGGCTTCATCGCGCTTTTGTTCAGCGACAACGCCATCTTTGTAGAGGTTGTTAACCCGAAGGTAGGTTTTCTCCATTAATTGAGAGGCGGCTTTAGCTTTCTGCCATTGGTCTTTTGCCGCTTGGATTTGTTGTATTCTTGCGCCTTTTTCTGCTTCCTGAGCGAGCGCGCCAGCGGCCTTCTGTCCTGCAATAGCCTGCTCTAGTTTGGCCTCTATTTCTGGGCTATGAAGAGTGAAAATCAACTCGCCTTTTTCTACTTTGTCACCTTTGCGAACCAGCACCTGATCGATACGGCCCGGTACCTTGGAAGAAATGCTGTATTGTTGCGATTCAATTTGCCCCTGCAGACGCACTGGCTTTGGTTGATAGGCTTGATAGAAGCTATACCCAATCCAAGATGATATGGCTAAAGCGGCAGCAGTCAGTACAATCGGTTTGGCTTTTTTCATCTCGGTATCCTAAAGGTTTGAAGTGTTGATAGAGGTTTGCTGATATTGCTGAAATGTGTTCATTTCGCTCGATAAAGCGAGAAGCTTTGATAGCGATATTAAGTAGTTAAAGCTGGCGGCTGATTTCTGTGTTTGGACACTGGCTAAGTAAAGCTGAGCGTCAACGACGTCCGTCGAAGTAGAAAGGCCTTGAGAAAAGGCCTTCTCTCGCAGTTTGATGTTCTCTTCAGCCAGCTCAATGCTGGAGTTAAGTCCGAGCACTTCTTCCTGAGCTTGCTGCGCCTCTAAATAGGTCTTTTGAACAAGCACTGTTAAATCTTGCTTGGCTTGCGCTTTGAGGTATTGCACTTGAGACACCGCACTATGAGCCGCTTTAACTTGATCCGAGCGACCTGTTGATTCAATGAGCGGAATACTAACGCCAACGCCAACGAGCCAATCTGGTTTCATCTGACTGGCGAGTGAATCATCTTCATGTAAGCTGTAATCACCATACAGGTAGACCTCAGGGTAATATTTGCCTTTTTCTGCTTTGATCAGACTTCGGGCCTGCTTCTCTTTTGCATCAAGCAACGACAACCCCGGGTAGGTGATTAGAGTTTGGTTAATGAATGCGTCCATTGGGGGAAGAGTGTCGTTGATAAATAGATGATCGCGTGGCTCAACCGTCGAAGATTGGCTGAGTATCTGAGTCAGCGCTGTCTGTGCGATATCAAGATTCTTTTGTGCCTTCTTGCGCTCAATGGTCGCTTGATCGAGTGCGGATTCCGCTTGGAGACGTTCAACTCGAGCGATTTGTCCCTGCTGCTCTAATTTAAGTGCGTTGTCTCTGTGCGTTTTTAAGCCGCTTTCTACCAGTTGACGTGTCTCGACCACTTCTTTTGCTAACAAGACACTAAAATAGTATTTGCTTAAGTCTTCGTATCGCGCTTGAGTTTCCATCGCGAGTTGGCTTTGCGCTTCCTCTGATTTCCCTTCTGCTGCTGATTGTGCTGCGGTGATTCGACCGCCAGTAAATATCGGCCAAATAGCTCTGATAGAAGATGTAAAAATATCCCGCTCAGTAATCGTAGAGGTTGTATTACCTAGATCGGTAAACAGTTGATCGAGCCCTGAGAGTAATGAAGGAGGAAGAGAGAGACTACCGACACTGGGTAGCGTGCCATTGGTACTTTCAATCAGTTGGTTGCCCGATAGGGTGACATCGGTATCTAAACGCGTGTAGTTTGCCCCAATCGTCACAGATGGCAGGTTCAGGTTATCAGTCGCATTTTCCAAGTGTTGATATCGGTCAACATTCGCTCTTTGCGCAGCCAACGAATTGTTTTCGTTTTGCAATAGCTGCCAAGCTTCACTAAAACTGATGGCCGCGGAATGGGCTGCAAACGGGAATGAGCTAAGACAGCCAACTATCAAGGCAATAGGACGCAGCGACATACAATGAACTCTATTTGTTAAAATTAGAGTATAAACTCTAACTAATATTGTTGGCAAATAGAGGTAACAAAGGAGGCTAAATCGCCTCCTTGAAATGGGTGTTTATTGTTCCGCTTTAACGGGACTAGGTTTCAGCTTTTGGAACAGCTTAACGATGATAGGACTAAACAACACTAATACGGCTAACACTGTAAAGGTCATTGTGATAGGTCTTTCCCATAGGAAGCTGAGTTCTCCATCACTGATCATTAACGCCCGACGCAAGTTCTCTTCCATCAATCCGCCAAGAATAAAACCAAGCAGTAATGGTGCGAGAGGGAAATTAGCCAGCCTCAACGCAATGGCGCCCATCGCAATCAACAACATGATGAATACATCCATAGTGTTGAATGAC
The DNA here is from genome assembly GCF_947311885.1 of Vibrio sp. St2. Lineage (NCBI taxonomy): Bacteria > Pseudomonadati > Pseudomonadota > Gammaproteobacteria > Vibrionales > Vibrionaceae > Vibrio > Vibrio sp. St2. The sequence continues at coordinate 618,096 of NZ_CAMZNA010000001.1, read as the reverse complement.
ACTAGGTAAACACCAGTGATAGAGAAGAACAGAATCATAGGTAACAGCACGGTTCTAGGAACTGCTAACAGCTTGGAAATGTACGGAATCAGTGGCAAGTTAAGGATAACCAAAACAATGTTGCCGAAGTACATCGAGATGATGACTGACCAGAAGACGTCAGGGTGTTCGACAAACAGACGTGGGCCCGGTTGGATGCCATAAGCAATCAGTGCGCCTAACATGATGGCTGTTGTGCCTGAACCCGGAATACCCAAAGTTAAAAGTGGTACAAAAGAGCCACTTGATGCCGCGTTGTTCGCTGACTCAGGTGCAACCAGTCCTCGGATGCTGCCTTTACCGAATTCTTCTTTTTTATCTTTAGGTGCTAGGTTACGCTCCATACCATAGCTCAGGAAGGCTGCGATAGTCGCACCAGCGCCTGGCAACACGCCAGTAAAGAAACCCAATATGGAAGAACGGATCGAAACAGGCGCTACCTCTTTGACTTCCTCTTTGGTTACTTTCATGCTGCCAATGTCACTCATTTTGCTTTGTTCTTCGTTGCGAGTGTCTTTTTCTGGCTTAAGGATGCCCATTAAGGTCTCGCCTAATGCAAAAGTCGCCATCGCTAACAGCAGGAAGCTGAATCCATCCATTAAGTCTGTCAGTCCAAATGTGAAACGCTCTACACCCACGCCCTTGTCGATACCTACCGTGGACAGCATCAGGCCTAGAATTGTCATCATCCAAGCTTTGATTACCTGACCTTTACCAGCAAAGGCAGCAACGGCTGACAAGCCCAATAGCATCAGTGCGAAGTAGTCAGAAGACTGGAAGCTAAGTGATACGCTTGCTAGTGCAGGAGCCGCTACAAGCAGCATAATCGCGGATAGCGTACCACCTGTGAATGACGAGTAGGCAGCCAGTGCCAACGCTTTACCAGCTTGGCCTTTCTGCGCCATTGGGTAGCCATCAAAAGCGGTCACAACGGTAGAAGAACAACCCGGAGCGTTGATCAGAATAGAAGAGGTTGAGCCACCAAATACGGCACCGTAATACACACCTGCCATTAAGATTAGGCCTGATGAAGGATCTAATCCATACGTAATGGGGATCATCAGAGCGATGGCTGAAATAGGGCCAAGGCCAGGAAGCATACCGATGAAGGTACCAACGAAACATCCGACGATCACCATCATGATGTTCATCGGCATAACTGCGGTCGAAAGACCTTGTAAGATTCCATCTAACATTTGTTATTCCTTACTGTTTACGACCACATGGTGAAAATGACGCCCGGTTCCAGATAAATATCCAGTCCCTGAGTGAGCAGCAGATAAAATGCGATGACAAAAGGGAAAGAGGCTCCGAACAGGACCTTTTTCCGACGTTCACCCAGTAGGTAGAAACCGGCGAGCAGAAACAATCCTGTTGCGAGCACAAATCCAATGTAAGTCAGCCCTAAACCGTAAAACGCCATTAACGCTAAAAACGCGATCAGCAGTTTCCAGTTAAAACCCACTACCGCGCCGCTTTGTTTATCCGCTTGACCTGTTACAAGCAACATCAGAGATAGGCCGATACCGATAAAGGTCAGAAGTGTGGGTAAGGTGCGAGCTGTGAAGGGTTCATATTCGTCACCGGGAAAAAGAGGGATTTGTGATGTTTGATAGCCATAACAAAGGCATACGAGAAGAAAGATCATGGCACCGACGCGATCGCGGCAAAGCAAATTCTCTTTTGAGAAAAACTGACCTTTGTTGAAAGAATTCGTTGGCAAGTCCGACATATCCAACTCCATTTGCATTCACATTGAGGGAAGAAAAAAGCCGTACAAGAGGGATTAATGAGCATGTATCACTAACCAATAAGCCATTTGCTGCTAGTCAAAGAGGCTTAACTGTTTATCTCTAAACAGAGGAGATTGTGTCGTTATCTCAGGTACGGCAAAAAGGAAAGAGGGCAAGTGCAAGTTTGCCCTCGACAGGATTACTTAAGGAAACCCAGCTCGCGCATCAGGTCGCCCATTTGCTTTTCTTGATCCTCAAGGAAAGCGTAAAAATCTTTATCTGCCTTGTAGTTATCAATCCAGCCATTGCGATCTCGAACGACCTGCCACTCGTCGGTGTTATACATTTTCTGCAGCGCAGTGTTCCACTCATCCAGTTTTTCTTGGCTGGTGCCTGGAGCGGCGAAGAATCCACGCCAGTTAGCAAAGACGGTTTCGTTTCCGTATTCAGTCAGAGTTGGAATTTCTGGTGCTGCATCTAGGCGTTTAGGTGCTGTGACCGCTAGGATCTTAACTTGCCCGGATTTTGACATTTCCAGTACTTCACCTAGGCCAGTGGAAAGCAGTTGCGTTTCGCCAGAGAGTAGAGCTGCCATAGCTTTGCCGCCCGCATCGTAAGCGATGTAGCGTACTTTGCGTGCATCGAAACCTTCACCCTTGAACGCTGCCGCTACAACTAGGTGGTCCATACTGCCACGAGCAGAGCCGCCAGCAATTTTGACTTTACGAGGGTTAGATTCAAAGTCTTTAACCACGTCTTCCCATGTGTTGTACTTAGAATCGACAGAAGTCACGATTGCGCCATAGTCTGCAATAGTGGCTGCGACAGGTGTCAGGTCACGGAATGACTGAGGGAAAATACCTGTCAGTGAGCGCACAACGATTGGAGTAGAGTTCACCATTAGCGTATCTTCTTGGCGCTGAGCGGTTTCGATCAGGTGAGCAATGGCTTTACCGCCGCCACCGCCGGATAGGTTTTGGAATGAGACGTTGTCGACGATATCTGACTTAACGAGGACATCACCCGTTCCACGAGCCGTCATATCCCAGCCACCACCAGCACCGCCAGGGATTAAGAAGTGTATTTTTTCAAGATCGGCTGCAAAAGTGTTGAAAGAAAAAGACGCAGCGATGATTGAAGCTGCCAGTGTTGGCTTGAGTACCTTAAACATGATTCACGTTCCTTATGTTCAGGTGCATCTTCATTGAGATTGCACTTATCGTTATCAGTTTTCCATTAACAAGGGAGGGAAACTCGTCAATAGATGCGTTTAAGGTTAATGGTGTGTTAAATAATTGTCGTTAATACGTTGATAAAAACAATATTGAGCATTGTGAGGATTTTGTTCATAAAGTTCACGGCAAAATTTTTGACCTGAACAATTACCCTAATCGGCATTGTTCTGCAGCTAAATTGTTGACGCGCTACGAATAATCGAAATTTTCCTTCCAGATATGTCTCTGCTTTCTATGCAATTACTACACTATTTAATTGGTACTTTAGTTCATCTCAAAGTCTAGAAGTTATGGCCATGGAGGGCGTGTAGTTGGACGAATTGAAGAAGCATAAGCACACATACTCGATACGCTTTACAGTCGGAACGATGTTCATTATTGCAACGATCGTTACATCGATGTTCGCAATTAGCCTGCAGTACATTTTTACTCGTCAGATGTCCGAAGAACACGTAGTAAGCAAGCTGACCAAGGCGACAACCGACGTCAGTGAGTATATCCAAGAGGTCGATCTGAACGCGAAAAGCAGTGCGCGGATTCTGAGCAGCATTTCAAGAACGATCGATCATGATTTCAGTGAAGAAGAAATCCGTACCATACTGACTCAAGTACTGAAAGATAACCCATTGTTTTACAGTATTTATTTTGGTAATAGCCAAGAAGACTTCTACCAGATTATCAACCTAGAGTCTTCGCCAATTGTTCGGCAGCGCATTGAAGCCCGTGCGGATGACCGTTGGGTGGTGATCAAAATTAATGGTCCGGAACATAATCGAATACGCCAGACGATTTATTACACCTCCGATTTTGAACAAACTGGTGTTCGTACCAAACAAAGTAATTATTTCCCCACACAGCGTCCTTGGTACCAAGCTGCTTCAGCAGATGATGTGTACAAGACAGAACCATATCTCTTTAAGCATTTGAAAATTACTGGGCAGACTTATTCTCTGAAAACACGGGAAGCGGTATTGGGCATTGATATAGTTCTGTCTTCGATCAGTTCAAGAATCACCGCTGCCGCCATGGGCTTGCCAACCGACGCAGGCATAGAATCGTTTGTTTTTCATCGCACTGGTGAAATCATTGCTTCCAATCAACAGGGAACGGATGAGATTCAGTCTGTGACCAAGCCGCTAACATTAAGCCCGAGTGAACAAGAACTAGTGGATAGGACGCCATCTTTGTTGGTATCGAATCAACTCAACTGGAGGCCATATGACTACGCCCGTGCCGGTGAACCTCAGGGTTACTCTATCGCGTTACTGAATTTATTGGCAAAGAAAACGGGGCTCCATTTTGAGTTTATTAATGGGTTTTCGAGTGATGAGTTAATTCGTAAGTTAAACCAAAGCCAGCTGGATATTGCACATTCGCTTCCAGAAATGGATGTGGATGCTGAGCACGCTCGGATACTTCTGTTTAAAGAACCTTTAGCCATGGCTTTTTTAGGGGAGACAGCACCTGATTGGTACTCAAGTAAGGTTGGAGTTATTGATGGGCATCGCTTTAACGCTAGTTCTGTTATGGGAGAAGTTAGCCCGACAGTATTCAGTGACGGTGAAGATGCGTATCAGGCGTTACTGAAAGGGGATATCCAGCTTTTGCTCGATACGCGGAGGACATTGGAACATTTAGGTCAAAACAGCGATGTTAAATTCCAATTCTTGCCGATTCAGGCATCTGCACCTTTTTACCTGACACTAAATGAAAAGCATCACGCTCTCGAGCCACTATTAGCTCGCGCCATTGACAGCATCACACCCGACGAGCTGACAACGTTGAGTGATGCGTGGTTTAGCCAGGTTAAAGAGCATCGAGTGCCTTATGAAGGATTAGACTCTTTGGCGGGCTCAGGGACTATCCACAAACGTGAGGTGAACGGTAGCAGCAAGTTCTTTTATGTAGAGGCATTAGGAAAAAATGCTCAAGACAACGAAGAGTTCCTTGCTGTTATCGTGCCGGAAGATGTGGTGATGGCGCAGGTATATGACAGGTTGTATACCTCGATTGGTGGTACTGTGGTGGTCTTGTGCTTGTTGTTACCTGTAGCTTGGGTATTCGGTAATCCGATAGTGAAACCCATTCGTCAGCTTCAGGAAGAAACGAAGAAAATCAAATGTCGCAAGTTTGATGATGTACAGATAGTGAATTCTAATATTAAGGAAGTCTGGGCGTTATCACATTCGATTCATGATATGGCACGTGAAATAAAACGACATGAAAAGCAACAAGAGGCGTTTGTTGAGTCATTTATTAAGTTGATTGCTCAAGCCATTGATGACAAATCTCCTTATACGGCTGGACACTGTAATCGCGTTCCTGAGCTTGGAATGTTACTTGCGGAAGCGGCTGAGAAATGTGATTCGGGCTCACTGAAAGATTTTTCGTTTGCCAATAATCAGGAGCGTAGGGAGTTTCGTATCGCAGCTTGGCTACACGACTGCGGTAAGATAACCACACCTGAACATATCGTTGATAAAGGCACTAAGCTCGAAGCTAACTATAACCGTATTCATGAAGTAAGAATGCGATTTGAAGTACTGTGGCGAGATGCTGAAATCGAGTTTCTACAATCTCAGTTAGCGGAAGACGTAGACAAAGAGCAAGCCTTACAGATATTGCGTGCAAAGAAAGCCCAACTGCAAGAGGATTTCGAGTTTGTCGCGACATCAAACGTCGGCGGTGAGTTTATGGGGAAAGAGCAGGTTGAGCGAATTAATTCCATAAGCCAAATTACATGGCAGCGAAATTTTGATGATCGATTGGGTTTATCGCCTTTTGAAGAATTGAATAAGCCAGCCACTCAACGCACTTTGCCGGCAACAGAGAAGTTACTTGATGACAAACCAGAACATATACAGCACCGGATTAGACCGTTGGAGTTTGATCCTAAGTTTGGCATCAAAATGGATGTGCCGAAATACCAGTACAATCTAGGGGAATTGTATAACTTATCTATATCAAGAGGTACATTAACGGCAGAGGACAGATTCAAAATTAATGAACATATGATTAGTGGCATCAAAATGTTGGAAGCTTTACCGTTTCCGCCCGAACTTAGCCGAGTACCACGTTATGCTTCAACGCACCATGAAACCTTAAAAGGTACGGGTTATCCACGTAAATTAAAGGCGGAAGACTTATCGGTACCAGAACGAATTTTGGTCATAGCGGATATTTTTGAAGCGCTTACTGCAGCAGACAGGCCGTATAAAAAAGCCAAACCAGTGAGTGTCGCGGTAGATATCCTCCATAAAATGGCGTTGGATAAGCATGTCGATATGGAGCTGTTCTTATTGTTTTTACAAAGTGGAGCTTATCTAGAATATGCCAATAAGTTTTTGCCCGAAAGCCAGAACGATAAAGTTGATATCACCCAGTATCTGACGCGAGAGCAAGTTGCCTAGCACGTTTAACTTGCTGTGCTACTAGTATTTGATAACAACTTGAAAGGCTCCCTAATATTGGGAGCTTTTCTGTCTTTATAAACTCGATCAACGACTGTTCTGAAAAAGGGTGATGTTCCCACATAGTTTGCAGCGAAATAGCGAGTGAAAAGAAATCATTCTGAGGGGAAATTTCACCAGTGCGTAGGTTCGGGTTTAGAGCAGAAAACATAGGAGAGAGAGAAGGGCTTGTTTGTTGTTCGTAACTGGACCCTATGGGGAGTATGCTTCCCATATCGACCAATATGGTTCGGTAGCATGGCGTTACTATCAGGTTGGAAGGCTTGATATCGCCATGAATGTATCCAGTGCCGTGTAAGGCAATGAGGGCCTGCTCAGCGTTACTGGTAATTTCTTTTTTTAGAGAATGATCTAGTTGAGAATAATCGATGGACAGAGATTCAAAAAACTCCAGCATCAGCCAATCCATCCCCATATCGGATCCATAGTCCAGATACTTGGGCCAGTAAGGAGAGGAATGGTGATGCAGGAATTCAGCTTCTGTCTTGAGTTGCTGTTTTGCAGCTACACTATGAGCAAACTTTACAATCGTGGGTCCAAAATGTGGGTGAGTTGCGAGATAAGTACCGTTGCGAAGCAGCGAATACTGAGTAACCTTCAGTACTCTAAAGCATGTTTCTATTTTGCTAGCTGCTTCGCGGTTTATCTTCACATTTAGATACTCGATGGTAATGAGAAGGCAGAGAAGAAATTCGGCACAAATGGATTGTTTTGTCCCTGCGTCTTGATACTCAACTCAACCTGACTTTCGCCATACTTAATGGCTACTTCAGTTTGTTGAGACGTCGTAGATGCAACTCTTGGTTCAATCAGCTTAAACCAAGCCCAGTTACCTTCGAATTTCTCGTTAGCAATAGAGCTGGCTTGTGCTTTTATCTGGAAGCCTAACGCATCTTGCTCAATTGCAGTTGCGTTCCAGCTTTGTTTACTCCATAGGCGCGGGCCGTGTTGATAAGTAAACAATGGTTTTTCACCTCGGATAATAAACTCGGTGACATCTGAACTCATCTCTTTGGCTTTAAGCTGGAATTGCAATGACATATTTTGCGGATCCGCCAAGAATAGGGCATTTCGAATATCTCGAGCTTTGTCTATCATTTGCCACACTGCTGGATCTAACGCTAACCCTGTATTCGGTAACAAACCATACAAGTATGGAGAGCGTTCTTCGGTGGAGAAACTCTTCAGTTTTGTTTGGTAGAACTGGTCTAAGATTCCGTTAACTTTAAAGAAGGCTGCAACGTCAGCCGTGCTTGCATCTAGGCTTGCAGTCTTGTTAAACGGGTAGTACGCAGCAATGGTTGTTTCGTAAGGCTGATAAACCTCTGTTTTCCATGTGCTGTTCAGATAGGCATGTGCCAAGCTCATAACAAGATCGTTAGTTTGCTTAGTAATCTGACCGAGTATCTGCTTCGAAATGCTTGGTTGAGAGGCTTCTTGCTGTGCCAAAAGTGAAATCGGGTTACTGGTTTTTATTTCAGCTGTCAGTGCTTGATAGGCCACTTTTTGCGGGTCTTCCGCCTCGTAGAATTTACCGAGCCAGGTTTCTGCTTCTGTAAATCGCGCTAGTAACGCATCAATTGGTTTATTACCTTGGTCATCAGCGGTCACTTGTTTGTGGTATTGGTTGAACGCGATATAGATTTGTCGTGCAGACTCTTTCTTATCGATATCCTGTTCAGGTGGCTGTTCTCCTTCCTTCTTCGCTTCCGGCTGAATTAACTCAACAGATGTGTATTTGCTGATAGTCGTATACAGCTGAGCCAGTGGATTGTTAGATGCGGTTGTTAATACCGCAAGCGTTTGTTTTAGCTCATCAGCATTTGAGATGCTTTTAACTTGGATATGGGTAGCAAAGTCTCTCCAGTAATTAATGTAATCGCCCTGATACATTTGCTTGAGATCTCGGCTGATACGATACATTTCTAGCGCACTTGGTGAAGTGCCAGCAACTCCCTCGTACGCTTTCAGAGCGTCTTTAAGTACTGGAGAGTCGACGGATAAGTCCAACTCGTTGAAGCCTGATGGTGTAAATAGGTAAGGAACCAAGTAACCCACGTAGTCTGGAGAGAAAGACAGCAACTGATTAAAGTTGGTCCCAAGCTCCTGACGAACATCAATGCGCTTCGAATAGGTTGGCGAGTTCAGGATATGCTCATACAAAAGAGTCTCTATACCAGTTTGGTTAATGACCTTTTTGGCTAGGCTTTCTAAATCAAAATTAGGCTTGATAGGAACTAAATCCTGCGCAAAAACGTCATCAAGCAAGACCCTAAGTTGTGCAACATTGACGCTGTCTGCTTCGCCTTGCTCTTCTAGCGTAGTGACAAAGTAATTCTTGAGTTCAGTAATGTTGGTTCGCTCAGGATTGAACAGCAAGCGATAGTTGTTTAGCAAAGACAAAGTTTTTGCTTGGTCTTCCAGGTTAACGTAAACAAACAGATCTTTCTCTAACGTATTTTCCATAGAAGGAATCAATACGCGCTGTAGTTCACTGAAATAGGCTGCCTGAACATCTTTCATGATACTTGAGCTCGGCATGATTGACAGCGTGTACCAAGGCTTAGGCTCAAGATACAGAGAATAAATCCGGTTTAGAGAATACAGATTCGGAATGTTATCTGACATGTTTTCAATGTCATAAGGCTGCGCTGCGATAGACTCCTTGTAGCGTTCGAGCATGCTATCGGCACGCGCTTCACGTTGGCTTTGGTAGTCGAAATCCAATTTTATGACAAGTAGTACACTTGCAAACAATCCTAGCCAGAATAGGGTATAGGCTGTTTGCATAGTCAGCAGTAAGTTTTCTTTGCGACGATTGACTCCAACAAGATCGTGCTCGTTAAGTACAGCGTGAGTCATCAGGTGCTGAGCAAATAAGGTTTGCTGCACTGGGATTTGTTGATGCTGCTGAAACTGCTCGTGTCCAAGAGACTGGTTTACGACGTTAGCTAAGACATCGTGCTGCGCTTGGTTCGTGCCACTATGTGTGAAATAAAAGCCTCGGAAGTTAAGCCCATCTTGTAGCTGATCGCCGCGATATAAGCGATGAAGGAACTGCCACAGACTTTGTTTTAGTAAACCGAATTGGTATGGGGCTGCACAGATTGCATTGCGGTAATCTTGATTTAGTTGCGATGCTAGAGCGGTACTCATATTAGCGATTAACTGGCTAATGAGGCTGTCATACTCTTCATTGAACCAGTCCCCATCAATTCCGCCATGCTTTTGAATCGGAGATGTAGCACCAAATACCTCGTTCCGTTTTGTTTCATCAAAAGCAGAGAAAAACTGACAAAAATCGTTAATTTGCCCCATCTGAGTAATGACGTTGTAAACTGGTAGATTAAGGCCAAATGCTCGGTTGAAGCCCTGAATCTCAGATTTTATCTGATCTGCTTTTTGCGTTAGGGTCTCCGTGGAATTGAGTAGCTCTTTCACATCTGTCGTCAATAACAGACCATTTATTGCCTGACGCGGACGCCATTTATTCAAACTTTGGCAGAGCGTTTTGATGTAAGCAGGGTTTTGGTCCTCTCCCAAGCTCACCGAAATAAGTATTGAGTGTTCACTTAGCCAAAATAAAATAGGGAACTCGATATCGTTGCCAAAATCATCCACTTTGTAAGCTTCATAACCCATTTGAGTAATGATGCTCTTATCTTTACGAGGATCGTCGCTGAGTAGAATATAAGTTGGTTGATCGTAACGGCTACTGAGGCGTTTCTTTCTCTTTTGCACGTAAAGCATCAGCTTAAAGTGTTGTGCAAGCAGTTTACAGCGCTTGTTGATTAGCGCTTTTTCTTGATTAGATGTTTGTGGCTTGTTCTTTCGACGAGAAAGTAACCAATAACATAGCGAGCCTAAAAGGATAGCGACCAGTAGTGTCGATAGTACACCAACTAAAGTGTGTGTTGGATAAGCATACTTCCAGGTCAGAACACCTCCAACAGCAAAGGTAATGACCACAAACAGAAGAGTCCAAAGTATGCTGCTTCGTCTGTTGTTTGTAGATTTAGATGAAGTTGATTCTGCCATTCCTAAGGAGCCTCTGAAGTTTTCTTAGTGTCTTTTATTGTTTTTTTGTTTTGCACAATGATGGCTTTGATTGCGTCTTTTTCTAAATACCAAGCTTTAATCTCTCTGGCTTGTTGAGAGGATTCGCTGCGAACAATGACCCGATAAAAGGAGTGAAACTGTTCTACGATAGGCGTGTAAGCGGATGGGGACAATGTGCTTATAAATGCGTCTGCATTTTTTTGTGACGAGAACGTTGCCAATTGCACCAACCATTCTGACTTGCTGGTCAGCATTGAAGGTGGTGGAGTTGCATCGACCATCTCTACTTTGCTAGCTCGTTGCGGAGTATTTACCAAGTCATCATCGTTGCTGATGAAGACGATATCGTTAACTTCACCTGATAAGACGTAACGTTCGCTAAAGTCCGGTAAGAAGTTAAAGTCTCGTGCGCGCTGTGGCATTGTTTTTTCATACCAGAAGTGAGTTAAGCCTATACTCAGCGCAATCAAAGTACTGAAAAATAGTGTCGTTAGCAGATAGCGTTTTCTGCGTGTTGGCTTACGTGCTTTAGGCTGTTTTACTCGAGTCCGGCAGTGAATGCTGTTGCTTTGGCGGTATTGGCTGATGACTTGCTCTAGCTGATGAATGAAGCTCTTTAACTGTTCACTGCCCGATTCCCTATATTGACCTTTGAAGCCGATGTTGAGGAATATGTATATGACTTCAAGCAGATCGATCAATTTATGAGGCTGTCTTGTTGCTTTTTCCGCAACGGTGAAAAACAATTCACCGCCATTTCTCATACCGAATAATTCGCTGAGCAGGGTTTTATTTTCCCAGCCGCGTTTTTCTCCCCATTCGCTGTAGATAATTAGCTCATCTAAAACAACGGCATATAGGAAGCAGAGTTTATCAATAACCGCTACAGGGTAAGTTAACTCTGCACCTTTGGCTTTGATTTCATTGATATTACTTACAAGCTGGTGGCGAAGTGTTGTGACATCTTCTGGTTCTGGCAGCGTTGATACTTTTAATGTCGTTGACAGTAACTCACTGCTGATATTGATTAACTGGTTTTCTGCTTTATCAAAATAATTCAGAAATTCATGATGGTTTTTACTGGCATTAACCGACACCCAGCGAGATGTGTTTTCATCGTTGTTCTTTTCAGTAAAGTCAGACTTGTTTGTGTCCCAAACCAGTGTTTCTTCGTCTAAGTAGTCCATAGGCATTATCTCAACGCGTACAACATGACTTCTAATTCACTAATGCGTGTATCTACATGCATTGCAATAGCATCACGGTTTTCAAGCATCTCAAGCCACATTCTATCGGAGGTATCCACTTCGAAGTAAGAAACCCCTTGCATCGGCTTTAATTCACTTGGCGCAACAGGCAGCGGGGAGAGCGCTATACCTGATAAACTGTTTCTCACTAGCTCAACAATGCGAGCGTTGTTACCCAGCTTGGCAGAAACGGGGAACAGCTCATTTAGTTCAGCACTACTTATATTTGACTTAACGGCAAGCACGAATCGGCGATTAGAGACGCTTGCCGTATCCTTAATCAGTGTACGTAACAAGCGACGACGTTCGAACAAAGAGGAGTCCCAATTGAACTCGATAACAGAGTCCTGTTGGACCAGAGTAAGCATATTACGCAAACTAGAGAACAGAGGATTAAAGCTATCATACAGCCTGTGATACTGAAGATTGCTACATGGCTCAGGGATTGCTGGCGTCAGAGCCATTACCTGTGCTTCAAACTTTCGCAGTTCGAGGTACAAATCATGCGTCTGGAACTTAGGGTTATTGATGGTGAGATCAAACCACGGCAGCCATGTATTTAAAGTCTGCAACCAAAGGTAATCTTGCATCATAGACTGAGGGCTCTTCTGTCCCTGTCCAGCTTGGATTCGCTTGAGCAGATTTGTTGCTCTGTTGGAAGAAAGAGCGTGGATTTCTTTCATGCGCTCAACCAATAATGTCGAAGCGCCGTAGTGAAGACAGGCAGGAATAAATGCTCGATCCAGTACCACATCTCCTGATTCGCTGCTTTCCAGAATTTTAGAAATAGGAATCAAGGTAAAACCGGAAGTATCTTCACCCTCAAGCTTGATAGAAATGTTCAGCTGGGCAACATCTATTTCGACACTTGCATTTTCTGACGTTGATGTGTCGAAAACACTGATGGACTGTGTGACATAGCGACTCTGCTCTGACTCATCACTGCCATAGTCATTGTTGCCTTGCAAAGATATTGGTAGGGCGAGATAAGCAATGGTTTCTATTGTTCCTTGAGGAATATCTCTGGCGACCTCTTCTTTCAGCTCAAATTGAGTTCCATCAGGGAAGACACCCGCTGATGAAGCTACCGAGAGTTTACCAATTTTAAGTAGATCGTGATTGATGGTTAATTCAGTCACACCATAAAAGGGAGCAAATCCTGCCAAGGTCTCGATATTTTGACGAACGTAATTTTGGACATATCGATCCTGCTGCTGAAAATGTTGTGGGGCAATGAACATACCTTCTTGCCATACTACTTTTTTGAATGCGTCCACGTACTTTCCCTATTTTATGATTAAAATAATTTCCACCAGGGAGAATCTGGCGTAATAACTTCGAGCTTGGCTTTGTCACCTGAAATGCTAAGTTGCAAATACTCGTCTGAATTTTTAGGTAACATTGACACCGACTTTGGCTCACTTTGTTGATAGTCAATAAACTCCACCAAAACACCGACGTATTGTGTTTGGTTATTGATATCTAAAGTTATTTTCTCCTCGCTCCCAGGAATGACCACTGGCAAAATTTGCTTGGAAATCAAGTTAGCGCTAAGTAACTGTACGTCATTGCTGTACAGGTCAATAAAAGTCTGCTGTTTAAACATTTGTGCATCAGTCAGCTGGTAAAGGCGTACAACCACAGGGTTGGAATCGTTAGACTCCGAAGGGTTAGCCGATTTGTCTGACTTAATTGCTAATGAGTATTGTGTAACAACAGGCGCTGGATCGGATGAACAACCCACCAGAAACAGAGCCAAAACAAAACACCACTTAGCCATCAATTTTCCTCTCTTTGCTTTTGCATGTTTTCCATAAAGAGAGCTTTGAACTGGCGTCGGAAATCTCCATTTTCTTGTCGGTGCTGAAAGTGCTTACGGTAGATTCTCCAGTATTTCTTTTCTTTACTACTGAACATGCCACCGGAAATATAGTCGCTAAACTGTCTCTCTAGCTGAGAGGGTGCGAACTCGTTAAGAAACTGATCAACGGTTTTCTCAAGGGCATCAAACAATGCTTCGTGATGTAACGTTGGGTTTCTCAAGTACTTTTGGTTTTTCTCTGTCATCGAAAGCAGTTTTTCCAGAGATGACTCAATCGGGGTATCCGCTTTTGATTGCACAGGTAGAAACTCCGAATCTTCCGGATCTTGGACCACTTTTGCATTTGCGTTGATATCATCCACTTCAACGTGTTTCGCAATTGTATCTGCATCTAAATCTTCGAATGGATCTGCTGCAAACGGGTCATCACTTAGAATGTTGTCTTGAGAGAAATGGTTACTTTTTTTACTTTCCACGGGAGCTTTATCTTCCTCCAAAAAGTCGATTTCGTCATTCTCAAGTTGGAGTGAAAAAGGTTCAGAAAACAAATCGTCGTCTTTTTCCTCTGCAGATGCCTGTTCTGATGTGACCAATGTTGATACCAACATGGTGTAGTTTTCGACCTTGAGAATATCACCATCATTGAGCGGGTATTCTTTTCCCTTTGCCATCGTTTTATCGTTAAGCACTGCGCTATTTTGGCCTGTGCTCTTTACACAGTAACCGCTATCAGTCAGGCGAATACTGCCGTGTACCCTTGATATACGTTTACTTTGGTCGGGTAAAGAGATGTCACAAGAAGTTGCCCGCCCAAATTCACCACCTGTTTTAGGTAAGTACACAACCCTAGAAGTAACGACTTCATCAGAGGGTACAGAAATCAAATGAATACTAATTGTCACTTGTTATCCCTCACACTTTAAAATCGCTGCATTGAATGCAGATAAAAAACCAGAGTACTTCTTAAGGAAACGTTTTGAGAAATAGACGCCCATCGGTTTGGTGTCCATTAACTGAGACTGGAAAAAGTCATGTGGTAAAGATGCCTCTTTTAACTCTCCGCTGAACACTTTTTCATCTTCCAGTGCTACGTCAATTTCCCTTTGTTTTAAAAGCTTTAGTAATACTTTAGCATCTCGCGGCTGTTTGACTACGTTGAATCCGTTGCGCTTTAGCCAAAACCACTTGTTGGACCCAAATTTTGCAGAAAATTTGAGGTTAACTTTGGTTAGCTCGTCCATCTTAGGCTCTACACCCGGACCAAAGTACCAACGAAGCTCTTGCTGAGCGATAGGTTCTGACAGCGTTGCGTATTCGTCTCGCTCTGCCGTTTGTGTGGCTACAAAGAAGCCGTGTTGAGTACCACTTTGAACTCTGAGCTGAGCATCTGACCAGACCGTCATGGTTATTTGGTAAGGTTGACCCATATGGCTAAGTGCGCATTTTACTTTGTCTAAAGCAAGACCTTGCATCTGCCCATGCTTATAGTCTTGATAGGGCGGCCAGTCTTGAGTCGTCAAATGCAGACGAGCAGGCCCAAATGTTGATTGTGCTGATGCGTTGGCTACGGTGAATAAGCCAATCAAAATAGTTAGGCAGAAAGTAAAATACGGCATCATTCTGACCATTCATTTCCTCCAATAAGCTCGGAAATTTTTAAAATAGAAACAGGTGGATAATAGTCTAGTGTTCTTGCAGCGCCGACGTTGACTATATATGAATATTGGGTTAAAGGTTCGATTGGAACGTCACTCGGCTGATACTTACCACTTAATATTTGCTCTGCTTTATGACCAGCAAATTGACCCACGTTGTAGTAGCGGCTCACGATACCAAATAGAGCATCATGTTTGCGTATAGGCGACTCAGTTGCTGAAAACGTTGCGATGCCTTGTTGGTGCAAGTTATCAACAATGTCTTTCCCTTGACTGATGATATAGGAATCCGGTGGAAGATAAGCTAACTGAACACCATCTTCAATCATTAGGTCAACAACCTTTCCAACAGAGCTAGAGTCTGGTTTGTCATTCAATGTTCTTAGTGGATAAAGATAAACATCCTTTTGATACTTGGCCGAAAGTGTTTGTATACTGCGAGCTGTTACAACCGCATTGTTTTCTAGTGGATTGAAAATGATCCCAATTGTCTTTATTCCGCTCAATTGACTAATAGCGTTAAACTGAACATTGTGTGGAACAATGTGGCTTACGCCTGTGAAGTTGCGACCCTTTTCATCAAGAGAGTCTACGATTTTAGAACCGACAGGGTCAGTAACAATACTAAACACAACGGGTGTATCACTGTTTTCTCTAAAGCGACTTGGATTGTGTTCTGTACCGAGTAGGTTCAAAGTGATGGTTGTGCCAAATGTGTAGATCAAGTCGGGATTTCTTTCTTCGACACTCGCTAAGTGTTGTTTTAGGGCTTCTTTATCACGCTTTGCATCAAGTACGGTATAACGCACCTGCATTTTGTTGGATAAGTAATCCATAAATCCGCGTTCTGCATCAGTCACACCTCGCCACAATACCATGACAACGTGTTTCTCTGTTTCTGATGTTTCAGCCGAAGACACGAACGGCAGGATAGTCAGGAGACATAAAAGTAGAACTCTCATTTAACCACCTCCATTTGATTTTTATCACGACGGGTAAATAAGCTATAGAAGCTTAGTAACACGATTGAACTAATAAGAAGAGCCACACCGAATAACATAATGGTGTCTTGGAACCCTAAAACACTGAGAGCAAGACCTGCGACCAAAGGGCCAGCGATATTACCAATTCTCTCAGTCAGTCTGAATATGCCTATAGTTTTCCCTTTATCTAAGCCAGAGTCTGACAAGAGGTCGATAATAAGAGGGACCTGAGGTGAAACGCAAATACCATGTGCAATACCAACAAGTATTACTATTAATAGCAACCCAAATGTGCCAGGAAGCATCATGATATTAATCAATGCACCTGCAGACAAGATACCGCCGATAAATATAAAGGCGATCTTGTTGTTCCATTTATCAACTAATATGGCTGCAAGCGGCGAAATGACAATGATTGCTAGGCCATAGGTCATCATTACTCTGCCGGAAACGGCACTGCTTTCGCCAAGAGATTGCAAATAAACGGGGCAGATGTAGTACAGAAAGCCCGTTAGTACGATTTTTGCAGGAACGGCACTGAAGAAAGTGATGAGCGCGAAATATTTGTTGCTCAGTAGAACCTTAAAGTCGGAAAGTCTTACTGGCTTACTTTCACTGTTGGCTTCACCTCGGTCAAAGAAACTAATAACGAGCATGACCCCCACAATGGCAAATGCGGCGGCTAGCAAGAATGTTACAGAATAGCCCAGCTTATCTGCTAAAACACCTCCGATTGCTGCACCACATAAGGAACCAGAGAAAAATGCAGACAAGAATGTCGACATACCTTTGGTTCTGTTATGAGAGTTCGTAGTGTCTGTGACATAACCCTGAGCTGAGATAAACACGATACCATAACCAACAGCGGTAACGGCTCGGGCAATGAGTAGGAGTTCTAAATTAGGGCTTAACGCGGTTGCAACCAAGCCTACAGAAGTTAGTAGCCCCCCAGCTATCAGCGATTTTCTACGTCCGACTTTATCTGACCAGTAGCCAGCAAACGGTAGAGAAATTGCCCAGCACAGCATGAATAGAGAAATTGGCAAACTGGTGACAAGGTCTGCCGGAATTAAGTTGTGGGTGCTTGGTAGGCTAGCCACAAAATTAGGGAAAAAGGCAAGGGATGCTGCTTCTGAAAAGATCAGGATAAATAGAGGGAGTCGAACAAAGCGATAATCCTGAATATTTCGAGTTGGCAAATCCTTATTGGCAAATGAGCCTTTCACCAACTTATTGAGTTTTTCAATTAATGTACCGAACTCGTCATTGGATTGAACATTGACTAAATAGGGCATTTGTTTGTGGTCGCCAATGGCGATCAGTTGCTTTATTTGCTTCCATGGTTTGATGATCATGAAGTTGCAAATAAACAAAATTATCTCAATAACAAACAATCCAGAGGCGACTAAGACAGTTATCATGTCCATAATGCTGTCTTTGATCATCTGCGGAATGATATTGGTATCCGCCATCATCTGTAGCTTGATAATACCTGTATCGTCGATTGGGATAGAAAGTTCACTAGCTTCAACATAATCCGGAAAAAACTTGGGATGTTGATATATAGCAGCGGTATCTCGTTCGAGGCGTATCGACAATAATTCGGGATGATGTTCAATGTAAGCTGAAAACTCTTCTTCTAAGCCAGCGAGACGATCTAGCGGTACTCCTTCGTCAATTAAGCGGCCAATCATGTGCGAAAGAGTATCGCCAATCAGATTCGACTTTTGCTCAAGTTGATTTTCATAAACGACAGAGAATTTGCTTAACGACTGATAAGAGCTACCTAAATTTGATGTTACGGTCAGAACGATCGCTAATAGAATGATCAAAAGCGGGAAATATCGCGCTCGAATCTTATCCCACTTTGATCCACTTCGGTCTGCAATAATGTGTGTTTTTGCAGCGGCCAGAAGTTGATTGTCAGGTAGCCCTTGAGTATCGATTGCATTTGTCGCGGATTTGACTTTCTTAAGCAGAAAGTCGATCAGAGAGTTTAATGCCAAATAACCAATGACTGCAGCGATCATCACCCATAGGAAGGTGTCCATTATTTGCTGCGACAGTAGGTCTTGTTTAATTTGGTCTAGATAGAGTGGGGAGTAATAGAGCCTCAGCTCACCCTCTTTTACATCAAAAGTATTGACGATATCGGTGGTGAGCAGCCGATCGGTGTCAAACTTAGCTACCCCAGTCGTAAACAGGACTTCATCTGCGCTGTTTACAACTTGAATTTTGCTGATGCCATCAACCAACTCAGAGCGTCTCTCAATGAGTGATTGAATATTGGAAATTGATGACAAAGGTAAACCCAAGCTCATCGCTTGGCGAATGTCGTTGTCGGTCTCATCCAAAACGACCTGATATGTTGAATCGCTCGTTTGTGTCAGGCGCTTGTCGAAGTTGAGATAGTTAAGCGTTGTGTTCAGGCCATTTGAGAACAGCAGGACAGCTACGATAGCCAAGATAAGCTTGGCTCGCAAAGATATAAATCGCTTAGTTTTATCCATATATGCGGTATCCATCCTGCTGTTTTATCCGAACTTACTGAATAGTAAGCTCGAATCCTTCCTCACTGTTTGCGGCTGTAACAGATACTTGGGTGATTGGCTGTTGCAAGCTCAATCTACTGATACATTCCTCTGCCAATTTTGGCATTAATGAACGGTTGATGATCTGCTCAACAGCACGACCCCCTGTAGTCGGGTCAGTGTTTTTGCCCACCACGTAGTCAACAAAACCTTCATCCCATGTAAACGACGCTTGATACTGCTCAGCCAGTTTTTTCTTAATGCGGTTGAGAGATATCTCTGTGATTTTAGCTAACTCCTCATCATTTAGTGGGTAGTAAGGTACGATGGTTGTACGACCCAAAAACGCTGGCTTAAAGTAATGCTGGAGATCAGGACGAATGGCTTCAAGTAACTCTTCATTGCTTAAGCGTTCGCTGTTGTCTGCACAGACATCACAGATGGCTTGATCCGCCGCATTTGAAGTCATAATGATGATGGTGTTTTTGAAATCTACCGTTCTACCTTCACTATCTTTAATGTGGCCCTTATCGAAAATCTGATAGAACAAGTCGTGAACACCTGGATGCGCTTTTTCCATCTCATCCAAAAGTAGCACTGAGTATGGGTTGCGACGGATTGCTTCTGTTAATACGCCACCTTCGCCGAAACCAACGTAACCAGCAGGAGAGCCAAGTAACATAGAAATTTTATGCTCCTCTTTGAACTCAGTCATGTTGATCACCGTCAGATCATTGCTACCTCCGTACAGCTGCTCTGCAAGGGCCATCGCAGTTTCAGTTTTACCAACACCACTTGGACCACACATTAGGAACACGCCAATCGGCTTACGGCTGTCAGTTAAGCCTGCACGCGAAATACGAATCGCTTTGGCAAGCTCTTGCTTTGCAACATTTTGACCAATGACACGTTTATCCAATTCTTCTTCTAATGAAAGAAGGCGGGCAATTTCGTCGCTCATCATGTTGCCGACAGGAATACCAGTCCAGTTAGCAATGACCTGAGCAATGGTGTTGTCATCAACCATTGCATTAACTAGAGGCTCTTCACCCTGCAATTCACCAAGTTGGTCGATAAGCTCATTGAGTTTGTCTTGCTTGGCTTTATCTACCGATTCTTCAGCTTGCTCATCGCTGATTTCTTGTTGGAGTGTTTTGATCTCGTCAACCAAATCAACTTCTTGCTTCCAACGAGCTTGATAGTCTGTCAGCTTCTTCTCGTTTTCTGCAATTTCTGTGGTTAGTTCCGCAATTTCATCTTCTGCAATACCAAACAGAGCGTTCTCTTTTTCCAGTGCCGATTTTTCGTTTTGTTGATAGCGAATGGTTTGCTCAAGCGCCTCAATCACTTCTGGCTTAGCGCCTTGTGTTAATGCAATACGAGCACTGGCAGTATCAAGCAAGCTGATCGCTTTATCAGGTAGTTGGCGACTTGGAAGGTAACGAATAGATAAATGAACAGCGGCATCAATCGCTGATTCTGCAATGAAGGCACCATGGTGTTTTTGTAGCGATGCTGCGATACCACGCAACATTTGCTTGGCATCTTCAGCGTTTGGCTCTTCTATTGATACAACTTGGAAGCGTCGTGTAAGAGCAGGATCTTTTTCGAAGTATTTTTTGTATTCAGCCCAAGTAGTCGCTGCGATGGTTTTAAACTCTCCGCGTGCTAAAGCTGGCTTAAGAAGGTTAGCTGCATCATTTTGACCTGCTGCACCGCCCGCGCCAATCAAGGTATGGGCTTCATCAATGAAGACAATAATAGGCTTTTCGCTGTTTTTCACTTCATTGATAACGTCTTTTAGACGATTTTCAAACTCACCTTTGACGCTTGCACCTGCTTGAAGTAAGCCAAGATCAAGTGAATGGATCTGTACACCTTGCAGGGCACCAGGAACTTCGTTGGCCGCGATACGTAATGCTAGACCCTCGACAACGGCTGTTTTACCTACACCAGGCTCACCGACCATGATCGGGTTGTTTTGGCGTTTTCTACACAGAATATCGATGGCTTTACGCACTTCTGAATTTCGACCAGAGATAGGATCAATATTGCCGTCCAATGCTTGCTGTGTCAGATTCGTTGTGTATTTACTTAATGCGTCATTGCCGACAGGGGCACCGCCAGTACCATCTGCTGCAGCAGCTCCAGTTTTTGCTCTGGCAACGGCTGTTTTATTGATTAGCCCTTGAAGAGATTCCAGTGAAACACTTTGCAAGCTTTCTAGCTGAAGCGTATTCATACCCAGCACGTTTTGTTGCAACATAGCTTGAATCAGGTGGAGACTGATCACTTCGCCATGGCCATAGTTGACAGAGGCAATCATCCAAGCATCTTTGACGATTTCGGTAAGCGCTTGGCTTAATGTTGGCTGGCCTTCATTACCTTTAGGAAAACGAGCGATTTTTGAAGATAACTCGTTAACCAAGTTATCTTGGGATAAATTCTGTGATTGAATCAGGCTATTTAGATGCTTGTCTTGCTGAGAAAGAAGCTGAAGCAACCAGTGTTCTGTCTCTATAGAAGGCACATTTTGATTCATTGCGGCACCAGCTGAAACTTCAAGTGCTTGTTTCAGCTCTGGTGACAGCTTAGCGACTAAATTTGTTAGTGTAACTTGCGTCATACCGTTTTCCTTGTATCTCAAGAGGCATCAATACGTCTTTAATACCTAACTCTTTGTTTGGTCCTGAAGCCAGATTACTTCAGAAGAATACTTACGATTTGTTGAGGTTTCCTTTCCGGCGCAAGGCAATCAACTTCGCCCAATTTCGCCGCGTTATATTTATTGCTTGATAGTCGTGGTCGATTTAGGTACTCCCGTTTCACATTTAGATAAACGGAAGTCGGGGTGTTGTCCTTCAAGTAATGTTGGATGAGCTCTTTCATATTGCTCGCCAACAATGGGTCTGATTGAATCGCTATCAACTCGTTTTCTGTTTTTGGAGTGATGGAGACAATTAGGTGACTAAAATGTGTCAGACATGTTTTGCCGATTAAAAAGCCTTGACCCACTCGGCTATTAAAATGCTCTTTTTGCCCCAGGCGAGTTAGAGAGTCAGAAGGCAATTGGCGTCTTTCATGTGTTTTGGTGGAAACTTGAATAGCGAAAGGGAAGTAGTCATTTAGCATTTGGCTCAATGTACTTAAACTACGCTGCCCCTGACTCAACAGCATCGAATACTGGAAATACTTGCCATGATTCTTTTTTAATGTCGCGATATGGTTCAACAACGCGGTCTTTGCAGGGTAGAGCTCATTTTGTACGACAAGCCAGGAGCCCGTTTCCAGTTGGCTGACAATTTCGAAATATCGTTGATTGAAGACATCAAGAAAGTCTTTTAAAGCATGGTCATCGTTGTGCAAAGCAGCTAACAGCTCTTCGTATATGTAGTTAGGTATAACCCCTTTTACACCTGATAAAGCTTGTTTTGCCAATCTCAACTTAAGTCGATTATTCTTCAGAGAGAAGTATTGAATTTCGCTGGCATCACCTGTTGGCATCGCTTCTGCTTTCAGCACAAGCTTAACCCGGTTCGGAGTCTGATTAATCCAATGCGTCAACAATCTCATCGCTTGAGCGAAGTCATATTGCTGCGGGTGCTGAGTTAGGTCGTTAATGAATGACATAATCGCTTTCCTGCCAGCAACTACATTGCTAGCTGGCTCCCATGGATTTTAGGGTAGCGTTTTGCGATGCCATCTCGCCCGTATATCTTAATAGACAGCTGGATATAGCGATCAAAACTGCAAAACTGTTGGAAGAAACGATTAAGAACATCGCTAAAGACCAGAAAGCCCCCTTGAGTATCGAGTGTGAGTTCAATCTCTGTACCTGGAGAAAAGACGTTTTTACCCATAATTCGAATGGCAGACACCTGAGATTTGATGGATACATTGTGAATCGTTTGTATTTCTTCCGCGGATACTTGCTCTCGACTACATAGCTGCAGCATTTGCTTTAGCTTCTCTGTCGGGTTATCAGCATGTAACAGTGAAGAAAAGTTACCATTCAATAAGCCAACAAACTGCCAGTGAAGATTGAGGTTCTGTTCTCGTTCAATCGGAGCCGTAGGTGGGTAAATAGCACGAAATACGCCAGGAAGGTCAATGCTTTCAAGACACTCCATCTCTCCATTAATACCACATGCTTGTTTTCCATTGGTACAAAGCAAGTGTGTCCCATAGAGTTTGTTGAACTCTAATTCATGGTTTGGTTTTAGGCTGATGGCGAGTTGGAATTGGCCATTAATATCCCTTGAACTCTGCCAATAATCGGCATTTGGATTGGATTTATAGCTATCCCTGAATAGTGGAACCAGAGGTTTTTCACCTTGAGGGGTGATCTCAAAGACTTCTTTTACTTCGACAACTTCAATGTCACTTTCACTGTGAGCATCTGCATTGATAGGAATAGTCAGAGAGCGTTGGTCATAATTTGTTGGTTCACCTGTTTGTTCAAACAAGTTAACCGCTGGGATTATATCCAGCTTAAACACTTGATTATCGAATAAGCGCATGAATTCTGTAGGAATTGAATTCATAAATAGGTTCAGTTTGATTTCGGAGCAATCAAACTGCTTTATTGCTTGTCCGAAATCTTTTAGACGGAAAAACTGGCGCTTTTCTTTGAAGAAGAAAAATTCGCTAATAAGTTGAAAGCCCGAAAATTGGTTTCCTTTTTGAGGAAGGAACAGGAAATTCAGGTCACTTATCCGACTTTTAAGTTTTTCAGCTAGCAAGACAACGTGTTTTTCGCAACCGGCATCCGATATCGAAATCGCTTTGGTTTGTCCCAACAAGAGCTCCACTAGAGAATCGGCATTATTCTCGAAACCCTGAACAAATAGATCTAGGTCTTGGTGACCGAGCTGAGAAAAATGAGTATCTGGATCCCCTGTGGTAAACGACAGCTGTATCACTGCAGTAGACTGCTCGGTACCAGCGGGACGATTGAATTTAAACGGTGCGCTGGAGGCTGTTGTATCGGTCAATGTAAAAGGTGCAGTTTTGAGATCGTCTACAGTCGTAAACTGACACAATCGGCCCTTAGCTTCAGAAGTAAAGTGTGAGCCTTTAGGTATTAAAACTGACTCCGGCACATCTTCTTCTTGCGCCAACTGTAGGTATGCGACACTCGGAATAGTTTGAATATAGCTCGGGTAGAGCACACCTAATAGGCCTTCGACTACTTCTGGTAATTGTTCCGATAACTGTTTTTCTACCGTCGCATTGAGGAGGGCAACGCCATCCAGTAATCGAGCGAGGCTTGGGTCTTCAATCTGACCCTGATGAATATTTAATCGCTCTGCATGTTCTGAGTGCTGTTGGCCAAATTGACCTAGTGCGCGTCTTACGAAAGTAAGCTCTTGCTCGAAGTAACGCATTAAAGGATCAGTCATAACTATCCTCCGTCATTACTGTTGTTAAATCATTTAGAGAGATCTTTGAATCGAAAATCAGCTCTTGCTCTCCTTTCGAGGTCTTCGCTTTCGCGATAATGTTGAATACCAAAGCATTTTCGTTGTCTTTTCGCTCAAGTAATTCAACCATGACTTGTGTTAAACGAGGCTCGAAGTTTCGAATATAGCTTTCTAGCCTAAGAGCCAATTGAGTTTGGTCTAAGCTGGCACTGAGCAGTTGCACATCTTCAATGCCAAAGCGAAGGTTAGAGCGCTGAAGTTCTGTAAATCGGTCGTCGATATCAACGAGAGAAGACTCCGATTCTAAGAGTTTGGTGAGATGATATTTAATATCATCAATCTCTTCGCTCTGCATCGAGCTTCGAGGATCTATAAACGTTTTCCAGAATCCCATTACGCAGCCTCATCCAGTTCTGTGGTGAGAACGACTTCACCAGTGAAGTGATCGTATTGATACTGAGGGACAATTCTCAGTGTGCATACAAAGCTACCAGGCTGATTCTCAGACTCTGAAACACTAATTTTGGCAAAGCTTAGAGGGTACTTAGCGAGCGTTTCTTCATTCGCATATGTTACGTTACTAGCGAACTTCTCTACCCACTGAGTTAAAAAGAGTTCACACTCGGCCGCTGTGTTGAAGCTACCCAGCATCTCGCGAACCTGAACTTTCAAATAATGAGCGATACGACAAGACATTAAACTGGTTTGAATTTGTGTCAGGATCTTTTCGTTATCGGATGTTCCACTTTGCCAGATGGAATTGTTACCGTTAAAAAAATACTTGTCACTGAGTGGGCTCTTGGTAAGTGGTACGAACCCATTTTGTGCGTAAAACGTGGATATTTGGCCAAATAGCACTACGTTTGTTTGTGGCTCTCTCAAAAACAGGCTGCTATGTTGGTCAATATTGACGATCGCGCCTTGGGATTTATCATTCCAGCGAGATTTAAGAAAACCAAACCAGTTTACGCGGTGGTATTCACGCATAATCGTTGCCGCAAATGCAAAACCCGCGTTACCCCATAGGCCAGTACCGACTTCGTTGTAGATGAACCCTGCTTTGGTGTTCTTATAACAATGACGCATACGAACAGAAGGCATAACAAAGCCGATAAATCGAGCACTGGGTTTGCCACGTAACGATTGCCATGCTTGATAATCTGGACCTGTGATGATTTTTTCTATCCGATTTATATCAGACAGCCAATCTGCTCCCGGGTCAACAAAGAAACTTTTATCGGGAGAAAATATCATCGGGCACAATGTGGACTCGCCCAATTTGCTTAACATTTCAACTGTAAACAGGTCGTCGTAGTCGGCATCAAAATCCATATCAATAGCTATTGGGTGAGTGTAAACAATACATCCAAATGGGTGACCGCCAAGGGTATTGAGTTCTTGGTTGCCAATCTTGTTGAACAAGTTTGATGCTTTGATATTGTATGCTTGATTAACGTCTGCTGAGACTTCTTCCCAATCCATATCGAGAAGCTTGAGTTTGGTTCGTTGCTTGTTTACTGGAAGGGTGGCAAGGCCTTGTAGCCCCAACCAACTGCTATGCAGCTGTTCGAATGCTTTGTCGTGAATAATTTGATCTAGTTGTTTCGATAGGATGTCATCTAACCTCGCAACAAGGCGAGATACGAAGTTAACTAGCGATGGTTTGTTTGATAACGCATCTGAGTTAACTTCAGACAGTAAAAAGAGCGCGTCTCTTAGAAAGTCGCTTTTTTTGCTGTCTAAAGCGGCAAACTTCTGCTGCCAATCTGCGTCGAAATTCAATTTCATATTGTCCTTAGATTGTAAACGAGAAGAAAGGAAGGCCGGATTGCTCCGGCCTTAAATTTGATTAACCTGGAATTTTAGCAACCATACGTACAGAGGTTGTTAGCTCTTCCAGTTGTAGCCACGGTCGTAGGTGTGCAACCGCCGAGTAAGAACCAGGTCGACCTGGCTGCTCGACTACTTCAATTCTAGACTCGCAAAGTGGCGTTTTAGCACGTTGCTCGTTGCCAATCGCACCAGCGTTGGTGTATTGATCAATCCAAAGTTGAAGTTCACGTTGAATATCCGGAGCTTCAAGGTTTGAACCTAGTTTGTCACGTCCCATTACTTTCAGGTAATGAGCAATACGGCTACTCGCCATGATGTATGGAAGACGCGCAGAGATAGCAGCATTAGCTGTTGCGTCTGGGTCTGTGTATGTCTTTGGTTTTTGGGTCGTTTGACCACCAATGAATACACCGTAGTTTGAGTTCTTGTAGTGAACAAGAGGCAAGAAACCTAAATCACTTAGCTCTTTTTCACGCTCATCCGTTAGGTTAACTTCTGTTGGACACTGTTGAACGAGATCGCCAGCTTCCGTTTTGTAAGTCAGGTTAGGGAGGTTTTCAACTTTACCGCCGTTGTCCAGACCACGAATAGAAGTACACCAGCCTGACGCAGTGTAAGCTTGAGTCATTTTAAGACCAAGATCGTAAGCTGCGTTTGACCAGACAAGTTGGTCGTTATTTTCTGGATTTGGATTACCATCCATATCCGTACCAAGCTCTTCATAATCGAATAGCTCAGTTCCAAGACCCTTAGCACCATATGGTAGGCGTGCAAGCGTTCTTGGTAGAGTTAGAGTTACATAACGCGCGTCATCACTTTCACGGAATGCATTCCAAGCTGCGTATGCCGGCGAATCAAAACCAGCGGCAACAGGTTTGCCTTCATCAAAAGTGGTGAAGTCGTTGAATTCGAACATTTGAGCGTTCGCTGCGGCAACAAATGGTGCGTGACACGCTGCAGCAACTTCACCCATATAGCGAAGTAGGGCAACGTCTTCGTCTTTTGCACTGAATTCGTAGTCGCCAATGAATGTACCGTAAGGCTCACCACCTGCAGTACCAAATTCGCCTTGGTAAACTGCGTTGAATAGTGGGCTACGGTCAATGGCCGGTGCATCTTCAAATTGGTCTAAAAGCTCTTCTTGAGAGAAATCAACCATTTTGATTTTAAGATCACGACCTAATTCACTTTCTTTCACCAACTTCTGCAAGCCGCGCCATGAGCCTTCAAGTTTCTGAAGGTCTTTTTGTTGCATGACTTCAGAAAGCTGCTTTGACAGTTTTTTGTCAATTTCTGAAATTGCATTTTCGATGGTTTTAGTAACGTTTTTATCCCACGTTACTGTACCGGAAAGTGCTTGTTCAGCTAGAACTGAGAACAGCTCTTTTGTTGTATCAGCAGGCGTTTGAGTGGTGGCCTCAATCGCTCTGTCTAGAAAACTCAGCGAACCTTCTGCTGCTTCAGTTTGCGTTTGATTTTCAGCTTCTGTACTCATTCTTCGCCTCCTTCCTTATTGACACCAAGCTCTTCCGATAATGCATTGATAGTATCTGCACTTTGGAGCACTTCTTTCAGCAGCTTCTCGAGATCGCGAGAGCGATCTGCTTTTGAAAGTAGTACTTTTAGCTGGTTACGGGTTTCAACAAGCTTTTTAAGAGGTTCTACTTGCTCGACGATAGCTTCAGGTTCAAAGTCTTTCATTGAGTTGAACTTCAAAGCAGCTTCAAACTGGCTATCATCGTCTGCAAGTACATTGTCGACTTTCAAAGACAACTCTGGGCCAACGCGTTTCATCACGGTGTCAAAGTTGTCTTTGTCAACGTTGTAGAACGTACGATCTTCAACGTCTTCCTTGTCTTGTTTATGACCAGAGTAGTCACCAATTACCCCAACCACAAATGGGAGTTCTTTGGTTTCTACAGCGCCATTAGTTTCCACATCGTAAGTAATACTTACGCGGTTTTTACTTACACGTTTGTGTTGGGAATTAAGTGCCACAATGGTTCTCCTTAACTAATTAAGCAGCAGTCGAAGTAACTTTCGCAGTTGTTGCATCGAAGCCAACTTCAGGACCTTTCTCGATCTTACCGCCTTCACCTTCGATGTAGTAAGCTTTCGAAATTTCAGTGTAGGTTAGAGAGAAAGATTCGTTTGGCAGAGTACCGTCAGAACCAGCCATGTTGTAGCTAGACATACGAGCTGCTTTTAGAGTTACGATTAGGTATGGATCTGCACCAGAACCTTCACGGTTTGGCTTAGTCATTACGATTTCAACTGTTTTACCTTCACCGCCTGGTGCGTAAAGGAAAGTTGTTAGATGCGGAGTTGCACCGTCACAACCACGAGTTACGTTGATTTCGCCAAGCGCAACCATACCTTGGTCAGCGTTGTTTGCGTTACCCACATCAATACCCACGCCACGAACAGCATTCCAAGTCACGGTGTCAATAGCAAAGAAGCCATCTTTACCACCGATCTTTTCTACAGTTGCTGCACCTTTAGGTGTAGTGCCATCAATTCTCATGAAAATAGAAGCCATGTTGATCTCCTTCGCTAATTAGCATTTAGTGTTTTTACCACTCGAAGTTACTAATACCACTTTCAGGTTGAGTAGTGTTCGCTTCAGTTTGAGTATGTTGTTCGCTCGTTGTGACTGGCTCTGAAGGAGCTGAAGCCGGCGGAGGCGGAACGTGAACATCTGGCTGAGTGAGCCCAGATGCGGAGGATAAAGTTTGTGCTGACGCTGATGGTTTATTACTAAGGTCAGCTTGAGATAGGTTGTCCATACCTGATACTTGATTGATATGAGCAATTACTCCTGAGTTACCACCTGTCATTTCATTTAGCAGTTCAGGTAGGCTCATGTAGCCCCATCGAATTGCTCGTTCTAGCAAAAATGGAATAGGGCTATGTGGTTCTGTTTGCTGAAAAAAATCTGAAATCTTACGTAATTCATGAAACGCTTGATCACGGCTGGTGATTACACCAGCTACTGGAACTTGCTGCACGACGGAAGCTTGAGGTGCTTGCTGAACTTGGTTTTGGGCGACAGGATCTGCATTGGTGGCTTCAGCAGAGGCTGGTTCAGCATTTGATGCTTCGACAGGTGCAGTTTCTTGAGGTGCTAATGCCGCTTCTGGCTGAGGTTCATCTGTGACAGGTTTGAACTCACTATCTAGCGGCCATCGAGCAAACTTGTCTCCCACAAGATATTGAATAGCATTGATCAAATCGGCTAAGTTTGCTTTTACGAATTTAAAGCTGGCAGGAGTTACACCGGCAGCCTGACATTCTTTAGCAATCAGTTTTTCAGCAGCATCAAAGTTTTGATAACTTTCAGAAAGTTTTGTGAGCGTCTCTTCTACATCGCGAGAAAACAGTGATTGCGCTCTATCTTTTAACTCCGCCATTGTGCCGTTTCTCTCTGCACGCAGAAAATCGCCAAAAGACACGTCGTCAATAAGAGAGATCATTTGAAGTGGCATATAAAGCGCAGTGGAATCTTGGCTTTCACCAACAAGTTGCAGCAGAGGCTTTAAACGAAATTCGATTAGTTCTTTTGTCTGACCAGCTTCATCGCTACTTTTTAACTTTTCGACTGGAGGGTGGGGGTTTAGAGTTCCCCAAAACGATTCGATGAAACCCGCTAGAACTTTTGTTGCACTTGCTAGGTTTTCATACGGTGAAGCTGTGAAAGGTTGGCTGGCAATGTACCAACCTAAAAACTCGATATCTTTGGTCTGAGATGTTAGCGCCTCAAACGTTGAGGTACGCAGCAAATCCCAGTTACTTTGGTTGGCTTCGATTAGCGCTTCATCGCTAG
Organism: Vibrio sp. St2; assembly: GCF_947311885.1. Taxonomy (NCBI): domain Bacteria; kingdom Pseudomonadati; phylum Pseudomonadota; class Gammaproteobacteria; order Vibrionales; family Vibrionaceae; genus Vibrio; species Vibrio sp. St2. The sequence goes on along the minus strand of NZ_CAMZNA010000001.1, from coordinate 588,243 downwards.
ACGCATCTGGTGTTTCGATGAGTTGACGGAAAGAAGATTGTGCCGTGTTGTAGTTGTTTCTCAAAGTACGATAGGCACTACGATCTAACTTCAGGTATGTACCTGATGGGTGTTCTTCTGAGATAGGTGCCAATAGTGCTTCAATATCAACCATACATTTTCCGTTGCTAGTGTTTCACCAAAAGGTTTATAAATTGTTTTGTTAATTAGTATTAATAACTAAAAACTTACCTTTCATAGTCTAGGCTTATTTTTCGAAAAGGCTCGTTCATTTTTATTATTTGCTTTGAAAAGTGATCTGTCTCTAGAAAACTGGACGGATGACGTATATTTTTTATCAATACCTTGTTTTTGCTGTGGTTTACAAAAAATAAATTAGATTATTTTATGACCATAAAATGACATTTTTTGTTCAATGCATCCATTTATCGGGTATTGTGTTGCAACTTAATAAGCCAGTTTTATAGGTAAATATTTTACTTTTCTTGAACGTTAATTATCACTAATGTGTCTTTTGGCCTAAATTTACGCCAATTCGTAGATATTACTTTTATCCACCTATGAGTACTGTCGGCATCCCCAATACGATAGTTCCACCATGTGCCGTTGTATCACCCATTCTGGCTGCTGGTTTGCTATTGATAAGCACAGTGGCACTTCCCTTAATAATGGAATCTGGTGGACCGACACATACACACATGTCTCCAAGTGTAGCGGCAGGCATGTTTCCAACTAAAACAGTGGGTGCACCAGGGCCAGTAATTGGGCCTCCTACATGCGGGATAGGTGGAACCGCTGGTGTCTGCATAGGGCAGACGTGCATGTCTGTCAGCCGAGCTGCGGGTAATGTCATTTGAGACCTCCATTACCGCCGGAAGCGATGTCTAGTGCCGCTTGAATAGCACTTTCGTAATACTGTTCTGATTTATCCCATTCTGGAAGTGATGCAGCGTGATTGATCGCGCCGCCAACTGCTTTCGCATATAAAAATGGGTCAGGCAGTACAGCTGGCAAGTCTGGTGCTACGATGCTGCCTGAACCATTCCAAAATACAGCTTGAGTTAACCAAGAAGGGCCACAGTTCAACTCCAAGCGATTGGCAAGCAGTTCGGCGCGTCTTCTAAGCTCCTCTGATGGTGATTGAGCCCATTGCTTGACTGTATCAAGTGACATCTTCTGTGTATCTGTCCATACGTCGTTTCGAGTCGAAACGCAGCATAAAGCCCACCAAATGCTTTCTCGGACGGGCAGTGCATGCGCGAGAAACTGAATGAGATCGTTATAGAGCTTTGCTTCTTGGAGCTTTTTAATAACTTGGTCGATGGGTTGCTCTTCGCCAATGACTTCTTTTGCTTCATCAGAGGCTTGAAATCTCGGTAAGATCTGGGCGCTGCTTTGATAGGGAATCTTTTTATACATAATTTTAGTTTACCTTCACAATGGCGCCTTTCAGTTCGCCTAGTACGCCACCATCGAATGTGCCTTTCAGGCCAGATTTGAATTCAGCACTTAGTGAACCCTCGGCACTTAATGTTGTGCTGGCTTTAATCGCAATGCTTAATCCCTTGATACTGTTTGAACTGGTTGCTTCAAGTGCAGTTGTGGTGCCGGAAACTTTGTTCGCAGATGTAGCTTTGCTGGTGACATTGGTTCCTTCAAGATTGAGCGCACTGCTTGCTTTGATATCGATGTTCGTGGCTTCAATAGAGATAGATGACGAAGATATAGAAATTTTACTTGAGCCAACTTTGAGGTCGATGGAGTCATCAGCTTCGAGCGTGATGGACTTCGCTGAACCACTCATTGCTTTTGTGACGTTCAGGGTGTAATTGTCTTCTGTCGCAATTGTCATCGCTTTCGTCACCGACTGGCTCAATTCGCCTTTAACGGTTTCAGTATGATTGTTTTCAACCTCCTGAGTAATGTCTTTGGCAGCATGGAGATAAACCAGCTCGTTGTCTTTCTTGTCGTCGAAGTAAAGTTCGTTTGTCTGACCTGTTAATTTCGTTTTTATACCTGTTTTGGTCGCATTTGCTTCTTTATAAGGAGGTGCGTTTTTACTGTTGTAAACACTGCCTGTAATGATTGGCTGATCAGGGTCGCCGTCAATAAAGGAAACCAGTACTTCTTGACCAACTCGTGGAATAAACTGCGTCCCATAGCCGCTACCTGCCATCATTTGCGCGACACGCACGTAACAACTGGTTTTGTCTCCGCTGGCTTCGGTGTCCCAATGAAATTGGATACGGACTCTACCTTGGTCATCTTGGTTGATTTCACCTGCTGTTGAGCCTGCAACTGTAGCACTTTGCAAACCATTGACGACTTGCTTGGAACGTGGCTTAGGGTAAGTCGGTGTGGCTTTCGGGATCAGTTTTACTTCAGTGGCGCATCGAACATCATCCGCGTAGTGTGTGGATGTTTTGACAACCGAGAAATCACCAAGCTGAGATTTGTCTAAATGGCTGGACAAGGAAAACCACGTCGCAATCTCGAACATATCGTGTTCAGCCTGAGCAATAACAGATTGGTAATCTTGTTCTATTTGCTCAATGCGTCTTTTAGCCAGGTTGCTAGATAAGTCAGTCATATCCCCACTTATACCCAAATCAGGATAGTGGACGGATGCCAGTTTCGTATTGTTTGCAATCGTATTGCTGCTTGTTTTGGCTTTGCTTGTTACTAATTTAGACTGCGAGTAGTCATACGCCGTTAACTCAACACTCGCGCCATGGAAAGACATAACAGGAGCCCAAGACTTTATCAGTGGGAGACTACCGGAAGGGGTTTCCTGCATATCGAATTTGGCGACGTCGGCTTTGTCGAAGGGGGACTGAGCATCCTGAATGACCATTGTATGGTCACCGGATTCGTGCTCGAAGTAGTAATGAAGGCCCTCTTCGGCAAGCAATCGAGTAACAAAGTCAAAGTCAGATTCATTATACTGGAGGCAGTATTCTCTTTTTGTGGAAGGCAAACTAGAGAGCTTGTACTTCCCTTTGAAGCCTGCGTTGTCGAAGATGTCACTGACGATATCTTTAGTTGACTGAGTTTGATAGACGCGAAATGAGTGAGTATGCGTTAGTAGCCAAAACCAAGGCTTGAGAGTAATTCGGTACTGCATAAATTGCAGGTTAGCGTCTAGGCCCATTTGTTCAATACGAGCAATTACGCCATTGAAAGAACGTTGTAGCTTATTGCTGCCGGACTCGTTGGAATAACGATTAATCGTCAGTAATTGACCTAATTGATCTTTAACACTGAAACTAGAAGAAACGAGTATGGCGGTAATCTCAAAAGGAGTAGACAAAGCTTGAGTTACGGTAAATTCACTTACCGTATGCTCTTGATTTTTATAGTCCTTTGCCGAAATTAAGCTAGCCGACGCTGAATACTTATCAGCCATATAATATCCTTGAAATAATGAGTCTGTTACAAAAAAGACCTTAAAAATTATACTGATACGTACGATATAATTTGTTGGATTTATAAAAAGTAGCAGTAAACTGATCGTAAATAAATCCTACCACTTATTATAAAAGGCTGATTGTGTGTTGAATCGCTGAATGTGTGAGCCTCTCTCAGAATCCAGGATTCTCTTAACGGCTATCAACAACTAACAATTTTGCACTTCTATACGCGAAATCCATGCTTTCTACTTCATTTGGACGGTTGATTATCAAATCGACTGAAGGAAGCACGACAAAAAAGACCAATGGTTCTGGGTGAAGATACATCCACCGTAGGTTTGAATCTGACTTCTTATACACTTTCATATTGATAGTAAGAACTAAGCTGTCTTCAGAGAGCTGGCTGTCCTTAAAACGTCCCAATTCATGTACTGCTCCCCAAAGAGAATCGAGTGAGCGCTCGTGAGTACTTTTTAGAAACAACTCTAGCTGTAATTTATCCTCATCGTCATTCAGTGTAGTGCTTAGCCTCTGAGTAAACCGTAGCCCATCCTCGAAGGGTAGGTAATCTAGGTTATTGTCGACAATCTTAGAATCTAGTGGGCATAGTTGCACAGAATCAGCGGGTTGTTTGCTGGCATACAGCTCGCAAGTGAACTGCTTAATGATGGTTTTCAAGCCTTCATGGAACTGCTTATTCTGAATGTCCTTGACTGTCACAGAGGAGCTATTCAGCACTTCAGCAAATACTTTGGCGGCGTTGTTATTAACCTCATCGAGGTCTGCAACGTTGACATATTGATTGGACTTAATGGCGGTTTTGAGAACATTGTTTGATTCGATCACCGTAATGTCTTCGTCAGAGTATACGGTGTCTCTAAGTGCGGGGTAATAGGGTTCTCTCTTAGGTTCTGAGAACATTGAGCACGCTGTTAGGCTCAAACCTAGAGCAACAGCGATTGATGTCTTACCAATTGGAGTCTGCATCCTTGTCATAGATATCCATTGTTACTTCTATACTAACGATACTAATTACATATGAGAGTTAAGTCATTGTTCTTGTGTTGTTCTTGCCGATAGAGCTCACAAACAGAGATGAGAAACGAGTACTGCATTTCGTTAAAAGTCAGATGCCCTTACCGAATTAACTTATACCTTAGTCTAAATTGTCGACAATTATCTTGATTGTCGACAATTTGATCGGCTATTTTATAGGTATGGCATAAGAACTGTTGACACATTGGGTTGAGCAGGTAAGCGAGCAAATGTATGAATGATGAACTCACGACTCGTATGAAAAGTAGAGCAACAGAGAAAGAAAACACCAAATCAGAAAGCCTGACCGAAATTCTGATTGAAGCAATTGTAGAAGGTAGTTTAGAACCCGGAAGTAAGATCTCTGAGCCTGAGTTGGCGAAACGATTTGAGGTAAGCCGAGGCCCACTGCGAGAAGCCATTATGCGACTTGAAGGGCTGGGGTTGATTGAGCGCATTCCTCATGTCGGAGCACGAGTGATTGCCTTCTCCCCTGAAAAGCTGGTTGAAATCTATGCGGTTAGAGAGGCTTTAGAGGGTATGGCTGCGCGCTTGGCAGCACGTTATATCTCTCAGGAAGAGTTGTTGAGTTTGGAGCTATTGCTTGCCAAGCACTCAAAGCACATCGATGAAGTTGCAGGCGCTTCTTACTTTCATCAGGAAGGCGACTTTGATTTTCACTATCGTATTATTCAGGCGAGTCGCAATAGTAAGTTGATCGCCCTCTTATGTGATGAGCTGTATCACTTGCTGCGTATGTATCGATACCAATCGCCGAGGGCTCAATCCAGACCAAAAGAAGCGCTGAACGAACACAAATTTATCCTTCAGGCGATTCGTAATCGTGATGAAGAGTTGGCCGAAATGTTGATGAGAAGACATATCTCAGGCAGCAGACGATTAATAGAGCAACAAATTTTACTTGCTGAAAATGACTAGAAGGAAACTGTCATGAGTTTATCTCCAGGTGCGAAATTCAGAGCCGCCGTAGAGCAAAATGATCCTTTGCAGATTGTCGGTACGATTAACCCATACTGCGCCATGATGGCGAAAAACATAGGTCACCAAGCGATCTATTTATCAGGTGGCGGCATTGCCAACGCATCTTATGGTCTCCCTGATTTAGGAATTACGACCCTCAATGACGTCTTGGTCGATGTTGACCGCATTACTAACGCGTGTGATTTGCCTTTATTGGTGGATATCGACACTGGGTTTGGTGGCGCATTTAATATTGGTCGCACGATTAAAGCGATGGAAAAAGCCGGTGCTGCCGCTGTTCATATGGAAGATCAGGTGGCCCAAAAGCGTTGTGGTCACAGACCAAACAAAGCCATTGTCAGTCAACAGGAAATGGTTGATCGAGTTAAAGCTGCGGTAGATGCGCGTAATGACGAAAGTTTCGTCATCATGGCTCGCACTGATGCGCTTGCAGTTGAAGGAATGGATAGCGCCATTGAACGAGCGATTGCCTGTGTGGAAGCTGGCGCGGACATGATCTTCCCAGAAGCAATGAACAAATTAGAACAGTATTCACAGTTCTCTGAAGCGCTAAAGCAAGCGACCGGAAAACACGTGCCTATATTGGCGAACATTACCGAATTTGGCCAAACGCCATTGTACGGTGGTGAAGAGTTAGCCAAATCAAATGTTGATATGGTGCTGTATCCACTAAGTGCTTTCAGAGCAATGAATAAAGCCGCAGAAATGGTTTATGCCCACCTGTTGAAAGAGGGAAATCAAGAAGCACTGCTTGATTCGATGCAGACGCGTAAAGAGCTCTATGCGCACCTCAAGTACCACGATTACGAAGACAAATTAGATCAGCTGTTTTCAGAAGGAAAATAGCCAACGGAAACAAACGGAAGCCCAAGAAAAGTATCGGAAAACTTTTAATTCAATAACGTGAAACTTGTCCGAACAGAAATGCTCCATTCAGAGGGCAGAGCGGACAGAAAAGGAGTTCAACATGCCTACTAAAGAGATAGGTGGTGCAGGCCTACGAGGTCAAAGCGCCGGAAGCACTGCATTATGCACCGTCGGTAAAACAGGTACAGGTCTGACGTATCGAGGTTACGATATCACTGATCTAGCCAATAACGCGCAGTTTGAAGAAGTAGCTCATCTACTGTTACGTGGTCACTTACCGACGCAGCAGGAGCTGGATGCATACAAAACGCGTCTGATTGGCTTACGCGGCTTACCTTCTGAGCTAAAGCAAGCTTTGGAACTGGTTCCAGCAAGCGCTCACCCTATGGATGTGATGCGAACAGGTTGCTCAGTTCTAGGCAACCTTGAACAGGAAATGGATTTTTCTGAGCAACAAGACGCGACGGAACGAATGTTGGCGCTGTTCCCAGCAATCATTTGTTACTGGTACCGCTTCAGTCATGATGGCGTTCGAATTGATACCGAAGATCAGTCTCAAGATTGTATTGGTGGTTATTTTCTTAAAATGCTTACGGACAAAGATCCGAGTGAACTGCATAAGCAGGTCATGCATTGCTCACTGATTCTCTATGCGGAGCACGAGTTTAATGCCTCGACGTTTGCGGCTCGTGTGTGTGCCTCGACGCTGTCGGATATCCATTCTTGTATTACGGCTGCTATTGGTACTTTGCGTGGTCCACTCCATGGCGGGGCAAACGAAGCTGCGATGGAAATGATCGAAAACTGGCAGACGCCTGATGAGGCAGAAACCAACATCATGCAGATGCTAGCCAATAAAGACAAAATTATGGGCTTTGGTCATGCTATCTATCGTGAAAGTGACCCTCGAAATGCATTAATCAAACGTTGGTCGAAAGAGCTTTCAGATAAAGTGGGTGATACGCACCTTTATGCGGTCTCTGAGCGAGTCGAATCGGTGATGAAACGTGAAAAGGGACTGTTCTGTAATGCAGATTTCTTCCACGCTTCGGCGTACCACTTCATGGACATTCCAACCAAGTTGTTTACACCTATCTTCGTCATGAGCCGTCTGACTGGCTGGGCTGCGCACGTTTATGAGCAGCGTGCTAACAACCGCATTATTCGCCCAAGTGCGGATTACACAGGTCCTGAGCATCAGGATTGGGTTCCTATCGAAAAGAGGTAACACCCAGTTACCCAAGAGTCTCCTTACCAGCTAGTAGGGAGGCTCGGATACACGAATGTTATCTGAATGGAAGCAATGATATGAGTAGTACAGTGAATTCAAAATATCGTAAGCCGCTTCCGGGATCTGATCTTGATTTTTTCGATGCCCGAGAAGCAGTCAATGATATTATGCCAGGAGCTTATGAGACTCTCCCTTACACTTCGCGAGTTCTAGCCGAACAATTAGTGCGACGATGTGATCCTGAGTCGCTCACGGCCTCTCTTAAACAACTGATTGATCGCAAACGCGATTTGGACTTTCCTTGGTACCCAGCACGCGTGGTTTGTCACGATATTTTGGGGCAAACCGCTTTAGTTGATTTAGCCGGTTTACGTGATGCAATTGCAGACCAAGGAGGCGATCCTGCTAAAGTGAACCCTGTGGTAGAAACCCAGCTGATCGTCGACCACTCTCTGGCGGTAGAGCATGCGGGTTTTGAATCCGATGCGTTCGAAAAAAACCGTGCGATCGAAGAGCGTCGTAATGAAGACCGTTTCCATTTTATCGAGTGGTGTAAAACGGCGTTCGAAAACGTCAGCGTTATTCCTGCAGGTAACGGCATTATGCATCAGATTAATCTGGAAAAAATGTCACCTGTAGTGCAAGCTAAACAAGGTATTGCTTACCCGGATACCTGTGTCGGAACTGATAGTCATACCCCGCATGTAGACGCGTTAGGTGTTATTGCCATTGGTGTTGGCGGGCTTGAAGCTGAAACAGTAATGTTAGGCCGACCATCAATGATGCGCCTACCGGATATTGTGGGTGTTAAGCTCACCGGTAAACGCCAGCCCGGTATTACGGCAACGGATATCGTTCTGGCAATCACTGAGTTCTTACGCAATGAGCGTGTTGTCTCATCGTACCTTGAGTTCTTTGGTGAAGGTGCCAGTGACCTGACAATTGGTGATCGCGCAACCATCTCCAATATGACGCCTGAATACGGTGCGACAGCAGGTATGTTCTACATTGATGAACAAACGCTTACCTACCTTAAATTGACGGGTCGAGATGACCAACAAGTTGAACTGGTTGAGAACTACGCCAAGCAAACAGGCCTTTGGGCCAATGATTTAGATACGGCGCAATACGAACGAGTGCTTGAGTTTGATTTGTCGGCAGTGACACGCAATATGGCTGGCCCTTCGAATCCACATCGCCGCTTACCAACGTCAGAGCTAGCTTCACAAGGTATTGCAGGCCAGTGGCAAGAGAGTGAAGGTCAATTGCCAGATGGTGCGGTAATTATTGCAGCGATCACCTCTTGTACGAACACCAGTAACCCAAGAAACGTTGTCGCCGCAGGCTTGGTTGCCAAGAAAGCCAATCAATTGGGCCTTGTACGCAAGCCATGGGTGAAGTCGTCTTTCGCTCCGGGTTCAAAAGTCGCGAAGTTGTATCTTGAAGAAGCAGGTTTGCTTGAAGAGATGGAAAAACTAGGCTTTGGTATCGTCGCGTATGCGTGTACGACATGTAACGGGATGAGTGGTGCGTTAGACCCTGAGATTCAACAAGAAATCATTGACCGAGATTTGTATTCGACTGCGGTACTTTCTGGTAATCGCAACTTCGACGGGCGTATCCATCCTTATGCGAAACAAGCATTTTTGGCGTCACCGCCTTTGGTTGTTGCTTATGCGTTGGCAGGAACGATTCGCTTCGATATCGAGCGAGATGCGTTGGGTACAGACGCTGACGGCAAGCCTATCTACCTCAATGACCTCTGGCCAACTGACGAAGAAATTGACGCGGTAGTGGGCAAATACGTTAGACCTGAGCAGTTTAATCAAGTTTATATTCAAATGTTTAAACTTGATGATGAACAAAGCAACAGTAATCCTTTATACGATTGGCGGCCGCAAAGTACATACATTCGCAGACCTCCTTATTGGGAAGGCGCTTTGGCGGGTGAAAGAACGCTGTCTTCAATGAGGCCTCTAGCAATACTCGGTGACAACATTACAACCGACCATTTGTCTCCCTCTAACGCCATTCTTGCATCCAGCGCAGCAGGGGAGTATCTAGCGAAGATGGGAGTTCCTGAAGAGGACTTTAACTCCTACGCGACTCACCGTGGAGACCACCTTACCGCGCAGCGTGCGACCTTTGCGAATCCTAAGTTGTTTAACGAAATGGTTAGAGACGAAGGTGAAGTTGTACAGGGTTCTCTGGCTCGTATTGAGCCTGAAGGAAAAGTCACGCGTATGTGGGAAGCTATCGAAACCTACATGAACCGAAAACAACCCCTCATTGTTGTTGCAGGAGCCGATTATGGTCAAGGCTCATCTCGTGATTGGGCGGCAAAAGGCGTTCGCTTAGCAGGCGTTGAAGCTATTGTTGCCGAAGGTTTTGAGCGTATCCACAGAACCAATCTTGTGGGGATGGGCGTGCTTCCTTTGCAATTTAAAGAAGGAGTTAATCGTCAGTCGCTGATGCTTGATGGCACAGAACTTTATGACGTGATTGGTGAGATTAAACCGGGGACTGACCTTGCCTTAGTTGTGACGCGTCAGAACGGCGAAAAGCTGGACGTGCCAGTCACGTGTCGACTTGATACCGCCGACGAAGTCTCTGTTTACAACGCGGGTGGTGTATTGCAACGTTTCGCCCAAGACTTTCTGGCTCAGTAAGGAGTGATTATGAGTGAAATTAGACCGAGCCAGATAAAAGTCGCCGCGACCTATATGCGAGGTGGTACGAGTAAGGGTGTGTTCTTTAATCTTTCTGATTTACCCGAAGAGGCGCAAAAACCGGGAAAGGCTCGAGATGCGTTGCTGCTAAGAGTCATTGGTAGCCCCGATCCCTATGCTAAACAAATCGATGGTATGGGAGGGGCAACTTCGAGTACAAGCAAAACCGTCATCGTTTCACCGAGCAGTCAGCCAGAGCACGATGTGGATTACCTATTTGGGCAAGTTTCCATTGATAAGCCTTTTGTTGATTGGAGCGGAAATTGTGGAAACCTATCGGCGGCGGTTGGCCCGTTTGCGATTCATGCCGGGCTAATTCCTGCAGAGCGTATACCTGAAAATGGTGTGGTTGCGGTGAAAGTGTGGCAGGCCAATATCGGAAAAACGATTGTCATCCACGTGCCTATCCTCAATGGACTTGTTCAAGAAACTGGAGACTTTGAGCTAGACGGGGTGACTTTTCCTGCGGCTGAAATTCAAGTGGATTTCATGCACCCTGCTGCGGGTGATGGAAGTATGTTCCCAACGGGAAATTTAGTCGATGATCTTGAAGTACCTGAGGTTGGTACATTTAACGCTACTTTGATTAATGCTGGTATCCCAACAATTTTTATTGATGCCGATGCCCTTGGTTACTCTGGTACTGAGCTTCAACAAGATATCAATAGTGATGAGTTGGCATTAGCACGATTTGAAAAAATACGAGCTTACGGCGCACTCAAAATGGGGCTTATTGATAAGGTCGAAGAAGCGGAATCTCGCCAACACACCCCTAAGGTAGCTTTTGTTAGCAAAGCGAAGAGCTATCAAGCCTCAAGCGGAAAACAGATTGATGATAATGACGTTGATCTGCTGGTGAGAGCTTTATCTATGGGCCAGTTACATCACGCAATGATGGGAACAGCCGCAGTTGCCATTGCTTCAGCTTCTTGTGTGCCGGGGACATTAGTCAATTTGGCCGCTGGAGGCGGTGATAAGCATTCAGTGACTTTTGGACATCCGTCCGGAACGCTAAAAGTAGGCGCTAGGGCCACTCAGTCAAACCAAGGCTGGGTAGTAGAAAAAGCCGCAATGAGCCGAAGCGCTCGTATTTTGATGGAGGGCTTTGTGCGTGTTCCCTCCAATGTCTTTGAAGAATAAATCTCGTCGGTAACAAACCCGATGTAAGTAATGTCAGGACATACTGGAGGAAGCATTATGTCTGCATATCAGAAAGAATACCTTTGGGCACAGGAAAACCCACAGCAATTTTGGAAAGCGCAAGCCGAGCAATTGGACTGGTTTGAGCAACCTAAGACCATTTTGCAAAAGGATGAAAACGGTATTGAACGTTGGTTCCCTGATGGTGTGCTTAACACTTGTTGGCTTGCACTCGATTACCACTGTGAACAAGGAAGAGGGGAGACAACAGCACTAATCTATGACTCTCCTGTCACTGGTAACAAGCAAAAGTACACATACAAAGAGCTTAGGGATAAGGTCGCTAAGATCGCAGGGATGCTAGCAGAGCAAGGGGTGGAGAAAGGCGATCGGGTTGTTATCTACATGCCAATGATTCCAGAAGCTGCTATGGCGATGTTGGCATGTGCACGATTAGGTGCCATTCACTCTGTGGTATTTGGGGGCTTTGCACCAAACGAACTCGCAGTACGGATCGAAGATGCTGAGCCAAAAGTTATCATGACAGCGTCTTGTGGTATCGAGATCAATAAAGTCATCCCTTATAAACCTATGGTTGATAAAGCAGTGATGGATAGCCGTTGGAAACCAGAAAAGGTTTTGGTATTACAACGCCCACAGTGTGAGGCTGAATTAAGTCAGGCGCGAGACGTGGATTGGATGCAGGCGTATAATAACGCTTTACCTCACGCGTGCGTACCGGTTCTGGCCACTGACCCTCTCTACATTCTTTACACCTCAGGAACAACCGGAAAACCGAAAGGAGTCGTGCGTGACAATGGAGGCCACGCTGTCGCGATGAAGTACTCAATGAGTGCCATTTATAACGTTCCTCAGGATGGTGTTTATTGGGCGGCTTCTGATGTGGGTTGGGTAGTAGGGCATTCTTATATCGTCTATGCGCCGCTCATTCATGGCTGCACTACGATTTTATTTGAAGGCAAGCCCGTGAGAACGCCAAACCCTGGCGCCTTTTGGCGCGTGTGTGAAGAGTACAAGGTCGATGTATTGTTCTCCGCGCCAACTGCTTTCCGTGCCATCAAGAAAGAAGACCCAGATGGTGAGTACCTCAAGCAATATGACCTGTCGAATCTAAAAACCATCTTTATGGCGGGGGAACGTTTAGACCCTCCAACCTTAGAGTGGGTAGAAAGTAAAACCGACAAACCGGTTGTAGACCATTGGTGGCAAACGGAGACAGGTTGGGCAATCGCGGGTAACCCAACGGGGATTGAGTTGATGCCTGTTAAAGCAGGTTCAGCGACTAAACCCATCCCCGGTTATCAGGTTGAAATATTGGATGAGCTAGGTGAGCCTGTCGCGCCGAATAAACAAGGTTTTGTTGCGTTGAAACGCCCATTACCACCTAGCTGTTTACCTACCGTGTGGCGCAACCATGACCGATTCGAATCGGGATATCTGAGCCAGTTCCCAGGCTACTATGTGTCAGGTGATGGTGGTTACCTAGACGAAGACGGCTACCTGTTTATTATGGGCCGTATCGATGATGTGATTAATGTCGCCGGACATCGATTGTCGACCGGTGAAATGGAAGAAATTGTCGGTGGTCATCCGGCTATCGCGGAATGTGCGGTTGTTGGTGTGCATGATGACTTAAAAGGTCAGCTACCATTAGGGTTTGTGGTACTAAAAGACGGCGTCAAAGTCGATGACATGCAACTTGAAGGTGAGCTCGTGGGTAAGGTACGAGATGAAATAGGCGCAGTTGCTTGCTTTAAGCACGCGCTGGTCGTTGAGCGTTTACCGAAAACACGTTCGGGCAAAATACTTCGCAAGACCATTCGACAAATAGCCGATGGTGAAAAGTATACTGTTCCTTCAACCATTGATGATCCGACGAGTCTAGAAGAAATTCAGAAAGCCCTCGAATCATAGTTGAGACGCCGTTCCATAATAATTAATTAGCCCCTTCTTTAAGGGGCTTTTTTGTTGATAAATTTTTATGTTCGACTCACACTGTGGTTTTATTTGCGACATCAAAATAAATATGCACAAATTAGAAATTAGAGTCGCTCAAGCGCAGGACTTAGAATCGCTCAATGACATGATGTTCAGGCTGCACGATGAACATCATCAGCAATGCTCTGAACACTTTAAAACTGCTGAAGATATAGAGCAGGAAAAGAGCATCGCTCGATACTTAGATGACCCAGAATGTATTGTACTAATTGCTTTTGAAGATCAACGGATTGTTGGTTTTGTATCTGGCCATTTTTGCGAGCTGATTTCCAGCGTGAGTAAGCCTGTGCAAATGGGAAGTATCGATGAACTTTATGTCCTTCCAGAGTGTCGTAAGTCGGGCATTGCAAAACAATTATGCAAGTCGATTGAACAGCGTTTTGATGATTATGGCGTAAAGCAGATATTTGTTGAAGTATGGAATTTCAACAGCAATGCGCTGGATTTTTATAAAGAACTGGGTTTCGAACATCACATCCATTGGCTCCGCAAACCAGTGGGTTAAACAAGAAGTAATAAATGACCATTTTTAAGCAGTTGGATCGAGTGTTTCTGTTTTTTACACTCACATTTTTCTCATCTTTGCTTTTCGCTGAGCAAAAACAGCCAGAAATAGAAGGTGCCGCCTGTGTCATCAGAGCAGATGATAAGCTGGTGCTTGTTAATGAAATTTTGACTGGCAAGTCATGGTTGCCTGCAGGCAATGTGAAACGAGGCGAAAAGCCAGAATCAGCCGCACAGCGCGAAACTTGGGAAGAAACCGGGCTGGTTGTTTCAATCAATAAAGTTCTGGGTCAGAGAAACAACACGATTTATTACGATTGTATCTCTGATTCTGAAATTGTGGCGTTTCACATTGATGATTCATTTGATGCACACCAGTTACCAATATGGTTTGCACCGCATTATGGCGTTGAAATTGCGTCGGCAATGTTAATTTCGCCAGAGATGATCAATGCTCAGGAATATCGATTCCCAGAACAACTCAAACGGATTGCAGGGTATTTTGAGCAAGCAACTCCTCAACCTGTTCGATATGTGGATAACTTGGTTGAATCTGCGCCTACATTTAATCAAATGGAGTTGGCTTGGTTAAATGAGTTCCGTTTGTTGCTAGATAAGCTACCAACTCATGCCGAAGCCATTATTGAAGAGCTGTTTAAGTTAAGCCTTCAACTTAATCATCCCATTATTCTGTTGGTTCTCTTCCCTTATCTTTATTGGCGGTTTGGGCGAGATTTTAGCTATAAAGTGTTTTTCGCCGTAACAATTACGTCATTGATTGTTTTGCTTGCGAAACAAGGATTTCAACTCCCTCCACCACAGGTCTATCTTGCGAACAAGGCTTTGCCACAATTCTCAGGTTACAGCTTACCGAGTTTACCGTTTGCATTATGGATGTGCGTGATCACCTTACTAATCAATAAAATGAGGGAAAATGGGGCAGACTATCTTGCAGGTACCAGCGTGGGATTGATGACTTGGCTAGCTATTTCTAGTTTTTACACTGGGACGCACTTTATCGTCGATATGCTAAGTGGTTTGTTGATTGGTGGTCTGTGTGCCTGGCATCTGATCCGTTTAGATAACAAACGTGATGTAGAGTTAATGACATTGATACAGTCGAAAGCACTTTGGTTTGTGTTGATTGCTGCTGGCTTGGTGATGGTCTCTGTGTGGCCAATTCCGGTATTTGGTATTTGGTTAGGGATAATCGGCACGGCGTTAGGCGTGATTTACACAGCTGACGAAAATGAAAAGAAAATCACAGCAGAACTGATTATTCCAATTACTATCTCTATGGTCGCGATATATTGGTTGTTTGAGTACAGTGAAGTGTTTGTTTCTAGAAGTAGCGTTTTGTCATTCGGATTAGACGCCATTCGTTACCCAGTGCTTATGATTCTGTTTGTAGTCAGCGTTAGGAAATTTGCAAAAGCTGCCTAATGGCAGCTTTTATTGTTAACGCATAAGTATCATTGATTCAGTACATACTGCTCGATGACCAATGCAACGCCGTCATCATTATTGCTGGTGGTAATGTAATCAGCAATGGCTTTGGTTTGTTCCATCGCATTTTCCATTGCGACTCCAAGCCCCGCATAGCTAATCATATGGTGATCGTTTTCCGCGTCTCCCATACAAATCACTTCGTCAGCGTGGATACCAAGGTAGTCTGCAATCGCTTTGACCCCCACGCCCTTATTACTCTCAAGGTTGAGAAATTCTAGAAAGAACGGGGCGCTTTGTACTATGGTGAATTCCTGATGAAGTACATCTGGAATGGCTTTCGCAGCTTGCGTCAGTTTTGATGGTTCACCGACGATCATGGCTTTGATGATAGGGTGGTCGTCCTCCAATGAATCGAACGCCATTTCCGTAATCGGCACTTGGTTAATGTCGGATTCCAAGGTAGTAAACTCGTTATTCTCGGGCGTAATTAAGCCGTGCTCAGTACTGAATGCATGACAGTACAATCCTAGCTCTTTAGCGAGTTTCGCCACTTGTTTCGCACGTCGACCATCAATGTAGGCTTGATGAATCACTTTTCCAGAGCCAATTTCTTTTACTGTACTTCCGTTGTAGAACACCACAAATTCATTGTGTCCGTCTATGCCTAGTTCTGTCAGTTTCTCTTGCATACCTGCGAGGGGGCGGCCTGAAGCAAGAACGATTTTGACGCCCTGAGCTCGCGCTTTTTCTATGGCGGTTTTTGTTCTTTCTGAAATGGACTTGTCGCTGGTTAGCAAAGTGCCATCCATATCCAAAGCAATCAGCTTGTACATATACTTACCTAAAAGTTTTAAAGTTATCACTAAAGAAAGAAGCAGATTAAATGAGTGAATCGGAATGATCAATTTCTGATTTAGTTGACCTTCGCAGTGCAGTCATTTATGGTCTCGTTCCTGCTAAATATTGATGATGAGTTAGGCTGAGACAAAGTTGTACAAATTAAACGAAATGTTCGAAACCATTCAGGGCGAAGGTGTCTTTACTGGCGTTCCTTCGGTGTTTGTTCGTCTGCAGATATGTCCGGTAGGATGTGCTTGGTGCGATACGAAACAAACCTGGGATGCGACACCTCAAGACGAACGACCGTTAGCAGAAGTGCTCGCGAAAACGGAAGACTCGCCAACATGGTGTAGTGTGTCTGGAGGTGACATTATCGATCAGTATCGTCAACAAGGTTATCAGGCTAAGCACATTGTTATTACTGGCGGCGAGCCATGCATTTACGATTTGCGTCCGCTGACAGAAGCATTCGAAGCGATTGGATGTCGTTGCCAAATTGAAACCAGTGGTACATCACCAGTTCTTGCGAGTGAAAATACTTGGGTGACAGTGTCACCAAAAGTGGCAATGAAAGGTAAACTGCCTGTTCTGGACTGTGCTTTACTTCGAGCAAATGAGATTAAACATCCAGTGGCGACCGATAAAGACATTGAGCAACTCGATGCTTTGATTGAGCGCGCAGGCGTGCCTGAGAGCACGACTATTGCCCTACAGCCGATCAGCCAGAAGCTACGCGCCACTCAACTATGTATTGATACTTGTATTGCGCGTAACTGGAGACTCTCTATCCAGACACACAAGTATCTAAGTATTGCGTAAGGGAAACGAAATGAAAAAAGCAGTTGTAGTATTTAGTGGTGGTCAAGATTCCACTACATGTCTCGTGCAGGCACTTAAGAATTTTGATGAAGTACATGCGATCACTTTCGATTACGGTCAGCGCCACAAGCTGGAAATTGAGGTGGCTCAAGACCTTGCAAAAGAGCTAGGCGTTAAAGCGCATAAAGTGATGGATGTGGGCTTGCTGAACGAACTCGCCATTAGCTCATTGACTCGTGATGACATTCCGGTCTCACATGAGCTGCAGGAAAATGGTCTACCTAACTCATTCGTCCCTGGCCGTAACATTCTTTTTCTGACTCTAGCGGGTATTTACGCGTATCAAATTGGTGCTCAGGCTGTGATTACTGGCGTGTGTGAGACGGACTTCTCAGGCTATCCTGATTGCCGCAATGATTTCGTTAAAGCGATGAACAGTGCCTTGGTTCAAGGTATGGATCGCAATCTAGACATTGTTACGCCGCTGATGTGGCTAAATAAGGCGGAAACTTGGGCTCTGGCTGACCAATACGATGCACTACAGTTGGTAAGAGAAAAAACACTGACGTGTTACAACGGCGTTATCGGTGATGGTTGTGGAGATTGCCCAGCGTGTGATTTAAGAAAAGCGGGTTTGAATGATTACATCGACAATCGAGAAGCTGTTATGGCCTCGTTAGTCAGCAAGCAAAGTAGTGAAGCGTAAAGTTTCTCTATGATCGCTAATACAAAAACGCCCTCAAATGAGGGCGTTTTTCTAATCAGGAGTTATTAATCCAGATACATTTTCGCAAGCTCAGATGGCTCAAGCTCTTTGCCTTCTAGCTGTGCATTCCAGTTTGTTCCAACTAGAACGCCATCTTCCGCTAGTGTTAGTAGCCAGTCTTCAACGAAGATATCTAGTGGAATTTCCAAAACCTCAAAATCTGACCACTCTTCCACGTTATGTGCTTGAGCGTCTTCCTTAGAAGACCAGAATGGCATGACTTCGCTGTTTTCAAATTCCGTAGAGTCGCAAGACAGCCAACCTTCTTCATTGCGAAGGCCCCAAACCAAGCTATTTGCTTTGGTTTCAGATACGAATAGCTCTAGGTTAGCTTGAATATCAGCAGTTAATTTGCTCATAGGATTTATCTCATAAGTAGAATCGCGGTTAGGGTAACACTCTTACTATGAAAGCTAAATAAAAATGGGCACATTGAGTGCCCATTCGATATGTATGAGTGACACTTTAACGGGATTTCTTGGTGAAAATCGTCCATTCCTTTTTAAAGTTGCCTTTGTGTCCTACCACAGTTGCGACCACTTTACGGTTTTTAGCGTGAGTGATTTCATCGTCACCCAAATCATCTAGATTAGTATCTCCGAAACCGACGATCTTAATCCTTGTATGACTTACGCCGTTATTAATCAAGGCTGACTCGACTTCCTGTGCGCGCTCTTTGGAAAGCTCCATATTGTGGGTACGGTTGCCAACTTTACTCGCATACCCTTGTAGTTCGATAGACGTTGATGGGTATACCTCTAAGAAATCGGCCATTTCTCGGATTTGAGTTAGGAATACAGGTTGAATATCACTTGAGTCATTTTCGAACAAAATGTGAAGATCCATTTCTTCTTCTGACTTAACGTATGTACCACACCCATCGTTATCAATGTTGGCACCGAGTGGAGTATCTGGGCACAAATCTCGTGCGTTGATAACGCCATCTTTATCATCGTCATATAGATCTGACAGTTGATTGGCTACGGGAGGTTCACGATAGCTGTAGATATCTTCAGCATATGTAGCTGCTGAAAATGCCAGAGCGATGACTGTTGTATAAATAGTCGACTTGTTCATATTAGTACTCAACCGCTTGGTTCCAATCTTTCGGAGTATCAACACGAAGTGCTGCCAGCAATCCGCCCGTTGCATTCATCACACGATACTTCGCGTATTGCTCATCGTATTTAGCATCTAAATAATCCTTACGTGCCTCAAACAACTCGTTTTCGGTGTTAAGGAGATCAAGAAGGGTACGTTTACCGAGTTTGTACTGTTTCTCGTAAGCGATAACTGTATCGGATGCCGAGTCTACGTGGTCAGCAAGAAACTCTTTTTGTTGTAAAGTAAGGTCTAGAGCGCTCCATGACAGACGCAAGCCTTCTTCAAGACTGCGGAATGTACGGTCGCGGAAGTCTTTAGCTTTGTTCAGTTGATACGCTGCACTTTCGGTACGGTCAGAATCTGAACCACCGTTATACAAGTTGTAACGCATACGCAGCATTGCCGAAGACTCATTGCTACTGCCGCGTATACCTCCAGCATCATCACGCCAAATTTGGTTGGCTTCAATGGACAGCGTTGGGTAGTTTACCCCCTTTGTCTGTTCATATTGGAATCGAGCGGAGTCTACGTCTGCTTGTGCAACTTTAATCACTGGATGGTTTTTAATTGCAAGGTCAAGCGCTTCATCTACAGAAAAGGGAATCGCATTTTCATCAGCTCTCGGGAAAATGAGCCCTTGTGGAGCTTGGCCGACAATTCTTTTGAACTGAGTGTGGACATCATAAAGATTGTTCTGCGCTGCAAGTAGATTGCCGTGAGCTTTAGCCAGACGTGCTTCAACTTGCGATAAGTCGGCTGTTGAACCTATTCCTGACTCTACACGTTTTTTGATATCGCTATAAATTTCCTTATGGACTGCTAAGTTGCTTTCTGAAAGCGCCAACACTTCATAAGCCTTGGTTGCGTCTAGGTAAATATTTGTTACTTCAAGAGCGATGTCTTGTGAATCTGCGAGTAATTGGAATCGCACAGATTCCGCGTCAGCCGCGGTTCTATCCATGTCATTCAGAGTTGCTGAACCATCCCATATGAGCTGTGTCAGGCTTAATGTTGCTTCTTTCCTGGTAAGTTCATTTTCTGTTCCGGACGCTAAGTCGACTTGTTCGTAACCGACACCAGCATCGAGATCAATTGAAGGTAAGTATGCACCCGACGAAGCTTCCGCATCGTAAAGTTTGCTCATGTACTCATTGTAAGAGGCTTTAACATTTGGGTTGCTGGCTATTGTAAGAGCGACAGCTTGTTCTAGAGTTTGGCTTTGTACTGGGAATGCGAGCACAGTAGCGATGCTCAAAAGTTTAATCCGGTTCCGTTTCACTATGGGGACTCCTCGGGTACATCTTAGCGAGGGATATTACTCAATTGTTTGGTCTCATTTGTGAGAATTATCCATCTGTGACGTCAATAAAATAACACTATCTGAGAATGATGACTAACATCATTTTAGATATTGCTAACTCGGTTCGTTAACAGATTGTATTTCACAGATTATGACCAGTAAGACTGAAGCTCTGAATTACATCACAAATAAGTGTACGTAAAATATGATCTTAATCCAAATTATTCGCTCTTTATTATGCGTGTGGTTTAGTAGATGTTGTTAACACTACGGACAAAAATGGTTTTGTTTAAAAAGTGGTAGATGCTAATTTATGCAGAATATGAATATGTCTTGTTTTTTGCGTGTCACAACTTTGACATACAACCAGTAGTAAGGGATAGAGGTTCATCATGAGTGTTAGTGCTAACGTGATAATGGGCAATTTAGCTAGTGGTCAGGCCTTAGTTATAGATCAACTAGGAAACATAAGAGTTCTCTCCAAAGGTGAATTGGCTAAGCCGGGTGAAGTCATTATGTCTATGGAAGAGTTGAACCCTGACTTAGCCAAGATGAAGATTGCTGTAGTAGACCAAGACTCCTTATTACAGGACGTGACAGGCGAGATAGATGACATCATCGCTGCATTGGAAGAGGGCCAAGACCCAACCCAGCTTGGTGAGGACTTTGCAACTGCTGCTGGTGGGCAAACAGGCTCCAGTCTTACCACAATTGGAACCATCGTCAGGACTGGTGACGAAACCATTGCTAATACCGATTTTAATACTCAAGGTTTTGAAAGTCTGGGTATCTCTCGAACTCAGAGCTTAACGCTTTTAGACCAATATCAATCCATTCAGCAAGCTCCAACTTTTACTACTTCAAATAGCAGCCCTCTTGCCGATGACGTATCTGTAACGACGAATGAAGATACGTCGATAAGTGGGCAGGTGAGCGCGATAGATCCAAACCCAGATGACTCCCTTACTTTTTCTATCTCTTCATCCCCTGAAAACGGGATAGTTACAATCAACCCTGTTACTGGGTTGTGGCAGTACACCCCCAATGAAAATTACGACGGCTCCGATTCGTTTGAGGTAACGGTGGATGACGGAAATGGAGGAACGGATACTGTTGTCGTTAATGTTGATGTCACCCCGATTCCGGCTATATCTGTTTCAGGAGATGCTCAGGTAGATGAGGGTAGCGATGCGACCTACACCGTAACCTTTGATAAAGCATCAAATCAAACCACAACTTTAAAATTAACTTTGTCTTTGGGCTCTGCGGAAGGTGAAGACTTGTCAGGGATGAGTGTTGAAGTATTGGGTTCCTCTAGCGACTCAGGCTCATCGCAACGGATTGTTCTTGTCGTAGGAGCTGATGGAACGGTTGAAGTGCCAGCGGGTGTTACGTCACTCCGTGTGACGGTCAACACTACTCAGGACACTACATTTGAAGGTTCAGAAGAATACCAACTCAATGTCGAGCCTGTATTCGGTTTAGTTGGAGATGGTGCTGGCAGCAGGAGTGCAAGCACTGCAATCTTGGATAACACCGATAATGACTCTGATCTGCCTCAATTAACGGTCAGTAACGAATCTGCGTTTGAAGACAACACTGCCGTTTTTGATATCGCTCTGTCAAACGATGTCGATGGTGATATTACCTATAACTTCTCTTTAAACCTCGATGGTGAAACTGCTGAGGTTGCTGACTTTGCCGAAAACCCTATCAGTGTCACTTATCAGATAGCAGGTGTTACTCAAACTGCTAGCGCAAACCAAGATGGCAGTTATACCATTCCGGGCAACGCGACCAACATACAAGTCTCGGTTGAAACCGCAAATGACGAGATCTTCGAAGGAAGTGAAAGCTTTACGTTGGATGCTAATGCGAGTGCTACTGTGGGTGGTGAAAGCTTTAACCTGAGTGAGTCCGGGTCAGGCACGATCAGTGATGAACAACAGGGAGGAGGCAACGCGGATACTCCATCCTTGTCAGTGAGCTCTGAAGCTGTCGTTGAAGGCAGCACCGCTGTGTTTAATGTTGCGCTGTCGAATGTTGTCGATGGTGATGTGACTTATAACTTTGCACTTAGTATAGAAGGAGAATCTGCAGAGTTAGCGGACTTTGCAACGAATCCCATCAGTGTCAGCTACCAACTGGATGGCGTCACTCAGCCAGCTGAAGCCAATCAGGGCGGTACGTACATCATCCCTGGCAATGCAACCAATATTCAAGTCTCAGTTGAAACATTAGATGACGATATTTTTGAAGGCAGCGAAAACTTCAATCTGGATGTTAGCGCGAACGCTACCGTTGGTGATGATAGTTTTAACTTGAATGAATCAGGAATAGGCACAATTACCGACGAACAAGTAGGTGGTAGTAATGCAGATACACCAACTCTTTCGGTTAGTTCAGAATCTGTTGTAGAAGGGAATACAGCAGTATTTGACGTTGAGTTGTCGAGTGATGTTGATGGTGATGTTACCTATAACTTCTCATTAAATTTCAATGATCAAGCTGCGACTCTTGATGATTTTGCCGTAAATCCGCTCAATGTTAGTTATCAAGTGAATGGGCAGGCGCAGACAGCTGCAGCGAATCAAGATGGAAGCTACAACATTCCCGGTAACGCAACTAATATTCAAGTCTCTGTTGAAACTACGGATGATAGTATTTTTGAGGACAACGAAAGCTTTACGTTGAATGTTAGTGCAAACGCTGCAACAGGCGGTGAGAGCTTTAATCTCAATGAATCCGGAGCAGGTACGATCAGCGATGAATCCGATCGCCCTGACTTAACTGTCACAGGCGCAGGTAGCGTCTCCGAAGGTGAGGTGGCGACGTTCAGCATTAATCTCTCCAACCCTGTTGACCATGCCGTTACCCTCGATTTGCGTGCGAAAACCAACGGCAATGCTAATACCGCCGAAGCGGACGATATTGGCGAGATGCGTGCGTACTATCTCGATGGCGACGACAAAGTCTATCTGGACTTTGATGGTCGTGAGGTTTCTGTGCCAGCCGGTGTTCAGGACATCTTTGTTGAAGTCGATACTGTGGATGACAACGCTGCGCCGGTGCATGAAGGCAGTGAACGCTTCCAACTTGTGGTACGCGATGTGGATGGCGTGACCACAGACAGCAATGGCAAAGCGAAAGCGGCGGCGTTTATTGATGACAGCGGCAATGGTGCGGGGGATAACCCGGACGATGACCGCCCAGAAATCACCAGCATCTCCAGCCCAACCGTCGATGAAGGCGGTACGGCGGTCTTTGATGTGACGCTCAGTAACCCAAGTGAGTTGGCAACAGCAGTCACTATGACACTGGCGAATGGTACAGCGGAAAGTGACGACTACACCACCAACCAAATTACCGTCAATTTTGCCGATGGCACCAGCACGGTGGTGAATGCAGTCAATGGTGAGTTCAGTTTTGATGTCCCAGCAGGCAACAGTTCTTATACCGTGTCGGTTGAGACGACTGATGATAACAACGCCCCTGTATATGAAGGTGATGAAACCTTTACTTTAAGCGGAGCGAGCAGCAGTCAAACAGGTGCGGTGAGCGGTGAAGCGACCATTCAAGATGGTGGCGAGGGCAATGATAACGATCGCCCTGACTTAACTGTCACAGGCGCAGGTAGCGTCTCCGAAGGTGAGGTGGCGACGTTCAGCATTAATCTCTCCAACCCTGTTGACCATGTGGTTACCCTCGATTTGCGTGCGAAAACCAACGGCAATGCTAATACCGCCGAAGCGGACGATATTGGCGAGATGCGTGCGTACTATCTCGATGGCGACGACAAAGTCTATCTGGACTTTGATGGTCGTGAGGTTTCTGTGCCAGTCGGTGTTCAGGACATCTTTGTTGAAGTCGATACTGTGGATGACAACGCTGCGCCGGTGCACGAAGGCAGTGAACGCTTCCAACTTGTGGTACGCGATGTGGATGGCGTGACCACAGACAGCAATGGCAAAGCGAAAGCGGCGGCGTTTATTGATGACAGCGGCAATGGTGCGGGGGATAACCCGGACGATGACCGCCCAGAAATCACCAGCATCTCCAGCCCAACCGTCGATGAAGGCGGTACGGCGGTCTTTGATGTGACGCTCAGTAACCCAAGTGAGTTGGCAACAGCAGTCACTATGACACTGGCGAATGGTACAGCGGAAAGTGACGACTACACCACCAACCAAATTACCGTCAATTTTGCCGATGGCACCAGCACGGTGGTGAATGCAGTCAATGGTGAGTTCAGTTTTGATGTCCCAGCAGGCAACAGTTCTTATACCGTGTCGGTTGAGACGACTGATGATAACAACGCCCCTGTATATGAAGGTGATGAAACCTTTACTTTAAGTGGTGCGAGCAGCAGTCAAACAGGTACGGTGAGTGGTGAAGCGACCATCCAAGATGGTGGTGAAGGCAGCGATAACGATCGCCCTGACTTAACCGTCACAGGCGCAGGTACTGTCTCCGAAGGTGAAGTGGCAACCTTCAGTATCAACCTCTCCAACCCTGTTGACCATGCGGTTACCCTTGACCTGCGTGCGAAAACCAACGGCAATGCCAATACCGCGGAAGCGGACGATATCGGTGAGATGCGTGCGTACTATCTTGATGGTGAAGACAAAGTTTATTTGGACTTTGAGGGGCGTGAGATTTCAGTGCCAGTGGGCGTGCAGGACATCTTTGTTGAAGTGGATACCGTGGATGACAACGCTGCACCTGTACACGAAGGCAGCGAACGCTTCCAACTTGTGGTACGCGATGTCGATGGCGTGACCACAGACAGCAATGGCAAAGCGAAAGCGGCGGCGTTTATTGATGACAGCGGCAATGGTGCGGGGGATAACCCGGACGACGATCGCCCAGAAATCACCAGCATCTCCAGCCCAACTGTCGACGAAGGCGGTACGGCGGTCTTTGATGTCACGCTCAGTAACCCAAGTGAATTGGCCACGCCTGTCACCATGACGCTGGCGAATGGTACAGCGGAAAGTGACGACTACACCAGCAATCAAATTACCGTCAACTTTGCCGACGGCACCAGCACGGTGGTTAACGCGGTCAATGGTGAGTTCAGTTTTGATGTCCCCGCTGGCAACAGTTCTTATACCGTGTCGGTTGAGACGACCGATGATAACAATGCCCCTGTATATGAAGGGGATGAAACCTTTACTTTAAGCGGAGCGAGCAGCAGTCAAACAGGTACCGTCAGCGGTGAAGCGACCATTCAAGACGGCGGCCAAGGTGACGAGGATGACCGCCCGGAGATCACCAGCATCTCCAATCCAACTGTTGATGAAGGCGGTACGGCCGTCTTTGATGTCACGCTGAGCAACCCAAGTGAGTTAGACACTCCTGTCACCATGACGCTGGCCAATGGCACAGCGGAAAGTGACGACTACACCAGCAACCAAATCACCGTCAACTTTGCTGATGGCACTAGCACGGTTGTAGACGCGGTTAATGGTGAATTCAGTTTTGATGTTCCAGCGGGCAACAGTTCTTATAAGGTGTCGGTTGAAACCACCGATGACAACGGTGCGCCTGTATATGAAGGCGATGAAACCTTTACTTTAAGTGGTGCAAGCAGTAGTCAAACAGGTACGGTGAGCGGTGAAGCGACTATTCAAGATGGTGGTGAGGGTAATGACGATGACCGCCCCGAAATTACCAGTATCTCCAGCCCAACCGTCGATGAAGGCGGTACCGCTATCTTTGATGTCACGCTGAGCAACCCAAGTGAATTGGCAACAGCAGTCACTATGACACTGGCGAATGGTACAGCGGAAAGTGACGACTACACTAGCAATCAAATTACGGTCAACTTTGCCGACGGCACCAGCACGGTGGTTAACGCGGTCAATGGTGAATTCAGTTTTGATGTTCCAGCAGGTAACAGTTCTTACACTGTGTCGGTTGAGACCACGGATGACAACAACGCGCCTGTGTATGAAGGCGATGAAACCTTTACTTTAAGCGGAGCGAGCAGCAGTCAAACAGGTACAGTCAGCGGTGAAGCGACCATTCATGATGGCGGCCAAGGTGACGAGGATGACCGCCCAGAGATCACCAGCATCTCCAATCCAACCGTCGATGAAGGCGGTACGGC
This sequence comes from Vibrio sp. St2, assembly GCF_947311885.1. Lineage (NCBI taxonomy): Bacteria > Pseudomonadati > Pseudomonadota > Gammaproteobacteria > Vibrionales > Vibrionaceae > Vibrio > Vibrio sp. St2. Next base: position 561,916 of record NZ_CAMZNA010000001.1, on the reverse strand, counting down.
TGTCTTTGATGTGACGCTGAGCAACCCAAGTGAGCTGGTGACCCCTGTCACCATGACGCTGGCCAATGGTACAGCGGAAAGTGACGACTACACCAGCAATCAAATTACCGTCAATTTTGCTGATGGCACTAGCACGGTGGTTAACGCGGTCAATGGTGAATTCAGTTTTGATGTTCCAGCGGGCAACAGTTCTTACACTGTGTCGGTTGAGACCACGGATGACAATAACGCGCCTGTGTATGAAGGCGATGAAACCTTTACTTTAAGCGGAGCTAGCAGCAGTCAAACAGGTACAGTGAGTGGTGAAGCGACCATTCAAGATGGTGGTCAAGGCGGTGACGATGACCGCCCAGAAATCACCAGCATCTCCAGCCCAACCGTCGACGAAGGCGGCATGGCAGTTTTTGATGTGACGCTGAGCAACCCAAGTGAGCTAGCCACACCTGTTACCATGACGCTGGCGAATGGTACAGCGGAAAGTGACGACTACACCACCAACCAAATCACCGTCAATTTTGCCGATGGCACCAGCGCGGTGGTAAACGCGGTCAACGGTGAATTCAGTTTTGATGTCCCAGCGGGCAACAGCTCATATACTGTGTCGGTTGAAACCACCGATGATAACAACGCTCCTGTGTATGAAGGTGATGAAACCTTCACCTTAAGCGGTGCTAGCAGCAGTCAAACAGGTACAGTGAGCGGTGAAGCGACCATTCAAGATGGTGGCGAGGGCAATGACGATGACCGCCCAGAAATTACCAATATCTCCAGCCCAACCGTCGATGAAGGCGGTACTGCCGTCTTTGGTGTGACGCTAAGCAACCCAAGTGAGTTGGCAACGCCAGTCACCATGACGCTGGCCAGTGGTACAGCGGAAAGTGAAGACTACACCACCAACCAGATTACCGTCAACTTTGCCGATGGTACCAGCACGGTGGTTAATGCGGTCAATGGTGAGTTCAGTTTTGATGTCCCAGCGGGCAACAGTTCTTACATTGTGTCGGTTGAGACGACCGATGATAACAACGCGCCCGTGTATGAAGGCGATGAAACCTTCACCTTAAGCGGAGCGAGCAGTAGTCAAACGGGCACAGTGAGTGGTGAAGCGACCATTCAAGATGGCGGTGAAGATGGTGATGATGACCGCCCGGAAATTACCAATATCTCCAGCCCAACCGTCGATGAGGGCGGCACGGCCGTCTTTGATGTCACGCTGAGCAACTCAAGTGAATTAGCCACTCCTGTCACTATGACGCTGGCCAATGGTACAGCGGAAAGTGACGACTACACCAGCAATCAAATCACTGTCAACTTTGCTGATGGCACCAGCGCGGTGGTAGAGGCGGTTAATGGTGAGTTCAGTTTTGATATTCCAGCGGGCAACAGCTCTTACACTGTGTCGGTTGAGACGACTGATGATAACAATGCCCCTGTGTATGAAGGTGATGAAACGTTCACCTTAAGCGGTGCGAGCAGCAGTCAAACGGGCACAGTGAGTGGTGAAGCGACAATTCAAGATGGTGGTCAAGGCGGTGACGATGACCGCCCTCAAGTTTCTATCTCAGGAGGTGGGGACGTTAATGAAGGTAATACCGCTAACTTCACGGTTCATTTGTCAAACACTGCGACATCGACTGTTTCTTTCGTTCTCACGTTAAATGCGGGAGATACTTCACCAGAAGATCTGGCTTCGTACCAATATCAAGCTGAGGATGGTGCTTGGTTGGATGTACCAGCGTCGGGAGAAATTTCTGTTCCTGCGGGTTCGAGCGCCGTAAACGTCAAAGTTGTCACTCAACAAGATGATACCTATGAAGGGGATGAAAGCTTTAGCCTGTCCGTCAGTGCGGGGAGCGGAACAGTTAGCGGGTCAACAGACACCACCGCAAGCGCTACGATTTTAGATTTCGAAGATAATCCACCTGAAGCAGAAAATTTTGATGCAACACTCGACGCAAATGGAAATGCAACCATCTTGTTTAATAGCGAGGATGCCGAACAAGATCATATTTCTGATAACGAAGATGATGCAACAAACACACCTGTTGGCGTTGTTATCACAGAGCTTCCTGAGTCGGGTCAACTGTATTACGGCGATCAGTTGATCGACGCTGATGATCTTACGAGCTTTAATTCAGAAGGCGAAGTGCTGCAGCAAGGAACAATATTCAGTGACCCAAACCTGATTCGTTATGAAAATGATGCTGAATCGACAGGCTTCGTTCTGGGAGTAAAAGAAGCGCCCGATGGTATGGGTGGCGGCGCTAGCCAATCTAATTTCTTAAATTGGGGTGAATCTGTTCAAGGTAATGCTGGTCAGAGGGTTCTGACTTTTGACAACGGCGATTCAATCACAATTACTTCTTCAGGTCAGGCATTAACACAATACTTTGGTCAGCCAAATGCGGGGCATATTGGATATGGACTTGCAGTAGGAAATGATGGCGGTCTTCAGCAAGGTGAGACAATTACGATTGATTTTACCCATCGCCCGTCAACGTCTGTAGAAGTAGGGTTAGATGGACTCGGTGGCTGGTTTGAGGATGGCCACGAGTTTGAAACAACAGCGATAGTGCAAGCAAAACTTGATGATGGCTCAATCATCGAAGTACCAGTCTCAAAAGAGACCTCAGGCAATACAGATTTGTTCCATGTTGTGACTATCGATGCTCCAGAAGGTCGACAAATTGAAGAGCTGATAGTTACCACCGAAGGCCCGGGTAACTGGGAGCTGCGTTATCTAGAAACATCATCAAATGACACCTTCGATTACCGAGCAGTAGATAGTGATGGAAATTACAGCGACGAGCACACGGTGACTTTAGTCGAAGGAAACGAAGCGCCGATTGCAACAGATGACCCTGTTGCGTTTGAGGTCGCACTTGGTACCTTTAACTCTAATTCTTGGACACATGATGGCGTGAGTATTAGCGGTAGCTATCAAGGTCAAGATCAGTCTATTACTCAAAGTGGTGTCAAACGTGGAGTTGCGGGTGACGAGAATGGAGGACCAGGTGCTCAAATTCAATACAGCCGAGAAGATGGTGAATCTGAGCAGTTCAGAGTAGATCTAGATAAGCCTGCGACAGAGTTTAGCTTTGAAGTATCAAATCTATTCAAAAATGAAGGTGGAAGTGGCAACCATGAGCAAGGTAAATGGGTGGCCTATCTCGGTGATAACCCAGTCGCGAATGGTACTTTCGTCGCCAATGATGGTAGCAACCACGGTTCTTATCATTTTGACGAGCAAGACCTCGGCGGCGTCGCATTTGATAGCGTTGTTTTTGAAGCGACAGATTTTAGCAACATTCCTGCCCGTGGCAGTGACTCTTCAGACTATTTCCTAACAGGTTTTAAAGCGTCTGGTGATGGAGCGTACGCAGCCAATCAAGGAGAAGTTCTTGAAATTCCTTTGACTGAACTATTGGGTAACGATTTTGATCCGAATGGCGACAATATTCGAATTACCCATGTCTCTGAAGTCAATAACGCCAGCGCTAGGATTGAGAATGGCATAGTTTATATAGATCTAGACGATGCATTCGTTGGTAGTACTACGTTTGACTACGTTATTACTGATGATAAAGGGGGCTTTGCCGAGGCGACGGTTTCAATTGTAGTGAATCCATTGCCTCAAGAAGTCGCCGTAGAATCTATCTCAATGCTTGAGAATTCAGTGGATGAAGGAGATAGCCTTGTCTACAAAGTGACACTGGAAGAAGGTGTACTGCAAGAAACACAATACAGTGTCACTTTTGGTAAGCCAGATAGCGATAGCGCAGGCAATTCGGATGTGGACTTGTCTCAAGTGATATTCACCAACGGGGTGACTTATGACTCCACGACACAGCAAGTGGTTGTTCCTGTCGGTGTTAGCACTTTCTCTGTTCTCATCCCGACTGTAATAGATGGTGTTTATGAAAGTACCGAAGATTACACACTGATTTTAGGTGAACAGCAAGCCACGGGCACAATTGAGAATGTAGATATACCATTGGTGTCTGTTTCTGAAAATGTGAGTGTCAGTGAGGGCGCAGCAGCAGAATTCGCCGTTTCATTGAGCAAAAACACGGCTGAAGCGGTGACTATCAACCTAGCTTTGGCTCATTTAGAGACAGACGCGTCTGATATTTCAAGCATGGTAGTGGAGTATCACGATGGCAACAGCTGGCAAACGCTGGCGATTGCTCTAAATGGTGATGTCGTGTTGCCAGCAGGAGTGACTCAGGCCCGTGTTACCGTTCAGACAACCGATGACGACTCTCAGCCTGTTTACGAGGGAGCTGAGCGCTTCGAGCTAGCCGTTAGTGGTGTTGCCGGTGCTCAGGGTTCTGACTCTAGCGTGGCGACCATTGTCGATGATGGAAGCGTTGACCCTGACGGCGAGGGCCCTGAAATCGCCGATGATGATCGTCCGGTTGTTACCTCTGTCAGTGATCAGAATGTTGAAGAAGGCGGTGTTGTCAGCTTCGATGTTGCGTTGTCTGCAGAGAGCACTTCGGATACCCAAGTGATTTTAGAGCTCAATGAAATTAATGCCACGTCACCAGAAGACTTTAATGGTAGTGTTGTGACGGTGAAATATGGGGACCCTGAGCAATCAGAGCAAGTCACCCTACAAAATGGTGCTTTTGAGTTTGATTTACCAGCCGGTGAAAGTGATTTTACGGTTTCTGTACAAACGAACGATGATCAGGTGTCCGATAACAACGAGACGTTCACGTTAGAAGCTAAGACAGAGTATCAATCGAATCAGGTTAGCGGTACAGCCACGATCCAAGATAATGAAAAACCAACCATCGATTTAGATGGCAGTGAATATCAGATTGAATTTGTCAGCGAAAGTGCGGGTTATCACAATGTATTCGGCTACTACATTTATGATGAATCGTCAGATACACAGCAGCTTCAAATCTTGATGTCGGACTCGTACGACTCTCGTCAAAATGGGTTTGATCCTGTCCTTGCGAATCTAGATAGCATGGACAACGTCGAGTACTTCCTCATTCCAAATGGTGCCAATGCAATTGAAAATGCACCATCAGGCTCAACGTTTGAAGTGGATTCAAGTGGCAAGTTGCTTATTAATGGAGCAGAGCAATCCAATATTAATGTGTTCCTGAGCCATAACGAAAACTCTCACCTGAGAATATCTGAAAATAGCGATGGCAATACGGTTTTAAGCTTTGACGACCAGAAAAATCACGTCAATGATGACAATGACTACAACGACTTAGTCATCAAAATTTCGAAACAAGACACCAATGTTGATTTTGCTACTTCTTTCACTGAAGGTGATGATGCAATCTCGATTGCGAATGCAAGTTTCGACATTTTTGACGACAAAGACGCTATTCAATCAATGCAAGTCACGTTGACGAACAAGTATGCAGGCGATCAACTTACTTGGTCTTCTACACCCGGGTTCACAGTAAGCCAGACTGTGACATCTAACAGTGTTACGTTGTTGATTACAGCCGATACAGTTGGTGGCGTATCTTCTTCAGAGTTTGAAACTTTCCTCAAAGGGATTCGATTCGAAAATACCAGTGAAAACCCTGATGAAACGGATCGTGAGATCGACATCCATGTGACGGATGCTTCGGGTCAACAATCAGAAACGGCAACGACAACGGTAAGCGTTGTTGAAGTGGCTGACCTGACCGTACAACAGGATGCTAGCGGTGATGAAGATAGCCAAATTGCGCTGAATATCTCTGTCCCTGCGAACAGCTCCGTGACTGAAATTGTATTGACCGATTTACCAGACGGTTCGATTCTTAAGTCTGGCGAAAATATCATTGCGATCAGCAATGGAGAAGCAACGCTGACTCCACAACAGCTAGCGCAGTTGACCATAACTCCGCCAAGCAACAGTGACGAGAATTTTACGGTTAATGTTGAAGGTTACACTTCTTCGAACAAGCTTATAGAGCAACATAGCATCGATGTTCAGGTTGATGCTGTTACTGACGTACCTTTGATTACTATTGCAGAGCCAGAAGTCGTTTCGTTCCATGATTTCGATTCTATCGACATGGGTAACCGCTCATGGCGCGGTAATGTGGGTGCGAGTGAGCTTACACAATCTGATGGTGCTGAAGGCACCTGGGGAACGGATAACCGTAATAGTTACAATGAAGTTGGTAAAGAAACCGTCTATCGAGGTGGAGTCTCAGACCGAGAAAACCAGATATATGAACTGGAAGGTCGCCATGGCGATGACCAACTATTTACTCAGTTTACTGCGCAAGCAGACCAGTTCTACACCCTTTCATTTGATGTCGTCGCGCGCAGGCTAAATGATTCTCCATTGACGGTATTCCTTGAAGATGAAAATGGTGATCGTAAAGTTCTGTTTGAGTACACCGATCAGCAAAGCCTCAATTGGCAAACCGAAAGTATTAATTTCCAAGCATCATCGGATGGCGAGTACAAAGTTGTATTTGAATCAGAAACGTCATCAAACAGCTACGGTGCGCTGCTCGATGACATAACGTTAGAGAAAGCAGACAACATTGGTTACGAAGACAGCTTCATCCCGCTTAGCGATATTGTTGTTGGCTTAAGTGATACTGACGGCTCAGAAACCTTGTCTTTAGTACTTAATGGATTACCAGAGGGGTCTGTTATTCGAGATGGCAATGGTCACTCGATCACTGTTGTAGCAACGCCAGATGGGAAGAATAGCGTAGATTTGTCTGCATGGAGCAATGACCTGACGGGACTTGAAGTGAATGTTCCTGAGGAGGGCAGCTACCCGCTCGAATTTGTTGTAACCGCACAAGATAATGCACCTGCGACAGCTGAGTCAGTCAGTAAGGTAATTAATCTAACGGTATTGCCTGTGCTTGATGCTGAGAGCAAGGAAGTGACACTTGATGAAGACGAAAACTACATCTTAGGCGTCTCTGACTTCGGTATTACCGATCTAGATGCACAAATATCAATTTCTGAATTACCGAGTTCAGGTGTTTTAGAGGTGCAAACTTCGCCGGGAGTATGGGCACCAGTTTCAGAAGGTGATTTGATCTCCGTGAGTAATGTGTCTCAGGGCAACCTCCGCTTTACTCCTGAAAATAATGAGTCAGGATACAGCCAGCATACTGGCGCTGGAGAAGGTAACCTGAATCAGGATTATGCTCACATTGACTTTGTGGTTGAAAAAGGTGATGCCAAGTCTGAAGCAATGACGCTCACTCTTGATGTTACCCCCGTGGCAGATACTCCAGTTCTTAGTATCACCACTCCAGATACTGTGCTTCCAGAACAACACTTTAATGTGGCGACCTGGACGGGAGTGGTTGTAGGAAATGACAATGGTCAGGGTGTAAATGGCAGCACGTTGATTTCAGCTATTGATGCTCTCGATCCTCAGCTTGCCTCTTCAAGTACAACAACTAATGCGCAAGACACCGGCCGTTGGGCAACAGCAGCAGACAATGCCGTGCTTGTGACTGGTTTGGTGTACCTTGAGGCTGGAACGAGTTATGACTTTGTAGGGCGTGGTGATGACAGCTTAGCGATCACTATTGGTGGCGTTATGTCCGATCAAGCCTACTGGGGGAACTCAAGTGGGCAAATTCAGGGCAGTGCTTTTACGCCTCAGGTGTCGGGTTATTACCCACTTGCGATTTACCACCACAACCAAAGTGGTCCAGGCAACTTTAATGTTGATGTTTCTATAAATGGCGCAACAGCAGTTGATCTTACCAGTTCTGCTCTATCCGTAGTGACCGACGAAACACAGCTGGAGCAATCTGATGTCAGGGCTTCAGAGCTTAAGTCGGTAAATGGTGTGGAAGTATATGAAGTCTACGGTTACAACGAAGGGCTTCAAAATACTGAAATCCCACTTTCTCAGATTACGAGTGCTCTTAACGATAACGATGGCTCTGAAACGCTGCAGGTCACATTGAGTGGTTTACCACAAGGTGCGACATTGAGTGATGGTGGATCACATAATGTGGTTGTAGGCACTTCCGGTGAGGTGGATGTAACGACTTGGGATCTATCTTCGTTATCCGTTTTACCACCAGCAGGTTCTCACGACGATTTTACAATTACAGTTGTGGCCACAGCTTCAGAGGTGAACTCAACCAGCGAGGCAGATTCTCAAGCAACGATAGATGTTGTCGTTCATGAAAACAAACCTACAGTGACGCAGTCTGACGTTAATGTCGTCGATGAAGACCACAGTGCGATTGGTAATGTGCTGACGGATATAGAAGGTAGAGACAGCGACGAAGATAACCTCCTTTCTGTTGAACACTTCTCTATCAACAATGTCTCTTACCCAGCTGGCGGTAGCGTGACTTTGTCTGAAGGCACGTTTGTCATGCAGGCCAATGGTGCTTATGAATTTACACCAAACGCAAACTGGTCTGGTCAGCTTCCCGTTATCACTTATACGACGAATACGGGTGCCTCAGATACGCTATCCATTCAAGTCGTGCCAGTAGCCGATGTACCTCAGGTCTCTATGACTATAGGTGAAATGGAAGTGGTGAACGTGGCGACGGAGCAAACCGATGACGGCCGCTATGAGACATCTCAAGATAAAACAATCCCAGTCAGTGTTTCTGTTGAACTTACTGATATTGATAGTAGTGAGTCTTTAGGCTCGCAAATTTTGGTCACAGGTATTCCTGCCGGAGTCGAAGTGTATGTGAACGATAGCTTATTCGTCTCACAACCTAATGGTTCTTATCTAATCACACTAGATGGTGATGGCGACGCGTCCTTCGATATCAAAGTACCTCACGATTACAGTGGTAGCTTAGAGTTCCCGATTCAGGTTCAAGGATCTTCGGTCGAAAGCTCCAACCAAGATACAGCGCATAGTACAGCGGAAGAGATACTTTCTTTCCGTAGCTATGTGCTTGAATCAGGCTCACATGGTGATGACACTATTGTTGGCAACGGGGATCATGAGCTCATTGTCGGTGATGTACAGGGTATCCAGATTATTGCGGGTCAGGACTATAACATCGCATTTGTTCTCGATACTTCAGGTAGTATGGGTGGAAGAGTTGGTACGGCGAAAACAGAAATTATTGAGGTTTTCGATAAGTTACTTAGTACTGCTAACTCAGGTGATAATGCCGGGACAGTCAATATCCTTTTGACTGAGTTTGCTACTAACTCAGGTGTAACGATATCGGTGGACCTAAGCTCCCCAACCGCTCGTGCTGATTTTGTGTCCCAGATCAGTAATATCGAAAACAATGGTAGTGGTCTTACAAACTACGAAACCAGCTTCGATGCGGCTGTTGAATGGTTTGACGACAATACTAACGATCAAGCTGAAAACATTACTTACTTCATTACCGATGGTTATCCTAACACCAACAATCACCTTAATGTGACTTCTGACGATTTTGATCAGCTTGTGCTGGATTATGATACATCAACGAAGGATGTTTTGACCTTAGAGGACATTCTGCCTGACAATTATTCTGTGGGAACTGCAGTCTCTTATAAAGGCGAAGAAATTGTCTCCAGTTCAGGAGCTGTTAAATCTCCGCTGACAGGCGCAACGCTTGGTAACTTAAGCTACTCAGGTGGATTGAGATACACCGATGGTAGCAATGCATCGGTGCAGGCTCGTCATATGTATCAGGTGTTGGCGTTAATCTCAGCGGTGGAAGCGGTAGGTATTGGCAGTGGAATTAATGAAGCTACCTTATCACAATATGATTCTGATGGTGTCGTTGTCCCTAACATCAACGTAGATAAGCTAGCTGAAACAATCCTTGGGCAGGAAGTGACCTTAGAGCAAGGTGAAGACAATATCGAAGGTGGGCAGGGCAATGATATTCTATTTGGCGATCTCATTGATTTCGATAATATCGACGGCCAAGGTATTGCAGCATTGCAGAAATACGTTGCATCAGAGACCAGCAGTCCATTAGCTGACGTATCAGCAGAAGATGTTCACAGTTATGTTCGTCAGAACCACAGTGATTTTGATGTTTCGCGTGACGGTGATCAGGACGACACTCTTTCTGGTGGAGCAGGAGATGACATTCTGTTCGGTCAAGGGGGCGATGATACTCTGGACGGCGGTGCCGGCAATGACATCCTGTTAGGTGGAGCGGGTGATGATACGCTCATCGGTGGCTTAGGTAGTGATATTTTATCTGGCGGCGATGGAGAAGATGAATTCGTCTGGCATTATGGTGACCTAGATGGTGGTACCGACGTAATTACGGATTTCCATGTATCAGAAGATAAGATCGATATTTCTGACCTGTTGGGACAAGATGAAACCATGGAAGAGTTGCTCTCTGATGTCTCTGCCAATGTTGTTGATAGTAACGGCATTGAACTCACCATTCAGAGAGACAACGGACAAACCACTCAGTCGATTAAGCTGGATAACGTCGTCGATCAACTCAACGGCATTGATACCAGTCATGGCAGTATCACGGGCAACGACTTGACCAATTTACTGAATGAAATTATCAAATCACACGATTAAAAAAGGGCCGTAAGGCCCTTTTCTATTAATGAATTTGTCTGCTTAGATAACTTTACAAGCAAACCCTTTAAGGTAAAAACCTTCCGGGTAAGCGGTATCAGTAGGATGATCTGCAGCTTGTTCAAATCGCTCGACGAACTTGACTTGTCTACCCGCATCGACAGCAGCATCCGCGATGATTTTCTGGAATAGAACTTGGTCCATAAGGCCTGAGCATGAATACGTCAGCAGCGTTCCACCAGGCTTTAGAATCTGCATTGCCAGCATGTTGATGTCTTTGTAGCCGCGACATGCACCATTGAGCTGAGCTTTGCTTTCTGCAAACTTTGGCGGATCCATGATGACAACATCAAACTTGGTGCCCTGATCGCGATATTCACGTAGCAACTTAAACACGTCAGCATTGAGGAACACAGCGCGTTTGTTAGAGATATCGAACTCGTTAAGCTCAGCATTGAGCTTTGCAGTATCCAGTGCTGGCTGAGAGACATCAGCATTAATGACACGTTTTGCATCACCTTTAAGCGCATACAAGCCGAACCCACCGGTGTAGGAGAAGCAGTTAAGTACCTCTTTGCCTTTAACGTATTTCATGGCTTGTTGGCGGCTGTCACGTTGATCTAAGTAGAAACCTGTTTTATGTCCGCCAACGATGTCGACGCTGATTTTTACTCCATTCTCTTCAATGACAACAGACTTTGGTGGCTCATCACCGTGTAAAACACCTGTGCGTTCTTCTAAGCCTTCCTTCTTACGTACCGCTACGTCTGAGCGTTCATAAATGTTGCACTGCGGGAATACTTTTAGGAGAGCGTTTATCAGTGACTGCTTCTGGAACTCTGCGCCTGCACTTAGGAGCTGGCAGACAAGGTAGTCTTGATATTTATCGATGGTAATACCAGGTAGACCATCTGATTCTGCTGCGATCAATCGATAACCTGTGAGACCGTCACGCTCAATCACATCTTGACGAAGCAGTAGTGCGTTTTGGATACGTTTAACAAAGAAATCTTCATTTATCTCAGTTTTCTCAAAGCTCCAAACACGGGCACGAATTTGAGAGTGGGGAGAGTAAGCGCCTTTTGCCAACCATTTGCCGTCATGAGTAAAAATGTCCACTGTTTCACCTAATGAAGGCTCTCCCTCCATTTTGCGAATACCGCGAGAGAAAATCCAAGGGTGTCGACGTCTTAAGGATTTATCACGGCCTTTTTCAAGATAAATAGCTGGAGTCATGTGTTTACTCAATTGATTGGTTTTGAAAGGTTGGGTATTTTCAGGGAAGTGGGAGTGAAAAGCAAATAAAAGAGCCGCCAACTGGCGGCTCTGTACATTACGCTTTAAGGCCTGTGAGTAGGTTTTCCATGGAATCACTTTGCCCTCTAAGTTGCTCGATATTTCCATTAGTTGCGTTGATCATTTCGCAGACTTGGTTGGATTGATTACGAATCTCTTCCACACTCGCTGCGATGCTATCTGCAACAACCCCTTGTTCCTCAGCCGCAGTGGCTATTTGCACACTTGCATCAGATATGGATTGGTTTTTGTCTGCTAAGGAAGCAATTTCAGTATCCACCTCTGACATCAGTGTTTGGCCTTCGCCAGAGTTGACCACTGTTGTTTCCATCAGTTTAGTCAGCGACTGACTGTTGCGCTGCAAGGCTTCAATCATTGACTGAATTTCAACAGTTGACTGCTGAGTCCTTGCCGCTAATGCTCGAACCTCATCTGCCACCACGGCAAAACCTCGGCCTTGTTCACCGGCACGTGCAGCTTCGATAGCTGCGTTAAGAGCAAGCAAGTTAGTTTGCTCAGAGATCCCGTTAATCGCGGTGACTACCTCATCAATTTGAGCAGCATTGGCATCAAGCTCTGCAACGGCTTGAGAAGCAGATTGGACTTCGTTAGATAACTGTGAAATGGAGGTTAGAGTATGGCCGACTTTCTGTTGTCCTTGCTGGGCGACAGAGCGTGCGTTTTCAGTTTGGGTGCTGGAGTCGTGCGCAAGGTTCGCCACTTCGCGAATCGTTGATGCCATCTCTTCCGTTGCACTCGCTAGTGAGTTCAAGTGTTCTTGCTGAGTTCCGGAAATTTCAGCGCTGTGTTGGTTAGACTGATTCAGATCAGAACTGATTTGTTGCATGAGTGCGACTGATTCCTGAATCGACAAGACTAATGACTGCTCTCGCTCCGCGACTTTATCTATGGTGATGGCAATTTCGCTAAACTCATCACGGACTTTGAAGAAGTTCATACGACTGGTTAGGTCACCATCTGCGAGGGTGTTCAGAGCTTTATTCATGGTGAACATTGCGCCACCGATAAAGGTCATAATGTAATACACACCAGAGGCGATAAGAGACAATGTCACTAGAATGATGACAATGTGCGTTGAGGAAAGGGCGGACCATAAGTTTTGACTTGGGTCTGCGACTAGACTGAACGCGCCGTTATTGACACCTATAGCCCCTTCGCCAGCACCAATCGAAATGGTTTCTGAATTTGCGAGTAGAGACGCGACCTGACTTTGAGTGAGATTAGCTGATTCAATTAGACCTTTCATCAAAACTAGTTCATCTTGATAGAGGTGGTTAAGCATTTGATCAGCAGCACTATCGAGAACGAAAGTTAGGACTAAAAGTGCGATGATAGGGAGGAAAAACAGGAGGTAAAACTTTTCCTGTATCTTTAGATGAATGAGATATTTATCAATCCAGCGAAATGGTATTTCTTTCATAATTGCTATTTCCGATGAAAAACCCGTAGTTCCATATGGGTCGTAAAACATACCAATCGAATATATCACGGACCTTGTATTGAGGGATTAGTTATGAATCAAAAGTGCGAGAAGTTCACAGTGTCTGGCATTGTTCAAGGCGTTGGCTTTCGTTATCACACCTCCCACTATGGCATTAAACTGGGCTTAACAGGCTATGCGAAGAACTTGAACAATGGAGATGTTGAAGTGGTGGTGTGTGGTAATGAAGAACAAATAGCCGACATGGCAAAGTGGTTGGAAGATGGCCCTAAGACGTCACATGTTGATTCAGTAGTCTCAGAGCCAATGTCTTATAAACCGTTTAGCGGATTCAAAATTCTTTGATATTTACAAGCATTTCGCGGGTTTTGGTAAACCTGCGAGCTTGGTTGCCTGTTTCGCAGGGCCTTGCTTAAACAGCTTAAAAAGGTATTTACTATTGCCTTTCTCAGGGCCATGCGCTTTTTCCATGGCTTTCACTAGCATTCTCACAGCTGGGGATGTGTTGAACTCTTCATAAAACTCTCGAACAAAGTGGACAACTTCCAAATGAGCTTCAGTCAGTTCGATACCTTCTTGTTCTGCAAGGATTTGAATCATGCCTTCTTCCCACTGAGTATGATCGAGTAGGTAACCCTGTGCATCAGTTTCGATTGATTTGCCGTTGTATTCAAACATTGTTGTAGGTCTCAAAAACTCAGATATGGAATAGGGTAGCGCAGCTTAGGTTGGGACAACAATATGTAGGAAAAGAAAAAGCCCGGAAGTTTCACCTTCCGGGCTTAATTTAATCAATTTGTGTCTACGAATTAATCGTCATTCATGATGCCTAGAATGCTAAGTAGGCTGATGAAGATGTTGTAGATAGATACGTACAGAGTAACCGTTGCAGAGATGTAGTTAGTCTCACCACCACGGATGATACCCTGAGTTGTCATCAGAATTGCCATCGTAGAGAACACAATGAACAAGCTGCTTAGAGCCAAGTGTAGGATTGTTGACTGAATGAAGAAGCTTGCAATCATACCTACCACTAGTACAACGAATAGCGAAAGCATCAAACCGCCCATCATAGACAGATCACGCTTCGTTGTCAGAGCATATGCAGAAGCGGCCATGAATGAAAGCGCTGTACCGCCAAGAGCCGTTAGAACCACATCACCCATACCTGCGCCAATATAAGCATTCAGAAGAGGGCCAATGGTGTAACCAAGGAAACCGGTAAACACAAATGTAAACACGATACCCATGCTGTTGTTACGGTTCTTTTCAGTCAAGTAAAGTAGGCCATAGAAGCCAACAAGCATAATGATGATACCTGGGCGAGGTAGATTCATCGCCATAGATACACCAGCAACAACCGCTGACCATAAGAGCGTCATAGAAAGTAGAGCGTAGGTGTTACGCAATACCTTATTGGTTTGTAGAGCACTTTCTTGATTCGAAGTGCGGGTAAACATAGGACTGTTCATAATCTTCCTCGTAAAGGTTTTATGTTTATAACTACATTTATGAGGGCGAACAATGAAAAAATCAAGCCCTATCAATGCATGCAGTAGAGTAAATGATAATAGAAATACAAAGTTATGTATTTTGAAAGATGTAACACAATATAACAAATAAAAAGAGGCGATCTAAATCGCCTCTTTAAAAATTTGCTCTTTTTTCTTAGTGACTTAAGATTTGAGCAAGGAAGTTTTGTGTTCTATCTGACTGAGGATTTTCGAAGAAATCGACAGGATTGTTCTCTTCAATTATCTCGCCAGCATCCATAAAGATAACTCGGTCAGCCACTTCTTTCGCAAAACCCATCTCGTGAGTTACACAGAGCATGGTCATCCCTTCTTCAGCGAGTTCTACCATAACATCCAATACTTCACGTACCATTTCTGGGTCAAGTGCAGACGTTGGTTCGTCAAACAGCATTACTTGTGGGCTCATGCATAATGAACGAGCGATAGCCACACGTTGTTGCTGACCACCAGACAGCTGACCTGGGTATTTCTCTGCTTGATCTGGGATCTTAACCCGCTCTAGGTACTTCATTGCAATCGCTTTGGCTTCTTCCTTAGGCATCTTCTTCACCCAAATTAGCGCCAATGTGCAGTTTTCCAGAACGGTCAGGTGAGGGAAGAGGTTAAAGTGTTGGAAACACATGCCTACTTCTCGGCGTACTGCCTCTATATTCTTCAAATCTTCAGTAAGCTCATTGCCTGATACAATGATTTGACCTTTTTGGTGCTCTTCCAAGCGGTTGATGCAGCGAATCATAGTCGACTTACCTGAGCCCGACGGGCCACAAATAACGATTTTTTCGCCTTTTTTAACATCAAGATTGATGTTTTTTAGTACGTGAAACTCTCCGTACCACTTGTTCATATCCTTAATCTGGATCATGTAATCTTGTTGTTGCGTCATAATACGTCCTTGAGCTTTCTGATTATCGTTTGTGACCGGTATGAAGTTTGTTTTCTAGCCAAATCGAATATCTCGACATGCCGAAACAAAATACCCAGAACACTAACGCGACAAATACATAACTTTCTGTTGCAAACCCTAACCACTCAGGGTCAGTGTTAGCAGCTTGACCTATACCTAGTACATCAAACATACCAATGATAAGTACTAGACTTGTGTCTTTAAACAAACCGATAAAGGTGTTAACGATTGATGGAATCGTAATTTTCAGAGCTTGAGGAAGAACAATCAGCCCCATTTTCTTCCAGTAGCTTAGCCCGAGCGCATCGGCTGCTTCATATTGTCCTTTAGGTATTGCCTGTAGGCCACCACGAACGACTTCCGCCATATACGCAGCACTAAACATAACCACACCAATGAGAGCGCGGATAAGTTTATCGGTTTCAGACCCTTCTGCAAGGAACAATGGCAGCATTACTGACGCCATAAACAGAACTGTGATGAGCGGTACACCGCGCCAAATCTCGATGTAGACGGTGCAGATGCTTCGAATGATTGGCATTTCTGAACGTCGACCCAGCGCCAGTGCTACACCAATAGGCAGAGACACAACGATACCGACCAACGCAATGATTAGCGTAACCAGCAATCCGCCCCATTTGTGTGTTTCTACAACTTCTAGCCCAAATACGCCACCGTACAACAGCGCAGCGATAATAAATGGGTAGATGTTGACGAAAAACAGCCAAATCCAAAGACGTTTCGGTGTTTTCTCATACGCAAGCAACACAGTGAAAATGGCTAGCGTGAAGTAAAATAAGCGAGGGCGCCACAGCTCTTCCTGAGGGTAGAAGCCGTACATGAACTGTTCCCAGCGAACACTGATGAACACCCAACATGCTCCATCCCGTGTACATGCATCGCGTGTGGTTCCGACCCAATCTGCTTTAAGGATTGACCAATCAAACACTGTCCACAGAAGTGATATCGCTAAATACGCTAAGACAACCGTAAGGATAGAGTTTACCGGGCCATTGAATAGGTTTTTGCGTAGCCACCCGACCACACCGACTGTATTAGCTGGTGGTGGTAGATCTGGCTGAAATTGATGTACTTTCATGCTATCTCTCCACCAAAGCAACTTTACGGTTATAGATATTCATCAGAGCTGAGGTAATCAAACTCAATGATAGGTAAACGGCCATTGTCATCGCAATGATTTCAATTGCCTGGCCTGTCTGGTTGAGCGTTGTACCTGCAAACACAGAGACCAAGTCTGGGTAACCAATTGCCATCGCAAGAGATGAGTTCTTGGTCAGGTTTAAATATTGGCTTGTCAGAGGTGGAATGATGATTCGCAGTGCTTGTGGAACAATAACGAGCTTCAATGTTCTTGAGCGGGGTAGGCCAAGTGACATTGCTGCTTCTGTTTGCCCATGGCTAACGGCATTGATACCTGAACGTACAATCTCAGCAATGAATGATGCGGTATAGATACTCAAAGCCAGAAGTAGCGCTGCCAGCTCTGGGATGATGCTAACCCCACCTTTAAAGTTGAAGCCTTTAAGTTCAGGATATTCCGCCGAGATAGGTGAACCCATTAGGAAGTAGACCACAGTTGGGAAGACAACAATCAAACCCAACGCAATTCGTCCCATTGGTGTCTGCTGACCTGTAAGACGTTGCTTGTTACGTGCCCAAATACTGATAAAGACGGTGGCAATGATACCAATCACGAATGAAGCAATGACAATTGATGAGCCAGCTTCAAAAATTGGTGATGGGAAATAAAGCCCACGCACGTTTAAGAAAATGGCTTCGCCTAGACTGAGGCTCTGTCTCGCAGATGGCAGCGCCTGTAGGACAGCGAAATACCAGAAGAAGATCTGTAGAAGAAGAGGGATATTTCGGAACGTCTCAATATAAACAGCAGCAAGGCGACTTACTAGCCAGTTTGATGACAGACGAGCAATACCCATAACAAAGCCTATAACTGTGGCAAGGATAATGCCGAGAACAGAAACTAAGGCAGTGTTTAGGAGGCCGATAATAAATGTGCGGCCATAGGAATAAGTTTCATCGTATTCAATCAGCGTTAGGCCAATCCCAAAGCCCGCTTCTTGCGTCAGAAACCCAAAACCCGTGGCAATACCACGTGCTTCCAAGTTAGTCAGTGCATTATTGACAATCGTGTAGAAGAAAAAGACCAGAGCCAGTATCGCAATAATTTGAAATACGACCGATCGAAAGGTGGGATTGTATAAAAGGCTAGCGTTAGAAGTCGGTCCGTTATCCGTCTTCGACGCAACAGTATTAGTAGGTTTCATACAGCTATAACCTCAAATCCATTTTTTGTAAAAAGGGCGGCTCACACCGCCCATTTTGTTGTTATGTTTTGCTTAACGGATTGGTGGAGCGTACATAAAACCGCCCGCATTCCATAGTGCATTTACACCACGTGAGATTTGCAGTGGAGAACCCTTACCAACAGTACGCTCGAAGCTTTCGCCGTAGTTACCCACTTGCTTAATAACTTGGTAACCCCAGTCGTCTCGAATACCTAGGCCTTTACCTTTAGGACCATCCACACCCAAAATACGTTTCACATTTGGATCTTTAGATTTTAGCATCTCATCCGCATTTTTGGAGGAAATGCCGTACTCTTCCGCGTTCACCATTGCTGAAAGCGTCCACTTAGCGATGTTGAACCATTGATCGTCGCCTTGACGTACTACAGGGCCTAGAGGCTCTTTAGAAATGATTTCTGGTAGTACCTCAGCTGAACTTGGATCTTGAAGGTTTAAGCGAAGTGCATATAGACCAGATTGGTCTGTAGTTAGCACGTCACAACGACCTGCATCGAAACCTTTTGAAGTTTGAGCTGCTGTATCGAATACTACAGGCTTGTATGACATACCATTATTACGGAAGTAGTCAGCTAGGTTGAGCTCTGTCGTTGTACCAGACTGAACACAAACCGAAGCACCATCGAGTTCTTTTGCACTCTTAAGGCCAAGATCCTTCTTAACCATAAAGCCTTGACCATCGTAGTAGTTAACACCTACAAAGTTCAGACCCAGAGCAGTATCGCGGTGAAGTGTCCATGTTGTGTTACGAGATAAAACGTCAATTTCACCCGATTGTAGAGCGGTGAAACGTTCTTTAGCGGTTAAAGGCACATACTTAACTTTTGATTTGTCACCAAGTACAGCAGATGCAAGAGCTTGACAGTATTCCACGTCGATGCCTTCCCATTCACCCTTTGAGTTAGGGTTAGAGAATCCTGGTAGACCAGTACTTACACCACAAGTTAGGAAACCCTGCTTAGTCACTTTATCCAGAGTGCTATCTGCTGCAGAAGCGCTCGTAGACATAAGAGCAGTCGAAGCAGCTACTACTGAAGCAAGAAGTGTTAGTTTGTTCGCCATTTGTATCCTTCCTGTATGATCCATGTTAAACCAGGTAACACCTGATACAACGAATTAAAAAGTGTTGTGTTTCAATAGTTATTGGCTGATCCTTCAACTTTTGAGTTGTATATAAATCAACCATTTATAAGCGTAGGAAAGGATTGGTGAATTCTCAAATGTTTAATTTAAAAAGATTTTTGATTGAACTCACAAACCCGATCTGTAATTAGAATGACGAAATGTTAATCGAATGTAAATAGTGCAAGACTTCACACTAATGGTGCAAAAGCCGAGACTCACTATAAGTTAGTATTTACACAATATTTACATTTCGGGCAATTGATAATGAATAAAATATAATTCTGTAAATAGCATTAAATTTGGTGGTAAATTATGCGTTTGTCATTGTTGGGTTTATACATACGCCCCATTTTTGGTAGTATCTGCTGTTATAGGTTGTTGAATTGTTCAAGGAATGAAATGCAGTATTTTCCTCTGTTTATGAATCTTTCCGATAAACCCGTTTTGGTTGTTGGAGGGGGAGAGGTCGCTTGTCGTAAAGTGGATAGCCTGGTTAGGGCTGGTGCGAATGTAACGATCGTGTCACCCAAAATCGATACGTATCTACAAAACTTAGTGGAATCAGGTGATTGTTTCTGGGTTCAGAATTTTTATACTGACGACTTGCTTAACCGAAAATATGTTCAAGTGTGGGCTACAACCGATAACCCAGAACTAAACCATCGTGTTTACCATGACGCTAAAGCACTTGGTTTGCTTGTTAACGTTGTTGATGACCAACCTTATTGTGACTTTATTACCCCTTCAATGATCAATCGAGGTCGTATTCAGATAGCGATTTCAAGTGGGGGGGCATCACCTGTATTAGTTCGCAACATTCGTGAGAAACTTGAAGCAACCTTGCCTCAAAATTTGTCATTACTTGCTGACTTTGGCGCTTCAAAAAGAAATGACATCAAACAGCATTTACCCTCTGTGGATTTAAGACGCAAATTTTGGGAATCCTTCTTTGATGATCCAAGAATAGATTTGGTATCAGAGCGTAATGAACTAGAAGACGTTTATCGAAACACCTTAAACGCGGGCACTGAGGAACAAGGAAGCACGACTTGGATCGACTTTGGTAGCGATGTTGAGCTACTGCCGATGAAGGCGCTGAGGTTAATGCAAAAAGCCGAAGTGGTTTTCTACAGTAAGGAGTGCCCGTTTGACTATGTGGACTTAATCCGGCGAGATGCGGAACGGTTAGAATATAGTGACGATGTAGATTTATCGAAAAAACTGTTGGAAGCTAAAGAGAGCGAGTTAAGAGTGGTGGTCTTTGTTGCTCCAGAATCATCGCAATTTAATTTGTTGAAAAATGGCGATCTGCACATAAGGCTTGGTCGTACTTAATCTCACCAATATAGAACGCAAAAATAAACCCGCATGATGCGGGTTTATCGGTATTTATGGCCTTCCGATTAACTTAATCGCGGAAGTTCTCGTACTGAAATGGTTGCCCAAGATCCGCTTCACGAATCATCGCAATGGTTGCTTGAAGATCATCACGCTTTTTGCCCGTAACACGGACTTTCTCGCCTTGTATAGAGGCTTGAACTTTAAGCTTGGCATCCTTAATCGCTTTTACGACCTTTTTCGCTGTTGGTGTGTCAATACCTTGCTTGAACACAACAAACTGGTGCCATTTTTTTCCTGACGCTTCTTCGCCTTTTGCTTCCATTGCATTTACATCAACACCGCGTTTAGTTAGATGTGAACGAAGGATGTCACGCATTTGCTTTAACTGGAAATCGCCCTCTGCATTTAGCCTTACTGACTCATCTTTCTGCATTTCAAATGACGCTTCAACGCCACGAAAATCAAAACGAGTCGACAGTTCGCGAGACGCGTTATCCACTGCATTACGAAGCTCAACAGTATCGATTTCAGATACAATATCAAAAGATGGCATTGCTCAATTTCCTCTTGTTTAACCGCGTGTTTTTACTGCATTTGCTAACAGGCCTAGCATTTCAGCAGTATCTTCCCAGCTCAGGCATGGGTCAGTAATTGACTGTCCATAAGTCAGGTTGTTTATGTCTTTCATTGGTTGATTGCCTTCTAGGATAAAGCTCTCAGCCATGATTCCCGCAATCTGATTCTTGCCAGATGTGATTTGTTCGCAAATGTTTTTCGCAACGTCTAGCTGTTTACGGTGCTGCTTTTGACAGTTCGCATGACTGAAATCAACCACAAGGCGCTGAGGTAAATCGAATTCAGCCAACTGTTTGCATGCGGCTTCAACGGATTCAGCATCAAAGTTTGGCCCTTTGTCACCACCACGAAGGATAACGTGGCCATATGGGTTACCGCTTGTGCGATAAACAGTCATGCGACCATTTTTGTCCGGTGAATAGAAGTAATGAGAGGCTTTAGAAGCGCGGATTGCATCAATCGCAATTTTAATGTTGCCGTTTGTACCGTTCTTGAAACCCACAGGGCAGGAAAGCGCTGACGCCATTTCACGGTGAATCTGAGACTCAGTGGTACGTGCGCCAATCGCACCCCAAGTGATTAGGTCTGCAATGTACTGACCAGTAATCATGTCGAGGAACTCGGTAGCTGTCGCAAGACCTAGCTTGTTGATATCTAGAAGTAGCTTACGTGCTTTGTTAAGACCCGTCTCGAGTGCATAAGAACCATCAAGATTTGGGTCTGTGATCAGGCCTTTCCAGCCAACTACAGTACGAGGTTTTTCAAAATACGTTCGCATGACGACAAACAATTCGTCTTTGTATTGCTCTTGGATGTCGGACAGGCGTTTAGCGTAGTCAAGAGCAGCGTCGGTATCGTGCACAGAACATGGGCCGACAATCACCAATAAGCGATCATCTTCCCCTATAAGAATTTTTTCAATTTGACGGCGAGATTCAGCGATGCGTTCCGCTACATCGTCCGTAATTGGGTGGGCGCTTCCAAGCTCAGCCGGAGTCGGCATCGGACCCAGTGGCTGGGTTCTTAATTCATCGGTTTTGAGTGGCATACAATAGCCTGTTCTTTTTATTGCGAAGCGGTAAAGATAACGGAAACGTCAGTAGGAATAAACCTCTTATCTGTATTCTTAGTGTGTCTACCTATAGTGAGTGAAATATTATTCACTTATAGTTACTAAAAATGCTCCTCGGGCTTGTTTTACTTTGGTTCTGTCGGTATGTTCAGGAAAGAATCAAACAATAAAATGCACGGAGCAGTAATGAGCATTAATACTTCAGGTGAATTGCATTCAGAACTTAATTTAGGTGATGCGATACCGGGTGAAGAATCGTCATCAAAAAGCACGCACCTCTTTGTTTCTCTTTCCGATTTAGTCTCAGAAAATATTTTCTACCACCCATGCTATAAAAATGTTGAGTCCACTCTGAGTGACGTTGAACTCAGCTCAATTGACGCGATACTTGGCGAAGTGTCGATGGAAGAGCATTTCGTTGCCACGTTAACTGAACGAATTATGCAGTCGGTTAAGCCCAACCATCAATCTGTGCGTGTCGCTTTAGGTAATGCTGATAGTTATGAGTTGAGCTCACTTCTCGGTGGGAAAGCTGAAGCACAAGAAATCAACCCAGCATTGGGGTTACGCGGTGTATCTCGCTATGCTCAAACGAAGTTTAGTTCTGCATTTGCGCTAGAATGTCAGGTAATCAATGCATTGCAGCAGCAAGGTGTTCAAGTTGAAATTGTTGTGCCTTTTGTCAGAGCGTTGTCTGATGCAGCAAAGATTATTGATTTACTAGCAGAGCAGGGACTGCCAAGAGGTTTAAACGGGTTGAAGGTTTTGTATACCGTTGACGTACCTTCCGCAGCATTGCTCTCAGAGCGCTTATTGCATTACTTTGACGGCTTAGTTATCAACCTAGAGAATCTTACTCAGTTTACACTTGGTGTCGACAGGCTTAGCGAGGAATTGGAACATCTTTTCGATCCTCAGAGCGAAGCTGTCATCGACCTTATTGATATGGCTGTCAAAGCTGCAAATCACAGTAATAAGCCGGCATTGATCGTGAGTAGTGGGCTCGCTAACTACAATAAAATACAAGAATATGTTATTGAGCATACTTATATTCAAGTTGTTGTGACGGTGTAACCTAAAAATAGGTGACTTTGCTATAACTTCAAAAGGTTGATGTTAACAAAATGTTGACATCAACCTTTGTTCGTTATGAACTAAAGGAACATATAACAACATGTCGGACCAGTGAAATGCTCTCCCCACTTGCTAAAGCCAATTTGTACCTCAAACTTTTCGGATTTTTCAAAGTACCATTGATTTGGTTGTGCCGGCCTAAAATACTCAAACTAGATTCTGATTCAGTCGAAATCAAAATACCTCTAAAAAGAAAGACGAAGAACCATCTCAATAGTATGTACTTTGGTGTGCTGGCGATTGGTGCCGATGTGGCAGGTGGTTTTATGGCGATGAGTAAAGCTCAAGACAGAGGCCATAAAGTGTCTCTGGCCTTTAAAGCCGTTGATGGGCAATTTCTTAAAAGGCCAGAAGGAGACGTCCACTTTGTGTGCAATGATGGTGCGCTTATTGACAAAATGTTGGATGAAACACTGGAGTCTGGAGAGCGAATCAATCAGCCAGTGAAGATCACTGCCATCTGCCCAAGCTTACATGGCGACGAACCGATGGCAGAATTCCAGCTTACTCTGTCATTGAAGAGAATGGGTGGCTAATGTCATCCACTTCCATCTGTTCAATGGCAACAATTTTGTTTCTGTTGAGCACGATTTTCCAACGATAATAGTTGGGTTCGTCATTGTGATTGTCTTCTCTGGCAATTAGATTTATCAAATGACGTTTCTCGACAGATTCTTTACTGACTTGGCTATTATTGAGCGTGTAAACCTTATTTGAACCCTTGTCCATCAGTCGCATAAATGGTCGCATGCTCAACATCATGGATTCGCGAGTTTCTTCATAACCACTCATAAACTTAGAGGTCGACATCTCTGTTTCTGAACGATAGTGAAGGATCTGTTCTTCACGCTGTACAACGCGCTTTTTACGTATTAGCTGAATACGATCAGGCAATTTGAGCAAATTCTTATAGTCCAGCCATTCAAGCTTCTGGCCAACTGCTTTGTTTGTAGTCGGGTCTAGGTAATACTTACGCCACTTGGGCCGCCCTTTGCGTATCCACCGCCACATCACATCGCGAAGATCATCTTTAAAAATCTCACGCAAAGCGTAGACAAACGACATCAGAATGATGAAAGAGACCGTGATTTCACCCCAATAATCTCGCGCTAGAATGGCGGTAATGGTAACGAAAACCATAACAAAACCCGTAGCCGAGCCTTTGACGACACGCTTCATATTTTTGCCGAGCGACTGAGTTTTTGCGTTTAATACAACTGGGTGCTCAATCAAACGGCGTAGTAATCTCATTTTGTTACTGAGTCGCGTTACGTCGTCACGTACACTTTTCGAATTGTAGTTATTGAGCTTACGGTGTGCCGCTTCTTTTTCGACGATAGCTAACAGCCGATCTTTGATTGTCTTATAGTCACTATCACGTGGCATATGGGCGATGAGAGACATAAAACGTTGGCCCGTGTACCAAGACAGATAATTGTCGATGTTGGCATAGTAACGCTTTAGGCTCTCTTCGTAAGGAATACTACGTCTTAGTTTTTTCAGGATATCTAAGGCAAGTTCAATCACCTCATCCACTTCTTCAGTCGTGATGACATCGGAATTGTGTTTGTTCAGTTCGTTTACTGCTTTGTCTAAAGCAATCACATACTGATAGGCGAACAAACTCAAACTGACACGATACTGCGTTGATGAAAGGCGGCCCCGTTTGGCCAATCGACTGTGTACGAGTGGAAGCAGGGTTTTGTCACTGAAGTAGGCTCTTTTTTGAATGATCGACTCGTAGTAAATCTCGCTCTCTTTGAGTACATCTGGTGTTAGGCCGAGTTCGCCAGGGATGAAAAAATAGAGGTCGAGATCTGACTTTTTAGACGAAGCCATAGCGTGGGAAATCTTAAGAGTGATGCCGTCCTGCTTATCAACGGTGAGCAATGAGTACTCCTGAAAAAATTCTAATTATCTGGCGAAAGCATAACAGAGTTTCGGTATAATCACCGCAAATTTAGCAAGAGACAGTTGAAATGATTAAAGTTGGTCAGATAAACCACTTAGAAGTAGTAAAAAAAGCAGATTTTGGCGTATTTCTCGATGCAGGTGATTTCGGAACAAGCTTATTACCGAATCGCTTTGTCCCAGAAGGAACAGAAGTAGGCCAGTTTGTTGATGCATTTTTGTACTTCGATTCTGACAATCAGCTGGTTGCAACCACTGAAACTCCAATAGCTCAAGTCGGTGAGTGGGGGTTGATGACAATCGAAGGCGTAAACAGTACTGGCGCTTTTGCTGACTGGGGAATCAAAGGCAAAGATCTGCTTATCCCATTCAGTGAGCAACGCACGCGCTTTAAAGCAGGACAGAATGTGCTGGTATACGTCTATACCGACAAGGCGTCGGGCAGAATAGTCGGTACCACTAAATTTAATAAGCTGCTGGACAAAACGCCTGCTAACTACCAACGTAACCAACAAGTCGAACTCATTATCGCTGAACGCAGTGACTTAGGCTACAAAGCGATTGTGGAAGGTCAACATTGGGGAATGATCTTCAAATCCGACGTCTTTGGTAAATTGTTTGTCGGTAAACGACTCAAAGGGTACATCAAGAGTATTCGCGAAGATGGCAAAGTAGACCTTTCTTTACAGAAAATCGGTGTTGCTAAGATGGATGATTTGAGTCAGAAAGTACTGGATCTACTTGAAAAGAAAGGCGGTTTTCTTCCTTTGAATGACAAATCATCACCGGAAAGCATTTTTGCTGCGTTTCGCACCAGTAAAGGTACATTCAAGAAAACAATCGGTGGTCTATATAAGCAAGGAAAAATTACGATAGAGAAAGATGGCATTCGCATCGCTTCGTAATTGAAGTCAAAAAAAGGCCCGAAGCGGATATAGCTTTGGGCCTAGGGGAAGGGCTCTTACAGAGCCTGCGCTAACTGATTGATATTCGATGATTTATCATTAGATATAGTGTAGTACATCATCACAGTTTCGCTAGGTAACTCTGGCATTTCCTACTAATATTTTGCGGTTTAGAATAGATTTTTATCTCGTACTAGCTCTCTAGGTAGACCATTCTTCACTCGGTTCCCAACCCATTTTCCTAGTCCAATCACATCGTTACCAAGTTTAACAATCACTTCACCTTTACCTGATTGGTTCTCTGGTCGAACGTCTCTACCCATAAACCATTCGCGAGCATCGTCAGTAGAAAGTGTGACGCAGTTCGACTCGTGACCAGTGGCTAACGCTGTCGCGACCTGATGCTGCCATCTGTAGCCTTTTTTATGAGCTTCGGCGATTTTAATCCCCATTCTTGAGAAGCGAAATTCACCAAGCATAGGTTCTAGTGCGTTAGGGAAGAGCCAGACATCATTGTCGCGCATCCAAACTCCTGAATCTTTGGGAAGCTCGATATCTAAACTGTCACGCAGCTGTTTACTGATTTCTTGATGAACTTTGTTGGATGCCTTTTCAAATGGGAATTTGCCTAGGCGCTTTTTCACTTGTGGTGCTTCAGTAGAGCCAAGCTTTTTCATTCTGGCGACAAAGAAACCTTCACAATCATACATTTGAGGGAAAATATGTAGGAAGCCTTCCTCGGTCAACGCTTTCTCTGAACCAGGGAAGAGAAAATCCAGAGGCTCAAATTCTACGAGGTCACCAAACTGTTCTTTCAAGTGCAAACAGACTTGCTGGTTTTCTTCGATGCTTAATGTACACGTTGAATAAACCATAACACCGCCAGGCTTAAGTGCGTAAAACGCGCTTTCTATTAGATCTTTCTGGGTGTCAGCGATGGATAAAACGGAATCTTTGCTCCAGTTTTTCATCGCATCTGCATCCTTACGCACTGTGCCTTCACCTGAGCAAGGAGCATCAATCAATACGGCATCAAACTGTTCTGGCAGCCAGCCACCAAAGACTCGGCCATCATAATTACTCAGCGCGGCGTTGCGCACACCACAGCGCTCAATATTGGCATGCAAGACCTTGACTCTACTCGATGAGAACTCATTGGCGACGAGCACACCTAAGTTATCCATTTCTGCCGCAATTTGAGTGGTTTTTGAACCCGGTGCAGCTGCCATGTCAAGCACACTAAGGAAGTCGTCATTCTGATCTTGAAACAAGGCAGACACAGGCATCATTGAGCTGGCTTCTTGAATATAGAACAAGCCGGACATGTGTTCTGCCGTGTTGCCAAGTGGGGTTTCTGATTCGTCAGCCTCGATCCAAAACCCTTCTTCACACCATGGTACGGGTGACAATTGCCAGCCTTTTTCTTGAGCTCGCTGAGTAAACTCTGAGATAGAAATCTTCAACGTGTTTACGCGAATACTTTTACGGAGCGGACGTTGACACGCGGCGACAAAGTCTTCCATATTGAGGCCGTCAGGAAGAATGGCTTCCATTTCTTTCAAAAATTCTTCGGGTAAGTAGACGTTCTGATGCAAGGTTCTATCTCAGTTTTTACGGGGGACGGAATTATAGCGGATTGAAAAACAAAACGCAGCGAAATCGCTGCGTTTGAAAGCCTAATGTCATTTTATGGTTTTGGAATAGCGGTGCGCCAGGTCTTCCAACTCTCCTCTGGTGTTGGATAGAGGAAGAAAGACTGGCCAGGCTGGGCTATAGGCTGAAGCTGACTGTTCTCAGGAGTTGAAAAGGTGATTCCGCCTCTCACAATACTGTCTATGGTTCCCGCTTTGATGTTGGCACCGCCTAGGCCGATGGAAACATCAACACCTGAAGTGTTCCAGAAAATGCTATTTTGCCTTACAAGATAAGCGTAGTTGGGCTGGATTGAAATGGTCGAGACAACGCGATCAGCAAACTCTCCGAGTTCCACATTAATCACTTTACCCACTTCAATTTCTCTATAGAGTACAGGTGTGCCTTTAGCGACGGAGCCACGAGACTCGCTTTGTAGGGTGAAGGATACCCCCTGATTATCTCTCTCTTCTTTATTGAGGTGGAAAGTATGTTGAGCTTTACCTTCACCAGGGACTACGTTAATAGTTTGAGTGAGGAGGTTCTGAAGATTCTTCACGCCATTCAAGCCAACAGTCGCTTGAGCAACCCAGAAGTAGCTACCTTCGGTTGCTAGCTTGTCTGCATACTCAGGCAGCACTCGCAGTTTAATTTCAACACGCTCACGCTTAAAATCAGGTATAACAAGGGTGACTTCACCCACTTGTACACCGTTATATTTTACCGCTGTTCCTTTGGTAATATTGTTCTCACCCTCAGCATTGAGCGTAATGACATGGCCAAACTTTCGCGCAGTTTTGAAATCTTGATAGAGCAGCCATTTATCATTTTGTTTGTTTTCGACACCCGGCAAAGAATCGAAAGCGATACCGCCTTGAATGAGTGATTTCAAAGGCGCAGCCTTAACACTGATACCAGCTAGAGTAGCATCCACTTCAACGCCGGAACGGTTCCAAAACACAGTTTGTTCAGTGACAAGGTGTTTGTATTGGTTTTCAATACTCGCGGTAATGATCACGCCACCGTCAACAAGGTGGAAATCGGAAATGCTACCCACTTGCAGGTTACGATAAAGTAGTGGGCTACCTTTGCTGATAGAGGGAAGCTCGTTAGCAAACAGCGTAATACTTTCTGAGCCAGACATATTGTATTTCGCCAATTCCGCTAGGGACTTACTTGGATACAATGTGTATTGCTCTCTAGGGTTGTCAGAACCTTCGCTAACAAAACTGATAGAACCTGTAAGAAGCTGCTGTGCTGGCGGGACGTTGATGTTCAGTCCAGATTCAGTGAGCTCAGCGGTGGCGCTACCTGTGACGAAGAATCGGTTCTGTGACTTAATTAGCTCGGCATAGGTTTTATCCACCAGAACGTCCAAGTTTACCTTCTCACCTTTGAGCGATACTTTCGTTACTTCACCAACGGTGATGCCTCGGTATAGTACATTGGCACCAGCACCAAGTCCGAAAGAATTGTCAGCAATCAGAGTGAGAGCCACAGATTTAGCTTGTTGTTTATTAAACTGTTCTTTGCGAATGGCGGAGAAATAGCGAGAGCGATCGCCTTTTCCAGGAACTAGGGTAAGGAAATTACCTTTCACCAAGTTTGTTAGATTTTCCACACCAGAGAGAGAGACTTTCGCTTCTTCGAGGATAAAATTGCTGCCGCTCGTTAGCATGTCTGAAAAAGCTGGCTGAATGGCGGCTGAGGCGACAATCTCTTTTCGCCCATTGCTGAGCTGTAAATCAGTGACCTGACCGATTTCGATCCCTCGATACATGATAGGAGCGCCAGTTGGACTTATTTGATTATCATCTGGCAGGGTGATTTTAATTGGTATACCACGCCCCGCGGTTTTTAGATCGGGGTAGAGTTTAAACCGAGTGTTATCGGCAACGGGTTCACCGCCGTCTGGCGAATCGACGGCAATGGAGCCCCCAATCAGGGCACTTAAACTCTCTAATCTGACATCAACCCCTTCAAAGCCAATATTGGCGCCGATACCGCTGACATTCCAGAACCGACTTTCGTCGGTAATGACCTTTCGGTACTCATCGTGGATTGAGGCCTGAATGAGGACATTTTTACCTTGGCCGTCAAGCTGATAGCTGTAGACTTCACCAATTGGAATTTTACGATAGACTATTTGCGAGCCAACAGAAATGCCGCCGAGGTCTTCTGCTCGAAGGGTGATGTTCAAGCCTTCATTGGCGAGAATGTCTGAAGGAGCTCGTTCAAGCGCAGTAAACTTTGTTTCAGGTTCCGCTGGATTATCACTGGGCTGTATTGCAATGTAGTTACCGGACACCAGAGCGTCTAAGCCTGAAATCCCTGAAAGGCTAGCGGTCGGTTTTACCATCCAGAAGCGGGTCTCCTTTGATAGCAGTTTGGCTGCTTCTGGGTAGATATCTGCTTCGACGTAAATACTCTCAAGATCTTCAGCCAAGTTAATATCACGTACCATGCCGACTTCGAGACCCTGATAGCGAATGGTAGTCCGACCTGCCACTAAGCCCTGAGCGTCAGAGAAGTAGATCTGAATTCGCTGACCGGCGTCGTTAATCGCCTTAATAACTAACCAACCTGCGAGCACCATGGTCAATACGGGTAATAACCACAGCGGCGACACGCCTTTATTGCGCTTGACGTCCGGTGAGTAAGAAGGCTGATTAGAAGATGAATTAGTCATTTAAAGGTTCTTCTCTTTTCTCTGATTTGCTCTTAGCTGCGTCTGGGTAATTGTCCCACAGCAGTCTTGGGTCAATACTTTCTGCCGCTAGCATAGTCAATACAACAACGATTCCAAACGCAACCGCCCCATACCCTGGAGTAAAGTCGAGTATCTGGCCGCGATCGACTAACGTCATCATGATAGAAATTACAAACAAATCCATCATGGACCAACGCCCTATCCATTTAATAACAAAATAGATGATCATTCTCTGACGATGAAATACTTTGCGCTTGAATTGGATCGCGAGCAATAAGTACGCCAAACCGATGATTTTGGCGACGGGAACGACAATACTCGCTACAAATATAATGACCGCAATGCCTGGCATACCATTCTTTACCAGTGATGCAACGCCGGAAAAAATGGTGTCTTCAAGCCTTTGTCCATTAGTAATTAGAATCGATATTGGGATGAGGTTTGCCGGAAAAATGGCAATCGTAGCGGCAACAAGATAAGCCCAAGTTATTTGTACGGAACGAGGCTTTCGATGATAAATGGGTTTATGGCATCGAACACACTCAGTTCCTTCTGGCTGAGAAAGATGACAATGGTGGCAGTGGAGTTGTTTTTCTTTGAAATGATAAGAACGTTCAGACTCGTACGCTTCCCAATAGCGACGTACACTCACTCGTGTTACAAGCATGACTGTCGCGATCTGTAACAGGACTAAACCATATAAACCGACGCCCACGTATATGTCAGAATAGTCCTGCAACTTAAAGCAGGAAATAGCGACACTAACGAGAAATACATCAATCATCACCCAGTTTTTGAGGTGTTGAATCGTATAAAGCGAATATTTGAGTAACGGAAAATTACGTTGCTTTAATGCAGCGTGAGCAGTTAGGACCGAACCGCTGACTAGTAAAGGAGCGATGGAGCTGCAAAAGATAATTAATAAAGATAGGAAAACAAAACCTTCATCAAATAGCGTGAAAACGCCAGAAGGTAAGGTCGCTGGAATCATGACGCCAAATAGGCGAATACTAATAAAGTCAAAGAAATGAGAAGGTATGAAGAGCAATAGACAAGTAATCGCAATGGCTAGGTTACCGGATAATGAAGGTGTACCTCCACGATATAACTTGCTTCCACAGCGTGGACAATAAGCGCTTTTGCCTCGCTCGACACTGACAGTATCTATTGGGAGTTCACACCCATGACATAGTCTTACATGTGAAGCTTCAGAAAGGTGAGACGTTAATTTAGGAGGGCTCATATTGCCCTCCGAAACTTAAACAATAGCAGGATCTCAGGCGTGCGATTGAACGCTTCCATAAAGCGTTTGGTATAAACCTTCTTGTTTAACCAACTCAACATGAGTGCCTGCCTGTGTTACTTGTCCATCTTCTAAAACGTAGATCAAATCAGCCTGTTTAACGGCAGACAGTCGATGAGCAACGATTAAAGTTGTACGCCCATCTAAAAACTCTGTCAGCGCTTTATGCAGTGCTGCTTCTGTCGCCGTATCTAACGCAGACGTTGCTTCATCCAGAATGACAAACTTAGGATCGCTAAGAACCATTCTTGCAATAGCAAGTCGCTGCCTTTGGCCGCCGGACAATCGAATGCCATTTCGACCAATTTGTGTATCTAAACCGTCACTTAACTGACTAATGACATCCTGCATTTGAGCAATTTCAAGCGCTCGCCATAATTGCAAATCGTCATAGTCAGAGCCGAGCGTCAGATTATGCCTTAAACTGTCATTGAATAGTATAGGTTGTTGTAATACAACGGCAATTTGATCACGTATTACGTCATAACTGATATCATCTGTTGTCTCACCATTGAAACGAATGATACCTGAATCCTGTCGATATACACCAATGAGCAACTGGATGAGCGTCGATTTTCCGCCACCACTTGCTCCAACCAATGCAACTTTCTTTCCAGCTGGAATATTCAAGTTTAGATTATTCAGTACTTTGCTTTCTTCATTATAAGAAAAATCAATGTTTTCAATCTTGACGTCGACTTCTCTGTCCGTTGTAAACGGGTTGATTTTACTTACCGGGCGGTGTTCTTCTTCCAAGTCGAGTAGGGCGTTGATACGACCCAGTGCCGCTTTTGCGCTGTACCAAGAAAACTGAATACCAAGTAGCTCTTGCACTGGGCCCAACATAAACCATAGGTAGCCAAAGACAGCAAATATTTGACCGATAGTTAAGTCACTGAACAAGACCATTAACATGGCAGCAGCACGGAACAACTCAAAACCAAGCAGGAATAGAAGAAAAGAGACTCGCCCAGCGGCTTCGGATTGCCACGCGTATTTATCAGCGTCTACACGGACCTGATTGGCCTGTTGCTTTAATTCACTAAGAAATTCCCGCTCGCGATTGGCTGCACGTAGTTGGTAGATGCCGTCTAAGGTTTCAACAAGACGATTTTGGAATCGCTCAAAAGATTGGTTCTCGCGTTTTTTAAGATGTTTTACTTTACTGCCCAGCTTTCGAGAGAAGTAAATAACAATAGGATTGACCAAAAGGATGAATAAGCCGAGACGCCACTCCAACCAAAGTAGAACACCAGCTGTACCGATGACCGTTAACAAACTAATGAGGAATTTACTGAGTGTTGTACCGATGAACTGGTCAATGGTTTCTACATCGGTAATCAAGTGAGCATTGATACCGCCGCTTCCACGCGTTTCGTATTGTCTGATACTGATACGACCTAATTTGTCTATCATCTTGCTGCGCATCTGATACGTGATCGTTTTGGATACGAGAGTAAACTGGCGTCCCTGCAGGATATTTAAACCTTGGCTCACGGTTCGCATCAAAACAACGAGAAGCAGGGTAAGGAATATATAGCCGGTTGGTGTCTGCATTGAAACAGGTAACACTTTATCCATTAACTCAAGGCCTGTTGCAGGCTTATCAAGCAGCACTTCATCGACCATTAAAGGCATTAAGAGAGGGATAGGTACACTGACGAGTGTTGCGAAAAGCGCGATGATGTTGGCGAGAACAAGTTTCGACTTGTGCTTTTTTACTTGAGTTATCAGCCAAGAACGGCTAATAGTGTTGGGGTTATCAGACATTATAATGAGAATGCTTACTATTTAGAGTTTACGGACGATTGTACGTTGATTCATGATGGAAGTCTCTAATTTTCAAATGGAAGTCAATATGAAAATAGAACATTACCACCGCTTAACCAAGCAAGCTGTTGCACTTTTAGAGTCAGAAAAAGACCTTATCGCCAATTTGTCGAATCTAAGTGCTCTTTTAAATATGGAGCTTGAGGAACTTAATTGGGTGGGTTTCTATCTAATGAAAGAAGGGGAACTGGTTCTTGGTCCATTTCAGGGGCAACCTGCGTGCGTGAGAATTCCTGTTGGTCGTGGTGTATGTGGAACAGCCGTGGCAACCAATACGGTGCAACGTGTTTACGACGTTCATCAGTTTGAAGGACATATCGCGTGCGATGCCGCCAGTAATTCCGAGATCGTCATTCCATTTAGCATTAATGGCCAAATTGTTGGTGTACTCGATATTGACAGCCCAAAAGTGGGACGATTTAGTGAAATAGATGAAGAAGGTTTAACGTTTTTGATGAGCGAAGTGGAAAAGCTGTTTAATTCACACGCTATCAGTGCATAATTTCCATATTGAGTGTGGTTTTTCGCTTGCAGGTCACTATAATACCTGAAATATTTATCTTAATGCTCGCGGACAAGCCGCACTAACCAGGACTCCTCATGGAAAACACTGAAAAGTTAAAAAACAGCAAAGAAGTGATTGCATATATTGCTGAATGTTTCCCTAAGTGCTTTACTTTAGAAGGTGAAGCAAAACCACTTAAAATTGGTATTTTTCAAGATCTTGCGGAACGTCTAAGCGACGATCCAAAAGTGAGTAAAACTCAGCTTCGTGCAGCGTTAAGACAATACACTTCTTCATGGCGTTACCTACACGGTGTTAAGCCGGGTGCGACTCGTGTTGACCTAGATGGCAACTCAGCAGGTGATCTTGAAGAAGAGCATGTTGAACACGCAAAAACAGCGCTAGCTGAAAGCAAGGCTAAAGTGCAAGCTCGTCGCAAAGAGCAAGCTCAAAAAGCTCGTGAAGAAGGTAAAGCGAAAGCTAAGCCGGCTAACAAAAAGCCACAAAGCCGTCGCCCACAACAAAACAAAGCACAGAAAGCCAGCAAGCCAGTAGAAACGCGCGCTCTGAATGCTGATGAAATTACAATCGGTAATCAAGTAAACGTAAATATGGGCAAAGGAAACATGGCTGCGACTATCGTTGAAATCAATAAGGAAGATGTGCGTGTTCAACTGTCTAACGGCCTGCAAATGGTTGTGAAAGCGGAGCACCTGCGCGCATAAAGGAGATACTCCTACGCATGAAATGCCGTTCAAAATTGTCGCTGATTGCTGCTAGCCTCTGGCTGGCAGCTTCGTCAGCAAACGCTCTTGAAGCGAAAATTACTCTCGAAGACTTACCCGTCTTAGCTCCCGAAGCCCAACATGCGACAGCAAGTAAACGCGTTACCTCACGCTTCACTCGTTCTCACTACAAGCACTTCACACTCAACGATCAATTCTCTCAGGCGATATTCCAACGTTATGTAGAGTCTCTTGATTTCAATCGTAACGTTTTCACGCAAGCCGATATCGACTCTTTTAATAAGTGGGCAGCTGGTATCGATGACCAGTTAAAGTCTGGTGAAAACCAGATTGCTTTCGATATTTACAACTTGTCGATGAAGCGCCGCTACGAACGATTTGTCTACGCACTGTCTTTGCTTGATAAAGAAATGAAGTTTGATACTGATGAAAGTATTGAGCTCGACCGAAGTGAAGCGGCTTGGCCAAAAGATACGGCGGAGTTGGATGAACTTTGGAGAAAGCGTGTTAAATATGATGCGCTGAACCTCAAACTGACCGGTAAAGATTGGGAAGAGATCAAAGACGTCTTAGGCAAGCGTTATAACAATGCTTTGAAACGTCTGAGTCAAACTCACAATGAAGATGCATTCCAACTGTACATGAATGCGTTTGCCCGTGAAGTGGACCCGCACACCAGCTATCTATCACCGAGAAGTGCTGATCAATTCCAGACGGAAATGAACCTTTCACTGGAAGGTATTGGTGCCGTGCTTCAAATGACAGACGATTACACTGTAATTCGCTCATTGGTCGCTGGTGGCCCTGCATCTAAGAGTAAGCAATTAGCTGAAGGTGATCGCATTATTGGTGTCGGCCAAGACGGTGAAGATATTGTTGATGTAATCGGCTGGCGACTGGATGATGTCGTTCAGTTGATTAAAGGCCCGAAAGGGACCAAGGTTAATCTGCAAATCTTGCCTGAAGGTAAAGATGCGAAAGCGGAAGTCATCACTATTGTTCGAGATAAAATTCGTCTTGAAGACCGCGCTGTTAAATCTGAAGTCATTGAAAAAGATGGTAAGAAGATTGGCGTATTGGAAGTACCAAGTTTTTACGTTGGTCTTGCAAAAGATACGGATAAGCTGATTACTGATCTGAAAGGCCAAGGTGTTGATGGCATTATTGTTGACTTGCGTAACAATGGTGGCGGTGCGCTAACAGAAGCGACGGCTCTATCTGGTCTCTTTATTACTAGTGGGCCGGTGGTTCAAGTTCGTGACAGCTATGGTCGGGTCAATGTAAATAGTGATACCGATGGCAAGATCAGCTACGACGGGCCGATGACGGTATTGATTAACCGCTACAGTGCTTCGGCTTCTGAAATTTTCGCTGCTGCTATGCAGGACTATGGCCGCGCAATTATTCTTGGCGAAAACTCTTTTGGTAAAGGGACGGTTCAGCAACACCGTTCGTTAAATCATATCTATGATTTATTTGATAAAGAGTTAGGTTACGTTCAATACACAATTCAGAAGTTTTATCGTATCGATGGTGGCAGTACGCAAAATAAAGGTGTTGCACCTGACATTGCTTACCCAACGCCAATTGAGCCTAGCGAAACAGGCGAGAGTGTTGAAGATAATGCACTGCCTTGGGATAGTATTGATAAAGCAAAATATGAAGTGTTACAGCGTAACGAAAAACTGATCACTAAGCTTAATAGCGAGCACCAAGCCAGAATCGCTAACGATCTGGAATTCCAGTTTATTGCTGAAGATATCGAAAAGTATAAAGCTGAGAAGGACGATAACTCACTATCTCTTAACGAAAAAGTTCGCAAAGAGGAAAGTGATAAGGCGGATGACGACCGCTTAGCTCGTATCAATCTGAGACAAAAATCTCACGGAGAGAAAGCATTTGAATCTCTCGATGATGTGCCAAAAGACTACGAAGCTCCAGATGCCTATCTAGATGAATCCGTAGCTATCATGGTTGATATGCTTAAGTAGCTGAAAATAAAGGAAATAAAAAGCGAGCCAATTAACGGCTCGCTTTTTTTATATCAATAATTAACGTGATATAGATCAAAAAATTTCGCTTAATCAGATTTCGACTCCTAAGCTTAAAGAAAAGAGTGAGGGGTGCGCTATGAGATGGATTGGAATTCTACTGACTTGTTTTAGCGTTTCTGTGTTCGCGAGTGAAACCAGAGATAACAGCGATTTAACTCAATTCGACCAGCCATTCCTGCTCGGTGACTGGTATTTGGTTAACCCAAACCCTGAGCAATCTGAAGAGAATTTTTTAGCCATCAAACTTAGCCTCGACTCCAACTATAGCTTCAAGATCGACATTCAAAAACGCGATTACTCGGTCGATCACTGGGAGGGACTTTACGCCGCGAATGAAGATACATTGATTCTCGGTTTGAATACCTCTGAACCGCAAATTTACAATTACAGCAGTAATCACAATATGTTGAATCTCAACGGTGTGGTGTTTACAAAAGCTCTATCCAACGCACTTGCGGGTATGTGGTCAAGTGCTCAGTTGAGTGGACATGAAATGGTAGCCAGTGAAGTTCAGCGGATGGATTTGATTTTGCAACCTGACTTCGTATTTATGTTTAGAGTGAGTAACGAAGAAGGCGACGAAGCTATCCATAAAGGTGTGTACTACACCGAAGGAGAGCATTTGGTGCTGCTCTATGAAAATGGTGAACATGAAACAAGATACAGCTTGAACAGCGATATTCTCACTCTGGAAATGGAAGAAGGAGCACTCTACGCCGTGCTGAACCGGGTAAGGTGACACAACATTCAACAAATATAGGTGAGTATTTAGACGTATAGTTTGAACTTATTCGCCACAGTAGGGTAAAAGCGAGGTATTTAGACATAATACCTCGTTTTTTTAATTGTCTGGGGTTAAGCTAGCTCAAAATAAAATTATCAGCGTTTGCAAATAACAACATATTCAATAAGTGTCTCGAATAGACACAAGCACAATGTATTACATCTAGTCAGAAGGATTTCGACATGGCTCAAACACCTCAAGCCAAATATCGCAAAGATTATACCTCACCATCCCATACTATTTCAGACATCGACTTAACTTTCGATCTCCATGATACCGCGACAATCGTAACGGCGGTTTCTCAAGTTAAGCAACTAAAAGATGACACAACGCTTCAACTGGAAGGTGAAAGTCTTAAACTGGTTAGTGTCTCTGTTAACGGTGAGGCTTGGACAAGGTTTGAAGAAAAGGAAGGTGCGCTGGAGATTTCCGCGCTACCTGAAGCGTTCGAACTGAAAATCGTCACTGAAATTAATCCCGAAGAAAACACGGCTTTGGAAGGTTTGTATAAATCTGGTGGCGCTTTCTGTACTCAATGTGAAGCGGAAGGTTTCCGTCGAATTACTTATTACATGGATCGCCCAGATGTATTAGCGAAATACACAACAAAAGTGATCGCAGACAAAGCAGCTTATCCATTCCTATTGAGCAACGGTAACCGTATTGCAGAAGGATATTTAGAAGGTGGCCGTCATTGGGTCCAGTGGCAAGATCCGCATCCTAAGCCTGCGTATCTATTTGCACTGGTTGCTGGGGATTTTGATGTCCTTCGTGATAAGTATGTGACTAAATCTGGTCGTGATGTGGCGTTAGAAATCTTTGTCGATAAAGGTAACCTCGATCGAGCGCCTCATGCAATGACTTCTCTTATCAACTCAATGAAGTGGGATGAAGAGCGCTTTGGCCTAGAGTATGACCTTGATATCTATATGATTGTTGCAGTTGATTTCTTCAACATGGGCGCAATGGAAAACAAAGGTCTTAACATCTTTAACTCTAAATTTGTTTTGGCAAATGAGCAAACGGCAACAGATACTGACTACCTAGGTATCGAAGCGGTTATTGGTCACGAATATTTTCACAACTGGACAGGCAACCGAGTTACTTGCCGAGACTGGTTCCAATTGAGCCTGAAAGAAGGTCTTACTGTATTCCGTGATCAGGAGTTTTCGTCGGATTTAGGTTCACGAGCGGTGAATCGTATTAACAACGTACGAATTATTCGTGGTCCACAATTCGCAGAAGATGCGAGCCCTATGTCACATCCAATTCGTCCTGAAAAAGTGATAGAAATGAACAACTTCTATACTTTAACGGTATACGAAAAGGGCAGTGAAGTTATCCGAATGATGCATACACTGCTGGGAGAAGAAGGTTTCCAGAAGGGTATGAAGCTCTACTTTGAGCGCCATGATGGCACGGCGGCAACCTGTGAAGATTTTGTCGCGGCTATGGAAGATGCATCAGGTGTCGATCTTAAACAATTCCGCCTATGGTACAGCCAATCAGGTACACCAACGGTATCCGTTACAAGTGAGTATGATTCAGCGGCACAAACGTATTCGCTGACGGTTTCTCAACGTACTGAACCGACTCATGGGCAGCAAGAAAAGCAGCCGCTTCATATTCCATTTGATGTTGAGTTGTATGCGGAAAACGGTGATGTCATTGAGTTACAATGTAACGGTAAAAAAGTCGATAATGTTCTTAACGTTACCGAAGCTGAGCAAACCTTCGTGTTCGAAAACGTATCTGAGCAACCAGTACCGTCTTTGCTACGTGAGTTCTCCGCACCAGTTGTTCTGGAGTACGATTACAGCGACGAAGAACTGATTTTCCTTATGGTGCATGCGCGTAACGAATTTGCTCGTTGGGACGCTGGTCAAATGCTGTTAGCAAAATACATTCGTAGTAATGTTGAAGCAGTGCAAAACGGTCAAGATGTCGAACTGTCTCCTGCGCTGATTGATGCCTTCCGAGGTGTCTTATTGTCAGACAAGCTTGAGCCAGCATTTATCGCTGAGATGATGGCATTGCCAAACCACAACGAAGTATCCGGCTGGTACAAACAAGTGGATGTTGATGCCGTTGCTAAAGTG
The DNA here is from genome assembly GCF_947311885.1 of Vibrio sp. St2. Lineage (NCBI taxonomy): Bacteria > Pseudomonadati > Pseudomonadota > Gammaproteobacteria > Vibrionales > Vibrionaceae > Vibrio > Vibrio sp. St2. The sequence goes on along the minus strand of NZ_CAMZNA010000001.1, from coordinate 522,164 downwards.
CTTAAATCTATCAAAGTGAAGCTGGCTGCTGAGCTAGAAGATGAGTTTAGCGCGCTTTACCACAGCTTGAAGCAGGCTGAATACACGATCGATCACGCAGCGATCGGTAAGCGCTCTTTACGTAACACTGCTTTAGCTTATCTAGCATATAGAGAGCAAGGCAATGATTTAGCAGAGAAGCAGTACTTCGATGCGAACAATATGACAGATACCATTGCCGCAATGAGTGCTGCGAATAGTGCGCAACTAGCATGCCGCGAAACACTGATGTCAGACTACAGTGATAAGTGGAAACATGATGGCCTAGTTATGGACAAGTGGTTTGCGCTGCAGGGTACTAACCCGGCACATAATGTCTTGGATGTAATCAAGAATACGATGAGTCATGAAGCGTTCAGTTTGAAAAACCCGAACCGAACTCGTAGCCTCATTGGATCTTTCCTGAATATGAACCCAGTGCAGTTCCACGCTAAGTCAGGTGAGGGCTACAAGTTCGCGGGTGAGATTCTAAAAGAGCTGAACAGCAGTAACCCGCAAGTCGCTTCGCGCCTGATTGATCCATTGCTTAAGTTCCGTAAATACGATGAAGAGCGTCAAGCGCTAATTAAAGCAGAGCTTGAAGCTCTCAAATCGATGGATAACTTAGCAAAAGACCTATTTGAGAAGGTTAACAAAGCTCTGGAAGCCTAATCGCTGAGCGAAACAGTAGCACTTTACAGTGCTACTGTTTATTTATACAGTTCTTTCCTGCGCGTGGTAAAATCGTTACTTTTTTAATCAAAGAAAATGAATCAGTACTACTTTTCACTCAACATCTCTTATCAATCTTTTCTCGCTCATTACAATGGTGCGGCGAGCAACGTTTTAGTGGTGACAGACAATGGTTTACGCCTACAATTGCCTGCATCAAGATTCAGACCTTTTCTTAGTCAAATTGGCCTTAAGGGGCGTTTTCGTTTAACAACTGACCAAAATAACAAGTTTCTTAAGTTAGAAGTTCTGTGAGCAACTGATTTTATAGGAGTTTAAATAGTGCCTTAGTCACATTATCGAACATTTCACCTCCTACCACTCCTAAAAGAATTAACTATTTATCAATAAAGCTTTTACAATAAAGCGGCATTACCCGTGTTAAGCACTATGCTTACAACATCCCCCAAAAATATATACAATTCTAATTGTGGAGTGTGATTATGACCGCGCGTGAAACTCTGATGCCGGTTCTGCTTGAAAAGGTCTACAAACTGATTCAAGACAAACTCGAGCTTGCTCATCAACCCTTAGTCACTCAACTTGCTCAGCATTTATTCAATAACATATCTCAAGACGACCTAGTCGAACGAAACGAATCTGATTTATATGGCGCCGTAGTCAGCCTTTGGCACCATATTAATGAGAAAAAAGCAGATGATGTATCGGTCCGAGTTTTTAACCCGACCGTTAGCCGTCAAGGATGGCAATCCACACACACCATTGTAGAAATCGTCGTTCCTGACAGTCCTTTCCTTGTTGACTCGGTAAAAATGGCACTTAGCCGTTTAGACTTAGCTTCTCACCTTATGCTTCATGGCCCTACACAGATTGAACGCAATAAAAAAGGTGAAATTACCAGTATCAATGAAGGCGAAGGCGTACTTCAGTCGTTATTCCATGTTGAAGTTGACCGCTTGAGCGCGAAAGAGACGATGAGCTCTCTAAAAGAAGAGCTACTTAAAATCCTGACTGATACTGCTTTAGTGGTTCAAGACTGGTTACTGATGGTTGAAAAACTGGAAGAAGTAACGAATCAAGTTGAAGCGCAAGAAGGTAAGGTAGAAGTAGAACGCGATCGTTACGAGGAGACGATCAAGTTTCTGCGTTGGTTAGGTGATCACAACTTCACATTCATGGGCTACAAAGAATACGATCTCGTCAATGTTGACGGTGATACCGAACTTCGCCCAACAGCGGATAAAGGCCTAGGACTATTCGGCAATCGTAATCGTGTGCGTAGTGTGAAGCTTTCTGACTTCCCTGACTCTGCACGTCTGGAAGCGAAGAAGCCATTCTTGCTCATCATGACTAAAGGCAATACGCCTTCACGTATTCACCGCCCAGCTTATACCGATTACATCGGTATCAAGAAATTTGATAAAGACGGCAAAGTTGTCGGTGAGCATCGTTTCACTGGTCTTTATACCTCTGCTGTTTACAACCAGAGTGTCGAAAGTATTCCGCTAATTCGTGAAAAAGTAGAACGTATTCTTGCCGCAAGTGGCTATCGTGAAGGTTCGTACTCTTATAAAGCACTGCATAATATTCTTGAAAACTACCCTCGCGATGAACTGCTTCAAGCGAAAGAAGAAGAACTTCTTGAAGTGGGCATGGGTGTGGTGCAGATGCAAGACCGCGATATGCTTCGCCTGTTTGTTCGCAAAGACCCGTTTGGTCGTTTCTTCAGCTGTATGGTGTACGTAACGAAAGATCGTTATAACACAGAGCTTCGTCGTCAGACTCAGCGAATCCTAAAACAATATTTCGGCTGTGACAAAGAAGTCGAGTTTACAACTTACTTCTCAGAGAGCCCACTAGCCCGAACTCATTACATTGTTCGTGTTGATAACAACAACATGGACGTAGACGTTAAAACGATTGAGCAAAACTTAATGGAAGCATCTTCAACTTGGGATGATCGCCTGTCTGACGCGATTGTTGCGAACTTCGGTGAAAGTAAAGGTCTGCCTTTATCGAAAGAGTACCTACGTGCATTCCCTCGTTCGTACAAAGAAGATGTCATGCCTGGTTCTGCAGTAGCAGACATTGAACGTCTTGAAGCGCTTGGCGATGACAACAAGCTAGGTATGTTGTTCTATCGTCCGCAAGAGCTGGGCTCAGATTCAAAATCAGTTCGCCTGAAACTTTACCATCGTGATGAGCCTATTCACCTTTCAGACGTGATGCCAATGTTGGAAAACTTGGGTCTACGTGTAATTGGTGAGTCACCTTATGAAGTTCGTAAAGCAAACGGTCAGGTGTATTGGATCCTCGATTTCTCAATGCTTCATAAGAGTGAAAAAACGGTTGATCTTCGTGAAGCTCGTGATCGTTTCCAACAAGCGTTCGCTGCAATTTGGGCAGGTGAACTGGAAAGTGATGGTTTCAACCGCCTAGTACTTGGTGCGTCATTAACGGGTCGTGAAATTTCGATTCTTCGTGCCTACGCCCGCTACATGCGTCAGGTTGGTTTCCCGTTCAGTCAACAATACATTGAAGAAACGCTAAGCCATTATCCTGAGCTAGCGAAAGGTTTGGTTGAATTATTTGCTAAGCGTTTTGATCCTAAATTTAAGGGTAGTCAGAAAGGTCAGACTGAACTGACTAATAAGATCACAGAGCAACTTGATCATGTAGAAAGCTTGGATGATGATCGTATCATCCGTCGCTATGTAGAAATGATCAGTGCAACGCTGCGTACTAACTACTATCAGTTAGACGCAAATAAGCAGAATAAACCTTGGCTATCGTTGAAGATGAAGCCGAGCGACATTCCAGAAATTCCTCAGCCAGTACCTGCATTTGAGATCTTTGTATATGCACCGGATATCGAAGGTGTTCACTTACGTGGTGGCAAGGTTGCTCGTGGTGGTCTGCGTTGGTCAGATCGCCAAGAAGACTTCCGTACCGAAATCTTAGGTCTGGTTAAAGCACAGCAAGTTAAGAACACGGTTATTGTTCCGGTTGGGGCAAAAGGTGGTTTTGTTTGTAAACGTCAGCACACCCTAAGTGGTCGTGATGAGATCTTTGCTGAAGGTCAACGTTGTTATAAACGCTTTATTCGCGCACTTCTAGACGTATCAGACAACATTATCGAAGGGGAAGTGATTCCGCCGAAGAGTGTGGTTCGTCATGATGAAGATGATCCTTATTTGGTTGTTGCGGCTGATAAAGGTACAGCGACATTCTCTGATTTAGCGAACTCTGTATCTGATGAATACAACTTCTGGCTAGGTGATGCTTTCGCTTCTGGTGGTTCTAATGGTTACGACCACAAAGCGATGGGTATTACAGCTAAAGGTGGTTGGGAATCAGTAAAACGTCATTTCCGTGAAATGGGTATTGACTGTCAGACTACAGACTTCACTGCTATCGGTGTTGGTGATATGGCTGGTGACGTATTCGGTAACGGTATGCTGCTGTCTAAGCATATCCGTCTACAGGCTGCGTTTAACCACATGCACATCTTCATCGATCCAAATCCAGATTCAGCGAAGAGCTGGAAAGAGCGTGATCGTCTATTTAAGTTACCTCGTTCAAGCTGGGAAGATTACAACGCTAAGCTGATCTCTAAAGGTGGTGGCATCTTCTCTCGCCGAGCGAAGTCAATTGCTCTGACACCAGAAATCCAGAAGATGATCGGCACTAAGAAAGCGTCACTGGCACCAAACGACCTCATCAAGATGCTGCTTAAGATGGAAGTTGATCTTCTTTGGAATGGTGGTATCGGTACCTACGTAAAAGCGTCAAACGAAACGCACACTGATGTGGGCGACCGTGCTAACGACGTTCTGCGTATTGACGGACGTGACCTACGTGCAAAAGTTGTCGGTGAAGGTGGTAACTTGGGTATGACTCAGCTGGGTCGTATCGAGTATGCTCTGACTGGCGGCCGCGTAAACACGGATTTTGTTGATAACGTTGGTGGTGTGGATTGTTCGGATAACGAAGTTAACATCAAGATCTTCCTCAATGGCTTAGTAGCCAATGGCGATCTAACGGTTAAGCAGCGTAATAAGATCCTTGAGTCCATGGAAGATGAAGTGGGTGAGATTGTTCTTGATGACGCTTACTGCCAATCTGAATCTATCTCTGTGACTGAGCAGCAGGGTACGTCTCTCGTGAAAGAGCAAATTCGCTTTATTCATGATTTAGAGAAAGCGGGTCATCTAGACCGTGCACTTGAATACATCCCAGATGATGAAACGTTACTTGAGCGTGAGAAGCTAGGTAAAGCATTGACTCGTCCTGAGCTATCAGTGCTAGTTGCTTATGGCAAGATGGTTCTGAAAGAAGAGCTAGTTCATGATGACATCGCTAACGATGATTACCATGCACAGCAACTTGTTAATTACTTTCCAACTGAGTTACGCCGTAACTACTCACAGCAAATGGATAATCATCCACTACGTGCTGAGATTATTGCAACAGCGCTTGCAAATCAGATGGTTAACGAAATGGGTTGTAACTACGTAACGCGTCTACAAGAAGAGACGGGAGCACATGTTGTTGATATAGCAAATGCTTACGCAGCGTCACGTGAAATCTTCGGTTTAGGTGATGTGCTTAAGTCACTGCGTGAGCTCGACAACGAAGCGTCAACAGAAGCACAATACGATATGATGTTCTATGTTCGTCGAACGCTACGTCGTCTGTCTCGCTGGTTGTTACGCAACCGCACTGGTCGCCAATGTGTGAAAGCACTGATCGAACTTTACCAAGGTGATGTTGAAACGATCAAAGCCAAACTCGATGATATGCTGGTTCCATCTGAAGTCGAAGAGCACAACGAAATGGCTCAGGCGTGGATTGAGCAGGGTATTAGTCCTGAAATTGCTAATTATGTTGCACGCTTGTCTAGCCTATACTCAGTACTGGATATTTCTACAGTATCTCGAGAAAAGGGCAAATCAGTAGAGCAGAGTGCTAAGTTGTACTACAACTTGGGTGATCGTTTGTCTCTTCACTGGTTCTTGAAACAGATCAATGGCCAGGCTGTTGATAATCATTGGCAGGCATTGGCAAGAGCTGCATTCCGTGAAGATCTTGATTGGCAGCAACGTCAGCTAACGGGTCAGGTATTAAGTTGCAGCTGTGCACCAGAAGATCTCGATGTGATGAAAGCTCTGGATGATTGGATCGAAAATAATGAAATTTCGCTCCATCGTTGGGAAAACATCCTTAATGAGTTCAAAGTTGGTTCAGTGCATGAATTTGCTAAGTTCTCTGTAGCTTTACGTGAATTGATGCTGCTTAACTTAAACTGTTCAGCTAACGAGTAATCGACACATATTTCGTTGAATTATTCGGTAAAACAGTAAATAATACAGCCCCGTTTATACGGGGCTTTTTTCTATCGGAGGCACAATGCTTTACCGTCTAGCCAGAACTGGCTTTTTCCAACTTGATGCCGAAAAGGCACATGATCTCGCAATTCAAAACTTCAAACGTTTCACCGGCACTCCTCTCGATCTTCTTTATCGTCAACAACTTCCTAATCGTCCAGTCGAATGTATGGGCCTGACTTTCCGTAACCCTGTTGGCTTAGCGGCGGGTTTGGACAAAAACGGCGAATGTATTGAAGCTTTCGACGCAATGGGATTTGGCTTTGTTGAAGTCGGCACGGTAACACCGAGACCTCAAGCCGGTAACGATAAGCCGCGTCTTTTCCGTTTAGTGGAAGCTGAAGGTATTATCAACCGAATGGGCTTTAACAACTTAGGTGTTGATAATCTGGTTGATAACGTAAAGAAAGCCAACTTCGATTGTGTGCTTGGTATCAATATCGGTAAGAACAAAGATACACCGATTGAAAAGGGTGCCGAAGACTATCTGATCTGTATGGAAAAAGTGTATGAGCACGCAGGCTACATTGCAGTGAATATCTCATCACCAAATACTCCTGGATTACGCTCACTTCAGTACGGTGAAGCGTTGGATGAACTGTTGTCTGAATTAAAAGTGAAGCAGGCCGAGTTAGCAGAGAAGCATAACAAATATGTACCACTCGCACTAAAGATCGCACCGGATCTTAGTGATGATGAGATCAGCCAGATCTGCGAATCTTTACTGAAGAACAACATTGATGGCGTTATCGCGACAAATACGACATTGGATCGCAGTGTTGTTGAAGGAATGAAGCATGCCAACGAAGCGGGTGGGTTGAGTGGCCGTCCGGTTCAATCTCGAAGCACCGAAGTTGTTCGTCGTTTACATGAAGAGTTGGGAGAGCAAATTCCGGTCATCGGGGTAGGTGGTATTGACTCATACGTTGCAGCGAAAGAGAAAATGATGGCAGGCGCACAACTTGTCCAAGTTTACTCAGGTTTTATCTATCATGGTCCAACACTTGTGAGGGATATTGTTAAAAACCTATGATGACTTTGGTGACGCTGTCACACGAACATAAAGCTTGAATTTACTCAGTTTCTGAAGAGGGGATGATTTATCATTTCCTCTTTTTTTTTGCTTATTAGCGAATAGAATTTCGGTAAATGTATGGGAAGGTAATTTAGTGTTTTACCTGAATTGACTTTTACACGAGATTGGAATGATGCTTAAACCGAGCGACAAATGGACTTGGTACTATGATGACACAGAGCAGCACCTGATGCTGGATCTGGGTGATGATATGGTATTCAAGACAAATCTTTCCAAAAAGTTGATTGTAGATTGCGCAATCGGTGTTAACGAATTCTCCGTTGACGACGCATCTGCTTACCAAACATACAAAGAGCAAATTGCTCATCTAGACCTTTCAGAGCCTCGCCAGGCTGAATTAGCACTCTATTGCGTAGCCGCAAAGCGCTTTCATAAGCCAGTCCAACCTAAGAGCTGGTTCTTTGATTGCATCTCTGATGGCTTAAATGTGCCTGTGGAAGGCGATTTCGTCCAATTATCGAACAGCTACAATGATGGTTACTTTCTCGTTCTAGAAGTAGGAGACAACTCTAGCTTATGCGCCTCTATTAATTTGGAAGCGTTCGTTCTCAATGGAGTCAAATCTTTGGGGTTTGGCCAAGCGATTAAAGTCATGCATGATCGCATGTCGAGCGCTAATCATATTCTCTCTGGTCAGACACAACCTATGGCTCTGGTCAGCTAACGATTCGTTCCTTTGTTTCATTTCCCTGTCGGCCTTCGAGCCGACTTTTTTTTGCTTAAAAGAACCTTCCAATGAGAATGGAGGTAGGGGATAACGTGAGTCATCCATAATTTTTCGATTTATCTATCAATAAAATATTCCCACTTGTGATACTTCTACGCTCCTCATTTAACCTTTTATTCCCCAATTAGCCATTTTTTGTAATTAAATTACGCAAATTAAACATCTTGGTATAGTCCAATTTTGATGTAAATAAGTATTCACTACCAACTTAAGCCTTAACTCGCTGTACAAAGTTGTGTCAGCTCCAAACTTCAGTTTGAAAGTAAATGATCCGCATGAATATGCTGATGTTTTGTTCAATTGAGTGTATTGAGGGAGAGATAAAGGTGGATTGAGCTAACGTAATTGATGTGAGACAGGTATAATGAAGGGTCATTTATCAAGAATTTAAGAACACTATGCATCAATATCTTGCGGTTACGTCCAACGGTTTGGAAAACTTGTTGGTTGAAGAGTTAACTAAGCTAGGGATCACAAATGCCAAACCTGTTCAAGCAGGGGTACGCTTTAAAGCATCAAATGAGCAAATTTATCGTTGTTGCTTATGGAGTCGCTTAGCGTCGCGTTTCGTTCGTGTGCTATCTGAGTTCACTTGTAACGATGATATGGATCTCTATCTAGCAACGTCTTCCGTGAACTGGGTAAATCAATTCCATAGTTCAAAGATGTTTGTTGTTGATTTTAATGGTACCAACCGTGAAATCCGCAATAGCCAGTACGGTGCAATGAAAGTGAAAGATGCTGTAGTGGATAGCTTCGAGAAAAAGAACTTGCCAAGACCGTCGATCAGTAAAGATCGTGCAGATCTTCGCATCCATGTTCGTCTACATCGCGATAAAGCGATTCTTGGTGTGGATATGGTGGGTGGTGGCCTGCATCAACGCGGTTATCGTCCAGAATCTGGTCGTGCGCCACTTCGCGAAACCCTAGCTGCTGCCATTATTCTACGTAGTGGCTGGAGTGCTGATAAGTCGCTGTTAGACCCTATGTGCGGCTCTGGCACGCTATTGATTGAGGCGGCCATGATGGCGGCAAACATGGCACCTGGGGTAAACCGCGAGAAGTGGGGCTTCGAATCACTAGAAGACTTTGAACCTGAGCTTTGGGCAGAGATTAAATCGGAAGCAGCAGTACAGGCGAGAAGGGGCGTCAAAAAAGTTGACACTAAGTTTTTCGGCTTTGATAACGACGCGCGAGTGCTTAAAACCGCAAAGGACAACGCGCGTCGAGCAGGTGTCGATTCTCTAATTGAATTTAACCTTGGTGATGCTGCGCAAGTTAAGCGCCCTCAAGAGTTTGAAGCAGGTGTTATTGTTTCAAACCCGCCATACGGTGAGCGTTTAGGAACGCATCCAGGTCTAATCGCTCTGTACACCGCTTTTGGTGCTCAACTAAAATCTGAATTCGGAGGCTGCCAAGCGTCTATTTTCTCTAGTTCTGATGAGCTTCTAAGCTGTTTACGCATGCGTGCAGATAAGCAGTTCAAACTGAATAATGGTGCGTTACCTTGTCACCAGAAGAATTACTCGATTAGTGATCGTCCGGTAGAAAATAAAGGTGACAATGTCACTGAATCGGTGATCGCACCTGATTTTTCTAACCGCTTGAAGAAAAATATTGCCAAAATTGGTAAATGGGCGCGTAAAGAAGAACTCGATTGTTATCGAATTTATGACGCAGACTTACCTGAGTACAATGTTGCGATAGATGTGTATCTCGATCACCTTGTTATCCAAGAATACGCAGCGCCTAAGAACATCCCTGAAGAAAAAGCAAAACGTCGTTTGACGGATATCATTCGTGCAGCTATTCAAGTGACGGGCACGGAAGCAAACAAGGTTGTACTTAAAGTTCGTGAGAAGCAGAAAGGGCGTTCGCAGTATCAAAAACTGTCTCAAGAGTCTGAAACGCTCAACGTTCATGAATATGGTGTGCAGCTTAAAGTAAATCTTCACGACTACCTAGATACAGGCTTGTTCTTAGATCATAAGATTACTCGTCGTAAACTCGGTGAAATGGCTCAAGGTAAAGATTTCTTAAATCTGTTTGCTTACACCGGATCTGGAACAGTGCATGCCGCTTGTGGTGGTGCTAAATCGACGACGACAGTGGACATGTCAAATACCTATCTCGAATGGGCGAAAGAAAACATGAAGCTCAACGGGCAAGTAGGACGTCAGCATAGATTCGAGCAAGCTGATTGCCTTCAGTGGCTCGAACGCTCAACGGCACAATTTGATCTTATCTTTATTGATCCTCCTACATTTTCCAACTCTAAGCGTATGGAACAAAGCTTTGATGTACAGCGAGACCATATTCAGTTAATGAAGAATCTTAAGCGCTTACTTCGTAATGGCGGCACGATAGTGTTTTCAAACAATAAACGTCACTTCAAAATGGATATGGAAGGTTTGGATGAACTTGGTTTAGTTGCGAAGAATATTTCGCACCAGACTCTTCCAATGGATTTTTCTCGTAATAAACACATTCATAACTGTTGGGTTTTGACTCACAAGGAATAGTAGGTCACAGGTGATCACTTTATACAGCACAGAAGGGTGCCATCTATGTGAGATGGCATTTGATCTTACAAAACAGCTTAATATTTCTCATCAGGTCGAGATTGTCGATATTGCTTTCGACGATGAACTGTTTTCTCGTTACGGCGTCACTATTCCGGTGCTGAATTATCAAGGTAACGAGCTTAATTGGCCGTTTGATTTACAACAATTACAGCTTTGGTTAAACGAAAATGGCATTACTAACAATAAATAACGGATTACTGGCTTATGGCGATCATCCTCTTCTAGACAATGCAGATTTTGCGTTGCAAGAGAATGAACGAGTTTGTTTGGTTGGTAGAAATGGCGCGGGTAAATCCACCTTAATGAAAGTGCTTGCAGGTGAGGTGGTGCTTGATGACGGAAAACTAACGGTTACCCAAGATGTTGTCGTTTCACGCTTAGAACAAGATCCACCACGTAATCAGGAAGGCACTGTGTTTGATTACGTTGCTGGTGGACTAGCAGAAATCGGCGAGCACTTGAAGATCTATCAAGATCAGCTCGATCTGATTGCGGTTGATCCATCAGAGCAAAACATCAATAAGCTTGCACGTATCCAAGAGAACCTCGAACACTCTGGTGCGTGGCGCTTTGAAGACCGTATCAAGAACGTGCTCGCAGCGCTTAAGCTCGATGGTCACACCAAACTGACCGACCTTTCTGGTGGTTGGCAACGTAAAGCAGCACTTGCAAGAGCACTGGTACGCGATCCAGATGTATTGTTACTTGATGAGCCAACTAACCACCTTGATGTCACAACGATTGAATGGCTGGAGAATTTCCTCAAAGATTTTCGTGGTTCGATTATCTTCATTTCTCACGATCGTGCCTTTATCAAATCTATGGCGACGCGCATTGTCGACCTTGATCGCGGCAAACTTGCTTCGTTCTCAGGCAACTACGATAACTACCTAGTCGATAAAGAAGAGATGCTAAGAGTCGAAGAGATGCAAAATGCAGAATTCGATAAAAAGCTCGCTCAAGAAGAAGTTTGGATTCGTCAAGGCATTAAGGCTCGTCGTACACGTAACGAAGGACGTGTACGTGCGCTTAAGAAGCTACGAGAAGAGCGAAGCGATCGCCGTGAAGTACAGGGCAAAGCGAATATCCAGATTGATGATGCGTCACGCTCAGGCAAGATTGTCTTCGAAGCGACGAATATCAATTATGACATTGAAGGTAAGTCGATTGTTAAGGATTTCTCTTTCAATATCATGCGTGGTGACCGTATCGCACTGATTGGCCCAAATGGATGTGGTAAGAGTACTTTATTAAAATTATTACTTGGCGATATCGTACCAGACTCAGGGCGACTTCATTGTGGTACTAAACTCGAAGTCGCTTATTTCGATCAATACCGCGAAATCTTAGATCCTGAGAAATCTGTTATCGATAACTTGGCGGATGGTAAACAAGAAGTGATGGTCGGTGGACGCCAACGCCACGCACTTAGCTACTTGCAAGACTTTTTGTTTGCACCTAAGCGAGCTCGTACACCGGTAAAAGCGTTGTCGGGCGGTGAAAAAAATAGACTTTTACTGGCACGTATCTTCTTAAAAGCTAACAACTTATTAGTTCTCGATGAACCGACCAACGATTTAGATATCGAAACGTTGGAACTTTTGGAAGATTTGCTTGCCAATTATCAGGGTACGTTGTTGCTTGTCAGCCACGATCGCCAGTTTGTTGACAACACTGTGACAACTAGCTGGATTTTTGAGGGCGAAGGTGAAATCGAAGAGTTTGTCGGTGGCTACCATGATGCCCAGCAGCAGCGTGAACAAACGAAGAAAGCTCGCGCGGTTGAAAAACCAATCAAAGCTGAGAAACAGGTTGAGGAATCTCCCAAAACAGCGCCAGTAAAGAGTAAGCCTAAGAAGTTATCCTATAAACTGCAGCGTGAACTTGAAGTGCTGCCGGCAAAACTCGAACAATTGGAAGCTGAGATAGAATCAATGCAAGAGCAGGTGAATGATCCTGACTTTTTCTCTCAGCCATTAGAGCAGACACAACCGATTTTAGATAAGCTTTCTGCGGCAGAGCAGGAACTTGAAGTTGCTTTCGAACGCTGGGAAGAGCTCGAAGCAATGCAACAGGAAAGTTAACAAACAATGAGTAGTAAAATCTTTAAACTATCGTCCATTACATTAGCCGTAGCCGCTTCTTTTGGGGCGCATGCCGCAATATATAATGTTTATGATTACCAACCGGTGGTCAATGGTAATGCCAAAACATATGGCGTAGCTATCGAGCCTGGAAGCACGGATTGTTGGGGAAATGCGTGCACTCAGACGACTTCGCAAATTGCTTATGAAGAAAAGTTGTATTACGAAGGTTTTAACTATCGAGATGAAGCACCGTTTCGCTACGAGTTTGGTTATGATCTATTAGAAGAGGGTTATGATGGTTTTACTAGCTACTGTGGTAGCTATTTAGGCTACAATAGTACTCTTTGTGATGATTGGGCTACAGATCAGTATACCAACGGATATGCTCGAGAAAGCTCTACTGTAAACAATTCAATGGCGTATATTGAAAGTGGATCATCTCAAGTCCAGAGCGCCGAAAATAATGTGATTGTAAATAGTTTTGCGTCTGGCACTGGAGATGCGATCGGTACTTATTATGGTGGAAGTCTGAAAAACCGCACCGTTGCATATTCGGACACATCACTAGATTCGACTGGTTATGATCAGAGCAAAGTGTGGGCTAAATCCGGCAGTCTTTATGTAGGTAGCGTTTCTAAGCAGTCAACCAACAATACGAACGACTATTATTCTTATGGAGCTGTTTGGAACGGTAGTACTTTAAAACGTATAAATTGGGTTTCAGATGTAGGTGAAGATGGACGCAGCATGCCACAAGGGAGTGCACGTGATCTGGCTGATGTATCAGGTACCACATATGCTGTAGGTTACAACTCTGATTCAGATGAAAAGCCGGTCGCCGCTGTCTTTAATTTGACTGACTTGGATAGCATATCAACTAGCTTTGTGAGCCGATTCCAAAATGAAAGTAATTATCTTAACTCTATTCTGACTTCGATAAATACCAATGGTATTGCGATAGGTGAAGTCAAGTATGCGACGCCATTAAATGGTGCTTATGCAAACAGTCTGTTTTACATAACAGACCCTGCTAATCCCAATAGTAGTTACAGTGAATTCTCGGGCTCAATATTCTTCTCTGGCGCAAATGGTAAAGCTGGTGCTATCAATAATAACGACGAGGCTGTCGGGGCGATAGACAACCAAACCCATCAGGAAAGCGGTGGTGGTAAGCCTAGATCTCAAAGAGCATTCATTGCGCCATTAAGCTCAAATGCGAAAGCTCCTCTGAATAACAGAGCTTGGTACTTAGATGATCTTACAAATGATGGTAGTAGCTCATCGACAAACAACCAATTTCGTATTATAGATGCGACGGACATTAACGATTCGGGTGTAATTTCGGGCACTGCTCTTTATTGTTCAGGTGGATATGAAACTACGGCTATTGATTCAAAATGTAATGGTGGTATAGACGGCTCAGAAAAGATCGTCGCAGTTAAACTTGTTCCTATTAATGGTGCAACGGCTTCTGACATCCAAGCTCGTCCTGTAACTCAAGAAGACAAAGTTGATCGCCAAGGTGGTTCACTAGGCTTCCTAGCTCTGACTCTACTTGGTTTCTTAGGGTTCCGTAGAAAATAGGTTAAATTTTAATCTAGGGCACAGGTTCACATTTTTGGATCTGTGCCTTTTTTATACCTTGAGAAAGGCGGATTTTTGATCGATTCTTAATTGTGGAGTCATAAAAGCTCCACAAAAAGTTAATAGTAGTACGTTAGAAAAACTTTATGTATGAGGACGACACTATGAAGAGACAAAAGCGTGACCGCTTAGAAAGAGCTCAGTCTCAAGGCTATAAAGCAGGCTTAAATGGCCGCTCAACGGACTCATGTCCTTACCAACAGATGGATGCTCGATCTTATTGGCTCGGTGGTTGGCGCGATGCCAGGGAAGACAAACACTCTGGTCTCTACAAATAAAAGACTCAATCCACATACGACATAAGGAACAAACAAAAACCCCAACAATTGGGGTTTTTGTTTAGTCACTTAACGCACTATAACTAAATATTTTGATGACAAAAAAGCGACTCAAGAGAGTCGCTTTTAAAAGTATTCCAAATTAGAAAGCAGACGTGTCTTGGAACAAGCCAACTTTAAGATCTTTCGCTACGTAGATCTCTTTTCCATCAACAAGTACACGACCGTCAGCTAGGCCCATAACAAGCTTGCGATTTACAACACGCTTCATATGAATCTCATATGTGACTTTCTTCGCTGTCGGTAGAATTTGACCCGTGAACTTCACTTCGCCAACACCAAGAGCACGGCCTTTACCTTTACCGCCAACCCAGCCAAGGAAGAAACCCACTAGCTGCCACATTGCGTCAAGGCCTAGACAGCCAGGCATTACTGGGTCACCAGGGAAGTGGCAATCAAAGAACCATAGGTCTGGAGTAATATCGAGTTCTGCTAGAATCAGACCTTTACCGAAATCACCTTCAGTTTCAGACATCTTAGTCACGCGATCCATCATCAGCATGTTTGGTGCTGGAAGCTGAGGATAGCCTGGGCCAAACAGTTCACCTTGGCTTGAGGCTAGTAGATCTTCGCGGTTATAAGAATCACGTTTGTTTTGCATTATCAATTACTCCAAATTTTGATAGCAGCATGTTAGTGAACACGTGTACGCCAAACAACTCCGATCAGTCTAAATGTGACTAATCTTTGTTCTAAGAGAACCAGTTTTTGATGCGCTCCACAAATCCTTGAGGAAGTTCATGTTTTTCAAAGTTTTCAATTCGTTCTGCGATCTTATGAATCACGCTTGTTTCATCATCGCCACGGAAAGGCTTACCCATAATGATAGGAATTGCTTCATCAACGGTTTCGACAGACCAGATGTGAAACTCATCATTTTTAATGCTTTCTACTACATCTTTATTAAGGGCTAAGTGTTTTAGATTCGTTTTAGGGAGGATGACGCCTTGTTTGCCTGTAAAGCCTTGGTGTTTACAAACGCGATAGAAACCTTCAATTTTCTCATTTAGGCCACCAACTGCTTGAACGCGACCAAATTGATCTACCGCACCAGTGACTGCGATCTGTTGATTAATTGGATATTCAGATAGGGCACTCACAAAAGAGCACAATTCCGCGAGTGTGGCGCTGTCGCCATCAACCTCACAATAGGACTGTTCAAATACAACTGAAGCCGAATAAGGCAACGGCTCATCCAATTGTAGCGCGCTTGAGACAAATGCTTGCATGATCATCATGCCTTTTGCATGGAGGTTACCACCTAGCTCAGCTTTCCGTTCCACATCGGAAATATCGCCGTCACCAAAATGGATAACACATGAAATACGCGCTGGCTCACCATATGAAAGCGGGTGTCCGGAAACATCAATGACAGTTAAACCATTAACCTGGCCAACACACTCACCTTGGGTTTCAATGATTACCTGGCCATCTAATATGTCTGATAAGGCGCGCTCGGGCAGATAAGATTCGCGCTGATACTTCGAATCTAATGCCTTGTCGAGTGCACTCTCATCAATTATCTGGTCGTTAGAATGGATTGAAGCTTCTTGAAATATTGATAGGTACCACAGAGGCTCGATCGGCATATAGCGCTGATCTTCAGTGTACCTAGCTCCTGCAACCATTAATCTATGAATTGCCTCAGAAGCGAGAGTCGGTAGGCTGTGTTCTTTCAACAGAGACGACAAGTAACCCAAATACAGTTCGATGGATTGTTCACTTAACGTGATTTCGTGTTCAACCTCTGTATAAGAAGCTAAGCCCGTATAAAGTTCACCATCCATGTATTCTAGGTCAGCGATCTGATCTCTGTCGCCAACGACAACGAGTTTTACGTCATAAGAGTTGCTTGGAATATCGTTAGCGATATTACGTGGTGTCGTATTGATTGGGCTAACACTCTCACCTAGAAAAACCGATTTGAATACAGGCCAACTGCTTGGGTTGGCTAAAAGCATATTAGCGGAAACGATTAAGAATCCACTATCAGCTTTGGCTAATAATCCTTTCCGGTGTGCGACAATTTCGCCAGATTTATTACACGAATAGGTACCAAGAAGTTCGTTTATGTTGATGCTTTCTGTTGAAATGACGCTACTGTCAGAAACGAAAGATAAACTACGCTTAATATTAGAACGGTAGAAAGCGTTATCTGGCGAGTTTACAACGAGAATTCTGGCGAAACCTTTGATAGCAGCAAAGGTAGATAAGGCTTGTTTTAATCGAGGCTGAACGTCGAGAAAACCCACATCGGGTAGGCTTTCAAATCTCGATATTACATCGTCATAACTTGTGTATTGTGGAGTGACTGCACGCCAGCTTTCTTGGATCATCAACAGTATTCATGTACTTGAAAAGGTCAGAAATTATATAGAAAAACGGTTAAGTATGACATAGCGAATTTAATGTGATGATCTAGGTCGATTTTTCTACAATAAAGATTGTAACTAAAGTAATGGTGAGTTACGCTGTCACCCAAATTGAATGGAAACTGCTTACAATGAAATATCAACAACTTGAAAATTTAGAATGTGGTTGGAAGTGGACGTATCTCATCAGTAAATGGAAAAATGGAGAGGCGATCACTCGGTATGTTGATACGAGTGAAGCAGAGGCCGCGGTTAATGAATTGCGCCATTTAGAGCATGAGCCAACAAAAGTGTTGGAGTGGATTGAGCAGCATATGTCGCTTGAGCTGGATAATAAGCTCAAGCAAGCCATCCGTGCTAAGCGTAAGCGCCATTTTAACGCGGAGCAAATCCATACCAAGAAAAAATCAATCGATTTGGATTATCGCGTTTGGGAGAAGCTTTCGACTCGCGCAAACGAACTGGGCTGTACATTGTCTGATGCCATTGAATACTTGCTATCTGAAGCATCACGCAGTGAGAAAGCCAGCAAAGCGGTCAATAGCCTCAAAGAGGATTTGAGTAAGTTACTAGACTAAGGAGCATATATGCTTTACGTGATTTTGGTTGCTGCAATTGTTGTATTCTGGTTAGTGGCGGTTGATAGGCCAGTGTTGCGTGTTCAGTTTAAGTCTGGGCACATCACCAAAGAAAAAGGGCACTTTCCTCCGACTTTTCGCCACAATATATTAGATATTGCAGAGCGCGAACCTTTTGACGGTGAGCTGAAAGTCTATCAGCAACGCACAGGTTCCAAGTTGGTTTTTTCAAAGCAAGTTCCTAAGAAAGTGCAGCAACGGATCAGAAACGTATTTCCACATCAAGGCTTTCGATCAAAAGGTAAAAAGAAAGCGCATTAAGTTCAGTCATACTGAGAAAGCCCCCAGCTAATTACTGGGGGCTTTTCTTTTCCATACGCAGTAGCTTTTATTCTTTCATTTTTTGCATATCAATAAGTGGAACGGCATGTTGTGCTAGTATTACATCTATCACCCAGAGCCGAGCTTTCACACTTGTTACTCACTAATAAGAAATACAATGAAGAGGCTAATCAGCTTGCGAGCAAAATTGCGGCATCGACTAGAGAACGTTATGCCAAATGGCTGGTAAGTATAAAGTATGTGCTTGATCAGTCTGATGTAGATTCTGTGCTTAGTCGACAGAGCGAGTTTTGCGATACAGTGATTCTTAACGAGAAAGAGCGTGTAATGAAAAACCAGCGGCTGCTTCTCGAGTGTGAAAGCAGTAAAGTCGAGGAGAGGCGTCAAGCGGCTGAAGAAAGGCAAAAGATACATGAAAACGTAATCGGGGACATTTCAGAATCCGCTATTAATAGAATGATGGACAAACTATCTGAACTGGAGGTTTTAAAGCTCTTTGGACGTTTTCCCGATTTTTCATATTTTTTAAGTACTGCTTATTCGCCTTCGGTAAGTTACAGCAAACTTGACGTTTTAGCTGTAAACGATAACCAACTGAAAAATAATCTTTTCGAACTGTGTAAGAATCCCAAGTTTTGTGCCCGCCTCGGAAAATCTGTACGGAGTTTTACCGACACGAAGATGGCGATAGGACTTCTAGGGATCGACAATAGCCGAGTTCTGTTTCCAATACTAATGGTTAAGCCTTTACTCAGATGGGATGAGCCTACTACCAAACTGATTGCCCCTAAGCTATGGCAGCATATGATTTTGACTGCAAATGTTACTCGATTTCGCTTGGAAGAAGCCGAAGTCAGATCGCCAGAACAGGGGGTAGCAATTGGCATTTTGCGAACTATTAGCCAGTTTGCCATCGTGAACAACTTTCCGATGATGTTTGAGGATGCATTGGTTGAGCGAATGCAGTTTTATCGTGATAAAAACCTTCGTGAAGAATATTACGCTTGCGCAGAAATTAAGCCAATAATGAGCATTCTCCCTGATGTTATTATTGGCTTAGAAAAATCACTAACGCGTAAAGTCGTTGAGTTTATAGATTGGTCACCTACAAACGTACATTTAAAAAATGCTCTCTTAGAAGATTTGGAAGATACTCCGATGTTAGAGAGGAGCCCTTATGGTGTTGCATTGGCTCAAGCTCAGGCTTACTCGATATACGATGCTCTTGAGCGTAGCAACGTATTTGTTGAGAAACATAAACCTTTTTGGTTCGCTAACGTACAAATGCCGCCAGATGCATTAAAGGCCATTCGCAGCAGTCATCCAGGGCGCATTGAGTTAAGTTCTTAGGCTAAATAGTATGCTTTCTAAAGCACTATAACTAAAAACATTTGCTAATCTGTAAATAGGTTAGCCATAACTTACTGAAGGCTCAGAGTGTTACCTCCGACAAATTCAGCCAGTAGAAAGCTGAAAGTACAATTCCGTGATGTTACACACGAGTTATGATTACGTTTGCACATTATCTCTCAGGTTTTATTAAAGTGATGAATGTCATTATTGATTTGAGGGAGTATGCATAATGAAAGGTACTTGTCTGTGTGGTTCTGTTGAAGTGCGGGCTGAGGAAGAACATGAAGTCAGTTTGTGTCATTGCAATATGTGCCGACAATGGAGTGGTGGACCATTACATGCAATACATTGCCACTCGAAAGTTCAGTTTTCCGGAAACTCGATAAAACGCTATCGATCTTCGGAATGGGCAGAGCGAGGTTTCTGTTCCACCTGTGGTACCCATCTTTTCTATTATCTTATACCTGGTGATGAATACGTCTTGTCGGTGGGCTTGTTCCAAGAACATAGCTTTTCACTTAAAAACGAAATCTTTGTCGATGAGAAGCCAGGTTACTATGAGCTGAATTCAGGATCTCATAAGATGACCGCGCAACAGGTTTTTGAACAATTCGCGCCCAAGGAGTCATAAGTAATGTTTCCGATGGATGTCTTTGTAACTTACACACTTGCTTGTATTGTGCTCGTTTTATCTCCTGGGCCAGACAATTTGCTGGCAATAGGGCGAGGGTTAAGCCAAGGAAAGTTAGCTGCTGTGGTATCAGGTAGTGCCTCCGGTACAGGTATTCTGTTTCACGTCTTGGCTGCAACATTTGGTTTGACCGTCTTAATTCAGACTTCAGAGTTAGCTTTTTACATTGTCAAAACGGTTGGAGCAGGTTATCTGATATGGTTGGGTGTTAAGGTTATTCGAAATCGTCAGTTGTTTACGTTGGAACCAGCTAAAAAACAACCATTGAAAGTGATATTTTCGACTGGATTCTTGTCTGCATCGTTGAATCCAAAACCTGGCATGTTCGTGTTAGCGTTTATCCCGCAGTTTGTTAACCCCGATTTGGGATCAGTCACCATACAAATGATAGGTTATGGAGTATGGTTTGCTGTACTTACCGGATTTGGTTTTTCGTTAATGGGTGTTTTTTCATTTCAACTCTCAGATTGGTTTCATCGTAAACCTAAGCTTGTGACATCAATGAATCTAGGGGCTGGAGCCACTTTCATTGCATCTGGATTAGCGGTGGCATTCATGAAGCAAAAATAGGTTGTTTGTTCATGTTAATAAAAAAGAAGCTCTCAGCGCTGTCGTTGAGAGCTTCTTTTTTATCATGATTCGATAACGATATCAGAGTCGTCCGTCGTAAACAGGTTTGCTTTGTTTTGTTTGATGAGCTGTGCCGCGTATGAAGGGGTGACAGCATGAACATCGCCTTTAGCTTTTAGTGTATATGCTTCCCAAGCTTGATCACGGTATTTACCAGTTTGAGTATATTGAATTAGTACTTTCATCTTGACCTCACTATGTAACGGTTGGTGAACCTAGTTTTAACAGTAATGCGATCATTACAGTTATGCACCTGCTAAAAATGCAACATAAGATTAACCTCTTTAGTAATATCATGTGGCACGGCATTCGCAACATCGGCCTGCTTGAGTTGAGCTTCATTTACGAGCTTGATGAAAAAAGTTTTGGGATTAACTTCTCAATTATAAGTATTTATATCACTAACTGGTCTTACATGTATTAAATTTGGATTATTGCTAGATTATTAATGATTATGCATATAAGTAATTGAATTTAAAACTTTGAACGATTCATTTTAAAAATTTAAAGTATTGATTGTGATTGAAACATAAAGATTATTTCTATATAAATAACCGTTAATCGACTTATATAGATTCAAGTGTCTATATGCCAAGCTTTTTGCTGAACGAGCCTCACAGAGATGCATTGTGACGGCTTTCATAAAAAAATGAATTTGTTACTGTAAGCGGGCCTTGGGAATAATCCAAGTGCCTTACGTTTGCTGTTTCGGGTAAGCAGGCCGGCTCTTAATGAGCCGGTTCTTTTTTATTTTTACCTTTAAGCATGGCTGTTTAGAGCTGTACTCGTTTCGGCCCCCTAGTACGACAACATCCTCGATAGAACGTCATTTTCTGGCTTATCTAAGCTCCTAGCCAACAAGATGTACCATTGCAAATCCAATTTAATGACGAAACTCTAAATTTTTAACCACTTCTCATCTTCACGTAGAGCAATGATTTGTGAACAGGTTTACTTCGGGTTAGTTCACATGCAAAGCTAATGATATTTTTGTTATTCATGAGGCTATGGCTATGGTGAATATGTTGAACGGAAATATCCTGAAGACACCTTACGATCACTTTCTATGAAAGTTTCTAGGCTCAGTCATGAGCCTTTTTTTTCGCCTAATGCTTAGACGCGACGCACTTTCATTGTCCTGAAGCAATTCAGCAATCGGATTGAAACATCGCATGGTTATCTTGCTCTTGGCAATCAGGCAGATGCTATGTCGCCAATAATGTTACATGCTTTCATCCAAGACTATAGCGCTTGGAAGCTCCACTTTTTCACCGCTCATCTTATGAGCGGTGCTTTTTACTATCACCATTCATGTGTTTCCATTTATCTAGTAAAACATCAACTTACATAAAGACTACATATCACCGACAGTAACTTACATTTTATCCATTTATATTGCTCCTGATTAATAATTAGCAACAGGAATGCATATGAATATAAAACTGCTCACGTTACTAACCGTTCCAATGGTGACGCTAGCTGGGGTCAGCTCAGACTCCATGTTTAAATCGCTTGTAAAAGATAAGCCTAAGGCCGATTACGTGTTTAGTGCTCAAGAGCGTGCAGAATTGCTTGCAGAGAGGTTACCGATACTTAGCTCTATGCAACTAACCTATGAAGGACAAACATACTCCAAGATAAAATACGCTGATGAGTATGGTCGGGATACGTTAGTGCAACTAGAAAGTGTATCAGGAAAAACCGTCACTTTAATGATTGATGACATGTCAGATGCCGATGCAAGGTGCCTTATTTACTCTGATAAAAATGAATTTGATAGCTTTGATTGTGGCCCCAAAAAAATTGCAGTGTCCTCGAACAAAAGCTTGGTGGAATCGCAAACACAATTGGGCATGAAAACCCTGCGCTTGGAGTATCACCAAGAGGCACTTGAGTACCTTACGATGATCGGCTCTACCATCTTGACTCCGATTGTGACGCCAGCAGAAGTAAAGATAAAAACATCGTTTGCATTTGATGACTTTTACAACGATGCAGTGTGCGGTGGTCATTGCCAACAACGTATTGAGTCGACATTAGGTGTGACTACTTTTACTCAATTACAATCAATAGTGGATCAATATCAGGGAACACCAATGACCATGGTATTTGACAGCCATATTGGTGGTAGCGCGGATGACGACATCAATATGTATACAGGCTTGCTGATCAAAGACAACAATATGAATACGTTGGTCACTGAGAATGGCTCCGTATTCTCTGGAGGCACAGACCTCTTTGCTGCAGGGAACAAGCGTACTCTAGAGCGAGCCAGTGATGTAGGTCGGATTGAAATGGCTCAGCAAATAGGAGTTCATAGCTGGTTTGATGATGACTTAAAAAAATCCGCTAAGCAGATTCCTTACACGGACGAAAGCCACCGTAAACAGGCCACATACTTTACCCGAGTTATGGGTGACAAAGGCATCGACTTCTATTTGTTTACACTGGATTCTGCGCCAGCGCAGGGTGCGCATTGGATAACAAAATATGAGTCAGATAAGTATGACTTCATTAACGAAATCATCGATCAGCCGTAATGTATTCAAATGGAAGCTATCAGCAAACTACGTGTTTGTATCTGCGAAGAATTTATAGGACATTCACACGATCACGCTCTATGCTTTCTTTAGTTAAGTGAAAGGTAGAGCGTATGAATCAACTTACTCGCAAACTGTGCCTCTTTCTGGCGATGGCTTCTATTTCCATTCATGTTTCAGCCACAACAACGATCAGGCTGGCTTACTCAGATGTTGAATCTTATCCGTTTCAAATGGGAGATGGCGCTGACGTTGCAAATCCGCCTGGCTTAGCGTTGGATGTACTTAACCAAGTTGCCAAGAAATTAGACCTAAACATCGAGTATATACGCCTTCCAGGTAAACGCGTTCTGCAAGATATAGGAGCAGGGAAAGTCGATGGAGGGTTCATCTTTTCCTACAACTCACAACGGGCGAAATATGCTCGCTATCCAACAAGTGATGGTAAACCTGATGGGAGTAAACGTATCGCTACCATAGGGTATTACTTCTATACACTTGACGACAAACAACTCAATTGGGATGGAGAGAACCTAGCAGACACCGATCAAAAGGTCGGTGCGCACTTGGGTTTTTCTATTGTCAGAGAGCTAAAGAAGAAGCAGCTAAAAGTTCACGAAGTCAAAACAACGGAACAGTTGTTTAATATGCTGCAATTGGATCGTTTATCCGCCATTGCTGTCCAAGATACGATGGCTCAGCAGTTTTTGAGTAGTCAGAAAATCAGCAACATTAAACAAGTCCAACCTGCGATCACAACGAAGGATTACTATTTAGTATTGAGTCACGAGTTTGTTGATGTGAACCCTGAATTGGCGAGTAAAATCTGGAATGCAATTGAAGAATTGAGAGATGATACCTTTTCTAATCAAGGAGATAAGTATCTAGAATCACATACACACCCATAGTGACACTGTCATATCCATATCTATGTAATACGTCTTGAACAGGCGATAAGTGAGAGATAGACTGCTCTTCTTTACGTCGCAAATGCCAATTAGGTAAATTATGCAAAAAACATCTCTTGTCGCTCTACTCATCAGCTCCGCGTTTCCAGCGATGGCGGCGAATAATCCAAACATTGAGTTCATGACCCATATCACCTGCAAAATGGGAGGGTGTACCATGGTTTGTACTTCTGCCGAAGGGAAAAAGGACGTAAAAGCAAAGGGGATTAACAGTGCTGATGTGGTGACATACAAAAGTGGTACTGTGCAGCACAATTTAGTTGTTGGCTTTCAAAAGGTGGTAGTCACTTCACCCGCGGGTACTGAGTCGTGCACTCTAAACAACATTGATAAAATAGAGACTCAGTAGATGGTTAATCGGCGAATAACGTTTAATGTTATTCGCCCAAACAACTATACCATTTGAGATGCTAGTTCGCGCACCTTTGCTTGCCAATCCACAATCTTGTCGTTATCTACAAAACTGGCAGAACATAGAAAAACCGGTTCTAAACACTCTATCCCACAAAATTGAAGCGTAAATTGATTCAGCTGTGCCAAAACTGGATCTGCCTGCACTTGAGCGTATTCTTCTGGAGCATCCATCGTCAGAATTAGTTGAGATGCTTTACCTTCTAAAAGTGGAATTACTTTTGGGTTGCCACTTTCATATTTAAAAGCGAATCCAGGTAGAAGAGAGCGGTCAATCAGGCCCTTAAGCTTAGCTGGTATGCCTCCCCACCAAATTGGGCTCACAATCGTGATATGGTCCGCCCAGAGAAGCATCTCTTGAAACTCCTGCAAACTAGGCTCAAGCGTTTTCGAAGAGTCGTATCCGCCAGATAGATCAGGGTCAAAAGTCATTGATCCTAAATCAAATCGACGAACGTGATGTGCAGGAGCCACACCGCTTTGATAAGCATCAGATATTGT
Organism: Vibrio sp. St2; assembly: GCF_947311885.1. Taxonomy (NCBI): domain Bacteria; kingdom Pseudomonadati; phylum Pseudomonadota; class Gammaproteobacteria; order Vibrionales; family Vibrionaceae; genus Vibrio; species Vibrio sp. St2. The sequence continues at coordinate 497,203 of NZ_CAMZNA010000001.1, read as the reverse complement.
GTGGCAAAGGCTTTGTCGCTTTGGGTTACCGTTGAGTATTAATACGTTTTTCATCATCTTTCTCCTTTGAGTGGGATGATGAGTGTAAAGTCTGCCCATAGGGGGAGAGTCAACCACTATTCACATGAATTGATCGCTTCAATACAGGACTCTACATTTTTAAGCTTTTCGGCGAGTAGCGTTTGTTCTCGCAATAATCTTTTTCTTACCTCAACCAGAAAGCCTTCAATGCGCTGCCAGTCAACTTGATTGTTCTTGTAGACGATGATGCCCTTAAGATCAGAAAGCTTAACTCCGAGAAGCTTTGCCTGAACAATTAGGTTAAGAATGTCCACATCTGAATGTTTGTAGATTCTGTAGCGCCCTTGGCGCTGTGGCGTTTGGATAAGCCCTAACTCTTCGTAAAGCCTGATGGCTTTTATCGACAAGCCGGTTTTGCGGGAAACTTCACCTATAAACATGAAACCTCTGGGAGCGTATGAGTGTTTAAGAGCAAACGATGATGTGATGGCGTATTTTCACAAAGTAGGGCAATGATGCATCATTACCAAACTAGAGAAATCAAACATACTCTACAAATAAATGCTTCTTATAATGCTCATCAATCAGCTCACGTATCTCCTGAACAAAATACTCATGCTTTTCGTAAAACTTGTCACCGAGCAATAAGGTGTGCTGTACGACGTCATTCACTAACTCAAGTCGGGAACTTGGCAGCAAAAAATTGGTTTTATCATGCCTGATTTTAACCAACAGATCTCCAAGCCTTCTCAGCTCGGCCAATATGGCCTTTTGTGCTAAGCCTTTCTTATGCATATGGGCTTCCCAGAACCAGATGATCAAATGATCTTCACAAGCAATGGCTTTACTGTCTGGCTGGTTAATGGTATCCATTCGAAATAATCCGTTGTCTATAGATGCAACATAGTCATGCGCATTTTTTACTCACCTTGTGAGTCACTATGCATACATGAACGCAATAACAATGAACTTTATCAAAATAATTGAATATGAAAAAGTCATGCTTACATAGATTTACATAGACAAGGTTGGTGCAATAGCTACCTAAGTTCACTCCCAAAATTCGCTTTATGAGCTAACTTTTTAATATAGGTAAAACTCTAAAGCATATTAAGGGTAGGGTTAGCATGATCAGCTATATAAGAAACGTGACTATTTTCACTCTGTTACTCAGCTTTGCTAGCCTTTCTGAATCAAAGCTATTGCGCTTTGCCGTCGTCCCCAAAGAAGAGAACAACCCATTTTTTGAGGCAAGCCGAGAAGGCTGCATGGCTGCTGCAAAAGAGCTCAAGGATGTAGAATGCGTTTATCGAGGCCCTAAAAGCGTAGATATACGTAAGCAAGACAAAATCATTTCTGACTTGCTGGATGAAGGGATAGACGGTATTGCTATTGCGGTGCCTCAGGGTAAGTTTATGCTTGAACACAGTATGCAGAAAGTGCAAGAACTTGGTATTCCGGTGATCACTTATGATGCTGACTTCTCAACAGAAACTTTATCTAGGTATCCGAAATTAAGAGCGGCTTATATAGGCACTAACGACTTTGATTTAGGAAAGGCGCTGGGTGAGCAACTTAAGTCTCAACTACCGAATGGCGGGACTATCCTTATTCAAAGCGGTCGGCCTGATTCACCGAATTTAAATCTCAGAGTGATGGGAATACGCTCAGCCTTATCAGGTAAAGAATACGCGCTACCTCCTGGTGAGCGCCTAAAAGGAGAGAACGGGTGGACGGAGTTTAGTAAACCACTTCACAATTTCGGTCAGTTCGAAAGAGCACTTGAGGATCTCAAAAACGTACTCAACTCCTATCAAGAACGCGAAATTAACGCCATCGTGGCAGTAGGGGGCTGGACTCAGTTTTTAGAAGAGTATAGAGATGTCGTTACCCCTCACAAACAGGCCATACTCGACAAAGACATCGTTATCATCACTGCAGACACAGCCCAAGAACAACTCGTGTATTTAAAAGACAACCTAGCGCACGGCAATGTTGGTCAAAATCCCTATGAGATGGGCAAGCAAGCAATATTGACCCTCTACAAGCTTGTGAACAAACAAGCTGTAGAGGAGGTGATGTATATCCCAATGACTTACTGCACGCCCGACAACTATCAGAGTTGTACCGAGAATTAGCCTTAGGGGAGGTATTTGTGAAGTGATATCTTCAGCAAGCTGGTAGTAGTGTTTCTATGTATAATACTAACAGAGATTAGTTCTCGACCACTGGAAGAGGACAAGCTAATTTATCGTTTTATATATACTGTCTCTACAGCTGGAGAGCCGTATAAACATGTTTTTGACTCAATTAATACTTCTGCTCCTGAGCTCAAAGCGGCTAACAAAATCGAGAACTGTCGTTTTCCTGCTCCTGAATCTGCATCTTTTATTCTCAAATAATCTTTGCTGTCGCAGCCAGTACCTGCTTCTCCAGCATTCACAAGTTTAACCAAAGGTTTGTTTCCTTGACCTTGTACTATTTCTTCTACTGTGGTCCAAGGCGAGTTTCCAAACGCGAAAGATAGGCTAGAGAATAAGAAAAGTACACCTACCATCGCAGGCTTAATTGCACAATCCATGTAATGAACCTTATTATTTATAAAACAGATATTTTAAATCGTAAAAGAGCGAAATCTCAATAGGTTGAATGACGAGTGTTCGATAACATCTAAAACTAATCATTTTCGTTAGAACTGCATATAGCGCTTTCGTCCTTCTTCCGAATCACAACATACTGCCACCAATGGCCGACAGAAAATACAAAAATGATCAATGCAACTAAGTAAACTATCTCAGCAACAAGGGATAAGAGATTAACTGCTGAATATATGTATTCTTTTGAACTTTCTGCAGCAGCTAACCTGCCTTGTGCAAGCGCTACTTCCTTCAGCGATTTGGAATCATAGTACTTGTAATAATTAACTTCTGCTTGGGCAATAATAAAGCTAGATTGAACTTTCTCTTCAAGTGGAACCAGTGCAAATGTCTGCGCTAGATAGGAGGTAGCCAAAAAAGCGACTGAAGCGGCAACAGCTCTAAATCCGAATATATGAATAGCTTTTTCTCGAACAGCAGCATCTATGGCAATTTGTACATGTTCATAAATTGAACGGAATAGGAACCGTAATTGTTTACGTATATTCAAACCAGTTAAAACCTCGAAGTATCTGGATATACATCCAGCCATAACTCTATATGCATCAGAGGACATTTATTCAACATGTCCAGCATATTCACAATGCATTGCACTAACTAGGCAGCCAGGGTTAGATTGTAGGCTTTCTATTGCAATCCTTATTGCATTCAAACTATCTTCCACAAGTAAAGCTTCAATTGATTATTTGACTAGAAAGGTTTCAATGTTCGTTGCCTACTAATGATCTAACCATTTTGTCATAGCGATTAGTTCGTATTGAAAGGGCAATAAAGAAAGAACTAGGAACAATCAGTATCATTCCTGCAATACTCTCCCCTGAGTTACCAAATGCTAATAGCCAAAACGAAATAACGAACAAACCTATGGCCAAAACTAGTCCAGCACCTCGGAGTAACTTATCAAACGCCATGAATGGGCGAATTTTACCTAATCCAGAGTACTGAAACTTTCCGCCTTCGAAGCTAACCATTCCAGGAGTTTTTTTTAGCGCATAAATAATCTTTGAACAGTTATCATCGTTAACTAAGACTACAATATCGGAGTAATTCATCCTCAAACCATGAATAGACCTAAACAACTCAGTCACTGAATGCTTATTTTGTTTCTCAAGTGCAATTTCGAATGACGCTAGTAGTTCAGCATTGATCTTTCTAACCTGACCGAAATTGTAGAGTGTAGCGACGACCGTACCTATCGACGCGATCATACCAAAAAACAAGTTTCCGGCTTCTGGTATCTCCATAGTTTCCTCCGTGAGTGATGGCGCTGCTCATTTGCCACTTAGCGCACAAAAATTCCTAGCGCAAATCATAACCTTCCGGCAAAGAGCAATAAACTATCACAATCACAGAACGGATTAGAATTCGCACTTTAACTCTTGTTAGACAGGTCGATGAACTCTTTGACAAACGTATCGACGATACCCATACCGACTACTACGCCTTCTTGAGTGGCTTCAAGTGCCATCTGTTTCGCGTCGATTTTGCCTTTCTTTTGCTACTCTTTCTCGAGTGCGTCGACTTTTCTGTCGAATATCGAGCTGGCCGCTTTGAAGTTGTCGATCGCGTATTGCTTCAACGTTGAGGCAAGTTTAAGGGTAGGGACGTTAGCCCAATTGGGGGATTGCTCTTCAAGGGTTTGACGGGTGCGCTTGATGTCGTCCACCAAGCGCGAGAATTGTGTTCTTAGAGACATGGCTCGTTACCTTAACTGACGTTAAAAGAAACAAGCAGGGAGTTATGTATTCATCAAGGTGATTATAAAGAAAATGCCAAGGGTTGGGAATCACTCTTAAATGCTTTGCTATACTTATTTGGCTATGATGTACTTTAAGTTTTCAATTCCCCCTCTGATAGTACAACTATTTGTTCCAGCTACCAAAACAGTTTTTTGTGCAGCATAAGCGGTAAGGACAAGACTTAACGTCATTTGTCCCTCAGGCGTCGTTCCATCGAAAACGTAGTTGTACCATTGATTTGTGTGGCACTCGGGCAAATTAGATGGATTGGTATCTACCGTAATTAGAACTTGTTTTCCAAATTCAGGACCAGATAAAACTTGCTTTATCTTTGTCAGGTTAGCCTCGCTTGCCAACGTTAAACTTGGCAAAAGGTAGGCTAGTAATAACAAATGTATTTTCTTCATATATATTTCCTTCATTTCAAATTGAACGTTTGTACGGGAAATTATCCCCATCCAGTAACCAGTTTCGGGTAATCCCAGGCTTTAGCTGCAACTTTAAATGCTTGTTATGTGTTTACTCAAAGTAACCTTCAGAAGCAATTGCAACCGATTGAAAGTACAACCCTTCACCTCTATTCTCCACTTATCGTACCTCGACTCGATGTTAATGTTTCAAATAACGAGATATCGAACTTCTCCATCAAATGTTCTTGAAATGCTTCAGCTTGTTCGTATGCATGCACAACAAAGTCAGGATTCAAATATTCATCCCAATCGGCCTTCATGGCTTTTTGGGCTTCACCTTTGTTTCTTACCAACACATTTCGTTCTATGAGCTTACTGTGGGCTAACTCATTTCTAATATCTTTTAATTGTTTAAGTGTCCTCAATGGCTCTCGTTCCAAATCTAATGGCTCATCAATTGTCTTATATATTCGCTTAAGTTTTTCATACCAATTCTTCTTCTCATTCCAGTGCCTAATTTTTTTAAAACCAACATAGTTGACAAAAGCTTCGACCGCGAAGGATGTAGATATAATGCAGTTTTTACAATGTAGCCCCAAGCCTTCTTGATCTGACTCTGCCACTTTTGTTTTTACTATATCTATATTGAAATGTGCTAAATTGAATAGATTATTATGAGGGTTGATATTAACTCTTAGTCCCACGTAGCCTCCTAAAAACAATGTCTCTTCTAATTATATTCTGCTACCGTTTAAGGCTTAGTAGCTTCTTCTTTGAGTTTTATTTCCGCTACACAAACTTCGTGTAGCACATGCAAAACAAAGATCACCTGCTGAATGTTTATATACTCAGTATTTCTCTCATAGATGTATCGCCAGTTTACAAAAGCGTGATTTATTTTTTTCAGATGATCTTTAAACAAAACGCCTTGTTCCATTTTATATTGCTTCGACCGCAAACTAGATTCTTTATTAATCTTGTCTTTCACCTTATTGTGAAGAGATTTAAACAAAGATGTTAGTACATGAGATTCACTTATGCTTCCTCTGAGTTCTTGTAAACATTTTAAGTACAATTCAGCGCTAAATGCCGCATTCACGACAAATGGAGTAATGCTTTGAGGATTTCTTGGCAATGACTCTAAGTCTTTAGCGTAGAGATAGGCAGAAGTATTTTCGAACGACTTAGCTTGCTGATAGATAGATTGGTACTTAGGAATATCGCGCCACAATCCTTTTGATTTGATCAGTTCTTTTGCCAACCTGGCTGCTTCTTCTCGGTCTTCTACGTCTTCTACGTAACCAATGCATTGGTTGTTGTACAATACTGCTTTCATACCCGGTGGTGGTATGTGTTCAAACGTCATATCTGGACTCCTAGAAATTATTGATTCTCGTTTGCTTCGATTTTCTGAAAGGCAATTCTGAATTGTCCATCGGAATCGTGTTTCTCAAAGCAAATGTAGTTTGAAAACAATTGAGAGTAACCGTAATGCTCTAACATCTTTTCAATATCAGATGCACAGTAGTCATTTTTTCCTAGGTGGTTTGGTGACATTTTCCATTCATTGCCAATGAAACCGTGTGTGTCGAAAAACGCTAGTTGCTTTTGCCCATTTGAGTAATAAACGAGTATAAAACGCACTAGCTCATTGTATAGATGCCCATCAAAAGAATTGCTGAACTTTGTAGCTATTCGATGCGAAGTCTGCGCATCAGTGATTTTTTCATCCAAGCATTTTATTATTTTGTTGCCTAGGTTCGCATAGAATTCAATCTTACCGAAGAAGAATTGAGGGACAAATCTGTCACCATCAACCTCAAGGTTAGAGTATGGTGGCAGTGCTATCCCAACAGATTCGCCTGATTTGAGTATCATTGGCTCTTCGGGCTTATAAACTTCATACTTTATATCGTTCTCCAAAACTGCCTCTATTGACCAGATAGAAACAGTTTTGTCTTTTCTATTAGAAATGACAACTTGATCTATTTGTTCATCGCAATACTTACTGTTACTTACACGGTAGTTAATTGTTATCTTATGTCCGATTTTCTGATGAGCAAAATAAATAGATAAGCCAAGGCTCAGTGTAGCAACGATAACTCGCCAATTATCATTAACCCAACCAAGATGATAACTACGCGAGAATTACTCAACCGATTAATGGTTGAAAAACAACTACATAGCTTACGTGACGTCGCACGTTTTTTAGATATAACGCATTCTACAGTCCATAAGTGGGACAAAGGCGGCACAATGAGTGATGATATGTCTTGTGAAATAGCAGATATCTTAGGTCTAGATGTAGAACTTACAATGCTAGCAATCATCGCAGAACGTTCAAAAAATGAAGGTGCAATCAACGCATTAAGACGTTTAGAGGAAGCCGCTGATAGTAAAAAGATTGCCTGATTAAAGAGACAAAAAGTAAAGGTAACTGATTGAATTAACGAACAAAGTTACCTTTCTTTTTTGCCTCCCTTAGTGCGCATTATGTATATTATGTTAAATTAAGTGTTCATCTACGTGAAATCTGACTCGTTTATTGCCATTACTCCTCTCTTTCTTGAAATCCATTCAACATAATTGTATTTACCATAAAATACCTAATATACAACTTAACCATCTATCGATGATTAAGCTGTATATTACGAGTCTACTTAAACTCATTACTTAATGTGGTCACGTGAAAAATTGTTTAACTCTGAAATGGATCGGATGATGTGTAGAGATTTGTTTTCTGAAATGGATTCTAACCTTTGTATGAACTTGTCATTCCAAAACTTTGGGCTGAGTTTTAAGAATCGATAACTTTGGATTGTGCCATTCCAGATTGAGCTTCCATCTGGCCAACCTTCAGGTTTAACTATTAACCCTTTTAAAAGCCTCTTGGTGACTAGCCAATAACTCGTGAGGTACGGAAGATCGATGTAAACCAAGGTGTCAGCTTCATCTAGTCTCTGATTGAACGACTCTATTGGCCCAAGTCCGTCGATTATCCAACTTTCGGTTTCGAGGATATTGTTATGGGCTTCTTTGAACGTCGCTGCATCGACGTGCTCACCATTTTTCTTGTAGACGATCGAATCAAGTTGATGCAATTCAATGCCTGTCTCGCGTGCCAATTGTTTGCTCAGCGTTGATTTACCGCTTCCTGGCTTGCCGAAAACTGCGACTTTCTTCATGTTACCTCCTTATTGTAGGACTGATCCCACGAGGCAGATACAGAAAACCCACCTCGATTCGGTGGGTTTTAAAAATCTAACGCGTACTAATTCCCACCATTCCTATGGAATGATGATAATTCGGTTTGCGTGGCGTTTAAGATCTCTATTCATACTTTCATCCTTATATACACTTATCGCGATGTCAATTTATAAATAAGCGTTTACCTGAGCTGCTCTGCTCAGGTAAAGATCTAAGTCATTCTTCAGTATGAAATTATCGAGAATCTGATTCCTCAGTAATATGTTCTAAATCAATGAGATAAGGTGGAATGGTATAAGCCGTTCCGTTAGGAGTATCACCGAGCAACTTCCGATTTGCCACCATGCCACTTGATAGGTCTCCACTCCTAACATAAGTCCTGAGGGTCTCTATACCTTCAACAACATTAGGGTTCTGTGCACTGGTAGCGATAATGCCATTTAGCATACCTGACATCATCATCGCCTGTTCTGCTACCTGCACAACAGAATCACGGTAGCTTTGATCGGAAAGATCCTGCGGTTTACTAGGATGAACAACCTGCAGGTGCTCGTTGATTCTGTCTCTACTTACAGAAGTGGTTGCACCCATTAACGGAACAGTGCCTCCTTCATCATTGTGATAGTAACTTTGCTCGAAGTTCATGTTTCCTAAGCCAAAGTCCACATCAAAATGATGGCCGCCTTTTTCTTTTAAGTAAATCAAACGAGAGATGTCGGAAAAATGTTTAATGCCATCCCACTTGTCACTGCCACCTTTTTGCAAATGATCACACGCGGCTTTAACCATTTTGAGTAATTCAGACTTGGTCAGTACACCGGGTTTAGGCTTGGGTAACGGTTTCTTTCTTAAACGATCAAAAGTGCTTTGTGTTGGGTCCGGCTCAAATAGCTCATCGATGTCACAAGTATCATAGCCGTAACTTCGAAGTACGACCCTTTGTGTCTCGCGTGTATCAATCACTTCCACTTGGATCAGCTCGCGTTTCTTAAGTTCTTGTTCTAGTGCAGATGAATGCCAAATGCAGTGTTTAAACTGGCTTCCCTCAGATTTATCGATGGAATCAGTGAGTACATGCAGCGCTTCCTGGCTCATTGCACCACCAGACCAGAAACGATGAATGGTTTGTGGAATAGATTTGCTCTTACTCTTACCAATGCCAACTCCAGCGACCTTAGAAAAGATATCTAACACAGTCTCTGTTAGCTGTTCCTCTTTCGTGACTGGGAGGATCAATACTGGAACTTTGTCAGGAATCGAATGACTCTGCATGACATTAACCATAGTTTCACTGAGCTTATGTTGTTTGAATTGTCCCCATATATCGCCAAATGGGTGAACGGCTTTAAACTGCTTTAAAGGTGGCCATACTTCAGCGCCCTGCTCTGCTTCAGGTCGTTTCTCTAATGCTGACGTTCTTGCGGCAACAATGTCGTCCATTTCCAGTTTAAGTGCGTGTTCGTCGAGCCATTGAGTGGTCACCGCATTTAGCTGATCTTGGCTAATTTTTTCCAAGCGATATAGAAAATGTTGATCGGGTGCTGGTGCATCTTCTCGTTTATATGGCAGCAAGACACTCGTTAACTGGTTTGGCGATAACAGATCGTCATTCAGTATCGAGGCTTCAGACAAGGTTGCCTGAAACGTTGAACGCCCTTCTCCAGCTATACAATATTCACGGCTTAGCTTCCCACTAACGAAGTGATAAAAGTAGCCCTCTGTCGGAAACGCCAGTTTACTCTCGTTTGCTTTTATCGCTAACTTCACCGGTATAAATTCGGCGTTAATGTGTTTGGTACCTTTGGGTTTAGGTATAACGTCGAAGCAAGTCGTATGATGTTTGGCGAAGAGTTCATGGTGAAGCACCTTTTCTTCATTTTGAAAGCAATGAGCTGTCAGAACACTTTCTTTCTCTGGTGTTTCCTCCTTTCCCCATTGTGACACTGGCGCTTCAAGCTCAGTGCGCCCCAAAGACCATTGTCCAGTCTGGAGAGAGTTTAGCTCCTCGTTCGTGCAATGGATTTTTACGTTGATTTCATATTCTGGTTCAGGATCAGGCGTTTCTTGTACTGGTTGTTGAGGTTGAACGTTGGTGCCATTTTGCTCTTCTTCAATTGGGGCGTACCCCGCTCTCACGACTTTTCTATTATTCTCGTACTGCATGCTAATTAGCCTATGATGTTGTGGTTATTTATTGTTGTAATATTTCTTTTATCAGGCGGTTAACGGCCTTGCTTGATTAAATCGGGTTAAATGCCTGTACTTCTGATTTCTCGTAGTTCGTCTCTTAGCCTTAACTGATTGTTGCACTTGGCAAGCTCTTTCAGGTGAGTGATCTTTGCTTGATAAACTGGCATGCGCTCAGCAGTGATCTTAGAGCAGAATGCGCCAAGTTCTGAATTAGCCAACTTCATGAGTTCAGATCGCATTGGACCTTTGCAGAACTTCTTGATGGTGTTTTTGAGGACAACCAGCTCGCCAGTCGCGATTTGTTGAGGTGAGCTTTTGGCAATAATCGCAGCTGCTTCATTTTCCATATTTGTCTCCCTGACAATAGGTTTAAAGAAGCATTATTCTTATATTAAAGTGATTGAATATGAAATGAAAAAGTCTAAAAAGAAATAATGATGTCGCCAACACCATATATAGCCAGCGTTTATAGCCAATTTGAAGTTTATCTAAATGGTTGACTAACGCTGGCTTTGAACGACTTTGTGTGATCTTGGTTACGGTATGTAAAGCCTTGGATTTGCGGTTCCCCAAACGGTGTAAAGCTCTGGGAATATTAATTCGGCGTGTTCTTCCATTTCTCCGACACTAATTTGCGCGTTTGCTTGTTGGCCAAACAGTGTGACTTCTTGTCCCGTAATCACCCCTTTCACATCAGTAACATCGACCATCGTCGTGTTCATCGATGTTTTCCCTACAACCGGAGCCCGCTGCCCATTCACGATAACATGAGCCCGGTTCCCCATTTTTCTGGGGTAACCATCAGAGTACCCCACCGGTAGATTAGCCAATACACTGTCACGTTTGGTCACGTAGCTACTGTCATAGCCGACGGTAGAATTGGCAGGAACATTGTGTAAAGAGGCTACGCGAGTTTTGAAGCTAACAATTGAGGGATATTCCGGGTTAGTTGGCAGATCGCCATACAGCACCCCGCCGGGTCTCACCATATCCAGTTGCGCTTCAGGAACGTTCAATGCTGTATAAGAGTTTGATACGTGGAGTAAAACATCATCCCTTTTCAAGTTAGCATTTTCGATCAGCCACGCTGAACTTTGATTAAAATCGGCGAGTTTGCTTCTCACTTCATCAGCATCATAATTTGGGAAATGCGTCATGATGCCGACGATATCGATGCCTTGGTGCTTCGCAATATCAAGCGCCTCTTGCTTACCTTTTTCGGTGCTCATATCAATCCCATTTCGAGACATGCCGCCATCGTTCAATGCTAAATGGACTTTAATGGTTTTGTCCGTGCTTAGAGATTTGATCTGATTTGCCTGCTCCAAGCTCCCGACAAGTTCTTCAATATCAAGATCCATTGCTTGTTCGATTTCCTGAATATCAGCCGAGCGAACGCGAACTAACTGGCCTTCAAATCCGCTATCTCGAACGGTCCTTGCCTCGGCATTACTTGCAATTGCGATACAAGGAACATTGAGCTCAAGAATGGTCGGCATGAGGCCGCGTATTCCGTTGCCATAAGCATCAGCCTTCATCACCACACAAAGCTTGGTTTGACTGCTGAGATGAGACCGAAACTCCGCCATGTTTTGCTTGAATTGACCTAAGCTAATCTCAAGCCAAGCGTTCGATTGCTGTACTTGGTTCATTGCTGGCGGCGAGTCTGGTAATGCTAAAGGTGCCGCCATGGAACCCATCGGAAATAGTGCTGATGCGACTGCAAGTGAAACCAGTGTTGTGCGGAAAACCATAAAACCTCCCTATTCCAGACTGTCTTCGTCTGTCTCACTAATCCAGTTTGAATTTACCCATCGCTTGCTGGAGCGAAGCGGATAAACGGCTGAGTTCCCGACAGCCTTGCGCGGTACTTTCAGAGCCAGCGGAAACAGACTGAGCAGACATGTTAATGCTCTCAATATTTGAACTGAGCTCCTCAGCTACGCTGTCCTGCTGATTGCACGCGCTGGCTATTTGCGTTCCCATATCGGCAATTTCTGAGATGAAGCCACGAATCGCGGTCATAAGTTCCTGAGACTGGTTACCTTGCTCAACGCACGTTTCGATCTGCTGACGAGAGCGATCCGTCGTTTCTTTTGCTTGGCTGGCAATAGCCTGAAGCTTTTCGATGATGGCCGTGATTTCACTGGTTGAGTCTTGCGTTCGTCCGGCTAATGTACGAACTTCATCTGCTACAACAGCGAAACCTCGTCCTGATTCACCCGCTCGTGCCGCCTCAATAGCGGCGTTTAGTGCGAGCAGATTGGTTTGATCGGCAATGTCTCGGATCACATCTACAATGGTATTAACCTGATTCGACTGCTGTTCAAGCTCGGCAACACTCTCACCCGCTTCCCCCATGATCTGTGCGACATTTTGAATAGAGCCGACCATGGCTTTGGTATTGCGCGCACCTTCCTGGACTTTGCCATTCGCGTCATTGGCTTTTTCAGCAGAGACTTCAGTGGTTTGGGCTACATCTGCGACGGAAGATTTCATCTCCCCCATCGCCGTAGCAACATGGGTGACCTGTGATTGCTGGTCTTGCATTTCACGGGCTGACTTATTTGATGTTTGCGTCATTTCATCGACCGCGCGTCCTAGCTCGCGAACCACCGTGACGCTCTGGTTGATTAATTCTCTGAGGTTACTTTGCATTCGGGTAGAAGCGTCAGCCAGTTCACCTAACTCATCGTTACCCATCGCTGAGCGATCCAGTGTTCTGGAGAGATCCCCCTCGGCAATCGCATTGGCTTGCTTAACCACGACGACCAACGGACCGCATATAAGTCGAGTCAGAAACATAGTCATAATCACCATGACGACGACAATCAAAACATTAATGATCATTGCCGATCGGCTTAAACCGTCAACTGACGACAAAATTGCTTCCCGGTTGCTACTCATTGCCCCTTTGAGAATGTCGACCAAGATATTAATGTCAGCTTCGATGCTCTCAAACTCACCGAGTGAGTTCGCTAATATGGGGTAAGCGGTTTCCTTGTCCATGTTAGACATGGCTTGATTGAATGAGTCCATAGTCGCTAGATAACCTTGCCACTTCTTATCAAGTCGCTTGAAGGTTTGTTCTTCTTCACCAGGCCAAACGGTCTTTCCGTAGGCGCTGAGCCCTTTATTAATTTCCTGACGAATGTTCTCATTGCTTGAAATGGTGGACTGAACTTTCGCTGAATCACTCATCGCAAAGGCAGCGAACTGAGCTCTTCGCCATAACGACATTTGGTCTCGAATGGAGTCGACTTTCTCGACAGCAGGCAGTGTATCGTCGGTATAGTTGAGGAGTTCGGCTTTAATATTCCTCAGCTCACTCAGCATTAAAAAGCCGAAGCCCAAATTCATTACGGCGATAACGACAAACGCTAGGGCAATTTTTTTGCCAATCGAAAGGTTCTTCACATGCATACGTTAGGTACCTTACATCTAAGTTAAGAGTGCCTTGTGTATGACATCCTTCTCTCTTCAAGGACTTGGGGTACACACACTCTTTATTCAGCACGAGTACAGCCAGTCACAGCTGAATACTCATACTGTTTTAATACTCAATAAAGATAGGCAAGGATAATGTGAATAGCGAGTAGCAATAGACAATGCTTATGCAAAGATAGTAATCAGAACGATATGGTGACACTGTCACCATATCGTTTGAAAAATTAAGTAATGATAAAAGTAACAGATTTTCAGTATGTTATTGATGCTTCACTGTGTAATCGACTAGAGTCATTGCACCACTTCTCTGCCACAATTCATAATTTCTGATATTCCTCAGTACACTTTATAAATCTCACCTACTTTCCAATATATGCATTCAATTACTTATTGATGAGAGCTATGGAAAGACGTACTTTTTTAAAGGGATTAGCGGGTGTTACTCTCGTGCCTGGGCAGCTATTCGCTTCACCGACTGTGAATCACTCACTTTTCCCAGAGTCGATAATGCAAGCCGACTTCACGCCCTCTTCGGGCAACCTAAACTTGCTTTACGGGCAATTACCCAATGACATTATGGGCCATGTGTTCTTTGCTGAAGGCATTCCACTCGAACGGGATCACCTTAGCCCGAGTGGTCGTGGTGCGCTGACCCGCTTGGATTTCTCCCTTGGGCAAGTGTCGTTTATGCGCAAAATGATCGACACTCCCTCTGCTATCATGCAACAGCACATCCACTATTGGCCTGATAGATTCAAATTGCTTGGTGGTATGGCGTATTACAGCCCTTCTATGGGATTTGTGAACTACTGTAATACCGCGCCCAACTATCTCGGTGATAACCGTTTCGCTTTGAGTTACGAAGGCGGTGTTCCTTATGAATTTGATGCGACGACATTAGATCTCATTACACCCATCGGTCATTACGATGAATGGCGTAGCAGTTTACCGCCATGGATGGACGCACTGACGCCAGACAAATGGTTATTTCCTCAGGTACGGACCACTGGTCACCCATACTTTGATCTCGAATCAGACGAGTGTTTTACCATTAACTATGGCGGTAACGTTTCAAATACAGGCACCAAGAATGGATTTATCCGGCTCCTGAAATGGGATAAGAAAAGCGCCCTTCAAGGCTGGGATATCGTCGGACGAGATGGCCGACCAGCATTTATCGCTGCGACTGCGCATTCACTGGGTGTCACCCGCCATCATGTTCTGATCTTTGAAACAGCGGCACAAGTTGAGCCGCTAAGAATGATTGGTATCCGTTCAGTCTACGCTCAGCAACATCGCACGCCTGTATGGGTTATCCGCAAGAAAGACCTGCTCTCAAATCGTGACATTGTCACAGCCGATTACATTGAGCTTAACTTTGATACCTCGGATGTCATGTGTAATTACGATGATCATGAAAACGAAATTACGCTCTATGGGCAATATCTGGGCGCGATGGATAAATCTGAGCCGCAATATACTCGAGATAGATTGCTCTTCGGCGGAAGAGTCAGTGATTCGCTCGCAGGTTATCCTGCCGCACCGGTGGATGTCGGGGGCTTAGTTCGCGCGCGCATTCAGGTTCAACCTGATTCCGTGCGTGAAATTACGGGTGATTTTCGTTTAATTCGAGATGACCAGCTTTTCTGGGATATGAACGATCCCGCTTACCGAGGTCATTTCCAATTCCCTGAACAGTTTGACCATATCTACTGGGCCGCTGTGGGTTACAGAAAAGACCATGTTGTTGAGCGTGTCGCGGATGCATACGAGCAATACCCTAACCGCCTGTTTACCAATGACTCGTTACCTCAAGAAGACCAACCTTCCGCGCTCGTCCATATGGATTGCCAAAAGATGGCAGTCACCGATGCTTATCAATTTCCTGCTGACTGTGTAATGCGAACGCCTCAGTTTATGTCGAGACCCGGTAGCTACGCGCAAGATGACGGCTACGTCTTTACTGCGGTAGTTCGTAAAGAGCCAACCAACACCATTGGCAACGGTAAAGAAATCTGGATTTTTGATGCGAAAAACCTCTCTCAAGGCCCGCTTGCCATTTTAGGTCATTCCCAACTCAATTTTGCGACAACGAATCATGCGCTTTGGGTTCCAGAGATAGGGCCAAGACCGCTTGATGGATACAAAGCCAATGTTGGCGAGTTCTTCCGCAGTCGGGTTCCTCAACATCGACGTGCCGTTCGGGACGTTATCGAACAACAAATATTGCCACGATTTGGCTGATACCTAATTTCAATTTCGAGCTGATGAAGCTCAATGTCACGATGCTTTTAAATAAGGAATATTTAATGAGAATAAGAACTCTCGCGCTCGGCGCTACTTTAATATCGGCTGCATTAGGAACAGCCTTTGCGCTTCAAACGAGCGAGCCCGAACGCGAAATTTCCAACTATCAAGGGACCTATACCTGTCACCCTGAAGCTATTTACGACCCTCAATCCATTGAAGGCGTTCAGGCCATCGTTAAAGATGCACTGATACGCGACAAGAAAGTGATGACGGGTAATCGTAAATTTGCCAGCCAGATCGATGCCGCCTGCGCGGGTGATGATCAAGTTCAACTCACGCTCAAGAACATGGATAAGATCGTCCATTTCGACGCTGCGAACAAACGTGTGACGGTTGAAGCGGGTATGAGGTTTAACGATTTAAATGATTTTCTTCGTGAACAAGGTTACGCGATCAACATGGTCACTGAGTTAGCCATCTTCACCGTCGGCGGAATGCTTGGCAGTGGTACACACGGCTCAACATTGGAAAAACCTAGCAATATGCTTGCGGACTATGTGACAGAGCTTAAAGTCGTTGATGGTCAGGGAGACGTTCGTGTATTAAACGGCGATTTACTCAACGCTGCTCGCGTCAACTTGGGCGTGCTAGGTGTCGTCGTTGAAGTCACGCTGGCTATCGAGGAAGCGTTCAAAGTCA
Source organism: Vibrio sp. St2 (assembly GCF_947311885.1). Classification (NCBI taxonomy): domain Bacteria; kingdom Pseudomonadati; phylum Pseudomonadota; class Gammaproteobacteria; order Vibrionales; family Vibrionaceae; genus Vibrio; species Vibrio sp. St2. Next base: position 480,583 of record NZ_CAMZNA010000001.1, on the reverse strand, counting down.
AAGCAGAAGTGACAGGGTATCGTGACGATTCCGGATTGGAAGATGTTGTTCTGGACATCGCTCGCAGTAACTACTCAGCCAATATCGCTTGGTTCCCGGGTCTTGGCCGCTATACCACCACCTTGTACAACCCTGTTCCATTGGAGACGCAAGGTGAAGCGTATAATGCTCAGGCGGATGTGTCTGATGCAGAAGAGTTCTTCTTCGGCTTGCTGTTTAATGCCGCTCACGAATTTCCGGGTACTGGATTGCAATGTCTAGCCGCCGTTGCGCGTTATAACGCCAGAGCAAAGTCTTACTTCCGCGATAATAATACGGGCAAAAAAGTGAGTGAACCTATTGGTTACTCTGATCAAATGCAGTACTTCAAGTGTAAAGATCCCAACAAATGTATTTGGGACAGGCTTCCTATCGCACTTCAGGAAGTGGCCATTGATATTGAGCGCTTGCCTGACTGGATTCGTGACGTACGAGAGATTGTCGCGGCTCACCCAAGAACGTGCTTCCCCCTCAATGGCATTTACTTCCGATTTGGTCAAGCGTCAGACAGCTATATTGGTATGAGTGCTGGTCGCGAAACCGCATTTGTAGGTATCGAGTACACATTACGCCAAGAAGGTAAAAAGGAACCGAAGAATTACTTTGTGAATCTGGAGATAGAACAGATGTCGCTGCGTAAGTATGATGCGCGACCTCACTGGGGCAAGAACTCGGTTGCCATCTTCGAGGACATGCCTTCTCGATTCCCTATGTGGCAAGAATTCTTACAGGCGAAAGCCGAGCTCGACCCTTACAACGTGTTTACTAATCCTTTCTGGGAACGCGTGAGTGGTGATATCCCTATGGATGACTATTTAACACCGGGATGTAACGTCCGTGGGGAATGCTACTGCCAGACAGATGAGCACTGTCAGTCTGGAACACAATGTCAGGCTGGGCTGTATTTCACCGACGCTCGTATTTGTCGCTAGCTATTGTGAATTGGCCACGGGGAGAACTCCTTGTGGCCGATTCAACCTCAAAACTTATTTCCCTTTACTCATCCTCTATTGATTTAAAGGAACACAAGACGATGAATCTCAAATCGATTTTGCTTGCCGTCACAGCTTCGTTTTCTCTGCTGAGTCTAACTGTGTCTGCGACTACCTTAGATGATATTCGGCCACATGTACCAAGCTCGGATAAAACTTGGGCAGAACAGTGGTTCTATAATGTTGCGGTACCGGATGTGGGTTATTTCAAAATCAGCCTCCAGAGCTATATAGCGCCTGATTTTGATGAGCCAACGCCCAAAGCGTACGTTCACCTTGCTTTTACCCCACTCAATGGAAAAACCATTAAGTACGATATCTTCCGTGATGAACTCATTATGAAAGGTTTTGATGATGCGACGCTTTTTCACTATGAAATCCCGGGAGTTGTCGTCGCTAATCAAGACTCGGTTGAAGTGACCTACAATGACTTCCATTTCTCGATGCGTTGGGATGGCGAGCATGCTCATTATTGGCGAGGATTAAACCCAGGGCAGACTCCATTTGGTATCATTCCAGAATTGCCAGGTGTCGGAGGCAAATGGTTTCTTTATACTGTAGGAACACCAATTCAATACAGCTTCTCTGATGGTGACGTGTCTCTTTTTGGAAGCGGTTATGCTCAGGTTGATAAAGGCTGGTATGACAAAGAGTCGAGTGCAGGCATGGTTTATAGTATGGGACTCTCCGATGATCTCTACTACATGTTCACAGGCGCTAAAATTGGTAACTCCAACATAGAGCTATGGGCTGGACGCTACATTTCAGACAACTACGACCTTATTTTTTATCCCGCCATTGGAAATCTATCAGTCAAGCGTGAATATGATTCTTGTGCTGGCTACCTAAAAGTTGAAATGAACAAACTCAGGTACAAAATGGTTATGGAAGCAAAATCTGATTTAGATGATTTCTATCCTCTTGAATTTCCTTCCGTAATCATTTTTGGTGGTGAACAAAAGTACATGAAGTCGATGAAAGCGGATGTAAAATTCTCTCTGTATGATTTCGGCCAATTGGAAGAATCGATACACATGCCTCAAGCATTACTAGAGTTTAGTGGCCCTTTCTATTGCGATGAGTTGCCTAACGAATAGACCTTAACGCCTATCTACTTGGTTGGGCTTCGTCCAGCCAAGTTTCACCTCTCTTATCTCCTCGTTCTAGGCTCACCTCAATATCAGGTATTGACCTGAGTTTATTCAACCCTTGTTCTTGCTAATATTTATATTAAATAAAATTACTAAATTAGAACCTGTTAATTTAGTTGATTTTAAAGTATTGGTTTTAACTGAACACCGTATTTAAATAATCATCCTTAAAAATCCATCTGGCTTATTAGAGCAGACGATAAAAAAGAAAAATATTTAAAGTTTCCTATAAGAAACGTTTGTGATCTATGTTTTGATTTTTAACTAAAAATCAAATTGGTGTTTGAATTTTAATTAGAGTAAATACTTTATTGTTGTGTTTAATATTATCATTTTTGAGACACGTAAGTGATGAAATTATATTTATGACTAGATTAAGATCTATTGATTGTTTTGATAATCGTAATCTAAAACTTGCGCATGGATTTAAAGATGTTTTATAACAATAAGTTACAAATAGCTTGGTGTGATAAATTCAATTTTAAATCTACTTTTTTAAGTCCCTTTTCTAAATAATAAAAATAGCATTTAGATCATTAACAGAACAATATCTGTATTATTTATGAGCAATTGCGAGGAGGGTTAACAACACTTGCATACTGAATGGAGATCACATTATGTGTTGGTTGATGGTCATAAGAATTCAGAAAAACCATCTAAAAAATCTCTTTTCGGAAATCTATTTATCATGTTACTAAATAAAACACGGGGATTGATTTGGAATATAGCTTGGTTCCAAGAGGTATTTATTCTCGTTCAAGGATGACAACAAAATATCATGGAAAGTTAACTGACGTTTGAATTGTTATTAAGTAATAACTCTTTACGAGGATTTTTGTATGCACAATAACAAAACTAAAGTGTTAGGGACACTTACCCTACTCTCTTCTTTGTTTGCTGCACATGCATTTGCTGATATTCAGATACTTGGAAGTGAGAGTGAAGTTTCACAATCAATCACTGAGCACTATCAGCAATCAACTCAGTTTTACAACGGAAATTTGGCTAAAACCGATGCACTCTACATCAATGTAGGAACCGCATCAGATGATGATATTGCGCTGGCAAAATCACATGTCGTTAAAGGTGATACGGTCGTCATCGACCTGAGACAAGTCTCAGGTGAAGATGCCAAGATTGACCTTAGCCAATCGTTAACTGGGCTTGGCAGTGATGCACCTGTTGTGGTTACTGGCATGTATCAAGGCGATAACATCATCAACTCCATTGTTGCAGACGTCCGCGATGAGAATGGTGACCCAGTGAATAACCCAGCGGCTGAGTTAGATAGTATTAACCAGTCTTTGGTTCATGCTCTTGATCGTCTTGGCTTTGGAGGTGAGTAATATGAAAACTTCTACAATTTTCACTCTTTCTTTACTTGCTGCTTCTGTCAATGCGTTCGCGGACGACTACGTCCCTGTTGTTGAAAAGGTCTACTACATCACCAGCTCAAAGCTAACGTGTAATCTTTATACAAGTAAAGATTTCGATACGAAGCGAGATTGGTGTAACGCTGGCGCATCGGTTGATATTCGCGTCAACGTATCACAGATGCGCTCGGTTCAGTCGTCTACTTCGCAGGGTTTCACACCTGACGCTAAGATCGTACGTTTTACTGTTGAGGCAGATAAAGCGGGAACAGGCTTCCATCTCGTTGATGATCTTCAACAAGATCACAGCTGGTTCCAAAGCTGGGCGAACCGTCGCACGTACATTGGCCCATTTGCGAGCAGCTACGAGCTATGGGTAAAACCAGTGTCTGGCTACGTACCTAAGAAAGTCAGCGATTTCCCTCATAACGAAAACAAAGACTACCAACACCGTGATACCCACGGTTATTCGATCGGTATTAACGGCTCAGCCGGCGCGGAAGTTGGCAAAGATGGCCCTAAAGTCAGTGCAGAAGTGAGCGGTTCATTCAGCTATAAGAATGAAAAAACACTGGTATTTGATACCAAAGACTACCGCGTGAACAACCGTTCTTCTTTAAGCGATTTTGAAATTGCTTTTGAGCGTGAGTTTGATGAGTGTCAAGAGCTACGCCGTGAAGAACTTGGCTGCTACTTTACATCAGCACACTGGGGAAGCGGATGGGTATTCGATAAATCGAAATTCAACCCAATCTCTTACGCTAACTTCAAGCCTAACTATGACGTCATATACGAAGCTCCTGTCTCTCAGACCGGAACTACGGATTTCGAGATTGGCGCGAAGTTCATTGCTAAAGCACGCTATGGTGATGTTATCCCATCAGCACTGTTCTCTGTGTATGGCCCCGGTGGTTGGGCAACGACAGGATGGTCAATTCCACGTACAGTTCGTATAGACTGGAGTCACCCACTGTTTGAAGCTGAGGCACATGTGACCTTGCAGTCGTTAAGCAACAACGACTTGTGCCTAGATGTTTATGGTACCAACGGCGATAAAGAGGCTGAGGGTGGTCAAGTGGATGGCTGGAGCTGTCACGGAAGTTGGAACCAGACTTGGGGTCTAGATAGCGATGAGCGCTACCGCAGCCGTGTTGCACCAGATCGTTGTCTGACGGTTTCTGATGATAAGAACCTAACCGTTGAGTCATGTAGCTCTAACCTTGCGCAAAAATGGTTCTGGGAAAACGACAAGCTGATCAGTCGCTACGTCGATGGCACCAACAAGCGTTATGTGCTTAACATTCTAGATGGTCGTAACGTTGGCGTGACGCCTGAAGATGAAGCTACACACGCGAGATGGAAACCAACGCTGCAGCAAATCAAACTTTAAGTTTGTAATGAAGAAAAAGCGGAAGGCATTGCCTTCCGTTTTTTGTTGTAAGTACCGTACAAGACATTGCAGTAATGCTGAGTTTTTAATGGTTTAGGTCAGACCAGCTTTCATAAGAGTCACATGAGTTTAGATATTGAGTTTGCTGGGCACGTTATAACGTGAATAGGTCATATTTCAACACGAGAGTAGCCCTATGCCTCCTCCAATTCACTCGATGAACTCACAACCTGTTCTAAATCAGGAACTGGATACATTGATCAGTCACTTTTTGGTGAATATAGGATTGTCACCGGAAACACTGCGTGATTTGCACGCCGAAAATACACTGGCGATTCAGATTCAGGGATTGCCTGATGTCATGTTATCGAGGATGAATAGCGGCCTGTGGCTTTGGAGCCAATTACCAGATCTGACCAACTCCAAACTGATGGATTACGCTGCTCCCGTACTCTCTCTAATTATCCCTCCGCTAGAAGGCGTTGAAGGTGGTCAAGTCACTTTGGGTTTAGGTGACGACGGGTACGAGCTCAAAGCTTTGGTCAGTTCACAAACGTTAGTTGAGGAAAATGGTTTAGAGACTGTTTTCCGAGGATTTACTAGCAAGTTAGCGTTACTTCACCATGAACTTCAATTGGGAGACTAAGTCATGCCCGAAATTCAAGCTAATCATAGTATTGCTACCTCCTCTACTGCTTCTACCAGTCAATCATCAGGCGCACAATACGGTGAAGTAACAGGAGTAACCACAAGCAACTTGAGTATGTCTTCCTCTCAACCTCCACAGGGTGCTTCACCTATAACTGAGAGTATTCCTCAGGTGATAGGGAGCAAACCGCTACAAGCCAGTCAAAGTAAAGAGATCGATCCAATCATCGGTCGCAGCGCTCATCATAAAGCGAAGTTTCAGCAACATAAACACGAGCAGGCAAATGTACAGAATTACGAGCCGAAAGCAGGTCAAAACAACTTTAATGTCGTTGGGGATATGGATGCGAAAATAGATCTCACTTCACAAGGAGATCATCGACGCCAACCTATACTAGACATACTTTCTACAGTAGCGGGTGTAGAGATTGGTACGAATAAGAGCAAACCTATTCCACAAACCATTCATCGTTTTTGGTCCGGTGGCGCGATGAGCCAGGAAGCGATGCATGTCCTGCTCGAGTCTGCGGACAAATCTAAGGGGAGCCAGTTTAAGCACAGCATGTGGTACTCTTCTTCATTAGAAGCAGAACTCATGAAACGTGACGTGCTCCTAGAGGAAGAAATCGACAAACGAGATACGCAAAGGACCATACTGCGCGCTAATGGGTACGAGGTTTGTGATATTGATACGATGTTTAAGCCAGACCCAACACAAAGCACGTTCGATCGTTTAAGAAAGAAACCGCTACCTAAACCGGAGCCGGGTGTACTGTCTAAATCTGAACTGAATAATATGGTTAGAAAAGCATGTGACCATTTACAAAAAGGTGGTAATGATAAGTGGGACGGCATCAAGCATTTTTCGGACATTTCCCGCTTGATTTACTTAAAGGAAAAAGGCGGCCATCATTTTGATGTGGACTTTGGCCTAGGAAACATGAACTTCGAGCAAAGCTACTATCACAATGATGAAAAAGGCACCGTTCCGTTAATGGGAGCAACCACCTCTGTAAGTAGAGACAGAATCAACGAGCACCTGCAAGTGGTTCATCCTAGTAAGCCGCAGGATCTTTCCGATCAAAGCTACCGTGATTCTGTTGTGCAGGTAGCAGAACAGGCGATGATGATGTCAGGCATGTTAAACGGGATTATTGCAACAAGCGCCCAGAACCCTAATGTTATTGAAGGGATTGAGTTACTTCGTCCTGATATTGCTAACAAAAGCGGAGAACTTCCATCTGGTATGCTGGCAAACAAAAGTTTGATTGGGGACATACCTAACGGTTCTGCTTATACCATTCCTCCTTATCTCATTGACTTAGAACACATTACTGCAGAGTCTGACTCGCGATAAGCTAATAAGTAGAAATAACTGAAACCTAGTTTTTAAAATTGTTTGAAATAAACTAAAAACGGAAGGCAGAGCCTTCCGTTTTCTTATTTTGGTTAGCTCAGTAAAGTACCAGTTGTAGTCAACAGCGACTCATAATTCAGTGAATGATACATTCCAGCGATATGATCGACTTGTCGATAAATCTCTTGGTTGTTGAGGTCGTATCCCGCTGCGGCTGCAGCGTTAAAAAATTGCTCTCTTGCTATGTCTCCAGCGCGATGAAAATCTGATCGCACGCCGCCACTCTCAGCCTTGTATTGAAAGTTTGGCTCAGCCTGATATTCGCAGCGAGTATTTTGATAATTCTTCAACGATTCTAGTAAATGAACAATTAACCCAATATCACGGTAGCGTTTTTCTCCGTCTTCATCGCGTCCCATATTCCACGCTTCGTCATTTCTTGGTGGTAGAGTCAGTGTTGGCAATAACCTCTCTACCTGAGTTGGTGGTAAAGGTTTTGACTTCAAACCTATCTCTTTTATTGATGTTCGGCTTAGTGACATAGGTTCAACGGGTTCTTGTTGACCTGCAAAGTACTTGTTGACGGAGGCGTGAATTTGATTGAGTGAAGCTAACCCTCGTTGCACCCATTCTCTTGGAGTACCATTCCCCACCCCTTCTAACTGCTCTAGACGAGCGCGTTGATCAGAGAAGTGACTCACACATTTCATTTGCACTGCTACCCATTTTTGAGCAAGTTGGCTGTCTTTTGACATCTGACTTTTTGCCTGTGGGCTGAGGAGTTCCGTCGCTAGTAGATTTTGTTTGCAAGACGTAACACCTTGGTACGTATCGTTCTCATCATTAAATGATACGCGAGCCAATGCGTCCTGTAGCCCGTTGCGATTGACGTTACCTTCAAGCAAATATTGTGAGTGATTCGTCAGCTCTCGCCCAAGGATACAATCCGCTTCTTTCGATGTTTCACCATAATTCACACGTGTTTTTTCCAACACATCCGTGATTTCAAACTCAAAACTGTATGTGCCATCATGGTTATCGATAACTTCTCCTTGAAAGCGATTAGTAAAGCCACTACCCGCCAATTGATTCAGCTTGCAGAATGCTTCCATTTTCTTAGAGGCTGACTCAGAAGTTTCAACATCAACTTCATGTGTGATTTCATATAGATGCGCAAGCGCTTGAGCTTTATCTGTTCCACAAAACCAATCTTTGATTTTATCCCAAAGCCCCATGTAGGTAGCTTCTTCTTTTGTATTTGCTTGCTTTACATGTTCAATGCGAGCATCGCTAATGGTGCGGTCAAAAGTGCCGCTAATATTGAGTGACATAAGAACCTCTCCTCTAGATTGACATACGGAGCCTTGAAACGGGTAACTAAAGGAGTACCTATGCTGTCGCAATAACTATGAAATGGCTTTCAAACGTTCAATATCAAAACAGGAAAAATAGACGAGAAATGTGGTTTGACCAGATGTGACTCTTTGGCGTTGAGGCTTATTATGCAAAAAGCCGATAAGTCAGACCAACCGGCCCAGCCCCAAAATTCCGTTAGATTTAAGCGGCTTCTGTATGCGTATTGTTCGCGTAGAAAACCACCCCATCATGACTGACTAAGAGTTCGCCTGAGGTAATGCAATGGTTGCCGGACACGAGTTTACACGCGGTTTCACACGTCAGTGGTGCTTCGATAGTTTGCCCCTCAACCAATTGCAGCAACGTAGGTAAATCAACTTCGAGTGAGGCAACATGAACATAACTGACCGCTTCAGAAAATGAGTATGGAGCGAATACCTGCTCCACAGACCATGTTTGCTCTCCCTCGAACTGAACGATTGCCAGCGGTTTATCCCACCACAAGATCGCTTTACCTTCATCAGGGTCTACACCTTCTTTTAACCACACTCCATTGCCTTGTGAGATTGGCTCAATATCCGTTGTGTAGCCTGCGACCAAAGGCACACTAACTTTGATACTTTCCCCTGAGTAATGCGTCCAATGCGTAGTCAGACGCTTTAGCCATGCGGCGCTAAACCCAACCAACACGAACTGATAACCCTGACACTGTACGACCGGATAGATGCCATCGAGCAGACAGCACTCAGAGCCTTGCGTGCTGATATCTCTGACAAACGGAATGCTCACTGCGGAAAACATTGCAGCGACGAGTGTTGGGAAAAGATCTTCAGGGATCATGCTTAACGATTCGATAGCAGTTATCTCAGTAACACCCTGATTCCAATCGGAATGGCTGCACCATATGCCGCTCTTTGAATCACTTCGATATGACCAAAACTGACCTTCCCCCGCAACTTTCTGTAACGACATCTGACACTGCTGGTTTTCTAAACCAGTGCCAATCACCTTGCTCATTTCAATTAGATCTGTCATGGCGGTTTACCTCTATTGTCATTTTTAACGCGGATTCATTGAGACGGCTTTTTATTTTCGGCATGATGCGATTCAGTGCGTCTTGCTGTTTTTGGTTCTTGGGTTTCAGAGTTAACGCAACGCCTTGCGCGTCCCATTGAGCAAAGATCACTAAGCCCGACATCGGGCCGTTGAGCAATTTAAACGAAAGACTATTTTCACCTCTGTGTAGCTCTGCATTGCCCCATTTGGTTACATGATTCACTGCGGATAATTCATTTAAAATGGAAGGTGGCACCCGCGCGGAGGTATCTGGTGTATCGGTTTGTGCTTCTACATCTGGTTGTGTATGGAAAAGAGTCGTAAATCGCTGTCTAAGCTCAGGATCGGCTTCATGACGACCAGCAACGCCTTCAACACGCCAAGCAGTACTATTCACATGTTCAATTTTGTTACTCATCCAGCACCTCTTTTAGCTTTTCCTGACCTCTTATCAGCTTTGTTTTCTGGCTCCATAGTTCTGACTTTTCACGTTCCAACTGCTCGATTCGTTTATGCCAGTCCTCGACTGAATCGGCTTTAGAACGCTCTTCAATATACTGACTCCGCTTTTCTCCTAGGAGTTGGTTCAGTTGACTACGATCCATAACATCTTCAGTTTGCAGAGGGTTTGTTAACGCCTCCCGTGAAATAAGCCACTCTTGATACGAGCGTTGTTTTTCATGCTTGCATTTATCTTGTTGTTCGTTGAGCTGATTCCATTGGGCTTGTAGCCGCTCTTCTTTACGTTTACGCACATGAAGCAGTTGTTCGATAAGATCAATTTCCTGACTGGATAGTGCCATCACTTACCCTCCGTTTAATTGATTTAACTGCTGAAGTGTCTCTTTGAACGGTGAAGGTTCGTTCGCCCCCTGACAGAGAAAGCGCTCAATTGAGTCAAACTTAGCCACTGCCTCGTCTGTGGCAGGATCCTGACCCGGTTGGTATTCACCGACTCGAATGAGTAACTGTACTTCTTGATAGAGCGCTAACAAATGCCTTAGGTGCTTGGCGTCATCTTTGTGCTGGGCAGTGACAATCTGATCCATAACGCGGCTTACACTTGCATTAACATCAATCGCTGGATAATGTCCCGCGCCAGCTAGCTTGCGTGATAACACAATGTGACCATCAAGAATTGAGCGTACTTCATCTGCAACAGGCTCGTTCATATTGTCTCCTTCCACCAGCACGGTGTAGATAGCGGTAATGCTCCCGACAGGCGCTGGTCCCGCTCGCTCAAGTAAAGAAGCAAGTTGAACAAACACACTTGGCGGAAACCCGTTAGCTACTGGTGGTTCACCTGCGGCAAGGCCAATTTCACGCCCCGCTCGCGCAAAACGAGTCAATGAATCAACCATAAGCAGAACATTCTTACCTTGGTCACGAAAATACTCTGCAATCGTCGTTGCTGTTACTGCTGCTTTCATCCGTTCCAGAGGTGGCTTATCAGACGTCGCAACAACCAATACTGTTTTTTCTTTCGCGGCTGGTGGAAGGCAATATTCGATAAACTCACGGACTTCTCTTCCCCGCTCTCCAACTAAGGCCAACACGATAACATCCGCTTCACAGTGACCCGCTAGCATGCCAAGCAGTGTACTTTTACCGCCACCAGCTGCGGCAAAAATACCAACACGCTGACCCACGCCTAAAGCGAGCGTTGAGTCGATAGCTCTGATCCCAGTCGGCATGACTTTACTGATCAACTTACGCTTTAATGGATCGGGAGCTTCGCCGTGATTTTCTCGCCATTTACCAACCCAATTACTCTCATCCATCGGGTGACCCAATCCGTCTACCACACGCCCGAGCAATTCTTCACCGACCATCACTCTATGACCATGCCCCATGGGCTCTACATTCATGTCAGTCCCGATCCCTGTTGTTGAGCGAAAAGGTGATAGCCACGCCTCTTCACCTTTAATGGCCACCACTTCTGCTTTGAGATCATTACCAATCATGCACAGCTCGCCTTGCCTTGCTCCGGGTAAGGTGGAACGAATTAACGTCGACGTGACTTCCAGAATTTTTCCAAATCGGCGAAATGTCGGTGCCAGAGGCAGATCGGGAAACAGTTGCTGATTGAGTGCTTCGGCTAAATTCGTTTTATCCGGCAATTGCATTTGGCACCTCCGCTAATGTGTCGACTTGCGCAATCACTTTGATGCTGGCGTCGTCGCCTATCTCCTGAAAAGACAACACAGGTGTCATCGGCATGGTTGGCTCAACGATCTTTCTCAGATAGCGCCTTACGTCCAATGACGTCAGCAGTACACAAGGCATGTGACCCGGCAATTTGTCTTTAATCAACGTAATGATCTTCTGCTCTTCTTCTGGATCTAACGCGCTATATGCCCCAACCGCTGACTGACGAATAGATTCACGGATTTGGTTTTCGATACTGTCACCAATCAGCAACATCGGAATCCAGCCCTCTTCAACAGTAAACTTGCGCCGGATATGTCTGCGCAGGGCGACACGCACGTACTCCGTCAGCATAATGGTGTCCTTCTCTTTCGACGCCCATTCCACAAGCGTTTCGAAGATGGTACGTAAGTCTCGGATTGAGATGTTTTCTTCGACTAGGCGCTGAAGAATTTCAGTCACTTTGCTAACAGGTAATAAACGCTGCAGCTCTTTGACCAGTTCGGCATAACGCATTTCCATGGAATCCATCAGGTAACGCGTTTCCTGCACACCCAAAAACTCTTTGGCGTAATGCTGAGCGGCCATTTCAACAAGGCGAATAGCAATATCGTTACCCTGATAGTAATCCTGCCCTGAAAGTTGGATGGTTTCTAACGCCTCGACTGGATGCCAATGTAAGATTTGCTGATTAAACGCTAGCTTATTCTGCTCACTGTCTAACCCATCGATGCCTTTCAGTGTCAGGATGTTCTGCTTCGCCAAATTCAGCTTGATGATAGGCTCTTGATATAAGAGCAGTTCAAATTCATCTTGACGGCCATTGCGTAGCACTTGCATCTGAATTTCAGGAAGAGGTAAACCCAGTTTTTCAAACATCTTCCATCTAAGCGTTTGAAGCGACTTGTTTAGATTTTCTTCAATCAAGTCTTCACCAATCGCCAACATAAGAGGCACAGCTCCGGGCGTCATTTCTTGCTCACCACTGGCTTCAACATTCTCATTGGCAACAAAGCCCTGATGATCCTCTTTGTTTTTCTCTTTTCGAGTTAACCAAAAAGATGCCCCCAACACTGCTAAACCTAAAGGACCAAATACGAACCAAGGAAAACCTGGAATGATCGCAAACACAAACATCACCGCTGCGGCCATCTGGAGTGATGAAGGCTGACGAGAAACTTGTTGAACCAATTCATTGGCAAGGTTGTTTTTGGTTTCACCCGGAACACGAGTCACGATTAAACCCGCAGTTATTGAGATAAGCAGTGATGGAATTTGAGCAATTAACCCGTCACCAACGGATAAAATAGCGTAAGTATTTAGCGCTTCTGACGCCGACATATTGTGCTGAAGGACTCCAACAGCAATACCACCAAAGATGTTAGTTAAGATCACGATAACACTCGCAATGGCATCACCTTTTACGAATTTCATCGCCCCATCCATTGCACCGTAAAGCTGGCTCTCTTTTTGAACCACTGAGCGCTGACGCTTCGCTTCTTTCGCATCAATTATCCCAGCACGCATATCTCCATCAATACTCATCTGTTTGCCGGGCATACCATCAAGCGAGAATCGTGCACTGACTTCTGCGACACGCTCTGAACCTTTAGTAATCACGATGAACTGAACAATAGTGATGATGGCGAAGACGATAATACCAACGGCCAGATTCCCACCGACCACGAAGTCGCCAAAGGTATACACGATTTCGCCAGCGTCATGTTGAAGCAAAATCAGTCGACTGGTACTTATGGTCAGCGCGAGGCGGTATAAGGTGGTGATCAGCAACATGGAAGGAAACGCAGAAAACTCAAGCGGATCACGAATATAGATTGCAATCATAAGCAGGATGATAGACATCCCCAGATTGACGGCGATTAGTACGTCCACCAAGGTTGTCGGCAAAGGTAGAATCATCATAAATACAGCGATCACCAGCATTGCGCTGAGGATGATGTCTTGTCTTCCGGCTACTTTCGCTAACCAACGTGTTGCGATTGACATAGCTACTCTCCTCCACCTAATTGTGACAGAAACTGACGTTGCTTCTGACACAAACGAAACCACTGATGTGCATCAAACTGTTCAGGGCATAGTGCGCTAATAAACAGTTGGCTCTTAATCGGAAAAATACGTTGAGGTAATCCATTGAATTGTTCGGGCTGGTTTCTCTTAAGTGCACTGTCCAAGTCATGACCATTACTCTCCAATAGCCACGAAGTCAGCATGAGTCGAGTGCCCTGCACTTCCAGCCTTAAGCCAAAAGGTTTCTGGTGAATCTCTATGATGTCTGAAACCTGAACTACTGGCAGCCTGAGCAACGCAATAAGCTGTTCAATGTTTCTCGTGATTTGCAGATCCATAATCGTTCCATAAATTACCTATGGTTCTATGATGCGAGGATTATGGTGATGGGGATATCAGGTCTACACCTGAAATAAGCCCCGGATTGTTCCGGGGCGACATGAGTCTTAAGCGGCCTGCTTGACTAACGCTTGTTCGACTTGCTGGTAACAACTGTCCCAATCAATAGCGCCATTCTCATCCTTAAGCAGTGCTTCAGGTACATATGATTTGGCTGTTTCTATCAGTTCGGCTTTATTGCGTGCATTCTGTTCAATCATCTGTTGCTCACGTTCAGAAGCAATACTCGAGATCTGATAACGAAATGATTTTTCTCGTTGGTCCTCAGGTAAATGACTAAGTTGTATCAGTTGACCAGCATCTTTAAGTGAATCACCCAGTAAGTCTCCTAATCGCTGATCATCTTTGGTTTTGTTTGCAAGCTGCCTTAAGGCTTCATCGACACGCTGCTGAGTCATTTTTTCTTTTGCTCTGTTGTGCGCATCATTCATTCCGAGGAAGTTAGTCGAAGCAATTAAGTTCATTGCTGTTCTGGAAAAATAAGCACTAATTGGCGTTGTACCAACACCCGCAATAGCGGCAATGGCAAGTCCCCCTGTTCCAACAATAGCGAAGACAATTAATGCTACAATCGAAGCCCCGCTCAGTGTTACTGCTGCTGTGGTCGCAACGGAAAAAGCTTTCGCTTTCCAATTCATCTCTTGCCAGGTATTTTTAGCGTCCTGCCACATCCGGCTCATTGCACCCGCTTTGCTGGTTTCGAAACAATCTCTGGAAAGCGTACCGACGTCTTGAAGTGCTTGACGTTGCATCGCATAGGACGCAACAGCTTGTGCACGCTCGTTGAAGCTGCCTTGCTTACGAATACCTGCCATCAAAGCATTGACCATCACTTCAGTGGAACGATGTCGGTTAACAACGTTGGCCATTTTGCGCTCTGACCATGTTTGTACCAAACCTCCGAACATGCTAGCCATCGGTTTTACGAGTGTGGAACCTGGAACTAAAGCAGAGACGAGTTGACTAGCTCCATTTGCAACAAGGCCACTTCCGGCAGCTCCCTTCGCTGCACCAGCCATGTATGGCGCACACTGTGCCAAATGAAGTAAAGCAATCATTTCTGCTGTCATTGACATAGATTCGTGGCTAGGCAGAAACTCTCGACGTCCCTGCAGGATGTCTTTAACTTGATTTTCTATGGTGCCCGTTTTCCAGACTGTTGACGCCATAGCAGCAAGATCATTGCCAAACCAACCACTGTTCGAACTGATTATCTGATAGGCGTGTGTCAAGTTACCAGCAAGTGCTTGTGACTCTACAGGATGTACCATTGCCCAGTTATGCAGTTGTCCAAGTGTATTCATAACACCCTGATAATTAGAACTAAGTTCACCCGAAGACAATGTGTTATAAAGCTTCTGATAAGCCTCTGTATAACTATTAATGCCTACCTTTGCCATTTGGCGTTCCAGAATCAAGGTACTTAAATCAGGGCGATAATCCCCTGACCAATTGCCTGCTACATTCTGCTTTACCCACGCAGACCAAGATTCTAGGCTGTTCCCGCTTACACCCGGATAACCTTTTTCCTTTGTTACTTGACGGTCAAAATGAGTTAGCTCGAGCATGGACTTCTCATACTCGTCATCCAGCAGCTCGATATCTTTCACGAGAGACGCCTTACTCAACTCAAGACTTTTCAATTGAGCTACTTCTTTTTCTGACTCGACTTCAGGCTTACTTCGCCAGTCCTTTCCATATAGATCAACGACATATTTTTCTTGCTTGTCTAACTCGACTTGTAGCTCTTTACGCTCTAATACCAGAGTACGTACCTGATCGTTATTAGCTCTCAAAGGTGATAAGAAAGACAAGAATCCTTGCAGGTTAAGTCGTTTCGTATTTGCGTCGATGGTTTGATCTAACATGGTATCCAGACGCGCCAACTTGTTTCCAAGAAGTACTTTAGTATCTTGCGCTATTTGTACAGTCCTGCATTGCGCTTCAAGTTTTGTGAGACGAGTAAGCTGGTGCTTGGCATCTTCATGCATTACTGTAATTTGATTAGTGACACCGTCACTAATATCAAGGCTCGCTAGTGCTTCTAACGAGGCAACATAGGCTTTTGCCGCACTAATCTTCTCATCAAGATAATCGGTGTATAAAGGCAAGTTTCGAGTGATGTTATCAGCCAACTGCTTGCGTTGAATATCTGCATAGATATCAACACCAGCTCGATTGTTTCGCTCATGAGTGATGCTGTTCTTTCTGTCTAACCAAGAAAGACGATGCTGCGCTTGAATAACATCTTCGGCTAGCTTACGTGTTTTATCACTGATTTCGACATGAGGAAGCTCATTTCTAACCTGTTCCGTCAGATCTAAGTCATCGTAATCGGTCAAGTCATCGGGCATTAAGCTATCACCCTTTACGACTAACCAGACGTTTCCTGTCAACGCTGCTAAAGTAGCGGCAAATTGGTCTTCCACCGTCGAGTCAGACTCAATAAACTGCTGCATCTCTTTGGCGAATACAGCCGCACCGTGGCGAAGCTGGATAATTTTACTGGGAATATCCAATCGAGCTTCGATGCCCTTTTGTTCTTCCTTAAGTTCAGATCTACTCTGGCTAAGTGCTTGTCTAATCAGATTGATCGCACCAAGTTGTGCCTTTTGTTCCTCTTTAGGAAACGGCGTTAGCACGTCATTGGCTAATGATGGCACCTTCTCCGCCAAAACTTCAGACAATACTCGAAGATTAACGGTCGACATATCTGAGGCATATTGAACAAGTTTATCTGACAGACGGTTTGCTAAAGTCTCACTATCTAAGCTTGGCGAATTAGAAATGAGTTCGTAGCTTAGTTTTGTCAGCTCTGGGGTAAGAGCAGATTTCAACGAAGGTGAACAAGTCGCATAGAATTTCTCAAATGCTTGGTACCCCGTAGATTCCAATTTCCAAGCATGGCTGTAACTACTCGCCAATGAATTGATTACGTCAAGTCTATCGTTCTCTTTGAACACTGATCGCTTTAACTGAATTGCGTCATTTTGTTGCGCTTTAGGGAGCCGCTCAATAGCCGATTCTACTTTTGCTAACGCATCCTTTAGCTCTTGTGCTTTCGCTGAGAAAGTTTCAATACTTGTTGCTACTACTTCAACAGCAAGTGGTTTCTGGAAAACCTGAGCGAGCTTATCTGCTTCATCGGCAAGAGTGTTTTCCTTAATTGCTTGATTATAGGCAGAGACTTCTTTTTGAAGGTTTTGCATCGATGCAGTTTCACTATAAAAGAAACTACTCATGTAAGAGAGAGAGCTTGGCGAAGGCAACGGTGCTGGGCGGATATAACCAGTGATAGACTGTGCCGCTTGCTCCAAGTTAGACATCGGGATAGTTTTAGGCGAATTTGACGTATCCACTGGTTTATTATCAGTTTCAATCTGTCTATCTGCACTGTTAACCGACTTAGCGTCTTTCTTTTCAACAGTGACAGAATCCTGCGTCAACTGTTTGATTAAACGAGATGTCAGCGGTGTCTGACCGCTAAAGTCCATCTTGTTGGCTACCTTGCCTGCAAACTCTTCACCATATTCATGCGCTAACGCGCTCAGGAATACACCTAGTGTTTTAAGGTTTCCCTCAGTTTGCTTTTGTACAAATTCCTGAACTGCACTCAGATCACTTAGTAAAGGAATCTGGGTTAACCATTGCATCACCTTTTCTGCAAAGCTGAACTGAGATGTGACGATAATTGGGTCGCCAGAAACGCTATCAGCCAGTGTTAGCTGGCCATTTTCGACACTGGTTGTAAATTGGTTCAGTTCAATCGGCATAATAAACGCCTCCTAGTGATGTAACGTGTTCATTGGAAAAATTATTTTGATGAAAGTCGGTGTGTAGTTGTTCATATTGACTAACCACTTCAGTGAGTTGTTCGAAAATCTCGTCACCGTTTTGAGGAGAATGAATACGAACCTGATATAGAAGCGCGCGGGTGCTCTCTTCATAGAAGATATGACCAATACCCAGCTCATTTAACGCATGGTTAAGCTGAAGTGCTCGCTTAAAAGTTTTACCCTCAATTTCAGGTTCTACTGTCGTCAGCATGCATCTCAGCATCCAATCTTGATCATTTGGCGCCATCGACACCATAAGATGCTCATCCAACAGCAACATGCATTGGTTTGACTGGTCAAACACCAAAGGCAGCCCCAATTTTTCACCAAGGCGGTTTAGCAGTAGTTCATGATTCATTGTCGTTCTCCCCTTAACGGATTGATCATTCGTTCCATTGGTCTAGAAGTTCGAGCATGGCTTCCTGAACGTGCTCTTTTTGTTCTGGATCTCGATAACAGGCTTCAGCCATTACCGCCATTAAGTCTTTCCAGCGTCGCAGGAACACCACTTTACGTTCATCAACCAGCGCTAACCGATTGATAATCAGTGATAGTGCGTCTGGATATATCCAGGACTGCTCAAGCAACTCTATCGTGGCAGACATAACAGAATGAGGCTCCAACACCATCGCCTTAGCCAGAGAGATGCAATGGTCTTCAAATGTAAGAAACAGCAATAACCGTTTTAAGTCTTCAACTGTGGCAGCAACTTTGGTCATATCGTCACGTCTTTGGCCTTCATCAAGCGGTTCAGCCATGGAGCGAATAAGGATGCGAATATACTGTCGTCTATCTTCATGCTGCTCTAATAGCTCAAACCAATGCGCTAGGCCTTTTTCACCTCGTTTGGCATGTTGATAGAGCTGGCGAACTGCACGTAAGCCATTCTTATCAACATTCATCCCTTGCGCGGCAGCTAAGATTTCTAGCTCGATTTCTTCTTCCGCGAGCAGTTCAGCAAGGCGTTTCTTGAGCTGTTTCTTCATCGCTGGGTCTAAACCCTTAAAACCAAGAAGAGACGTCAAAACCAAGGCGATCTTTCCCTTGTCTAAGCCTGACTTTTCTAGCGCAGAAAACACCTGAGAAGCGTCTTTCATTTGAGAAAGCTGCTCAGAGATTCGATTGATTGACTGGCGTGCCATCTCGTCCATTTGCTGGAGAAGTTTTTCCATGCCATTCATCATCGGGTCCTGCGCTTTAGCGGCTAGGTTCAAACGCTTCATCATGCTACTCAGCCCAAGGCTTAACCCCTCCATGGTTTCTTCCATCGCTTCGGCTCTTACTTCAGCAAGGGCTGCACTCGCTAGCGAGGCGGTTGACTCATTGGCTGGCGCGGTGTTGGGCGTATTTTGCGGGAATGCATGAAACTCTGCACCGGCGTTTCCATCAACTCTCATTTTCTAAACTCCTCTCTTAAGCTGTCGACTGCTGACTAGGATGGGAGAACGAATCGAGTAGTGTTCGCAATTGCTGATCGAGATCGATTCTTACAACCAAACTGTTTGATGACAGCTCTGCTTGAGCTCGATTCAACTCAGTTTTGACCTGCACATTTAAATTCTCCCCAAACTCACGTTCCATCGTCGAATAATGTTCTTGAGGAACAAAAAGCGTCAGGCTCTGTTTGGTTGTTTGAGCAGCGATTTGAGCGCTTATTCGCTTGACCAAAAATTGGCTGATGTCCTGCTCTGTGGACCATTGCTCAATAACATTGCGTACTTGCTGACGAATACGCCCTTTCAAGTTTTCGATTAGGCTACGTTCAAGCTCCCCTTGTTCGACAAGCCAACTAACCGACTCCTTTATTGCCTGTTGCTGGGCTTGTTCTCGCCATGTCGATTCCAATTGCTCCGCGTTTTGGTGTGCTGCTTGAAGGATACATTCGGCTTGGTGATGGGCCTCATCCCTTTTCAGACGTGCTTGACGAATGATTGCAGCTATTCGTTGACGGGCATTCGACTCACAATGTGTTCTGCGGATGGCTGATTCAATTTGTTGTTTGGAAACCGTGCCACCAGATTTGTCTAAGTCACAATGCGTTACTGATATAGCAAATGGCTTCATAAAAAACGCTCCAATCTGAATATCCAGCTTTCGACACGCTCTATGTCGTCTTGAGCAAGTGCAATTGGTGTATCGAATACCGGTAAGCTCAGGCGAAACAGCGACCAAAAAGGTTGATCGCTCCAAAGGTGGTAGATGGCGCTGGCACTAAAAAGCTCAGCTTGTTCCAGAACATTGTTTGCTGACCATGCTGGAGGTTCGCTACCCGCTGGCCATAGAGCTATCAACTGTTCAATTTGAGGTTGAGTAAATTTCTGTCGTAAGACGCTTCGATAGCTGCTATCCCACAAGTAATCTGGGCAGTTTTGCGACAACAACCCAGCGGCTGTCGCAAGTAGAGAGATTCTTGGCAAAACAGACAGCCACTTATTCATTTCCTCTGAGCACTCACTTAGCCATACTGGCTGACACCCTGAGCGGCTTAGAATGACGTTATCAAGTCTCTTGCTCACCAATTGATTGTGTTCTCGGGCAGACTGCAGAACCTCCAAATCCAATTTTGACCACCATTGAGGATGCAATCTTGAGCTGACCTGCCTTAACATTTTGTTCTGCGATATCGTATCAACAACCATCTTCAGCCCTCTTTTCTTCGGCTTAACCCCAGCCCAGCTACACCGGCAATAAGCACACTACCTAAACCAACGGTTACCGGAGTTTTGTTTGCGACGAGCCAGTTCTGGACATCGTCCCAATCGGAGTTAGGTTGAACGACTGGCTGATAACGGAAGTCTGCGGGTTGTAAGAACAAACTGATGTTTTCGTATTGCAAATCAGGAACCGCATTTTTAATCAGATTCCGTATCTGGGATTCTGAGTTACCTAAGTTCGCCTCCGGAGAGTACTTGATGTACACAGCAGCCGATTTTTCACTGGGTGCTGCACGTCCTGTATTGGTGTTCTTATCGCTTTGAGCAATTGATACTCGTGCGCTGATAACACCATCCATGCTAGATAGTGTTCTCTCCAATTGTTGCTCTTTTAAATAGCTCATCTTGGCGTCTTCCTGAGCTGGGGAAGAGACAAGCTGACCGGAAGGAAATAGCTGCTCGATACCAACGTATTCGGCCTTCGGATAACCATTTTGTCTTAACAATTCAACCGCATTAATGAATTGATCTTTTTCGATCTTCAGTGTTACCTTGCCCGTTTTTGCGTCAGTTTCTGAGCTTGCATCAATATGATTGAGCATAAGCAACGCCACCATTTGGTTGGCTTCAGACTGCGGCAGGTTTTGGTAGAGTTCGACTTTACAACCTGTCAACAGCAAAGCCATTACTAAGGCTAGCCATTTGAACTTTTTCATTGCATTGTCACCAGTTTGTTGATCGATTGAGAAACGCTACCAGCCGTTTTTGCTGCAAGATCGACTTCCACTAAAGCTCTTGTCACCATAGTTTGGCTCTGAATAGCCTGATCGGGTGAAATCCCCATAGGAGCATTCGAGTTAGGCATTGGGCCGATAATGTCATTGAGCTTGGCTGTTTCCTGTGTTCCCTGTTGCATTAGTTGGCTGAACTTATCCACCATGGCTTTATCTGGGTTGACTGTTTCAGCCTGCTTATCCAGAGCCGAATAGGTTGCTTTAGCAATTGCACTCAGTTCCATGTTGACCTCCGGTAATCAGTGAACAAATTTTCTGTGTGTCTGCACTTTCAGTGGTCGATACGTACAAATAACGCAAACCTTCAGCTTGAGGCGTATGTAACCCGTTCAAAGAGCGAATTGCCTGAGCTCTTTTGTCGAGAGCAAAATAGATCAAGCTGGCACAAACTCGTCTGTCTTCTTCATTTTCAATCAGTAAAGGGAAAACATTTACGATGCTAAGTGCATGTTTTTCTAGCCTGTGGTTTGCCGCTGCCAGTGCTGCTTCAACAAGCAGTTGTTTGTCTGAACTGTTCATATCTTCGCTATGATCCCCTGCACCATGTCTTTGACTGCTTTGATCAAGGCACTCTCATACCCTAGAAAGTTGGAATATTGCTGCACTGAAAATTGGGCTTGCAGCATTTGATCTGGGTTGTTGGGGTCCGCTTGTGCCATTTTGGTTTTAATGTCCTGTGCTGATTGGGCAGACATCTGGGACAATTGGTTGATAATCGCATTAAGATCCATATCGACCTCCTATCTTTTGCTACCCGCACGAAACTCGGATGGGCTGCATTGGTAGCGCTTTTTGAAAGCACCAATAAAGTGGGAGTGGCTACTAAAACCGGCATCAAAAGCGACGTCAGCGATCTTACGATCCGTTTCTAAAATCACTTGTTTTGCGTAGTTTAGGCGTTGCTCGGTCAACCAGGTTTTAGTTGATTGGCCGTAATATTTGTAAAAAGCCGTGTTGAGCTTAGTCACTTCCATTCCGAGCTTTTCGGCGTAGCGAGATACTGTCCATTGCTCGTATAGATGCTTGTTTACAAAATCAAAAACTTTATCGTTAGAATTCGCGTATAGGTTAAGAAGATTGGAGAAGTAAGGCTTGTCCATCTCAAGGCAATAGGTAAAGACGAACCGCAACATCACGGCTTTGTTTACTTTGTGAAGCTGCTGAATGACATTCACCAGTTCATCAAACACAGGAACCGCGTTCACTTCGCCAACTGCAGGTTGAGTAGCTGTATCGCTGGATTTAATCAGGTCCGTTAGTAATGGATAAACTAAACAAATTTCACCCGGATAAAAGAATACGCTCATCCAGTCATTGCGGTTTGCCGCATGTATTTCGGCCTCTTCCCCGACCATAACGAGCTGGTTCGCTGCCACCTCTGTTCGCTTTCCTTGATAATCGATATGACCAGGCTTATAGAACAACACCACTTGTAATGCTTTCATATCAACGACCTTCTGTTTTTGTTGTTGTGTTTAGTTTGCCTAGGTCAAGCTAAGGTCGGTATCAGGTGAACACCTGAG
Organism: Vibrio sp. St2; assembly: GCF_947311885.1. Taxonomy (NCBI): domain Bacteria; kingdom Pseudomonadati; phylum Pseudomonadota; class Gammaproteobacteria; order Vibrionales; family Vibrionaceae; genus Vibrio; species Vibrio sp. St2. Next base: position 457,839 of record NZ_CAMZNA010000001.1, on the reverse strand, counting down.
TTCTGCTTTAGGAGTGTGGAAAGTGTTTATTTATAAGGGGTTGAACGACTTTTCGCCGTATCCTTACAACATAAACTCGCCTTGAGTATCTGCTGACAATCAAGACGAGTTGTGGGTATTATTAGATAGTTCTGGTTTACCGTGCTTGTTTTGACTTTAGTAAATTAAAACCCATTGGGGTTGTCGATAATGTATAACCAACCACCGTCGACATATATCATCGTCTCAAGCGCCGTTCCTTTTGTGACATTAGGAATCTCCCAATCAGAACGAATCATGGCTATATCACCATTTATATGGACTGAAACACTGCGTGTGATGATTTCTACATCACCTTGCATGAAACTTTTAAGTGCAAGCTTTATCTCTTTATGGCCTTTAGCTTGGTTGCCGTTCTCATCCAAGATCATAACGGCATTTTCATGAAAGAGTGTGCCTAAACCTTCCAAGTCTTGTTGCGCAAAATATTGTCCAAACAGAGAGTGCAGCTCTGAAGGTGATTGTGGTTTTATGTAGTCAGCATTTGCTTGGAAGCTAAACGAGCAAAGAGAGACTAAAAGTAAGATCAAACGCATGGGTGCTCCTTAAACTGAAATCGTGAATATGGGCCAAGTACGTTGACTTAACCCCTGACAAATTACATTAAGGAAATTGTTCACTTTCTAAAATTAGGGTCTGAAAAGTAACTAGTTACCCATTGGTAACTAGTGGGCTGAAGTGAAATTGGCAGTTACACTCATATAGATATAAAAAAGCGCTTGGAATAACGAACCGTGAAAACTTTGCAGTCAGAAACAAAGCACCAACTCCAACCTGATGACTATTGCAGTGTAGATAAATACTTAACTCTTATTTCAACTAAATGGACTGCACATATTGTCTGGCTGTTGAGTGAGCATGAACAAATGCGTTTTGGTCAGATTCGTAAACAATTGGCTTTGGTATCCACCAAAGTTCTTACTGAGCGTTTGAAACTATTGCAACATCATGGGTTTGTATGGAGAAAACAAGAAGAAACTATCCCTGTTACGGTGAGCTACGGCCTTACCTCTAAAGGAAAAGAACTAGCACATGTTGTCGATATCATTGTGCAAAAAGCCGATGACTGGGATGCCATGTAATCAGTCTTCTTGAAACTAATAAAAATGTTACTTCACTGTTCTTAAGAAGCAAAAAGAGTCTGATAACATCAATCATATCAATACCCCTAATCAATAACGTGAACGATCGTTCAAGTTTGAATATACTAGAAAAGCATATGAAATTAATTTAGTAAAGCATCCCTCCTCGTTTACTGGTAATTACAATCAAACGAGGTATTTCAATGAGCATTTTAACCAAACCTTCAGTTATATATCCCGAATACCCCCTCACATCGGATGACATTGTCCATTTTATAGAGAGTTGTCACCCTGACTCCAAATACCGCTCAATCGCTATCGAAATGATAAAGCACACCACGATTCAAGAACGTCAAACCTGTATACCTTTTGATGCTATTTTAGACTTGAAAGGTTTTGAAAGTAGGCAAAACATTTACGAACAGTTTGCCCGAGACTATTCACAGATAGTCGCAGAGCGAGCAATCATAAACTCTGGGTTAACCACTAAAGACATAACCATGGTCATAGCTGTCTCATGTACTGGGTTTATGATGCCGTCTTTAACAGCCCATTTGATCAATGCATTAGATCTTAACCAGAGTACAATCCAACTTCCGGTAGCACAAATGGGCTGTGTCGCTGGTGCTTATGCCATGAATAGAGCTTACGAACATTGCCAACTGTCGAAGAGCAACAATGCTCTCATTGTGGCTCTAGAAACTTCCTCTCTATGCTTTGATCCCGAAGCAAATCAGCTTCAAGACTTTGTTTCTGATGCTATTTTTGGAGATGGTGCTGCTGGTGTTGTGATGAGAGGAGATGGCTTTGGTGAGGGTTTACAAATACAAAACTCAGAGAGCATTTTCTTAAAGGATACAGAAAATTACATTCAATATCAGATGACCGACAAAGGTTTCCAATTTTCATTGGATAAAAAAGTCATGTATTCAATAGAAAAGGTAGCTCCTTACTTACATCACTTTGCTACGACTTCAATAGGCAATAGTACAGGCTTTGACTTCATCATCGCTCATACGGGTGGAAGAAGAATACTGGATGAACTGCAAAAGCACTTAGGATTATCGCCAGATAAGCTTCAACATTCGCGAGAATCTTTAAGAGAACATGGAAATACATCAAGCGTATCAGTCATTGATGTACTACATCGCCACTACCTGACCTCTCAAAATGGTGAAAAAGGTATCGTTGTAGCATTTGGCCCAGGTTTCACATCAGAAGTACTGTATGGTCAATGGCAAAGTTAAGCGAATGCTATAGATATCTATGAATAATAAGTGTGTCATTTACTACGACATCATACATAACTCAGGTAATGAGATGGCGCTATGGCACGCTTACTTTTCAAAATGGACTACTCTGCTCAGTGTTGTTGTAACCCTTTGCGGAGCATGTATCTTCTGAATTAATTCAATACTGTGAGGATTAGTTTTAGGCTGGTTGTATTACGTTGTGATGGATAGTCAGAAGTCGAAGTAGCAATAATGTTTATCGTATTTAGCAGCTCTTATGAATGGCCAAGCTACTCAATATAAGCTCGTTAATACTGTATTTTTCAGTACAGTCTATGTTCTTAGCTCGCAGCATTAGGGTGAGAACAATAGAACACCTCAATGCTGGGCTAAGTACACCAAGTTTTTCGCGTCAAAAGGTTTTTTAGTTACGTCACTGAATGGCTGTATGAGCTTCTTCTGGCAAACCCAACCTTTTTAACGCTACTTTAAGTGCATTATCCGAATTTGTATTAATATCAGGGATAACTCCGCCCTGCTCCCAATTTTTATTAGTAATAGGGTTGATTGCTTCACCAATAGGGATTGCAACTGATAACTCAGCTGTTAACCCAAACAACCTACAAGGGTGAGCTGCACCACCCGTTGCTTCCCCAATCAACACCGCTCGCTCAAGACACTGAAGGTTGTAGGAGAACTCTTCGGCAGCAGACAGAGTGCCTCTATCTGTTAACACATATAGGCTCAAATCAGGGTAACAATGACTACTATTATCAGTCCAGAACTCTTCTAGACAAGAGTCACCTCGCCAGCGAATTGTGTTTAACAAAACAGACTCACTATTATCGAAGAAATATGACGTAACTAGCTTAACCATATCAGGATGCCCCCCACCGTTGTTTCGAACATCGATAATGAGGTGTTCGATACCTTTCAATTGACCCAATATTTCATGAGCAACATTCGATGCAAAAGAAGGTGAGCAGAAACGGGATAGCTGTATATAGGCTATTTTATTAGTAATAAAAACTAGCTTTTCAAAGCCATAGTTGATGCTTTTAAATCGCCTCTCAGGTGGGACTATAGAATCATTAAATATGATCTTGAAATGCTTGTCCTTACATAAAGCAAATATGTCCTGCGTTAGTTTTTCAACGAAGCCTTCAACTAAGTCTTCACTCAGATACAAGCCTCGATCATAGTTTTGTCTCAGCATTAGACTTAGCTCTTTACCAACAATAGGAAATACATAATTTTCCTCAAGCAGACGGGCTAACAAATCTACTATCTTTTGCTTATTTATTTCTTGCATCTGAATTCCTGCATATTATTAATTTACTTATTCGAATCGCTTTCAAAAACTTGTTCTAACGTGTTATTTAAGTAAATCAGGACGACAAGCGATCGCGAAAACACACTCGGATTTGGCGTTCAAGTTATTGTTTTAAGATAACATTCATTTCACTACTGCGATATCAAAGCCATTAAAAATCAACCAACATGTTCCAAAATCGTTGTCTAGTCGCGGGAGAATTGTCTCGGTGTGTGATGTACTGCGCGTGTGATTCCGAAGTCGCTGCAGGGGAAAGTTTGATACTCCACATGGGATCAATCTGGTTTGGTAGCATGGAATAACGGACATCAATAACGCTCAGTTTGTCATTTGGGTGGATAGCTAGATAACCGTTTGAAAAGTGGCAAAAGCGCTCAAGATCTTTAGCCTGTTGTGAATTCTTCTCTAGCCATGGAAGATCTCTATTGATGTCAAACTTGGCAATTGATTCGCCGCTATAAACTTTGGTAGAACTACCTACCCTAATGGCGTCTACGTGATAGTGTTCGTCTGTTTCATAAATCACTTTCCACACCAGTATATTAGCAAAGCTCGGTTTCACCTCCATTCGGTTTGGAGAATGATTTCGCTCTTGGGCCAATTGCCAGCCTTCATTGTAAGCTCTCTCTTTTTGTATGATGCCTAGGGATAGATAGGTTAACCCCCATAGCAAAGCGATCCTTGCTCCCCAAGGTGTTCGCTTTCGAAACGTAACGGCAAGGCATATCAAAATCGGTAAAGTAAAAATGGGGTCGACCACGGACACCATGTTCCATGCATACCGCTCTTGAGAAAAAGGCCAAAGCAACTGCGTGCCGTAGGACGTACAGGCATCAAGCAACGCATGGGTACTAAAGCCAAGTGCGCAATATAACCAGCTTTGACCAAACGCTAGCCCACACCTTCTAGCGAAGATCCAATGCAAGACCAAAGCACAAAGCAAGCTACCGAAAGGGATAAATAGAAGAGAATGGGTAAACTGTCGATGATACTCCAGAAACAATAAAGGATCGTTAGAAGAGCGAATGAGGACGTCCAAATCTGGTGACATCCCTGCAAACATGCCCAAACCACCGGCAACAAGTAAGTGCTTTTTATTGCATACTGACTGAGGCAAAGCAGCCCCAATTAACCCCTGCGTAAACGGATCCATGTTTCTACAAACCTGTACTCTTTTAAGAATCGAATCATCGAAATTTGTCCGAGTTTCAATTGGATAATGTTTAGTTAACTTGCGGTTTGCTCGCTTTCTGTTGTTCCTTTGTCGCTAAGTCTACTTGTTGGTCAACGAAGTTGAAAAAGTTATCTTTGCTAATAAAAGGGTTATTAGAGCTCTCCTCACCCACTCTATCTCGGTTGGAGAACAGATTGTTTTTATGAGGGTGATTAGACAAGTTAACCGTTACAACTGGGCTACTCTCGGCGATTTTTTTGATTCTTTTCATGCTCGCGAAGTATTGCTTAGCGAGAGCAGGATTTTGGAAATTGACTCCATGCCCACCAACGACAAAAGCGCGATATTCGCTTCCGCTATCTTTAACTAAGAAATCAATCGACAAGTCACCTTCGGTATGCCCTGGCGTGATGTAAAACGTAAACTTTGTGTCGCCTAACAAAACTTCAGATTTATCTTCAGCAAATTTAAAGACTTTCGGTGGCATGAATTTATTTTCACCTTTACTCTTTTCTGATTGCTTTTTAGTTAGTTCTAAGCCCTTTTCTGTCATGATCACTTTTGAATTGTAGATGGATTGGAGAAACTCTGCCCCACCCACATGATCGGAATGTCCATGCGTTACAATAATATAGCTCACTGCTTTATCACCTAACCCTAACTTCTGTAAGTTTTGGGGAATCCATTTACTGTACGGAAAATCAAGGGTATCAATAATCACTAAGCCAGATGACGTATCTATCGCATAGGAAGAAACCCATTTGTCGCCAATATAATAAACGTTGTCGAACATCTTAAACGGCTCAATATAGCCGTTCTCAGCACTCATCTTAGGTATACTCGTTTGAGAAAATGTTGATGCTGAGAAAAACACTGTCATCAAACATAGAACTAAGCGCATTCCTTTATCCCTAATGCCAATCAATAGCCAAAGTTCCACCGCCTTTGCCATTTTAGAATTAAACGTTGGTGTTTAGTTTGGCAAGCCTACCATACTGGATGTACAGACAGCACGTTATTATATGCATTTAGCTTAACATTCAATTACTTGGTATGTCGCTTAACTACCACACCCTGCTCATACACCAAATGAAAATTATCGACTCGAGAAATAATGACAAAATGTCATAGAAAGACAGAATTTATAAAAACGTCTAAGAATCATTCACAAGCGATTCTAGCTGAGGTATACCTTACATCAATTCCAATTAAGCAGCTCTACATCTATCCATATTGCTGACTGAACACCCTAATAGTTATCTACTCCTCATTAAAGTTGATCACAGTTCTAAAAGTTATTGGAATACTGCGATATAGCCGCAGCTAAAGTAAGAAAAATCACACATTTTTCAAGGTACTGATACTGCTATATTACTTTGCTGAAGGTAATTGAGATATCGATACGTCAAAGGCAATTAAACAGGTATGTTCTCATGAAAGTAAAAATCGGGGTTACATTCAGGACTGACAACAGAGGTAAAGCGCATTCTGACTATGATTGTGTCGCTATCAACAGTATCAACTTGTTAAAAAATGACAAGGGAGACCCCCTTTTTCCTTTTACGGTGGAAGCTGTTACTTTGCCAAAAGGCGTTTCTGGCTCTGAGACTCCAATCCATGATGCTTCATGGACGGATCTCGATGGTATCGATATGCTTTATATTCCAGGCGGGCCTTTTGCAAACGACACCCAAGTGGCCACATCCGAAGAATCATCTACTGACCATTTAAAAGAAAAAGACTTTAATCGAGTGAATCCAAGCCCGACTAAAGCATCTGATATTCGCAAGCACAAAGAACACCAATTCCGCACTCAGTTTGAGCTCAAGATGATTGGTTACGCCAGACAGCGTGGTATTCCTATTCTTGCTGTTTGTGCTGGTTCTTGGCGCTTATTAGAAGCATACGGTGGCAAAGTCAGAACGATGGAACTCAATGAGAGAGCGGTTCACCACAACCCCAAAAACCCTTGGAGTATCTCTCATGCCGTTAAGTTACTTGGCGGCAAAATGCTAACTCAACTCATGCACAAAAAAGGAGTCAGCCCTTCAGATTTAGCGAAAGTAAACTCCACCCATTGGGCTGTAGCCGTAACAAGAGATCACCTATTAGAAAGTCGTGACTCAGGCACAACTGAAGCCAGTCGGCATTTAGAAATCAGCGCTGTATGTCAGGATACGAAAACGGTCGAAGCCTTTGAATCTTTATATGGCACGCCTGTTTTAGGAATCCAGTGGCATCCAGAATCTTATTTACCCACTATGCCCGGTTTACCCGATACGCCAACTGATGAGGCATATCAGACAGCCATGAAAAGTCAGGCAATATTCTCTTTCATGGTTTGGGCAGCCTATGTCAGGCAAAAAGGCGTTCAGTCAGTCGCTGACGAGGTAAGAAAAGAACATGCCGCCTACCAACACCTAAAAACGGCCAAAGGTCTGTACACGAATAAAGATTTCGATAATGGACGTACGGCGATAAAACAGGCTGAAATTGCACTTCGCCCAGATGCGTGGACACCTAGGATGAAAAGGCTTCGCCAGGAGCTGTTAAAACTGATGGAGGCTCCCAATTGAGGCTGAAGACACACCTCTAATTAGACAATGATTTGGCAACAAGCCCCTAACTTTACTGCGCTCATACATTGAGAGATGGCAGCGTACCGATGAGACCGCTGCCATTCCAATATTTTTGTTACTTCCAGGGGTGAGCGGGTTGTTCAGGACCCGATGCCCATTTGTAGCAACCACCGCCGGATTGTTTGCCGCCATCGCCGCAACTATTAAGCTCATAGCATTGTTGCTTGCTCAGCTCCCCTTGAGGTGCTGGCACCCAGGAGAAATTGTCATAATTCTCCATCCAATAACAGCTTAAGCTGGGCAACGGGTTCGCCAGACTAAAAACAAATGAATAGTCGGTGGCGTAAGACTTACCCAACTCCTCTTCGGCTTCCTGAGCCACACTGGCATAAGCATGACAAGACAAACAGTTAAAACCCTGAGCATAGGTTTCCAGCATAGTGTTTGCCACGGGGACTTCACTCAAGGTTGGCGTTGCGCCGCTGGTAGATAGCGGTGTAATTGGTGGCTTTCCTGGAGGTGAATTGTCATTAACTGCCGCTGAAGACCAGAGGGTATTCACCAGTTGGTAGTTAGCGAAAACAGAGCCGGCGTTGGTCTCTGTAATCAGGGCCTGAGCGGCGGCATTAATGGAAGCCACTTTATTGTCTGTGGTGTCTTGGATCTTAAACAAGCGAGAGACCTGGATAGGATACGGATTACAGTCTTTCGTACCATCTAGATAAAATGCGGGTGAGACATTAACGTCACAGCTAGTTTTAGTGGTAGGCACATCATTGACCGTTTTCGCAGTACATTGGGATGGAACGTCCATCTCCGTGCAACTTTCGGAATAAAAGTTGTAATCACCCAAGTTTTTGGCAGTTGCTAGGTCAGCGTTGTCTGGTGCGTTCATTTTATGTTCAAAAGTTGCCCATATCCATTGTGGTTGGGATGCGGTCTTATGGATAATGTGCAACCCTACTAAAGCGAGGGTTTTATCACTGCATGTTTGTGTAGTTTCATCGTAAACAGATGCTGTAGTGAGCTTATAATCTGTCTTCCAGTTGCCTGTCTCAGGGTTTTCCACTTCCAGCCAAGCAGCTTTTAGTTCTAGTCCACCCAGAGTAACATCATCCGAGGGCTTCACCCCAATACCCAGAGGCATTGCGATGTTTTTGTTAGCTTTGATCATATCTACCTGACCATTGGTGTTGTACAGCTCATTATCTACGATGAAATCGTACTGGTCCTTGCTGAACAAGATCTCGTAATACACCAGATTGCCACGTTTGTCAGCCAGCCAGTTGGGATTATCACTGGGGAATGCCTGAGCCATATCTCCGGACATATTGAAGGTACCACCACTTCCCTCGGAGATACTAGCCTTACGGGAAGAGCTCATGATGCGGTAGGCTTTGTCATCGCTGACGCAGCTTTCCGGTGTAGGTCCATCTCCCCAGGGGGATGTGCGCGCACCAAAGGCTTTGGGTTTTGCACCGTTAGGTAAAAACACAGCATCAGAGTTAGCGTAAGTTTCCCATGTCGATACTGGTTGCGTATTTCCACTACCCGGTTTGCCAAAGTCTGTAGCCTTAGCACTGGAGCTGGGCTGTCCGGGAGTTTTAGTATCGGCTGGCCAGTTGAGACCAATGAATACCTGCCAGGCAAAGCAGTTCACACCATTTTGTGAGGTGATCATGGTGTCGCCTGGCACAAAGTCAGATACGGATGGTGCATTTAAGCAGGAAAATGAAGTCAATGACTGTTGTGATGATGAGCTACCAGAAGATGTAGTGGTGGCCATGGAGGCAAACGTGCAGCTGACAACCGTTAATGCACAGACAGCAGCTTTCAAATAACGCATGTTTTTTTCCTTGTTCAGGTGGTGAATTTCCATGATTGGCCCTCCTATGCATTGATGTAGATTAAGCCTGGCATGGGCTGGGCTGCGTCTGTCGACGCAGGGTTTTTGAGAACGAGCCCTCGAAGTCCAGCTGTCGCAAAGGCCGAGACACTCACTGTGATGTAAAAGTTGAAGTAGCCCCCCTGACTACCAGAACCACCACCCACAGGCGTACCGTCTGAGGTCAGTACTTTATTAACCACGACACTTACGTTGGGGTCAATAGTCGTACCATCACGTTCATATACTTCGAGGGTTGCTGTATTGGCATTATCTGAATCACTTATGTAGTAGGCTTGCAACAGTACATCGGAATAGATTTCGCCTGCTTGCATCGTGACAGGCAATGCCACAAATGGAGGGTTGGGGTTGACGTTAGTCATGGCCTTGTAAACTGAATCGCCAATGAGAAGAGCGGGATAACCATTGGGCTCACCGGTTTTCTGCCCTACTGCAGGCAACGGTGTTTGAGGCTCAGCATCGCCCGCCGGCACAGCCGTAGCGGCAATACCTACTTTGAAAGTATCGGCAATTTGTCCTGCGTATTTAATGGCTTTGGGTTGTTGACTTGGGCCGCTACTACCACCTTCAACTAAAGTACCAATAGTCACATCTTCCAGGGTATAGCCCTCTGGTGCTGAAAATCGCATGTGCAGGATCTGATCATAGGTTTGTCCGTCCTCTCCAGCACGACGACCACGTACTACACTAAACCAGTCGTCAACGGTGGTTCCTTCCGGAAATGTATAATTACTAAAGTCCGGGGCCTGTAAATACAATCCAAGTGGGTTGGTCAGCATAATTTTGACGCCAACGTTTTTAACCACCTGATTCACCTGCTGGCCAATGTGGGGATCACTGTTACGATAGGGGCGTCCAAAGGCACCAGCACACACGAGGCTTTGCATGTTGTAGTTCTCAGGAGCTAGGTCTCTAAGAAGAGTTGCCTGAGAAGCCAGTAGGATTTCAGCGCCAATGGTATTGGGCGGACTGGTCAGGTGAATTGCTCCGCCGCCATCTTTTGTGGCAATGGTACCGCTATTCCATTTGTTAAGTGGATTATAAGCTGGGACCCCAGTGAAGGGATCGTTAACAACATTCCCGTTTTCATCAGTGAGCTGTAAATCTTCTACTTTGACGACGTTACCGGTGTTGAGTAACTCGTTATATAGATCTGCCACTCTTTGCGGTGACACCTTCCAAAGGGTGTACCAGTATTCAGGGTTTTCGCAGGTATAGTTGATTTGGGTAATTTGGCCCTTGTCATTTCTCACTACAGACCATTCACAATACTCATCCAGCCAGCCTCTTGGTCCAAGTGGATCGTAACCATTCCAGGAATCTGGTAGTTCAGTTGAATCACTGGTGACATCTCCCCATGACATTTGCGGGCAAGTTTTTTCTGGTATTTTAAAGGGAAGTCCATTGTTGGTTGGAAACTTGGGCAGTTTACCTGAGTAATCCACATCACCAAAATCAGCTAGATGAAACACTTCGCCATCTGTCATGTTGTAGGGGCTTTTTTCATTGGCTGAAAAATAGATTTTCAGACGGTTTGGAAATGCCGTCCAAAACACTGATTCAACGACATTGATGGCAAGTGGAAATTGAATATCTGTCCTGTTGGCATACCAGTCGCAAGGGGCCTGATAGGTTGCCGTCCATGGGTTGCTAACAATAGCAGCTTGGTTGGCAGCATCCAAACCTGTGTTCCACAATTCATCCAGCTTATTCTGTAGTGTTGGATCATTGGGAAAGTCTTGCACTAATGCAGGGGTCAGATAAATATTGGAAGAATCCGCGTTATCGTTTCCATTCATGAGTAATATCCTATTTATTAAATAGACAGGTAACTGTTTATAAATTCCCTTCAGGAATCATATAGAATATGTACATGGTTTCATATTGTGCAAATTGTTTCTTTCTTTTGATGTGTTGTAATGGCGCAAGCTGTCGGTAAACCCTACCTAATTGATCAAGTAACCTGAAGGGGCTTCTCCTCAGTGGTTAGCACAACTTGTTTGAAAGGTGAATGAAGAAGGGGTCTAAGGTTTGCGTTTCTCTAGGCGGAATGAGCACTTATCACCGACATGCTAAGCAATAAAATTATCATCCTATGAACCGTAAACAACTGATTGAGCGTGTATCACAACAAGCAGAGCTCTCTGAACAAGAAGCGATAGCGTCACTAATTGTTATCATCGACGCCGTGATATTCCCTACGTTCAAAGGCGCCCACTGAGGGTATATTATGAGCCCAGATACTTGCCACTCCCAGCCTTGCACACCGAATGTGTTCCCTCTTCAACTTCAATGACAAACATTCTGTAGCTGTTTATAAAGCCATAGGCATTGCCGTGGCTTTGTCATCTCTGGAGCTAAAAACAGTTGTGCAGCAACCTTGTTGAACAATTAAGAAATAAGTGCGGAACGGTGGTTTCGTAATTTGGCTGCGGACTATTACCGCACTTATCGCTACGTGGGTGATTTTTATGGGCGGGCTGCACATTATCCCATTTTATCGAAGAGCTAACTGCCTATAAAAGGTTTGGGGCAAGAATGAGTTAGAGCAATCTGGCGAGATTATATCTGGGCGAGATTATTCTTAGCCCAGATTGATTTCCTATCTTTCACTATTTACTGAAGCAGAAGAGCAAGTTGACGAATATCAGGGCTCACATCATCTGAAAGCATCAATTGATTTAGTTTCTGTTGAAAGTTATCAATGACGTGATTTCTCTTTTCTAAATCCTTTCTTAACGAAGCATTAGCCGCATTTTTCGCGGCCAACAACATTGCGTGAGACTGCTCCTGTTGCTTAGCTTTCTCACTAGCTAGGTGAAGTTTTTCGTCTTTGTCTTGAACTTCACGGGTACGATCATCCCGCTCTTGCTTGACTGAGGTCAACTCATCAGACAAGCCAGACACCTTCGTAGACAGGCCAGAGATTTTACTAGACATCGCCGACGTCCTCATAGACGTCGCGCCAGACATCACTTCAACTGTAAGTTGGGATTTGATCTTATCTTTATGCTGTTTGAGTTCGTTGTCCGCTTTTTCCTTCGCCTTCTTGGTATTGTCTAAGTTAAAGCCCAGTATCTTGTCCCCTGCTGCACCAGCCCCAAGTTTGGCTAGCTTAGTCGTCGACATCACACTGCCCGCCGTACCAAGTACTGACGGCACAGAAACAGTGCCAGCGAATAGTGTGCCTATTGTCAGCCCAAGTCTTAGTACAGCCGAGGTGGCTTTGGACCAGTACTGCGCTCGGTCATCATTCATACCCATTTTTTCAAGCAGTTTATACGTTAAATTCGAGATGGTATCTGAGCCCATTTTCAGCCCTTCACCACCATGCGCTTTGCTATACCAATCTGCGGCTGCACAGCCTGCATCGGAAACCGCTAGCGCAAATGCCACTCCCGCCGCAGCGACAAGTGGCACTCCTAGTCCACCACTAAAGACAGTTGCAGCAATAGCCAGCCCTAGTCCCACTCCCGCTATCGCAACGTTAAACAGCTCTTTAAAGAATGTACATTTTGCTACGTCTACCCCAGCTTTCTTAGCCTGATCATAGAGAGCCGTTGATTTTTCGAGCAGTTGTTTGGATTCTGTCGTCGAGGTTTCATGATTGCTTAAATACTCTTTCTGAGCTGGTGTGATGGCTAAATCTAGATGATCGACCGTATCCGCTTGGTTTTGTAAAGGCACTTGTGAAATATCAAAGCTTCTTGCCTCTTGCTTAGGGGAAGATTTCGGCATCTCTAAGTCTAAATAATTGAGGCCAGCAAGCTGTTGAGAAGAGATCTCTATTGGCATGGTAATACTCCTACTACTTGTTAATCAGTAATCTCATCGAGTAATGACTGAGCAAGCGCACGAATCTCCGGTTGCTCCGGAATAATAAAGCTTTGCTCAATACAGGTGTGCAACGCATCTATCGCTTCTGGCTGCTTTTCCAGCGATAGATAACATTGACCGATTCTGAAGGTTACCCCAGCGTCACATGCATTCATTAAGGTCGAATAACCGTAGAAGATCAGCGCATGTTCAAATTGATCTAACGCGTGCAGCGTGGAGGCCATACCAAACATGTATTCGCGTCGCCAAGGATTGTTCATAACCAGATAAGTAAAATGTGTCAGAGCACCGGGCATATCTTCTTCTTGATATCGCTCCAGTGCGCTTTGATATGCCAGATCTAATTCTGACTCTTCAACACCATTTAATTGCGCCAGAGTTTTATGCCCGTTAACGACGTCCTGGATGGATTCGGCAACTTGATTAATGTCGACTGGAAGGAAATTTGTATTTGTCATGAGATATTCCATCATCGGTAAGGCACCGAATGAACGGTGCCCTACATTTGGTTTACGTAAAGAACGGATTAGTTGTGAACCGCTGATGCGATGCGCCCATGAAGTTCAACTAACTCTTTGACCAATGAACGCATCTGCTCTGAGATTTGACGTGCTTTATCACTGAGTTCGTTTACATTTTTGGCGTAGTTTTGGGCGTTCATTGCTTTGAATTCGCCGTCCATTTTTTCCATCTCAGCGTCTTTAGTAATGGAAGCTGAAACCATAGAGCCAGCCCCATCAACACTTTTTCCGAGTGCCTGACCTAGGTGTGTCGCGCCTTCACCAAATTTTGACGTTGCTCCGACACCGACCATACCAACGACTCCTGACAGGATCTGTAAGCCACCTGACCAAGCTGCAGATTCAAAAGCACTCTTAATTGCATCTCGTTTAGTGTCCATCGACGCTTTTTGCACATCCCATCCAAGTAATTGCTGCTTCTGGTTATACTCTTGAAGCACGTTGCGCAGTTTTTTAAAGATCTCTGCCAGTTTGACAATCAGTTCGTTAAGCTGAGCAATCGCATCCATCGCTTCACTGCCAGAGACATCATGGTCGTAGCTCGTAGAGCTTGCTGCATTCGCTGGTGCGTTATTTGAAACTTGTACTTCACTCATAATTTCCCCCTTAGCTACACTGCTGATGTGGCAATGCGAGCCTGTAACATGCCTGTTTCATTGATCACTTTGCTTGCACCATCTAAGGTGTCGCCTTGTTTATCAACTAAATCTTTGATGGTTTTGGATTGCTGTTCTTTGGCTTTGTCGTACCAGTCGTAGCAGAACTCCATCAGGTTTTGTTTCAGGATCAAATCTTCAATTTGTTTTTGAAGTTTGGCTTTTTCTTCAGTCACAATGCCGCTGGTGATGGCTTTGCCAGACCCGGCTGATGCACGAATAAGATCAAGTGAGGTATAGGTACACGCTTTGATGACGGTTTTGATGACTTCATTGCGTACCATAGTAGTGACCTGTTTAGTGATCTCTTGGGCAGTAACCTGCGCACCTTTCTCGATGGCCGCAGTTGCCGCTTTTTCTACCGATTTAGTCACAAGTTGCTGGATCGCTTCTTCACTGAATGCTTTACCTAAAGACTTAGCGATTTGACCACCCCGTTCCGCGACTTGCTCTACGCCCTTGCTGACGCCACTCATTAACTGTTTGCTGACCTGCTCTGCCACTTGTTCGGAGACTTGTTTACCAACTTGCTGCGCAATGTTTGTGACTTCCTGAGTGGAGCCTTTACCGATACTTTCGACTAGCTTCGGTGCGGCTTCTTTCATTGCCGTTTCTGTGCCTTTGGCGATAGAGCGAGTGGCTGAAATAGCTCGGCCTGCCTGGAAGATATCCAGTGCCATGCCCACGATCTCGGCACCCAACTGCACTTTACCGGCGACATCAATGACTTTCTGACATTTCTCTTTGTCCGCTCCACACAGAATTGCCGTTTCCGCAGCGGCTTTGACCATTCCGGCAATGCCTGCAGTGAGGTAAGCCGCGCCACTAGCCATATCCAATGCCCCACCTGCAACATCTCCTACGGCTATTCGCGCGGCACCTTCAATCAGTTTGAATACGCCGACAATGGCTTCCACAGCACCGACAATCCAGTCGAAGATCGCACCGAAGATACCGCCTTTATGGGCTTTCTCTGCTTGCTCGATTCGCTTAGCGAGCTGTTCCTGGAACTCTTTGACTTGCTGATCACGGAGTACGGCTTGAGTATCCGTCATTAGTCGACTGGCTTTAGCTGCTGCATTCGCTGTATCACCAAAGGTTTTAAGTCCTAGATTGGCTGCCATAAGAACCATGTCGTTCATGGAAGCTTTTTCTAGCTGACTTACTGTGACGTTGTCACCCTTGTGAAATGCCGATAGTACGCGCTGCAATGCCTGACTTGCTATGTCTGAGCTGACCACGCCCGTTTTTGTTTCGCGGTCAATTACATCAACAAGACCACCCGGTGTTCCAGACGAAGGCAAACGTGCTTTGGTTTCCTTACTTTTATCAAGACGCTCAGTTTCCGAAGTGCCCGTTACTGGCATTTGGGTATTGAAGTTAACACTAGTCATGATGCACCTCCTGAGTAAATTGAGCTAAGGCTTTGTTGGCCTTCTCGGCTATTTCATCCCAAACTCCGTCTGGGTGACAATCGCATACGCGTAATGCCGCTTTGTAGGATTTAATGGCGTACTCTTTATTACCAACAGCCAGATAGTTATTGCCTGCATAGTAAGGGCTACGAGGGTCTTCCACTTTGATGATGCCTGCACGACCAAAACAGAAAATCGCTTCTTCGTGTTCTTTGAGTTGCTGGCAACATGTGCCTAGTGCAAAGAAGTAATCAAAGTTCCACTGATCAATTTTCATTAGTAAATAGAAGATTCGCTTGGCACCTTCGTAATCCCCGTAGTTCATTAGCTGGGTTCCGTATCGATACAGAAGATCGAGATCTTTCTCTTCAACGTCAGCCAACATTTTTAACGAACCGCCTTGTTGCAAGAATGTCTGCAAGGTTTCAAAGTCTTTCTCTACCATAACGGCCCCCTATCGGATGTTTTGAGCAATGGACTTGTTCATCTCTGCCAGCATGGTTTGCATACTGTTCAGCAGGCTGACAGTGACATTGTAGGTTTGCATGATTTTCTGAAGCTGTAGCTGTGATTGGGAAACGAAGTCGGATGCACGGTTAGAGACTGTGTCGAGTGCCGCTTTTACCGCTTTGAGTTTGCCCTGATCTAGGCCACCGGCTGCTTGCAGAGTGTCTGCGATGTGCTGCATGTGTTCTTTGTTGATACGCTGACCAGACATATAGCCCACTTCAGGTAGGCTCCAGATGTAGTCGCAAGCCCGCTTTCCATCAACTTTAATACCGTGTTGATCCATATAAGTCACAACGTCCTGCCAGCTGTATGACTGCATACCCTCTGGGCCACTGGCGTCAATTTTTGCTTTCAACTTGTCGAGATATTTAGCTGATGGATCGTTGGTTTTGAGGTAGTCACTAATAGACTTACCGTCGACTGAGAAACCATTGTCCTTCATATACTTCACGACTTCAGGTGGTAGCTGACCTGTTGCTTTGTCGCCCTCTTTAGCAACTCGGGCAATCACTTCGTCAACACGGTTTGCCATGTCCTGAGCAGAGCGAGATACATCCGCTTTGGCTTGCATCTGACCGTATTTAGCATCAGCTAATTCAGACAGAAGATTCATGAATAAATATAATACCGCAGCACCACCTGATAATACGCTATCGCCTTTAATAGCATTTTCAATTTCTACTTTGTCATTTTCTTTAGACAAAGGAGCACTCACGCTGTTATCAACTTGAAGCATAACAACTCCTTACTATTATTTTATTGAACAGATTTATCGTTTAAATAATTAGCGAATATTCTGAGCGATGGATTTATTCATTTCAGCCAACATGGTTTGCATGCTATTTAAAAGGCTGACGGTCACGTTGTATGTCTGCATCAATTTTTGTAATTGAAGTTGAGATTGTGAAACGAAATCTGACGCTCGATTCGATACGGTTTCTAGCGAGGCTTTAACCGCTTTGAGTTTGCCCTGATCTAGGTCCTTACCGTTAGCTTCTAGGTATTTATCAATGGTCTTGCCATCGACGGTGAACCCGTTGTCTCTCATGTAGTTAATTACTTCAGGAGACAGTTGTCTTGTCGCTTTATCGCCTTCTTTAGCAGCTTCCGCGACTTTTTCATCGACACGGTTTGCCATGTCCTGAGCGGTACGTGACACTTCAGATTTTTTCTGCATCTGAGAGTATTTGGCGTCAGCCATTTCAGACAGTAGATTCATGAACATATACAGCACAGCGATACCACCGGACAGTACAGTGTCACCACGTGATGCAATAGTATTTTTAATATCTTCACTTTGTTGAGAGTTGATGATGCTAGTACCTTGAGTACCTGATGTATCATTAAGATTAACAGCCATAATATTTTCCTCTTATTAATAGGTTATTACTACAAGCTGGGTTCTAAATTGGAAAATCACCATTTAGCATCTCAGTTTGTAATTCTATATTACCGCCCGTTTGATCTTTTGATTTCTAATATCCCCAACCAGTACAAATTGGTGGTTCGACCAGTTTGTTGAATATATTTTCAAATATTAAAACAGTTACAAAAAAACCGGCATAACAATATCGCTATACCGGTAAGGGACCACAGTGGTCATTGACGAATAAGAGATGAACTTTAGAGAGTTACATATATTTCTTTAACACTCGTTTTTTGGGCTTAGGAGATGATTCCGGCTGCTGATCTTCGGAATCTCCCATGGTTTTGAGCCCTTCCTCCAAGCTTTTAAAGTTGCTCTCAAGCTGGGTCACTTTCGACATAATGGCTTGCTGAGAGTTTTGAAAACCCTCGGGAAATGCCTGATTCAGCTTTTCTAATTTTCTACGTGCATCTGGATCATGCGCAGATTTTTCGACCAAAACCTGAATTTCACTCTGCAGTTGTTCGAATTCCTTCATTTGTTCAGCAAGCATACTGCGACGGCTGTTGAGGTCATCCATTACGGATTTAATGTCGTTGAATGTATCCATAATTTTCTCCGGTTTTTAAAGTGGTACGGTAGAGTTCGTTTGATGTATAGAGCTTGTTACTGATATCGCTTAGCCAAAATACTGATCACGTCTTGAGCAGCGTAAATGGCATGGTAGAGACTTTCCGCAGTCTGTTTTGATCCTTTATTCAACTCATTTCGAGCCGCTTCTAACTGAGAAATCAATTCGTCTTTGCTTTCAGGATTCTCCTTAAGCGTGGATTCCAGTTGTGTAATTCGAGCCATAACGCCTCCTATAAAATGAATGGTATGTGTATAAGTTCGCCATCTCGACTGAGGTCTAGCCCTTTCAAATCAATGTGACTTACCACATAACCGCTATCGAGTTTGCTGTTCAATTTAAGTCGAGTTCCGTTGCTAAGCTCCACAAATGGGTGGCTGCTGTTACCACCAAAACTGACGATTTGCCCAGACAGATAACGGGATAAATTGTCCCTTACTGGGATGTTCTCAAATCGGACATCAATGCTTTGGCCTGTGTTCGCCATCAACTCACTACTCACCTGGCGAATCTGACTGCGGACATCATCTTGAAACTGCCCCGTTACCATGATGCTGTCTTGACGACGTTCCACCATCAGGCCTTGAAGTAGCCCTTTGTCTCTAAGTGCTTCAATGAATTTTTGCACATAGCCACCAATATCGTTTGCCACTTGCCAGTGTTTAAGCCCTTGAACTTGTTCTAATTCACGAGTCACTTTGTCCCACTTTTCACCAGATTGAATCGCACCTGAAATTCTGACTTCACCCATTCTTCGTGATGGAAGAACATTGATGTTCTGATAACCATTTGCGCTCAATACCGACTCAACGTTGCTGATCAATGTATCGGTACAAACCGCGGAGTTGGTGAAACGTATCGAATGCAGTTTCAACCCTTCTTTTAACTTGGCCATGGCGGTTGAGTTGTCGCAGTAACCTGTCAGCGTCACTACTCCATCAGGGCTCCAGTTTCCTTCAACCTGATGTAATGCCGGAACATTGAGTTGGTGTTGTAACCATAATTGCGGGTCGAACACGGGTTGTGTTTTAGCCGGTAACATCAAGGTAAATGCCATTAGAACGATGGTAATCAGTGTCATTGCCAGCAACACCATCTTTCTCCATCTGCTTTGGCTGGTTTTTACATGCGCCGGTAACTTTTGCCACTCTAATGCTTGCTCTGCCTTTCCTATAACCAGGCCGACACCACAAATTTCTATCGGTTCTCCCATCGGTAAGGCTTCTTCGGTATTTGCCAGAGAGCCATTTGCCCAGACTTTAACTGTATCCCTGACAAACACACCTTTTTCATCAACCCTGATATTCAATAACTCACGCTCAGCAAGTGGCACCATGATGTCACCGCTAGGCCCCATTGAGAGATCGCCCTGAGGTAATCTCAGCTCTCTACCTTGCATTGGGCCTGTGAGCCATAAGAGTTTGGTACTATTTTCCATAGCCACTCCCACTTATTGATTGACGGGTTCTGCCTTAATTAG
Source organism: Vibrio sp. St2 (assembly GCF_947311885.1). Lineage (NCBI taxonomy): Bacteria > Pseudomonadati > Pseudomonadota > Gammaproteobacteria > Vibrionales > Vibrionaceae > Vibrio > Vibrio sp. St2. The sequence continues at coordinate 438,078 of NZ_CAMZNA010000001.1, read as the reverse complement.
GAACAGACGCATAACGCTTTGTTTGCTGTGGTCTGTACTACGGAAAAGTCCTCCTAGTAGTGGGATATCACCCAGTAATGGAATTTTGTTTTCTACGGTATGGTCTTTGTCCTGAACGAAACCGCCCAACAATAGACTCTCACCAGTTTTTAGTGTGGCTTGCGTTGCAATTTCTGAGTTCTCAACCTGAGGTAATGGATCTTTACTACTCACGGGCTTTGCTTGTTGGCCATCTTGAATATTTAGTGACAGCATCACTTTTTTAAAGTTGTTCTCATTGACCAGTCTTGGTGTCACTCTTAAAAGCGAACCTGTAGTTACGGATTCCAACTTGGCTACCTTCTCTCCTTCAATCTTGGTATAGAAGGTAACGTTTTTATCCAACACAGCTTGAACATTGTTGAGTGTGACAACTGAAGGTCTTGATAGCACTTTTGCTTTTGAGTTCTGCTCCAGTGCATTGAGTCGAACCATGAAGTTCCCGGTGTTGCCAATCACCGTCGAGAAGTTATCGCTGCTCAAGCTACCTTGGTTGAAGGTGACACTCCCTCCGCCAAATTTCGCGGCGGCAGACCAATCGATACCAAGTTGATTAAAGTCCGAAGTGTCAACATCAATAATGGTGACCGAAACTTCAATCATGGTTGGCGTGATGTCCAATTGCTTTATCAACGAAGCATACATCGCCATATCCATCTTGTTGGTTCGAATGATCACTGCGTTTTGGCGCGAGTCTGCTGAAAAACTAGTTGTGCCTTGATTACTGGCATCAGGTCCTTCATCTTGCTCCATTTGTTTGAGCACAGAGACCACACCTGGTACCGTAACGTCTTGGCTACGGTAGCTATATACGGTGTCTGTTGCAGACGCGTATTTCAGTGGGAATATTTTGACCGACTTCTGTGATTGCGCATGTTGCTTAGAATCGTTGTCCAGTTGCTGAACATACTTACTCACTGTATTTACACATGCCGGAACCCCATTGACTTGGATTGCGTGCAAGCCTGAAATCGATGTTACCTCACATGCTACTTTGTCAATAAAACCCGCTTTCGCGATGTAGCGAGTCGCTTCCTGATTAGAGAGTGAAGACAGAGAAATTACCTCATTGGTGACCTCTCTCGCCTTGTTAACATGCAATAAATCCCCGTCATAGTACCAGACTAAGCCGTACTGCTGCGCAAGCATGGTTAGGATCTGTTTTGGTGTCTGACCATCGATTTGACCACTGAAAGACTCGCTAATCTGGCTGCTCACTTCCATTGGGATTCCATAGTTCTTGCCCACTTCTTCAATCACTGACTTCAAAGGCGTTCCACGGCTATAGAATACAAACGGTTCCCCATGCCATTGAACCGCTGATATCGGTTCAGCATGAGCAAAGTTGATCGTAAAAAGAAGTAACCAGCATAGTAATTTCTTCATAGTTTGCTCCTCCAAATACGAGGTTTGCTGGCTGGAACAGGCTTCAACAACTCTTGCTCCAGATATCTGGACAGTGCCAGTTGCATTTTTATAGAGGAAATCAGTGCTTCGTCGTCAAGCTTATTTGGGTAGCAGCGCCACAATACCCACTCATCATCACGATTTTCTAGGCTGCAATCCCAGCCTTCTTCACATACAGCGAGCACAAGAGACGCTTGCGTTGACCAAAGGCGGTTTTGTGGTGGCTCAATTTGCATACCGATCGTCACGTAATGCTCTGACTGCAACCATCGAAGTCTTCTGCTTGCGCATTGGCCTTGCCACTGGCTGTCATCTGATGCGCTATCCGTATCCAGATACCCCATCGCAATTAAACGTTCGATCATTGAGAACCTCTTTCTCTGATTTCGAATTCAGTATGTATCGAGAGGTTTTTGTTCGGTATCAGGTGAACACCTTAGTCTCACCTGAGGGGAAAAGTTTTATTATCTACATCAAGGTAAAGATGGATCTTACGTGATGCTTCACGCTAAGGTAGAAAGAGCGAATCTTGAAATGATTGCGTTAAAAATCAATGACTACAGGAGTAGACATGAAAACTCGTTGGAATTCTTCACTGGTTACCAAACTCACCATTGCTTTTATATCGGTGTTTGTCGGTCTATGGGTACTGATTCAGATAAATGCATTCGATAACACCTACAACGGAACCTTAAAGCAAACGCTGAAGAGTTACGACCAAATCAGTGAGATTCGAGCGCAGATGAATCGTAGTCTTTTCGCTCAAGCAAAGGATGATACCGAGCAATTTGAGCAGCGTCTTGAGCAGTTCCAGACTATCGAAGTAGACTCTAACGCTGAATTGGTCGCTCATCAGTTCAATATCGGTGATACCAATCTACCTATAGAGCGCAAACAACTTTGGGCGCTACAAACCTTTGGCATCGCAGGCCAGCAACGTTATGTAGATAGCTTCATTATTGAGCCGGACAGGCAAGTCTCTATTTATGCTGCTTCAGAAATTGAACGTTCTCACCTTGATCAACGAGTCAATGAGATCATCGACCTTTCTCAACTTGATACGGAAGACGGTTTTCGCTGGAGTGAACCCAAATACGATGCCAGTAGAAACAGCGTCTACATTCTCCTTAGTTACACCTTAAATCCGGAAGATGAGATGGCGCGTCAGGTTGGCTTCGCAATTGACATTAAAGACGTCGTCACTGTCTCCAATGTTTATACCAAAGGCGACCAAAATGTATTTCTTACACCAGAAGGCGTTGTACCGTTTCATGGTCAGTCTAAACCGGACGAACCAACCAAAGCTCAGTTGAATAGCCAAATCATGAAAGCCGGTGGCGTAGAAAATGTCGGAGAGTTTTTTGAAACCGACAATTATTATGTCGTCAGTAAGTTCATCGATGGCCCCGATTGGTTGCAGATTTCCATGGTACCCAAATCAAGAATTGAGAAGATGGCTTACACACCGTTCTACAACGAGCTCAAATGGTCACTGGTCTCTTTCGCTGTAATGATTCTGGTCATGCTGTGGATCTTGTGGAAATCACTCGCCCAAACCATCCGTAAATTTGTCGGCATCATTAAAAGTGACCGTCAGCCAACTTTTTCAAGGCGCTTACCAGAATCTAGGAAAGATGAACTTGGCGATATCGCTCGCGCCTACAACATGTTGCTCGATACGATTAAATCCAGCTATGACGAGCTTGAGTCTAAAGTTGAACAACGAACCGTTGAACTTGCTCATGCAAAACAACTGGCTGAAAAGGCGACTGCTCGAAAAAGCGAGCATCTGACCAACATCAGCCATGAACTACGTACGCCTTTGAATGGCATCACGGGTTCGCTTGAGTTACTTCGCAATACTCAGATGAATGAACAACAAGCTGACTTAAGAAATACGGCTTATACGTGTGCTAAATCCCTACTCAGCATCATTAACAACCTGCTCGACTTCTCCAGAATTGAAGCAGATCAGATTGAGCTTAATCTTGCTAGCAATCCCCTTCTCAAAGTAGTCGATGAAGCGATGCTGACGATTCAATCTAATGTCATCAACAAGCCTGTTGAGTTAAAAACCGTTGTTGCCGATAACATTCCTGAAAGCTGCATATTCGACCCAATCCGAGTAAGGCAAGTACTGGTTAACCTACTCGGCAACGCGGCAAAGTTCACAGAGCAAGGACACATCTTCCTCTACATTGATAGCAAAGATGACATGTTATATTTCACTGTCGAAGATACAGGGCCCGGTATTGCAGCTAATAAGCTGGATGAAGTTTTCGAACCATTCAGACAATCTTCCCAGCATCAGGTTGGTACCGGACTGGGGTTACCTATCTCTCGCAAACTCGCCAGTATCATGGGCGGTAGCTTGTCTTTGAAAAGTGAGCTTGGTGTCGGTTCAACATTTATTTTTGCTATGCCACTGACTGAACCTGGAATGCGACTACGCCTTAAACAAGGCGTCATTGATGCGCCAGAAAATCTACATACACAGATTTCACTTTGGGGCGGTGAATGTGTCGATAAACACTCGGAATCACTTCAAAATGATGAACTCAATTATCTGCCTTGGCGACTTTGGAAGCGTTTGTACGAAGTTCAGCATGGTATTTCAACCGAGAAAACCACCGTTCCCGCCAAGGAAATGTTGCCTTGGAAATTGAAAGTACTCTTGGTTGATGATGTTGAAACCAATCGCGATATCCTCACCAAAATGTTGGTTGAACTAGGCCAAGAAGTGATTTGCGTGGAGAGCGGTGAGCTAGCGTTGCAAACCGGCGAACGCCATATCTTCGATCTAGTATTAATGGATATTCGTATGCCAGGCATCGACGGCTATCAAGCGACGCAACTCTGGCGTGAAAGCGAGGCTATTCTCGATACCGACTGCCCTATTATGGCGTTAACGGCGAACGCCAATCACTCGGAACACGATCAGTCTATGCACCTGATGAACGGCTATCTCACCAAACCTGTTTCATTGAAGGAGCTGGCAAAAGCTCTTGATATCGCAGCAGAGATTCAGATAGATCGCGACATGCAGCCGGACATCAATACCGACTCAGATACCCCTATCATGGATTTTGCTGAAGAGGAATTTACCCAACGACTCGCCAATCACTTCAAAGATATGGCTCAAGCCGCGCGCGAGAGTTTAGCGGATCAGAATTGGCAAGAACTCAGAGACATATTACATAACGTAAAAGGAAGTGCTGGTCTCGCTGGTATCAATGATGTTTCGAGCGCTGCTGCCGATCTAGAAAAGCAATTGGAGCAAACTAATCATATTGAAAGCGAAGAACTTGATCCGCTGCTCCTCGCTTTAGAAAACTATCAATCACGTTCATAGCGAAGTAGAAAAATATGACATACGAACAATGGGATGCAATTGCTGATGCCTACATTCCACTTATAGGTTGCATTAGCCTGATCGTAATCCTGATTACGAGTTTTAGGTCTGGTTTGAGAACCAGTACTAAGCAGCTGCTCGCAACTTTAGTATCAACGCTGTACATCTATGCACTGATGTTTGCAGATAACTATTTCCAAATTTGGCCTTCATTCGGGATGGACTATAGCACCCACACTGCGTTAGCACTGGTGTTCGTCACCTATCTGTTTACCCATAGCAAAGCACTAAAATGGGTAAGCGTGGCTTCAATGATCGCCTATGCCATTTTGATGATGTACCAACACTATCATACGTTTTCAGATATCATCACGACTGCACTCTGCGTTTTACCCGTGCTTTGGCTTTGTCAGACTCGGTTTGTAAAAGGGTTAAACACACAACCTTGTGCCTAACCAATTAAGCATTAAAAAAACGGCGAATTCAGTAAAGGCTGAATTCGCCGTTTCGTTAAACTGTATCTAAGTTAGATACCCATCCTATGGGCCCATTTCATTAAATCGGCAACATTGTGCGCGTCTAGCTTACGCATAATGTTCATCCGATGGGTTTCTACGGTTTTTAGACCAATCAACAGGGCTTCAGCAATATCTCGATTACGTTTACCTTCGAAGATCAATTTGAGAACCTGCTTTTCCCGCGGCGTTAAAACCGGGATATCCCCTTCTTCAACACCACTTAGTGCCTCAATATGTTTGGCGTCCAAAGCTGGGTCGAGGAAACTCTTACCTCGTGTCACGCTCTTTATTGCTGCGAGCAGTGTACTCTTAGAACCATTTTTCAAAACGTAACCGTTTGAACCGGCATCTAACGCTTCTCGTGCTTTGCGCTCTTCTTCAGAGGCCGTCAATACGATGATCATCATATCCGGCCAACGTTTACGTAACTGTCGAATTGCCTCGACACCGGACATGCCCGGTAGGTTAAGGTCCATGAAAACCATATCAGGCTTGAGCTTAAGACACTCCTCGTATACCCCTAGCCCATCTGTCACGAATCCTACTAACTCCAAATTTGGATATGGAGAAAGGCAGCTTTTTAAACCGTCGAATATAAGGTCATGATCATCCACGACCAAGATTTTTAAATGTGAATACTCGCCAAATGTCATCGTCATTCTCCACGTCAGAAATCGATGCATATAAGGTTCAATATAACCAAACTGCTACGAATTTATTGTTGTTATCGATATTCAATCTATCATTCAACGTGAAGTTATCAAGGGCGTTTTTCATTTAAGTGACATGGGTTCTCATAACGAGGCAGATCGCAGGGCGCGTTTAGTCTTCTCCATCGTCGTAAGAGACGTTCATCACCACGCGAAGTAACTCAGCAACAGGCTCAAACAATGATTCGGGAATGACCTGACCGGGCTCAACTTGATGATACAAGGCACGTGCTAGCGGAATGTTTTCAACCAGCGGAACCTCATGTTTCTCCGCCATTTCAACAACATGTAGGGCCATATGTTCTTGCGCTTTGTCTAAAACTAACGGCAACGGTGTTTCACCCGGTTGGTAATATAGGCATACCGCAATGTGTGTAGGGTTTCGGACAATGACTGTCGATTTTTTCACATTGGAAACCAACGATCCGTTCGCTGTTTCTCGTTGCAGTTCGCGACGTTTCTGCTTCACTTCAGGGTTACCCTCTGTTTCTTTGTATTCCTGTTTAGTGTCTTCTTTCGACATCTTGAGCTGTTTCATTGTCTGGAAATGGACGAAAGCGTAATCCCCAACGGAAAAGACAAGGTAACAAACAAGGAAGGCGCCCCATAACCATTTGATCAGAGTGAAAATGATCTCAACACCGCAATCTACACCACATGTAGGTAAATACTGGAACATATTCACATGCTGATGCAGCAGGTAATAAAAGACCAGACTGAGAACCAAAATCTTGAGCATGTTCTTACACAGCTCAAACAAGCTTTTCATTGAGAAGATGTTCTTTGCATTGTTGATGACATTCACTTTGTTAAAACTTGGTTTTAAGCTTTCAGACGCCCAAACCGGCCCCGTCTGAACCATGCAGCTAAACGCGACGGTAATCAACAAAATAAAGACCAACCCAGCAATAAATTGAATAAGGATATAAACAAACGCCGCAACAACGGTTTCTGCCGCCACTTTAAGTGGCAAATCGATAGAAGTAATGGCGAGATCGATCATTTTCCAAATCGCCTCCATCATGCCCTGCCCTTCAATAATGAAGTAACCGAGAATCACCGCCATCTGAAAGCCTGTCACAATCTCATTGCTTTTGATGACTTGGCCTTTTTTTCGCGCATCACGTAAGCGTTTTTGGGTTGGTTTTTCGGTTTTCTCAGCCATACCTAGCCCTTAAATAATTGGAACAGCGTTGAGATGTTGCTTTCAAACTGATTTATTTGATTGAGGTAGTGAGACAGTGCGAAATGCATGCTCACCAAAAGTAGAAAGACGACTAAAATGCTTTTTATGGGCATCGATAGGAAGAAAACGTTGAGTTGCTCAACAGACCGGTTAACCAAGCCAAGCGCAACATCAACCATGATCATGACGACCATTGCAGGCAGTGCAAAGCTCAAGCACATGTCAGACATCATCTGCCACTGTTGGCTGATAAATGACAGCAGGTCCTGATTAAAAGACAAGGCTGACTCAGGAGGTAACACGGTATAGGACTGGTATAGAGCGGTTAACAAGGCGTTAAAACCACCAGATACCAGAAATAACACTCCGAGTATCTGTGTGAAGAACATACCAAACACTGAGGATTGTAACCCCATCAACGGGTTGAGTACCGTCGACATCGATGCACCGCGCATTGTATCGATAACAAACCCGGCCATATCAATCGCCCAGAATGGAATGGCAGCACAGAAACCAACAATCAGGCCAATTAAGAGCTCTTCACCGTAAATTAATACTAGTTCTGTCAATGATTTAGCTACAAAGTCAACTGGGTGAGCTTGCATCATCGGGATGATGGGCAATGCAAACATCAGTACCAGTGTATTGCGAATCAACCCGCTTCCCATCGCTCCACCTTTGAAAAGCGGTAGCATTATCATCATGCCCAGTGGTCGCATCATGCAAAGTGCTAGAATCGGAACATATTGCATCAGGGTTGCCATTTAGCCCCCTATGTATCCAATCTGGTCGAAAGCCAGTCCGGCGTAGTTGAGCAGAGTGCTCCCCATCCAGTGATAGCTCACGGCAAGTGTGATGCAGACAGCCACCAATTTAATAAGGAATTGCAAAGACTGGTCTTGTATCTGCGTCAGTGCCTGAAACAAACTCACCAGAATCCCCACGGCAGAAGCCACAACGACTACAGGTAAGGAAAGAATGAGAACCAACCAAAGCAATTCAGACGTAAAATGGATAATCACCGCTTCGTTCATGAGAAAGACCCCATCAGTTGGCCAATCAGTTTGTCCCAGCCACCCATTAGTATGAAAATCAATAGCTTGAATGGTAAAGCAATCGTCATTGGCGATACCATCATCATGCCCATCGCTAGCAAGATGTTAGAAACGATTAAGTCGATGGCGACAAACGGTAAATAAAGCAAGAAACCAATTTTGAATGCTTCAATCAATTGGCTCATGGTAAACGCCGGGACCATAACCAGCAGTGAATCTTTGGATAGTTCGCTTTGGTATTGTTCAGGCCAGATTTTGTGCCCAATCTCAGAGAAGAACTGAATTTGGGTATCACTGGTGTTGTGGCTGAGAAATTGATGATATGGCGCGATTATCTGATCACTGATTTGGCTAAACACTTCCGGTGACGCCCAATCCACAGGATGCGCGGCCAAATTATCTCGAATAGCTAAACCAACAGGCGCCATCGTAAACATTGTCAGAATTAGCGCTAAACCATAAATTGCCATATTAGGCGGGATTTGCTGAATACCCAGAGCATTTCGCAACATGGACAGCACGATCGAAAGTTTTAAAAATGATGTCCCCATGACCGCAAACAATGGCAAAAGTGACATAAAAAATAATACTGCGATCAGTTGAATTGGATTATCCAGTAAGGCCATAAACACCTCCCAACGATGGTTACATGGTGAGTTTGAACTAGATAGCCATTGCTTAGTATCAGGTCAGGACCTGAGATATAAGTGACATGGAATTGAATAAAAATGGAGATATAACTTTTTATAATCAATCACTTCTGAATCTTCGACATATCCTTTAAAGCTAAGTAAACCTTAGAGGACATATGAAGATGAATATACGTACGCTTAGTCTAGGGCTAGTCGCAACCACCATGGCGTGGTTGACCAATGCAAGCCCTTCTTATCAGGATACTGACACGCACTACCTCGCGTTCGAAGCGGAGGACTACCACAACATTATTCGGCACAACGGAGACAATGACGGTTTCAACGTTGTCTCAATCGACGAATTCACCTCCGAATTTGGCACTTCAGTCTTACCCGCAAATTCAGCCTATCCCGCTTCAGAAAACCGCGCTTTGCTAGCTGATTTTCGCTACGAGTATGACATGAACCAATCAACCGTTGAGTACCAAGTCGTTTTTCAAACACCTGGAACTTATCGCCTTTATTACCGACGCTCTATGTTTGAAAAAGACAATGGGTCTTCCTACGGCGGAGAAGATTCATTTTTCTACGCGAACGAATTTGATGGACGAGATTTTGTTCAACATGGCAGCCGTCAATCTCAGGATAGTGATGGTGAATCCAATCCACAGAGCAACCCTTCTGAGGGAAAATTCTTTTGGTATCGAGTCAACAATGATTTCACCGTCACTCAGCAAGACGTAGGAAAGATTCTGACGTTTTCAATCCGAGACCGGGAAAAAGGTTTCGCACTTGATCGCTTTATCTTCAGCCTCGACCACGATTTAGATATGGAAGAAACGCCAAAAGATAGTGATGGAAATCAACTTGATGAGTTAGTAAATTCGCCAAGGCAGAAACCAGAATCTGTCCCCCACCTATTTCCAATGGATTATGTACCTCATTTCGAAAGCGATGAAGAGATCCATACACGTGAAGTAAAGCTCAAGAATATTCGTAATCAATATATTGCTTACTTATTTGAGCAAGACAGGCTTGGTCATAGCCAACAACTGATCGATGCGCTGATCGCCAAGAATAACGAACAGGATGATTCAAAATCTGCGCTTCGAACTCTAATCATGTTGATAACTGATGAATCTTTTTTCCCCCATTGGAGAGGTGACACAGTTAGTCGATTCTATGCAGAGGGGGAACTTGCGCGCGTCGAAGCTGAGCGAGTCATTGTTGAGAGTGATGGCAAGGTCAACGACCTTAAGCAAGTCACTCCCATTCGTCGTTACATGGACTACGCTTGGGGACTCTATATGCTTGGAGCATTTCACGATAATACCGAAGAATCAATACGCTTCCGTACCCAATTCGAGGGCTTCGTTACTCGCTACCTCGAAGGGCTCGATCCCTACTATAAGGGGGCGTATTACACCACAGGTTACAATAAAGAAGTGTTTGCCATGGACGTAGCATCAACCGTAGCTTTGCTCTACAAAAGCACGAGCAAGTTTCCAAATATGAAAGAAGCTTTTCATTCCTTCTGGCACAACGTCACCCAAATGTCATACGACGGTGACAACTCACCACACTACGACAACAGCACCGGCTTCCAAATCATTTTGAATATGGCGTTAAGGCATGGCCTTGAAAAGGATGTAATTCAGTCTGAGCATCTGCTAAGAGTCATGGATCGTATTTCGAGAACAGTGATGCCGAGTGGTCAATCTGCGAAATGGGGAAAATCGATGGAGAGTATTTCTTCCGGTCAGATAAGAATATCTGCTGGGGCTAACCTCCCATGGGTTTTAAAAATGGGCTACCGCTTGTGGCATCATCCTCATTACCTTTACATGGCGCGCAAATACCAGGCTTTTCTTTATCAAGACCATGGTCCATTTTCAGGCGGTGACTATTCACCAGATCTTTGGCCTGCGGGCATTGATGCTTTCAATATCGAGTTAGCTAAACCAAACATTGGCGACGTACCGTCTCGTACTACTCCTCGCATAACCTCTTGTTGTGAATATGACGGACTATTACTTGGCCGCGGTGATACCAACTATGTGGATGTACAGGATAAGCTGATACTTTCAACTGGGCATCACCCAAGAGCACCTTATATGTTGATGGATTTGAGCTATACCCAACATAAAGCCGCACATGACCATCGTTCTGGTATCGATAATCACAACTTTAATGGTGCTCATACTGTCACTAGAATGAAACGGTGGGCTGAAGCCAATAAAACCAATGGGATATACATTAACCCAGCTCGATATGAGTACCCCTCAGCACCTTATCCTTCAAAAGAAGTATCAGCGCCCGGTGATAATGAACGATTTAAGCAAGTCATGAACTATGAACCTTCATCTGGCTATGAGATTGAAGAATATAGTGCACAACAACTCTCTGATGACGCAGCCTATGGCGTAGTTAAATATCGCCGCTACCAATACGAAGATGTGGTTGCTAAGCGTGAAACCGTGTTACTCCACAATGGCGTTTTAGTGGTATTAGACACGCTATCTACTACACCAACCTACTCAGGAGATCATATCGGCGGCGCCCTTTATCAGGTATTACCACAACTAAAATCGTCACAAGGTAACAACTGGGTTCTTCTTAAAGGGCAACAAAAAATGTTACCAACAGACTTACCCTCAGGAGAGCTACAGCAACTCGATACCTTATTGGTGTTTGAAGCTTCCGATGAAGACGTTGAGGTGAAACTGACCAGAAACATTTGGGACAATGAAGAAAGGGAATGGTTTAGCGCTTCAAAGTCACTTGGCACAAGCGAGTCATTTAAAATTGTCTCTTTGATACTGCCATTAAGAAACAGTCACGCAATCCAGTCGTTCGTTAACGCTATAGACATAAAGTATGAGGCCGAATCAACACTGATCACTATTCCGTATAACTCAACACAGAACTTAAAGGTGGCTTTTCATTCCAATCAACCAGCTAACGTTAGCTACGATAATTTCAGTGAAAAAATCACACAAAGTGAATAATGATTTGCTGACTTAGAAATCCTCAAAAAAAAGGCCATTCGCTCTTATATATAGAGGGCGAATGGCCATAAATAGAAACAGTAAATATATCTAAACAAAAAGACAATCTAGGTATATTGGATTGATTTAAAATTTAAAGGCGGAACTTAACACCAATAATATTTGCTTCTTCGAGATCTTGAAGTGTTAGTTCAAAATCTTCTTTTGATGAGAGCTCAACCTCCCAACTTTTCTCTTTACTTTCGACTTTTAGCTGGGAATTTTCACTGGTTAACTGCCAATTTCCTGTCGGTTTTTCCACTACCAGTTTTGAGCCTTCCAAAACGGCATTGATAGAACTATTTTTAACATTAAAAGTACAACTTGGTTTCAACTCACATTCCACATTTCCTTGCTCTTTATATGCCATTGTTCGCCAAATAAACGCAGTAATTAAAAGGGTTAACATGATGATTATTTGAGCAAAACGACCACGTGTGAGTTTTTCGGCTGCCATTCGGTAGGGTTCTCCGTGTAACAAACTTCAAAGTTTTAAAATAAAAGGTCAAAACCTGACCGACTGTAAGGTTACTACCCTGTCATTGAATTGTTAAATGCAGTATAGTTGGCGGCTGAAAATGCCACTTTTTTATTAAAATCGGCAAGAAAGTTTAACCGACTGTTTCGGCGTCATTTTCTTTATGGTTTGGGTGGCATTACGACATGTGTCGTGTTGGAAGTAAAGTGTAGTTAATTAGAAATTGGAAGCATGCAAATGAGCCAAGAAAAGCAGCTTGAACAAAACTACAACTATACGGTCGTCCGTCAGTTCACCCTAGTAACCATTCTATGGGGTATTGTCGGTATGGGCGTTGGTGTTTTGATTGCCGCTCAATTAGTTTGGCCACAGCTAAACTTTGATACGCCGTGGTTGACGTACAGTCGTTTACGTCCTCTGCATACTAATGCGGTTATTTTTGCGTTTGGTACAAGTGCTCTGTTCGCAACGTCTTACTACGTTGTGCAGCGTACCTGTCAAACTCGTTTATTTGGTGGCCCTCTTGTTGCCTTCACCTTTTGGGGTTGGCAAGCAATCATCTTAGCAGCAGCTATCACTCTGCCTTTAGGTATGACCTCAGGCAAAGAGTACGCTGAACTGGAATGGCCGATCGACATCGCTATCGCAGTGGTCTGGGTCTCTTACGCTGTCGTGTTCTTCGGGACATTGATCAAGCGTAATACGTCTCACATCTACGTAGCGAACTGGTTCTTCGGAGCCTTCATCATCACAGTAGCGGTTCTTCATATCGTTAACAGCATGGCTATCCCTGTGTCTATGGGTAAATCGTACTCGATTTATTCAGGTGCGGTGGATGCAATGGTTCAATGGTGGTACGGACACAACGCGGTAGGTTTCCTACTCACTGCGGGTTTCCTAGGTATGATGTACTACTTTGTTCCTAAGCAAGCTGAACGTCCTGTTTATTCTTACCGTCTATCTATCGTTCACTTCTGGGCGCTTGTATCTCTATACATTTGGGCCGGCCCTCACCACCTACACTACACTGCTCTACCAGATTGGACGCAGTCAATTGGTATGGTGATGTCTTTGGTACTGTTCGCTCCTTCTTGGGGTGGTATGATCAACGGTATCATGACGCTATCTGGTGCTTGGCATAAGCTTCGTTATGACCCAATTCTTCGTTTCCTAATCGTATCTCTATCGTTCTACGGTATGTCTACGTTTGAAGGTCCAATGATGTCAATTAAGACAGTTAACGCACTGTCTCACTACACTGACTGGACTATCGGCCACGTACACTCTGGTGCACTTGGTTGGGTTGCAATGGTTTCTATCGGTTCTGTATACCACCTAGTTCCTCGCCTGTTTGGTCAAGAGCGTATGTACTCTGTGAGCATGATCAACGCGCACTTCTGGTTGGCAACAATCGGTACGGTTCTATACATCGTTGCAATGTGGATCTCTGGCGTAATGCAAGGTCTGATGTGGCGTGCAGTTAACTCTGACGGTACGTTGACTTACAGCTTCGTTGAATCTGTACAGGCTTCTTACCCGTTCTACTTCGTACGTTTCCTAGGTGGCTTTATCTTCCTAACAGGTATGTTCTTAATGGCATACAATACGTACAAGACTGTAACAGCGCCAAAAGATAGCTTAAAAGCTATCCCGCAGCCGGCATAAGGAGATTAAAAGAATGAGTTCTAATTCTAACAATCGCCACGAAATTGTTGAGCGCAATGTCGGTTTGCTAGCGATTCTTATTGTTTTTGCAATCAGCTTGGGTGCTCTTGTAGAGATCACCCCGCTTATTTTCCAAAAACAAACCACTGAGCCTGTTGACAATCTACGCCCATACACAGCTCTAGAGCTGGAAGGTCGTGATGTATACATCCGTGAAGGTTGTAACGTATGTCATAGCCAGATGATTCGTCCATTCCGTTCTGAAACTGAGCGTTACGGTCACTACTCTGTTGCTGGTGAAAGTGTTTGGGAACATCCATTCCTATGGGGTTCTAAGCGTACTGGTCCAGACCTAGCACGCGTTGGTGGTCGTTACTCTGATGAGTGGCACCGCGTTCACCTAATTGACCCGCGTGAGCTTGTTCCTGAGTCAAACATGCCTGGTTTCCCATGGCTGGCTAACAATGTTCTTGATGGTAAGAACACCGAGAAGAAGCTAACAATCTTCCGCGATCAGTTTGGCGTTCCATACACTGATGAGCAAATCGCAAACGCGTCTAAAGATGTAGAAGGTAAAACTGAGATGGATGCCATCATCGCTTACCTTCAGTCTCTTGGTCACGCAATGAAGTAATAAAGGGGTGAAATTATGGATATCGGTACTATTCATGGTATTTGGACCATAGTGCTTTTCGTGTGCTTTATAGGTGTAGTTTGGTGGGCCTACGGTAAAAACCGCAAAGCTCGCTTCGATGAAGCTGCGAACCTTGTTTTTGCCGATGAAGAGCAAGCACCCTCAAAAGAACAAGGAGTGACTAAGCAATGACTACATTTTGGAGTCTTTGGATAATCATCATCACAGTCGGTACACTGGTCGGCTGTGCTGCACTACTGTTTTGGTGCCTTAAAGATAAAATGGGCGTTGAAGAAGGTGCAGATATGGGTCACGAATACGATGGTATTCGTGAGCTAAACAACCCACTGCCAAAGTGGTGGACGTATCTGTTTGTAAGTACTTTCGTATTTGCAGCAGTTTACTTCACACTTTATCCAGGTATGGGTAGTTTCAAAGGCGTACTTGGCTGGCAGAGTTCTGACCAGTTGGTAACAACGCTTGAAGAATCAAAAGCATCTATCGCTAGAGCTCAAGAGAACAAAGAACTTGTGCAATACGCGAAAGAGCTAGACGATGCAGAAACATACTTCGGTGAAGCTTTCAAACGTCTAGCATATGTTGATGGTTCTTCTGAACTACGCCCTATTCCAGAAATTGCCGCTGATGAAGAAGCAGTAAAAGTAGGTCAACGCTTGTTCCTACAGAACTGTTCTCAGTGTCACGGCTCTGATGCTCGTGGTCAGAGAGGTTTCCCTAACCTGACTGATGACGCGTGGCTATACGGCGGTGAGCCTGAAGCAATCGTAACGACTGTAATGCAAGGTCGTATCGGTCAGATGCCAGCATGGAAAGACGCGCTAGGCGAACAAGGCGTTAAAGAAGTGGTTAGCTACACGCTAAGCCTTTCTGGACGTTCTGTTAACGCACGTGAAGCCGAAGCTGGTAAAGCTCGCTTCGTTGTGTGTGCTGCGTGTCACGGTACTGATGGTAAGGGTAACCCTGCTGTTGGTGCACCAGACCTGACCGATCAGGACTGGTTATTCGGCGGTTCACGCGCTGACGTAACTGAAACTGTAATGAATGGCCGTTCTGGTGTAATGCCAGCATGGAAGGACATTCTGGGCGAAGATAAAGTCCAACTTGTTTCAGCTTATGTCTGGAGCTTAAGCAACTCAGATAATAAGTAACATTTCAATAACGGCCCCTTTTGAAGGGGCCGTCTTTCCTTTACAGTTAAAGCCCTAATTTATTTAATTTTTTTATTGAGAACTTTTGTATGGAAAAGCCTTGGTATAAGCAGTTTTGGCCCTGGTTTATACTCTCCTTAACGGTCGGAGTGTCTATATTAACTTTGGTTCGAGTCGCAATACTTACCAACCACTCAATTCACTTAGTGACTGAGGATTATTACAAGAAAGGTAAAGGTATTAACGTCGACATCACTAGAGTCAAAGTCACTAAAGAGTTAGGCCTGGACGCTACGGTTCGCTCCGAAGGCGACACCGTGGTGATTCAGTTTGATAAAGGCCAGCTAAAGCATTACCCAGCAATTACCGCTATGTTTGCTCACCGAACTCTCCCTGACCATGATTTCACGAAGCTTGTTACATCAGACGCGAGTGGTCAGTACCGACTTAAGCTTGATAGTGAGCTTCAAGGTCCATGGTTTATTGAGCTAACCCCGCACGACGAGAAGTGGCTAATCCAAGGCCGTGTAGAGTTCCCAACATCGTCAGCAGTACAACTAACCAATTAAGAAGCGTCTATGTGCAAATCCTGTTATCACTGTGGTGAAGATGTACCAGCCAACACGGATTTCAAAGTCGAAATTTTGGGTGAAACACGAGATATGTGTTGCCCTGGCTGTGAAACGGTAGCTCAGACTATCGTCGATAGTGGATTGGTTTCCTACTACCAGTATCGAACAGCCCCTGCAGAAAAAGCCGATTTAGTGCCTGAGCAACTTCAGGCACTGATTCATTATGACAATGAAGAAGTTCAGTCTGAGTTTGTTAGAAACGCCGAAGACAAAGCCGAAGTGACCTTGTCACTAGAAGGCGTTTCTTGTGCCGCGTGTGCGTGGTTGATAGAGAAGCAAGTCTCAACTCGTACTGGCGTTCTCTCTATTCGAGTCAATACCACGACAAACCGTGCAATTCTGGCATGGGATAAAACCCAAACTAAACTCAGCGAACTGCTCTCTAGCATTCATCAGCTCGGTTACAAAGCTGCACCTTTTGAAGCAGACAAACAAGAAGCCGCTTATCATGAGTCCATGAAACAATATCTATATCGACTAGGTATTGCTGGCTTAGCAACAATGCAAGTAATGATGCTGGCTGTTGCACTATATCTTGAAGTATTTGGTGACTTGGAGCCTGAATTTAAAAGCTACTTTCGCTGGGTGAGTTTAATCTTCGCAACGCCGGTGATGCTATACTCTGCCCTTCCATTCTACCTCAATGCATGGCGTAGTATTCGTAGTCGAACGCTAGGCATGGATGTGCCTGTCTCATTGGCCATGATCTTCGCTTACTTTGCCAGTTTGGTAGCAACAGTCACCGAGCAAGGTGAAGTCTTCTTTGAATCCATCTCTATGTTTGCGTTCTTCCTCCTCGTAGGTCGCTTTCTTGAGATGCGAGCTCGACGCAAAGCTGCCGCAGCAAGCGGTAACTTGCTCAAGCTCATCCCCGCCATTGCGACTAAGTTAGATGGCGATCAGGTTCCTGTTAAAACGCTTAAACTCGGCGACCAAATTCGCGTTCTTCCGGGCGAGCATGTTCCTGCAGACGGGAAGATCATCAAAGGACGTGTCCATATTGATGAATCCATGTTAACTGGCGAGTCGGTGCCGGTGGTCAAGAATGTCGATGACTACGTATATGCTGGCACATTAAATGGCGAAGAGTCGTTCGAGCTAGAAGTAACTTCAACTAAAGCAGACTCGATGATTTCCAACATTGTCCGCTTACAAGACGAAGCTCAGTTGTCGAAGCCGAAAATCGCTCAAATTGCAGACGTTGTCGCCCGTTACTTTGTAGCGATTATTTTAGTAATTGCAGCAGGTACGTGGGTTTTCTGGCACCAGACTAAGCCGGATGACGCATTTTGGATCATGCTTTCAGTCTTAGTGGCCACCTGCCCTTGTGCGTTATCTCTAGCAACACCAACAGCGTTAACCTGCGCTACCTCTCGAATGGGTAACCTAGGCATTCTTCTGCGTAAAGGGCACGTATTCGAAACACTCTGTAAGATTAACCACCTTATCGTTGATAAGACTGGTACGCTGACTCATGGCGACATAGTGATCAGCGAAGTAAATACCTTCTCTGATACGTCAAAAGAAGAAGCCTTAGCGATTGCGGCCTCACTTGAATCCCACGCAAACCACCCAATCGCGAGAGCTTTTAAGTCATATCAAAGCTTGGAAGTTCAGGTAAATGATGTAGAAAACATTATTGGCTCTGGTATTCAAGGTACTTACCAAGGCCAAAACGTCAAGATCGGCAGTGCAAGCTTCATCTTGGGGGAGCAAGCAGAAGCGGAACCTAACTCCGTGTATCTGTCCTTAGATGGTCAACATGTCGCCACCTTCAACTACCAAGACCCAATTCGAGCAGAATCTAAGACATTCATCGAGCGCTTTAAGCAGGCGGGTATCAAAGTCACTTTGCTCACAGGGGATTCCCAATCAAACGCAGACGTAGTCGCCAAAGAGATCGGTATCGAGACAGTGGTTGCAGGCGCAAAACCTCAAGACAAACTTGAGTATCTGCAAAACGTCGATGACAGCGATGTGACCATGATGATTGGAGATGGAATCAACGATGCCCCTACCCTCGCGGGTGCCCATCTATCTGTCGCGATGGGCGGCGGTGCAGATGTTGCCAAAGCCTCTGCTGATATGGTCCTACTTGGCGATCAGTTGGACCGCATTCTTGAAGCTCGTAAGCTCGCTCTGCAAACACGTAAGATTATCCGCGAAAACCTCGCTTGGTCACTTGGCTACAACATTTTGATCTTGCCATTGGCCGTAGCAGGGTTTGTCGCTCCTTATTTTGCAGTTGTTGGTATGTCTGCAAGCTCAATTATTGTAGTATCTAACTCTCTACGCTTGCTCAAAGAACAAGGTAAATAAGATGGAAAGCCTTTATATTCTTATCCCAATTGCTATCGTTTTGGTTTGTGTTGCCATTGCAATCTTCCTCTGGGCGGTAAAAAGCGATCAGTTTGAGGATTTGGAGCGACAGGGTCACAATATTTTGTTCGACGAAGACGAGAAAAACGAGAGCAAGACCAAATGACGCCAGACTGGTTAGGTGCCTTGCTGATCGGTGTCATCGGTGCAGGACACTGCATGGGGATGTGTGGAGGCATTGCCTCCATGCTTACTATGGGGCAAGCCAATAGCTCGAAGCTAGTCCCTGTCTTCTACAACCTCGGTAGACTAATAAGCTATGCCATCATAGGTGCTATTGTTGGTGGCGCCATCTCTTCCATCGCTGAAGTCAGTACAATGAACAATGCGCTAACATGGCTAAGGTTAGGTGCCGCTGTGTTTATGGTTCTATTGGCTTTTTATATTGGTCGATGGTGGCAAGGGCTACTTTATGTTGAGAAGATAGGCCAGAAACTGTGGAAGTTCATCTCGCCAGCAGGTAAATCCTTACTGCCATTAAAATCCCCGCTCCATGCTCTTCCTTTTGGTTTTATCTGGGGTTGGTTACCATGTGGGTTAGTGTATTCCACATTAACTTGGTCTGCGGTATCGGGGAGCGCGTTAAATGGCGCTTTGATCATGTTAGCGTTTGGCGCTGGTACTCTACCTGCTATGCTGCTCATGGGCTTTGGCGCAACCTATTTACACAAGTTGCAACAATCGTCGATATTTCGTAACTTCGGGGCGTTATTGATCTTATCTTACGGGATCTACACGGCTTACGGTGCGGTAACTATATTATCACTAACATGATATACCCCTGTTTTTCTGAGGCTTTTTTAGCTACCCTTTAGTATTAATGAGTGCTAAAATATTGATGTATATCAAATCGTGAAAGGTTGTTATGATTTCTGAAAAGCCTGCAACAAAACGCATCCAATCCGGCGGATGTGCTATTCACTGTCAAGACTGTAGTATCAGCCAACTGTGTATTCCATTTACACTGAATGAGTCTGAACTTGACCAATTAGATCAGATTATTGAACGCAAAAAGCCAATCCAAAAAGGACAAGAGCTTTTTAAAGCGGGCGATGATCTTAAGTCTTTATACGCGATTCGTTCTGGCACAATCAAAAGCTACACCATCACAGAACAAGGTGACGAGCAAATTACAGCTTTCCACTTAGCTGGTGATTTGGTTGGTTTTGACGCCATTACTGGCGACCTGCATCCAAGTTTCGCGCAAGCACTTGAAACTTCGATGGTATGCGAAATTCCATACGAAATCTTAGATGACCTTTCAGGTAAAATGCCTAAACTTCGTCAGCAAATCATGCGTTTGATGAGTAACGAAATCAAAGGCGACCAAGAAATGATCCTGCTTCTATCTAAGAAGAATGCAGAAGAGCGCTTGGCGGCATTCCTATACAACCTGTCAACTCGATTCTCTCAACGCGGCTTCAGCCCTCGTGAGTTCCGTTTAACTATGACGCGTGGTGACATTGGTAACTACTTAGGTTTAACGGTTGAAACCATTTCTCGTTTGCTAGGTCGTTTCCAGAAATCAGAAATCCTCAGTGTTAAGGGCAAGTACATCACGATTCTTGATCACGATACCCTTATGGAACTGGCTGGCGTTTCGACAGAATCTTAATAACTTCAATGACGTAGCTCAAAACTGAGCTACGTCATACTTTTTTCACCTTCCTCACTGTTTTTCTAAAAATCTTCATCTAGCTAGGCTACATTAATCATATAACTCTCCCACTCCCAAGGAGTTACTATGAGTATCTATAACAAAATACTAGTTGTTGCTGACATTAATAAAGATGAACAACCCGCTTTAGCCCGTGCCATGCAGCTTGCTGCGAAAAGTCGTTCTCGTAGTCACGTGACTTTCTTCCTATCCATCTACGACTTTTCTTATGACATGACGTCAATGCTGTCTATCGATGAGCGTGACGCAATGCGCCGTGGTGTCATTGGCCAACGTGAGCAATGGATGCAAAACGTCGCTAAACCCTACATTAACGAAGACATTGATTTTGAAGTAAAAGTCGTGTGGCACAATCGCCCGTATGAAGCCATCGTCGCTGAGACATTCGCAGGTAGCCATGACATCGTGATTAAAGGCACGCGTAAGCACGATGTTCTAGAGTCAGTGATTTTCACGCCAACGGATTGGCACTTGCTACGTAAATGCCCTTGCCCGGTGTTATTGGTGAAAAATGCCGATTGGCCTGAAGATGCCAGCATTCTCGCCTCTGTTCATGTTGGCTCTGAAAATGACACCCACTTAGGCTTAAACGACAGTATGGTCGAACAACTCAAGAGCCTTACAGAACGCCTAGGCGCACAACCCTATCTGGTTAACGCCTACCCTGTGACTCCCGCTAACATTACAATCGAACTGCCTGAGTTCGATCCGACAACCTATAGCGATGCAGTACGCGGCCATCACCTAACCGCAATGAAAGCGCTGCGCCAAAAGCATGGTTACGACGAGCAACAAACCATTGTTGAGCAAGGCCTACCTGAAGACGTCATTCCTGAATCCGCTGAAAAGCTTAATGCAGCAATGGTTATCGTCGGAACAACAGGTCGCACAGGCTTATCTGCTGTGTTTATCGGTAATACCGCAGAACATGTCATTGATAAAATCAACTGTGACGTTCTGGCTCTGAAACCTAAAGGCTATATCAGCCCCTTAGACCCTAAAACAGCGGTATAACTTAGGACTTCGAATCCCCTCAAGGTAACTTGGGGGGATTTTTTATTGTCTTCTATTATTAGAACTGGCATCTGACTCATTTATCCGTATTATACGCACTTCATTTTGGTTTCATGATTGATTAAGACTGCAAGCGAATGACTGAGCAAACTCAAGAGCTAACAAAAGCTCAACAATACAACTTCAACAAGTTACAAAAGCGTATTCGTCGTAATACAGGCCAAGCGATTCAAGACTTCAACATGATAGAAGAAGGCGATCGCATCATGGTGTGTCTGTCTGGCGGTAAAGACAGCTTTACTATGCTTGATATTCTGATGAGTTTGCAAAAAAGCGCACCGATTAACTTCTCGCTAATTGCAGTTAATCTAGACCAAAAACAGCCGGGGTTTCCAGGCCATATTCTTCCTGAATACCTAGAATCTTTAGGTGTTGAATACAAAATTGTAGAGGAAGATACTTACTCGATTGTTCAGGACAAGATCCCTGAAGGTAAGACAACTTGTTCTCTATGTTCTCGCCTGCGTCGCGGCATTCTATACCGCACCGCGAATGAACTAGGTGCCACTAAGATTGCTCTAGGTCACCACCGTGACGATATTTTGGAAACACTGTTCTTGAACATGTTCCACGGCGGAAAGATGAAAGGCATGCCACCTAAACTGGTCTCTGATAACGGTGAACACGTCGTTATTCGTCCACTGGCCTACTGTCGTGAAAAAGACATCATTAAGTTCTCTGACATGCGTGGTTACCCTATCATTCCATGTAACCTTTGTGGTTCTCAGCCAAACTTGCAGCGTCAGAATATCAAACAAATGCTAAACGACTGGGATAAACGCTTCCCAGGCCGCATTGAAAGCATGTTCCGTGCAATGCAAAACGTTGTTCCAAGTCACTTAGCAGACCATGAGCTTTTCGATTTTAAATCGATCGACAAAGACTCTGGCGTTATTAACGGCGGCGATATCGGTTTCGACAAAGAAGAAATGCCAAAGCAGCCTATTGTTGATGAAGATATGGTTCAGGAATTTGATCCTAGCTTACAACTTGATGTCACCAACATCTAAACACATTTAGAATTAAAAAAGGGTCGCAGCAGCGACCCTTTTTGTATAAACACCCAGCGGATTAGTTCGCTTTAGGTAGGTAAGGCAGAACACGTGCTGTTTCTTGAGGCAGTGTCATCATACCGCCTTCACCGATATCTGATAGTGCGACCTGCACTTTTCCATCAACGATGTCTTTGCTCGAACCGTTAGAGAATTCTACTTTTGAATTCAGTTTGTTAGCAAACTCAAGCGTCACCCCTTCTACATCTGGAGTAAACCAGCTTGCAAACATGCCACCCAAATCTTCAAGCATGGCCTGCATCTGCGGCATCAGCTTTTCTACATCAGCGTAAGCGATCTCACCGTTAAAGGGTTCTTTCGTCATCACAACCATAGAGAAGTCACATCGCTGATCCATTGGCGTTTGAACAAAAACAAGTGGGTTAGCTGATTTAAGGTTGTTGTCCAGTGGAACAATCAACTCATGGTATGGCGAAGATTTCAGCTCTTCATAGTGTTCTTCTTTTTCCATCCATGCTTTCTCAATAACACAGTTTTGCTTTGTATCGGCATTAAGGAAGAAGAAACCGACTTTGACATCTTCATGCCCTTCTTTCACATTCTGCTTCATATGAGTGAAGAGCTTTGAATAGGTAAACATGTATTCTTGCGCAGAGGCAGGTAACGCCGCAGCAGAAGTCACCGCGGCAGTTAAAAGGGCTAACGATAATTTTTTCATTGAATGTAATACTTATTTTTTAGTAAGGGTGTCTTCCCAGAACGCCTGATTGTGCCTGATCATCGCTTGTAAGTCCTTGACGTATGCCTCACCTCGCTCAGAGTATTTCAGCAAGCCATTAGTCAGAGAAATAGCGGCATCAGTGTCTGTCAGGCTTTCACCTCTCAGATGGCGTTGATAGCGAATCTCACGCAATTCTTCGTAAGCACGATTACGGTTAACGTTCATAAAGTAGCCCTGTATGGACTGCTGTACAGAACTGAATTTTGCAACTTCATGTGTCATGCCCTCTCCCCGCTGTAGCGGAACGAGACCACAACCCGAGCTATAGCACCATTGGCCGAAATAATTGTTGGCTTGGGTGGCAAATCGCGACGTCCCCCAAGCAGACTCATTCGCGCCCTGCACTAGGACTAACGCTTCTGGAATGACATCTACACGATGAAACATTTGATCAAGCCATTGCTGGCTAATTCCTTTGGAGTCCAGCTCGACGTTATAAAGTTTTCCTAATCGCTTTGCGTAACTCGTGTCATCATTGGAAAGCTGATCAGATTTGAACTTAGCTTGTATTTTGTCTAATCGACTTCGCTCATTAAGAATGCGTTGATTTTCCAAAGCAATGCCTGGGCGCAGATAGTCGAAAAACGTTTGTTTCTTTTCCGTCACATTGGTGATAGCTGAAAAGTCAGGTGCTTTACCTACAGAATGACCATCAAACGATATAGATTGCTCTGTCGTTTGGGCCTGCTTTCTGCGCTCGCGTTCCTGAGCTTCGTTTTTCTCATAGCTATAAAAACTACAGCTGGCGATTAGGCCAGCTGCAGCGATAGCAATGAATTCACTTTTACGCATTGAACACTTGTGAATCGTCGTCATTGTCATCCTCATCTTTCGGTCTGTCCGTTGCGACAACCTTGAGTTTGATACCGAACATATTGCGATAGATGATGCCCTTCACGTGGAAGAAGAACGGTAAAACAAAGATCAACCCCAGACCATAGAACATGGCTCCTGCCACGAACATTAACATAACCAATGAATAGATCCCTGCCAAAACAAAAATCTTTTTATTCACCGCACGTAAAGACAGTAATAAAGATTGCATTGGTGGGATCTGCTTCTCACAAATGAGAAGGATGGAGTTGCTGAATGCAAGAGACAAATACATAGACAGAAACGGCAGGAGCATGCCTGCAATTCCTTGAAGCAATAAGCTAAACAAGGTCGCCAAAATAACAGGAACCGTATATTGAAGCCCTTTGCCAATATGGCGAGGCTTTGTTGATAAGCCAGCGGCATGGCTCATTGCCATTAAGCTAATACCTGCATAGATAGGTGCGCTCACTACTTCATAACTGAAGTTTGCGACAAATATTGCCTGGATGATTCTTGGATCAATACCTTCAGGGTTTGTCACTGCATCAAGAATGATTGAAGGGTCACCAAGTTGCAGTTTTAACGCAACATAGAAAATAGCGAGTTGGACGATAAGCAAAATGATAATAGCGGGAGAAAACGACAAGAAGTTTTTGATCGTATGACCCCACGCTTCTCTGAAAACTTCACCTGCTTTTAGTTCGTAGTTACCGGAAAGAGCACGTTCGACACTTCCACCTAAATTGAAATCTTTTTCAATGTCATTATTCATTATTGAATCCGGTGCTTAATGAATCTTTCACTAAGCTAACTTGTTGATTAAGAGTTATGTTGCGATATCCCGACATTATACTGAATCCTTTCCAAGTCCAAAATCGATTCACGCTCATCCGCTTGCTTTATTGCCTACATGGTTGATAATTGACCATTAAATGCGTAAGTAAAGCCAAAAGTTGCCTTAGATTTTCTATGTTTCAGGCATTAAATTTGTCTAAAAACAGTATGGTAAGGAATGTTTACTTTTACCTGCAAAATTTTTTGTGTTTCAAGGTAAGAAAATGCTTTGATTTCACACTTTTGGTGATTATGATGCGCGCCTCGAAATTGTGTAATTACAGGTCATTTTCTGTTGGCCGGAGTGGGAGAAAAACAGACGTTGAACGCTAAACCAAAAGCAGGACAACCAGTTATCCGTTTAACTGGCATCAGTAAAAGTTTCGATGGTAAAGAAATTATCGGAAATCTTAACCTTGATGTGAACCACGGAGAGTTCCTAACGATTTTAGGTCCATCCGGTTGTGGTAAAACCACGGTATTGAGAATGATTGCTGGCTTTGAGGCCGCTGACAATGGCGACATCATTCTTGATAATCAGAATGTTACTCAAGTCCCTGCTGAACAAAGGCACGTCAACACTGTATTTCAAAGTTACGCCTTGTTTCCTCACATGACAGTGTTTGAAAACGTTGCTTTTGGCTTGCGTATGCAAAAAGTGCCGGCAGCTGACATCGAACCGCGTGTTATGGAAGCATTGAAAATGGTTCGTCTTGAGAAAATGGCTCAGCGCAAACCACACCAGCTTTCAGGTGGTCAACAGCAGCGTATCGCCATTGCGCGCGCTGTCGTCAATAAACCTAAGGTGCTACTGCTTGATGAATCTCTATCTGCACTGGATTACAAACTCCGTAAACAGATGCAAATTGAGCTTAAACAGCTTCAGCGCCAGCTTGGCATCACCTTTATCTTCGTGACACACGATCAGGAAGAAGCTTTGTCCATGTCAGATCGCATTATTGTTATGCGTGATGGCGTTATAGAACAAGATGGCTCTCCACGTGAGATTTACGAAGAGCCTAAGAACTTGTTCGTTGCTCGCTTCATTGGTGAAATTAACGTATTCGATGCAACCATGATTGAACGCATGGATGACAAACGAATTCGCGCTGAAATCGAAGGTGTAGAGTCGATCGTTTACTACGATAAAGAAGCACTAACCGGTGACAAGCTACAAGTTCTGCTTCGCCCAGAAGATCTTCGCCTAGAAGAAATCAAAGAGTCCGAGCAAAAAGGGATTGTTGGCCACGTAACAGAACGCACTTACAAAGGTATGACTCTAGATTCTGTGATTGAATTGGAATCAGGCATGCGCGTCATGGTCAGCGAGTTCTTTAACGAAGATGATCCTGATGTGGACCATTCATTGGGCCAGAAAGTGACGATTACTTGGGTTGAAAGCTGGGAGGTTGTTCTCAATGATAAGCAAGAAGCTTAATCTGCAGAACGCCATCATCACACTGGTCGTCGGTTGGCTAGCGCTGTTTGTGCTTGTACCCAACCTAATGATTATTGGTACCAGTTTTCTGACTCGTGATGAAGCGAATCTAATTGAACTCACATTCACATTCGACAACTACATTCGTCTGATGGATCCGCTGTATGCGAAGGTGCTTTGGCATTCTTTCTATATGGCAATCATTGCAACTCTATTGTGTTTGGTGATTGGTTATCCTTTTGCTTATATCGTTGCGAAGATGCCTGAGAAATGGCGACCTATCATGCTGTTTTTGGTCATAGTGCCTTTTTGGACCAACTCACTGATCCGAACGTATGGTCTTAAGATTGTGCTTGGGACACAAGGTGTGTTGAACAAATCACTCATGGCAATGGAAATCATCGATAAGCCTATTCGTTTGATGTACACAGAGACGGCGGTGATGATCGGCCTAGTCTATATCCTATTGCCATTTATGATTTTGCCGCTCTACTCTGCCATTGAGAAGCTCGATAATACATACATTGAAGCAGCGAAGGATCTTGGAGCAAACAAGTT
The DNA here is from genome assembly GCF_947311885.1 of Vibrio sp. St2. Lineage (NCBI taxonomy): Bacteria > Pseudomonadati > Pseudomonadota > Gammaproteobacteria > Vibrionales > Vibrionaceae > Vibrio > Vibrio sp. St2. Next base: position 410,983 of record NZ_CAMZNA010000001.1, on the reverse strand, counting down.
TCAGACGATCACTAAGGTCATTCTGCCGCTCACCATGCCAGGTATCATCGGCGGATGTTTATTAGTGCTTCTTCCTGCGTTAGGCATGTTCTACATTGCTGATCTACTCGGCGGGGCGAAAAACCTGCTTATTGGTAACGTGATTAAAAGTCAGGTCCTCAATGCCAGAGACTGGCCGTTTGGCGCCGCGACGAGTATCGCGCTCACTATTGCCATGGCGATCATGCTCTATGCCTACTATCGAGCAGGTAAGTTATTGAACAAGAAAGTGGAGCTAGACTGATGGGACATACAGTTAGATTTAGCTTTATGGCGTTGGTGTATGCGTTCTTGTACCTGCCAATCATCGTATTGATCGTTAACTCGTTTAATGCCAATAAATTCGGCATGAAATGGGGAGGCTTTACCACTAAGTGGTACGAAACATTAGTTAACAATGACAGCTTGATGCAAGCCGCTTGGCACTCACTGAATGTCGCTATTTTTTCAGCGACAGCAGCGACTGTGATCGGAAGTCTAACGGCTGTTGCCCTATTCCGCTATACATTTAAAGGAAAAGGCGCAGTCAACGGCATGTTATTCGTTGTTATGATGTCACCAGACATTGTCATGGCGATCTCTCTGCTTGCACTGTTCTTGGTATTGGGTGCACAACTGGGCTTTTTCACCTTGTTGATTGCGCACATCACCTTCTGTTTACCGTTTGTTGTGGTTACGGTTTACAGCCGCTTAAATGGCTTTGATGTGAAAATGCTTGAAGCAGCCAAAGACCTTGGTGCTAGCGAATGGGTTATTCTCAAACAAATTATTCTGCCACTGGCGAAACCTGCAGTGGCCGCAGGTTGGTTGCTGAGTTTTACGCTTTCTCTGGACGATGTAATCATCAGCTCGTTCGTGACTGGGCCAACTTATGAGATATTACCACTCAAGATCTACTCAATGGTTAAAGTGGGAATCTCTCCAGAAGTGAATGCGCTGGCAACTGTCATGCTGATTGTTTCACTAATCTTAGTCGTGATTTCTCAGTTACTGGCGAGAGAAAAAGTTAAATAGATTTGAATCTTCTTTCATGAAACAGAATGGCTTGATGTCATTCTGTTTTTCTATCGACCGCCGTTTATGCTTACGTGATTACTCAAGAGCATTCGGCAACGTTTGGTTTGGAGCTAACGTCAATGAAAAAATGGGCTACTTTTTTAGCTGGTAGTGCATACGCGCTTTCACTGTTCTCAAGTTCAGTGCTCGCCGATGAAAACAAAGAACTGGTATTTATGAACTGGGGGCCATACATCAATAGCAGCCTTCTGGAACAATTTACCAAGGAGACAGGTATTAAGGTTATCTACTCGACTTACGAGTCAAATGAAACCTTATACGCCAAGCTAAAGACACACAATCAAGGTTACGATTTGGTTGTACCTTCAACGTATTTCGTCGCCAAAATGCGCGATGAAGGTATGCTGCAAAAAATCGATAAATCGAAGCTGAGCAACTTTGATAATCTGGATAAAAACTATCTGGATAAACCTTATGACCCTAACAATGACTACTCTATCCCTCACGTTGTTGCGATTACTGGTCTAGCGGTAAACGCCGATATGTATGACCCGAACGATTTTCAGAGCTGGGCAGATTTATGGAACCCAGAGCTTGAAGGTCAGGTCATGCTGATGGATGATACCCGTGAAGTGTTCCATATTGCACTACGCAAGCTGGGTTATTCGGGCAATTCAACCGATCCGAAGCAAATCGATGAAGCTTACGCTGAGCTGCAAAAATTAATGCCCAACGTACTAGTGTTTAACTCTGATAATCCGGGCGCACCTTATATGTCAGGTGAAGTCGGCGTAGGCATGCTGTGGAATGGCAGTGCGGCGGCGGCTCAAAGTGAAGGTATGAACCTTAAACTGGTATTCCCTAAAGAGGGAGGAATTGGTTGGGTGGATAACTTTGCGATTTCATCCGGTGCAGCAAACGTAGACGCAGCGCATAAGATGATCGACTTCCTTCTAAGACCTGAAATAGCGGAGCAAATCTCTCGTGACACTGGCTACCTAACCGCCGTTGAAGCGTCGAACGCGAAGTTTAAAGATGTTGCCCCGCTCTTCCCTTCTCAAGAAGATCTAGATCGAGTTGAATGGCAAGATGCCGTTGGTGATCTGACTGTGAAATATGAAGATTACTTCATGAAGCTGAAAGCAGGTCAATAAGCATTCATTTTCTTCGAAATAGGCAGCATTAGCTGCCTATTTTCGTTATTGGCTGATATAATTCTTTTCTGTATGGTTTGTCGTTACGATAAACATCTTTACTCACGGCTTTATCTCCAAACATCGTCAGGGCTGACGGTTTACTGATTCAGCAAAAACAAAACGGAAAAAGAATGAAAAGTAAATTCTATGCAAGTGCACTTTGCGCAGCGTCTCTGATCGCTTCACCTGCAATGGCTGCTGATCAAGAACTCTACTTCTACAACTGGTCTGAATACATTCCAAATGAAGTTCTTGAAGACTTTACGAAAGAAACTGGAATCAAGGTTATTTACTCTACCTACGAGTCAAATGAAAGCATGTATGCCAAGCTTAAGACTCAAGGATCGGGTTACGATTTAGTAGTACCGTCTACTTATTTCGTTTCTAAGATGCGTAAAGAAGGTATGCTGCAAGAAATCGACAAGAAAAAACTGTCGCACTTCGCTGATCTTGATACAAACTTCCTGAACAAGCCTTTCGACCCGAACAACAATTATTCTATCCCTTATATCTGGGGTGCGACTGGCATTGGTATCAACTCAGACATGCTAGACAAGTCTTCCGTCACCAAATGGGACGACTTCTGGGACAGCAAATGGGAAGGTCAGTTGATGCTCATGGATGACTCACGTGAAGTATTCCATATCGCATTGACTAAACTGGGTTACTCACCAAACACGACGAACCCAGACGAAATTAAAGCAGCCTACGAAGAACTGAAGAAGCTGATGCCAAATGTATTGGTGTTCAACTCAGACTTCCCTGCAAACCCGTACTTAGCTGGTGAAGTATCTCTAGGTATGCTTTGGAACGGCTCTGCTTACATGGCTCGTCAGGAAGGCGCATCCATTGACATTATCTGGCCAGAAAAAGGCACTATCTTCTGGATGGATAGCCTAGCGATTCCTGCAGAAGCGAAGAATGTGGATGCAGCTCATAAGATGATCGATTTCCTTCTGCGCCCAGAAAATGCAGCGAAAATCGCTCTAGAAATCGGCTACCCAACTCCTGTTGCAACAGCGCATAAGTTGCTACCTGAAGAATTTGCAAACGATCCAAGCATCTTCCCGCCTCAAGAAGTGATGGACAGTGGAACCTGGCAAGACGAAGTTGGTGAAGCAAGTGTGCTATACGACGAGTACTTCCAGAAGTTAAAAGTTGACAACTAAAAACGTAAACTTGTTTTCAGTTATATACTTAATAAAGCGGCTCAAGCCGCTTTATTTGTTTTCTCATGGATCGAGGACGCTATGATTGTAAGGTACAAAAGATTCCTGTCTGGCTTCTGCGTGCTGTCTGGGCTTGCGATACTGGTTACGACAATCAGCTATCAAACAAACCCTGAATCCTATAGTGACCTTCTTTTTGAAGCCAATACTCTATTCGTTCTTCTTTTCATATACTTTGTTTCACGTGAATTGTACCGCAACAACACCTTCATAAAATGGGGGTTGATACTCCTAGTCGTCAATCAAGCTTATGATATCTTGACGGAAATTCCCGTTTTAGATCAATGGACAGACAATAACGAATTCACCCATACATTGATTGAAGATGGGGGAATCCAAATTGCCTATCTATTAATTGCTTTCGGTGTGACTCGGTTGTTTCGCCAAATGAGCGAGCATGCGTATACAGATGAGCTGACAGGGCTTTTTAACCGTAAGAAGCTGTTCTCGATCGCACGTAAACAGTTTGATTTAATCTACATCGACTTAGATGGCCTAAAGCAAATCAACGACACTCAAGGGCACGCCAGTGGCGATTTAGCCATCATCCGTTTCGCGCAAGCCGTCAATGCATCGGTAAGCCCTACGGATAAAGCATTTCGCATCGGCGGAGATGAGTTTGTAATTGTGGTTGGCCCGGGAGAAGGTGAAGCCTTCATCGATAGAATCAAAAAAGACTTGGTCGAAGAACAAATCTTATTCAGCTACGGCATTGAGGCCTCTACACCTGAAACCTTAAAAGAGAACCTGATAAAAACGGATAAAGCTATGTATGAAATGAAAAACTCTCAGCGCAAAGGCGCCGAGAGTGACTGAATTAAGCGTGTTTAACGTTTGGCTCTTGCAACGCTAAGATTTCTTCGACCAGCTTAGGTACCTCGATACTTGCTTTACCATAGCGTTTTTCTTCAAACTCACTCTCAACCGCACTAGGTTCAAGATTGATTTCAAGCGTATGCGCTCCATGCATTTTGGCATCATGTACAAACCCTGCGGCTGGATATACCACCCCAGACGTACCAATCGAGATAAACAAATCCGCTTTTTCTAATGATTCGTAGATATCGCCCATTCGCAAAGGCATCTCTCCGAACCAGACAACGTGAGGTCGCATCTGAGAAGGAATTTGACAGCAGTGACAAAGGTCTCCTGTCTTAACTTCACCCTTCTCTTCAACAACCTGATTAGATTCACTGCATCGTGCTTTCAGTAGCTCTCCATGCATATGAATCACATTCACACTTCCACCGCGCTCATGAAGGTTATCAATATTTTGCGTGATGATGGTTACTGTACCCTCGAGTTCTTTCTCAAGGCGCCCCAAAGCTAAATGGGCGGCATTGGGTTCTATACCCTCTTCCTGAAGCTTTAAACGACGCTGATTGTAGAAGTCCTGCACGAGGTCTGGATTGCGCTCAAAACCCTCGGGCGTTGCCACATCTTCAATGCGATGATCTTCCCATAAACCATCCTGAGCTCTAAAAGTCTGAATCCCTGACTCAGCCGAAATACCTGCCCCAGTAAGTACAACGACGTTTTGATACGGAAATTTCATACGACATTCCTTTCTCTTATGCTTTTTTGCTAGCTTAGCACTTAGAGTTAAGCATCAGAAGCGGTTGGAATTAGACCATGGTCGCACCCATTCAAGTTCTACTGTATTTATGTGAAGTGAAACAAAAAAGCGGCCCAAAGGCCGCTTTAAAATATTGTTTGTTTAGTCTTCATTGGTAGAAGAGATCTTATGGATAGCTAAATCTGCACCGTTAAACTCATCTTCTTCTGATAAGCGTAACCCTGATACTTTATGGATGACCCCATACACAATTAAAGCTCCTATAAGGGCAATTGTGATACCAGCTAAAGTACCGAGCACCTGTACACTGACACTAACGCCTCCCAGACCGCCTAGTGCGCTTTGGCCAAATATCCCTGCGGCAATGCCGCCCCACGCGCCACATACGCCATGTAAAGGCCAAACACCCAGCACATCATCAATCTTGGTTTTGTTTTGCAAGTACGTAAACAGGTAAACAAACAAGGCACCCGCAATACTACCTGTAATTAGAGCACCAATAGGATGCATCAGGTCTGAGCCAGCACATACAGCAACCAAACCAGCAAGTGGGCCATTGTGAATGAAGCCGGGGTCATTTTTACCCGCAATCAAAGACACAACAATGCCTCCTACCATCGCCATTAGAGAGTTCATTGCAACGAGGCCGCTGATTCCATTAAGTGTTTGTGCTGACATGACGTTAAACCCAAACCAGCCCACACACAAAATCCAAGCGCCAAGCGCGAGAAATGGAATATTGGAAGGAGCAAAGTTAGTGTGCTTTCCAGCGCGAATTCTGCCTTTCCTCATACCAAGGAACACTACCGCAACTAATGCGATCCAGCCCCCTACACCATGGACAACAACGGACCCTGCAAAATCATGGAATCCGTAACCAAAGTGAGCTTCAAACCAAGATTGAAGACCAAAGTTTCCGTTCCATATCATGCCTTCGAACACAGGATATACGAGCCCAACGGTGAAAAAGGTCGCAATAAGTACGGGATAAAAACGTGCTCTCTCTGCAATACCTCCTGATACAATCGCTGGTATGGCGGCAGCAAACGTCAGTAAAAAGAAGAATTTGACCAATTCATAACCGTTACCTTGAGACAAGGTTTGGGCATCGGCAAAAAAGTTAGCGCCATACGCAACCCAATACCCGATAAAGAAATAAGCAATTGCAGAAATACCAAAGTCAGCGAGTATTTTAACCAGTGCGTTAACCTGATTTTTGTGTCGCACCGTTCCAACTTCAAGGAAGGCAAACCCAGCGTGCATTAAAAATACCATAATGGCGCCGAGTAGAAGGAAAAGAGTATCGGAACTCTGGGTCAAGGTTTGAACCGCTCCGTGAACCTGACTGGCAGTTACGCTCATTGTAAAGTGTCTCCATCAATTCGCTACGCACTTATCCTGTGCAGTAGCACAATAAAATCACCAAAGTGGTGACATCAATTTGAAAAGCGAATGTGGAGCAACGACCGTGCCAGCAAATCAATGGGAAGTCGAGAGCACCTATCTAGTTGATAGGTATAAATTTAATAATTACAGCACGCCCATAGTAAATGATAGATTTAAAATTAATCGCACTAAGATGGTGACAGAGCACCATGCTGTAGCGCGTTAACTTGGTGCAAAAAAAGCCCTGAGATAACAGGGCTATGTACATTTAAAGGTTCGGTCCTTTATTGAATGAAAACGGCTGATTCGCCCGTAGTTTGGTCATACCTTGATACATACGTACAAACCAGACAGCAATCGCTATTGCCCCAAAGAGCATGCCGACATAGGGAATGTAGTAAGCGATATCATCAATAATATGGTTCTGATACCAGTAATCATTCACGCCTTTCAAAACCCCATTAGACGTTGCAACAGTGATGATAAGAACAACGAAATAGATCAGATTGAGAAAGAAAGTACGAATCAAACCAAAATAGTGTGAATCAATTACTTCTCCATCCTGACCTTTATCCAGCCTGTAACCCGCATAGACAATCGCTACAACACCTGAAATCAAGCAAGTAAGTGGCGTAAAAATACTTAGGATGTACGCTATCCAAATTCCTTTATGAGGTTTGTTCATTGGTTTGCACTCCTTTTACGCTATCAAGCTCCGAAGCTCCTTGGTGCTCTTTCGCCTTCATTTCCTCGTACCACAGGTCATGATGTTCTTTTGCCCAAGTTTCATCGACTTCGCCCGTCACCATGCCTTCCAGTGCGCCTTCCATTCCAAACAAACCAATGTAGATATGGAAAATAAAGCCACAAATCAGGATCAGAGCAGCAACCATATGGACGAGATTCGACATCTCCATATCACGTCGCGTTTGTCCGAAGATCGGGAAGTCCAGAACTAAGCCACTCAGCGCAACCGCGGTTCCAACTACGATAAGTAGCCAGAACAGAGCCTTTTCACCTGCATTGGAAAACTCAGCAGAAGGATGAGAGCCTTTGTGTTTACCGACCATGCCACCCAACTTCATAAACCAAACAAGGTCGACTTTCTTGAAGATCGACTTGCGCCACCATTTCACTAGTACGCAAATCAGCAGCACATAGAAGATTGGCCCAATGTAGTTGTGGTATTGCTTGGCCAACATAATGATGAAACCCCACAACTCTGATGGAATGTACGGCTTAAGGAAGTGTTTACCGTAAACCAACATCAATCCACTAAAGGCTAATGTTAAGAACGTAAACGCCATACTCCAGTGCAATGCTCGATCAAATCGAGACCAACGCTTGATTTTTTTACCTGTTCTTGGCGCACTGAGCATCAGAGGGCCAATCACGATGTACATCAGTGTCACGAACGCAATACTGCCAAAGATGGCGACTGCGCCTGCCGGAGACATCCACTTTTCTTTGAGAATGTACCAAGTCTGGCCGGGAGCACTGATCAGCATCCCATGCTCTGGGAATTGAGAAGTCGTGTAGCCCTCTTCTCCCTGACGAACCTGACGCCAGAAATCCGCGCCAGCCAATTGAGACATTTCTCGTTGTGCAACATCAGCTTCTTCTTGCTCTGCCTGAGCAGGCAATGAAAAAGCAAACATTAATGCTGCCATGATCGACAGCATTAAAAGAGATGCACGTTTAAACATTGAAAACATGACCATCTCCAACGTTAGCTTTTGGTGGCGTCGTAAGACAGGTCATTACCGTTCGTCCAGCCTGCGCCCTTCGCGCCGCGCTCAACTACACGCTGACGGAAAATGTCCGAGACTTTCTCTGCATCACCCGCTAGCAAAGCTTTCGTTGAACACAAAGACGCACACATAGGCAGCTTACCTTCAGCAATGCGGTTTGCACCGTACTTCTGACGCTCTTCCACTGACCCTGCTTCGGTTTCAGGGCCACCAGCACAGAAAGTGCATTTGTCCATTTTTCCACGCTCGCCAAACGCTTCCTGCTTAGGAAACTGAGGTGCACCAAAAGGACAGGCAAACAAACAGTAACCACAACCAATACAAAGATCTTTGTTATGAAGCACAATGCCATCTTCGGTGTGTTCAAAGCAGTCTGCCGGGCACACCGCCATACAAGGTGCATCGGTACAGTGCATGCACGCCACAGAAATCGAGTTCTCGCCCGGTTCACCATCATTTAAAGTGACAACGCGACGACGTTGGATACCCCACTCTAGCGCATCATCATTTTCATTCTTACACGCAGTGACACAGCCGTTACATTCGATGCAGCGCTTGGTATCACAAAGGAATTTCATTCTAGCCATTGGTTAACTCCTTACGCTTTACGAATGTTACAGAGGGTGACTTTGGTTTCCTGCATCTGAGTGACAGGATCGTAGCCATAGGTAGTGGCAATATTGGCGGAATCACCAATCACGTAAGGGTCCGTACCTTCTGGGTATTTATCTCGCAAATCTTCACCCTGGAACTTGCCACCAAAGTGGAATGGGATAAATGCCATGCCCGGCTTCACTCGACGTGTCACCATCGCTTTGACGTGAATACGGCCTTTCTCGGCACCTTCAACCCAAACCATGTCTCCGTCGCGGAAACCAAGATCATTAGCATCTTTCGGGTTCACCTCAACAAACATTTCTTGTTGGAGTTCAGCAAGCCAAGGGTTTGAACGGGTCTCTTCACCGCCACCTTCATATTCGACCAAGCGACCTGAAGTCAGGATGATCGGATACTCGCCAGATTTATCCTGATCCTGAATTGATTTGTACATGGTTGGCAGTCGATAGATAGATTCACTGTCATCCCAAGTCGGATAATCCGCCACTAAATCTCGACGTGGCGTATACAACGGCTCACGGTGTAAAGGCACGCGGTCAGGGAATGTCCAGACAATGGCACGAGCTTTCGCGTTGCCAAAAGGGATACATCCGTGCTTAATCGCAACTCGCTGAATGCCTCCAGACAAATCTGTCTTCCAGTTTTTGCCTTCTGCCGCGGCTTTTTCTTCAGCGGTTAGATCATCCCACCACCCCAGAGATTTTAACAACTTATCGCTGAATTCCGGGTAGCCGTCTTCAATCTCACTGCCTTTTGAGTAGCTATCTTCTGCCAGAAGATTGTGGCCTTCATACTCAACACCATATCTAGCACGGAAATTACCGCCGCCCTCCGCAACCGGTTTAGACGTATCGTAGAGAATGTGTGTCCCTGGGTGTTTCATTTCAGGGGTGCCCCAACACGGCCAAGGAAGCCCATAAGTATCACCATGCGCTGGGCCACCTTCTGCCTCCAACGAGGTTTTATGGAAGGTGTGCCAGTTTTGCTGATGAGACTTCAAACGCTCTGGGCTTTGCCCGGTATAACCGATAGTCCACATCCCGCGGTTGAACTCACGTGTGATATCTTCGATGACTGGCTGGTTGTTTTCGACTTTAACATTCTTAAATAGCTGCTCTGCAAAACCGAGTTTCTTGGTCAGCAGATACATGATTTCGTGATCAGGCTTAGAGTCGAAAAGTGGTTCCACGACTTGGTCTCGCCACTGAATCGAGCGATTTGATGCTGTCACACTGCCGTGAGTTTCGAACTGCGTAGTCGCAGGAAGAAGGTACACGCCATCGGTACGATCGTTCATGACCGCTGCCACTGTTGGGTAAGGGTCCACAATGACCATCATCTCCAGTTTCTTCATCGCAGTGCGCATTTCAACACCACGAGTCTGAGAGTTCACTGCGTGTCCCCAGTAAAACATTGCGCGGATATTATCCTTTTGCTCGATGTTGTCTTTGTTTTCAAGCACACCATCAATCCATCGCGAAACAGGAATCCCCATGTTGTTCATTGGCTTTTTGCCGCGGTACTCATTTTGATCGAAACGCTTCTGAACCCATTCGTGATCGAGCCCCCACACTTTCGACCAGTGCTTCCAAGCACCATCTGACAGGCCGTAATAGCCGGGCAAAGTATGCGACAAAACACCAAGGTCGGTAGCGCCCTGAACATTGTCGTGACCACGGAAAATGTTTGCACCACCGCCGGATTTACCCATATTGCCCAATGCGAGTTCCAACACGCAATACGCACGCGTGTTGTTGTTCCCTGTTGTATGTTGAGTACCGCCCATACACCAGACAACACAACCCGGTCGATTTTCAGAAAGCAGCTTCGCAGTTTGGTATACATCCGCTTCAGTCACCCCCGTCACACGCTCTACTTCTGCTGGCGTCCATTTCGCGACTTCCTGACGGATTTCATCCATACCAAAAACGCGCTGACGAATGAATTCTTTGTCTTCCCATTGATTGGCAAACACATGCCAAAGGATGCCCCAGATAAACGCCACATCTGATCCCGGACGAAGTGACACGTAATGGTCAGATTTGGCCGCAGTACGTGTTCGGCGTGGATCTGCGACAACGATCTTACAGTTATTCTTTTCCTTGGCGATTAAGATGTGTTGCATCGCTACAGGGTGAGCCTCCGCGGGGTTAGAACCAATGAACAGCATCGATTTGCAGTTGTGCATGTCATTGAACGAGTTGGTCATCGCTCCATAGCCCCAAGTGTTCGCTACCCCTGCAACCGTGGTCGAGTGACAAATACGTGCCTGATGGTCGACATTGTTTGTTCCCCACAATGAGGCCATTTTACGGAACATGTAAGCCTGTTCATTACTGTGTTTCGCGCTACCTAGCCAGTAGACAGAATCTGGTCCGGAGTCTTTTCGGATATCCAGAATCTTATCGCCAATTTCTTCGATAGCCTGATCCCAAGAAAGCTTCTTCCACTTACCGCCTTCCAATTTCATCGGGTATTTCAAACGGCGCTCGCCGTGGCCGTGTTCACGCAAAGCGGCACCTTTCGCACAATGCCCACCAGCGTTAAATGGGTGGTCGAATGCAGGCTCCTGCCCTGTCCAGACCCCATCTTGAACTTCAGCGTAAATGCCGCAACCAACAGAACAGTGAGAACAAATCGTCCGCTTAACTTCTGTTTCCGCTTGAGGATCCACAGACTTTGCTTCTGCTTTTCTAATCATCCCTGGAGCAAACAATCCAGCGCCTACAACAGCGCCACCCGCCGCCAACGAAGAGTTTCTCATGAATGCACGACGCGATACGCCAAGCGGGTTCCGTTCTTTGCTCACGCTGTCTGAGCGTTTAACTAATTTCATTGCTCTGCTCCTTACAGCGTGTCGTAGTAATCACGAATATGTTGGGTTTCGCGATAACCTTTTGATTTCGCGGTTTCTTTCTCCGGCTGTACAGCTTCAGCCGCTGCCGCAGTTGTTCCTGCAACCACAGCCCCGGCAACAGCAGCTGTAGTCAGCCCCTTTAAAAGGTCTCGACGGCTGGTATTAACATCTTTATTGTCTTTCATTTTGCTTCCTTACCAATAAGGTATCTGGAGACTGTTGTCTCTCTTCTCGACGTGAATGCTTTATCGTTGAGTCTGCTCGTATTCAGCGGCGTTTTTCACATCAATTCTTGAATTAGCTTTAGCGCCCTTCACCTTTTCGCTGAACCGCACCTGTTCTAGTATTAAGAACGCTTCGCATAGCTGAGCCACAGAAAGGTAAAAACGTGCGTGCTGAGCCTGCTTAACCTGACGAACAAATGAGGTGAACCAAGGCGAAATGTGAGTATTAAAGAAGCGTTGTTGCTGAGGATCCTGCTCGCGCACGAGCACCGCCATCACTTCGCATAAGGCTGAAATATGGTCTTCTGGCTCTTTGATGTTTTCTTCTCTCTCCAGACCTAACAACTTCAGATCATGGCGGATGTTGGCAAGCGGCTTCTCCATCAAAGAACCAGTACGATGCCAAGATGCAAACGGAACGACTTCGCCACGGCCGATACCAATAAACAGCTCGTGATACTCGTCTTCAAGTGCTGAGGCATTTACGTCAAGTGCCGCCTGCTTAAGAGCCTGCCATGCCGACTGCATATCACTAGGCGCGTTTTCAATTTCCAAATCAGCCAAAAATCGCACCAATTCCACAGTAGGACATTGGCGATACAACGCTGATAACATCAAGTAGATGTCTGCTCTTAAAGTAAGTTGTTCTTCCACTTTCATCTCCTAATAGTTCAGCTGCTTGGTCGGATCGTCAGCCATCGCTTCAAACATATCGATGACTCGGCAGTCCTGACACATCGCGATACGGTTGAGCGCACTGTCATCATTAAAGTGAGAGTGACCACGTAACTTATTCTGAAGCATATCGATCATAGATTGAGGCGCGAAAGGTTTGTGGCAGCGTATACATTCCGCCGCCTTTTCTTCGTGAATGGTCGTAACTGACTGCCGACCAGTCGCATCCCAGTTCATTCGAGGCGTCATAGTGAGAGCATTTTCAGGGCAGGCTTTGGTACATAGCCCACATTGAACACAGTCTTGCTCAACAAATTTAAGCGATGGTGATTGTCCGTCAGTATGAAGTGCTCTAGTTGGACAAACCGCAACACAGCTCATGCATAATGTGCAGTCTTTACTTTCGCAAGAGATATTGCCGTATGGCGCATTAGCAGGTAGCTCAACAAGGTTTTCAATCGGAGTTCGAGTCTGGGCGAGCGAATCAAGAGCCGTAAAGAGTCGCTGCCTTTTGTTACCTTGTAAATCACCGAGTAACAGATCAAACGAGTCTACGCGCAATTGTGGGCGACTCTCACTTAGCGATTCCATGTAGAGAATATCGATAGTGTCTCGTTCTATGCCGATTTGAGACAGTAACTCCTGCGCTGTGGCAACTTCATTTTGCAAAACGCGTAATATCGTCGCTGGCATACGCTTGCTTGCGGCAAACAACACTTGTGTTGCTCCATTGACCAAAGCTGCAAACCAAGAGTCGATACCTACCGACGGAAGATCTTCAACCACAATAGGAACAACGTTGTCCGGCAACGCATTTAGCGCCATAACGTTAAAGTTTTCGTGACGCTCACTGCATATCAGTACAATCGGAGCAACTCCTCCAGCTTGGTGATAATTCGCCAAAGTACGCTCAATAAATTGCTGAGTTTCTTGAGGGTTCGGCAATGCATAGTGGATAGCTTCTGTCGGGCAAGCCGTTGCACACGTACCTACGCCCTGACACAAATACGGGTTGATTTCGATTCGATGACCCGTTTTGTCACTCCCTTCACTAGACAAAGCACCTGCGGGGCAAGCGTCAACACAGCGCTCACAGCCTTTAACCCCTCGCGAGCTATGCGCACAAAGGTCGGTATCTAGTCGAAAAAACTTCGGTTTATCGAACGTCCCCATTAAGTTTGGGATCTCTTCCAGAGCATCCGCAAGCTTTGGATAGCCTCTGCCTACAGGGAAGTAACCCGGAACAGGCACCTCCTCATCCATACAGCTATTGAGGCAAAGATCTAATACGATATCGAAGCATTGTTGATTGATGGCGACCTGAGCCAGATTGCTGCTCAAGCCATGGTTTTGTGTATGCACATCAAATGCGCCGAGAAACCCTGAGACTTGAACCTGACTGGCGTAATAAATATTGCCATGGCTGCCAGGCTCACCATCAGTAGATAGCAGTGTTAAGCTTCCCATTTGAGACAACTGCGCTGCGGCGCTTTCAATAATTGAAGTCGGCCCGATGATGAGTGTATGTCCTCCACTCTCATAACTGACCGTGGGAGGAATGAGGTTTGTCAGTTCAACGGTATTCTCAAACGCATAAAGACGCGCTTTACCATTCACTGACTGAGATTGTTGTAATAGTTGTTTTAGCATTGCTCTGTTCCAGCATTAAGAACATGAATTTTGTTTTATCCGTTCATTAGCAATTGCTATACCAATTTTAATATCAACCAGTTACAGTCATTCTTCTTACTAGAGAACCGAATAAAAAAAGGGTGAGACATTTTGTCCCACCCTCGTAATTGATTGTTTAGTCAAAATGTACCTATTTTTTGTGTGGTATATTTTGTCCCATCTCATCGACATCGGTTTCAGCACTTAAATCATTTTCTGTATTCATAGGCTGTTCAACATCTGAACTATCAGACTCCACGTCAGTGGAATTTTCTTGCTCATCATCTTGATTCACCCACTCCCGAAGCTTGGCGGCTACGTCGGTGGATAAACTCTTCACCGCTTTATAGTCGTGATCATAGTCATTGAGTCGATCGATCTCACTGAACTCACCGGATAAGAGCAGCTTTCTCAACGCCGCTTTCTTTACGGCTGATTCGGCTTCAGAGACCAATAACGCTGCCACACTCGTCTCTTCAGAGTCTTGTTCTAACGCGTTGTCTGTAGACCCATCGTCACCTTCGGCTTGCGCTACCACTTCTTCCGAAGGCAGCTCAGATAGGGAAGCGTTTTGCTCCTGTTCTCCATCAAGCTTGCGTTTAGACCAACGCGATATAAAGCTACTTGCCACTTGAACGCCCCGCTCCTTTACGCTTCTTACGTCTCACTTCAAGCAGTTCACCATGACGACCAATGTACGCCTCAATCCAAGCTTGAACAGGCAACGGCATTTCATTAGATAACACCAGATAATCACCATCCATATACTGGCCAGCCGCACTCTGCGAAGCCGTCAGTGAAACGATATGAGGTTGTTCTTCATTGTCTACAGCATCCAGGATCAAAAAAAGCTTTGGCTGTTGAGAACTCAGGTTGAAGCGGTAATCTGTTCTTTCATCTCGATGTAGTTGTAGCGTCGTTGTATTTTCGCTGTAACTGTCAGGTTGAAGCTCAAACCCAAGCAGCTGCCATTGCGTGGTTGACCATACTCCCGTCGAGATTTCATGGGATTTGAGGTCACAGTTCATTGACCACAGAGACTCAGATTTCTCTAGCTGAGCACCAACAATTTCTTGTTTTGACATACTTATTCGCTCAAATATTCATTTTGTTGTTTTCTAGCAATAACTGTACCTAAGGTCTGTGATTGGATTACGTCATGGGAACGGTATTTGCTTACCCCTTCAAAACCGCAAACAATCTAAAGCAGGAAACCTTGTAGTGAAACCTAACATCATCCGAACCAGTGAGAATCCACTGCAGACCATGGAAGTAGAAGTCTGCGATGAATATGGTGAAAAAATTGTCAAACAGATCGCCTGTGAACGCCCTCTTACTGTGATGCTCAACTGGAAAGAAATCGTCACGCTGATGACATTAGGATCACGCCCTGAGTCTCTTGTACTTGGATACCTAAAAAACCAGAGTTTTCTTTCAGACCCAGAGTCACTTGAGTCAGTCATCATCGATTGGGAAACCCATAGCGCAGCCGTTATCACGAAAGAAAACACTGAGCATCTTGAAAGTGCACTAAAAAAGAAAACCGTTACCTCAGGCTGTGGTCAGGGCACCATGTACGGCAATGTCATGAAGCAGCTTGAGAACTATCAGGTACCACAAGTGAAACTCAAGCAATCGGAGATTTATTCTGCACTTGAGGTGCTCACTCACTACAACGACACCTACAAAAAAGCTGGTGCTGTTCATGGTTGCGCGATCTGCCGACACAATGAAGTGTTGTCTTTTGTCGAAGACGTCGGTCGGCACAATGCTGTCGACACACTGGCCGGAGAAATGTGGCTAGAGAATCTGAGCGGCGAAGATAAAATCTTCTACACAACGGGTCGACTAACGTCAGAAATGGTCATCAAAGTAGCGCAGATGGGTATTCCAGTATTACTTTCACGCTCTGGCGTTACCCAAATGGGGTTAGATTTAGCTAAAAAGTTTGGAATTACGACGATAGCAAGGGCCAAAGGGCTGAGATTTCAGGTTTTCACCGGAGCAGAAAAAATCGTATTTGATGTAAAAGGTGATATGAAATGATATTTATAGCCAGCTAACTTGCAAAACACCTCTCCAATGCTATTAGTTTTATATTCGCATTAACAAAACTGTCATAAAGCACATAATTAAAGCGAATATTCAATGTCATCAGGCTACAGGGAGGTGTCCATGAACGGCTCACCTAAATCAGAGCGGTTTGCTTTTTCTTTTTCCATTCGTGCTAAGTTAATTCTTATCAATTTGACTTTACTGGTTAGCGTCGGCTTGTACGCTTATTACGAGCAAGTCAGTTTTAACAGCTTCGAATCCTTAGAACATGCGGCCATAGATAATCTACAAAGCTCCGTCGATCTGCTTATGTTACGTCGTCACGAAAAGGATTTTCTTGCGCGTAAAGATATGAAATACACTCAACGTTTCGACAAAACGTTTCAAGAGTTATCAGAACGTTTATCGGCCCTTACCATCGTTTTAAAGTCTCACAATCTTGATATGGAACAACGTACCTCCACTATTGTATCAACTCTCAATCAGTACCAAGTCCAGTTTCACCAGTTGGTAAACCAAGTTAACGCAATTGAAGGAGTTGATGTCGCGTCCAACTTAATTGCAGAATTGGAACGCTCTAGAAAAGCATTGAAAGTGGCTGCAGCAGACAAAGACAGTTTTGCGTTAGAAGTTGAACTACTTGAGCTAATGGAAGCGGATTATCGATATCTCGCTAATACCAATAAAGAAACAAGTGCCTCCTTCCTTGCCTCTCTAGATAAGTTTTCTGCAAGTGAGCATGTTCCTCAATCACTTCAGCCGGTGTTTACTGAATACCAAAGCAACGCAGAAAAATTAGTCGAGGCTTGTGAAATTCTCGGTCTGACCTCTAGCGAGGGGCTTAGAGGCGCACTAAGAGCTAACGTTCATAATACTGAAGAAGCCATCAACGGCCTGCAAACTGAGATAAGCCAAGTCATTTCTCGAAAGTCCTCAGAAATCAAAAGTCAACTTTTCTTAATTGGAGGAGCAATTGTTGTCTTACTCTCAAGCATGTTATTCCTTATTGGGAGAAGCATCCTAAGCCGTATTCAAGCCATAAACATTCTCATGGAAAACATTGCCAGCGGGGATGGTGACCTAACAGTCCGTATGAATGCCAAAGGTGATGATGAATTAGCCCAACTTGCTAACTCTTTTGACCGATTCATATCCCAACTTCATGGTCACATTAAAGAGTTAGCCAGTGTTATGTCGGTGTTGAGTGAAAGCTCATGCAGTTCAGAGCATGCCGCTGTAAAAAGTATGAATAATGCTGAGCAGCAGAAGGTACAGTCAGAATCTGTGGCGACTGCGGTCAACGAATTAGTGATGACCAGCAATGAGATTACCGCCAATATCGAGTCCGCAGCTCAAAATGCTGAGAGTATGAAACATCAGGCCGACAGCGCTCTAAATGTCACCCACTCAACCAGTGACAGTATTGAAGCTCTCTCGACGAATATTGAAGAGTCCCAAGCCTTAATTGAGGACCTAGCTGAGCAGAGCAAAGAGATTAATCAGGTGATCGCGACCATCCAAGGAATTGCAGAACAAACTAACCTCCTTGCTCTAAATGCTGCAATAGAAGCCGCTCGGGCGGGTGAAAATGGCCGTGGCTTTGCTGTGGTAGCCGATGAAGTCAGACAGCTATCGCTGATGACAAACAATTCCACCCATCAAATAGAAACCACAATTCAGACTCTGACATCCGGTATACAACAAACCGTTACGAAAATGTCTTCAAGCTTAGATCAAGCGCATCATACCAAGGCCAGTACCAAGGAAGTGGTCAAGGCGATTGACGCGATGACGTTGCGGATCAGTGAAATGTCGGACATGAATACACAAATAGCAACCGCTTCAGAAGAGCAATCCATGGTATCTGCAGAGATAGACCGCAACATTACCGAAATTGCACATTTAGCAGGCGATACACACCAAGTAGTAGCAGGTTCCGTTCGTTGTAGCGAACAAGTGTCAGGTGTTAGCCACAAACTGGAGCAAATTGTCGCTAACTTCAAATATTAATCGATTGATAGCTTTGGCCGTATCATTTGGGCAATGAAAATGATACGGCCTTTTTTGTGCGCCCAGCTCACCGATTTTACTTGACGGGTCTTCTTGACACTGGCGCATTTATAACTCCATGTGAAACATTAGAACGGTACCTAAATTTACGTAATTATCGACCTAGCATTCGCAGCAGCGTTCTGTCTTTGTCGATTAAGTGATGCTTGAGTGCTCCGACAATATGAAGAATGATCGCAGCAGGCAAGAGTGTTTCGCCGATGAAGGAGTGGATAGTATCCCCAATATCATCAAGAAGCGGATAAATAACCAGATTTTCTCCTGGATTAGCCGAGTCTGACGTAGCCGCTAAAAGATCAAAACTAAAAAAGTGTAAGCCATGCCCGCCGCCAATCGCCATCATCATGCCTGATAACGGCATAAGTAGAGTCGCAATCAGAAGTGCCCAATGTACTGCCTTACCACTTATTTTTTCAAACTGTGTGTAGTCTCCTACATGCTCCGGCCAGCCATTAGAGTAACGCCAGATAACTCTAGGAATGACGACCAATAAGATTGCCACACCAAACGAGGTATGAGAATCAAACAGCCATTGAATTCCGATGTCTTCCATAAAGAGGCCTGACATAACCATGTAGAGCATTAATACACCTACGACCCAGTGAAGTGTGATGGTAATCGATGATAGTTTTTCTTTGGTATCCATTTTCCTTTCTCCGCTAATGAAACTAGCAACAGGAACAAACTACTATTTACTACGTGAATGAAACATGAACACCTAATATGGATACTGAGCTACACACGACGCGTACCTGTATGCCATTCAATCAGTTCTTACTTAGGACGGAGCATCTCCCAGATAAAAGGGAGCCTCTACTTAGGCGCCCCTTTGTTTGAAAAACAGTGCTTACTTACACAAAGTCTAAAACGTCTAACGTTTCTCCATTGGCGCTACCTTCGATTGATGCGACGTACGCCTGAGCGGTGTCATCAGCAGAAAGGCCAGAGGTTGGATCCATACCCATCATCTCCATGGTTTCCTTTACAAACACTGGGCTGACAACGTTAACACGAATATTACGCTCTACTTCCAACGCAGCCGCTTTTGTAAATGACTCTAAAGCGCCGTTAACCATACTTAACGTGACTGAGCCCGGCATTGGCTGATGCGATAGCACACCTGATGTTAAAGTGATTGAACCACCATCAGACAAATACTTCTGCCCTACTCTCACCAGATTGACTTGTCCCATCAATTTATTGCCAAGTGCAAGTTGAAAGTCTTCATCTTTAGCTTCATTTAACGAAACGAAGTTGGCGGCCCCAGCAGTACTTACAATAGCGTCCAATGTCCCAACTTGATTAAACAGCTCCTCGATCGACGCCTTTGAAGACAGATCAACCTGGACATCTCCTCCTTTATAACCTGCACGGATAACCTCATGCTGCGTTGATAACTGTTCGACAACCGCCTTACCAATGGTACCTGTTGCGCCGATAACCAAAATTTTCATATCTTCTCTCCTAAACCATTACTCAATCTCAAACCTCAGGGCTGCCAACTGTTATTGGCATACCTTAGTTGATGAAGAAAATATAATTCGATAGTCTGTGCACGTAAATTAAGCAACATTGCAAAGGATGCTTGCATGAATGCACAGGACTTAGATTGGAATGACATTCCTTTTGTGTTAGCTGTTTGCGAGACAGGGTCGCTCTCTGCTGCGTCAAGAAAGCTGGGAGTAAATCACTCGACTGTATTTCGCCGTATCGAAGGCGTTGAGCTAAAGCTTGGCGTCACACTCTTTGAAAGGTTGCAGACCGGCTATGTAATGACAGCCGAAGGAGAAAAATTTTTCCAGTACGCTCAGGAACTAAAAGAAGGTGTTGACCGCATTCACAGAGAGCTAGGCGGCCAGAATTCTAGGCTTGAAGGCCAACTCACCATTACGACTACTGATTCTCTGATGTATACGCTGGTGGATATCTTTAGAGGATTTCAATATGCCTATCCAGATGTCGAATTGTGTATTTTAACCGGTGCGAAAAATTTAGACTTGGTTCAGCGTGAAGCCGACATAGCTTTACGGCCAACACGAAACCCACCAGAACACTGGGTTGGTCGGAAGCTCTCCGAAATATCTTATGCCACATATGCAAGCCACAATTATATAGAAACTATGGCCGACGATAAGCCAGAGAACTTTCACTGGTTAAGATTGATCGACAACCTTAATCAGTCATCAATGAACAAGATCGTTCACCAACTCAAACATGCCGATGCACCGGTAACAATTTCGAACTCGTTGATGGGTGTTCATGAATTTGCTGTCGCAGGCTTCGGAATTGCTGCTCTTCCACGTTATCTATGCGAAAGTAACCCTAACTTGCATTCGATACACAGGAACTTGAGCCAATATGACACTGAACTATGGCTGCTGGCGCACCCTGATATGAGGCGTAGTGCGAAAGTTCATGCGTTCTTCGAGTATGTGACACCATTAATTCGAGAAAAATTCGCCCAACTTTGAAGACTCGTACACCAATCAACACCTCCCGAGCAAGAACCAAGAGAATATGGCAGCTATCACTGGATCGTATTTAACAAATCAACGGGAGCCGAGGTGACGGTTACGTAAAAACATCGTGTTGCTTTTAGGCCTCCTGTACCTGCTTAATATTCCATCGAAAAAAGCACAAAAATCTATCGAATAAATTCATTGTTGCCTTGTCGTCTATGGGACTACTATGAGTCCGAACACTTATCAAAAGGATTACAATAATGAAAAAAGTTCTACCGGTTTTAAGTCTTGCTCTGGCTTTGGCATCTGCTCATTCGTTTGCTGCAGATAATTACCAACTGGATCCCTCACTTTCTTCAGTCAGCTTCGCAACGATTAAAAATCAGTTTGTTGTTGAGCCTGCAACAATTAACACTTTATCGGGCACTTTTGACAGTAGCGGTAAGTTTGAAGTGTCTATTGATTTAAAAGGCATCCAAACAGGCATTCCAATTCGTGATAGTCGCCTGAACGAGCTGTTCTTTAACTCTGCTAAGTTCCCGA
The DNA here is from genome assembly GCF_947311885.1 of Vibrio sp. St2. Classification (NCBI taxonomy): domain Bacteria; kingdom Pseudomonadati; phylum Pseudomonadota; class Gammaproteobacteria; order Vibrionales; family Vibrionaceae; genus Vibrio; species Vibrio sp. St2. Next base: position 389,614 of record NZ_CAMZNA010000001.1, on the reverse strand, counting down.
CAGTAACGGTAAGCGGTAACGTTGATACACAATCATTGTCTGATGCTCCACAGAAATTAAGAGTGCCCGCCCAGGTCACCCTTTATGGACAAACTAAGACCATTAACTTTTCAGTCGTGGCGTTCAAATCAGACGGTCACGTAATGGTCAGTTCGCTTTCTCCAGTGATTGTTGGTGCATCGGATTTTGGCATCCCTACTGAGAACTTAACAAACCTAGCAGCGACGGTTGGGGGGATTAAGATTTCAGATCGTGTGCCGCTTAATCTGACTCTGACTTTCAAAGAGAAGTAAGCTGGATCGACATAGAACTCTCTTCTATACATTTATCCCACTGTAGCTCTGCTTATACTCTCATCTAGAGGCCTTGTAGTCAGAGCTATCATCCATTTTTTGCCTCTCACTCTTCGCCATCGACACAAGTTCTGTTCATCATTCTATACAGCGTACGACAAAGCACTATTTTGGTACTAAGTGCACTACTTATTACACTTTCAAAACGGCAGAATTTTACTCTATTCAACATCGGCATATCAGGAGTAACACGCCGTATTAGGCTTAAGAGTCATTGGCATTTATTGCTAGTGAAGATCGCTTGCAGTGCTGCAATGATCAAAAGAGAAAAGATTACGAGCAGTCGTTCTCCTATGAACTCGCTGTCAGCTCGTAAGTTCACCATGTTGGGGCTTGCAAGCATAACAGTTGGCTGGAGAACATTATGAAAACACAACTTGGTACCTTGCTAATACTTTTTAGTGCGCAAGGATTCTCGCACTCTATTCTACCTACTATCGACACAGGTGAACTTAACCTTTCGACATTGGAGCAGCACAATATTCCAACTCTACTCACAGAGCAAAGTTTCGTCTACAGGCCAGTAACATACCCATTTTTGATCACTGATTACTTCGATGAAAACTCTAAGTGGCTAGTATTAGAAGAGGAGCTCAACCATTGGAGCGGAGCAATGGGGGTTGATCCTAGAGTGATTTTAGCAACACTGGCGGTGTCTCATGGCTGGACGCTTAATCACACATTATCTGAGGCTGAGTTAGAACACGTTAGGAGTGAAATTAGACACGTTGCAAATCGCCTTTCACAGTTTTTTTATCACACAAAGCAACAGCTGGAGACACAAGATCTCGCTGCAACCTATGCTGTTGTGTCATCACTCCAGAGTGTCGAACAATGGCCTAAGTGGCAGACGTTTTATTCTGAGCAATTTGGGACACCGATAGCTGCTGAAGAAACCTCTTTCGTTTCTCCCCCTGATATGCAGTGGCCTTGGAGGGTGGGATATAACTGGATACCAAACGGCCCACATTCGCACACAGGATCTGGCTACCCTCTGTCTTCAGTTGACGTATCTTATGACTGGCCACGCTGGGGCGAGCAAACTTATAGTGTCACCGCTGCACATAAAGGCTATGTTTCTGTATTTTCTCGTTGCCAACTGAGAGTAACGGCACCAAACGGATGGGCAACAAACTATTACCACATGGATGGAATACAGGTTCAAGATGGGGCTTGGGTGTCCAAGAACCAAAAGATAGGAACGTATGCCAGTCAAAGAAACATTGCTTTATGTCAAGGTGGTTCTTCAACAGGGCCTCACCTGCATTTTTCGTTATTGTATAACGGACGTTTTGAGTCGCTACAAGATATTTCATTTGGCCCATACACTGTTGACGTAGGCCGTTATAGCTATGATAACCATTGTAGCTATACGTGGATGCTAGATGCGAGAACCAACTCAAAACGATGCTTTTGGTATCGAGTAGACAATCCTTAATATGATGCAGCTATCTCTCGATTTCTCTTCGGGAGATAGCTTTAAGATTCATTGATTTAATAGAGATGTTCAGCTTGCAAGGTAATCTTCAAAGAAGTCTATCAAACAACGCACTGTCCGTGACAAGTGCTTTCGGGAAGAATACAAAGCATACACCTTCATCTGTTGTGGCCTCCATTCGGGGAGTATTTGTACAAGCTTACCGCTCGATAAATATTCATCAGCTAAGTACCTAGGCTGAATCGCTAAACCAGCCCCGGTCAGCGCTGCGTGTAATAACACGGTAGCCTCATTCGCGGTTAACTGACAATGCACCTCTACCGCTTTATGCTCGTCGCCTTTACTCAGATGCCATACGTGGCGCTGGAAGTTTTTGTACCCTAAGCACTGAAATTTCGATAAATCTTCCGGTGTACTCAGCTCGACATTTTCAACATAACTCGGAGAAGCAACAATCACAGAGTCACATACGGCTATCGGCTTGCCAATCAAAGACGGATCTGGATTAGAAGCGATCCTGACCGCTAAATCAATCTGGCTGTCTGCCATATCTGTCACTGAATCTTGAAGATCGATGTCAATACTGACCTTGGGATGCAGCTTCATAAACGCAGTAATCGCAGGTATGAGCTGTGAAAAGCCAAATGACATACTGGTCGCAATTCTCACCGTCCCTGTTAGTTCATCACCAGTATCCGTTGTCGCTGTTAGCTTATCAGCCTGCTCCAACCATTGTTCGACTTGCTTAAGGCAAGATTCACCTGCCGTGGTGAGAGAGACTTTTCGGGTCGTCCGGTGCAAAAGCCGCACACTAAGCCAGTCTTCCATTGCTTCAATGTATCTGGTGACCATCGGTCTCGACATATCTAGCCTATCTGCTGTGGCAGTAAAACTGCCCGACTGTGCGACATCGATAAATACTTTAGCAGCGGTAAGTCTATCCATATATATGTTCGAATTAAGAAACAATGTTGTCAACTTTGAGGTATTTTTCCGGTCAGGTCAATTTCCTATCATCCTCATGTCCCAACACACAGCCCAGTTAATGGAGAGAATGATGAAAAAACTTACCCTACTTGCAGCTTCGATGCTGATCGCGACGAATACTTTGGCAGCTGAACAATCAAACCTCACTTTTGATGTTTACAACGCTGACCAAAACAGTTTCCACGTTAATTCAACACTCATAATTGGCGAAAATGAGGTTATGGTTATCGACACTGGATTCACCAAAGCAGATGCACTTCGCATTGCAGCCAAAGTGCTGGATACAGGTAAAACCTTGAAAACGATCTTTATTAGCCAGGCGGACCCGGATTATTATTTTGGTGCGGAAGTCCTGCATAGCTTGTTCCCAGAAGCGCAAATCATTACAACGCCTGCTGTAAGAAAAGTTATCGAAGAAAAACTGCCGACCAAACTTAAGGTGTGGGCGCCGCGCATGGGCGATAACGCACCAGTAACACCTTATATTCCAACAGCATACACCGCTTCCAGTTTAACCATTGACGGCCATACCATTGAAATTCATGGTACTGATGGTGACATTGCCCACCGACCTTATCTTTGGATTCCATCAGAAAAAGCGGTACTTGGTAACGTTTCAATATATGGCACGAACCTCCACCTATGGATGGCAGATGCCCAAAGCAATGAAAGCCAAGCACTTTGGTCTAAACAATTGGAAGAAATCCAGTCACTGAAACCAGAAATCGTTGTTCCGGGCCATATGATCTCAGGCACTGAGTTAAACGTGAGTTCCATTCAATATTCTCGGCAATATCTCCAAGACTTTAAGCAAGCTAAGAAAACAACCAACAACAGCGAGCAGCTGATTGAGAAAATGAATGAGAAATATGGAGATGCGGCGTTGCCTGTTGCTCTCAGTATTGGAGCAAAAGTCCATAAAGGAGAAATGGAGTGGTAAGAATCAATTTGTGGTAAAAAACAATGTGTGGTTGGTGCTTCAGCACCACCACATCAACGGAGATAATTGAAAATCAAGCGTATTTCATTCTCTCTTGTACTCTATCGATATGATAACGCTTTAGCGAACAGACACTGTTTTCAATGTCTTCACCAGCAAATCATGAAGATAGTCTACCGCTCTGGAGCCTTTGGACGCTTTGCTACGATAAACAGCGACTTCCATTGGCTCCAATGGGCCCAATCCATGTTCGTGCCCCAATACTTCAAGATGCTCGGGCACACTACACTGGGTAAACACCGCTACAGCCAGTCCACTCTCAACTGCTGCAATTTGTCCAGCAACACTGGAACTGTTGTAAACCACTTTATAAGGCCTGCCATGCTGAGCCAAAGAGTTGATTGCACTGCGCCTAGCGAGACTTGAGCTTTCATAAACGGCAATAGGCAGAGTTTCTCTGCGCCAAACTTCAAATTGTGGCGCTCCAACCCAGACCATTGGCTCCTGAAAAAGCAGTGTTCCCCTACTGGCGTTATCTCTTGAAACCAAAGCCAAATCCAGATCGTTACTTTCAACTCTAGGAATCAACGAAGTGGACTGCTCACAATCAAGTTCGATTTCAACGCCCACAAAGCGAGAAGCAAAGTTTCTTAATATGGGAGTTAAATATTCAGCAGCATAGTCTTCGGGCACTCCTAATTTCACCTGGCCGACTAACTCATTACCATGAAAAGCAGCCTGCGCTTCTGAATGCAAATCGAGTATGCGCCTAGCATAGCCCAGCAACACCTGACCTTCTTCAGTTAAGTCGATGCTTCGACTGCCTCTGACGATAAGCCTCCTACCCGTCGCATTTTCCAGTTTTTTCAGATGCATGCTCACAGCAGATTGTGAACGGTGGACACTTGCCGTGGCATTAGATAGAGAGCCAGCGTCTACGATAGCTACAAAACTCTTTAACCAGTCAATTTGAAGATCTTGATTATTCATCATTCGATTTTCGAATGGGTAATTTCTGAATTATGCGCTTTTCGATTTCATCATTCCAGTTTACTGTTTGATTCACTTTGCATCACTCATAAAAATGGCTAACTCCATGCTCGAAAAAGAATTAAAACTAGAGTATCAATCCGTACAACAAGGCTTTATCAGCTTACTGCCGATCTCAATATTCGTTGTGGTCTTTGGCACTGCATTTGGTCTGGCGGCCGTTCAGGTCGGGCTGAGCGAATCTTCTTCTTTGTGGATGAGCACGCTGGTTTTTGCTGGCGCATCTCAGTTTGGCGCTTTAGATCTGTGGGGAACGCATGTCCCTGTTTTTCCTTTAGCTATCACGGTATTTGCCATCAATGCCCGCCACCTTCTTATCGGCGCAACACTGTATCCTCACATTAAAACCATGAAGGCTTTGCCACGTTACGGCGTGATGTTACTCGCTTCAGATGCCAACTGGGCAATGTCGATGAAGGCGTTTGCTAAAGACGAACACTCGAAAGGACTAGGTATTCTGTTTGGTGGCGGTCTGGCGATTTGGATTTTCTGGATTATCGGCACTTGGATCGGTGTTTATTTTGGTAACGCGATTCAAAACCCATCCGCTTATGGCATTGATATGGTCATGGGGTGTTTCCTGCTTACCATGGTGCTTGAGGGTAATAAAGACAACGGCACTTACATTATCTGGGCGTCTGCGGCGCTCTCATCCATTGCCGCGTATTTGTATCTGCCAGAGAACGCTCACGTGATTGTTGGTGCTTTAACCGGAGGCATTGCTGGTGTGCTTGTAGGAGAAAAGAAAAATGAACATTGAGACAACGGATCTAGGCACCTTGGCGATCATAGCGGTTATGACCATCGTCACCATTATTACTCGCTGGGGTGGCATCTATGTGATGTCTTACATTCCCATCAGCCAGCGCGTTCAGCAGTTTATCGCCGCTATGTCGGGCTCAGTGTTAGTAGCGATTATAGCGCCACTGTTTATTACCGGAGACATAGGCGCGAAGGTCGCCTTACTGGTGACGGCTATTGGCACACTGGCCTTTAAACAACCACTTACATCCATCACCCTTGGTATCGTGCTGGCAGCTTTGACTAGAGCTTTTTAACGGGAATGGCTATAGAAAGAGCCTTATTTGAGGCTCTTTCTAATTGAAGCTAAGTTGTCGCTGTTTTCAGGTTTCTAAACCACTTTTTAATCGGTTGAGCAATCCAGTATCGTGAAATAAAGAGCCCAATCTGAAATAAAATATACTGACGCCGGCAGTAAAGCATACAGACATAATCAAACTTCTCAGTTGGGCCTTCAAACAGGATATTGGGGTATATATACTTCTGTCTTTCAGCGACTTTAGGGTTGCGGGCACCTGACATGAAATAACGCTTCTTCATACGGTACGCGTCCCAGCTGGCATAGATAAAGACAAAACCGCGCTCAAAATCAGATAGCTCTCGCTCGACCCAAAGCCCTCCACCTTCAACGATGTTTTCCGTCGCATATTGAAGGGGGTGCGCTTCCATGTCTTTCGGTAAATCCGCGATATAGACCAAGGGGTTGTCGCAGTTGACGGTATACCCTGCGCACATCTCTCCTTTTGAGTCGTAAAACGCACGAACACACGTTCGGCTCTTCAATTGCTCTATCTTGCTCGTATTGCCTGATATGGATTGATAGTGCTTGGCAAACTCCAGAAAATCACTATCTCTGGAAAGGCGTTTGCTCGGTAAGATCATTCTTAACTGTCCTCCGAAAATTGGTAAGAAACACCCATCTGATAACGACCCGGAGAAACAATGTCATCGGGATCAAACGCGGCTTTAATACGGCTGCGCAGTTCTAGTGCGTCTTGCTCCAGCTCTAACTCACTATTGAATGGCATTTCATCAACGGCACGTCGATAACACGGCCACTGGTAGCGTCGATATAAGGCGCGCAATTTACGTACTAAATCTGTCGCTCTGGTAACTTCATCAGGATTACCAGAGTCATAGTAAATACTGATAATCGCCTGGCACATGTAAGCATTGACGGCAGTTAACGTGACACCAAATTCAAACCCTGCTTTGTCGAAGGTTTGCTGTGATAGACGCATACACTTTTCGACATCTTCGCCAACCATCGGTAACGTAGGTGCAACCCAATAAAAGCCAGCCCCGTCTTCCACTGGGTTCATTTTTTCGGGAATATTTCCGCGATAGCGCCAATAACAACCTTTGAGTGCCAAATCTTTAGGGTTCCCCTCTAGCATATCCATCATCTCAGTAAAATCATTGAGACTACTCTGCAAGCGCTGGTAAACGGGCAAGCGCCCGAGCAAACGACTGGCACTTATTGCTATTTGGTTCATTTGTTTCAGCTTTGCCAAGCTAACTACATTTACCTTAGCGATGGGCTTAAGCAGTGCTTTTACACGTGCGGCTTTAGCTTTTGCTACTGCCGTAGTGCCTGTGATAACAAACGCACCCGACCAAGGAGATAAGTTGTATTGGTTGCACAGCGATTCAATATCCGCCTGGTTCGCACCATCACTCGTGCTCCATTTGGTAAAATCGAATCGTTCCATCATGGTTAGCATTCGGTAGGTGTTACCCAAGTGAGGCAAACCATCAATGTTGCCTTCTGATTTTAAGCGGCGCATGATATCGATATAGGCAGGTAAATCATTCGCGCTTTTCAGGCGTACTAAACAACGCAAGCTCGCTTCTGGCCTAAGCATCAGTTCGAACTTAATTTTGCTGATCACGGCAATATTGTTCTGAGTGAACAACTCGTGAAGATTGGCAGCAAGGCCAGCTCGGCCACAATATCGCGCGCTCTGGTTTAGCTTCATCACGTTACCATTGGCTAAGATTAATTCGCTAATCGTAAAGTGCTGGCTTCGGTTACCAACAGGACCGTGACCAAATCCTCTCTCTAATATATTCCCCATCAGGCTGGTATCTGGCCCTGCTCCCGTGCAATCCAACATCCATGGCGTATGTTTGAGATATCCAGACACTTGACCTTGTGTTACACCCGGCTCGACCTCAATAACTCCAAGCTCTTCATCAAAGCTCAGTATTCGGTTCATGCCGCTAAGATCGAGTAACGTACAACCATCACTGGCAGGTGTTTTGTAACCGTACCCCCAGTTGTTGCCTTTCCCGACAGGATAAACAGGCAGTTTTTTTAAATACGCCTGTTCAATAACTTGTTGCAGCTCCATACCATTTTGAGGCTGAAGAATTTGCGGGACGATGCGCGAATGATGACCAAGGCCACTGCGCAGTTCGATTGGCTGATGCAATTCAACCTGTTCCACAACAGATGACACGTGTAGCTCCTTTACTGGTGAATAATACGGCTATCAAGGGATTACTCGATAACTTTGTCTGCTGTCTCAATTAGGGGCAGGATTATCTCAGCAGCTCAAATATCAAACAATACACATATCTGCGGGGTGAATGCATTCAGCAAAAACAAGTAGATAACAACATTAATATTGACGAAATAAATGCATAAAGACACGGAATTACAAACAATTAATGAGATGGGAATTCATGAGGGGAAAAGAATGTGCTCATATATTCAATGAGCACATTGAGGCTATCGGTGATGCTGGTACAACTCATCCAATGCGACAGATAATCCGTCTTCTTTAACAATACGTATATGTTCGCGAGCCAAGTCACGGGCATTGGTCACGCCACATGAGTGAGCGATCAGGCCAATACCGTAGTGGATGTATTTGTTGTAATTCGCGACACGCTCCATTTTGTCTTCAACGTTCAACCCTTGTTGCAGGCGCACGTCATGAGTGGTGATGCCTGTCGGGCACGTATCTTTATTGCATTGCAGCGCCTGAATACAGCCCAGTGCAAACATGTGGCCTCGAGCAGAAACAACAAAATCGGCACCTAGAGCAATCGCCCAAGCTACTTTGGAAGGCGTGATGAGCTTGCCAGAGGCAACCACTTTAATTCTCGGGATTAGACCACGCTCACCAAGTAAATTTACTACCAGAGGCAGGCTTTCTTTCAACGGCAGCCCTACGTAATCCATCAGTGGTTGAGGCGCGGCGCCGGTGCCGCCATCAGCGCTATCAATCGTAATAAAATCGGGGGCACTGTCATGGCCTCGCCTCTCTATTTCATCGAGAAGATCTTTGAACCATACTTGAGAGCCAATGACACTCTTAAAGCCAACGGGTTTGCCCGTCACCTCTCGAATACGGTGGATCATATCAAGTAAATCGCCCACATTACGGATATCTTTATGCCCATTCGGGCTGATAGAGTCGTGCCCCTGAGGGATACCGCGAATTTGAGCAATTTCAGCTGTGACTTTGCGCCCGGGTAGCATGCCGCCTTTGCCAGGTTTCGCTCCCTGACTGATTTTTATCTCAAACATTCTGACATTATCATGTGCGGCCAGTTCTCGCAGTTTGTCATCAGAAAGATGGCCTTCTTCGTTTCGAACACCGTATTTAGCTGTCCCGATCTGGAACACAATGTCGCAGTCGCCTTCCAAGTGATACGAGCTTAAGCCGCCCTCTCCCGTATTCATCCAGCATCCGGCGATCTTTGCGCCTTTAGACAAGGCTCGAACCGCGGGCTTTGATAAGGCACCAAAACTCATTCCGGAGATATTGAAAATCGATGACGTGGTATAAGGCGTTCGGCAACCTTCACCGATGGTGACCGCGGCTGGGGATACGGCATCTTCCTCCAAAGTGGGAAACGCGCAGTTCATAAACATGATGGTGCCCGTCGCGTCCAGATTACGGGTCGAGCCGAAAGCTATCGTACGATCAACATTTTTCGCCGCTTTGTATACCCAGCTACGTTCTGCACGATTGAATGGCATCTCCTCTCTGTCCATAGCAAAGAAATATTGCCTGAAGAACTCCCCCTGTTTCTCAAACAAGTAGCGAAAACGCCCAATAACAGGATAGTTGTGTCGAATGGCATGTTTGTGCTGGCGTTTGTCTGCAACGTACATGTACAGAACACTGATTACACCAAGCCCAATCGCGATAATGAAAAGCCCTGAGAATAGATCGATCCCGATGACAAAAAATTCACCCATTTTATGCTCCAGTAGCCTTTGTATTTTCTATTTGTATAGACCGTCTTCATCAATATAGTTGACGATCTGGAGCACTTTGAATTTTTTCAATCAATTAGCGGTTTCAATTCGTGATAAAGTAACTTGATCTACAACGCTCTGTTTTCTCGCTGGCATCTTTTCCGATCGTAAACCTTGGTCTTCAGCTCTGCTATTCCAAATGTAAACGGGGCCACTGCTTGCACAGTCATTGCAAATAATATGGTGTTCCAGCTCGTTAGAGTTCCACGCGCTTGGCTTCATTTCCTTTACCAAATGCGTGCTTCCACAGAATGGGCAGGGTTTTAAGTTCATGTTCAACCTTTGATTACAGAATGTTGAGGATTTCCGCTGCAGTACTCTTAAACGCGAACAGCAAAAACAATGCAAGAATGAAAAATTCGAAGCGCAGTAGTATTGAGTTCACCACCAAAAGCTGAGGCTGGGCGATACCTTTTATACCTCGTTTTTCAGTCTGGCTGTTTTCGTTGCTCGACTCGCTAGCTTCTGACGGATTGACTGCACTTAACGTGATGACTGACGCAATAAACTCGTAACCAGACTTTGGAACTGTTTTGATAAAGGCTGGGGACTTAGTAGAGTCGTTGAGTGCTTTTCTTAACGTCGATACTGATTGAGTCAAACTGGAGCTATCGACAAAAATCTCTCGCTCAATCCAGAGCACTTCGATTAACTCCTTACGCTGAATCGTTCGATGACTATGCTCGACAAAGTAATCCAGTAAACGACATTCGTTTGAACCTAAAAGTATGTCGCTATCGTCGCCTTCGATGTAGCTCAGCGTGTTTTTCTTAGGCCTAAAGAGAAATTGATTACCAATGTTATAAATTCTATCCATCGCAATTTAACCTAGCTCAAGTAAATGAATGGGAAAGAACGGTAGGAAACCATTTCCTACCGTCCAACTTGCTATACAGCGTTAGCTTCTGTCGTCAGCGTTCGCTGTGGTTCACTGACTTTGTTTTTATTGAAATCTTCAGCGATAGCAAGGTACACCGCGGGTAACACGAACAAGGTAAACAAGGTGCCGATAATCATGCCTGCGACTAATATGATGCCTATGCTGTTTCGTGCTTCTGCCCCGGCTCCTGTCACCAATACAAGCGGGAAATGCCCTAAAACCGTTGCTGCGGTCGTCATTAATATGGGTCTTAGACGAATCTTTGCCCCTTGAATGACAGCTTCCAGTTTCTGGTGGCCCTGATGTTGAAGTTCATTGGCAAATTCAGTAATGAGGATGCCATTTTTAGCCACCAACCCGACTAAGGTGATAAAGCCAATCTGAGCATAGATGTTCATACTCGTGAGCCCGAGAAAAGCAAACGACATTGCACCAGCTAACGCGAGAGGTACTGACCCTAACAACACAACCAGAGGTGAGCGGAAGCTGTTGAATTGAATCGACAACACCATATAGACAACGAACAATGCCACAGCTAGCACGGTAAACAGGCTGTTACCTTCTTGTCTTAGCTGGCGACTACTGCCTGCATAGTTGACTTGGTAACCTTTCGGCAAAATGTCACTCGCGGTTTGTTCCAGTAGAGTAAGCGCTTGATCCGGAGTCACGCCAGGGACCAATCCACCTAAGATTCGGAATGAGTTGAGCTGATTGAATCTTGAAATGCTGCGTACATTAACGGTCTGATCCAGCGATGCGACACTACTTAGAGGCACAAAGTCTCCTGCGGGCGTTTTGATCTGGAGATCCAGCAGTGATTCGCTGGTTGAGCGAGACTGCACATCGACCATAGGAATCACCCGATAGGCTTTCCCGTTGCTGTCAAAACGGGTCACCTCTTGTTCAGACACCATTAATGAAATTTGGTCTGTCACTGCTTTGGTTGTCAGGCCAAGATCCACCATTTTCTTATTGTCGAAGTTGAGCCGAGCGTGTGGCATATCAATTTTCAGATCGGTATCAACGAACATGAACTTCCCGCTTTGCTGCGCGGCTTCAAGCAGTTGATATGCGTACTGAAGCATGTTTGCGTAACTGTCTTGAGACTGAATTACCATTTCTACATCAAATTGTCCCGCAGTAGGCAATGGCTTCGGCATGGTTGGATAAACGCGAAGGCCCGTAACATCTTTTAGCGTAAAGTAAATGTTCTGCAGCATATCCGACACCGAGTAAGCACGCTCTTCATAGGGGACAAAATTAATCCCACTAAAGCCACCTTGCTCAGTCACGGTTTGCCAGACGATATCCACACCTTCCATCGGCAAAATTGAGCCGACAGCTTGCTGCATGTACCGATTGTTATATTCCAGTGCTCCACCTGATGGCGCTTCTGAGATAACAAAGATAGAGCTTTGATCTTCAACCGGAGCGAGCTCTTTCTGGGACAACAAATAGAAAGGAACGGTAAGCAATGACAACACAACCGCTGAAAACAGAATCGCTCTGCGATGAACAAAGACACCACGCAATGCAGACTCATAAACCGTCGATAAACGCTCAAATGCGGAGTTGATCTTCTGGGTTAGCTTACCCTCTTGGCCTTTTTCCGGCGACACATAGGCGCTCATAATAGGTGACAACGTAATGGCGACCACGCCAGAGAACAACACCGCAATCGCAAGCGTGAACGCAAATTCTTTGAACAAAGCACCGGATAGACCACTAACAAAACCTATTGGCGCAAACACGAGTGCAAGTGTAATCGTCATGGAGAAAATCGGGCGCAACAACTCCCGCGAACTGATCAATGCAGCCTCAATCCGCCCTTTCCCACTTCGCATATGGCGAGCAACGTTTTCAACCACAACAATCGCATCATCGACGACAAGACCAACAGATAGGACAATGGCTAGAATGGTCAAAAGGTTGAGTGAAAAGCCCGCCATTGCCATCGCAGCAACACTGCCCAAAATGGAAATCGGTATCGTGATCAAAGGCACTAATGCGGTACGGAATGACCCCATCAGAAGCAAGATCACAATGCCCACTAAGAGTACTGTTTCCGCCAGCGTGGTAAAAATTTCACGCAGTGCATCACGCATGTACAACGTACCATCATAACCAATCGTTATCGCTGTGCCTTGTGGTAAACGTTCGTTGACGACAGCCAACTGCTGGTAAAGCTCGTCACCAATTGTGATTTCATTTGACCCCGGAGAAGTGACAATACCAATAAAGACAGACTCATTCAGGTCAAGACGTGCCGTGTCAGAGCCTCGGTCTTCACCCATTTCAATTCTGGCTATGTCCCCCAAGTGAACCAATGTATCGCCATTTTTCTTGATGATTAGATCTCGAAAGTCCTGCGCATCCCGCTGAAGGGCATTACTCATGATGCTTATGTTCTGAACATCATTTTCCGCACTGCCCAGCGACGCGATAACATTGTTATCGTTCAGAGCCTGATGAACCTCTTGCGCGCCGATGTTCAAGCTCGCCATTTTTAGAGGGTTCAGCCAAACTCGGATTGCAGGCTTACGGCCACCTAATACATCTGCACTTTGCACACCTTCAATTGACGCGAACCATGGCGTCACATTTCGTTCCAGATAGTCAGTCAGCGCCGGTCGATCCATGGTTTCGCTTGAGACGTTCAGGTAGAAGGTAGCACTTGGTCGATCAACACGAGCCACTGAGACACTAGGATCTTGTGCACCTTCAGGCAATTCATACGCTATCTGGCTAAGCCTTGAGTTCAGCTCTGCAAGTGCATCCGTGCTGTTTTCATTCAGTTTCAGCCACGCGGTTACTTTACTCACGCCCGCAGTGGTCGAGGAGTCAACATAGTCAACACCAGGCACACTCATTGCGACCTTTTCAATTGGCTCAGTAATAAAGCCTTTAACCACGTCAGACGAAACCCCGACGTATTCTGTCGTGATAATCAGAGATGAGCTCTCAATTTGAGGAAACTGAGAGATAGGCAATCGGGAAGATGCCATTAACCCTGCGATTGTAATCACCAATGAAATGACAATCGCAAACACAGGTTTTTTAACAAACACATCCATGTTTACTCTCCAACCTTAGCCACAATAGATACTGGATCGCTTTGCTCAGGGTCCTTTGTGCGTACTAACAGGCCATCATAAAGCTTGAACGCGCCTGCAGCCGCAATGCGCTCACCTTCTTCGATACCATTCAGAATGAATTTTGCGCCTTCTCTTTCAGCAATGACCTCTACAGGGCGGCGGTTCGCACGAAAAGCGCCTGAACCTTCACCTTCCTCAGACAAACTGACAACGTGCGCACCATAGAGATCTTGGTTCACTGCTGCAACGGGTACTCTATATACGTTCGCGTCCGCACTGACCGGAATCTGAACTTCCATTGGCGTATTCGGGGCGTAGTCGACCTGCTCTCTGCTAATTTGAGCACGGTACTTTAGGCTTCTTGACGTGTCAGAAACACGAACGTCACGAGCAATGACATCTGCGATTTGGTAGGTTGCCTGACCAAACGCGTCAATGTGTCTCACCTCCACTTGATCGCCGACGCTTAATCTTGGATAAAACTGAGGCACGCTGAACTCGATCCAATTGTACTCTGTAATCCCTACAAAACTGGTGAGCATTTCATTCGCAGAAACGTAATCCCCGACTTTGACGTTATGCATCCCCACCATGCCGGTGAAAGGGGCATAGACTGACTTTTTCTCAATCGTTGTTTCAAGTACGTCAATTTCGGACTGAATTACAATCAGATCCGCATAAGCTTGATCATGCTGTTCTTGACTGATCGCGTTGGTCTTAAGAAGTTTTGTTGAACGTGTGTAGACGGACCGCGCGTGTTGTTCACGTGCTTTAGCTGAGCGAATACGTGCTTGTTCTTCAGATATATCGAGTTGGAACAAGAGATCGCCACTTTGTACACGCTGACCAGCCATCGAACCAACATGCGAGACTTTTCCTGAAAGCTCAGTAAAAAGCTCTGTTTGCAATGGAGAAACTGTATTTCCCAACACACTGACCGTAGGTACGTACTCGGCCCTTTCTACATAAGCCGTTTCCACCACCTCATAGTGCTCTGGAAAAGATTCCGCGATAGCAATCGCTGTCGTGATTTCTGAATATTTGTAGTATGCCAAGCCACCTATCACTGCGGTTAGGCCAGACGCGGCAAAAAGCCACGCTTTGATTGAAGACCGATTTTTTCTCATAACCTCACCGTTATTATCTGTACAATTCATTTATATAAACACATTCGAATATCATTCGAATATATTTCAAATGCTAATTTTGCAGATTTATCTTGTCAAACCATAGCGAGGCGGATAGTCATAAAAGAAGCCGTGAGGAAAATAATTTATCTTTTAGATAACAAACAGATAGAGCCTTATCATTGATATGAAAAATATATCAATTGACATTAATTGCTACTTGAGTACAGCTTTGAGGTAAAGATTGACTCGTCCAATCAGATTCTTTAGCATTCAAGCGAATGTTATTCGAATGAAGATCCAATATGCCCGCACCAAGACACTCATTTGCCGAACAAGAACGACTCGTGCTAGACGCCGCCGCTCAAAGCATCTTAGAAAGTTCACTGATTGATTTTAAGATGTCCAACATTGCTAAAAATGCGGGCTTGTCCATGGGGTCGGTATATAAGCATATTCAGTCCAAAGAGGATGTGCTTGTTGCACTATCTGTGCGTTTGGATAAACAAGCCACTGCCGCTGTAAAAGAAGTCTTAAGCCTGCCGTACTCTCTCCCTACGAAGATTGTTGCAATTAATCTTCTTTCCGAGAAAGCCATGTATCTCTACCCTTTCGGTTATCAATTGATGACAATGCTCAGTAGCCAGGATTTATTGGCCAAAGCATCAGAAAAATGGCTGAATAAGCTGAGCATTGCAGCAGAAGAAATTAGGCTTTGTTTTGAACAAGCACTTCGACAAGCCATTCAATCCCAAGAACTGCTTTGCAATGAAGACGAGCAAGAGTCACTCATCGAAGAGTTCTTACTCCTTAACTGGGCAATCAGTATCGGTTTTCCGCAAATCGTTAATCACCCGCATGACGTCTCAATCACTGAGTCAAAGCGAAACGTTAATATTCCACTTTCCCTTGAGCATCCGTTGATACGTGCAACGATTCGTATGACCAATAGCTACCCTTGGAGACATCCCGTGTCTATTGAAGAGTTATCAGAGATTGAACAAATTCTTCAGTCTCGTGGTATGAGAGAAAATAGCGAACCTAGTGCGTAAAGAGCCTCACATGAGGCTCTAATCAGAGCTGACATTTTCATAAATGTTTTTTCTATTTCCTGTAGCACAAATCAAACTTCCTACTCTGTTGACTTTCCCTTTACATCCATAGTGAGCCTTCAGCTAACGTATTGTTTTAATATGACTAAATCCTTTTAGAACATTTTACATTAGTAAGCGTTAATCAGTCGTAAAAATGTAAACACCACCACTAGAATGCAACAAGCTCGTTACATATATAGCAAGCAGTAGTGGATCACGGGTCATATCACACTAGAGATTTACCATCTTCAGGCACTCACCTATTGAAGGAATATTATGAAACTAACAGGAAAAAAAGCGTTCATTACTGGAGCAACTTCAGGCATCGGCTTAGCTATTGCGCGTCGTTTCTTTGAAGAAGGCGCGACAATTGCTATTAACGGACGAAATGCCGAAAAGTTGGAAACAATTAATAGAGAGTACTTCTCGAACAAAGCACTCGAAGTGGTCGCAGACATTTCCAAAGTGGAAGATATTGCTTCAGCGTATGAATTGCTTAAAAGAGAGTTTTCTGAACTGGATGTATTGGTTGTTAATGCGGGGGCCTATCAACTAAAGCCGTTTACAGAAACAACTGAACAAGACTTTGACGACATGTTTGCACTCAACGTTAAAGGCGCTTTCTTTACTATGCAATATTCAGCGCCACTATTGAGTGAAGGAGCATCGGTTATTTCTATTTCCTCTGTTGGTGCGATACATGCCAGTTGGAACCAAGCGCCTTACAACGCCTCAAAAGCAGCTATCTCTTCTCTAACGAAGAGCTTTGCCTGTGGACTCACTCATAAAAAGATCCGCGCCAATACCATTTCACCCGGCGTAACCGAAACTGAAATTTGGGACAAGGTTGATTACCGAGAGCAGGTTGACCAAGTTGCTAAAGACGGGATTCCTCTCGGAAGAAAAGGCGCGGTCGAAGAAGTGGCTGGCGCTGCGCTATTCCTTGCCAGCGATGACTCAGCCTTTATGACCACCAGCGATCTGATGATGGATGGCGGCGTCACTTATATCAATGACCCAGAGGAATGGGGCCATAAGCAGTAAACAAATAATTCCATTTTAAAAGAGCCTCGTCTGAGGCTCTTTTCGTTTTTGGAATAATCGGTTAAATTTTTTCCATTTTTGGAAATTAAAGTTTAACACCATTATTTCATCGCTCGATTCAATACTATCGCTAATCAATCCACGCCCACCTTCAAGCCAGATCATGTTTAGGAGATTCCTATGTCTAAAGCGATCCTAATAATCGATTTAATCAACGATATTGTTCATCCCGACGGAAAGATACCAAGTTGTGCTCAGCTTGCTAGTGAGATGGAGACAATCACTAATACCAATCATGCGTTGAACTATGCGATAAAAAACAACTGGTTAGTGGTTCACATCAAAGTAGGTTTTGATACCAACTATTCGGCGCAGCCCAAGTCCTCGCCTATATTTGGTAAGGCAGACCAGTATCAAGCGTTACAACTGGGAAGCTTTGGTACCGAATTTCATAGCGATATAGACGTTCGAGAAAATGAATCGATCATTGTGAAACCAAGAATTAGCGCGTTTTACAACACATCACTAGAGGCCACGCTCCGAGCTAACCATGTGACACAACTGTATCTTGCGGGTGTAAGTACAGAATGGGCAATTCAATCCACAGCCAGAGAAGGTCATGATCGAGACTATAAAATCACCATCTTGGAAGACTGTTGTGCCGCCTCTTCAAAAGAAGCTCACTCTACTTCCCTCGCTATGCTCAGTCGCATTGCGGACATAGTCACAGCTTCGAATTTATCAACAAAAGAACTTTAAGCGGCTATCTACGTTATAAAGGAGCTCGTTCAAGCTCCTTTAATCCCTGATAAGTGACTTTTGACTTAAATACCATAAGCCACAAATGACACCACTACTTAGTCACACATGACGGTAATGGTAAATCGGTCAGACGTTGTCGACGTTGATTTTACTGTATACGTTGACGGGCAATAACTTAGCTCTTTGTTCCATTGAGCAAAGCGCTGAAGATTCGTTGACTCGTCAAACGATTCTTCATCTGTGTAGGTGACTTGGACTTTTCCATCGACCACTTTTTGTGACACTTCTGCGGTGTATGAAGAAGCACAACCTGCCGCTACAGCAATACTTAACAAGACGAGTAATTTTTTCATGAGATACACCTTTCAGTTTAACCAGCATAGCGCTGACCTTGGATAAATTCGGACATTAGCCAATGCAACTGAAAGTATCTCTATCCTTTTCGCTAATCTACCATTTAGAGAAAGCTTTATGATTAATAATGCTTAACCATTCTTAACGCATTGAAGTAAAAAGCAGAAATAATATTTAGAAGGTAAGTTTCGTTGTGAATAAGCAATAAAAAAGCTCCATATCTATTATGGAGCTTTTTGCTTTTGTGATGTCAGCTAATTAACCGTCTATACCACGTGATTTCAGGAATTCAGCATACGTTCCTTTGAAGTCAGTGATCTTGTTGTCTTTGATTTCAATAATGCGCGTCGCCAAAGAGTCAACAAACACTCGGTCATGCGAAACGAAGAACAAAGTACCCTTATATTGCTCAAGTGCCGAGTTCAACGACTCGATGGATTCCATATCCATGTGGTTAGTTGGCTCATCCATTAATAACATATTTGGTTTATGCATCATGATTTTACCAAGAAGCATTCGACCCTGTTCACCACCAGACAGTACCTGAACAGACTTTTTGATGTCGTCTTGAGAGAACAGCATACGCCCTAGGAAACTGCGTACTACCTGCTCATCTTCACCTTCTTGACGCCACTGGCCCATCCAATCCATCAGATTCATATCTTCAGCAAAATCTTCAGCATGATCCTGAGCGTAATAACCGATGTTGGAGTTTTCAGACCATTTGAACTCACCAGAACGTGGTTCAAGAGCACCCGCCAGTGTGTTGAGAAGCGTCGTTTTACCTACGCCGTTCTCACCGATAATTGCAACGCGCTCACCAACTTCGAAAATTGCGTTGAAATCTGAGAATAGATCGTCTTCAAAACCTTGAGAGAGGTTTTCTACAATTAGAGCATTACGGAATAACTCTTTAGACTGCTCAAAGCGAATAAACGGGTTTTGGCGGCTTGATGCTTTCACTTCTTCTAGCTGAATCTTGTCGATCTGCTTAGCACGAGAAGTCGCCTGTTTGGCTTTAGATGCGTTTGCAGAGAAACGTGCAACGAAGGTTTGTAGCTCAGCAATTTGCGCTTTCTTCTTCGCATTATCAGACAACAGACGCTCACGAGCCTGTGAGGCGGCCGTCATGTATTCATCATAGTTACCTGGGTAGACACGCAATTCACCGTAGTCTAGGTCAGCCATATGAGTACATACAGAGTTTAAGAAGTGACGGTCGTGCGAGATAATAATCATGGTGCAGTTACGCTGGTTCAGCGTTTCTTCCAACCAACGGATAGTATCCATATCCAAGTTGTTGGTAGGTTCGTCAAGTAGCATGATATGCGGGTCTGCGAACAGTACCTGAGCAAGAAGAACACGCAGTTTCCAGCCAGGAGCAACTTCGCTCATCAAACCGTAATGCTGCTCTTCTGGTATACCAACAGCTAAAAGAAGCTCACCTGCTTTTGCGTCGGCCATGTAACCGTCCATCTCAGCAAATTCAACTTCAAGCTCAGCAACTTTGATTCCGTCTTCTTCGCTCATCTCTGGCAGAGAATAGATACGGTCACGCTCTTGCTTTACTTTCCACAGCTCTTTGTAACCCATGATAACGGTATCGATAACCGTAAACTCTTCATAAGCGAACTGATCCTGATTCAGTTTAGCAACACGCTCATTTGGATCGTAACTAACGTTACCTCCAGTCGGGTCTAACTCACCGCTCAGAATCTTCATGAAAGTCGACTTACCACAACCGTTAGCACCAATCAGGCCGTAACGGTTTCCTTCACCAAATTTCACTGAAATGTTTTCGAACAGCGGTTTTGCACCAAATTGCTGCGTGATGTTATTTGTACTTATGATGAGAGTATCCCCCTACAATTTCTCTATACTTTTCATCAAGATAGAGAAATCATTATTGAAACAGATAAGAATTTTCGCAGAGTATAGCAGTTTGGAACTGTGAACTACATCAATTGTTCAAATCCATTTAATTTTCAAGAGGTCTTTTGTCACCGTTGGTGGTTGCTCAAAAATACAAACGCCCTTTGAAGGGCGCTTTTCTTATATGGTTTAAATAGCTTGCCAGCTACTTAGCTCGACGCAACGTCCGCGATACAAGACTGCACTCTCTGGATCGCGATTTGCAGTCACCAATAGCTCAGAGCTGTTTTTTAACGCCTGCCACTCTGTAGGCGACATATAACGAACGTCATTCACGTTTTGCAAGCTATCGATCAGTTGGAGTTCACCAGTCTCGGAGTTTCTCATCCACACCATCGCCCTTTCCATCGGCACTTTATCCATGTTTAGATTGCGTTGCATGCGCAGACTTGATTGACCGGGTTTATCGCCTTGGTATGCCACCAGCGCAAAATGATTCTTCTGGGTGTCTGAAGACATCATGGCCAAATAACTCACAGGACGTACCTGAACGGTTTCAACAGGTAACGGGTTTTGCAACAAAATCGGTTGCAGCCAAACACCCGCAAACAACGAGAGCGCCATACCTGTTGGTAGCCACCACCAACGTATACGCTTTGCCCCACGACTAGGGCTAAATGTTTGCTCAGCGATATTTTTCCAAACCCGTTTTGGTGGGCGTTTTAGGCCATGTTCAGACGATCCAAGCTCTGTGGAAGGATTCAGACCAGATAAATGCTGTTGCCACTGTTCTACATGCTCCCACCACGTCGGGTCTGCTTGCATCAGAGCCTCTAGCCTTCGCCGCACCCGAGGCGTCTGCGTACCCAATACGTACTCACTGGCCAGCTTATCTCTTAGCTCAGAGTTCTGGTAACGGCGGCTCGTTAATCGGTCAGACATCGTTTCAGCTCCTGTAGCCCACGGCGAATCCAAGACTTTACCGTGCCAAGTGGTGTTTTAATGTGTTGGACGATCTCCTGATGGCTCATCCCGTGTTGGTACGCTAGCACTATCGCATTTCGCTTTTCTTCGCTGAGTGAATGTAAACAGCGATCGAGCCCAGAGTCTGAAGTCGATACAGCTTGCCGATCAACTTGATCCAATGACTTTTCCAGCGGTTCTTCTCCTCGCCTGCTGCGTTTCCTGACTTCATCAATAGCAAGGTTCCTCATACTTTGACACAGCCACGCCCATGGATAATCTAATGGGTATCGGTGGTCGCCATACCAAAGTTTAACGAAGCCTTCCTGAAGTAATTCCGCTGCGACTTGCTCGTCTTTTACAACACTGCAAATCAAGCTGAAAAGTTTTGTGCTGGTTAACTGATAGAGCGCTTCGAAAGCCTCCCGGTCTCGAAGCGCTACTTTGGAAAGCAGTAAACCTATTTGCTGTTTATCTGTACTCACACTTTCCTCATTGGGTAACAAGGTGCCAAACGTTTTTCACACCATCACCACTGGTGTCACCCGGATTCTGGTCTTTAAACCAACGATAAAGCGGCTTGCCCTCAAATGTCCATTGGTATGAGTGATCATTTCGCTGCGTAATCCCAAACCCTCCGGTTAATTTTAGGCTGTCGATGCCTTTCTCGGTCAGCTTAGAATCAACGTATGCTGGCGGCCATTTCACTTCGCAATCCCCATAACATGCTGACTTGTTCATCTTGTCTTTATCGAACGTATAGAGTGTTTGGTTACTACTATCGACCAAGAAGCGGCGCTTGCCATCGTTAAACAGTTTAATCGTCACATCGTCTGCTCGGGCAAGTGGCCACACACCTTTGACACCTGCTCCCGAAATATCCCCCGGCTGCTTATCTTTAACCCATCGGTACAGTGGTTTTCCTTCTAATGCCCACTGTTTGGCGCCATCTGCACGAACAATCTGGCTAAAACCTGCCTGACCCGCGAACTGCATACTATTGTGCCCTTCAGCCAATAGCGGTGGCCATAACGCCTCACAGTCTCCCTTACATACCGATTTCCCGATTGGGTCCTTAGCAAAAGTGTAAAGAGATTTACCTGTATCATCCGCGTATACCTCGCCGAAGCCAGTATCGACTGTCGATGCTGACGCCATGGCGTAGCTGGTTGGAATGAGCATTAGTGTTGAAACGAATAGTGCTTTCATTGTTGTTTTCCTTATTATCGGGTCCAGCCTTCGCGGGTGAAAAAGGGGCTACCTTCACTGCTGTTGACAAAGTTGATGAAGTCTTGAGTTTGCGGATCTGCCCCTTTCGTTTTAGCCAAGGTTAGATCACGGTAGATACGTCGCTCTGGCTCTATTTCCACGTAGTCAACCTTGTCCGCATGATTGAGAGGCCAGTGAATCCATGTAATCCAAGCGTCCGCGTTCTGCTGTTGAAACGCTTTAAAACTCGCACCACTGCCCTTGGCGTACGCAATGATCTTCTCACGGAAATTTTGCACATCAGCCAGCGAACCCGTTCGACCTGCAACATCTTCCCAGACACCTGTTCCAGAGGTGTTGTACACACCTAGTCCTTCGGTGACGACAATACGTGCGGGCTTATCCAGTAAATCTTTAATCCCCGAAATGTTTTTGGGGTTGCCTTTTGGAACTGCGATAACAGCACGGCGAAGGTAAACAGGCTCCACATCCTGATTGGTGATGAAAGGATACGTTTCAACAAAAGCACTCATTGATTGTTCAGAGGAACCAAAGATTAGGTCAGCATTCTTTTGTGCATCCTGAGTCCATTTCGACTCGGGACCGGCAATCACATTGACCTGTACACCACTTTTCTTGGTGAAAGCTTCAGCAGCGTGACGCAAAGCAGTATCAGGGCCTCCTGGTCCATAGACGTTAATCACATTATCTTTAGGCTGATGCGTGATGCTTGGTTCAAGCTGAGGTGAAGCCAATGCTGATGCACTTGCAATTAGCATGGCTAGGCTGGTCAAAGTCAGGTGACGCTTCATGTCTTCTCCTTAAATAAACGACAGTTTCAGACAAGAGACGTACGGCGATGCAGTTTGGATGCAGGAAAAAGAAAATATTTTCAAAACGTGTTGGCGTTGGGCGATCTTGCCCAGCGCCAACACCGGAGATGATTACAGATTGGTGATTTTCAAAGATGTGTCGGCGCGCTGTGGCAGGTATATACTGAATTTACTGCCTACACCCCATTTCGACTCGGCTTTGAGTTCTCCGCCAGTTTGACTAAGAATGCTCTGGGAAACGGATAAGCCCAGCCCTGTTCCCTCCCGCTTCGTCGTATAAAAAGGTGAGAAAATACGCGCTAAATTTTCTGGTTTGATACCGCAACCTTCGTCAGCAACGTGGATGATGGCGCCCAACTCCTGATCGTTTTCAATCCAATCTTCACTGCTTATCGTCAGTGTACCTTCTCCACTCATCGCATGAATGCCATTCATTTCAAGGTTGACCAGAATTTGCAGCAGTTGATGGCGGTT
Source organism: Vibrio sp. St2 (assembly GCF_947311885.1). Taxonomy (NCBI): domain Bacteria; kingdom Pseudomonadati; phylum Pseudomonadota; class Gammaproteobacteria; order Vibrionales; family Vibrionaceae; genus Vibrio; species Vibrio sp. St2. Next base: position 366,062 of record NZ_CAMZNA010000001.1, on the reverse strand, counting down.
AACTTCGACAGAGTTTTTGGCTTTAAGATCAGTGACGAACTGGACCGCTCGCTTTTTTGACCCCGTTTTCACCAAAGTGATACTTTCTTCGATAATCGGGTTGATATGCTGCCAGGTGATCTCATCTTGTACTCCACCTTGGCGACTGTATTGCAGCAAACTTCGGGTGATATTCCTGACTCGATCAATCTGAGCGTGGATCGCGTCAATTTCCTCTTGTACCCGCTGAGAGTCGTCACCTAATTCAAACTGCATCAGTTCAACATTGCCGAGAATAACCGCTGTCGGGTTGTTAATTTCATGGGCGATGCCAGCCGTCAATTCGCCCAGTGCCGCCAATTTTTCATTAATGACCAACTTGTCACGGGTCTGATTGAGAAGCTGAATATGAAGTTCCAACTCTTCTGTTTTTTCTTTAAGGCTCGCCGTCCGCTCTTGTACTTTTTCTTCCAGCTCTCCTGCGGCCGCCTTTAGCTCATTCTTTCTTTGGTTGAGTAAATCGAGCATGTTATCAAACTGCTTTGCCAGTTGTGCCAACTCATGATTTTCATCAAGCCCAAGCGGACCAATGCGAGTTTCTTTCCCTAGCTGAATCATCTTTACGACGCGGTGAATGTGCTCGATTGGATTGAACAAATCACGCGACCCTCGATATACCATTAACCCAGACACCAGCAGAAGCACTAGAGTTGTAATGGAGATTTCAGCAATGTTGGTCATATAAGCTTCAACAAATGGCCACAACAAATACCCGGTATAAAGCATGCCAATAACATTGTCGTATTGGTCTCGAATCGGCTGATACGCAGTGATATACCAAGCATCATAAACATAAGCTCTGTTTACCCATTCCTTGCCTTCATGCAGCACCGTTCGATTAACCTGAGGTGATACGCGAGTACCAATCGCACGACCGATTCTTCCTTCACTGTCGAGAGGAACATTCGTGCTGACTCGAAGGTCATCAAGGAAGACTGTCAAGGTGCCAACTGGGCGCAAGCTGTCTTCTTTTGTTGGATATATCAGGTCACGAATTTGATCGACCAATACCGTGCTGTTGTTGAGCAGCAATCCTCCATCAAGAAAACCAATGATGTCATTATGGCGGTTGTAAATCGTAATTACTGTACGGCTGACCAGCCCTCGACCTTCGACTCGCTGACTTTTCAGGATCGGAATTTGCGCTCGTCTGGCTAATTCAGGATCAAGCCAATTCAGCTCATCTTGTTCTAAGACATCAAAGAACGACTCCTTACGAGTCAAATCGAGATAGCGGAACTTTTTTTCAATCGTATCAACGCGATGAAAACGAAGAAAATCCAACTTATAACGCTTCTTTTGCTCGGAAACCCAACGTTCAAACTCTTGGGTGTCACCGACTTGCTTCACTCTCGATACAAACCCATAGGACTCAGCAAACGCTTTAACGTGATTGGCCTGTTTTTCTTGTATCAATTCAATGCTATTTTGCGCCACACCTAAGCGCTCAGAGACATCAAGCAATGCACTCTGCCAAGTGTAGTGAATTGACCAATAAACCGTGATTCCAATGAGAGCAATCAATGTGAGTAAGATTGGCGCAGAAGTCAGAAACATAAGGCGATATCGAACCATAGTTTTGAATCGATAACGCCATTTGGACCACAAGCCGCCTTTACTCGGCATAGTTGGACTCCGCCACTTCCCACTCTTTAAATTTGCGCTCTAGTGTCTTGCGCGCCACGCCTAAATCACGTGAAGCCGCGGATTTGTTTCCATCGTGGTAATCAACCAGTTGTTGAATATGCGCTCTTTCAACTTCCTTGAGCGACCAGCTATTGGGGTAACCTTCTTTGGCTCCGCTATCATCAGGTAAATCCAGTACGGCGCTGCCGCTCGATACAGTCACAGACACATGCGTTTGAGGCAGGTATCCATTCACTTCTCGCCAATAATGCGCCGGTGGTTTGCCAAGTAAAATACAACGTTCAATCAAGTTTTTAAGTTCACGAATGTTGCCCGGCCAGTCATAGTCGTTCATCGCGATAATATCTTCATGCGCCCACTTAGGGTCAGGCATACCCAGTTCAGCCGCTAATAAACGGGTAAAGAAAGGGACCAAATCAAGCAAGTCGGCTTTGCGTTCTCTAAGCGGCGCGACATCGATTTTAAGCACATTCAATCGATAAAAGAGATCTTGGCGGAAATTGCCCTTCGACACTTCCTCTGCCAAGTTTCGATTGGTAGCCGCCACGACTCTGACGTCAACGCTGATCTCTTTTTCACTGCCCACGGGGCGAATCGTTCTTTGTTCGAGAACACGCAACAATGCCGACTGCATTTGCAATGGCATCTCGCCAATCTCATCAAGAAACAAGGTGCCGCCGCTAGCGACTCTAAATAACCCTTCGCGGTTTTTTTTCGCACCAGTGAAAGCACCGGATGTATGACCGAATAGCTCACTTTCAAGCAACTCAGGTGCTATCGCGCCGCAGTTGATAGGTACAAACGGCCCTGTTCGCTGACTCGCATCGTGAACACCACGAGCGACCAGCTCTTTACCTGTGCCGGATTCACCTTCGATTAATACAGACGCACGTGAAGGGGCAAATTGAGTAATAAGCTGTTTCAGTTGGCGCGTTTTTTCTGAACTGCCAACCATGTCAGTTTTTATCAGTCGCTTGAAGTCATGTTTTAGTGCATATTGAAGCCGCTCGTTCAGGCGCTTGTCCATGCAGCGTTGTACCGCTTTGAGCATCTGATCAAGGTTAAAAGGTTTGAGAATAAAGTCGGACGCACCGAGCTTAAGTGCTGAAATCGCCGTTTCCAAATCGGCATAACCCGTCATGAAAATCACATCTGACTTTCGGTCTTCGTCATTAAACGCCTCTTCCCAGTCGATTCCTGAGCGCCCCGGTAAGTTGATATCCAGTATGATCAAATCATAGTGGTTGACGACCCTAAGCGACTCCGCTTCCTCAATACTCCCCGACGTGTCCACTCTCGAAAACCACTTGCTGAGTGCTTTCTTGAGAATCGTCTGCATTCCCACTTCATCATCAACCACTAATACGGAAAATGCTTGATATTGCGCCACTTTATTGGGTTCTAACGTTGGGGACATATTGACTCATTACTCATTGTTATAATTGGGACAGAGTGTACCAAGAAAATTTAGGACGACGAGAATTAACGTGCGACATTTTGTCCCACATCAAATTTGCAAATACTATCTCATTGATATTTAAGACAAAGATATTCAGTATTTATTGGCATCAAGATTGCTATTCATAGGCGTTAAACATAAAGCCCTCCATAGATTGCTCAGAAGCGGTCGTTTGAGCAATAAAGTTAGTACGGAATAAATAGCCATGAAAGCAACAACGTTTACCCTTGCAGCGGCGTCTTTAGCCTTTATCAGTTCTTCAGCCTTTGCGGCGGATGACAGCCACCACATTCGCTTGGCGACCACCACCAGTACCTACCATTCTGGGCTGTTGGATTATTTACTCCCTCAATTTGAAAAAGAAACGGGCTACCAAGTCGATGTCATAGCTGCGGGCACGGGGAAATCACTCAAAATGGGCGAAAATGGCGATGTCGATTTAGTCATGACTCACGCCCCGAAAGCAGAAGCCAATTTCGTTCAAAAGGGTTATGGCGTCTTACCTCGTAAACTCATGTACAATGACTTTGTGATTGTCGGCCCCGACGCTGATCCAGCCAAGGTTCACGACTCACACGACGTTGCGGAAGCGTTTAAACACATCGCTAATATGAACGCGACCTTTATTTCCCGTGGTGACGATTCAGGCACACACAAAAAAGAAAAAGGGATTTGGCAACAGACCAAAGTCGAGCCAAACTTTGGCGGCTATCGCTCGGTGGGTCAGGGAATGGGCCCTACCCTGAACATGGCGAATGAGATGCAAGGCTACACCATGACTGACCGTGGTACTTGGCTGGCGTACAACAATAAACTCGATCTCAAGATCCTGTTTCAAGGCGATCAAAAGTTGTTTAACCCTTATCAGGTAATTTTGGTGAACCCAGAACGTTACCCAAGCATCAATTATCAAGGGGCTAAAGTTTTCAGTGATTGGTTGGTCAACCCTAAAGGACAGAAGCTAATCAACGACTATAAATTGCATGGCAAACAACTGTTTGTTGCCAATGCAAACGAAAAGTAACCCGTGATGAGCTTAGGGCAGACAACAATAGACGCCTTGGCGTTATTGGTCAGCTTTGATCGGGAGCTGTGGGAGATCGTAGCGGTCTCCTTCAGCGTCTCCATTACGGCCATTTCACTGGTACTGCTGCCAGCGATTCTGTTTTCTTTCATTCTTGCTTATACAGATTTTCGCGGAAAGTGGATTTTTTTGTCCCTGATTAATACGTTACAAGCAGTTCCAACGGTTGTAATTGGCCTACTCCTTTATATGATGTTATCTCGCTCAGGTCCTCTCGGGGACTGGCAAATGCTGTTTACCCAGCGAGCGATGATTGTAGGTCAAATGTTGATCGGCTTTCCGGTTCTGGTCTCTATGATGCACGGTGCGCTGCAATCCAGTGATCGCCGCGCTGTCGAAACGGCCATTACACTGGGAGCATCCCCTTCACGCCTTGCGGCGACCATGATTTGGGAAACAAGGTTTCCACTCATGGCAGCCACAATCGCAGCGTTTTCACGCATTGTGACTGAAGTTGGCTGTTCCACTATGGTGGGGGGAAACATTATGGGGATGACGCGTAACATCCCAACCGCGATCGCGATGGAGAGCCATAAAGGCGCTTTCGCCCAAGGCGTCGCTCTGGGCATGGTTCTACTCGCGCTGGCACTTGTCCTCAACTTTTTCCTGACCAGTATGCGCGGCAAAGGCTACCTCAGAACGTAAAGGCGAATTATGACCATCAAAATCACGGCACAAGATATTTCGATGCGCTTTAAAGAACGGGTACTCTTTCATATTCCCACTTTGAGCATTGGTCCGAACGACGCCATTTACCTCAAAGGCGACAACGGGGTTGGAAAAACGACGCTACTCAAAATTCTGTCTGGTCTGGCGAAGCCCACAACTGGGTACGTCAACGCCCCCTATGATACTTGGGTTAAGCGATTTTTTAGTCGAACAGGAAGAAGAGACGTCATCTATCTGCACCAGTCGCCTTACCTGTTTGATGGCACGGTTTATCAAAACGTCGTCTATGGCATCAGATACCAACAAGAATCACCTAAAATTAAGCGAGCTCAAGTTATTACTGCGTTACGCATGGTAGGCTTGGAAACTTTAGCGGATGAACATATTTCTGTGCTTTCGGGCGGCGAGAAACAACGCGTTGCGATGGCCAGAGCCTGGATACTCAAACCATCCATTCTTTTAATGGATGAGCCCAGTGCATCTCTCGATCAAGAGTCCATTGATAGGTTGGTGATAATGGCGAAAGATCTTCTGGCTCGGGGATCAAGTATCGTTATCACTAGTCACCAGGAAAATGCACTGACAGACTTATGCCGCAGGCAGTGGTGGATTAAAGATACGACTCTGATAGAGTCGCCACTGCTACACGTTATTAAAGATACAAGGCAAGAGAACACTTATGCTTCTTCCAACGCAAACTAGTTGGGTTATTTTAGCTGGCGGTCAGGCCAGACGTATGGGCGGGAAAGACAAAGGCCTTATTGAACTCGACAATAAGCCTTTGATTCAACATGTATATGAACGGCTGTCCACGCAAGTTTCTGACATCATGGTCAATGCAAACCGCAATCAAGATACCTATTCAAAGTATGGCGTCGTGGTCGGCGATAAAATCAAAGGTTTCCCTGGCCCTATGGGTGGTATTCACGCAGGCCTAGCGGCAGCAACTAAAGACTGGGTTGGGTTTGTTCCCTGCGACAGCCCACAAATCAGCATGGATTTGGTCGCTCGTTTTTGCTCTGCAGTTAAAGATGACTCTGACATTCTAGTCGCCCATGATGGTGACTATCAGCAGCCCGTCTTCACGCTCTACCACAAGCGTGTACTGCCGAAACTGACCGCGTTTCTTGAGCGTGGCGATAGAAAAATCATTCTTCTTTATAAAGAGTGCAAGACGCACTATGTGGATTTTAGCGATGCTACGGATTGTTTCGTTAACCTGAACACCCCAGAAGAACTGGCACAATTTGGAACCATACATTCATGAAACACTCGCTCCCTATCCCAATTCTGGGGTTTGCTGCTTATTCTGGAACCGGTAAAACCACGCTGTTGGAAGCTTTGTTGCCAAGATTAACTCAGGCAGGATTACGCATTGGTATGCTAAAACACGCACACCATAATTTTGATGTAGACAAAGAAGGCAAAGACAGCTTCCGACTGCGTAAAGCTGGCGCGTCTCAGATGCTCATTTCATCTCGTAATCGATACGCTTTAATGACTGAGACTCCCGAAGCTGAATCTGAATTTGAGTACCTACTTAGCCGCTTCGATACGGACACGTTAGACGTCATCTTGGTTGAAGGGTGCAAAAACATCGCCTTTCCAAAAATCGAGCTGCACAGAGAAGAAGTGGGTAAACCTTGGCTGCACCCTAACGACAGCAACATCATAGCTATCGCTGCAGACACGCATGTTGAAGATGCATCCCTACCTCAGATGAATATTAATGATCTTGATGCTATCGCACGTTTTGTTTGCGACTACATCAAGCCCGAGAAGCGAGAGCAAGTCGCTAAGACTTCAGGCTGTTGCGACACTTTGTCTCCCGCATTTCTTTCTGTCAGCGAAGGGCAAGACAAAATCCTTTCCTCAGTTCAATCCCTGACAGACGTGGAAACATGCGCTATCGAGCAAAGCTACGGACGCGTGCTGGCCAAAGATGTGAACTCGCCAATTAATGTGCCTCAATACACTAACTCGGCAATGGATGGCTATGCCATTCGCGGCGATGATCTGGAAAGAGAACAATACACCGTCGTTGCTGAAGTGCTTGCTGGGCACGCCTACGATGCACCTCTTCACAAAGGTGAAGCGGTAAAAATCATGACTGGCGCGCCAACGCCAGAAGGTGGGGACACCGTAGTAATGCGTGAGCAGGCAAAGCAAACTGGAAATCAGGTTTCTTTTGCGGGTGCATCAATTAAAGCTGGTCAAAATGTTCGTCAGGCCGGTGAAGACCTCCAAGTCGACAGTGTAGTTTTCAGTCAAGGCAAAAGACTAGAGTCACCCGAAATGGGGATGATCGCCTCATTGGGTTTTGCAGAATGCCCTGTTTTTCGCCGCTTGAAAGTCGCGGTGTTCTCTACGGGTGATGAAGTGCAGGCGCCGGGTACCGAACAAGCTCCGAATTCTATTTATGACTCCAACCGCTTTATCCTACTTGGCCTGTTAGAAAAATTAGGCTGTGAGATCCTCGACCTTGGTATCCTCGAAGACAATGAACAGAGCATGACGGAGGCCCTGCAAGCAGCCTCGGCTCAAGCGGATGCCATTATCACGTCAGGTGGTGTTTCTGTCGGTGATGCCGACTTCATCAAACTCGCTTTAGATAAATTGGGCAGCATTGACTTTTGGCGCATCAATATGAGACCGGGTCGCCCGCTGGCCTTTGGTCAGGTGAACGATAAACCCTTCTTCGGTCTACCGGGTAATCCCGTAGCCGTGATGGTGTCGTTCATTAACTTTGTTGAGCCTGCACTGCGAAAAATTCAAGGAGAGCAAGGTTGGCAACCATTGAAAGTCAACGCGGTCGCACTTGAAGACTTACGTTCTCGTCAAGGCCGTACCGAATTCAGCCGTGGCGTTTATGAGATAGGTCCTCAGGGGCAATTGACCGTCAGAAGCACAGGGAAACAAGGATCTGGCATTTTGCGTTCAATGAGTGAGGCCAATTGTTTAATTGAAGTTTCGCCAGCGATCGATACAGTAAAAGTCGGAGAAAGCGTGACAATCATTCCTCTTCAAGGCAGAATCTAGCGCAATCAAAGGCCAGCTCAGCTGGCCTCATTTATCTTAAGAGAAAGACATATGGCTCGCACAATCCTGTATACCTATAAGGGTGAAGACAAAACGCTGACTTTTTCCTATCAGCAACATCGTAATATTCATGAAGCAGTAGCCGAAGCAGAAGGTATCGATATTTCAGAGTTCCTTAAGATGGAACAACAAATTGAAGCGGTGTCAGATACTAAAGCAATGCGCAATTATCGCGACAACCATTTCAGAAAGTTGGGATTTGAGAAAATCACTCTCAAGCAAAAAGAGAACCGTGGTGTTGGTAAAAAGAACAAGTAGTTGTAAACAGGAGCCTAACGCTCCTGTTTTGCTTTAATTGCTTTGTAATTTTTGAACCATATGGATAAGCTCCCAACTCTCTCCGTCGAATTCTCGAACGCCTTGCTCTCTCTTCACTTCGACAAAACCTAGGGAGTGATAACAGCGAATAGCAGAATGATTGTGACTAAATACGCACAACGTAATTTCGCGATACCCTTGGTTTCTAGCTTCTCGAATCAACGCTTGCAACATGGTTTTCGCTACACCCTGCCCTCTAAATTGCGGAGCAACGAAGACCCGACAGATTCGAGCAATATCATTCGAATGATGATATAGCTCAACGAAACCAGCAGCTTGGCCCTGATGAGCGTACAAATACGGTTCAACCTCAGCCTGCGAGCAATGGGCATCGACGCTCTCAACTGTTAATGGATACTGATACGCAGGTCCACCCCACAGATAGTTAAGCTCAGCGGAATCGATCCAGTCGATAAGTTGCTTATAGTGTTCTTGTTGAAAGGCGAGCAAAGTCATTGTGATTACCAAAAAAAAGAGCCTGCCTAAGCAAGCTCTCAAATTTATGCAATCAAATCAAGATTATTTGATGTTGAGGAAGGCAGCCCCACGCACACCACCAGAATCGCCATGTTTTGCTTTGATAATCTTCGGACACTTAGCAACAGATAGCAGATACTTAGGCACACGCTTTGGCATCTCTTCGTAAATGAGTTCGAAATTAGACAACCCACCACCTAGTGCAACAACATGTGGGTCATTAGCAGTAAAGATATTAGCAAAGCAAATTGCCAACAACTCCATAAAGCGCTCAACATGCTCTGCTGCTTTAGCTTCGCCTTCCTTATATTCATTGATGATATCAATCGCTTTCTTCGCTTCGCCGTAATAGTGCTCGTATATTAACTCGAAACCACGACCCGATAAGTAGCTGTCCAAGCAGCCTTTTTTACCACAGCCACAACCTAGTAGTGGCGCGTTGTCTCCTAGGTGGAACCAAGCATCAATCGGTAAACGCATATGTCCAAGCTCACCCGCCACGTGGTTACGACCAGAAAATACTTTGCCGTCGTAAATCAATCCACCACCAAAGCCAGTGCCAAGAATCAGCCCCATAACCGAAGGCTCATCTTTAAGCTCTTCATCCCACGCTTCAGAAAGTGCAAAGCAGTTCGCATCGTTTTCAATTTTAACGCTACGGCCAATTTTGGCTTCAAGATCAGCGCGAAGTGGCTTACCTTTGGCCGCAGGCACATTGACCGTCAGAACGGTAGCATCATCGGCGTCTTCCATTCCAGGTAGACCTAGACCGATCTTTCCTTCGCAGCCAAACTGTTTGTCATACTTATTCACCAGTTCAGCAATCGTGCTCACCAATAAAGAATAGTCTTCCGTTGGCGTTGGTACGCGCTCTGTGGCAACACGCTCTAATTGTTCATTAAACGCACCAAATTCAATCTTAGTGCCTCCAACGTCAAAGCCGTAGTACATCGTATCTCTCCCAGAAACAAATATAAAAAAGTCAAAATCGGTTCATTATCCACATTGGTACGCCTACAATCCGTGACGTGGAACGAATTTAACCACTACCTAGACTTAACTGTGCAGACTATCGCCAACAAGCCCATTATTTTCAGACTGAATTCTCGTTTTTCATCTTCTGCAGATAATGCAGCAGCTGTGGTCGGTCGAAATTTGGCTTAATTCGGGTTTTGCTTAACAAGTAACTTTCTTTAAACACGTCAAACCACAGTTTAAGCGTTTGCGCTGTCTGCTCTTCACCTAGCTGTTTAAGTACTAACGTGGCGACTTCCGCCGTAGCAAGATGTTGCTCATTTTCAGAACGTCTCATGACGTACTGAGAAATTGATTCTGGCGACACTGACAAAACAGGAAGCGCGTTCAAATATGGCGACTTTCGAAAAACGCGCCTAGCTTCTCTCCAGCTTCCATCAAGAAAGACGAGTAGTGGTTTTTTATCACCACACTGCTGACGGGCGTCTTCTCCAAGCAAGCGAGACTTATCTTCAACATATTCATCAGGAAACACGACGATGGGCTGGTAATCTTCATGATTGAGCAACGACAACATCGCCTGATCGGGCTGTGTGCGACTCCATTGATACACATAACCTTCTTTTACCGTATCAAGGATAAGCCGCCCAGTATTGCTTGGTTTGAAGACTTCGTTTTCAGACACTAGCAGCATCACCGCCACTGAGCTGGAGACATCTGGCTGATATGCACAGATACAAAAGTGTTCAGCTACCTGACAGTACTGACAACGCTGGACTTTACAGCCTCTTGCATTAAACGGCTTAGTCGAGTGCTCTAGGCGATGTTGATAGAGACGGTGAAAAGCGTGGATTCTCATGTAAGTTGATGGATAATGATAAAGGGTGCAGAGTTTACCTTGAGACTAATCCGTTGCAAGTTCCATGTGGGAGAAAAACGTCGTATGCAGAATCCAGATCTTATTCGCTTAAGCTTTTTTCTTTCTGTGCTGATACTTTGTGGATTGTGGGAGTGGCTAACTCCACGAAAAAAGCTGACCCAGAATAAGCTCTATCGCTGGATGAACAACCTTGGCTTAGTAGCGTTTAACTCGGTCTTTCTCGGCATCTTTATGCCAGTGCTCGCCTTTGAGGCAGCAAACGTTGCTCTCAAACAACAATGGGGCTTATTCAATCACCTCGATTTCCCCTTATTAGCGGAACTCATCATGTGTGTCATCTTTCTCGATCTGGCTATCTACCTCCAACATTTGGTCTTTCATAAAGTCTCTTGGCTATGGCGATTACACAGAATGCATCATGCGGACCAGGATATCGATGTCACGACAGGCAGCCGCTTCCATCCAATTGAGATCGTGTTGTCGATGTGGATTAAAATTGGACTTGTGGTCGCACTGGGTGTTTCTCCTGTTGCAATCATCGTGTTTGAAATCGTTCTCAATGCAAGCGCGATGTTTAATCACAGTAACGCCAAGTTGCCAATCATGGTGGATGCTGTTCTACGCAAAGTCATTGTTACACCAGACATGCATCGTGTTCACCACTCAGTAATACCGCGAGAAACCCATTCTAACTTTGGTTTTTTTCTCTCTATCTGGGATCGCTGGTTCGGTACTTACATCGATCAACCTGAGCGTGGACACAACGACGTAAAGATTGGGATTCCACTTTTCCAGACGCCAAACGAACAAAGGCTGGATAAGATGTTAACCCAGCCCTTTCGAGAGAAATAAGTTACTGAGTCAATGACTATTGTGGCAAGTCGTACTTATGAAGCATAGCTTGTTGATGACCTGCAATTTCTGCAACTTGTTCTGAATTTTCAACCATTGATTCAAGTTGAAGTTTAGTTTGCTCTCCCTGTTCCGATACATGAGCGATGGACTGGCTTACATCCGCTGTTGCCCGCTCCTGTTCTTCCGTCGCTACAGTAATTTGCTCCACTCGAAGACGTATCTGATTAACCGCTTTCTCAATGTTTTCAAAGGTACTTTTTACTTGTTCACTGGACTCAAGAGCGAAAGTCATTTCCTCACGGCTAGCTGAAACTGCACTACGCGATTTCTCGGCAGCAGCAACCAATTCGCTCATGCGGTCGCGGATGTTTGACGTCTGTTGTGATGTATCGCTGGCCAGTTTACGTACTTCATCAGCAACCACGGCAAACCCTCTCCCTTGCTCTCCTGCTCGTGCAGCTTCAATAGCAGCATTGAGCGCTAATAAATTCGTATTCTCTGCAATACCGGAAATCATATCGACCATTTCACGAATCTGCTTCACTCGATTATCCAACTCAATCATGGAGTGTTCATTCATGTTAAGTGTGTCTTCTAAAGATTGAAGCCTGACTTGATTCAGCTCGATAACTTTCACCCCATTTCCGGAATACTCTGCCGCTTGTTGGGATTCACTGTATGACTCGTTGGTCACGGTTGCGATTTCTTTTATCGATGCTTCGAGTTGCGTGACTGTCTCAACCATGCTTGTGAGGGATTCATTCTGACGTGCCAAGCTCAGATTGGATTGCTCCGCTGCATCATGACTAATTTCCGCTGTTTGATATAACGTCTCGCAGTTTCTCGTCACCGTCGAGATAGAACCACGGGTTGACTCGATAACCTGATTCAGTTTGCGCGCCACTTCTTTCATTTCAAATGGTCCGAGCAAAGTAACCGTGTTGGTAAAGTCATGCTCAGTTAGCCTATTAAGATTACCAGTGATGTTTTTCAAGCCTCGATTAATCCAAGTTCGTAAAGAAGCCCAAGAAACAACAATAATAGCGACCAACACCAGACTACTAATAATCAGTACCGTATTGATGGAGTAGATAGTATTGCTAACGACACGTTTACTGTCATCGATTAGCGCTTCTGCTGTCTGAGAAATGTTGTTAAGCAGTTGGATTGTGTCATTGGCCAAAATCGCCGCTTGGGTAAGCTTTGCGCTCTGATTTTGTGCCAGTTCTAATTTTTTCAAAATTTGCTTTAACACCCCTGAGTCAGAAAACCCATCTTGGACCATATCGTATGGGGCGATTAAACTCGCAAACTCTTTAACCTCGGGGTGCCATTCTGAAAAGTCATCGAATGCTAGATTGATCCCAGCAATACGATTACGCATTTCCTTATACTCTTGCATTGCTTTGTCTTGATCCGTTTGCATCATCAAAACTAGAAATGTACTTTCCATAGAGCTCGCGCTGGCAATAAATCGATTCGCAGCATCTGAAGATTCAGGGTTATCAACGGCAAGAAAGGAACTGATTCGATTCATTTCTGGTCCGATTGAGCTCAAGCCATAACGGAATTCTGTCACTTGTGAATCTATACTCCCCTGCATTGTCAGTAACGACTTCTGAGCTGAAAGTATTCTGTTGGTTAAATCAGATAACGCTTCAATATTTTCTCTAAGTTCTAGTTCTTGCTGTTGCGATATGGCTTGATTGAATTCCGAGGAAATCGCAAAGACTTGCTCCACTAACGTCGACGTTTCATCCGAACTGTTAACGGTTTGTTCCTTGATTCTATTCAAGCCCTCAATATCTCTAACTTGAGAGCCGTAGCCGAGTTGCTTAACTTGTTCCAGAATGGCTTGTGTGAGCTTTGCATTGGTCATTGCAAGAGGAAGGGCCTGATCGGAAAGCGTCTCAAATTGAGCTCCAACTCTCTCAATCCCTTTAATACTGGTGACAGATAATCCAATGACCAGTATGGTTATCGTTAAGAATACAGCACTGATAGTTTGAATGAGCGAGAGTGAAAAACTCGTCTTTTGCTTAGGCATAATTTTGAACCGACATCATACAAAAGTTTAATCAGTGTGCGATTCTATTTAGATAATATTACATACAAATGTCATTAAGAGGTGAAATAGACGCCATGAATAGAGTTGCGCCGCAATTTTCAATCGCTTTGTTAATTCTCCTCTTAGCAGGATGCTCCAGTTCCCCTTCCTCAACAGACTTCAATACCTTAGATAGTGGTAAAAATATCTCTTCGTATGAAAAAGGTGTGCAACAAGAGTTTCTTGAGGTCTATAAGGATTGGAAGGGAGTCCCCTATCGCCTAGGGGGCAACAATTACAACGGTATTGATTGTTCCGCTTTTGTTCAAGTAGCTTACAGAGACGTCCTGAACATCCACTTACCCCGCACCACATTGGCACAGGTAAGCATCGGAAACGAGCTGAGTTATGAACAAGTTCAAGTGGGAGATTTAGCCTTTTTCAAAACATCAAGAAAGGTTCGTCATGTAGGCGTGTATATTGGTAACAAGCAATTTATGCATGCTTCAACATCAAAAGGCGTCATAATTTCTAGGCTTGACAATCCCTATTGGGCATCGAAATTCTGGCATTTCAGACGGGTTGCCAAGCCGCCTGTGGTGAATTGAAATCAGTCGTATTTGGCGACTGCGGAATCAAATAGATTTTTGACCAGTGCGATATACTCATCAAGGAATGTTATCTGATCATTGGTTGCAGGTTTAGCCCACACACCCGCTAACACCTCTCCTAAATCTTCTACAACTGAATCTGCTTCCTTAAGCAATTGGAAGCGAACACTAGAGTGCAGTTCTGGGTTCTGCTCAAAAATGGCCATGATGTTACTCGCTACCATATCGGTAACGACATCTTCGACACTTTCAGCACCCGTGTCTCCATCGTCAGATGAAAAGACATCAAGATTAAAAGCCAGATGCTCAATAAGTGCTAGGTAGCCATCGGTTTCAACAACCACTGTCGTTCTCCATTCATTATTCTACTTTCGAGTCACTATCTAATACTAAGACATATCAATGAGTTTTCACAACTCAACTCGACTCGGACGCTGATAAAATTCAAAAGTTGTTTATACCTTAGTTGAAGAGTTTGGTTTAATTTCCAACTTATTGCTTTGAACTAGGATCAACTTTTATCAGGCTAAACTATTTTACTAGCTTATAGGCTCTAACCAGATATGACAAAGTTCACAAATTGATAAGCCCAATGAATCCGCCCACTAAATGATTGAATTTTTTGCAGTCTGATTCAGAATTAACCAATTCCTTATTCTACAATGTTAATACTCAACTGCGGAAACGGATCTTGATATGTGGCAAGCCATAACTGAGCAACTGTCTGAAGCATTAATGTTTTCTTTTGATATTGTCGAAAAAAACCGCTTACATGGCGGTGATATCAGTGACTGCTACATGATAAGCGATGGAGAGCAGCGCTACTTTGTGAAAGTCAATCTGCGAGACTTTTACGCTAAGTTTGAAATAGAAGCGGAAAACATCCGAATTTTACGTGAGAGTTCCACCGTTTTCGTACCGGAACATATTCTTACTGGAAAGAGTAAAGAACATGCCTTCCTGATTCTGAACTATCTCCCTACTAAACCACTCGATGACAGCAGTAACAGTTACAAATTTGGCCAACAGCTTGCCAAACTCCACCAATGGGGAGAACAGAAAGAGTATGGGTTTGATCAAGATAACTTTATTGGCTCCACCTTACAGCCCAATAAGTGGGACCGAAAATGGGGGCGTTTCTTTGCTGAACAGCGAATTGGCTGGCAACTTCAGCTAATGAAGGAAAAAGGAGTCACTCTGGTTGATATCGGTGATTTTACCCATCTAGTAAAGGACAGGTTAGGTAACCATAACCCTCGTCCATCTTTGCTGCACGGTGACCTCTGGCATGGTAACGCAGCCAACTCAGTATTTGGCCCCATTTGCTACGACCCTTCCTGTTACTGGGGAGATCGAGAGTGCGACATTGCGATGACCGAGCTTTTTGAAGGGTTCCAGCCAGAATTCTATCAAGGCTATGAGAGCGTGCTACCGCTAGATCTTGCCTATAGTGAACGTAAAGATATTTACAACCTTTATCACCTACTCAACCACTATAATCAGTTTGGTGGACATTACTTAGATCAATGCGAACGCTTAATCAACAAAATACTCACATACTAATTTGTAGGAATTTTCTTATTTAACAACAGATTAGAATCATTCAATCGAAAAACTTTCAATCCAAATCAAAACACTGAGCCCAGCCTTGGTGTTTTTTATTAGCTATCTCAAACTTTGTACTTAATTTACGTCTATTACTAACTTAACGACTTAAGATTAATTTGTCGGAGCCAATAATAACGGATTGAACATACTCAAAGCGTGACCAAGTAAATCACGGGTATGTAAGGCTTGGGCATTGATCTCATCAAAGACGTAAGGAAGAGAGCTATGCGAAAATACACAGAGAAAAGAGTTACCTGCCCCCATTGTGGGCACTCAATTGGTATCACGTTAGATGCAACGAATGGTAGCCAGAATTTTTACGACGACTGTCCTGCCTGTTGCAACGCCATCCACCTCAGTATGATGGTTAACGAACAGTTGGACGAAATCGAACTCTCAATTGATGCCGACGATGAACAAATTTTTTAAAAAGCGCCGAAAGGCGCTTTTCTATTTCTCTATGCTCAAAGCATCTCTTTAGCTGCTAGAACACGCTCGACTGAATCCACGATAGCCTGAGTCTGAGGATCAATTTCGACATTCACTTTGTCACCTTGCTGACGCTGACCAAACAATGTTCTCTGTAAGGTTTCCGGAATTAAATGAACGGAGAAGCGATTACCTTCAACTTCACCAATGGTAAGCGAACAACCATCTAACCCAATGAAACCTTTCGCCAATACATACCTCATCATGTTCTCAGGTAACTCAAGCCAAACCGTCCTATTGTTCGGTGTATCGATCACTTCAACAATTTCACTCATCATGGAAATATGTCCAGACATGGTATGACCGCCAATCTCGTCACCAAATTTGGCAGCGCGCTCAATGTTAACCGAATGACCAACCTCCAGCTCACCAAGATTGGTTAGCTTTAAAGTAGACTGTATCAGATCGAAAGAAACGTGTTCTCCATCAATTTTTGTTACGGTCAGACAACAACCGTTATGCGCCACCGATGCACCTATAGATAAGCCTTGACCCATTGATGAATTCAATCGAACTACATGAGTTTGAAACGACTCTTTCTTCTCGATAGCGATGACTTCCGCCATTCCCTGAACAATTCCAGTAAACATTGCAAATTCCAACAGTTTTTCGTGGAGGTTAGTGTGACATTTAATTATCATTTAGCACAACAGCACCATGTATAAATTATCGATAACAATGGTGTTCACCTCTTTGATTTTCGTGTTGATTCCATAATTTGATTCTGCAGAAGTCAAAGCATCTTTGCTTTCATTGGAGTTTTTACGTGCATCGTTATAAACAAGAAGCGAATAAGCTGATCAAATTGGCCACGCCAGTACTGATTGCTTCCGTCGCGCAGACAGGCATGAGCTTCGTCGATACCGTCATGGCAGGCGGTGTCAGTGCGACCGATATGGCTGCTGTATCCATTGCATCAAGTATCTGGCTACCTTCAATACTATTTGGCGTTGGCCTGCTCATGGCCTTGGTCCCAGTTGTCGCTCAACTCAATGGATCAGGCCGACAGGTTAAGATTCCGTTTGAGATTCAACAAGGTGCCGCAATGGCATTGCTCATCTCTATACCCATTATTGGCGTGCTTTTTCAGACTCAAAATATAATGGGTTTGATGAATGTCGAGCAGTTAATGGCTGAAAAAACCAACGGTTACATGCATGCTGTCATTTACGCTGTGCCCGCCTTTTTGCTTTTCCAAACCTTGCGCAGTTTTACTGATGGTATGTCACTCACCAAGCCCGCAATGGTCATTGGTTTCATTGGGCTGCTGTTTAATATCCCGCTAAACTGGATTTTTGTTTACGGTAAATTTGGTGCTCCTGCGCTGGGCGGTGTGGGTTGTGGTGTCGCAACAGCCATCGTTTATTGGCTAATGTTGTTTATGTTGCTGTTCTATGTCGTGACATCCAAACGTGTTGCCCATATCAATCTGTTCGGCCAATTCCACAAGCCTCAGCTAAAACCTCTTGTTCGTTTATTCAAGCTAGGCTTTCCAGTAGCAGCCGCGTTATTCTTTGAAGTTACCCTATTTGCTGTCGTTGCACTCTTGGTTGCCCCACTCGGCTCGCTGATTGTCGCAGCGCACCAGGTTGCGATTAACTTTTCGTCGTTAGTCTTTATGCTGCCAATGAGCATTGGTGCAGCGACCAGCATTCGTGTTGGCCACAGCCTTGGAGAGAACAATGTAGAAGGGGCTGCAATCGCATCTCGTGTAGGTGTCATTGTTGCTGTGTTGCTGGCCTTATCCACTGCACTATTCACGGTTCTGTTCAGAGAGCAAGTTGCATTACTTTACACTGACAATCGCGCTGTTATAGAGATTGCTTTGCAATTGCTGCTATTTGCTGCCATCTACCAAGTAACGGATGCCGTGCAAGTCGTTGCGGCTGGTGCCTTGAGGGGATACAAAGACATGGCCGCAATATTCAACCGTACTTTTATCGCCTATTGGATTTTAGGCCTCCCGATTGGCTATGTTTTAGGAATGACAGATTGGATTGTTGAGCCTATGGGCGCTCATGGCTTCTGGATGGGTTTCATTATCGGTCTTTCATCAGCTGCAATCATGCTTGGTCTGAGACTTCGTTGGATGCATAGACAACCTGATGATATCCAATTGGAATTTTCCTCTAAATAACCGAAAAAGGTCAGCTATGCTGACCTTTTTTGCATTTACTTCGTAGACTAATAACAAATCTTGATTGTTTCCTTATTTATCACACCTATGCGTATCTTTATTGTTTTGGTATCACTCTTGTCCCTTTCTGCTTGTGATTTTATCAAGAGTCCAATGGACGCCAGTTTGGACACCTATTTAGCCCGTATCGCCAATGTCCAAGATAGACCAGCGATACCAATGCCGGATAACGTCAATGTCTTACTGCCCACGAAACGAGAACTGCATATTACTATCCCTAGTATCAGCATAGGACTACTCGACAGTTATGAGCTTCGAAAATGCGGTTTATTCAATCTTGTTGCAGAGAAAAACTCGGTATTAGGAAAGATTCAGGACCAATTTCGAAATTTCGATTACCAACTCCAAGTGAGTTACGGCATAGAGCGCTGCTTAATGAGCCCAGATATATCCTCTGCACTTAAAACACAACTAGCTTCAATCCAACAACAGAAGCTCAAACAATTACCAGCGCACTTTACCAATTTGGTGTTTTCAAGTGACGCAATGCGTAATCAACTAGAAGCGACGGGATGGTTATCCGTCGATCAAGGTAGAGGAAGCACTCAAGTCATACAAGCGCTCGATCAAATAGATTCCGGATTTTCAGCTAGCAAAACACTGGATTACACCAGCACTTTAAACGCACTAACACCCTACCAGGAAGTCTTAGAAAAAAACGCAGTTTTAGGCTCGCTCAGCTATTCAATGCTCAACGCTGGAAACAAGTTGAGCGTCATCACTCAACAACTAAAAGCTCACGATGAGGCTATCCTATGCGGTCAGGGAAGAAATACAACTAAATTTCGCTATCTCAGAAACGTGTTTAACGAGTTTTTCATTGGTCAAATACAGCCATACCTCGCCAAAATCGATAGCATTTACAATGAACTGAACCCTTTAATAGATTTTGTTGATACAAGCCACGCCAATTACCAATACCCGATTAAGCAATATCACCAAGCTTTCAGAGCTGCTACAAAAGAGCATGTTGAGTATTGGCAAGCCTTGTTCAAACGTTGTGGAGCATCCCCTACTCGCTAGTATATTCTGGCCTTTCTCTCATATAGCGCGCAAATTTAGGAATACCGTTTTGCGTATAGCCATTGTATCTAAATGTAATGATTGAACCGAGCTTAGGGGGCTGGCGCCGCTGCTCATCAGTAAAGCCACTACCTATATAAAATTCTATACCTGAATCCAGCTGGATAAGTAACGCCCCCATCTGCCCGCTGTACTTTCCCTTACCGACTTTGTAGCCAACAACTAAGCCTTCTGCGTCCTGATGTTTCTTCATCTTCAGCAAGTCACTACTACGACCAGCCTGATAACGACTGGTCACCTTCCTTAACATCAACCCTTCGCCTTTTTGCTCGCTGACGTTGTCTAAGTAATGAAAAAGCTCCTGCTCAGAGCGAATTGGCGTATGCTCGACTAACTTGATGTGTGGCGCGTCAATTGAGTCAACCAAATATCGAATATTGTAGTAGCGCTTTTGATAGTCTCCCGCAGCTTGCGGCATATCAAACAACATGAAATCAATCTGCTTCCAAGAAGGTTCAACGGGTACTTTGTCTAAAACCGTCTGTTGGACAATATGGAACTTTCCTCTCCCCGCCCATAGCTCTCCCTCGACGGCATAGCTCGGTAGAGGTTTAATGAACCAATCAGGCGTATGTATGACTTTACCATTGCGCGTAGTTAATTGAGAACCATCCCAAATAGCACGAATACCATCTAGCTTTTCACTTTTCCAGTAATCCTCAATATTCGTTCCATACTCGTAGTCATTGGCCTGAACCAAAGGCATATAACTCAAAGAATGACTCTCTGACCAAGCGTTGCAAGATATAGCAACAGCAATCGCGACACTGGTTAACTTAATTTGCATCCCTAACTCCAGACATTTCCATCCGAAGTGATTTTCAAGGCTCGATGCATAAGTTCAATCAATGCAAGCTAACAATACGAGTAACATCAAAAGTTCTTTCCTCCTACAGATGTGTCAGTTACAGCCTCCAGCGCCATTTTTCATTTATAGACA
Source organism: Vibrio sp. St2 (assembly GCF_947311885.1). Taxonomy (NCBI): domain Bacteria; kingdom Pseudomonadati; phylum Pseudomonadota; class Gammaproteobacteria; order Vibrionales; family Vibrionaceae; genus Vibrio; species Vibrio sp. St2. The sequence continues at coordinate 345,585 of NZ_CAMZNA010000001.1, read as the reverse complement.
TGATTCTCAGTCTGAGAAAACACGTTTCTCAAATTGAGAAATATAAGAACCATCAACTTAACCAATTGATTTTAAAGTGCATATTTTTTGGCACACAAAGTGCCTTATCTAAGAAAACTATCTGAGGAGATATCGTCATGGAACTACGTAAAATTGAACTAACAAATGAAATTCTTACCCTTCAAATTGATGGCAACTTAGATGCTGACGGCAGTCGATACGCTCAACAACATATTGACGACATTATCGCTGATCAACATGGCGAAGTTGAAATTGATTTCCGCAATGTTCGTTTTCTTGATTCTTCAGGTGTTGGTGCACTGGTTTACCTATACAAACGCCTAGTCGAGCGTGAGCGTCAGATGCGCATCGAGAATGTCACTGGCCAACCACTTGAAATCATCAATCTGCTTCGTATCGACAAAGCAATCCCTGTGAACTCTCGCACTCACTAAAACAATAAACGAGATTTCACCCACTAACAGAGGAAGTTGGCATGGTTAATTACATCAAACACATAGCCCTAATTGTACCTATAGTAAGCTCGATTGGCTGTAGCAGTTACCCCGAAGAGGGTCGCGGAGGCCTTGCTGAACAGTACATCCAATCTAATTTCACTCCAGTCATGCCTGACGAGCCTCTTGGCCCAGAGCATGGCCTGCGCTTCGATTGGCAATTAGCAAAACTTCACCTCGATGCACTCATTCGTGAAGGTGCTCGTTGGTGTTTCCCGGCAGCTGTCGTTCAGGCTCTTGAAAAACAGAATCGAATTGCAAGGGAACTAGAAGGTGGGTTGTTGTTAGACGCCGCGAACGACATCGTTATTCAGCGTAAACGCCTGGATGAACTTGAGAGGCAGCTTGATTATGTGACATCTCAAGCTAAATGTGTCCCACCACATGATGAGTTTTCTTTCAAACAACAATTGGCAATCATCGACAAGCTCTACAACCTGCTAAACGTTGATAATCAGTTTGCGTTCAATTCTACAGAAGTGAACCCCAAATATATGGGGCACCTTGCCCAAGCAGCCAACATTCTGCGAGAGCATAAGTCACTAAACCTAACAGTCACTGGTCATGCCGATTCGGTTGGCGATGAACTCCAGAACCAGCAGCTCGCAATGGGCAGAGCAAAACAAGTGAAACGCTACCTGACCATTTTTGGCCTTGAGCCGAAAAGAATAGAAGCAAAATCGCTTGGTGAATCCCTACCTCTTTTTGAAGGTGAATCAGACGGAGTTCGACTCACAAACCGTAGGGTTAGCATCGAAGTCGTTGAAACCAACGAGCTAGCAGAGAACAAGTTGAATGGAGGCTATTATCATGTGGAATAAACTCATATTAATCACCCTAGCATTCCTGTTTGCAGCTTCCGTAAATGCCGAGATGGAACGTGTTCAAGTCGGTGACATGATTCAGGTGAATCTACCAGGCGAAGAAACATTAAATAAAGGATTCCAAGTTGATAAACGAGGCCGAATCAACCTACCTGAAGTTGGTGCGCTATACGTCGCAGGATATACAGAAAACCAGCTTCAACAGTCAGTGCTAAATGCACTAAGCAAAGTTTATCGAGATCTTTCTACTGCATCGGTTTACATCTCAGAGCAGCAAGTTCTTATCTCTATTCAGGGGTACGTAAACTCTCCCGGCGAATACACTTTATCGAAAAGTGCAGATGTTCAAATGGCAATTCACGCTGCTGGTGGATTACGTTCGGGTGCGCAGTTAAATAACCTGCTTCTTAAGCGCGGCAAAGACAAATTTCCTTTTAATTACAAAAGCTTTTTAGATACAGGTGATGAGTCCCTGCTACCTAAACTCAAATCTCTAGACACTATATTTGTACCAGCTTCCCCCTTGGTGGGTAACATCGAGCAACAGTTTGATGCCAGTAAGTTAGCTAATTCTGGTGATAGTGCTGACAACAGAACTGCGATCAAGGTATTTGGTGAAGTAAATGCACCGGGCTCTTTCACTTTCAAAAATACTGCAGATTTGGTTGATATCCTCATGCGCGCCGGCGGCGTGACACGTTACGCTTCTGTGGAACAGATCCGTGTTATCAGCAACAACAAGCCTCAGATTTTCAATCTGAAAGAGTATTTAGACAGCGGGGACACTTCTCTGCTTCCTAACCTTCAACCAGGCACAACGATTTTCGTCCCTAAACAGGAAGAGGAAATCCGCGCAGGTTCGAACGTTATCTACATCATGGGTGAAGTGAAGAGCCCTGGCGCCTACGAAGGTAAAAAAGGTGCTTCTTTTATGGACATTCTGGCCAACGCCGGCGGTCCAACCCGTTACGCAGAATCTCGTCAAATTCGCCTTATCAAAGCGAATGGGCAAGTTATCAAGTTTGATTTAACGGCTTACACAGAAGGTTTGACTACCAAGGCTCCACCTCAAATCAATCCCGGTGATGCGATATTTGTTCCAGAGAAAACCGACATGAATGAGAAGTCGTGGCTAAAGATCTCGCCAGACCGTGCTGTTAATGTCATTGGTGAAGTGGTTCGCCCAGGACGCATCGAATGGTCTGATGAAATGGACATGATGCACCTGCTGGCACATGTTGGAGGGCCAACTCTCCGAGCCGACACGTCAAAAATAGAAGTGGTAACACCTAACGGAAAAATGAAAACGTTCAATCTGGACGAGTTCATTTTAAACGGAGCACCTATGGCGGAGCTGCCTGTCATCAGCGCTGGTACTATTATTCGTGTTCACGATTTACCTCAAGATCCATCTGACAACAAATCACAATGGGTACGTCAAAGCTCTGATGCTTCTATATACGTCTTCGGTCAGGTTAATGCTCCGGGTCGCTACCGCTTTACAAAAGAAATGCATTTTCTGGACATCCTGTCTGCGGCTGATGGTCCAACTAAAGATGCCGATATCCATAACATCAAAATCACTCACAGAGACAAAACCTATTCAAAAGTCAGCAAACTTAACTTGTCCCTGTATTTCGAAACTGGGGATGAGAGCCTTCTACCAAAGATAACCATGGGTGATACCATTTACATCCCTGAGAAAGATAAGATTTGGTTGGATACCAGCAAAGAATCAACAGTTCGAGTGCTGGGTGCAGTTAACAGCCCTGGTCGCTATGTCTTTGATGACAACATGACGATTCTGGACATTCTAGCTGAAGCTGGTGGCCCCTCTGAGCGTGCATATTTGGAAAAGATTTCAATCGTCAATATGTCCTGCTGCCAAGGACAGGCTCGTACCTTTGACCTAATAGATTTCAGCAAAACTGCCAATATTTATAAGCTTCCAGTGCTTCGTGCAGGTGACACGATTTACATCCCAGACCGCAGCGAAAGCATTCTTGAGAGAGCACGAGTAGGCCTTGAAGACATCCTACGATTGACAACCACCATCGTATTGATAGGAGCGCTGTAATGATTATTCCTGCTACATTAACCGAGGTAGAGCAAATCTACCTCGCGGCCGAATTGGCCGAGGCGCGTTCAGTTTGCCTCACAGGCTGCAACTCAGGTGACGGCGTCACGTCAATTGCATCTGCTTTGGCGGAGCGATACTTGCTCGGTGGGCATAAAACCCTTCTGGTGGATCTGAACTTATTCCATCCTGCATTTGAACCTGCACTAGTCAACGCTGACCAGGGTGATGACATAGGTGTGTTACTGGAACATAAATCATCCCACCAGCTTTTCACGGGCTTACCTGTGCCGGAACAGACTTCGACGCTTCTAGCTTATAAAGATCCAAGTGTTTTAAGCAACTCAGTAGATAAATGGTTACAGCACTACGATAGAGTCATTTGCGACACCTCGCCTCTGCTTCATGTAAACCGAGGGAATATTCCCGCCCAGGTCGTCGCCAGCGCATGTGACCAAACCGTATTAGTGGTCATGGGAGGGAAAACATCAACCGGTCAAATCCAGAAATCGCAAGAGCTCCTCCAAAGCCCGAAAATCTCACTACTAGGCTCCATTTTGAACTTGAAGAACCAAGCAACACTGGGGCAGGAAATGGCGAGAGAGATAAGAAGACTGAGGTTTCTTCCTCAATCATGGAGAGAAAAATGGGCACAAAAACTCCTGGCTAACGAGTTTCTGGCTCATTCAGCCTAAGGATTGATTATGAAAAAATTTACTTATCTTGCTCTGCTTACACTCCTCTCGGCGTCCTTACATGCTGAATCAATCACTTTTGGTGTTGTTCCCCAGCACTCTGCGAGCAAGCTTGCCAAACAATGGGCCCCTATCATCGAGTACCTTTCCGAAAGAACAGGGCAAAAGATCATATTTAGCACAGCATCTGACATTCCAACGTTCGAACAGCGTCTGAGAAACGGGGAGTATGATCTCGCTTATATGAACCCCTACCATTACACCGTCTTCAGCGAATTGCCTGGCTACAAAGCGATTGCAAAAGCTAAAGACAAACGGCTTAAAGGTATCATTGTCGTCCGAAAAGACAGTGATATTTCCAAACCTGAACAACTGCAAAATACAGAACTTGCTTTCCCCTCACCTGCGGCCTTCGCGGCAACTGTATTGACTCAGGCCTATCTGAAACAAAACAACATAACGTTTGAGCCGTCTTACGTATCATCTCATGATTCCGTCTACTTAGCTGTCGCGAAAGGCTTCTTCCCCGCAGGTGGTGGAATAATAAGAACCTATATGGCGTTACCTGAGGAAACTCGTGATCAACTGACTCCGATTTGGACCACCAAAGGGTATACCCCCCACGCTATCGCAGCTCACCCCAATCTCGATAGCAACATGAAAAGCAAAATTCAACAAGCGCTTATAGAGTTTGACGACTCCCCAGAAGGCCTCGCTCATTTGGAGAAACTTAAACTCAAGGGTTTTATTTCGGCACAAGATAGCGATTGGAATGACGTTAGAGCGCTCAACATAACACTATTGGATTAGTCATCGACGGGAGTACCTTGCTATGTCATTTAGAATGAAAACCATACTTGGGATCGCCTTTATTGAGGTCGTTATGCTGGTAGCGCTCACATTCAGCGCGATGAGCTTTCTCTCTGAGTCAAATGAAAAACAGCTAATCCAGCGAGCTCATTCAGCCGCTTCAATGTTTGCTCACGCAGCCAAGGATGCGATGATCGCCACCGACATTGCGACTTTAGACGACTTGGTACAAGAGTTTATGACCATCGAAGACATCGCATACATTAGAGTGACGCGCGGTGACAAAGAACTTTCCAGTGACGGTAATGAAGCATTGCTGCAACGAACAATGTTGATCGACTACAACTTAGATTCTGTCGTTGATGGAGTCTTTGACACTCAGGTTCAGGTCACTAACGGAGGAGCAAGCTATGGCACTATAGACATTGGTTTCGAAGTCTCCGCCATCAACTCTATGTTGACCAGTGCCCAGAAAGCAATAATAGGTATAGCTTCCATCGAAGTCATATTAGTAGCAATCTTTTCGTTCTTCCTTGGAACCTACTTAACCAAAAGCTTGGTCAAGCTTATCGAGGCAGCGAATACCGTCAGTGAACAAGGGCCTGGTTTCCAGCTTAATGATCAGTCTAAAGACGAGTTGGGGGACGTTGCACGAGCATTTGACGATATGTCTGTAAAACTCGAAAAAAGCTATCATGACCTTAAGAGCGCTCGCTTCGAAGCAGAACAGGCAAACGAATCGAAAAGCCGCTTCTTAGCCTCGATGTCACACGAAATTCGTACACCGATGAACGGTGTGTTGGGCATTTTGAACATTCTTGAAGAATCAAAACTCTCTCGTGAACAGAAAAAACTAGTCAACACAGCAACTGAGTCAGGCCAATTCCTCCTTAGTATCATCAATGACATTTTGGATTTCACGCGAATGGAGTCCAACACACTACGATTAGAACACAAGCCGTTTAATTTTCGTCAGTGTGTCGAAAATGTTGTTGAAACATTTCAACCATCAGCGAAAGTCCGCTCTCTTGACCTGAACTGTATTCTTGATGGTTCAGTACCCGCCAATGTGCAAGGCGATGAAAACCGCGTTAAACAGATCCTTCACAACTTGATTGGTAATGCAATGAAGTTCACCAAAGAAGGCAGCGTGACAATTCAGGTACACGCCGACATCCATGAAGGAAATCAAGTCAAGATAGTTTGCAAAGTCATAGACACCGGTGTCGGCATCAACCGCAGCGCAATGGATTATCTGTTTGATGAGTTCACCATGGTCGATCAAACCTATTCTAGAAGTCAGGAAGGCTCCGGGCTGGGTCTTGCTATATGCAAACGCCTATGTGAGTTGATGGACGGCTACATTGAGGCAGAGAGTACGCCATCAATTGGCAGCACTTTCTCCTTTTCAATCAAACTGGAACTCGCAGACCAACTCATTAGCTCAACTCACCAGAGCCAAAACAATACCGAATTGCTGGTATCAGATGCCAGCATATTAGTGGCAGAAGACAACAAAGCGAACCAATTGGTGATAAGAGAGATGTTTAAGCGCATGGGGCTCTCGATGGACATCGCAGAAAATGGTCGTCGTGCCATCGAGATGGTCGAACAATACCATTACGATCTTATCTTTATGGACATATCTATGCCAGAGATGGACGGAATGGAGACCTGCAGAGCCATACGTTCAATGACTGATGAGAAGACATGTCAGATACCTATCATTGCACTGACAGCCCACTCTTTATCTGGAGATAAAGAGCAGTTCCTTGATGCAGGGATGAACGACTATTTGTCAAAACCGATTCGCTTGTCACAACTAATTGAAAAAATTAATCTATTCTTAAGTGATGACGCGATCAACTTTGCTGAAAAATCTGATAATTTAGAGAGTGAATCGCAAACTCTTACGCAGGCTGTAATCAATCATTCTATGAATCAGGACGTACAAGTGGATTTAGAACTCGTCGACGAAGAAGTCTTAGAGCAAATGATAGAAGACACAAGTGCTGATGTTCTTCCTATGCTAATTGATCATTACATCGAAGAATCTAATGAGCGCTTAAGAAAGATTTATCAAGCAATGCAAGACCGAGACAAAGAAACGCTAGAGTTTGAAAGCCACACACTAGGCAGCTCTTCTCTAGCGTTAGGAAATCGAGTGTTGTCCAATCTTGCACGAAAGATTGAGTGTATGTGTTTGGAGAATCATGAACAACAAGCATTTGAACTCTCTGAAGAATTAAAAGAGCTAGCTGAAAAGTCGCTCGCTGCTCTTGAATATAGAAAAACGCTGGGCTTCATCGAACCAGCTGGCTAGATACAACAAGGATGACGTCACATGAGAGCAAAAGTACTACTGATTGAAGACTCCACATCTCTGGCAGTCCTTTACAAACAGTACGTAAAAGATGAAGCGTTTGACCTGTTTCATGTTGAAACAGGTCGTGATGCCAAAGCATTCATAGAACGAAACGTACCACAACTTGTGATTTTAGATCTCAAGCTTCCGGACATGAACGGCGAAGATATCCTGGACTGGATCAACGAGAATCAAGTACCAACCTCCGTCGTCGTTGCAACCGCACACGGTTCCGTGGATATCGCGGTAAGCTTGCTTCAGAAAGGGGCTAAAGACTTTCTCGAAAAGCCGATTCAGGCAGACCGACTCAAAACGTCGATAAACCTCCACTTACAGCAAGCTAAACTCGAACACTTAGTCGAAGATATCGAAGCGAAATTCGACAGAAATCGCTTCCATGGATTCATCGGCTCTTGTCTACCTATGCAGGGCGTATACAAAATCATCGACTCTGTTGCACCAACAACAGCGAGTGTTTTCATCATTGGAGAAAGCGGCACCGGTAAAGAAGTGTGCGCAGAAGCAATTCACAAAGAAAGTAAACGAAACGATAAACCTTTTATCGCCATCAACTGTGGTGCTATTCCGAAAGATCTTATGGAAAGCGAAATTTTTGGCCATGTAAAAGGTGCATTCACAGGGGCGACTACGGACAGAAAAGGCGCGGCATCTTTAGCTCATGGAGGAACGCTCTTCCTTGACGAGTTATGTGAGATGGAGCTGGAAATGCAGAAGAAACTGCTACGTTTCCTGCAGACAGGTACTTTCACCCCACTCGGGGGTTCGAAAGAAATGAAGGTCGATGTGCGGATAATCTGCGCGACCAACCGTGATCCATTGCTAGAAGTTGAAGAAGGCCGATTCCGAGAAGACTTGTACTACCGCGTTCATGTTGTGCCGATTGAGATGCCTCCTTTGAGAGAGCGTGGGAATGACATCACAACACTAGCGACTCATTTCCTTAAGCTGTTCGCTAAAGAAGACGGTAAGAAGTTCAATGGTATTAACCGAGACGCTGAATCTTTACTCAAGCACTACTCCTGGCCCGGTAATGTGAGACAGCTGCAAAATGTCATTCGCAATATAGTTGTTCTCAACGACGAATCAAAGCTCTCTGTCGCTCACCTTCCTGATCAGATTTCAAAAAGCAATAAATCGGCTAAGCCCAGAGCGGCCCAAGCAGCAATCCGCTATGAAGCTCCTGCTCAAGCATCACCAGTAGAAGCGGTGGATACGGCAATACAAGCATCAACTCCAGTGGTTGAGAGTGTTAACACACAAAGTTCTACGCCGGTAACAATACGGCCAATGTGGCAGGTAGAGAGAGAAACCATTCAGCAAGCCATTGATTTTTGCGATGGTAATGTCCTCAACGCAGCGGTATTACTCGAGTTGAGTCCATCAACCGTTTATCGTAAAAAACAGGCTTGGGAAGCCGAAGAAGATGAGCAGCAATACGCGGATTGATGTTTGGCTAGTCATCGATAGCCTGACGTTTGGCGGCATTGAAACCTACGTACTTGAGCTCGCTAAAGGGCTCAAGCATCACAACACAAGTGTTGAGGTGTTGCTGATAAAACGTTATCAACAGCGTTCTCCCCTCGTAGAAAAACTGGAAAAAGAAGCGATCCCTTACCAGTACTTATCTGACCTGGCCACTCAACCTTTGTTCGCACTTATCCAGAAAATTAAACATTCACCAACAACTCTTATCCATGCTCATGGGTACAAAGCTAGTCTGCAGTCTAAATGTGCACGTGTTTTGACCGGAGCCAAACAAATAACCACCTATCACGCTGGCGAAACACCAACAGGTAAAGTCTGGGCTTATGATTTTGTCGACCGCTACACGGCGCTTATTTCTACGCTCTCACTTGCCGTCAGTGAGAAAGTGAGCCAAAAGATCCCTGCTACCACCCTTAGGTTGAATAATTTCATTGATGATTCAAAAGCCAGTGTAAGCACAGGAGAGCAGATCGCCTTTGTTGGTCGCCTAAGCCATGAAAAAGGACCGGACAGGTTCATTCGATGCGCTAAAAGCCGCCCAGATTTATCCTTTCACATCTATGGCTCAGGTCCGTTAGAAGCAGAGATTTCTCAATTAGCGCCGCAAAATGTTCAACTCCATGGTCATCAAAGCAACATGGATTTGGTTTGGGGACACATAGGCGTACTTATCATTTGCTCTCGATTTGAAGGTTTGCCTATGGCGGCGCTTGAAGCCATGTCCAGAGGGTGTATTGTCATCGCGTTAAAGGTTGGAGATCTTCCTAAACTGATTACCAGTGGTCAGAATGGATATTTGGTCGATACGGCTGCTCAGATTGCTGATGTTTTACGAACTCTAGAACAGTTAACAGACGACGAAAGACAAAAGATATCTCAGCAAGCGATTTGCACAGTTCGAGAACAATTTTCCTCTTCTGCAGTCATTCCTAAATTGCTACAACTCTACAAAAAATCTGGTCGTCAATCTGATTCTCATATTGAGAAAAACACTCTCGTAAAATAGTTAATATTTTTTTTGTCTACTTTTCATAAAGTTAGACAGCCTTAAATCTTGGCATCTCAATTGCGTTGTTCCTCGTATAAATGGCAAAGGGGAATAACAATGAAGAAAAAAATACTGTTTGTTCACTACGGAAATGACTGGATTCGCGGAAGCGAGCAGTGCCTCATTGACCTAATGGAACAGTGCTCTGACCAGGGATTCTCTGTACATCTATGGACCAATAACTCTTCTTTGCACCGTTATGCCTTGCGTAACAACATCTCATCCGAAGCCGATGCATTCCCTCTCCTACTTGGATGGCTCGCCCCCAGATTCGATTTTCTAGGTTGGGGCTATCTGGTCCGTAAAGCTTGTAAAATCCTCCAAAGAGAAAGCATTGACGTCGTTCATGTCAACAGTGGTGCCCCATGCCAATGGATGGTACTCGCAGCCCGAATTAAACAGGTTCCAATGGTGACTCAGCTACACAGCCCCTATCCTGCAAGAGACCGATTAACACTAGGCCTGCATTTATCCCCACACATCATCTCTGTCAGTGAATATGTTGCCAGCCAGCTCAAATCTGAGGGGTACCCTCGTGAGCATTTGTCAGTCATTCATAACGGATTGCATGTTTCTAAACTCGACGAGCAACAGACTGTCGAAACGAAAAAAGTACTCGGAATAAACGACAACGACTTCCTTTATGCAACAGTCGGTTCTCTAATTCACCGCAAAGGTATCGATCGGCTTATCGTAGCGTTAAGGCATTTGAACTTTGAATATCCGAATACACACCTTTTGGTCATTGGCGACGGTCCACTCAGAAACGAGCTAGAGAAGCACGCCAAGAAGTTGTATTTGGAAAACAGGGTTCACTTTGTCGGTGAACAAAACAATGCAGTAGGTTGGTTGAAAGGCTGTGATGCCTTTGTAAGCGGTGCTAGAAGCGAAGCTTTTGGACTTGTTATTGCTGAAGCCGCTGTTGCCAAGATTCCAGTTGTAGCACCTTTTGAAGGTGGTATCCCAGAGTTTGTTCAACATGGTGAGACCGGTATTCTCTACCCCAACAGTGGCGTGGGTCCATTAAGCAAGGCCATGAGAGTATTAGTCGACAACCCTGACTTTGGGCGACAACTCGCCAGTAATGCCAGTGAACACATCGAAACCAAATTCAATGTTTCGCTATCAAGCCATCGTATCATCGGTGTTTACAAGAAAATTATGGTATCCCACCAACCTTCAGTCTCTTTCTGGCGCACATTTATCCCGCTAAAAACCTATTTGGCAAAGCGCATTGCTATGGGAGGTCAGCATGGTTAATTCAAACGTGACAAAAACACTGATCTTCGATCCAATAACATTCAAAGGCGGATCAAAAATCGCCACTGTCGAAGCGTTAAGTTTGTGTCGAGCCGATATCAACCACTTTGTTATCGCCACAGCTGATGTGGAATTCTGGAAGAGCTGTAAGCTTACAGCATCACACTCAGTAGATATAGTTGCATTGCCTCTTATAAAACCATTGGCTAAGCAGCATTACGGCCTCCTATATTGGCTAAGCCAGTGTTATACCGCCTTATGCCTTCTATTTTTCTTGATCAAGTACAAGAGCATTGACAGAGCTATCGGCGCATCTGGGCCAGGTATGGACATGCCACTTTACATTGTAAAGTTATTAAAAAACATTGAATTAGTTCAGTTTATTCATGGGCACGTTGGAAATTCAAGGTCTATCGGTTACTGCTTAACTGTTGCTGACAAAGTGTTTTATCTGCCCTCCTGCAGACCAAGTATTTCTGTCGCGCTGAGAACATATCTGGAGCGCAAAACGTCCATAGAAGACTCAGGTTCCCTTGTGGAGATGTATTTGACGTCTCGCAAATACCATACCTTCGTTAACGGTTTACCCGAGGACAGATGGCCAACACGTTGCCAAACAGATTTCCCCGTCTGCTTTTGGGCTGCATCTTTATTAAAATGGAAAGGACTGGACTTGTTTGTCGAGGCACTTAAACATGCTGCACATATCAAACCAATTGCATCTAACATCTGTTACATCAGGCCCGTTGATACAGCCATTCCGACAAGTACCGCGCCCGTTGTAATTAAGTACACGAATTGGTACCAAGACCCGCAAGAATTAGACACGATTAGAAGCCAATCCAACATCTTTGTTTCCACCAGCCACAAAGAACCGTTTGGTTTGTCCATTTTAGAAGCCTTAGCTGCGGGGATGTGTGTCGTTATCCCTCAAGATGGTTCTTACTGGGATAAACGCCTGACACACAATCTCAACTGCATCAAATATTTACCTGATGATGCTAACTCGTTGTGTGATGCCCTATTATATGCCGTTAAAGATCGCACCAACTTCAAACGCTGTATTGATAATGGAATGATGATTGCTGAAGAGTATCGAGCAGAACAGCGCTACTTAGACTTTGTTAAAACCATAGACCCTAATCCGTACCTAAAGCTATCTCGTGAGCCTAAACCTCAGAGCCACTAAGGAACATGTTATGCGACATAGAATATTGCAGTGGTTTAAACAAGACAACGTCACCAGTATGGCGCTCTATGCTCTGAGCCTGCTTATGATGAAAGGGACATCACTACTCATGCTCCCCTTCATGGCAAGTTACTTAACACCATCACAGTTTGGCCACCTTGAATTACTTTCTATCACCACTGTTTTTTTCAGCCTGATGGTCGGTTTAGCAATGCACGAAAATCTTTATCGCTTCATCGGTACGATAAAGGATGCATCAACTCGCTTTGCTCGAGTATGCGAATTGTACTCCAGTTCTTTTTCGACATCCTTGCTACTCGCAGGGGTATTATTCGCAGGTTATTTTGCCGTGTCTCATGCAGCGTTAACCATCAACACTGAACAAATGACACTGATAACGATCGTAGTAATAGTTGAGGCACCTCTCGCAATTTGCTTAGCTTGGTTAAGACTAAACAACAAGGCGGTGACTTTTTTCAAAATCAGTTTTGTTACTTTGCTCATTCAGGTCTCTCTGGTCATTTTGATACTCACCAACAATCCAGACGTTACTTTATTATTTAGCGTTGGCGTTCTGTGTGCCGTACTTCAGGTAACTTATCTCCATTTCCACAACAAGCTTTCTTTCAAACTGCCTACCCTTGTTCACTACAAACGCTACATCCAATACTCGTTCCCTTTGATGCTATCAGCCGCAGTCGCGTTTGGACTTTCTGGCGCCGAGCGATGGATCATTGCCGAAGCGCACACATTAGAAACCTTAGGTATCTATGCAGTTGCCGCCAAATTTGCCCTTGCGTTGGGGATTCTGATTCAACCCTTCCATATGTGGTGGATGCCAAAGCGCTTTGAAGTACTTGAAACTGTCGGCAAAGAAAAAGTCGCGCTTAACACTCAACACGGCATTATCGCTTTGTGCTTCCTGGGTGTCATTGTTATGTGGATTAGCCAATGTTTTATCAGCCTTGCGCTACCCAGTGACTACCAATCTGCTGGTCAGCTTGTTGTTCTGTGTATCGTAATAATGTTGCTCAAAGAAATGGTAGAAATGCTCAATATCGGTGTGTTGTATGCAAAGCAGACAAGCAAGCTTTTTGTCATCAATATTGTTGCGACAGTAGTGGCACTCGTCAGTGCTTGGCTGACTAAAGAAACAGGCGTGACAGCTATCCTACTCTGCCTGTGTATGGGCCAATTTATTCGCCTTACTTTGATATACCACCTAAGCCAGTCACTATGCCATATTCCCTATCGGTATGGCGCATTGTTGGCGTTTGTCCTTATTAGTTCACTATTCACGATCAGTGGGTGGTTCAATCACTCATTAGAAACAGCTGGAGTAATGCTTGTATTGCAACCTATGGCGCTAATCGCATTGCTGCACAAACTAAGATTTATTTCGCTTTCTGCAAGTTCTGTCCAAAAAGCTCATCGTCATAATCATGTGGAGCGCACACTATGATACATGCAGATAAGCTTTATCCGGCCGTCATTACCTCTGGCGTGTGTATCTTTATTGCACTGGTTTGGAAGCTCGTCCCTCATCCCGCTGTTGCCATTGTGCTTAGCATGATGCCGCTTGGGATACTTTTCGTGCTAAACCAAACTTTTTGGTTGGTCAGCTTATTTGTCTTGTTTTCATTTTTCAGAATTCACGAAGCTATCCCTGCTCTTTACTCGCTAAAAATCCCTTTGTTACTTTCAGTAGGAGCCTTAAGTGCTCTGTTGTGGCACAGTTTAATCAGCAAGAATCTTCAGATGTTCTGGCATCAAAGCCTGACTTGGTTCGCAGTGTTTTGGCTGTTGGTGCTCGTTGGAGCCGTATTATCATCCAATCCCGGTTTAGCTATTACCTACTTCAAGTCGATCTATTGGAAGATCATCGTCATGACTCTGGCAATCGCATGGCTCGTAAATAGCGTTCAAAATGTCAAACGCATTAGTATTCTAATCGTATTAGCAGGAAGTCTGATTGCATTTGTAGCCCTATCCAACTCCATTAATGGCATTGGCCTAGTAGAAGGAACACGTGTCACCATTGGCCGTCAACTTGGTTCAGTTTTGGGTGACCCAAATGATTTGTCACTAGTGCTTATGTTCCCCCTTGCCTTTGCCATCAGTTTGATGACCACAAAAAACCTTGGCAGCGTTCGAATTCTGGGTTTAGTCGCTACGATATTGGCGTTGAATGCTGTTATCGCAACCCAAAGCCGAGGTGGATTACTCGGCTCAATCGCGGTATTCGGAATATTCGGCTTGCGTATTATACGTTCCAAGTTTCTACTCGCGTTGATTGGAACTATCGGTTTACTTGTTCTGTTTGCAGCAGCGGGGATTTCTGACAGACAATCAGGAGGCGCCGCTGAAGAAGGCATTGATGCTTCAGCGATGGGTCGGCTCTATGCTTGGGAAGCGGCATTTGGTATGGCTGTCGCCAATCCTTTAACAGGCGTTGGACTGAACAACTTCTACGCTAATTACTTTTTCTATAGCCCTCACTGGGACGGACTAAACCATGCCGTACATTCGACCTGGTTTGGTGTGCTTGCAGAAACAGGTTTCCTTGGCCTGATTGTATTCATTGGGTGTATTTACTCACTGGTCAAAACCAGCAAACAAACGCTGTCACTTCTAGATGCAGTGCCAGATAATTACTCTCCTTACCTTCATGCAACAGCCGCAGCAGTATACGCTGGCATTATGGGGACAATCGTGTCGGGCACATTCCTCACTCAAGGTTTTACCTGGCCTATTTATATCCTTGCCGCTCTATGTATCGCCCTGAATCGTATTGTTCAAAACCATTCTCAAAATGAGAATACGCAGATAAGCGACAAGATTAATACATAACCAATTGTTTTTAATAACTTTAATTTTTGGCACGTTACGTGTAACACCTCCTATTGAATTATAAATATGCGGAGGCGCTTATGCTGGCTACACACATTAACGAGGTCAAGATTTGGCTAAAAGAGAACCCGAACCCTGTTTATCGCAAATTGTTTGTCATTTTGAAAAACATTCGCGCTTGCGACCTTCCAACTCCAAGTATCTTCAATAAAACAACTGCTTTTCTCTACAACGGAAGCAAAGCCCTCTTTGCCAATATGGTTAGAATTCTGATTCAAACGCCAGCCTTTAAAGGCCGCCTCACTCAATTTGGCAAACGACTTTATCTATTTGGTGGTGTTCCACTCGTAACCGGCCCCCTTAAAATTTATTTGGGAGACGACTGCAGGATCTCAGGACAAAGCACATTCAGCGGTCGCACCCAATCATTAGAAACAGAGCTTATCGTTGGCAATAACGTCGACATAGGATGGCAAACTACAATAGCGGTTGGTAAACGCATTGTTATTGGCGACAACGTAAGAATGGCCGGTAGAGCGTTTCTCTTTGGTTATTCTGGCCATTCTTTACACGCGGGGAAAAGAGCCTTGGGGGCTGGCGATAGTGAAAGAGACATTGGCAACATCACCTTAGAAAGAGACGTTTGGTTAGGCACAAATGTTACCGTCTGCCCGAACGTTACTATCGGTCAAGGTACCATCGTAGGGGCTGGCAGTGTCGTAACGAAAAGCCTTCCTTCCTATGTTGTTGCAGCTGGCAACCCCGCCAAAGTGGTTCGTAAACTAACGAGTAAGGAGATGGAATAATGCGTGATCTCATCGTATTTGGTGAAGACTTTGGAGGCTTACCTTCAAGTACACAACACATCGTTTCTCGACTAGCTGCGAATAGAAAAGTGCTTTGGGTTAACTCAATCGGCCTACGTCAGCCTAAGCTTAATAAAAAAGATTTTGCTCGTGCTTTCGCCAAACTACTAGGCCAAAGCAAAAAAGGCTACTCGTCGAAGAATGAGCAACTGAGTACAAATATCACTGTCGTAAACTTAAAAACTATCCCTGCTCCAAAATCTTCGTGGGCAAGGGAAATAGCAAAGTCCATGCTATTAGCTCAACTCAAGCCCATCATCGAAAAGCTGGGGCTAACAAAACCGATTTTGTGGACTTCTCTTCCGACTGCTGCGGATTTATGTGGCAACCTAGATGAAGCTGCGGTTGTTTATTACTGTGGAGACGATTTCAACTCGCTTGCTGGTGTTGATCATGAAACAGTGAGTAATCATGAGAGAAAGCTAGCTGAAAAAGCTCACCTTATCTTGGGTGCAAGCGAGGAAATCTGCAAAAAGTTTGACGGACTAAAAACCGCGCACATCCCTCATGGCGTAGACTATGAATTGTTTAACACCTCAATAAGCCGTGCTCGAGACCTTCCCTTAGACGGTAAGCCTATTGCTGGTTTTTACGGCAGCATATCCCAATGGCTGGACTATAAATTGATAGCTCAAGTCTGTTTGGATAATCCTCACTGGAACTTCGTTTTTATCGGGCCATTGGAACTAGATCATAATCCTTTGCCGAATTTTCCAAATGTATTTTACTTAGGCCCCAAACCACACCGAGAGTTGCCTCGATACAGTCAACACTGGGATGCGAGCATGCTGCCTTTCTTGTTCAATGATCAGATTCAAGCCTGTAGCCCTTTAAAACTGATGGAGTATCTAGCAGCCGGAACACCTGTTGTTACAACGCCGTTTCCAGCACTTGCTCCTTATCGATCACACGTCAGTATTGCCAACGATGCGAGACAGTTTAGCCAATCACTCAATCAGGTTCTCAGTATAGAAAACACTGATACCGAGATTGTTCGTCGCGACAGCTGGGATGCTCGAAGTCGAGTTGTCAATCAGCTTCTGGAGTCACTATGAATGAACTGAAACTGCGCTTTATAATTATCCTTAATGCAGCTTGGAGGCAGAGGTACGTAATTGTTCTACCAATGCTGATCATGCCTTTTGCTGGATACTTCGTCGGGAAAATGGCTCCGGAGAAATACGTTTCCCATACCAGTATGCTGATTCAGGAAACAGCAAAAATGAACCCGTTTCTGGAAGATATCGCAGTTTCAACCATGCTCAAGGAGCGTTTGGCAGCTCTGAGTACCTTGCTCAAGAGTCGACATATTTTAAGATCCGTTGCCAAAGAGCGTGGACTGATTGACGATTCAATGTCCCCTTTTCAAGTGGATCAAGTTATCGCAGAGCTCGCAGCAAGCTTAACGGTTACCCAACCTGGAAAGGATTTCCTTAAAATCCAGCTTTCTTCTGCTCAACCTCAAGGCATGAAAGAACTATTAGAATCTGTCAGCGAGCACTTTATAGAGCAAATGCTGGCCCCAGAACGCTCTTCAATCAAAGATTCAAGTGAGTTTCTCACCATGCATATTGATAAACGAAGAGAAGATCTCGACTTAGCAGAAACAGCGCTTGCTAATTTTAAGAACAAAAACGCCTCCGTTACGCCTGAAATGCAGAGCCAGAGTCTTGCGAGGCTTGCTAGCCTGAAGCAAAACTTAGCCGAGAAAGAGGCGGAACTTGCTGGGGTTGAGCGGAGTCTGGGCTCACTCGATCAGCAACTGTCTAAAACCAACCCCGTCGTTGGTAAAATTGAAGATCAAATCATAGAAATTCGCAGTGAGCTAACTTTACTAAGAGCTAAATATACTGATAGTCATAGCGCTGTACTCGGCAAACAGCGGGAACTTCGTCGACTTGAAAACGAACGTTCGGAACTTCTTAAAGTTGAGCAGCCAAATATCAGCAGCGACCAACTTTGGGATATCGCGAGTAGCAACACATTGTCTGACATCAGCCAAATTCAACCTTTGCTCGTTACCCAACTACACAGCCTTCAGCTAGTGCGGGGAAGGTTTGAATCCCTGAGTGAAGAAACCAAAAGCTTGCGTAAAATGATTGAAGAGCTTGAACAACAAGCGAACCGCTTCGGCGACAACGCAAAAGACATGTTCCAGTTGCAGAGGGATGTTCAAATCAAAAGACAACTCTACGATGAGTTGATTCAAAGGTATGAAATGGCTCAACTTACTGGCTCATTAGGTATCTTTGAGCAAAACAAGCGAGTCAAGATCATTGATTTACCTTATACGCCAAGTTCACCAGCTAACCTACCCATAGTCATATTTATTATCGCAGGGTTCGTCGCAGGTATTGGCCTAGGCTGTGGTATCGCTACGCTCATTGAGCTTTTTGATACTTCGGTTCGAAGCGCGAGTGAGTTGCAGTCTCTAACAGGCAAACAGGTGATCACTGCAATTCCTAAAATAAAACCGTTTCAATCATAAAGAATCTCAAAATAAAACACCTCACACATGAAAACTTAACACACTGTTATATAGGGACTTTTTTTTGGCACAGGTTATGCTATTTCTAATTTAAACCATCGAACACCAAGGAAATAGCATGACCAGTCAACCGAAAACAACCATACATGTTGTTCAGCATTTGGCACCAGGTGGATTAGAAACATTAGCCATCAACATGCTCAAGTTTGCTAAACCAGACGAGAATGTTTTCCTGATCAGTCTCGAAGGAAGTCGCTGCGAAACATTGGCTAACTGGCCTAGCTTAAAGAACGTTGAAGATAAACTTATCTTTCTAACAAAGAAGCCCGGTTTTGATTTCGAGGCGATATCTAAACTGCGTAAACTATTCAAACAAATTAAACCTAGAGTCGTTCACACTCACCACATTGGGCCTCTGATTTATGGAGCGACTGCAGCTAAACTGGCAGGTGTACAACACATAGTCCACACAGAACACGACGCTTGGCATCTTAACAACCAAAAACATCTTCTGTTGCAAAACCTTGCCTTGAAACTATCCCGTCCCAATCTGGTGGCAGATGCTGGGCTAGTTAAAGAGCAATTAGATGAGAAACTCAACTATGCCAATATCACTGTAATAAAAAACGGCATAGACTGTGAAAGATTCAAACCGGGATCTCAGGCACAGGCACGCTGTGAGCTTGGCCTACCTACGTATGGAAAAATCATAGGCTCCGCTGGACGCCTCGAAAAAGTAAAAGGTCACGATATCCTACTCAAGGCACTCCCTCTCATTAATAGCAATGTGACTCTCGCTATTGCAGGCATAGGAAGCCAAAAGGACGCATTAACACGACTGGCTGAAGACTTATCTATCTCTCATCAAGTACGGTTTCTCGATTTAGTTGAGGACATGCCAACCTTTTATCGTGCTCTCGATGTATTTTGCATGCCATCAAGATGCGAGGGTTTCCCCCTTGCTCCACTGGAAGCGCAAGCGTGTGGCGTTCCTACCGTCGCGACAAACGTTGGTGGCACCAATGAAACGTTATGTCCTATAACAAGTCAGCTCGCGGAAGCAGAAAATAGTAGCGAGCTTGCTTTGAAGCTATCCCAAATGTTGCTTGAGTCCCCTCAATCCTCACCACGCCAGTTTGTTGTCAACAATAACGACATTCGAAAAATGGTGGATGCCTATAGCGCAATAACACAGGAGGAATACGCATGATTGATCTGACTATTGGAATTTTCTTCACAATCTGTGCTGGGCTCATCGTCTATCACCATGTTGGCTACCCTCTTGTACTTGCTTGGTATTCTAAGCGCCACCCTGTGGAAGAAGTAAAACCAATCGAACGTGGTTACAAGATCGCTCGTTCAGATAGACAATGTGCTGACATCACCATTCTTATCCCTGCATATAACGAAGAGCAGTGGATCGCAGACAAAATTCGCAACTTAGCCTGTCTGGATTACCCGAAAGAGCACTATAAAGTCATCGTCGCTTGTGATGGTTGTACCGACAATACTGCTCAAGTGGCTCAGAACACGATTCAAGAAGCCATTTGCTGTGATACACATTTTGAAATTCGAGTCTTTGAAGAGAACCGCGGAAAGGTTGCACTAGTGAATGAGCAGATGCTAACGATATCAAGTGACATTACAGCATTGAGCGATGTGTCAGCTCTGATTTCTGTCGATGCCCTGCTGGTCGCCAACCAACACTTCAAAGATAAAACTGTAGGTGCTGTTAACGGACATTACCAATTACTTTCTAGTGGCAGTGAAGGTGAAAGCAAATACTGGCAATACCAAAGCAGAATGAAACTGCATGAGGCGAGTTTGGGTAGCACACTTGGCGCTCATGGGGCTTTCTATTTGTTCAGAACTCACTTGTTTGAACCGCTCAAGCAAAACGTTATCAACGACGATTTCATCATTCCAATGGAGATTATTCGTAAAGGATATCGAGTGGATTATGACAAGGACATGATCGCATTAGAGCTTGAAGCAACCAACACCGACAACGATTTTAAACGTCGACTCAGAATTTCTGCTGGCAACATGCAGCAAGCCCTGCAATTGGCGGAATTGTTTTTGCCACGATACAAAGGCGTCGCTTTTGCTTTCTTTTCAGGCAAAGGTTTAAGACTAATAACACCATACCTCATGATTCTGTGTCTAGCGCTTTCTGTCGTACTTATTCACCACCCAATATTTTTCATTGGGACCATTGCACAACTCGCTGTTTACTCAATTGCGATTCTTGGGCATGTGTTCCCACATATATTTAGCCATAAATACTGTCAGTTAATCACATACATAGTAGCAGGACACTTTGCCAACCTAATTGGTGGCTTACGCTATTTGTTCGGTTTCGAAGCCACTCGTTGGACAAGAATTCAATGATAAGGAGCATCTTATGAGCAACGTATCTTCTTTATATTCAATCTGGTTAGCAAAACGTATCTTCGATTTTCTATGCGCTGTAATCGGGCTTTTGATGCTTTCACCCATCTTGCCCGCGATTGCCTTAGCCATAAAACTCGACTCCAAAGGACCTATTTTCTATAAGCAGCTGCGTGTGGGCAAATCGACACCAGAACAAATGATGTTCTTTGAAATCATTAAGTTTCGCACCATGTATGTCGATGCAGAAACGCGTACAGGTGCAGTCTGGGCGACAGAGAACGACCCACGAATTACTCCAGTTGGTCGTTTCCTGAGAAAGACACGCCTAGATGAGATCCCGCAGTTGTTTAATGTAATCCGAGGCGATATGTCATTGATTGGCCCACGCCCTGAACGCCCTAGCTTTTATAATAAGCTAGAAACGGCCATACCTTACTTTGCTGACCGTACCTATGGAGTAATGCCAGGCATCACAGGGTTAGCGCAAGTTAACCAAGGCTATGACACCTGTATCGATGACGTTCGCAGAAAAGTCGGCTTTGACCATAGTTATGCCTTATCACTGCGTTCGCTAAAATCTTGGATTCTGATGGATATCAGCATCATTACCAAAACACTCATCGTCATGGTCGACGGGCGAGGACGATAAATCAATCATTTAGAGGAGAGCAATCCCGCTCTCCTTTTCCATTTTGGTATAAAAAAACGCCAATTCGATTAGTTGTGAAGCAAACAGTTTAAAAACCAATAATTTGCTCTTGCACGACCCAAAAAGTCTCGGTAATATCCATCTCGTTCTTAAGGAATGGGTCCGTAGCTCAGTTGGTTAGAGTACTACCTTGACATGGTAGGGGTCGGCGATTCGAGTTCGCCCGGACCCACCACTCCTTGCTTAAATGCACTAAGAACAAAAATTTGGGTCCGTAGCTCAGTTGGTTAGAGTACTACCTTGACATGGTAGGGGTCGGCGATTCGAGTTCGCCCGGACCCACCACTCCTTGCTTAAATGCACTAAGAACAAAAATTTGGGTCCGTAGCTCAGTTGGTTAGAGTACTACCTTGACATGGTAGGGGTCGGCGATTCGAGTTCGCCCGGACCCACCACTCCTTGCTTAAATGCACTAAGAACAAAAATTTGGGTCCGTAGCTCAGTTGGTTAGAGTACTACCTTGACATGGTAGGGGTCGGCGATTCGAGTTCGCCCGGACCCACCAAATTTTATAACAAAGCCCGCTGAAAGCGGGCTTTGTTGTTTTTGGAGATATCTCATTAGATTGAGTTAATCTAATGCGCTTCCTCTAGCCGTTTTTCATTACCGAGTATCGTGTACTCTTGGCTAGCCTGCTCTAGCGTGTTCTGATATCCATCATAAGAACACTCTCCAATATCGTTTCTCGGACATATGGAAACATGATTCTTATCGATCATCTCTATTCCACAGTTCGGGCAATATCTATCCATGGCAACCTCCTGACGTTGTCTGCCTTGTACATACAGGTTCATAACCCTGCACTAGTCACTCTAGCTATTTTCAGATTCGAAACCAGCGATACCGCTCTCGGGTTTACAGCTTTTTACACTCTATTACAGTATCTGCTGTACTCATCATCATGTTTGCATAACAAACATGATTTCCAGCACAAGCTAACTTTCTATTGCAAATTCAGGCTTGGCTTGTAACGTTCTTGCAATATAGGCAATTATCAAGAGATTAACGATAAGTATCACAGCTCCAATTATGCCCGGGTGATGAATCAGGCCATACACTTCGAAAGGCACGTAGATCACACAGCCTATCAGTGCTAGCCACTCCGTCCAACGAAGCCCTTTCCATAAGCCATAAGCCTCAACCCATCGAATAACTGTGTATGCCAATGCGCCCAACATAAACCATTGAACATTGCCTTGCGGAAATCGCCCCATCGCTTCTATGAACACACCCGGTAAATGATGGGCAGGGTTTAAATGAGCATGCAGAACTAAAGACTCAGCCCACTGCTGCAAATCTTTTCCGGCTAAAAGGTGTAGACCTAATGCTACCGCAAACGACAGCAGCCCTTTCAGTGCTTCGAGAATCGCAATCAGCTTTAACCCTGGTTTCGCTTGTACTTGCATCTATTCAACTTCCTCATGCAATACGTTGAGATATAACCCAACCGAAAGTAACACGTTGATTAATTGCTTCATGAAGATTGTGTCAATTTTTCACTTTGACCGAACATGCTGAATCACGCATAGAAGAAGAGAAATGGCCTAATATGGATTAGGCCATTCGATTTACTACGTTTAATAAGGATTGGAAGCTTCGACACTCTGCTGAGTAAATTGCGGGAACCCAGCTGGTCGCCACTGATTAATGTGAGTCAGAAAAGAGCTGTCTTTCACTTTGATTGACGCTTTTCCGTAGTCAAAACTATTGAGTTTATTGCGCATAGCTTCATTGGAGAGATTATCACCTGACAGTTCATACCAAGAAGTTACTGGCGGCGTTACAAACTGCCCATAGTGGTTTTCTGCAACCTCATTGTCTTTGGCAAAACGGATACAATGAGTCAAAATACCATCCTTGTGGTAAACCACTTTTAGATGTTCGCCTTCCATTGGTAATTGTTCTCTTGGCTTGGTTTCCAAATCGCCATGACAGCTCACTGAACCATATGCAACAGCATCATCAATTGTCCAGATGATGACTGATTCCCAGTCGTGGCGATGGCCCCCTAACCCTATCCCCGGAATTGCCTGATCTTTTTCGTAATAGGTGTCATAGGCTTGAGCACAGTACTCCTGCCCATCACTTCCCTGTATGCAAGCGTAACGGTGAAGGGTATTGGAAATATCGAGAAAGCCTGCATCTCTACAACTTCCATTGAGCGCTCCAGTTGGTTTCAACCCCGGATTCATCTCTCCATTACGGCTTACACCCGCTGCGGGATAGCAACCATCACCATCCCAATCGAAAACAGGAACCTGAGCCGATATATCAATCAAACTGGGTAGTGCTTCATCCAATCGTGGGAACTCTGCTGCATTGAGCGAAATAGGAGCACTGAGTAGAACGGTAGTTATTATTTTCTTCTTCATAAAAGCCTCTGGACCAACGTTGTGTTTAATGTGGTGGTTTTATAACCAGCACAAACATAGGCGTGATGAAGAAACAACCGTCAGAGCTCGCTCACAGTTCTTTGATTCTTCTTAGTTATAAAGCATGTTTTTGTTTATTAAACTCTTAATTATCAATAAGTAATTCCAAAAACAAAAAGGCCGTAACACTGTATGTTACGGCCCTTATAGTCTGTTTGATGCTTTATGCTTCTTCTGCGACTTTTTCTGTTTCAAAGTTCGCAAATAGCGAGTCTACAATCTCTTTCGAACGCACTGCCAGAACAGAAAGCAAAGTATCGCTCAGGCCATGGGATGATTCACAGCAGCCTTGAAGGAATACGTTCACTTTGCAAGATTCCTGCATTGGAAGACGATAATGACGCTCAACCTGCTTGTCCGACATTAGTGGTTCTAGCTTGTTCAACATTTGGTTGAACTGATCGTAGCGATAGCCAGTAGCAAGGACAACCGCATCGTAGTCGTGCCAGTTTTGCTCGCTATGAATGCGATCGTTATAACGAAGCGCAATCTTACCTTCTTTCTGCCCTACTTCTTGAATATCGTGGCAGCGCAGATGTTGGTGCTTGCCTTCGCCAGTTACGCGCTGAAGGTATAGACGCTCATAAATCGCGCTAAGCTCTTCGGTATCGACAACTGAATAGTTTGTGCCATTGAATCGAGAAAGGATAGTTTTACGCTCTTCATCAGTGCTCTTGTATACGTGATCTGTGAACTCAGGATCGAAGATCTCGTTAACGAATGCACTGTCATCTGCTGGGTGTAGGGCAAAATTACGGTTAACTAAGTGAACTTCACCTTCTTCATAACGGTTTGTCAGGTCAACGAAGATCTCGGCAGCACTTTGACCAGCACCGACAACCGCAATCTTAGGTGTCTCCGTACCAGCATTAAACTGTTCACGCCACACCTTGTATTTCGATGAATGGATCACCTTCTCGTCACTCAGGCCGTTAAACAGCTCTGGAAGTTTCGGCATACCACCCATACCAATCAATAGGTTTTTCGCAATACGTACTGTTTGATTGCCGTTGATATCCGTTGAGACAACGCGAACTTTAGTAATTTCGCCATCAACTTCAATCGGTTCGATGTCGATAACGCGTTGTCCATAAGTCACGACAGAATCAAACTGGTTTGCAACCCAAGTCAGGTAGTCATTGAATTCGACGCGTGAAGGGTGCAAAGAGCCCAAGTTGATGAATGAACTTAAGCGGTCATGTGAATGTAGGTAGTTTACAAAGGAATAAGGGCTGGTTGGATTGCGCAGCGTCACCAAATCTTTCAAACAAGAAATCTGCATTCGAGTGCCATCTAGCAACATGCCACCATGCCATTCGAAATGAGATTTCTGCTCTAGGAAGCAGTAGCTTAATTCTTGGTTCTGCGCCGTTTCTTCTAACGCAATCGCAATTGACAGGTTAGCAGGGCCAAAGCCCACGCCAAGCACATCATATTCCTTAATCTGGTCTGTCATTTTTGTAACCTCATGTTTTTCCGTTGAGCTCTTTGGCTCTCTATCCCCGAGACACCCTAAAACTGGGTCGCGATACTAAAAGCAATCGCTAAAGAAGGTATCTCTCAACTGACACATTAGAGCTGCCCTCTTATGAGGGAAGTCGAATTCTTTTAATTTGGCGAAACCGAATTTCTGCAGATAGCCAATCATCTTGGCGTTATCTGCTCTTGGTTCGCTGACGATTTTCTCTGTCCTAGGATCGGACAGGTAAAGGAAGTGGCATACTGAAGGGAGCCAAGCGGCCACCTTATGACTGCCGCGGTGATGCTCTTCACCAACAAGCATGTGAATACCGCGATCGTAATCACCTGCTGCATAATAAGGCGCGATGCGATCTTCTTTTGTCCAATAGGCTTCAATGTAAGCAAAGGGTTCGTTATTGAGGCACACAATCAAGAGTTGGTTTTTATCATTGACCAACTGCTCTTCCAGATAAGCTTTATGCTCTTCTAAAGTACCAGTCTGCTCCCAAAACGCAGCCACTCGTTCACTGTTTTGCCATTTTGAAAACAGCTCAGCATGCTGCTCTACATCAAGCCCAACCAGAGACAGCGTCTGCTCTAGTTCTGGAATATAGCGGCTGTATAGCTCACCATTTTGAGGTCTTGGACGAAGAGGATGGTAGCCATTAGAAGCGAGAATCTGCTTATGCGGAATAGCGCGACGCTGCTGCTTTAGCCAAAGTTCTGGCAACTGCAGCAAAGCCTCTCGCCAAATCAGACGAATACCTTCACCTGTGACATGAGTGATGTCGTTTAATGATGAGAAAGTAAACTCGCCAACATCAATACAACGAATATCCATTCGGTGCTCAAGCAAAAGTACAAAAGCTTGAACTACTTCCTTATCGTTGATGGCACTGCTGGTCACACGCCAATAACCGCCACTTTCCTTGCTAAGTGTTAACTGACCACTTGGCATCTCAACGCAACATGTATCCCCTTGTTGCTGAACACTCTGCCCAAAGGACAGAGTGTTGAGGGTATCGCTGTTACCAGTCATAGCTCACGCTCGCGATAACATTGCGGCGGTCACCGTAGTAACACCATGTATTACTCGTACAAGTTGCCACATACTCTTTATCAAAGATGTTTTTCGCTGCAACCTGAAATTTATAATCATCAAATCGATAACTAACTGTTGCATCATAAAGTGTGTATGAAGGCACTGTATTCTGGCCGTTGTTGCCAGTATAGGTATCACCTGTATAACGCAGGCCGCCACCAACACTTAACCCATCAAGAGCACCACCAAAGAACTGGTATTTAGCCCATGCAGAAGCCAATTTGTCAGCGACTTGCTGTGGTTGCTTGCCGATAAGTGAAGCATCTTTGTCGTCTTTGATTTCAGAATCAACGTACGACAAGTTTCCTATTAGGGTTAAAGCTTGAGTCACATTCGCAACGGCTTCTAACTCCAAACCGCGGTTACGAATTTCACCAACTTGCTTGATGTCAGTGCCATCGACTTGTACAACATCCTTCTTAGTAGCTTCGTAAACAGAAACATTAAAGTAGCCGTCGAAGCTTCTAGGTTGGTATTTAACACCGGCTTCATATGCTTCACCACGTTCAGGTTTTGCGGGTTGGTTATTTACAGTCTGAAGCTTAGGCTCAAATGACTGCGCATAGCTAACATACGGTGTAAAGCCATTAGACATTACATATGCTATACCCGCATTGGCAGTCCATTCTTCATAATCAGCTTTATACGTCACATTTGTTGATTGGTTAGTTTGCTCGTTGGAAGTATCATCATAGCGAGCACCTACCTGGACGACCCAATCTTGGTAGCGAATTTGATCTTGTACATAAAGACCAAACTGACTGTTATCGGTTACAGTCGTTTGCATATCCGATTCACTTAACTGACCAAAGGTCCCTGAGTTAGAGTCGAGTAAAACAACATTGTTACTGTAACTAGGGTTGAAAACGTTAAACGTTGGGCCAGCGATAGTACCTAGACCAGGAACAGTAACACTACTGTTGCCGTCAGCGACTAAAGGATCATTACCAGCATAGTCTTTACTATCAATTTCGATCACTTGGTAATCTAAACCAGCAAGCAGAGTATGTCTGACATCACCAGTTTTAAAATTGAACAGCAAGCGGTTATCGATGTTGAACGCGTCTGAATGACCTTGCTCTGTCGTCACACCTCTTAAGATGGTCTGTCTAGAACTGGTTGGATCAAGCACTGCTCCTAGAGCAGAATCAGCAGCGTAACCAGCAAAATACATCTGACGAAGATCAATATCCATACGACTGTATCGAGCAGATTGAGCAAAACTTAGTGCATCACTAAACTGGTGTTCAAACTCGTAGCCTAAAGACAATTGCTCGCGCTCAAACTTTTCCCAATCGGTGTTACCTATTGCCAGCTCATCGCTAATCTGACCGTTTGGGTTGCTGGTCAAAGTACCTTCAACAGGCAAAAACTGTAGATAAGGGTTGGAATCGTCTTTCTGGTAGCTTGTCAGAAATGTAATACTGTTCTTATCGTTAATATTCCACGCTAATGATGGTGCTACAAAGATACGCTCTGCATCAACATTGTCGACTTTAGTACCATTCTTGCGGCCCATAGCCACTAGGCGGAAAGCGACATCTTCATTAAGTTCGCGATTAACGTCCAAGCTAATTTGAGTTCTATCATACGAACCATATTCAACGGCCACTTGACCTGAACCGCCATCAAATTGAGGACGCTTGCTTACCGTATTGATCAACCCACCCGGTGGATTTTGTCCGTACAAAACAGAAGCAGGGCCACGCAGAATCTCTACGCGCTCTAAACCAAACGGGTCAATCTGCCAGCTGTAAAAGCCTGCTGAATATAGACGCGTACCATCTTGATAAAGACCTGTACCTGCCTGTTCAAAGCCACGTACAACAAACCAATCTTGCTTGTTATCATCGCCGTAATAGTTGGTCTGGATACCTGGAGTGTACTGAAGTGCGTCTGAGATGCTGATTGACGCGCGGTCGTCCATTTGTTCGCGAGTAACAACCGAAACAGCTCGTGGCGTTTCATGGATTGCTAAATCTGTTTTGGTTGCTGTACGACTTTTTTGTCCTAGATAACTGAAATCTGGTCCTACGGCACTATCGTGCTCTTGACCTACTACCACTACTGTTTCGTCTTCCGCTGCGTTAACTACGCCAGCAGACAGAGCGAACGCTACTGCCAAACAAGCCGGGCTCAGCATAAACTGCCGATTCATGTCTTTCTCCTTAACTCTCGGTTTTACCGAATATTATATTAATAATTATGATAACCATTATCATTAGCATTTCGAATGCGAATGGAGTGTAACGAGTTTTATAGAAAAATGGAATCTATAAATTAGTCGTTATGGATCTATAATGTATTGATTATTAATAAGTGGCGTAATTTCTCGATCAGTGCACTGTCTTGCACTATTCCTAAATGATCCGTATCCAGCACTTCACTGCTTAACTGAGCGTTAACTTTCGACAATTCCGAACTCAGCAGTTTGTGTCGACCTTCAGGTTGCCCTGCCCAATATGCGGTTGGTTTGGTATTGATTTCAGGTAACTGATACTCATGACACAGCGCTCTCATATGCTGCTCTACCGCCCAGCTGTAAAGCATTTGCTGTGCACTTTCAGACAAGTAGTGATCGAAGTTTTGTGACGCCAGCCAAGATGAGAATACGTTTGGCCATTTATCCGGTGATGATTGGTCAAACCCTGTAAGACAGGTTTGCTTTTGCCCTTCCGATAACTTACCTAATAGCAATTCTAGATGCTCAATCAGCTTGGCTTTTGCTTTCGGCGATTCCCATTGGTCTTCTGCGATTTCAGTGCCCGGAACATAGCAGTCCAACAGCCCGAGGAAAGCAACACTTTCACCCGCCGCCTCGAGACGCGCTGCGACTTCTTGACACAACGCGCCGCCGAGCGACCAACCAATCAATGTGTAAGGCCCTGATGGCTGTATTTCACGAATAGTCGCGCAATAAGTATCAGCCATTGCGCTAAACGAAGTGTCAAAGCGATTTGGATAGACGAAGCTCTGAGACTGAACACCATAAACGGTGCGTTTGCCCGCCAATGCTTGAGCTAATTTTTGATAACCAACTGTTCGGCCCGTCACTGGATGAATACAGAATACAGGTGAAATCCCGTCAACATCGGTATTAAGCTTTTCGATCAATTTGAGGTCAGCTTTGGCTGCTATCTCCTCGCCTTTTTGAGACTTAGATGCCGAGTGTATCAATTCAAGCTTTTCTTTCCATATAGTCGCTTTGGTCTCGATATCTGATTGCGAATAGTGACTCGTAGCATATTCAAAATCAGCGCTCAATACACCATCCACAACTTGGGCATTGATGACCAAAGGCGTCAACATGGTGTTATCATCTGCTTGATCACGCGAGTTTGACGACACTGGTTGGCACCAATGAGCAAAACTATTGCCTTGATACTGCCCTAGGTAATTGAATGTAAGCTCCGCAGTTTGTTCTTGAGGCTCACCCTCTAAGTAGCGCAGTCCATAGCCAATGCCTGAGTCTTGGCTCAATAGTGCCATACGCTTAGCGATATCATCTCGAGAATCTGAGGTATTCAAAGTCATCGGATGTAGGCTCGTCATCCAGCCCACCATGCGGCTTAGATCTAACCCTTCAAAGACAGACTCGTCGCGACCATGACTTTCTAGGTATACGCTTTGACCATCTTCGTTGCTTCCCACAATTGCTGTCAAAGCAGAAACAAGTTCAACGGTGATGTTTTCAGAACTCAGTAAAGCTGACGTCACCTCACGGCTTAGCTCAACCTTGAGTGAGCGCTTGTTACCATAGATTGCTTTAGCGTGTGTATTTTCCAAATGGAAAGCTTGTTGTTCCCAAACTGCTTTCCTAGCTTTGCCCTGTTCTGTTGATGCCCAGTTGTTGAGGCTATCCACCGCCATATCCAAAGAGGTGTAAACAGGTGGTAGCTCAACTGTTTTCGTTGAGTTTTCGTCACTAGAAAGCGTTTGCTGATAAGCACGCCATAAGTCATCCATAAGGATTCGCCACGAGACGCCATCTACAGCCAGGTGATGAATTACAATCATCAAGCGAGATTTCTGCCCCTCGATTTGAGCGTAGCCTGCTTGAATCAGTCGGCCTGCTTCGATATCAAGGCTTGTTTGCAACTCGTGAGCAAACACTTCGAATGCCTCTAAGCTGTCTAGCTGAGTTTTCCATAGAAGATCATGGGAAACATGCTCGACGTATTGCTGCTGCCATTTACCTTCAGTTTGAGAAAACGACAATCTCAACGCGGGATGATGCTCCACCAACCCTTTAAGCGCAGTATCCAGTGCCTGAATATCCATGTCCTGCTTCAACTCAACACACACATGCTGGTTCCAGTGGTTTGGCTGAGCAAAGTTTTGCGCCATGAAATGAGCCTGAATTGGCATCAGACCAAATGGTTCTTTTGGTAACTCTCTTTGCTCTTGCTCAACCGCTGCTTCAAGTACTTGTGCTAACTCGCTCAGTACTGGCGCTTGGAATACTTGCTTTGGAGATACGTTGAGACCTGCCAGTTTCAATTTACTCACTAGCTGAAGGCTCAATATAGAGTCTCCACCTAGCGCGAAGAAGCTGTCTTTTCGGCTAACAGAATTAATACCGAGTAGCTCTTGCCAAATCTCAGCAAGGAGAGTTTCTTTCTCACCTTCTGGTGGCAAACCTTGCGACAGCTCAGATTTGAATTCTGGTTCCGGCAGCGCTTTTCGGTCCACCTTACCTGCTGGAGTTAACGGCAATTCACCTAGCACCACAAGATGCGCTGGAACCATATACTCAGGCAGATGCTCAGCAAGCTCAGATAATATCGAAACGCTATCAGCCTTGTTTGCATCAGCGCCATGCAGGTACCCGACAAGGTGGGTCATAGAGCCATGACGATGCGCCGCAACCACGCAAGTCTCGACACCGGATATTTGCTGAAGCCTTGATTCGATCTCACCCAGCTCGATTCTGAATCCACGGATTTTTATCTGTTGGTCAACACGGCCAAAATACTCCATGACACCGTCTTCTCGCCAACGAACTAAATCACCAGTGCGATACATACGCTCGCCATTATTGGTAAATGGATCCGGCATAAATCTCTCAGAGGTCATATCCGGCTTACCCAGATACCCGCGTGCGAGGCCGACTTCTTCACCAATGTACAACTCCCCGACTGCGCCTTCGGTAACTTGGTTAAGCAAACCATCTAACACATAAAGTCTGCGAGCCCCAACAGGTTGACCGATGGGTGCATAGGCGCTGGTTAGCTTATCTTGTGAGTAAGCACGCCAGATCATTGGTGTCACCACGGTTTCCGTCGGCCCATAGCCGTTGATAATACGTGGTGGGTTTACAACAGATTGCAGGCGGTCATAGGTTTCACGAGTAAAGGCTTCACCACCCAAAGTCCAAGAACGTACATTCAACTTAGGCTGAGTCGTCTCTATCCAATCCAGCAACGGGCCAACATAACTTGGAGGGAAACAGGCTATCGTAACCCCTTCCTGTTTGAGAACATCGCAAGTCTTTTCCGCACTCCAAAGTTGCTGATCGCGAATCACCAAACGAGAACCAAACGCCAATGGCACTGTCCAGCGCTCTACCGCTCCATCAAAACTGATTGACGCAAAGTGAAGTTCAACGTCATCTTGCGTCATTCCATATTGAGCACCAATCGTCTGGACATGCATGCTCAGGCCATCATGAGCAATCGCCACACCTTTAGGTTTACCCGTCGACCCTGATGTATAGATGATGTAAGCCAACTGCTCTGGCAAGAGTTTTACTTCTGGTTTGGCTTTTGAGAGACCTTGCCAATCTAGCTCACCCATATAAAGCGGTGAAACTGAAGTCGCCTGCTCCGCATGTGAGAGGACGTGCGAATTAATCTCTTCCCAACGTGAGCGCAATGATTGATCGCTGATGACCAAGCTCGCAGCAGAATCCTCGATCATGTAAGCCAGTCGGTCAGTCGGATAATCAGGGTCAAGTGGTAGAAACGCCCCACCAGCCTTCATAATGGCGATCATTGCTATGATCATATCGTTGCCGCGCTCAAAAAGAACGCCCACAGCTTGATCGCGAACGACACCCTGTTCCACTAACTGGCTCGCCAGCTGGTTCGATTTTTCTTCCAGCTGTTTAAACGTGACACTTTGCTGACCATGTTTTAATGCAATGGCTGACGGTTGCTCAATACCCTGAAGATCGAACAACTCAGTGACTGGTTGATAACGCCATTCACCTTCTGGCTGCGACAGTTGCGATAATCTGGCGAGTTGAGCCTCATCCAGTGAGTTAAGCGCAGCCAATGATGTATTCAGGTTTTGTTCTGCTTGTGAGACCAACAGATTCAGAGTACTAGTAAGCGAAACCATCATCTCGGGGTCGATACGATCTTTGGCATAGGTCAGCGTAACCTGAGTACCGCTAGAATATTCCAACACATCCAAAGCAACATCAAACAGTGCGAAGTTACCTTTAAGCGCCAGTGGCTTTACCGCTACACCCGGAGAAAACTCGACCGACTCGATTTGATTGACCTGATGATTAAACAGCACTTGAAAGTAAGGCGTTTCGCCAACCAACCTTTCCGTCAACAATGAAGAAACCACACGATCAAACGGCAATAGTTGGTGCTCCTGAATCTCCAGCACTTTGCTGTGAGCTCTAGTCATGATTTGACCAAAACTCTGATCAGGTTTTACGTCTTGCGCGACCACATTAGTGTTTACGAAAAAGCCAATAACGTCAGACACTTCTGGTCGGGCGCGGTTAGCCATTGGCATACCAATATTGATATCGTTACGTCCTGTCAACTTGAACAGCGCAGCCTGCCAAATGGCTAGCCAGAAACTCGAAGTGGTGACGTTATTTTGCCTTGCAAGGCGTGCAATGCGTTCAGAAACATTACCATCAAACTTTAGGCTTACCTGCTGTGCTTCTCGACGCTGATTAGGTGCAATATCGCCCGTCCACTCAAACAGTTTTGGCGGCTGCTTCTCACCTAACTCTTGCTGCCAGAATTGAAGATCCTCATCCCCTTTACCCGCTTTTAGCAGTGCATCCTGCCAGACAGAAAAATCACTGTACTGAATGCTCAATGGCTCTAGAGACTCACCCTGATAGGCGGTGACCAAGTCCCGCATAAATAATCCGATAGACCAGCCGTCAGACACAATATGGTGCATCACGATGATCACATGAGTTTTGTCTTCAGATGCACGAATACACGCCATTCGCACCGGCATCTCATGAAGCAAATCAAACGGCTTAGCGATAAATTCCGCTGTCCATTCGCACAGCTGACTTTCCGTTAAGTGCCTAGCATCTTTAAGCTCAACGTGAGCAATACAGTGCTGGTCAACATGTTGCTTCGGTTCACCTTGGTTCGAAACAACAAAGCGTGTTCTCAAGGCGTGGTGCTTGCTCATGACTTCAGCAAGCGCCAGTTCCATTTTGTCGGTAGAGAGATCACCAGTGAGCTCAAAACCACCACTGATATGGTAAGCACTATTACCAACATCAAGCTGGTAGATGTCCCAAAGTCGTTTCTGCGCCGGAGAAAGAGGCACATCACGCACCTCTTCTGCTGAGACAATCGGTAGCTTTTCAAAGCTCATTCCTTTGACGTCAAGCAGAGCGATAAATTTCGCCTGCTCTTGCTCGCCAAGGTTTAGAAAACGTTTTGCTAATGCAAATTTGTCTATTTTTGGTTTTTGTTGTGCTTTTGAATTTGATTCTTGGGTCATAACAATTCCAACTCGTCCATTAGTGCTGCCATGGCGTCGAGTTCATCCTGTTCTTGTTCATTGTTTGCCTGATACTGAGACTGAAGTGCATCCGTTAACGCCTGTAACGTCCCAGCGGCAAAGAAGTCTTTTAATGAAATAGCTAAGTCGAGCTCTTTTTGTGCTTGAGCAACGATACGTGTGGCTAACAGAGAATGGCCTCCGAGCACAAAGAAGTTATCGTCTAAGCCCACTTTTTCTGAGCCAAGGACTTGCTGCCATGTGTTGGCAAACCAAATTTCCAGTTCACTCTCTGGGGCGCGATATTCCACCCGACTCCACTCTGGAGAAGGCAGCGCTTTGCGGTCACGCTTGCCATTTGGTGAAAGAGGCATTTCATCCAGTGCAACGTAGATGGCCGGAACCATGTAGTCGGGAAGGTGGTCATTCAAATGCGCTTTAACAGCGGTTTCTTTTTCTGAGTCCCACTCACCACAAACCACGTAAGCGACAAGCTGCGTACCTGTTTGATGTTCATAAGCAATGACTGCCGATTCATCGACGTCATCATGTTGGTTAAGAACATTCTCAATTTCTTCCAGCTCAATACGAAGCCCACGAATTTTTACCTGATGATCTAATCGGCCCAGATATTCAAGTCTGCCATCTGGCATGCGGACCACTTGGTCACCGGTGCGGTACATACGAGAACCGATGTTTCCATCTTGCTCGCACGCAAAAGGATTTGGCACAAAGCGATCGGCGGTCAAATCCGGTCTGGATAGGTACTCACGCGCGAGGCCATCCCCCGCAAGGTATAGCTCACCCGGCACACCGACTGGGACTGGATTCCAACAATCATCCAATACATGAAGCTGAGTGTTGCTAATCGCATGACCAATCGGGATGCGCTTACCGACAGGTAAATCACATTGCCAGTAAGTCACGTCAATAGCCGCTTCAGTCGGACCATAAAGGTTATGCAGCTGGCAACCTGGCGCGCCCGTCAACACTTTTTCAGTCAACTCAGCAGGTAAAGCCTCACCGCTACAAATAATGCGGCGCAGGCTGCTGCACTCCCCAATATCAGTCTCACTTTCAAAAGCATGAAGCATTGAAGGAACGAAATGGATCGTCGTTACGCCCTGCTCGCGAATAGTGTTATGCAACAGCTCAGGTTGTCGGTGATGATCTGGCTCAGCAATAGCTAGTCTTGCACCATACATAAGCGGCCAGAAGAACTCCCATACAGAGACATCAAAGCTAAACGGTGTTTTCTGGAGGACACAGTCACTGGCATCTAACTGATACTCGTTTTGCATCCAAGCCAAGCGGTTGTGCAGTGCCGACTGGGTATTTACCACGCCTTTTGGTAGTCCTGTAGAACCGGAAGTGAAGATGACATACAGCGACTGTTCAGCCTGCCAATTTACCACCGGAGCCTCAGTGCTCTGCTCGTTAATTTGCTGTAAGATCTCAGCCTGATTTAGCGCCACATACTGACATTGAGGATTTTCTGGCCATAGTGGCAAGGTCTCACTATCGGTCAGTAAGATGGATACGTCCGCAGACTCAAGAATGTAATTCAAACGTTCTGCTGGATAACTTGGGTCTAATGGCACATAAGCACCACCGGCACGAGTAATCGCGTGTAATCCAATCACTAGTTCAAACGAGCGTGGTAAACCAAGGCCGACTCTGGTTTCTTCGCCCACACCTTGTTGGCGTAGCCACTGAGCCAACTGATTAACTTTGCTGTCGAATTCAGCGTAAGTCATTGACTGCTGCCCCATGGACAAAGCAATCGCCTCAGGGGTGCGCTGTGCTTGAGCTGCAACAGCGACTGGTGGAGGGAGCATTTCACCCCAAGATTTCTTCGTCGCGTTGAATGCTTCAATTTGTGCGAACTCGTCAGAATCAACCAACTTGAGTTCAGACAACATCGAGTTAGGATTCAATGCAACTTGCTCAAGCAGCTTGAGCCAGTGACCAAGTAACGCTTCTACAAACGTTTGATCGAATACTGGTGCTGCATAGTTAACAAAACCACTCCATTCGCCGTCATCATAGGCCTGAACATCTAAGCTCAACTCTAACTGAGCCGCGACCACTCCCGGATCAAACGCTTCTGCTTGTAATCCTCCCCATTCAGCGAGAATTGAGCGCTCAATACGTTGGAAGTTGAAACTCGTCTGGTACAACGGATGGTGCTGCAAATTACCCGTCACGCCAAGTGACTCTACCAATACCTCAAATGGCACATCCTGATGCGTCAACGCCTGCTCAGTAAAACGTTTTGTGTCTTGGAGCAGATTGTCGTAACTCATTGCCGCGTCTAACTGCGCAGGGATCACCAAGTTGTTAATGAAGCAGCCTTGCATCTGCTGAGTGTCTGGCTGTGTTCTGCCTGCGACAGGGATACCAACTCGAATTTCATCACGCCCAGAATACTTGTGAAGCAATAAATACCACAGGCTTAACATAACGTTAAAAGGAGTCGTTGCGCTTTGTGCAGCAAGAGTCTCAATCGCGTTGACCTGCTGCTTGGTCAGAGTGAAGTGATGACGCTGACCGGTGGTTTCGAGCTGATCTCTTGCGACATCGCTATGGAGAACAAGCGGCTCAATATCTTTCGCTAATGCCGCTTTCCACCATGAAAGTGATTCTTTGGCATTATCTGACTTTAACCACTCTTGCTGCCAACTAGCGTAATCAGCGTAATCCAGAGCGTCAGTCTTTATGTTTGACTCAAAGTGTCCAGAATGACTGTACGACGAATAAACAGCCGACAGCTCTCGCATTAGGTTTTGAATCGAAATGCCATCAGAGACGATGTGATGGACAACTAGAAGTAGCTCAAATTCCTGTTCTGGATGCTTGATTAAGTATGCTCTCAATAATGAAG
The DNA here is from genome assembly GCF_947311885.1 of Vibrio sp. St2. NCBI lineage: Bacteria > Pseudomonadati > Pseudomonadota > Gammaproteobacteria > Vibrionales > Vibrionaceae > Vibrio > Vibrio sp. St2. Next base: position 308,394 of record NZ_CAMZNA010000001.1, on the reverse strand, counting down.
GCGATGACAAATCAAAGGTTTCACCGATCCAGTTAAGGCGCTGATCCTCTATGCTAGAGAACTCATCAGTTGAGTATTCTTCTAATGCAAATTGACTTACATCGTCATCAGAATGGATAGACTGCATCAGCTCACCATCTACCTGCACGAAGCTGGTACGCAGAGCTTCATGGCGGCCTATCACAGTGCGCAACGACTGCTCTAACCACTCTCTATTCACTTCACCTTTTAACTTAAGTCCAAGCGGCATGTGATAAGCAGAGCTTTCAGGCATCAGCTGTTGAACAAACCATAAACGCTTCTGTGAAGCGCTCACTGGCATGTATTCCATGCGCGGTACTGCTTTGATCGTGACTGCAGGTTCTTTGAGCGATGTACACTGAGTTGCCATCACATCTAGTCTTGGAGAATCAAAGACACTCTGAAGTAAAAGACGAATCTGGTGTTTTTGCTGCAAACGTCCAACGAGCTGGGTAGCAAGTAATGACTGACCACCCAAAGCGAAGAAATCATCATTACGACTCACCTTCTCTAGCCCAAACAAGGCTTGCCATTCTTGTGCAAGAAGCTGCTCAATCTCACCTTCTGGCGCTTCATAGGCTTTGTGCTGAACATGGTTATCAGGCTGCGGCAGCTTTTTCTTGTCGACTTTACTTGCTGGCGTCAATGGCATCGAATCCATAACCACAAGCTGTGAAGGCACCATATAGTCAGGCAGTGATTTCGCCATTTGAGCGAGAATATCATCGCCGTTTATTAGGTCTGCCTGACCTTCTACGTAGCCGACCAAGTATTTTCCAGCTGAACCTTCAAAGGCGGTGACAGCACTCAATTTACTACCACTGATACTCTGTAATCGTGACTCGATTTCACCCAATTCGACACGGAAGCCTCGAATTTTTATTTGGTCATCAGCTCGACCCAGATACTCCATTACACCATCTTCGCGCCAGCGAACTAAGTCGCCAGTGCGATACATACGCTCTCCATTATTCGCAAATGGGTCTGGAACAAAACGCTCGGCTGTTAAGTCTGGACGATCAAGATAACCGCGAGCTAAGCCAACTTCTTCACCAATGTACAGTTCGCCACTGACACCAGACGGAACCGGACGAAGGTCGCTGTCCAATACATACAGACTACGTGCACCGACAGCAGTACCGATAGGGGCATAAGCACTTTCTAGCGGCGTTTCAGGATAAGCCTGCCAGATCATTGGTGTCACAACAGTTTCCGTCGGGCCGTACCCGTTGATTATACGCTTCGGATTCAGTACCTGCTGAAGCTTGAAATAGGTCTCTCGTGTAAAGGCTTCACCACCCAGAGTCCAAGAACGTACGGCTAATGTTGGCTGTTCAACCTCAATCCACTCTAGCAGTGGTCCAACATAGCTTGGCGGGAAGCACGCAATGGTCACGGCTTCACGCTCAAGCACTTCACATGTCTCTTGAGCACTCCAAAGCTGCTGGTCTCGAATCACCAGCTTTGAACCAAAGGCCAGAGGGACAGTCCATCTCTCAACGGCACCATCAAAACTGATCGAAGCAAAGTGCAGCTCGACATCTTGTGGCGTCATGCCATATCGTTGGCCAATAGTTTGAACGTGCATACTCAGACCTGAATGAGAAACACACACACCTTTAGGTTTACCCGTTGAGCCGGAGGTATAGATCACATACGCCAGCTGCTCTTCCAAAATTTCAGGGCGATTTAAAAGAGGCTGCTGAAGGTCGATTTCAGAATACGCAATGATGTTATCTGGCTGACAAATCTCACTTGCCAATTGTTGCGAACTACCGTCAGAAATCAGCCATTGAGCATCGCTATCTTCAACCATGTAGGCCAGTCGGTCTTGAGGGTATGAAGGATCTAAAGGTAGGAATGCAGCTCCGGCTTTCAAGACACCGATCATTGCCACCAGCATGTCTGCGCCACGGGCAAACATTACACCAACTCGCTGATCTCGTTGAATACCGCGCGCAATTAGCTCAGCAGCCACACCATCACTGAAGTTATCCAGTTGTTGGTATGTCAAAGCAAGCCGTTCCGAGCCATTAGTTGATAAGGCCGTTCCCCCAAGAGGATTCGCCACAAGCGCTTCACTATCTGGTTGTGCAAGCACCTGCTCTTTTAACAGTTCAGTGAAGGGTTTGTAAGTCCAAGGTTCAGACGTTTTTACATGACCAGACAAGCGAGACTGTTGCTCGGCGTCCAATACATCAATATCACTCAGATTATGAGCCAACTTATCGACAAGCTGCTCAAGATAATGAGACGTCGTTGCTGACAGCGCATCAATATCTGACTGTGAGAATTTCGCTGAGTCGTACGCAAAAACAATGCGTAATGATTCACCTGGCAATACCGCCAACGTTAGCGGGTAATGTGTAAACTCATAACTGTCAGGCTCGCCAATTTTAAGGCCAGTTTCACTAAACAGGCTCTCATCCAATGGGTAGTTTTCAAACACCACCAACGAATCAAACAGATTCTCACTAGCCAGTGGAGATTGTGCTTGTACCTCTGACAAAGAGACGTGGCTGAATTCACGCTGCGCGCTAGCCTGCTCTTGTATATCGGCAAGCCATTGATTGGTTTTCGCCTGCCAGTCCACCATCGATGTAACAGGCAAGGTATTAATGAAAAGCCCAACCATGGCTTCACTGTTTGCCAGTGACGATGGTCGACCTGCAACCGTATTGCCGAAAACAGGCTGAGACTGACCCGTGTAACGTTGAAGCGTTAGTAACCATGCGCCCTGAATGAGAGTGTTTAGCGTGATGCCAGATGACTTCAGTTGAGACTGCCAACCACTTAGTACCTCAGCACTGAAGTCCATGTTGTGGCGCACATGCCCTAGTTTATCTGTGTTCGAACCGTATTGTTCAACCAACATTGTTGGCGCTTCTACACCATTCAGATAACCACGCCAGTACTCTTGAGCACTTTCAGGTTCTTGCTGTACAACCCATTCCAAATAATCCGCAAAATCATGACTGACGACAGGCAGGCTCATGTTTTGATAGTGGGCAAACAGTTCGCTGAGCAAAACACCGGTGCTCCAACCATCCATCAGAATGTGGTGAATCGTGAAGATACAAGCGATCTCATTGTCGCCCGTTGTCACTAGATCTACTCGCCACAAAGGTTTTAGCTGCTGGGCGCTCGTATCTTGTTCCAGTTCGAAACCTTGTTCAATGAGTGAACGTTTATAGGAATCCAGTTCAAAGCCAGCTTCCTCTCGCCCATCAAAGACTCTGCTCGTGATAGGAAGGTCATCCCAAACATACAGGTGTGCCTGACCTTCTACTTGATGCAGCGTACTACGTAGAATCGAATGACGCTTCATCAAGGCTTTCCAACCCTCTTCTAATTGAGCAGCGTCAGCTCCCGATATAGGCAAGGTAATTTGGTTGACGTAGGTACTTGTGTCTTGCGATAGTTGAGCGTGGAAGTACAAACCTTGCTGTAGCGTAGACAACGGTAGAATTTGATTCGGAAGTTGATGAGCGTTACCACTTACTTGGCTTAGCGTCACGAGACTCAGGTTAGTGTTTGGCGCATCAGCTTGTGTCAAAACGGCTGAGTTAGACGTACAATGTTCCGTTACTACTTTGATTGCTGCCTCTAAGTGATGAACATACGCTTCACACTCAGATTTCGATAAAGCAGAAAGTGAAAACTCCAATTCTACATCAAAGCCATCATCAGTTTCGCTGATATTCAGTACAATTGCAGCATCAGCTTTAGCGTCTTCTGGTCGCCATAAGCCAAACTCACCCAGTTCAGCCCCTTTCACATCAGCCTGCGTTGCTCGGCCTAGGAAGTTAAATAGCACATCAACATTGTCTTGATACTGCCATTGCTGCTGAGCTACGCCAGCTGAGTAACTCAAGCCACCATCGGTGATTGCATGTGAGCCATCTTTTACACTCGCTAACAGTTCACTAATGCTGTCACTTAACACAACTTTTTGCGGGAACAGCGCAGTATGCCAGTTAACACTGCGTGAAAGATCCAATCCAAACGACTCACTGAATCGACCATGGCTTTCGCGATGAATTACGATCTCATTTGCAGAGGTTATTTGTTTTACTGCAAGTGCAGACAATGCCATTAACGTCTGCTCTTTGCTCATTCTGGCGAAGGCCTGAGTCGATGCAAACAATGTCTCGGCGAGCTCTTTGGTTAAATGGTAACTGTGCTTATGAATTCCTTTGCTTTCGCCCTCCTTAGCTGAACCTTCAGCAAAAGCAGGTTCTGCTCGCTGAGCATTCCAGAATTCGGACTGTTTATGACTGATATGAAGATTCTCTAGTGCCTCATACCAATCGGCCTGATTGTGAGTTTTAGAGGCAAACACATAAGAGTCAACACCCATTTCTTGCTGGTAACTTCCAAGCAAATCTTGAATTAGCACAGGCCAAGAAAGCGCATCAATGACAAGGTGGTGAACGGCAACCAGCATTTCGCCCGTCTCAGTATTCAGGCCAACGGACAATTGCTTACCAACAGACGGATTAATCGCACTCTGCACAGCATCGATGTCTATCTGCTCGGCATAAAGGTGGAATGCAAAATCTGCGGTAGTCACATATTCAGCTAGATACTCTGCTGCATTAGGTGTTGTGGTATTGGGAGCCTCGAAAGAGAGGCGCAAACTATCGTGATGCTGCACCACTTGCTTGAGTGCTCGGACAATCGCGTCTGCATTAACCGGAGCTGGCAAGTTGAGTTTTGCGTACTGGTTACATAGTTCTAGCTGACCATTCTTATCCAGATAGTTCTCAATGAATCGCTTCTGCATTGGCAGCAAGGCTACTTTGCCATTCAGCTCACCTTGTTCAGCTGGTTTGATTTGGCTATCGAGAACACATAGCGCCATTTCACCAAGTACAGGGTGGTCAAACACTTGCTTTGGTGTCAGCATCAAACCTCGTTGACGAAGCTTCCCTACCATTTGTAGCGCAGTAATTGAATCTCCACCAAGTGCAAAGAAATGGCTGTCAGAGCCAATAGACTCTAGTTTTAGCAGCTCACACCATATTTCAGCCAGCTGATGTTGGATGTCTCCTTCCAGCGACGCTCCCGCTTTCTGTTCTTCATCCCAATCCGGTGCGGAAAGTTGCTTACGATCCACCTTACCAGCAGGTGTCAGAGGGAGTGTCTGGCTAACAATGATGCGTGACGGCACCATATAATCTGGCAACTGGGAGGCTAACTCTATACGCCATTGAGATTCAGATTTTTGCTCTGTTTCACTCAATTGAACGTAACCGACTAGGCGCTTTCCTGTCGGCGACTCGTGTGCGACAACAGCACAGAACTCAGCGTTAGAAAGCGTCTGTAGGCGAGATTCAATCTCTCCGAGCTCGATACGGAAACCACGAATTTTTACTTGCTGATCGGCACGGCCAAGGTATTCAACAACACCATCTTGTCTAAATCGAACCAAATCACCAGTGCGGTACATACGCTCGCCGTTTTCGGCAAATGGATCCGGAATAAAACGTTCAGCGGTCAAGTCAGGTCGTTTCAAGTAACCACGAGCCAGGCCAGACTCCATGCCAATGTATAGTTCGCCAACCGATCCAAATGGTACCTGTTTAAGGTTCTCATCCAGCACATACAACTTACGGTCACCCACAGGCTGACCAATCGGTGCGTACGAGCTTTCCAGTTTATCTTCTGGATAAGCACGCCAGATCATCGGAGTAACGACCGTTTCTGTCGGGCCGTAACCATTGACGATACGAGGTGGATTAACCACCCGTTGAATTCGTTCAAATGTTTCTCGGGTAAATGCCTCACCACCTAGTGTCAATGAGCGAAGAGCCAAATCTGGCTGAGTTTGTTCAACCCAATCTAGCCAAGGTCCTGCATAACTTGGCGGGAAACAAGCGATGGTGACTTTCTCGTCTACCAATACTTGAGTCGTTTTTTCTGGTGTCCACAACTGTTGGTCACGAATGATCAGCGTTGAGCCAAACGCCAGTGGAACAGTCCAACGTTCCACAGCGCCATCAAAACTGATAGAAGCAAAATGCAGCTCTGTGTCTTCAGGCGTCATGCCATATTGCTCGCCAATCGTCTGGACGTGCATTGTCAGTCCGCGATGACTGACTGCCACGCCTTTAGGCTTACCTGTTGAGCCAGAGGTGTAAATCAAATACGCCAGCTGGTCTAAGTGGATATCTGGATATGAACACTCACCAAGCTCAGAGACTGGAACCTCAGTTGCTAACAAAGATTCAATAGCAATACACTCTTGAGCACTTTCAGAACGGGTGAAAAGATCTTGAGCCTTACCCATCAAGTGCTTCTGAGTCAGTAACTGCTGAGCTTCGCTGTCTTCAAGCATAAAGCTAATGCGTTCCGCAGGGTAATCCGGATCAAGCGGCAGAAATGCGCAGCCTGCTTTCATGATGCCCAGCATGGCGACCAGCATATCGGTGCCACGCTCCATCACCACACCGACAACACCTTCTGATTGAACCTCTCTTTGACGCAATGAGTGTGCGACTACATTTGATTGAGCATCTAACTCAGCGTAAGTCAGTGTGTTATCGCCATGTTTTAAGGCAACTTTTTCAGGACGCAGTTTTGCTTGCTCAGCCACCAGCGCCATAAAGGTCACTGGAGCCCATGTTTGTTGTACCGCTGAGTGCGTTTCAAAGGCCAGTGTATCTGAGCTAGAAAGCGCGTTAGTCTGTGCTAGAGACTGTTGAGGAGATTGGCAGATCTGGTTCAGAACATTTTTGTATGTGCTTAAAATGCTGTCAATTTGAGCTTGTGTGAACTTCTCTTGTGCATAAACAAGTCGCAGCGATAGTTGCTCTCCTGCAATAGCATCAAGGACAAGTTCAAAGGGTGTTTCGGTCACTGGGAATTCTTCAAAAACGCCTTTAATTGTGTTGCCATCCTCGCCGATGCTTTTCACAGCGAGCTTATGCCCGTGACTACGATAATTGAATGCAACAGTAGGAAGCGGCGTCTGGCCTAAAAGCTTCTCAATAGGTAAATGAGAGAACTTCAATGAGTTGCGCAGATTGCTTTTCACCTGCTGCACAACTTCTTTCAAGTTCAACTCTGGATTTGCCTGAACACCCAAAACAGCATTATTAACGTAAAAACCGATATTCCTCCTGTTCGCAGAGTCTCGATTCAATGCTGGCACGGTGATCGTTGGTTGAGAATTGTTGGCATATGAAGACAGAGTCAACAACAACGCAGAAGACAACACCTCGAATTTAGTCACACCAAAATGTTTGGCAGCCTTTTCGACCAAGACTGATTCATTAATACCCAATGACTCTTCTATATGCCCGGCGGTATAAGCGCTCTGCTCCTGAGTCGTCTTGCCTTGAAGAATACAGGGCTCCTCACCCATTAACTTCAGAGCTTCCCAGTCCGCTTTCTCTTTTACAGGATCGAGGTCATTTTGACTTTCAGAAAAATCAAAGTAACTGATCCCTTTCGGGCTTTTGGGTGGCTTTCCTGATACAAATTGAACAATGGAGCTTACAAACAACTGTAGTGACCAAGCATCGGTAATCAAATGATGCGCAGCAATGCTTAGAGCAAACCTATCTTCAGCTAACTGGTATAGGTGGAATCTACACAGTAGCTCATTTCCTAAGTTATACGGCTGATAAGTCTTAGTTTTGGCTTCTCGCTTTACAATGTCAGCAGCATCGGCTTCATCGGTCAAATCAACAAAAGCCACTGGGATTCGGTCATAATACGCAAACTGCTGAGGTTGTCCGTCCCTTTGTTCGATCTTTATACGTAAGACTGGGTGCATTTCTAATATCTTAGAAAGTGCGTCTAGGACTTTTTCTTTAGTGATTCCCTCACCCGATAACCATGCAACACCACCTAAGTTATACGCAATACTTTCTGGCATGAGTTGATGGAACAACCATAGACGTTGCTGAGAATGAGAAAGTGGACTCCAACCACCATTGGCCGGAGTCATCGTGATATCATCCACTGACATACATATACCTAAAAACTGTTAAATGTCAGGTACCTAAACAGCAGGTACCAAAATTAAGCAAAAGCGAGTGCTCTTATTCAGCTAACGCTTCTCGCAGGCTTTTCGGACGCATGTCAGTCCACACTTCATTAATGTGGGCAAGGCAAGTTTCTTTGTTGCCAGTAACACCAACGGCTTTCCATCCATTTGGAATTGGATGATAAGTAGGCCAAATGCTGTACTGTTCTTGTGGGTTGATAACGACGGCAAATTCTGTGTTTGGGCTGTCAATACTCATAATATCCTCAACTAGATCGTTGTTCTTATTGTTTTGATTTTCTGGATTGTTGTTTCGTTAAGCGACGACACTTTCTACTGCTTGCTGAGCTTGTGATTTATCCGCAGTATCCAGTTCTGTCAGTTGCCCACTGTCCATTTTGAAAATGCGATCTGCCGCATCAAAGTAACGGTCATCGTGGGTAATAGCGATTACAGTCACGCCACGCTCTTTAAGCAGAGGCAGTAACTGTTGGTAAAAGACTTTTCTAAAGCGAGGGTCTTGATCTGCCGCCCATTCGTCGAGAAGCATGCAGCCTCGCTGTTCAGCAACGGCCATCAGTAACGCAAGACGCTTACGCTGCCCCTGTGAATAACGAACATCCGACAAGCGACCATTCTCTTGAGTCACTTTGTGGCTCATTTCCAGACGCTCCATCCACTCTTTGATATCGCCCTCTGGAACATCTTGGCCTTGTCCATTGGTGATCTGGTGGAACAAGTAGAAGTCACTGAATACCGTAGAAAACTGCTGGCGATAGTGAGGCCAGTTGAGCTCAGTCATAGGTTGACCGTTCAAGAGAACGTTACCTGTATGCGGGCGATAAAGGCCGGTCAGTAAACGAGCAAACGTTGATTTTCCGCTGCCATTACCACCAATGATGAAGATCATCTCACCTTTTGAGGCTTTAAAATTGATCGGGCCAACTTTAAACGGACGGTCATCGCCATCAGCGCGGTATTCGTAAGTCACTTGCTGAAGATCGATGCCTTCAAATACTTCTGGTTGCTGGTTAGCCTCAACGAGATTTTCATTGTCACTTAAGTCAAGTGATTCAAGCTTGCGCATAGAGATATTGGCGCTAATAAGACCGGGTAATGCACCAACCGCGGCCATAAGTGGCATGCGCATAAAAAGAATGACCAGAGCAAAGGTAGAAGCAACGTCAAATCCAGCCCAGCCTAAACCCAGCGCCAGATAAAAGTTCAGACCAATCAGTGCCAGTACAATCGTGTTAGCCATGTTGGCAGCAAAGCCATTGTAGATGTCCGCTTTTGTGACTTCGTCTCGATAACCTGCGGCATTTGGACCAAACTCATCTTCGAAATAACGACGAGCACGACTAGGATTCAGTGATAGCTCTTTGCGCCCGTCAATCAATGCCTGATAGTCGTGATAAAGCTTGTCTTCCAACTCACGTACTTGGCGAACGTGGAAAGTGATTCGAGTTACCAGCCCATAGCCGATAACACCAGTCACACTTAACATCAGCAGACTAACACCAAATAACGGTAGTGAAAGGAACGCAAGATAGGACAATGCAACTACGGTAAGTACTAAACCGTAAATCATTTCCGGCAAGGTAACGAAGGCAATAGTGATGTTACGAATGTCGGTGTTCAGTGATGCCAGCACCCCAGCACTACCGACATCTTCTATTTGTTCAATATCCGTGTTGATCAGTTGCTTAACCAATTGACAACGCTTTGAATAGACAAATTGGTGGCCTAACTTGTGCAGTGACACCTGCGCGACGGTCGCCGTGATCAATAGCAGCACCAGCAATCCAGCAAATTGCCAAATAGCACTATGGACACTGGTTGTCTGACTCAACAGTTCATATTGAATAAAAGCAATCACGCCAATACTGAGAAAGGCGCTTGCCACACTCAACAAGATAACCAAAGCGAGCGCTTTATGTTGTTTATGGGCCAACTGAAAAAGTAATTTCATCTCAAATCCATATATTAATTATTATTGTGATTATCATTATCAACAAATTTCAAAACAGCATTGAGGAAAGCTGGGCATTGCCTCCCTCATGACTAAAAATTAGAGTCTGCGAAGTCCCCACATCAGATACATACCGCCAATTAAAGACGCCACCAAACCGGCTGGAATTTCTTGCGGGTACAACATTTGGCGTCCTAGCCAATCAGCGAGAAGCATTAGCCCCATGCCGACAAGCGCTGAACAAATCAGGTGTTCTCGAGCTCGACTAAAACCAAATAAGCGAGCAAGATGCGGTGCCATCAAACCGATAAAACTCAATGGGCCAACAACGAGAGTGGCACTAACTGTTAGCAATGCCACCAGCAGTAATAGCAAGCCTCTCGCCTGCCCTACTTTCACTCCAAGTGCGCGAGAACTGGCCTCTCCCAAAGGTAATATGTCCAACCAGCGAGCCGTTAAGAAACTAAAGCCAACAAGCACGAAAGTTGCAACGGCTAAAGGAAGTAAGGTCGCCTCTGTAACAAAGTAAGTTGAGCCAGAAAGCCAGGCTAAAACTTGATAGCTCCTAGGGTCACCGCCCGCCAATACGAAGCTTTGTACCGCGTTCATCAGAGCTGTGATAGCGACACCAGTCAGCAACACACGTTCTGGTTGGAATCCAGACTTGCGGTTCAAAAGAACAATCACAGACAGCGAAGCCATCGCGCCCACTAGTCCACCTAGATACAAGCCAACGAGACTAACGCCAATGCCAGAGAACATGGCAATGATCAAACCCAAAGCGGTACCAGAGCTGATGCCGATCACTTCAGGGCTCGCCATCGGGTTACCACTTAAACGCTGGATCACCGTACCTGCGGTAGCCAACATCACACCAGCTAAGGCGGCAGCAACAAGTCGGGGCCAACGCCACTCAAGCAGGTTCCACTCACCTGAGAACACTAGCCACTGCCAGCCAGAGCTTTGAATTGAAGTGGTACTAAAGATAAATAGAGCAACTGGAATAACGAGCGCAACCAATGCAATGGCATGACGGTTGAGGCTCTTAACTTGCTCACTATGACGCGTCATGACTGTTTGCGTCTGGGTTTGACTGCGCATCGACAACCTTGGCAGTAACCACAATAAGAGAGGAGCACCTAATGCAGCAGTAGCGGCACCAGTTGGCACAATCATAGCGGCAATACCTGGGAGCTGCTGGATAAGCAGATCCGTAAGCGTTAGTAGTAAACCACCTAACAGCATGGAGACGATTAACTTAGGCACAAGACGATGCACACCAGTTGCGCGAGCAATCGCTGGGGCAGCGAGGCCTACGAAGCCAATCACGCCAACTTTAGCAACCACCCAAGATGTCAGTAACACTGCGAGGCCAAGACATATAACGCGCAACTTTGCCAGAGACACGCCAAGGCTTTTCGCTCCTTCTTCGGATAATTCTAACAAGGTTAGCGGCTTAACAAATAAGAATGAAATACCAATCGCTAACCCGAGTCTTGGGGCGAGATAAGCAATATCAGACCATCCTGTCTGAACGAGAGAACCCGCACCCCAAATCATTAAACCAGCCAGCTTATCCTGATTCATCATTAACAGAACAGTGCTGACGGCGCCGAAGTAGAGGTTAATGACCAGACCCGAAACCACCACAACTGTCGGTGAAAGTGCACGACGCCATGACAGTGCAAATACCAGTGCCATTGTTCCCACGCCACCAAGCACAGCAATCAGTGATTTAGAAAACGTCAGTAACCAAGGGGCATACAAGGTTGCCATCATAAGGGCAAAACTGGCACCACTTGCCACACCCAAAGTGGATGGTGACGCCAAAGGGTTGCGCAATACTTGCTGCATCAGTACACCAGCAGCAGCCAAAGCCGCACCTGCAATCAGTGTCGTGAAAAATCTAGGCCACCAAGTTAGATGCAATCTAACCGATTCTGGCGACATCCAATCTGCTTGGAAAAGACTATTCACGCCTGCGGAAAAATTACCAGAGGCATTCAACTGAAAGCCTGCAATGGTCAGCATAAATGCCGCGAGTATCGCGACAAGACTCAGAGATAAGATTCTCATCGGGTGACCTCCTCAGCCAGAGCAGAGGTGACCAAATTAGCGAAACGCATCGCTGAGGGTAAACCACCAAAACTCCATGTTGGTTTTACGGTGATTACCGGACGACCCGTTTGCTCAATCAAATATTGCCAATATTGGTCGTGCGCTAAATGTTCCTTTACGCCAACAGGAAGAGGTTCTATAACGACAAATTGCGCATCGATACCCTGTAACTTATCAACACCTGTGAGAGCAAAGCCCCACGCGTTAGTGGCTTTGTCCCAAGCATTTTGAATGCCTAACTGATTCAATGCCACTTTATAGATGCTGTTCTCACCAAATACTCGAACATGTTTGGTGTCCATAAACTGCACTAAAAGCACTGGAGGCAGGTTGTCAGGCAGTGCTGCCTTGAGGCCATTCAACTCAGCTTCACTATTGGCGATAAGCTGTTCAGCTTGTCTATCAGCGTTAACTTCTTTTGCCATGCGGCGTGTGAAATCAGTGACGGCTTCCCAGTTAACCTCACCCACTTTATACAGGCCAAGGATTTTGACGGGTGCAATACGAGATAACTGAGTCTCAAGCGAAGCGAAACGAGGAGACAGGAATATGGTGTCTAGGTTTAGCTCAGATAATCTTTCTAGGTTGGGTTGAGTGCGCAGGCCAACATCCACAGTCTCATCCGGTATTTTCGGACTTCTCACCCAGTCGTTGTAATCCGACTGTTGAGCCGATGCCACAGGCGTAACGCCAAGAGCAATCATGGTTTCCGTCTGAGACCAGTCAATGGACATCACTCGTAATTTATCTTGTGAAACCTCTGACCCAGCCATGGCAGGCATTACTGCAGTCAACGTAGTAAGGCAGGCGATTGTCATTCGTTTGATGTTTAGCATGGCATGGCAACCGGATAGCCTGCAGCGTGGTCGGTGATCTGCATTTCGATACCATAAATATCGTTTAGCTGCTGTTCGTTAAACACTTCAGAAACAGAGCCTTGAGCGATCATTTTACCGCTATGAAGTGCCACTATATGGTCGCAGAAGCGAGTGGCCATGTTGATATCGTGTATCACGATAAGAACGCCTAATTCGAGTTCAGTTGCCAGTTTCTTTATTAGTTCAAGCATTTCTACTTGGTGAGCGATATCCAGAGCAGACAAAGGCTCATCCAAAAGCAGATACTGAGTTCTCTGAGCCAGAAGCATGGCTAACCACACTCGCTGACGTTCACCACCCGACAATGTATCAACCAAGCGGTCTGCATACTTTTCCGTATCCGTCATCTGCATCGCTTGTTGGATGAATTCTTTATCTTTCGTACCTAAACGCCCAAGTAAGCCGTGCCATGGGTAGCGGCCAAAACTCACTAGGTCTTTTCCTGAAAGGCTATCGGTAGGTGGTAAATGCTGAGGAAGATAGGCGATTTGCTGAGCGAATTTCTTATCTGACCAATCGGAAACTGATTTGCCTTGTAGCAAGACATCTCCGCTGGTGGATTTTTGTTGCTGTGCGAGAAGTTTAAGTAGCGTTGATTTACCTGAGCCGTTATGGCCAACCAGAGCGTAAATCTTGCCTGGTTCAAAATTCATATCAAAATCTGACAACAAGCTTCTGTCGCCAACGCTAAATGCTAGTTTTCTAGCTTCGAGCATATCCGTTCCCTTAAACTCTCTTTTTACATAGGGTTAATCAATAAAAAACGACTGATTAACAAGGTGGAAGTTATATAACAGTAAATATATAAATGCAAACCATTTTCATTTGCAATTATATACACAATTGTTAAGGTATTTGGTTGATATATAAGGCCTGAGCTTAGGTTAAGAGCGGTAGATTTAAGAAATGAACACGCTGACTGAAAGTACTAAAAATAAACAAAACTGGCTTCAAGGGCTTCCAAACCTGCCATTCACTGTTAATCAAACGGAACTGGTGGTTTGCATCGTGTCATACGATAAGTCACTGTTCCCTAAGTCACTTTATCCGAGAAAAGAGCTACCCTATTCCATACAGAAGGCGCACTTTTCACGTCAGGCTGAATTTGTCGCAGGTCGCTCTGCGGCTCACAATGCTCTTGCTCTCCTTGGAGAATCTCATCAAATAGGCATAAATTTAGATCGTTCTCCCAATTTCCCACCTCACCTTAGCGGCTCAATTTCTCACTGTGAAAACTACGCGGTTGCAGTGGTCGAGAGGAAAGAAAAGCTGGCAGATCATCATATCGGTGTCGACATCCAACGTCTCCTTTCAGGTCAGGAAGTAAAAGATGCTCACGCTTTTATCGCTAGAGAAGAGGAGATAGATCTGCTTGCTCAAACAGGTCTGAGCCGAAATGAAGCGGTCACTTTATTGTTTTCAGCGAAAGAATCACTCTACAAAGCTATCTACCCTCAAGTTCAGGAGATCCTTGAGTTCGATGTCGTTCGTTTAGTGAAAAGTGGTAAAAATAGTTTAAGGTTCGAATCGAACCAGTATCTGATTTCGAAAGGAATTTCTAGGACTTTGGAGAGTCACTATGCATGGTTTCAACAGTGTGTGATTTGTCTATCTAAAGTGGCAGCATAATGACGGCAGTGCTAATCACTGCCGTATTCGCTGAACCTAGTGACTTATCTGATAAGTCCGAGCCACGTTTTCCGCAACGTTTGCTAGATTGCTTGCGGCTTCATCAAATGCTTCTTGCAGCGACATTGGCCTAGGTAAACAGGCATAGACAGCATCAATACCGTGCTCATAGACTGCTTGGAAATTATTTCCAGTACAACCCGCAATCGCAATAACAGGAAGATTAAGTTGCTTAGCCAGTTTTGATACGCCTACGGGAGTTTTGCCATGAACCGTTTGGTCATCAATTTTGCCTTCACCAGTGATCACTAAATTCGCGCCTATCAGTTTCGATTCTAGCTCAACCGTATCCAGAACAATCTCTATACCCGGCTTTAACACTGCATTAGCGTAACCAAGTAAAGCCGCACCCATTCCACCAGCTGCACCGGCACCAGCCGCAGTAAGCACATCAACGCCAGCATTTTTTTCTGTTACTTGGCCAAAAATCTCTAGAAATTTATCCAGCAGGGCCACATCTTGCTCAGTTGCCCCTTTTTGTGGTCCAAATACAGCGGATGCACCTTTATCACCACAAAGAGGGTTATCTACATCACACGCGACGACCACTTCACATTGCTTTAGTCGCGGATCCAGCTTGGAAGTATCAACACTTTCTAGGTTTGCTAGGCTTGCACCGCCAACAGGCACAAACTCTTCGTCTGTTTTATCTAAGAAAGTAACACCTAATGCGGCAAGCATTCCAGCGCCAGCGTCATTAGTCGCGCTGCCCCCCAACCCAACAATCAGCTTGGTTACACCTTGATTTAATGCGTGCTTAATCAGCTCACCAGTTCCGAAGCTGGTTGTAATCTTAGGGTCTCGTTTTTCTGCTGGGACTAGGTGTAAACCACTTGCTTCAGCCATTTCGATCACAGCGGTTTTGCCGTCACCCAAAACGCCATAGAAAGCTTGCACTGGCTTACCTAATGGTCCCGTTACCTCAGTGAATACTTTTTGTCCTGAAGTGGCGTCAATTAAAGACTGAACCGTCCCTTCACCACCATCTGCCACTGGCACTTTTAAAAACTCAGCATCAGGCCATACTCTTTCCAACCCCGTCTGGATTGATTGAGCAACTTCTATTGCGGACAAACTTTCTTTGAATGAGTCTGGAGCGATAACAATCTTCATACTGGCCTATTCCTTTCCACTGATGACTGTAGACATTATGGGACAAAAAAAGAGCTGCATCATTGTGCAAATCAACAAAATACAAGCTAAATAAAACTTAATTATGGTAAATATGCACAATCTAACTAAGCTTACCAAGCTGAATCGCCAGATAAAGCTGCGCCATATGAGAGAAATCTGTTGTCTCAAATCCTGTAATTTCAGTGATCTTGTCCAAACGGTATTTCAGAGTATTTCGGTGGATAAACAATTTGGAAGCCGTGTCATTTGCACTGCCATTTGCATCAAAGTAGGCCTCCAAGGTCGCGATAAGCTGGCCTGATTTATCATGCTCGACCAAGGTCGCTGTCATTTGTGACAGTTGCTCTCCCTGCCAAGTACCATGTAATGGCGCTAACAAAACAGGCAATTGATAATCATCGAGAAGGTACACCGCATTCTTGGGAC
Source organism: Vibrio sp. St2 (assembly GCF_947311885.1). Lineage (NCBI taxonomy): Bacteria > Pseudomonadati > Pseudomonadota > Gammaproteobacteria > Vibrionales > Vibrionaceae > Vibrio > Vibrio sp. St2. The sequence goes on along the minus strand of NZ_CAMZNA010000001.1, from coordinate 292,160 downwards.
GTGCCGCCTTCCCTATTTTCATTACCTGAAGCGCCGAGTTGTAAGCGGTTTGCCACTCCTCAAGACTGCGGGCAAATTTTCCCGTTGAAACCTTTAGATTTCGACATGGTGTTTGCTCTAACCAGTGAAGCCACTCATTTACGCTATCTGCACTCAAGGGCTGTTCTGTCGGAACAAAAATGACTAAATGGCGTGCTGACAAATGAGCACAAAGGTGATGACCCGGTTTTTGGTAAAGACGTTCTGTGAGTGTTGCTGTGGAGCTATCTTGAGTAGGCATCTCGACCAGTAACAACTCCCATGAATCACTCGGATTCACTGAGATTTGTTCAGCACCATCTCGCATTTCGGAGGAAGACAAGCGCCCTGTTAGACAAGCTAAGATGAACTCATCTCTGTATCGTCTATCACGTTGAACTTTTTCCAATAAGTCGGCTTGGTCGATGATAAGCTCAGCCGTCATTGCCACAAGCTCAGCTACACCACGAATCTCATTAGGTTCACCAGTGATGCCAACCACACCTAGAATGGCATTTTTATGTTTGAGAAGAAGGTTAACACCAGGTTTGACGCCAGAGAGGAGTTTGCAGTCTTCTGAGGTCACTTCAACTGAAGCCTTTCTGCTTAATGCCAACAATGCCCCGTCGTGTGTCTGACCTATACGCGAGCTTTCTCCACTTGCGACCACAAGACCTGCATTGTTCATCACGTTAATGTTGTAGCCAATAATCGGCATTGTGCGATCAACAATTCGTTGAGCGAGCTGAGCATCTAGCATGATCGTCCCTGAACTCTTTGATTTCTTATACTTTAGAGAGTCTGACAGATCTCTAACCTTGCTCCTACAAGATTTTCATTGTTTTGCACAAAAGTGACAAACGGGCCTTATTGATACTGCTTATGAGAGTGAACGAGTAGAATGGTATCCGCCCCGCCACCCCTCACCTTGCAGCCGTGGCAAATGCGTCAACCAGATGCTTCAAAAACAGAGTGAGACGTTTAGGCTGATATTTACGATCGCGGTACACCGCATAAAGCTCAGAATCATTGTTCGAAGAAAATGGTTTAAAGTCGACGCGAAAATCCGGCAGTAGGATTTGTAGTGTGCCTGCCTTAACGTCAGCCTCAACATCTAATCGAGACTTAAGTGCAATACCAACACCTTGCTTTGCCCAATGCCGAATCACCTCACCATCGTCTGAACAACGAAAGCTCAGCACCTGATGCGATGATGTCTCATCAGACTCCTTGTGCTGGAAGTACCAAAGCTTCATTTCCTGTTCATTTCTCAGCAAAGATAAACATTGGTGTGAGCGAAGTTGTTCAGGATTGTTTGGCATGCCGTGATTATCAATATAAGCAGGAGATGTGACTAAAACACGCTCACTTACGGCTAGCCTTTTGGCAATCATGCCGCTATCTGGAGGAGAACCATAACGTATCTGGAGATCAATGTTGTTTTCCGACCAGCTCGATAGGTTGTCATGCAATAGCAAGTGAGGCACAACTTTGGGATAGAGCTGCTGAAAAGTATCGATAGCTGGCATCACAAACTGCTTACCAATATCTTTAGGGGCTGAAATTCGAATTTGCCCTTCTATCTGAACAGCAGTGTTATGCAGTTTTGCTTCCGCTTCACGGACACTTTCTAATATCTGTAGACAAGACTCATAATAGTTGAGACCGGAATCTGTTAGCGCAATATGCCGTGTACTGCGGTTGAGTAGCTTCACACCGTGCCTCTCTTCAAGTGCTTGAAGCCTTGCCGTTACGCTGGCCGGCGACAGCCCAAGCTCTCTGCCTGCACTTGCCAACCCTTGATGTTTGACAATCAGAGTGAACAATTCCATATCCGCTAGTTTGTTCATTGTTCCTCACCAGCATTATTCAGAAATAGTGAATTATGAATTCGATTCTCACCCAATTATCAACAATGTGCAAATACATAAAATGGAATCATCAACTTCATTACCGAGATACATTTATGACGAATCAGAAAATGCCATTGCAGGTTTGGATACTTACACTATCCGCATTTGCTATTGGCACCGCAGAGTTTGTAATTGCTGGAATATTAACCCAAGTTTCCGGCTCGATGGGAATCACCGAGGGCCAAGCTGGTTATCTCATTAGTGCTTACGCTCTGGCTATTGTGTTTGGCGGGCCAATTCTCACTATTTATCTGGCCAAATTTAACAAGAAACCAGTCTTGCTGTTTTTGATGTTGCTGTTTATCGCGGGCAACTTAATTTCGGCTTTCGCACCAAACTATACCGTGTTGATGGTGAGCAGAGTCATTACTGGATTGGTACAAGGGCCTTTTTACGGCATAGGTTCCGTTGTCGCAACTAGCCTGGTGGCAGAAAAAATGGCAGGTCGTGCTGTAGGTCAAATGTTCGCAGGTTTAACACTCGCGAATGTGCTTGGCGTTCCCGGAGGTACGTGGATAGGGCTTGAGCTTGGCTGGCACACAACGTTTATTACTGTCTCCGCACTCGGCATTGTTGCATTCTTAGCCATTTCTATGTTCATCAAGTCTGATCACGCTCATTCTCAGTCTGATGTTAAAGACCAGCTCATGGCCTTTAAGAACCCAATGCTACTGATCAGCCTTTCGATTACAGTACTTGCATGGTCAGGCTTCATGACCTTTTACGGCTATATCGCCCCTATTGCTCAGCATGTCGCTGGTTACTCTTCACATGCAGTAACCTGGATTCTGGTCGTTGTCGGCTTTGGTCTGATTGTCGGGAACCACCTTGGCGGCCGCTCATCAGATAAAGATTTAGCAAAGGCGTCACTTTGGTGGTCTGTCGCTATGGTTCTCTCACTCATCGCGGTAGGACTCGTCTCAGATAACCAGTGGCTGTTTGTGATTGCTAGTTTCGTATTCGGCATTGCCTCTTTCGCCAATGTACCTGCAATGCAACTGCGCGTCATGAAACATGGTGGTAAAGGTCAGGAGCTGGCGGCAACAGCAAATATCTCCGCTTTTAACTTAGCTAACGCGTTTGGAGGTTTTATCGGTGGGACGATTTTGGATAGCCCGCTGGGTGCCGGTATGATTCCTTATGCGGCCATTGTTGTTCCGCTTGCAGGTGTATTGCTGATTAATGCAGCAAACAGACGGGAAACAGCGCTTCAATAAATGAGAGAGCCAAGCGGCAGGTTACCGCTTGGCCCTCTTTGCCTTCATAACCTAAGTAGTTACTGATTTGGCAAGTTGTTGAGAAACTCTTGAAACTCAGCGCCCCGAACATGACGCAACACCTTTCGCAGTGCTTCAATTAAGTCTCCATCCGCCCAATCAACTCGAATATCAACGGGCGCCTTCGTCATACTCTCTACTCTTAAAGACGCAGAAAATGTTCCTCGCTTATCCCCGCCAGCTTGTAACGACTTCTCTAATGCGGAGATCAAGGTTTCAGGCAGTTGGTCTTCATAATCATGACGATATTTGGGAACGCCGCCTGCCCTAACCGACTCCGCGTTAATGGCCACTTGTTCTAAGAAGCTGTCTGCAAGGGCCGCCAGAACCGAGTCACTCTCCAGCATATTTCCGGCAACGGCTAGCGTTGGAAAGGCAATGGAGCCTGTCACTGCAACATTGTCGTTACCATGGATAAAAGCACTGTTACCGTTTCTATCCATCACTAAGCACTGACGCTTTGAAAACTCATCATCCCCCGCTTTCAGAGCCTCGACTGTCTCTGCAGCACTCATGCCTTCGGTTAAACACTTTCGAGCCAGATCTGCATACCATGGGTTGGTGAACAAGCCTTGGGTGGCGCAACCACCTAGATTGCGCCAACTATGATTAACATAGCCTCCGACAGCAACACCACCTGTTGCTGTTATTGATGCAGATAACCCCGTTTTAGGGTTTACATGTATAAGTGAAATCGTCATAAATTCTCTGCAGTAAAAAGGCTCAATAGCCCACCATTTGACCTATAAACAGGACAACCCAACACAATGCGTACACAAACACCATGAAAGGTAAGATCGCTTTTAACCATTGCTCATAAGAGACACGGCCAAGAGCTAACATCGCAAGTGTTCCACCAGAAGTTGGCACAATGAGATTCGTTAAACCATCACCCACTTGGAAAGCGGTAATCATTAACTGACGGCTCATTCCGACCAGATCCGCAACAGGAATGAGAATTGGCATTGTCACCATTGCCTGACCTGAGCCAGAAGGAACAAACAAGTTAATTACGCCTTGAACAACACTGGCAACAATTGCCGAGATCGCAATTGGCATATCTTTGATCAGTGAGCTCAACGCATGAACGATAGTGTCGATGATTTGTGCTTGATCTAAAATCACCTGAATGGAAGCAGCAACACCAATCACTAACGCACCAGCGGTGACACCTGAAGCACCTTCCATCATCTGTTTGACAATAGCGTTGGCATTCAGGCCATTGACTGCACCAATCACGATGGCCATCAACAAAAATAGACCTGCGATTTCATTGATGTACCAGCCATTAACGAACACGCCATAAAGCATCACACCCAAGCCCGCAAGGAAAACACAAAGCGTCAGTTTGTCTTTTTTTCCTAAACGGTAATCAGATAGATCTTTGCTTAATCCCTCCGACGATTCTGGCTCTTTAAACTCCATCTTGGTCACTCGAGCGCAGATATAGTAAGACAAAAGCGCTAGTGAAGAGAGCACCATGACAACACGCAGCCAAGCCCCTGAAAATGTTGGCAGTTCAGCAATACCTTGAGCGACACCTACTGTATATGGGTTAATCGGAGACAAGGCGAAACCCACGCCGATACCACCGACAGCCAACACCGTACCCACTAAGCTCGAATACCCGACAGCAGCAGAAATCAGAACGGCAACAGGGACAAGCGCAATGTTGTTTTCAAACCCTACCGCAACACCGAAGAAACCATAAATGAACGTCCCGATGGTAATGATCATGTTGCGTTTTTTCACGCCAGCGCGGTTGACTGCAACGCCAATCGCGTTCTCTAGTGCACCGGTTCGTTGCAATATGTGGAACAAACCACCAGCAATAAAGACGATGAACAAATAAGGCGCAGCACTGATCAAACCTTTGGGGATAGCAACGAAAACATCAAAGAAGTGAACCGAAGGAACGTCTTTCAAATAGGTAAACGAATCCGCCACCACAGACGTTTTACCATTACTGACAATACGTTCAAACTGACCCGCTGGTACAATAAAGGTCAGCAAATAGGTTGCGACCAAAATCATAAAAATTAGAACCATCGGGTCTGGAATGTTTTGATACCATCGCCTCTTTTGAGCGGTTTCCATGTTCTTTGTCATGTCCATAACAAAATATCTCCTTAGTATAGGGATAAACGCTGCTAGATAAGAGCGTTCTTGCTTGCAAGCAAAGCTAAATCAACGACTATGGCTGATGTTTTCACTTGCCAATATCTGGTTGTTGCTTCATTAACAGACAGAAGTGATTAAGAACTTCCGCCGCTGCGACTAAATCTTCTTGCAATATGGTTTCTTCAGGGTGGTGACTGATTCCGTCAGTACAACGTAGGAATAGCATGGCGATATCAGTAAGCTTGCTCACAGCCAATCCATCGTGGCCTGCGCCGCTGTAAATATGCTTAGGTTCAATTCCAGCCAATTGCACAGCTTCACTTAACGTTGCTGAAAGTGAGTCTGCACACTTAACCGCTGACTGTTCATAGGTTTGCTCATGCTGGTAAGCGAGATTGTATTGGCGCATCAAAGATTCAATGTTTGATAACATCTCTTCTCTTGCTGCTATACGCGAGGCGTCGTTTGGTGAACGTAGCTCAATTGTAAGGTCCGTTTGCTGGGGAATCACATTCACGCCATTTGGGTAGTTGGCAATTTTGCCCACAACACCCACCAAGTCCTCTTCGCGTTTACATAGTTGATCAAACATATGAATCACTTGAGACGCTCCCACCAGCGCATCTTGCCGCATGTGCATAGGAACGGTACCAGCGTGACTCGCCTTACCCACAATCGACAAGGTATGACGCTCGATACCTGTCATCGCTGTAACAACACCTACAGGCAAATTAGCCTGCTCTAGCTGCGGCCCCTGCTCAATATGCAGCTCAACAAAACCAAGAACACTCTTCTGATCGTAAGAATCTTCACTGATCAACTCCGGCTGGCAGCCAAATGAGACCAGCGCTTCTCGCATGCTAACTCCATCAGCGTCTTTCGCTTCAAGCATTTGAGGGTCAAAGGTTCCAGATATCGCTTTGGAGCCAAGCAATGTGGACTGAAAACGAGTCCCTTCCTCATCACTGAATGCTATGACATCAATGTGAAAAGGGAACTCAATTTGGTTTTGATGAAAGTAGTTCACCAATGCAATAGGCAGAATAACGCCAAGAATACCGTCGTATTTGCCTCCATTTGGAACCGTATCTTGATGCGAACCAAACATTAGCGTTTTGGCATCTGGATTTGAACTTGGGTAACGTCCGATCAAGTTGGCGGCGTTGTCCATATGTACATTCATCCCAGAAGCCGTCATCCAATCTCGAAGTTTTCGATTGGCACCCGCATGCTGCAGAGTGGCACATAGTCGAGTCACTCCTTCTTTATCGGGATTACTTGTTTGGCTGCATTGAGCAATAGACTCAAGCCATTCCCAAGCAAGGTCAGCTGTTTGTTTAAAATTCTTCATTTTTCGCTCTACTTTTGACCATATTTCACTTTAATTTATCATGATAAATTTCAAATAAAATATATTTATCATGATAAATTACATTTTTGTGAGTACGATAAGATCAATAATCGGATAGTTTCATAACGAAACTTAGGGGCGATTTAGTCCAGTATTTCGATAGAAAACAGATGACTTTCGGCAGAAATGCTTCAAAATTTGTGAGAAATAATAAAGTGCAGCGAGGTTAAAGTGGTAAGCAGCGCGAAAGGACGAAGAACGCAACAATTAGCAGAATCCATAAAGGATTGGATTGTGGAGCAAGCACTCCAACCAGGAGACCGCCTTCCAAACGAAGCAGAAGTCATGGAGACCTTTGAAGCGTCAAAGAGCACCGTTCGAGAAAGTATGCGTATCCTTGAGGCACAAGGCATTCTTGCAACCAAAACTGGCCCCAAAGGTGGCGTTTTCGTAAGTGAAATGTCTGAGAGCAAAGCTCAGTCCTTGATGAGCAACTATTTGTTCTTTAAAGATATATCTATTTCGGATCTATACCAGCTACGTCTATCACTTGAGCCGGAAATCGCTGCGTCACTCTCGGGTAAGCTAAACGAGTCACAACTGAACGCCCTCGATAAGCAAATCGACAAATATCAGAAGCCTCCCGAAGATATTTATCAAGAGAGAGAGCACCACATCGCTTCCATTGAATTCCATAGCCTCCTTGCAAGCTACTCAGACAATGAACTGCTCAAGTTTATCGTCCGCTTTACTGCGCAAATGCTGACAAAACTCACCATATACCGGAAATTGTATGAAGCAGGAAATCATAAATTATGGCATACCGGAATTGAGAGTCAGCGTTCGCTAGTCGATGCGTTACGCTCAGGGGATGCGGTGAAAGCAAAACAGGTAATGCAACAACACATGTTGACCGCGCATCAACTAATGGTTCAACAAGAAGCAGAAGTTGCGAACCGATTTATTTCCGAAGGATGAATACTTATAGAGTGTTCCCTGCATTCGATTGCCCTCTGCGTCTTTGTGCCTATGTGTTGGCGCTAGTCAGCGAGTTCACCAAGGCGCTGACGAATTGTTGTGTGGGTATCTTCAAGCCAGGCGTAACGTTTTGTGTAAAGGCGTCGCTTCGCTTTTTTCAATGAGCTTGGATCTTTACGAGCAGGACAAAGAGGTATTTGATACAGATATTTTGATACCTCTACACCACCATATTCTGCCCACAATTCAGAATAGTTATACGTGATGCTTGAGCGCTTAGAGCCTGTATATCTTAGTGCTTGGTAGACATGGCCCTTATTAGTAATGCCATACACCGATTCAACACCCCACTCACGTGCAAGTATAAGCAATACCTCAAGCATGAGCGCTTTGGGGCGAAGCCCATGCATTCCGCGCGTCAGGCTTTTAATAATTTCACCACGACCAGTGATATGATCGCCCGGGCCTTGCAAGGCTCCAATGTGGATTTCGCGTTTTGGCGACGATGAGATATTGAAGGCTAAAGTGAATAAGTCCTGTTTATTCTCATCGACCAACTTCAAAGCCAAAGACCCTTCCCTTTCAGGACCCGCACACAACATGAGTCTGCAATCCTGAATATCCATCAAGCACCAACCTTCTTCAGAATAAAAGTCGAGGAATGCGCGTCCGTACATTTGGTGTAGCGTCTGAAAGTGCTCATAGATTTTTGCAGCCCTTTGTTGAGGGCGCCACTTTAGACAAACGAATGGTTTTAGGGGCTTTTCAAACATCCTTGGGTTTGTCTCTTGGATCGGACGAAACTCCGGCTGATCAAACAACTGCTGCATTTGTTTCAACACATTAGGTTTGAACATTGACCACAAACAAAAACGGGCGTTATAGCGAAGCTTTTTCACCCCACGGATATCTGGGTAAACACTCTCAGCAACGCGAGGGAGAGATTTAACAAAATGGAAGTAGTTGGCAGACATAGATTCACTAACACTCAAACGCAGCGGTTAAAAATAGAAGGAGGAAAGCCTGACGGTCAGTCAGGCCTTGGGAGATAGTTGCTGAGATCAGAAACGGTATGCGACGGTCGCGCCAACGGTCCACTGGTTTGCGCTATCAACAATTGGAGAGTCCGCAATGTTGTCGCCAAGACGAGTGTAAGCCGTCGTCTGGGTAAGCTCCCAACTGTCATTAATTGGAAGGATAAGCTTGTAGCCTAAGTTGTAAGACACATCACCGCTTCCCTTGTACGCCTTGCGTGCTTGAGTCGCTTCTTTGTCTTTTACGCCAAAGTAGTAGTCCACGTAATCTTTGCTTTGATAAGTCAAACCAGCAAATGGGACTAGGTCCATGCTGCCAACACTCATTGGCAAGAAGTAAGTTACACCCGCTAGGTAGCCATCGTAAGTATCGGTAACATCATGCTGAGCGTAAGTAGAAATGGTGCCTTGAGATAAGTGGAAGTCAGCGTTGATACCAAGGTCCAGACTCGCTTTACGCTTGTCCATACCTTTCAGGAAATCTGAAGTGTCATGGTCATACATCAAGCCAGAAGAACCCAAGTAGGCGCTCATGTTGAACATATCACCAGTATTACCAAGGAATCGGTAGTTGATCCCTTGCAGGCTCGCATTGAAATCTTCGCCTTGGTAACCAAAGTTACCAAGAAGCGTCGCGTTATGTTTCTGATCCTTGTAGAGATCGCTTACGCCTGCTCCACCTAGTTCAGCAATCCAGCTATTTTCTTTGGTATAAATGTTACCGTTTCGAATGTATGTATCACCGGCGGCATGTACCGCTGTTGCCGCTACTAAAGTTGAAACTAGAATCGTTAGCTTTTTCATCGTTTTGTCCTTGTGTTAACTTGTTATGAACACTGTACAAAACGATTCACCCTGACAATATCTTTACTTTGTCACGCCTTTGTCACCGTTTGTCAGACTCATCTGACATACGTGGGATTTGTAGAGTAAATTTAGCTCCACCAAGTAAACTTGCACCCACTTCGGCACGTCCATCATGACGTTCAACGATCAATTTGACAATCGCTAGTCCTAATCCAAAGCCAGTATTGGCTTTGTTCCTAGAGGGGTCTGCACTATAGAAAGGGTCAAAGATAAAGTTCCAGTGATCGGTTGGGATTCCCGGTCCATCATCTTCAACAGTAAATAGGATGGTTTCATTTTCTAACTTCGCCGAAAGCTGGATTTTCTGATCCGCATAGCGCAACGCGTTAGAAAGCAAGTTATTGATTGCCCTTTTGAGCAGTGCGCTGTCTGCCTCGACAAACAAATTGTCTTGAACCTCTAACGACACCAAGTTCATTTTAGTGTCAGGCAGTTTGTTCGTCAGTCCGTGCATAAACGGGTCGAGCTCAATGGCTTCAATGTTAAGCGCTGAGTCTGGGCGCTCTACCTTGGCGAAATAGAGAAGCTCATCGACCATTTGTTCCATCTCTTCGGTATCTTCAATGATGCTGGCGATTTTATCGTGCTGCTCTTGAGTTAGGCTCTCGTCTTGGAGCATTTCAGCCTGCCATTGAATACGGAAAACGGGAGTTCTTAAATCGTGGGCGACGGAGTTGGTAAGTGAGCGGTTACTGGTAATAAGATCGGAAATCTTATCGGCCATATAGTTGAAGCTATCATTGAGAGAGCCTACACGATGTCTACTACCCGTTGGTGCTCTTGAGTTGAAATCACCTTGAGCGAATTTCATGGTAACCTCTTCAAGAGTACGAACTCGCCTGCTTAAGAACCAAATAAGTCCCGAGGTGTAGATAAAGAAACCGCCCAGAATAAATCCCCAAAGAATATCGTCATCAAACTCTATGGCTTTGCGAAGGTCAGACTCGACGTCAGGTTGAACTCGGTAGATGGTGTCTGGTGACGATAACATGAACCAGAAATCACGCTCGTCGTCATAAAATGTGAATGGGTGAATACGATCATTAGTGAAGTAGTTTTTCACTTCATCTGGCACATCTGAACTCGGAAAAGCCGTCAATGTTTTCGCAGTATTGGCGATAAACTCATTCAGAACTATCAAAGCTTGATCTTTACCCTGATGGTCTGAAATTGTCATTAGGACGTCCCTAAATGCGGCGCCCTCTAAGTCTTCTAGAACATAGTCATAGTCTGTATTAAGTTGATAAATAATGATTTCATACGCCACCAGACTCAGGGTGAACAACACCAACAACCCGAAAAATGCCTCAATGTAGATTCGGCGCATACCTCATTATCCTCAAAAATTTTACCAACTATCTGGTACGAACAAATAACCTTTACCTCTGACAGTGATGATGCGTTTAGGTGTCGCGGAATTGTCACCCAGTTTTTTTCTCAAACTGACCACTTTGTTGTCGATCGTACGATCCAAACCATCGTATTCGATACCTCTCAACGTTTGGGTCAGAAAGTCGCGCGATAACACTTCATCCGGAGCGCTAGCCAGTATCCAAAGCAGATCAAAATCGCTGTCAGACATGCTGACCTGAGCACCATCAAGAACACACACTTTGCGCGCTTGATTCAGGCTTAGTTGGCCGTATGTCAGAGTATTCACTGGTTTGGATTCTACCTCAGCAGACTGTTCCCCAATTGGGCCTCGCCTTAATAGCATCCGCATGCGAGCGAGTAATACGCGTGGTTTTATCGGTTTGCTGACAAAATCATCGGCACCAATTTCAAGTGCCGCAACATGGTCAAAATCATCATCACTTGCCGTCAACATTAAGACTTTACCGGAGTATTTCGCTCGAATCTGTCTACAAATTGTCAGGCCATCCATTCCCGGCAGCATCAGATCAAGTAAAAGCAGATCCGGCTGTTGCTCAACAATAGCATCAACAGCACTGCTACCGTCTTCGAAAGTAGTGACTTCAAAATCTTGTTTAACGAAGTATTCTTCAAGCATTGAGCGAAGCTTTACATCGTCTTCAACAATAAATAAGGATTGCAAAGAGCTCATCGACTATATAACCAGAGTTCTGAATTTGAGATTGAGTAATATTAGCTTAAAGCTATAAGGATTACCGTAACAAAGGTGAGCCCAATAGATTTATTTTGAACACAGTTCAATTATGAGACGGGAGTTATCCTTAATGAGCTGACAGAGCTACAGGGAAGAAACCCAGCCCATTAAACCGCCGCTATTTAGATCATCAAAAATATTTAGAAATATAAATCATCCTTAATAACTAACGTGAAGCGGATTAACACGTTAAGTTCGAGGTGCGGAGTGACGAATTTTGGCTCTATTACGGCGTCTTGTAGCTTATCGTTACTCCATTTCCCTACAGAGCTAGTTTGGACATCTAGACGTGATTAGCTGTGTGCTTTGGGGTGACTCTTCTCACCCCACTTTTTTCTCAATCGCATTCCTTTAGAAATGCATGTCGACAAAAGCGCTTCATTTGGAAAGCGGCTCTTCACAATACCTGCTTTTATGTTTTTATCTTAGTTTGGTTATTGATGACGACATGCGATTGTTCGCTGCTGGAGCAAAATTAGGTTCGGTTTCTTATTGGTTGCCATCTTTATTAAAGAAGTATCCGCTTCACCAGTAGTAGAGCAATCTGATTTATCACTGATGCGAGGCAACACACTTTTTAGTCAAGGCTACAGCTAAATTACTGGGAGAGGTTTTTCTGGGTACTTTTGGTAAGGGGAATCAAAAAGTAACGTAAGCCCTAGGGAAGTCCTTATCTCCTAGGCTTAAGGCAGTAAATAGACTCATATTAGTCTTTTTGCTTCGCTTTAAATTGGTAATCGAAATTCAGGATAGAGCGATACTTCACCTCTCCACGATTACTTGCGTACTCTTCTACTTTCACTTTGAAGTCATCCAACTTGATGTCGCCTACATGTGAATAGCCTAATGTTGCAAACTCGTTTTTTCGCTCTGCTTGGGACATGTCCTGCATAGAATCTTTCAAATTGAAGCCAGCTTCATAAGCTGCCGTTTTGCTATCAAATGAACCAGCAGAAATGTTTTGCTCACCGCTGATGTTAACAAAAGAAGAAGCGAAAGCAGAAGTTGCTAGTAACATAGTTGAAGTAAGAGTAATTAAACGTTTCATAATTATTTCCTCACATTTTGTATTTATTAACATTGGTTAAACAGAATGTTTCTCCAATCAACAGAGTCCATTTTATATTGCACAATCGTGCAGTAAATAGGTGTTCTGTCCATTCATTGTGGAAAATATTGCACCAATAGATGTCACCCCAATGTAACTAAATGGTTGGATTTTGCAGGTAGAGTGAAGAAAAAAAGAGCGCCTGATAGGCGCTCTAGATCGAACTGGGTATCAATGAAACCGTTGTTCCCAAATTGGCGGAGAACCTATGATTTCTTCAACAGCTTCAATGAAAAATTTAACCAAAGGCGGCTGGTTTCGATGTGAATACATGGCATAAATACCGCTCTGCGTGTAAATATCAGCATAGGGTAGCAGCTTCACCAGCCCCATCTCATTGAGAGGTTCTGGCAGCATAAAATCACAGATTAAACCATAGCCGATACCTGCTTTCATACCTTCTATCATCAGTTCGGCTTCGTTAACGAAGTACTTACCGTTCATTTCATATGAGGCGAGTTCATCTCCATTTGTCCCGCTAGGCATTTGGAATTGGTCTGCGGTCATGCTGCCATTGGTATACACAATAGCAGGTAGAGAAATGAGCTCCTCTGGCGTTTCTGGGTTGCCATGAAGTTCAACAAACTCTCGAGAAGCAAGAAGTGAAAAGTCATTCGGTGAGATTTTTTTGGCTACAAGGTTTGAATCCTGAAGTTTGCCGATGCGGAACACAACATCAAAACGCTCACCAATCACATCCACCCTACGATCATCCAAAATCAGTTCAATGGTGATTTGCGGATACTTCGCCATAAACTTTTCGATAGCAGGCTGAAGGTACATACGACCAAAAACCGTCGCACTTGAAATTCTTAAGTGGCCCTTAGGCTCATTGTGGTAAGTATCTGCAATATTGCGGGTGTCAGCCAATAACTCTCTGACTTTTCTGGCTTGATGAACAATATCCTGCCCTGCTGATGTCAATGCTAAAGAACGTGTCGAGCGATTGAGTAGACGCACACCCAATGTCTCCTCCAGTTTCTTGATCTGCTTGGACAAGACAGAGCGATCCATATGTAAACGTTCAGCTGCTTTTGCAAATGACCCTGACTCCGAGACCTCAAGTAACATTTCCAGTCGATTTGCAAAGTCCATACTACCTCCAGTTTAAAGCTGCCTTTAAGAGCCAAGCTTACTTATTGATAAGGCAGATATATTAACTCAAAGAGTTACATAATGATTATAGACTTATTGTCTATAGTTCATTTCTTTAATGTCCATAATTACTATTCGCGGCGAATTCTCCTTGATACAAAGGGGGTTGATGTAACACAGACCAGCTCTCTGATTTTCATTCCTCTGTATTGACCTCAATCTCAGGTAATCACCTGATATTTCGTTATTCGTCCAATTTTTATACTCCACTCCAATTTCATGCTGATTAGTCAAGCTAGTAAGCCTCTGGAATTCACCACTATTTCAATCATTTGGCTAAACACTTGCCCATACCGGAGTATTTAAAACACTTATGAAACAGTTAACTTTGATGCTAATTCCGCTCGCTCTGGCTCCTAAAGCTATGGCAGCAGGCGATACAAATAATGTCACGCTAGAAGGATCTCTTGGCGTCTTGAATGGCTCATCAACGGAACTGGTTTACGACAGTACAGGAAGGAAGCTGAGTCAGCTTGACTGGGAGATCGATAATGTCCCGATAATCAAGCTAGGTGCTGCTTGGGATATTAATGAGAATTGGACGCTAAGGGGTAGCTTTTGGTCTGTGCTGACTGATGATGGCGACGCTCATATGGAGGACCGCGATTGGCTTAATGCTAATCAATCATCACCGACAGACATATCCATAAGCCCAGACACTAAGTTACGAGATGCTCATGAGATTGACATCAATGCAACCTACTGGCTGCTTAGCCAAAGCAATTACAAAGTCGGTGCTCTAGCGGGCTATCAATATAACCTCTTCAAGTGGGACGGCATTGGTGGCACTTATTCCTACAATAATGGGGCTGACGTAGGCTCATTCCCAAACGTCGTAGGCATAGACTATAAGCAGGAATTCAGCGTGCTATATCTTGGACTAGCTGGAGAATACAAGCTGGATAAATCGGACTTTGGTGCACAACTTAAATGGAGCCCATGGGTTGATGCGAAAGATGTAGACCATCACAACATGCGCGATCTGACCTTCTATGAGCAAAGCAATCGTAATTCTGATTTTATCTCGTTGTCGCTCAACTATGGTTACCACTTTACGCCAAGCATGAAGCTATATGCCGAATATGTTTATACCAAATACTCTGAAGCGAAAGCAGATACCACCATCGTTGACAACAGCTCTGGTGACTCTGGAGTAGTACCCAATGGCGCTGGCTTGGATAACCACAACTCAACCGTTTCAGTTGGCCTGAAATACACATTCTAGTCACTTGAAAATGACTCAGAACGGTGCATTCGTTTGCGCCGTTCTTTTCTAAATTCCCCCAATCATCATCGGAATACAATCTCATGAAACACGCTATTAAATGGTCTCTGGCAGCTTTGATTATTAGCTGCAGCTTTAACGCACTGGCGGCAAAAATTGTCTATTGGGACGATGCTGAATCTTTTGAACGTTTGGTTTCGTCAGAAAACAAGACAGACTTTGCGCGACTCTCGGTTTACTACCAACCGCAAGAAAACAAAATGTTCTGTGGTGTCGCATCGGCTGCGATGGTGCTAAATGCACTGCGTGTTGATAGAACACCAGAGCAGATTCCA
This sequence comes from Vibrio sp. St2, assembly GCF_947311885.1. Taxonomy (NCBI): domain Bacteria; kingdom Pseudomonadati; phylum Pseudomonadota; class Gammaproteobacteria; order Vibrionales; family Vibrionaceae; genus Vibrio; species Vibrio sp. St2. The sequence goes on along the minus strand of NZ_CAMZNA010000001.1, from coordinate 276,650 downwards.
CTTGATTCAAGTCAGTTCTCTACGTTGGAGTCCGGCTACCTGCCAAACGGCGGTGGCAATGTCGAGCACTCAGATAAATCCTATGTCAGCTGGTCTCCCCTATTTCACCGTTATACTCAAAACACCGTGTTAATCCACTCACCGAAATCCAGAATTGAAATCCTAGGCAAGCCCACGAAAGGCAGCCAGTTTAACGACTATGGGTTGCAACTTTCTCAATTCGTCGATCTGGTTAAATCCAATGGCGCTAAAGTCGTCAGCTACGAACTACAAAACATTGACGATATCGACACAATTAAGGCAAATATGGTCACGGCACTGAGTCAGCCAGAACATTACCTGGTGGTAAACTACGCTCGAAAAGGCGTTGAGCAAAAAGGTGGTGGACATTACGCGCCAGTGGCTGCTTATGATGGAGATTCGGATTCATTTCTCATCTTAGATCCTAATAACGCTGACTACTTGTGGCATTGGGTCGATGCCACCAGCATGATCAAAGCGATGAATACAATCGATGTCGACAGATACCGCGGCTACGCCATTATCTCCGACTAATCAAAAGACCAGCAAACCGTTTGGTTTGCTGGCCTTTCAACACTTCTCTTGCACGATTAGCGAAGTAATCGTTGTTTAAGAGTTTTCCAACGAACACCAAGTAACACAAGGGCTATCAGAATATAGATTGTTGGTTCAGTGACCTCAGACTTTACCGACCAGTAGAAATGTATCGGTGCAAGCAGCAAGGCTAAATAAACCCAATTATGTAGCTTTTGCCATTTTGCTCCCAGTCTACGCTGCATTGCTTTGGTCGATGTTACAGACAGCGACAACAATATCAGCCACACAGCTCCACCTACGGTGAGATAAGGACGTTTGATGAGCTCCGAAGCCAGTAAACTCCAGTCCAAGCCCAGATCCAGCGTCGCAAAGGCGACTAAATGTAATACCGCCCAGAAAAAACTATATAGCCCAACCAATCGTCTGACTCTGACTAACGCCCCTTGCTTGGTCCATTTCGCTAATGGCGAGACCAGTAAAGAAACAAACAACGTATTGAGTGCACTGATACCCGTGTAGTGGATGATGCCCTGTACCGGGTCCCCACCTAAACCACCCGCGAGAGCCTTAAGCACCAACAACAGCAAGAAACTCAAAGACACACCATGGATAACTACCTTCAGCCCGGTAATCGCCTTTGGAGACAACCTCATCAATAGAACTTCCTCAAGTCCATATTCTTGTAAAGATGAGCGACTTCTTCTTCATAGCCATTGAACATCAATGTAGGCTGTCTGCGGCTGCTAAATAAGTTACCTTCACCGATAAAACGTTCGCTCGCCTGACTCCATCGTGGATGATCGACCTGCGGGTTCACGTTGGCATAAAAACCATATTCATGGGGTGCAAGTCTATTCCAAGTGGTTGGTGGCTCTTGATCTGTCAAACGAATACGCACAATAGATTTGATACTCTTGAAGCCATATTTCCATGGCACAACTAAGCGCAAAGGCGCGCCATTTTGGGGAGCTAAGGTTTTGCCATACAAACCTACTGAGATAAGCGTTAACGGGTTCATCGCTTCATCCAGTCTCAGGCCTTCAACATAGGGGTAATCGATACTGCCACCCCAAGAGTTTTGTCCGGGGAACTGCTCAGGGTCGTAGAGTGTTTCAAAAGCAACGTATTTCGCTTCACTCTTCGGATTGGCCATTTTGATGATGTCAGAAAGCGGAAAGCCAATCCAAGGTATATTCATTGACCATGCTTCTACGCATCTCAAGCGATAGATACGTTCTTCAAGAGTGAACTTGTTGAAAATATCTTCATAATTCAACGTTATCGGATTACCGACTAACCCATCAACTTTGACGCTCCAAGGATCGGAAACAAAACCACCTGATTTTTCCGCAGGATCAGACTTCCCTGTTCCAAATTCATAAAAGTTATTGTACTTCAGTACTTTGTCTTCAGGTGTTAATGAAAGGTCAGCTTGATACTTATCCGGCTTTGAGGCAGATAAATCAATACGGCGGTCTTGAGCAGGCTCCTCTTTTGAGGAGAACAGATCCAAAACACCCGCTTGAGAGTTCGCCGCCAACGGCACACCGACAACAGCAATACCCAGTTTTTTTAATATGTCTCTTCGCTCTTTATACACCGACTCTGGTGTTGCCTCGTTTTCAGATAACGCCCAGCGATGATTTTTCTTTATCCACATAGTCTTCCCCTGATACGACTTACTCACTGAGCAAGAAACAAATCGATTGTTCAATGATTTAACCAGACCGTACTAACGTCAGTTCTCTTTCATCAAAAACGCAGATAATCTTGTTAAGGTGAAGTGTGGTACAAAGTCTGTTACTATGCGCGCCCCTCTGAATACTGGGCGACAACGATGAACCGTAAGAAGAAAATTAACCAGATCCTAAAAGCGAAGCAGAAAAAACAAAACGCTAAGCTACATAAAAGCAACAAGCCTCGCTACATTTCTAAAGCGGAAAGAGCAAAGCTTGAAGCAGAAGAGCAAGAACAGCAAACCGCTGCACAAGTGGAAAATGAAGAAAGCGAAGACTCAGGTTCGTCTGAGCAATAATTCCTCTTCAATCGGGATGAACTTATCGCACACGTCGATTAGTGACTGTGCGCTAAGGCCCGGCACACCAAATACATCCACTTTGGTGCCAAACCTTTCTTGGACTCTTTTGACTAACACGTCAAAGTCGCCATCTCCAGATAACAGAATAACTCGGTCAACCTTGCTGGCAGCTTCGTACACATCCAAAGCAATACCCACATCCCAATCGCCTTTGGCACTGCCATCTTGTCGTTGAATAAATGGCTTCAGTTTAACGTTAAAGCCAATACCGCGAAGGATATGATGAAACTGCCTCTGTTTCGGGTCATGTGAAGCAATCGCATACGCATGAGCCTCGGTGACGTCTCGACCTTCCGTTGCAACGTACCAAAACTCATTGTAGTCAAAGTTTGCGCGGTACTTTTCTCGTGTTGTGTAGTAGATGTTCTGGACATCAACGAAAATGGCGACTTTTTCCATCAGGAATCCTGTTTAATCAATAACGCAGGCATAGTAACAGTTATTGAACTCAAGCTGTTGGTTTTCTATGGATTCTGATGCGAAAGGCAAAGACTCTTTAATTAAACCATTTAAGCTTATCGTGCAGCGAGGTCACGCTACCAACAACAATAAGTGCAGGGCTGACTGCTCCCTCTGCCAACTTGGGTAAGTCTTTTAGTGGCCCAGTGAATACACGCTGTTCGCTGCGTGTTCCGTTTTCAATAATGGCGCAAGATATCTGTTCATCCAGACCATTTTCGATAAGCTTGGTAGTAATTCGCTGGCTCTGCTTTAGACCCATATAAAATACCAGTGTGTTGTTAGATTGGGCCAGTGATTGCCACTCAATTTCCCGACCGTCTTTCTGCACATGACCAGTAATAAACTGAACGCTCTGAGCGTGGTCACGGTGTGTCAACGGAATACCTGCGTATGCAGTTGCGCCAGCAGCCGCTGTTATGCCCGGTACCACTTCAAAGTGAATTCCATGGGCAGCCAACTCTTCCAGCTCTTCACCACCACGACCAAAAATAAATGAGTCCCCACCCTTGAGCCGAACAACACGCTTTCCTGCCAGTGCTTTTTCCACCAAAATCTGGTTGATTTGATCCTGAGGCACGCAATGAAAATCAAGCTTCTTGCCGACATAAACCATCTCAGCTTGAGGATTGGCTAACGCCAATATTTCTTTAGAAACAAGGCGGTCATAAACGATCACTTCTGCTTGCTGTATCACTCGATAGCCTTTAACAGTTAGTAAATCTGGGTCACCGGGACCAGCGCCAACAAGAGAAACAAAACCACGTTTTGGAGAAGAGTTAGGATGAGCACTCATAGCCGTACCTGCTGATTCAAATTTGGATATAAAAAGTAGCGCTCAATCAAAGTACTCATCGAATCACGACTTTTTATCGCCAAACCTTTAACCATATAAAAGGACTCTGCGAAGGCCCCATACTGCGCCATGGGGCCACATCAATTTATTTCGCCATTGCAGGCTTAGCTTTAACTTCCTGCTCAGAATCAATTGATGGAGCAGTTTTCGCGTGAGTCAGGTAAAGAGGAATACAAGTGAACAACAAGCCACCAACGATGTTACCCAGAATCGTTGGAATAAGGTTGAAGTTCAGCCAAGTTGCAATACCGAAATCGGCACCAAGAATCATACCCAGTGGGAACAAGAACATGTTCACAACCGTATGCTCAAACACCAAGGCAAAGAAGATGAAAATCGGTAGCCACATTGCGGCGATCTTGCCAGCTACACTTCGGGCAGTCATGTTACCAATCACACCAAGGCAGACCATCAGGTTACAGAAAATGCCACGCACAAAACAGGTAATCCATCCGTCCATTCCCATGTTTTCAAAACCAACGGTACGCGCTGTTGATACCGCGATAAATTTCTTAACCACGGCATTTGGGTCCAATGAGAAATTGCCCGTTAAGGAGATAGCAACCAGGTAAGCAACGATCAGTGAGCCAATCAAGTTGCCAAGTCCAACTAATCCCCAGCAACGGAAAATGCGGTTCCAGGTGATGCCTGGTCGGTTATCAAACTTGGCAAGAGGTGCGAGACCAAAAACACCGGTGACCAGATCGTAGCCCATCAGACTTAGGATACAAAAGCCGACTGGAAACACTAAAGCACCCACGATGCCGATGCCTGTCTGTACGATAGTCGTAATGGCGACTACAACAGCCAAAGATAAGATGATACCCGCCATTGTGCCGCGCAAAATCAAGTCACGCGTACTTGTTTTTGTTTTCGCTTCGCCGACATCGATCATGGTTTGTACGAATTCGGCAGGTTTTAATGCTGAAGACATAGCTACGTCCTTTTTAAAATTGAAAGTTAAAAGTTGAAATTGAATAGTGAAAGGCTCGTTGCTTCACCTGCTCCCCTATGGAAAGCAACAAGCCTTTAAGCTATTAAATCTCTTCAAACACTCGGTTAAGCAGAAACTTCAACCTGACCTTTAATAACGCGTGTTTTGTATGCTTTGACACTGAAGTTTTCGTCTTCCATACATACACCCGTTGATAGGTTAAAACGCTGTTTTTTCAGAGGACTAGCGACCCACAACTCCTGCTTGTGTTCAACGATCAATCCACGAGAAAGGACATTTGACTGGTAGAACGGATCAGTGTTGCTGATAGCCATCACTTCTTCAGCGTGAGAAGGGCGAAAAATGGCAACCTGCTCCCCAGAAACCAACGCACACACGCCAGTACCCGGGGTGATATCTTCAATACTGCATACTTTTGTAAATGCCATGATCTTGTCTCCCTAAACTAACTCGACGTGAAGGATGTCACCCTTCTCTTCTGGATGTTTTTCTGTGTACGTCGCCGGACGATGCTGTTCACGCTCTTGGACAAAGACAACATTGCTATCGCGTTCATCTGAGTTTATGAAATGTGCGAAACGTTTTAGCTGAGCTTCGTCGTTGATAGTATCAGTCCATTCACAACGGAACTCTTCTACTAACTTGGCTACATCGGCTTCCAGTTGTGTATTGATACCGAGTTTGTCGTTGACGATGACTTCTCTCAGGTAATCAACACCGCCTTCCAGATTTTCCATCCACACAGAAGTGCGTTGCAGTGGCGCTGCCGTACGAATGTAGAACATCATGAAACGGTCGATGTATTTGATGAGGGTGTCCTTATCGAGGTCGCTCGCTAGAAGGTCAGCATGTCTTGGCTTCATTCCGCCATTACCACACACGTACATATTCCAGCCTGCGTCTGTCGCTATGATGCCTAAGTCTTTCCCTTGTGCTTCTGCACATTCACGCGTACAACCCGATACACCGAATTTCATCTTATGCGGGGTACGGATGCCCTTGTAGCGGTTTTCGATCATCACGCCAAGGCCAACAGAATCATGAACGCCATAGCGACACCAAGTTGAGCCTACACAAGTCTTTGCCATGCGAAGCGCTTTGGCATAGGCCTGCCCTGTTTCATAGCCTGCCGCGATCAACTTCTTCCAAATCGCAGGTAGGTCGTCTTTCTGAGCGCCAAACAAACCAATACGCTGAGCACCAGTAACTTTGGTGTAAAGGTTGTACTCGGCAGCAACTTCAGCCAATACCTTAAGTGCCTGAGGCGTCACTTCACCACCAGCCATACGAGGAATCACAGAGTAGGTTCCGTCTTTTTGCATGTTGCCGAGGAAGTTGTCGTTGGTATCGTGAAGTTTGACCAATTCAGGTTTTAGAATGTGCTCACCCCAGCAAGATGCGAGGATTGAGCCTGCTAGTGGCTTACACACTTCACAGCCGTATCCCTTACCGTATTTTTCCAACAACTCATCAAATGTTTTGATTTCTTCAATACGGATAAGGTGGAACAGCTCCTGACGAGAATAAGCAAAATGCTCACACACATCATTTTTTACTTCGACACCTGCTTTGGCTAATTCAGCGTTTAGCACGGATGTCACCAGTGGAATACAACCACCACAACCCGTTCCAGCGCCAGTTACCGCTTTGATATCACCGATAGTGTGATGACCTTGGGCCACGGCTTCAGCAATCTTGCCTTTTGTGACATCAAAGCAAGAACAAATAACCGCTGACTCAGGAAGCGCATCGGCCCCTAGCGTTGGCTTTTCTGCCCCAGCATGTGCCGGAAGAATTAGCGTATCTGGATGTTCTGGAAGCTCGATCTCATTGAGTTTAAGCTGCAGCAAATCACCGTAATCAGATGTATCACCTACCATCACCGCGCCAAGCAACTTCTTACCGTCTTCAGAAACGATGATTCGCTTGTACACTTCCTGCTCTTCGTTTTGGTAAACGTAGCTCTTACATCCCGGTGTACGTCCGTTTGCATCACCGATGGAGCCTACTTTGACACCAAGCAGCTTCAGTTTCGCAGACATGTCCGCACCTTCAAACTTGCTGTCGTTACCTAATAGATGATCAACAGCGACTGTCGCCATCTTGTAACCCGGTGCCACAAGACCATAAAACGTGCGATTCCAAGACGCACATTCGCCGATAGCATAGACATTTTCATCAGTGGTCTGGCAAGAATCATTAATCTCCACACCACCGCGTGGCGCTATACCTAACCCCATTTGACGAGCAAGTTTGTCTTGAGGGCGGATGCCGGCAGAAAACACGATAAAGTCCGTCTCCAATTCGCTGCCATCAGCGAATCGCATTACGTTTCTTGCGGCTTTGCCTTCTGGTGCAATCTCTAGGGTGTTCTTGCTAACGTGCACCGTTACGCCCATACGTTCAATTTTCTGACGTAATTGGTCACCGCCAGCCTGATCTAACTGCTCAGCCATCAACTTAGGAGCAAACTCCACCACATGGGTTTGCACACCCAGTGCTTTCAGTGCACCTGCGGCTTCAAGGCCAAGTAAACCGCCACCAATAACGACACCAACTTTGCTGTTCTTGGCACATGCTTCGATCGCTTTGAGATCTTCGATTGTACGGTAGACAAAGCAGTCTTTGCTCTCGTGGCCCTTAATTGGTGGAACAAAAGGAAAAGACCCCGTGGCCATGACAAGTTTGTCATACTGAATTTCACGTCCAGTGCTTGAATAAACGGTCTGCTTTTCACGATTGATGTTGATTGCGCGTTCGCCCATCAAGATGTTGATATTATGCTTTTCGTAAAAGCCTTCCTTTACAAGCGAAAGCTCATCTGCAGTATGATGGGAAAAGTAAGAAGATAGATGGACACGGTCATAAGCGACACGAGGTTCTTCACAGAAGACAGATATTTCATATTGAGAAACATCCGTCTTCTCAACGAGGTCTTCTATGTAACGGTGCCCGACCATGCCGTTACCTATAATGACCAGCTTCAACTTGCTCATAGTACTTCCTAAGGGTTAGGTTCTTATCACTATGTGCATTGTTAAATGTGAAAGAAAATTAATATATGATGTAAATCAATTACGAAATTGAACTACCCTAAAGGGGTAGGAGCAAGATTTAATCAGCCTATTTATGTATTAAAATTACAATAATGAATTCCTAATCCTCTATAAGACTTAGTAATGTGTACTTTATGTAAACACTTCTTCACAGGAGCTCTGAACGATAAAGCTCGGGTTAACAAATTGAATACAATTGCAATCGAGCACATATGAATAATTGGAATTAATATCTCAACAAAAAGAAACAACATGTAACAAGGTTATTTTTGCAGCAATTATTTGCGAGCAGTCAAACTTCGCTGAGCAGTTTATGAATAGTTAGCTCAAATTGATTTAGGTCATTTATATAACTTTTGCCCTAGGGATAGCATGGCGCGGTAAGTCAAGGAAAAACAAGAAGTAATTTAGCAAATGGTAATAGACCGCTAGCTGAAATACGCCGCCATACTATTTGAGATAACCAATAAAAATGAACAATCAACAGCTCAACAAAGACTATTGCGCTAATGCCAATCTAATATCTACCACGGATCGATCCAGCCTTATAACTCATGCCAATCAAGACTTCTGTGATATTGCAGGCTATTCAACTGACGAATTGGTGGGCAACCCCCACAATATGGTTCGTCATGATGACATGCCAAAGCAAGCATTCGAACAGATGTGGACCTACCTTAAACAAGGGAAAAGTTGGATGGGTCTAGTAAAAAATCAATGTAAAGATGAAGCTCACTATTGGGTATCCGCCTTTGTAACTCCGATTAAAAACCCTGAAGGTGACATCGTTGAATATCAGTCGGTTCGTTCTAAACCCGATTCAGAACAAGTTGAGAGAGCTGAAGCGCTTTATCGTCGGCTACAACAAAATAAATCTACAACAAAACCTAGGCTGCCACTGCACAAACTCACATTAGGCTCTTCTACGTTACTGGCATTATTGTCGCTTTTAATGCTGGGTACGACCCAGAGTGTTCTCAGTGCTGCAATTACCTTAGTTGCGGCAATGATGACATTTGGCCTCGCGTACCAGTACCGACGTAGTAAAAGCATGGCAGCTCTGGCCCAGCAAGCCTATAGCAATCCATTGATGGAAAAGCCCTATACTAACCATTTCGATGATTACTCTCAGGTCGAATTAGCGCTGAAAATGAAGCAAGCCGAACTGCGGGCAGTGACCGCTAGGGCAACGGAAACGTCCGGAGAAATCCTGATTTCAGCAGAAGACGAATTTGGCACGATTCAATCAATCGGACAAAGCCTAGACCAACAATGTCATGAAACGGAGCAAGTTGCCGCAGCTGTTGAGCAACTCACCCACTCTATCAATGAAGTCGCAAGCGGCGCATCTGCGGCTTCAATGCTCGCTGAAGAAGCCGATCAAGAATCTGAAAAAGGGCTAAGCAGCATACATTCCACCATTGCGGAAGTGACTGCTCTTGAAGCTGAGCTGGCGCAAGCACAGACAATCATTAATCAGCTATCTCAAGACAGCCAAAAGATCGACAGCATTTTAGAGGTCATCACTGCTATTTCAGAACAAACGAATCTACTCGCCCTGAATGCCGCTATCGAAGCAGCGCGAGCGGGAGAAGCTGGCCGAGGATTTGCTGTAGTCGCGGATGAAGTGCGAAATCTGGCGTCAAAAACCGGTTCCTCTGCAAGTGAAATTCATACCATGATTCGCCAGCTTCAGGAAACGGCCGAAAGTGCAGTAGGTGCAATGGAAAAAGGTATTGCTCTTTCAAGCCGCTGCAAGCACCGTGCGGATGAAACGGGTGATGTTCTCAGCACGATTTCAGACAAATTGAATCAAGTCACCGACAGCAGCATCCAAATCGCCACTGCGGTCGAGCAACAGGCGAGCGTTACGCAAGAGATCAACCGCAACATCATCAACATCAAACAACTCGCCGATGACACTTCCCAAACGTCACAATCTTCAATCGAACGAACCAGCCATTTGGTTAACAACCTGGAAGGTCTGGAACGTTTAATGAAACAGTTCCAGAAATAATTGGAGAGCCTTCGGGCTCTTTTTCCTCTCCATCATCCAGCCCTGATAACTACAAAAAGATCACTAAAATAAGGTCAAATCTGTTTAACAATCTTATCAATGATACAGGCTTAGGCCTATTAGGGCTCAGAAGTGGTATTTCTCTACATTTTGTCGCATTTTTGTGACTTTAAATACGAAATCAAAACCATTAATAAAAGTGATACTAGTTCCACTATTTGATAATTTTCTGATTAAGTATAGACTGGTAAAAAGATGATATAAATTGACTATTTCTTATACATTACATTAACTTGCGCACATAATACCTGTATAGTTTTAATACGCTGTATCATTTATAGTCTTTAAAGTGTGATCCTTGTTCAGTCTTATGCTTGATTCCCCATACGAAAAGCATACTATTGTCTGATATTCATACTTAGGCATATTCGTACAAAGGCTACTCAAGATGGAGCTTGACATATTTAACCCTTCCAGACAGTTACGTCGAGCAGTCTTGTTCTGGCTAAGTATGCTTCTTGCCCTGATGTCATTGATTATTGCCACTCTTAATGTGTTTTTTGGCGTTTATCACCTCTTGGCGATCATTCAGAGTCTTTTTTGTAGCTTTTCTCTCTATGTCGCTTTCAATAGCTACCGAAGCACTGCTTCCCTTTTACTCTCAAACTGCTACGTCTATAGCATCATAGGTTTGGTTTATTTTACGACGCTAGCATACCCGATAGAGAATGGTTTGTTCCTCTGGAGTTTCCTCTACCCGGTTCTGTTTTACCTTATTCTGGGTAAACGGTATGGATTTGTTGCGACCATGATGGGCTTCATTAGCCAGCTATTCCTTGTGGTTGATAAATCGTTCGTCGATGGTGTTGTCAGCTATTTTGAGCTCATCGTTAATTTTGCCCTCGCCTATCTGAGTGTCTGGCTCGCCAGCCACATTCTCGAGGTCAAGCGTAAGACATCAGAAGCATCACTGGGGCAGCTTGCTTCACGTGATGCTCTCACTAGCGTCTATAACCGCCACGCCTTAATTCATAACTTTGACCGATACCGACAAGAAAGTGAAACACTACCTTTGTCGCTTCTGGTTTTGGACTTAGATTACTTTAAACAGGTCAATGACGAATTCGGCCATGACATTGGTGATAAGGTGCTCATTCAGACAGCAGCACTCATCGATGGATTAAGCGATGAACACTTGGTGTATCGCATTGGTGGAGAAGAGTTCTGCATCGCTCTGCACAACACTAATATTCAACATGCCATGATTAAGGCTGAACAAATCCGAATGGCGATTGAACGCTACCGATTCAACAACAATGAGCAGCCAATATCTCTCACGGCGAGTATTGGGATTTATCAGTGTGATCTCTACAATGATCTCGAAAGCGTACTGAAAGAAGCAGATAAAGAGCTGTATAAGGCCAAGAAGAACGGGCGTAACCAAGTCATGGTATGCAATCAAAAAGAGCAGGCCATAATGACCTGCTCTTGATAACAGTTACTTTTAGTAATTAGCCTTCTGAGTCATCTTCATCAAACACAACATTGTAGTTTTCTGTATAGGTACACTGAGGTTGGCGGCTACAGGTAAAGAAACGACGACCTTTGAACTCCCCTTGAGAAGCAGTCTTAATCACCATAGGGCTGCCACAACGCTTACAGAAACGTATCTCTTTCTCTGGTTCGATCAAATCGATATGAGACGCCAGAAGACGACGCAACTTGCCAACCTGATAGCTGTGTTTAACGGAAGTGCCGATTAAGGGAATGCCTGACGACTTACACACGTGCATTAATAGCTTTTGGCGTTCTATTTTGCCTTTATCGAGTGTCCTGCCATCATCCAGTTCGATTGCTACACGAACCTGAAGTGTACGCGGGTCGCAAACCACGTAATCAAAGTAACTCTTAGCAATGCGGTTATTGGCGATAAACCACTGCTTTTTATCAGTAGCCAGTGGGGCAACAATATTTGCCATGTTTACTTTTGCCATGACAATGCCATGCTGACCTACTGCAGTCATCAGGGCATTGTAAAATGCCGATTCCTGCATATTCATCAAGGGGCCTTTTTTCTTATAGGCACTGTCTTTCAGCTCATCTTGTTTCAGATAACGTTTTTGCACAAAGACAAAAAATAAAACCAACAAAACGACAACGATGAAAACACTTTCCATTTCGCTTTATCTACTCCACCACTTAGGAAATGTATGAAACTCTTAAAGAATTTATACGCTAACTTAGGGGATATGTCAGTGTTTATGTAGGAATGGCTTATTGTTTGTGGGATCCAGCCTCGGGTAAAGCCAGATTGATCACCACCCGATCATCGGGTTTAATTTGTTCATACGTCTGCTGCCAGTACTTACGTACCAATCGATCTATCAGGCCACTGTTTTTGGCTTGCTTTAACGCTTGCTCCAAAATCTGGCGATAACCCGCAGCTTCATCTGATAGATAGAAATAAAAGTCTTTCTCGTAATTTAAAAGTAGGCGTTGTTCTATCGCTAGGTGGGGGTTTTGTGCTGCTTCTCCTAGAATTTCGGTCATCCCTCTCGGAAAGTAGTTCACATCGCCTTTTGGAGTGAGTTTGGAGTAAAGTGCCCTCCACTCACCATCTTCTAAATGCACTGGCAGTTGATTAGCCTGCCAAATCGCCACATCGTACCATTGCATTCCCATCCCTGCGATCAGACCTGAATCCTGCAAGTCTTTCAAGTTCCTGATAGTGTTAAACTCATTCTGCAATTGAGGTGGAATGAGCAACACACGTTTACCAATCAGACCATTGGTTAGCGGTACCTTGACTGGTACGTACTGCTGATTTCTTTCTTCTGTCTCAATCAGCCAAGTTAAAGACAGCTGATTACTTTCAACCATTTTAGTCGCACGCTTTTGAGGAATATGATCTTGAGGAACTGATATTGTGACCGTGTAACCTGCATCGCCTAATGCTCTGTAAAGCAACTCATGATAGAAGACATGACCGCCATCCATCTGAGATGGCAAAGTAAGTTCAATTTCATTTTTTGCAAAAACGTGCTGGCACATCATGCACAGCAAAATGACGATTATACGCATACCGCCGCTTCCTGATTTGATTTCAACCAAAGTGCTTTAGCGATAGGTATCAACAATCTCCTGATACTTAGACATACCCGCTTCACCGATGGTATTTTTCATTTCATCGATACCGCGTTGTAGCTTCTCAGTTAATTTTTCATCTACCGCTAAATTAAAAGCATAGTAGAGTTCCCCTTCTCTGAGCACAAACACTGCCTCAAAATCGCTGGTGTCGTATCCGATTTGCTTGATCCACCACTTAGCGACGTTTTCTTCATATGCCCAAAGATCAATACGCCCTTTAGCCAGTTGCTGAGCTAAAGTCTCAGCTACAGAGTTCTCCTGCATTGAATCTCTCGGCACGCCAAGCTCTAACATCAGCTGTTCACCCACGTCGTCCCGAATGACTCCAATCCGATATTGAGCAAAGTCGATTGTGTTCTCGATACTGATTTGACGGGACTTTTTCGCCATAACGACGATCCGCGTTTCACTCAAAGGTCCCACCCATTGGAACAGGTGTTCACGCAACCTTGTCCTAGTAGTCGAAAACAGTACCGCATCAGGCTTAATCAGTGTGGTTCGGTATGCCCTAGCCCACGGCTGAACCTTGATATCTTCTTTCTTGATTTCTATCCCCTCAGATTTAGCAGCAGCAATCAGCAAATCGATCGAAATGCCTTTTGTTTCACCATCTTGGGTAAAGTTGTATGGTGGGTATTCTTCGGTCAAAAACTGAAGTTCATTGAGCTCTATCGCTCCAATCGGAAATGAAAACAACAAGAGCGATAGAGACAGGCTGAGTAAAGATTTCATAGCCGCCTCTAACAGTAAATAGTGTCACATCTATCAATAAACTTTAGAGGCGGATGCAAAATACGTCTAGGTAATTTGGGCGAGAATTTTCTAATCGAAAGTTGTAGTTACGATCGCTTATAGCAGCGTTCGGGTCTCCCGACCGTGCCGTAGTTAAGATCAGCCACTAGTTCACCAGAGCTGATAAGGTATTCTAGATAGCGTCTAGCTGTTGTACGGCTCGCACCAATGCGTTCTCCTGCTTCATCTGCTGTGATACTTTCTGCACCAGAAAACAACGCACGTATTTTGTCGAGAGTGACACTGTCGATACCCTTAGGCAACCTTTGAACACTGGATTCTGCAGTAGATGGGCTCTGTAGCATCTTGTCCACCAAATTTTGGTCAAGATCCGAAGCGCTCGTGAACTGATGCTTTTGTACTACGTATTTCTTCAATGCAGCTTCCAGCCTTGGGAATACAACAGGCTTAAGTAGATAGTCGACAACACCACCACGCATCGCCTGTTGCAGTGTATCGACATCACGAGCTGCGGTAATAAGAATGACATCGCAGCTTTGGTTGCGAGCACGCAGTTCCTGTAAAAGCTCCAACCCTGTTCCATCCGGAAGATACACATCAAGTAACAGGAGATCTGGGTTCAACACATCAAGCTGTATCTCAGCTTCGACTTTCGTAGTGGCAATCCCGATAACCTCATAGCCTTCCATCTGTTCCAGATAACGTTGATGTAATTGAGCAATGTTGAGATCGTCTTCAATAATCATCACTCGTGTTACGGACGTCATACCTGCTCTTCCTTCGGTAAATACACTGTCATTCTAGCTCCATGCTGTTCGTTATTCGTGATTTCCAATGCGCCGTGATAGCGCACTGCTAGTTCATTCACTAAGTAAAGACCCACCCCTCGAGTCGCCTTATCTTTGGTCGACACTCCTCGTTCAACCAAATGCTCGATGGAAAGCTCTTCGGGTAAACCACAACCTTGATCCGTGACTTCGAGAATGATTTCATTCCCAAAATCGCCAATAGAAACTTCAATTTGTCTTCGTACTGGGGCAAACATCGCATCCAAAGTAATCGCACTGCGCGTGGCATCAAAGGCGTTATCAATAAGGTTGCCCAGAATAGTCACAAGATCTTCTGCATTAATGCGCTCGGGCAGAGGTTCAAGTCGGGAGCCCTCTTCGACGATAAGTTCAAGTCCCAGCTCGCGGGCACGCTCCGTCTTACCCAGCAGCATGCCGGCGATCAATGGCTCTTTAACGGTTTCACGTAAGAACTCAATCAAAGATTGGTAATGCGCGGTTTCCTGGCCAATCAGATGCTGAACCGCGTCCAGCTCACCCATTTGAACCATACCGCTAATAGTGTTCAGCTTATTACGATGTTCATGAGTCTGAGAGCGAAGCATCTCTGCGTACTCTTTGGTTTTCGCTAGCTGCTCAGAAAGTTCATTTAACTCATCCCTCAAGCGAAAGCTCGATACGGCCCCCACCACTTTTCCTTCAACAATTATCGGGCTACGGTTTGCAATTAATCTTTGCTTGTTGAGATAAAGATTTATGTCGTGATCGGTGTGGGCTGTCGTCAGAACAGTATGAAGGTCACTCTCAGGCAATACTTCTTTTAACGGCTTATTCAGACATTGAGACTTTTCCAAACCCAATATATGGCACGCACTCTTGTTAATTGAACGCAGTTTGCCCGACTGATCGATGCTCAAAATGCCTTCTTTGAGCGTTTCCATCGTCACGTCTAACTCAACATACAAACGGCCAATTTCTTCAGGTTCAAAGCCAAGGATCGCTTTCTGGAAACGCCGAGATGCATAGCTTGAGACAATAGCATTCGCTGCAACCACCAATAACGCCATTAAAATCAAAAATATCAGAAAAGGTTCAAGTCGGTCCTGAAGGCGGTCAATGAGATAGCCAACCGATACCACACCTATGATATTGCCATCCGAATCAAAAACGGCCGCTTTCCCTCGAACGGAGTAACCCAACGAGCCTTGAGCGAAAGAAACGTATTTCTTACCTTCAATCAGAGCACGATCGTTATCGCCGCCTTTCATTGGTTTGCCAATGCGTTCATCAATAGGATGGATGATGCGAATACCGTCCTTATCGCCAATAACAATAAACGCGGCACCAATTAACTCGGTAAGATTACGATATCGAAGCTGATACTCTGAGCCACCACCATCTTCTATCATTTTTACGACGAAGGGAGAGTTTGCCAAAAATGAGGCGACACCAAGCGCTTGCTTCCCCATCTTTTCTTCCTGCTCTTGCTTAACGTAGAAGAAGCCTGCGGCAGCAAGCAACAACAATTCAATCAAGCCAGAAAGCGTCATGATAATCAGCATTCGCTTGCGAAAGCTGATACTACTCCATTTCATAAACTCTCCCATTTATCCTATCGAGGCTAACATCCAATTAACATTTATACGAGTTACTGGGCGCTATTTTGTGAGGCCTATTATCTTAACCATTCCCTCCTCTTATTGAGCCACCCCCAACGATTCACCCTATGTGTTGTTTGATAGTTTTAAACACACTTTTATATAAAACCAGTAGAATAATTGATTTTGATCACAAGAGTTTTAGAACATTTTTTGTACTACTTACTTATTTAGACTGTATAATTATTGAGCATAAAAAATGTAGGAACGCTAGAAGTGGGTAGTGAGTACTAATAAAAACACGAAAATAACCGTCCACAATACAATGTCAGAGGGAAAGACGATGAAACGGGATATGTTTGGTATCTGCCTGTCAAAATCTATGCTGTCACGTAATCTGTCCAGCACCTTTACTCACGTAAGGGCCTATGAAAAGTCCGACTTAGATAACGACGTGAAGGTTCTGCATGCCTTTCCGCAATTATCCGGTCAAGAGCTGCTGACGACGATTCAATCCTCCAAGCAATTACTATGGCGAGCGGAATATGTCTGCTTCAATCAAAAGTAAGCGACAACAAAAAAGGGAAGCAAATTGCTTCCCTTTTTTAAATCTACTACCCTGTCGCCTCTTGAGCGGCAGCCCTGAGTTGAGACAAGTATTTAATCCAACTCTTCGCCTGACTTGATGGTTCGATATTGTTGGCTCTTTTCGCTTGCACCAGCGCTTTCTCAAGCAGGTTCAATTTGTACAAAGCTCGCGTTTTGGCTAGCGCCACGTCTGCTTCACGGCCTTTCACTTTATCTAGCACCGACAACGAATCTTTGTAATAGCCTTGCTGAACCATGAGCTGAGCGACACTCCAGTTATACTTAGCGTCTTTCTTGGCTGCTAACTTCCAAATAGATAAAGATTTATCCCACTCTTTTGCCAACTGCCAGTAAGTGGCCTGCTCCGATAACAACTGAACATCCGTTTGCGCGTCATCCAGTTCACTTATTTCAATCGCGGCCCTTTCTGGGATACCACGTTTGGCATACATCTGGGCTAGCATGCGTCTGTCACTCTGGCTCAACGGCAACCCATTGATTTTGGCCAGAGCCAAGGTATCAAGCGCCTCTTTGTCCTTGCCGACTTTCATTTGCAAGCCAACCAGTTGGCGCCACCAGCTCAGTTTCTCCGGTTGGATACTAATAAGCAACTCAAGGGTTGGGATAGCTGCGCTCCAGCGTTTCAGCTCCAGTTGAGCACCCAGCTTGAGTGATAGCGGTTGAAGAATCTCTTTTTTCTCGACCTTTAGGTACTTATCGACCGCAGGTACTACTTTATCCCATTGCTCTAGTTGATAGTGCGACTGTGCAATTCGCAACCACAAATCCTGAGCTTTTTGGGTTTCAGGAACCGACTTAACTAACTGGTAATAGTGCTTAAGCGCCTTAGCAAACTGCTGGTCATTAAGGTACAGATCAGCCAGCATACGTTGGCTGATCCACGCCTGTTCATCACGCAGTAGACCACTTTCAACCGCATACTCCATTTTCGAAATGGCTTGCTTTGTGTTGCCATCTTGCCAGTAGAATACCGCCAACATACGAGCGACAAATGCCTTGTCGTAGTCGCGCGAGGTGTCGATTTCTTTAAGTACAGTAATCGCTTCTTTAAGCTGTTCTTCCTGAGCGAGTTCATTGGCTTTCTGAACACGAACCGCAGTGTATTGAGTCAGCTCCTGAGCCGCGGTTATTGGCGAAGCCAGAAGCAAAGCGATAAGGGCTAATCGTTTCATCATTTGGCTAACTTAAACTCCAGTCTTACAGTTTGGTTTTCCTGAGATACAGCGGTTCCATCCATTACTTTAGGCTGATACTTCCACTTCTGAAGCGCCTGTATTGCATTGCGTTCAAACATGCGCTTTGGATTGGCTTCGACGATATCGATATCTCGCGGCTTACCCGTAGGATCGATAGTGAACTTCAGGATCACATAGCCTTCTGCTTTACGCTTCAAGGCTTTGGCTGGATAACGCGGTTCGACTCGATATAAAGGCATGACTTGTTGGTTGACGCCAAAGTCACCAAACGTTGGCGCGCTGATCGCCAAACCTTCAATACTTGTATTCAGGCCAAGCGACGGCTGTGAAATCGGTGAGATCTGCGACAATTCGGTATTGGCTTGGGAAGTTGGCATCTGCTCTGGTACTTCTGGTGCTTTTGGCTGCTCAGGCACCGTTCGCTGGCGACGTTGAACATCCTGCTCATTTTCCACCATCACCATATTAAAGCTCAGCGACTCGCTTGGCTCAGGAGCTCTGCGATGACCGCTGTCCACCATCCATGCCATAAAACTGAAAATAGATAACGCACATGCGGCAGCCAGTGGCGTTGCAATTAACAAACGTCCCACTACTTCTTCTCCGCTGCCAACGCTATGTTCTTAACACCAGCACCTTTCGCCGCATCCATTACTTTCACTACAGTACCGCTGTAGGCATGTTCATCTGCCTGAATAACCAGCGAAGCGTCAGGTTTATCCAACAACAAGTGCTCCAGTGTCGCTTGTACACGTTCAATATCAACGTTGCGCTTATCAATATAAATGTCGTTTGCAGAAGTCACCGCGACAAAAATGCCAGCGTCCTTCTGACTCACCACATTAGATGCCTGAGGGCGATTCACTTCAACACCAGATTCACGTACGAACGAGCTGGTAACGATGAAGAAGATCAACATGATAAAAACGATATCAAGCATAGAAGTCAGGTCAATCTGAGCTTCATCTTGTTTATGGTGACGTCGACCGAGTCTCATCGCTGACTCCTTAAAGATTTTTCTAATTTAATTTCTCTCAACTGGCATGCTTTCATTAATCGCGCATGGAAAAACATACCCGTTAATGCGGCGACCATACCTGCCATTGTTGGTAATGTGGCTAGCGAGATGCCTGAAGCCATCAATTTAGGGTTGCTGCTACCTTGGTTAGCCATGACATCAAAAACGGAGATCATACCCGTCACTGTGCCCAGCAAACCCAACATAGGGCAAATGGCAACCAGAACCTTAATGATATTCAGGTTTTGATATAGCTGGCTGTGTGCTTGTGATAACCACCCTTCGCGGATAGAACGAGCATACCAAGAAGTTTGGTCGCTCCGTTCACGCCAAGCTTCGACCCAATTTGCTCTATGCTTGGGAAATTCGACGAACAGATAGATGATGCGCTCTAGAATCAATAGCCAGCATAACGCTACCACACCAGACAGCCACCACAGCACCTGACCACCCTGCTGCATAAAGTTTTGCAACGAGAGTAGCCAGTCACTGCCAGCCAATGCTTCAGGTAACAATGCAAATATTGCATCCATTAGGCAACATTCCCTAGCGCTTCCTGAGATGGCTTGAGATCTTTCTCCGCTTGTTCAGCGACTAGAGAGATTCCCTGTTTCTCAAGGATGTTGCGAATCGTTTCGGCTTGCGAGCTCAGAATATTGTGAGCCAGAAGAAGAGGCATAGCGGCAACAAGACCAAGTACGGTGGTCACAAGTGCCATCGAAATACCACCTGCCATGACTTTAGGATCACCATTGCCAAACTGAGTGATGACCTGGAACGTTTCAATCATACCCGTAACCGTACCCAGAAGACCCAGCATTGGTGCCAAAGCAGCCAACAGTTTGAGCATGGACAATCCTTTTTCCAGCGTTGCTTGCTCATCAACGACAGCTTCAAGCAAACGTAATTCAAGCGCTTCAACACTGAGGTTTTTCTCTTTGCCGTAAACGGATAACACACGGCCAAGTGGGTTATTACCCGGATTTTGAGGTGACTTCAGTTGAGCACGAATCTTCTGGCGAGCAATAGACAAACTCACGCCACGTACTACAGCTATGATCAAGCCAATCGCAAGCAGACCAAGAATGATCTTACCTACCACACCACCAGCTTGTAGTCTGTCCATCAGGCTTGGGCTGTGCGCCAGTTGCTCCAGCATCACACCACGAGAAGGATCAAGAACAATGTTCTCAACCTGCCCATTTGTTAAAGGAGAAAGAGATGAAATGGTTGGCGCTTGCTCAGGTTGCTTAATATAAGCCTGAGCTTCACCTTTTGCGGCATTCCAGTTTAAGTAACCCTGCGCTCCAACTAAGCCAATCGAACCAAGTCGAAGGGCTGATTCGCTTTGAGCTACCCCGTCACCGTTAACAAAACGGACTTCAGTTGATGCCACTTCACCACTGGCTTTGATCTGCTCTTCCAACGCTTTCCAAAGACCATTAAGTTGATACATAGAAGGCAGTTTTGTCGCTGCGACAATCTCATTAACCACACTGGCATGAGTTTGTGCATCTGCTGAGGTCACTGAATACTGCAGTTCAGACTCCAACTCTTTAGCGTTTTGACGCACAACGCCAAATACTTCACCTAGACTTCCTGTCTCTAAGCGGAGTTTTTCTTCCAGGCGAGCTAAGGTATTTTCGTTGTCACTGAACTTTGCCGCTAGTTTGTCATTTTGCGTTTGCAAATCGTCACGCTGCTTGATCAGTTGTGCTTTGAGCGCTTTAAGTTCTTTTTCAGTCTGCTTAAAACCTGACTCGCGAGCGACGTTATGTTTCGCTTGCTGTTGGTTTTCAGCCTGAGCTTTGTTGACCAACTCAGAAGAAGCTTGAGTGTTACACGACAGGCCAGCAAGAGCGATAAGGGAAGCAATTAACGTACGTTTCATATTATTTCGCCTCCGCAACGTTTAGAGAAACTGGGAGAGTAATCAAGCTTGGCGCCGCTTGCTTCGCTGCGATGTTAAACGCTTTGTCTAACTCTGATTTCATCGAGCTATCGACACTCTGCCACTGTTTATCTGACTGGTTCCATGACCAGAATTTCGTGCCGTTCAGGCTGCGAGCTACCAGTGAAACGCGACCAAGATGAAGGATGTCGACTTCACGCGAGCCCTCACTTACCGCAATCTGGCCTTGATACAAACCAAGTTTGGTACCGTAATCAAGCTCTATCTGATACGCCTCTAGAATACGACGATACTTCTCTGCATCGCTCACATCAGCGCGAGTCATCATTTTTTCCAACTTCGCGACACGCTCTTTGCGCTGCTCTTGTTTGATCGGCATATCATCAGCAATCGACGCTTTTAGACCGGCGATCATCTGATACATCAGTGGAACTACACCCTGACGAGTGGTTTTTATCTCATCAATTTGATTTTCAAGGTTACCCGCTTCCTGCTCTTGGCTTTTGACTAACGCCGTCAGGTGAGAGCGATAAACCTCAAGGTTTTTTACTTCTTCCTGAAGCTGTTCAATTTCAGCTTGAAGGCTAAGTGTATTTTCAGCACTGACATCAATACGTTTCTGACTCGCAGCGGATGAGGAATTGGTTTTACTTTGAATGGATTGAGCGCTATCAAGGCTCGAGGCCGTTGCACTGAAGCCTGCTGTCGCAACCATCAACGCCAAACTGGTTTTAAATAGATTCATAACGTGTAATTTTCAATGATGTCAAACTGATTAGTGAGAAGCAATCTCATTTTCACTCGCCCGACATAGTAACGCGATTACATAAAATTTCAATCAACCATATGCTCAATATGCATTTAGGGGAAAGACCATGCCTTTCCCCTAATGTATCAAAGTTGATTAACCGTATTGTGTTTTAGTATTTAATTTGTAGAGTCGCCATATAGTTTCGACCTTCACCAATCACAACGTCTTCGGCATAAGCGTGTTTTGAAGATGTTGAACCACCACCAGCAAGGTAATCTGTATCAAACACATTTTCGACCGTCAGGCGAGCCACCATATCAAGGTTTTCATCGTATTTGAGCGTATAGGCCATACCCATATCGACACGTGTGTAAGCATCTTTCTTGAACGTGTTCGCATCGTCACCGTAGCGAGAACCTTCGTAAATCACACCGACATTGAGATCAACTTCGTTGGTTGCCGCGTAGCTGGACCAAACGCTCGCCGCAAACTCAGGTACATCCACAGGGCGGTTCCCTGCATAAGTCTCGTGCTGTGTGATTTCAGCACCCAAGTACATAGCCGAACCCGTTAGCGAGAAACGCTCTGTCACAAAGCCTTGTGCTGACAATTCCGCGCCACGGTGCTCTTGCTGACCGTTTTGAGTCTTGATGTAATTCCCTGTTGCTGTGTCTTCAACATCCATCGAGATGTTTTCCTGAGTGATATCAAATACAGCACCAGAAACAAACAGACGATTATCCAGCAGCTCCCACTTAGCCCCTAGCTCATAGGAAACGCCTGTTTTCGCATCCAGCAAAGCACCATCGTTGAGGTAAGTACGGCTTCCGCTTGATACCTGACCTTGAGGCTCAAAGCTTTCTGAGTAAGACAGGTAAACACTACCATTGTCAGCTGGGTGGTAAATCACACCCAATTTTGGAGCGACGTGTTCTTCTGCAACACCATTTGCGACTTTACGGTCAAAACGCAGGCCTGCAATGACTTGCCATTGTTCGTTCAGCGTCACCATATCCTGAGCGTAGAAGCCCCAAGTATCGTAAGCGCTGTGGCTGACTTTATCGCTCCCGCTAAATGTTGGCACAGATACCGATTCGCCCGGCGCCACATCCTGACTGTTGAACCCTTTCTGGTCGCGATCATAGCTGTATCCTAGCCAGTTCGACCCCATTAGGAGTTGGTGCTCGACACCGAACATCTCAGTGTTCGCAACCAGGTCAAAATAAGCTGTGCGGAATCGCCATTTATCATGACGGTTGCTACCGCCATGAGACACAGTACCCGTTCCATCAGAATTTAGGTTAGAGAATCCCGGGTAGCTTTCAATATCTACACGTTCGAAATCCTGATAGTTGTAACCTGTTTTCAGGCTCCATACGTCTGTCAGCGTTGCGTTGACGTTGAAACCAATGTTCTCTACGTCATTTTCAATCTCAGACCATTGTGCATCCCAGATGTGCTCTTTGCTGCCAACCAGTTGGCCGTCCAGCGTATAAACTGCACCCGAATCAACGCTGCCTTTATCGTTGGTTTTGTCGTAGTGAACAGAAACTGTCATATCGTCATTTACGTCGTAATCAACGAACAGACCAGCGACAAGTCGCTCAGTTTGAGGTTTTGAACCATCACCATACGTGCGCCATGAACTGTAGCTCTCTTTCGATACAATAGTTCTAGCTCGCAGCGTCTGAGCGTCATTGAGTGACCCGCTCACATCTACCATGGTACGAGACTGGTCATCTGAACCAATATCTTGACTGACTTGAATCTGAGTATCGTATGTTGGCTTCTTTGCCACCATGTTGATCAAGCCACCCGGAGCTGAAATACCGTAAAGAAGACCAGACGGTCCTTTTAGTACTTCTACTCGTTCCAGTAATTCGACAGGCTGGCGGTAGTGAGACCAGTGTTGGTGGCCATCACGAAGGAAACCAGAAGAACTTTGAACGTCAAAGCCGCGCAGTGAGAAGCGCTCACGGTTACGTCCTGTGCCACCCGCGCTCACGCTAGCGTCGTTTTTCAGAACATCTCCAAGAGTCGTTGCACGCTGCTCTTCTATCACCTGACTATCAATGACGGTAACTTGACCAGCCGTTTCCAACTGGCTCATTTCCATACGCATTGATGTCGAGTTTGTGTCAGCCTTATAACCATACTCACGGCCTTCAACAACCATGTGCTCATCAGTCTGAGTGGTTTGCGCGCTAACTGAAGGTGCAGCTAATACAGCACCGATGACCAGTGCTAACTGACTCTTAGTAAACATATTCATCTCCGAATTAAATGACGACCCCAAAAGCCGCCTGACTAATTATTTCGGCGAGAATATAAGTAATAACCAATATCATTTGCATTAAATTTACATTCTTTGCATTCGTAAATTTATCGATACATAAATATTAAGTTCACCGGTGAATGAAAGCCTCTACAGGTGTGCGGAATAATAATTTTGTTCTGAGAGCAGTCAAACTTACCGCAACATCGGCAACACTCTCTTGCTTACAAGGGTATAAATACAGAAAACACTGACATCCATAATGAAAAGCACAGCCATTAAGGCTGTGCTTTTGTTGGAAAATAGAGCTGAATACTCAGGCCATGAGGCGAACGATTCTGCGCCCTGACCTCGCCTTTCATCAAAGTCATGGCTTCTTTGACAATTGCCAATCCTAAACCGTAGCCCCCTGACTGCTTGTCGCGTGCCGACTCCATCCGAGTAAATGGGCTGAAGATATCCTCTAGCGCAGCTTCAGGAATACCCGGCCCATCATCCGCGACGTCAAACACTAAATACTGATTGCCGTGTTCAGAAGAGGCTTTAATCGACACCTCGATGTGTGCATCCAACCCTGCATATTTCATTGAGTTTGATATTAGATTGCTAAGACAGCGCAAAATTAAACGTTCGTCAGCATGTAACATAGGAAGAGAGGGCGCTACATTGAGAACCAGTTTTTGCTCCGCTCCCAGCTGAAGTCGACTTTGGTTTACTTGCGTATTCGCAATACTTTCTGGGCAGACAGGCTGAACGTCGGTCACGTAACGAGAGTTCTCTAGTCGGCTGAACTCTAAGATTTCACCCACCAACTTGTCCATTTCATCGACCTCTTTTTCTAATCGGTCAACCAAAGCTTGCTCTTCTTCACCGGCTTTTCTGCGCAGTAAATGCAACGCTAAGTTTTGCCTAGCTAAAGGCGTTCTAAGCTCATGAGACACGTCTCTAATCAGCCTACGCTGTTTCTCAGCCAGTGAGTGAATCTCTTGGGTCATGCCATCAAAATCATGGGCAAGCTGGTTAAACTCCGTAATATTGGAGTTCAACTCACTGACAACATTGACTCGAAAATTGCCCTGAGAAAGCTTATTACTGGCTTCACGTAACCGGTCTAGAGGCCGCTGTAACTTACGCGCCAATATCTGAGAAAAAAGAATCAACATGATAATGGCGATGATAATTTTGCTCACCGTCAGATAAACAATAAAACGGTGAGCCGGATGCACCTCACTAGGTAGCTGAATAACCAAAGTATTTCTTTCTATTAGCGGAATACCTATCAGAGGTTTGCTGACTTGGTCATTGAGTGGTCCATCAAGCTCTCGCAAAAAACGAAGCTTGAATTCAAAATGTGGGTGCATCTGGCGATGAGAAAGCGGCTTATTCTCTTCATTCAAAACGAACAGATAAAAGGGTTGCGCATTTGCCCAATCGGCTAAGTCGTCCATGTCCCCTTCTTCGATCAGTACATTAGCCTCTTCAGCTAACGTTAACATCTGCGCTTTCAGGGCTGGCGGCACTTTTAGTACCGCTTTCATTAACGCTTGCTCCGCTACAGCTTGAAGAAGCAAAATTGAAATGATGACAGCGGACATGTAGCTGAATAATTGAAAGACCAGTGCATCCTTACGCGTTGCAATGGCCTCAGGGCATCGAAGAGAAAACACGGCTAACCCCTGACAGAGTCAACAAAGCTATAGCCTTTGCCACGCACTGTTTTGATGTGTTGTTTCGACAAACCCGCTTCAACCAACTTGCGGCGAACATTGCTGATATGCATATCCAGATTTCGGTCAAAGGGGCTGAGTTCTTTTTTCAGTACTTCGATCTGAAGCTCTGCTTTGGACACAACCACGCCATCATTACGCATAAGGTAGTTGAGTAGATCGGATTCTGTGCCTGTCAGTGGCACACCGGACAGTTGTTCAGCAAAACCTACACTGCTCTGGCAGCCTGATTGGCGCTGTTTTTCCAATCCAACTCGACGGAAAATCGCTTTAATACGAGTCAACAACTCAGGCACTTTAAAAGGTTTAGCAATGTATTGGTCTGCACCTGCCTGATAACCGTCAAGCATCGACGCTTCATCATTCAGTGCAGTTAGCATCAATATCGGCGTGGCAAATCGTTGGCAGATACGCTTCGCGACCTGCATGCCGTTGAGTTTGGGTAACATAACGTCAAGGAGGACGAGATCAACAGGCTTTTTCTCAATGTATTGCAGCGCGCTCTCGCCACAATGAACGCTCTCTACTTGATAGCCTTCTGCAGAGAGCACGTCCACTAGCAGTGCACACAGTTCAATATCATCATCAACGACTAGAATTCGGGACATCTTGTTATATTGCAAATGAAAAGATTTCGCATTCTAATCTGCATTATTATCAGTGACAATACCGTTCTGTATCCACTCCCATTGTTATGCTATTTCTTGTTCAAATCCGCTGTCACTCAGCGCTTTTTCTTCACTCCAAATGCCCACAACGCACCGAGTAAACCACGTAACTTCACTTTCGTTGCTCGCCAATGGGTGGCAGGAGTGCGCGGCGCGACTTTGAGTAAGTGATCATAAGCGCTTTGATCAAACTGGACCTCGCCTCCGTGGGCAAGTAACAATGTTTTAGGTTCCATTGCGTAAACACGATGGAGGGAATGGCGGTACTTGTTCGGATGAAAAATAGGAAAAGGAGCGATCAGTCGTTTCTTCACTTCGACCATTAAGTCCGCGACATAAAGGATATCTTGCTGCTCATGATGAAGAGATAGATCTCGATCAGTATGACCTGGGGTCTCTAGCACTTTCCAATCTTCAAAACAGGGAATGGATTGCCCATCGGAGAGCTTAATATCAGGGTGCAGGTTTCGCGAATACCATAATTTTCGCTTAGGACGCTTCATTCTCCCTGCGACCCAGCGAGCCAAAGCCAGATCCGTCAAGTGCATTAAGATGCCATCCCATCCACCGTACCATTGCTTGTCTTTCTCAGCTGATACAATTTTGCAGCCCGTCAGCTCTCTCAGCTTGTGAGCAGCTCCAGCGTGATCTGGGTGCATGTGGGTCACCACCACCACCTTGAGGGAGTGAAAAGGCTTCCCGAGCGTTTCAGTGATGTATCGCTCTAAATATGGAACATCTGCCCTACTCGCCCCATCCAGTAACATCAGCTTATCTGGATACTCGGCTAAGTACATTTTCTGAATATAACCATCAATGGTATGAAGCTTCATTCGAACTGCCAATTTAACAATGTATTTACATTTTTCAATTTAGCAATAAGCCAATAAATGAACAGAGCAAATACTCCATGATGTGACATCGGACCAGTTAGTGAAATATGAGGATTAGCGTTTGAGTCTCAAGAGACGTCCATCTGTGCGGTAGAAAATCAGAGCGAATAAAATCAAACTACACCCTAGCAGTTTGTTGGCCGAGAGCTGTTCACCATACCAAAGGATACTGAGTATCACGGTCCAGATCGGTTCAAGTAGCATGATAAGGGCGGCATTGCCTGGATTGCTGTGTTTCTGGCCAAGCGTCTGCATCACGTATCGCAAGCTGGTCGCAAGAACGGCACTGGCAGCAAACCATCCCCAAATGCTGGCATCCACACTAACAGGTACTGTCTCAAACAAAGCGGAAGCCACTAAAGCAATAACGCCAGTAACAAATAGCTGAATACAAGTCAGTGTAAGTACCGGTAGGTTTTGTGCTAGTCGGCTATTCACATTGAAATGCAAAGCAAGTAGACAGGCGTTGGCTAAGAACCAGAGTTGCCCAGCTGAACTGTTCCACTCTCCTTGTAAAGAAAGAAATGCCAGACCGGATACCGCAATCGGCATCGCAATCCAGAACGCACGCTTTGGCCGTTCCTTGTACAGCGCCCAAGCTACTATAGGAACAATAATCATAGATAAGCTAACAATAAACGCCCCTTCACCAAGGGTTTCACTGACTGCGATAGCATGTACCCAAGCAAGAAGCGCAAGCGCCAGAATACAACCGCCACCCATTGCTTGAGCGAGCTGTTTTAGGCTGAGTTGTTTGAGTGATTTGAAACAGAAAGGAAGCAAGCATATTGAAGCGACCACAAAGCGTAAACCGACAAAGCCAAATGGCGGTAAACCTTGAATCGTTTCTTTGGAAAAAATCCACCCTAAACCGGCCAATGCGGTAGTGGCAACAAGAATCCAAGCGGCTTTGCTTTCTGAGTTCAATACAAATTCTCTTTAATTATTATTCTGTTAATTCGGGAATTTCCGATAGTCTCAGATTTGTTCAAGAATTACCAAGAAAAGTCCGCTCCTATTTTCATTCTCAATAATATATCTACTGAGAATATGGTGGCACTTGATGAATAAAATCCCCGATACAAAGGTCACATGAAACTCAACATGTGCATTTCTTTACTTTCCGCATCACTAGACGTTATTCAAGCGCCTCGAAAACCACTGTATAACACTGTATGAAAAATAGTGTTTTAGATCACATTTCCTCATACTTCTATCTCATCACATCGCCACAATCGGAGTGAAAAATAACGATTAAAAACAAACAGTTAAATAACAAACTTCAGATGCCACACAAAATAAACGTACAAAAAGACAACAAATATTGCTTGATCAACTGGCACAATCAAACTACTGTATAAGCATACAGCATGTATGTAAGGACAGTAATTATGTTTCAGGTACACACTACAAATCGCTCAGTTTCTAAATTCAATGTATTGGCTCAACCAACGCAACCAATGAACATTGCAGACTCGACGCTCAGCCGTTTAGCAGGGTTGTCTAACCAGAAACAATGGATCTTGTTCACTGCCGAATGCCCTCGTCCAGATTACGAACAATTCTCTTCATACAATGTCAGCTGTAAAAAGATCATTCAGATGAAGTCTTCGCAAACACAATCCGAGTTTGAAATCGTAGTAAAAGCAATTAAATCCGGTAATGCCAGCGCCGTTGTCGCCTCAGATAATATTGAACTCGTAGAACAATCATTGCTTCGTGATCTCGCGAGCCAATACCATTGCGAAGTCTTCTTTGTTGAAAGCCACAATCAATTCCACTAATTTCATTTGCACTGTCTTCTGCCTCTCTTTTCGAGAGGCTTTTTTGTTTTTAGCTAATTTCTAATTCCTAAAGAATATTTACAAGCAAACGTTTGCTTTTTCTCTGGAAGGTTAATTTAGTTCTGGTATGATTCTCTGCAAATCGATTGCCTCTCACGGGCAACCTTCCATTTTTGACAAAGATAGGAATGTCTAAATGAGTCTCGCTGATCAAGTTCTTGCTGTTAATGATGATCTTCCCATTCGTACCAACAAACCCGTTCATAGTGGCAAAGTACGCTCTGTATACTGGCTAACAGAGGAAGACAGCCAACGTCTGATTAAGGAAAAAGGCTACGATGTTGCGGAAGATGCACCGCTTGCCATTATGGTCATCAGCGACCGCATCTCTGCATTCGACTGTATCTGGCGCGGGCAAGGCGGATTAAAGGGCGTTCCCGGAAAAGGAGCGGCACTCAACGCGATTTCCAATCACTGGTTTAAACTCTTCAAAGAGAACGGTCTAGCGGACAGCCATATCTTGGATATTCCTCACCCTTTGGTTTGGATCGTGCAGAAAGCGAAACCAATCATGATTGAAGCGATTTGTCGTCAGTACATTACTGGCTCAATGTGGCGCGCTTACGACAAAGGCGAGCGTAACTTCTGCGGAATCCAGCTGCCAGAAGGGTTGAAGAAAGACACCGCGTTACCTGAGCTTTTGATGACACCGTCAACTAAAGGCATTCTGAAAGGCATTCCCGGTGTCCCGGAAGCTGACGATGTGAATATCACGCGTCAGAACATCGAAGATAACTTTGCTGCGTTCAACTTCTCTAGCGCGAACGATATCAGCCTGTATGAAAAACTGCTGAGCGAAGGGTTTGCTGTGATCAGTAACGCTCTGTCTCAAGTTGAGCAAATCTTCGTTGATACCAAGTTTGAATTTGGTTATGTGCACGATGCCTCAGGCAATGAAAAGCTGATTTACATGGATGAAGTGGGCACACCAGACTCTTCTCGTATTTGGGATGAGCAAGAATACAAAAACGGTCATATTGTTGAGAACTCTAAAGAAGGCTTCCGCCAGTTCTTACTTAACCACTTCCCTGATCCTGATATTCTGCTTAACAAAGAACGTATGCCTGAGCGTGAAGCTTTAGCGCGCGATAACGAGCTTCCGCTTGAGGCGCTGATGGACATTTCACAGACCTATACAGGCATCGCAGAGAAGATCACCGGGCAACCGATCAAACTGAGTGCCAATCCGAAACAAGAAATTATCGATGTACTGAGCAGAGAATACGGTTTGGTTGACTAATCAATGACGCCCAAGTCATCACTTGGGCGTCTTTCTCTAACTTACTATCCCTTAAAACCTTCTACGGTTCCCTGTTCAATGTAAGCCTGAGCCAAACGCCCTACAAAGCAACGGCCCGGATTATCCCCTAGGATCCATTCTTCTGGCGTAAACAATTCAAACAACCCAAAGCTTGCCAATGCTGGAATGGCTAATTTTAAATCCTGCACAACTTCGCCACGCTCCCCTTCGTTGTATCTGATTATATTGTGCAGCATCGCCCCAACGGTTCCGGTTGGAATCTTAGTGCCATCTTTCAATGTTACGATCGGCAGTACCTGACCTTCAGCAACTATTTTGTGGTTAACCGCCGAAAGCTGCTGCGCTAGAGATGTATTCTTATCCATTTTTCAATCCTCTTTTAACTACTGTTACGTGAGGTTGCCAAGTCATAACGCTTGAAACCTCAAACACAGGGATAGAATAACGGCTAACGAGCAGGCATAATTTCTTTAAATAGACATAATATTTACTTATTACGCCATATGAATTGCATTGAATTATTGAAGATTCATCACCCAGCGGCATCCGAAACCGAATGGCACCAGCATGAGTATGCGCAGCTTTACTGGTTGAACAAGGGTATATTTACGATTGAAACAAGTGATCAGCAATGGACGATTACTCCCGCATGCCTAGGCTGGATTCCTCCCCATTTACAACACAGATCTGATGTTGTGGCTGACATAGAAGCAGTCATGATCTACGTACCTTTAACTTGGCTCAATGCCTTTCCGCAACAAGCGAAGGTCATTCAATCCAACACCCTTATTCAAGCTCTCATTGAGCGAATTACCCATTTCGACTTATCAGCGATGACAGCGCCTCAACAGCGACAGTTTCAAGTCCTGCTGGATGAGATTCACCTTGCCCCTGCGAGTAATCTCTATTTACCTCTACCCAAGGAGGCAAAAATGCGCCAAATCGCCGATACCCTATTAGCAACACCAGATGACGCTCGCTCGCAAACAGAGTTAGCGCATGATTTTAGTACCAGTACACGGACTTTGAGTCGGCTGTTCAAGAAAGAAACCGGGATGGCTTTTGGCTTCTGGCGGCAACAAGCCAGACTCGTCAGCTCATTGCCTATGTTGGAAAAAGGCTTAAGTATCACTTGTGTCGCACTGTCCTGTGGCTACAGTAATACCAGCAGTTTTATCACTGCTTTTAAAGCGCGTTTTGGTGTCACTCCAAGTGTGTATTTTAATCAATAAGCCTTAATATCTGGGAGAACACCGCACAAGCAAATACTAGCAGGTGAGATGTTCTATATGTCTTCACTTGTCTTTGCCTTTACCACCTTTGTTGCCCCCTTTATCACTTCCTCCTTTGTTACCACCACCTTTATTTCCGCCGCTATTTCCTTTCCCGCCACTGTTGCCCTTGCCATTGCTGCTGTTACTTCTAGCTTCAGATTCACCGCTATCAGGCTTATTTTTTAGTTCGCCTGTGCCATTACCTGGATTCGAATATTTTGCATGGGCGGCAAGTTCACTTTCTGAAACAAAGCCATCTTTGTTTTTGTCGAACGATGAAAAGGCACTCAAACCGCTTTCATTCTCAGAATTGTCTTCATCTTCAGAGCCTTCCGGTTTACGAAATTGGTCGAACTCTTCTTTGGATATCTGTCCGTCTTCATTGGTATCCATAGACGAAAATTCAGGTGGTGACTTCGTCGCATTACTCTCCTCTTGCTGCGCATCTTCAACCGATAACGCTAATGGAGATATGAACAGTAAAGGCACCAATAAAATGTTCAAATAACGCTGCATGATAAACTCCTAGAACAGTAAACCTCTCATATAAGAGTTTAGTGCAGCTATTGATCATTAGTGTTTGTTATATCAATTATGAGATTAGGCCATATCGTAAGCCAGTTTTTAGATTGAAGTCTGCGCTTAAAAATTGTTATATCCCTGCTTGGGTTATGCGACACTTGCAGTTCAAACAAGCTATCAAAACCAAATGATGAAAGGCACTGGTACTCACCACGCGCAAGCTGTCTAATCGCCACCGCGGTTTCTTTTTCCGGCCAGAAGCTCATGGCATCAATCAAATCCGTATACGCGCGATCACCATTGCGCTCATGCATCATGGCTTGGTTTCTAACCTGCCAGTTCGCGTCCGGCATCAACTTCTGAAGCTCCAATTCGTAAGCCTTGTATCGTTCTGGATTGGATTCATCCAAATCAAAATAGATGACATCAAGATCATTGAGTGGTGTCGGGGTTTCTTTGTTGTGTAACACATCCCACACTAGATTTCTGACAAATCCTGCGGCTAAAAAAGCTTGAGGGATCTCGGACTTAAAAACACACTCTAAAGCGCGCATCCGAAAACTGTCTTTTTCAATCCATTGGATTATCTGGTCGCTGTGGTTTTCCATTTCATTCTTCTGAATTTCTCATTCTGCCTAATCCTAGCATGACGTGGTTAAACGGTTCCTAGATAAATCGACCACTTACAACTGACAGAATTTTTGATCAGGCTCGTATCTAATTTAGGCCATCACAGGTATAACTGGCCCGTCTTTCTTTTCTGGCCTTTTCAATGGACTACGTTGCCCTTTCTCGAATCAGCTTAAAGCACCTGACGGTATTGCATGTACTATTAAGTACGCACAGTGTCAGTGGAACCGCTCAAGTTTTATGTGTTACCCCATCAAGCGTCAGTAAAACACTCAGTCAGCTTAGAGAACAACTTAAGGATGAACTTTTTTATCGGGAAGGAACGTCACTGGTCCCCACCCCCTTTGCGCTGTCCGTTGCCAAAGACGTACACAAGATCCTTGCTTGTATGAACGGAATTCTCCATCAAGGGGAGTTTGAACCGAAGAATTTTTCCGGAACGGTATCGCTATCGATGCGCGAGAGTACCTTCGAGCTGTTTTCTGGGAGAATCACCAAAATCGGTCGGGAGTTAACGTCAGCTAACATCCAGATTTTCGCCAAAGAAGAGCTCAGCTTTGATGCCCTGCTGCGTGGGCAAGTTGATTTTATGATTTTACCTCACGATATCAGCCAACCGCCAACACGCAGTCGCGATCTGGTCTGGGAGCAGATTCAGGAGGATGAAATGGTCTGTTTGATGAGTCCAACGCACCCTCTGGCTAACCAATCGATGAACACTGAACAGTATCTCGCTTACCAGCACATCGGTATTTTGGATAAGGATCTGTCCGCCCCCTACTTTGAGCAGAAACTCACCCAGCAGTTCACACCGAGAAACATCGCCATCTCCGTCGCTGATTTTGGTTCGGCAGCGGTTATCTGTCACCAAACTGAGTTGTTACTAACTTGTTCGAAAATGTGGGCAGAGAAATCGCTGCAGGCAGAAACTCTGATCCAAAAGCCTCTGCCGTTTTCCTATGGAAAGGTTACTTACAGCTTGGTCTGGAACCAAGCGAGCCTAAACGACCCAGCTCTGAAGTGGTTGCACTCTCAACTGATTAAACCAGTTTAGACATAAACACTGGGTAGCTGAATGTTTTGGTGAATCAGTGGTCGCAAAGCATCATGAAACTGCAACATTTGCGATTCTGTACATTTCGGCCACTCTAGCGCTTCACCCATCACGCCATGATGCTGAAACGCATTTAGCCGCACATTAACGTTGTCAGGCAGCGTATTAATAAGACGGGCGACCTGTGTAACTTCTTTATCCAGATCACTTCTGTTCGGGATGTGCAGTAAGCGAAGCTCGTACAACTTCTGCTTATCTGCCAAATAGCGTATTGAGTGAACCACCTTGTGATTATCACGCCCTACTAGCCAGTGATGTGTCTCTTCCTGCCAAGATTTAAGGTCAATCATTGCACCGTCAAGATAAGGCAGAACCTTATCCCAACCAGACTCACCTAGGTAACCATTACTGTCAATGAAACAGGTAAGATGGCAAAGTTCTTTGTCTTCTTTGATGCGTTTGAATAACGCGATAATAAAAGGCAGCTGCATTGTTGCTTCGCCACCGGATATCGTGACACCGCTGATAAACCACTTTTGTTCGTTTATCAGATGGATGATTTCTGATACCGAGTAGTGACGCACTTTAGGGCTAGAACGATGCGTGCAAACATCAATGCACTGATCACAATGCGTACATTTGCTCTCATCCCACACGACTTTCTGGTTCGTGTCGAATGACAGCGCATTTTCTGGGCACCCTTCGACACAATCCCCACAGTGATTACAATAATTAATCGTATGGGGGTTGTGGCAGTTAATGCAGTTAAAATTGCACCCCTGTAGGAAAAGGACCAGTCGATTACCTGGTCCATCCACGCACGAGAACTTGAGGATACGGCTAACAATGGCCTGCCTTTCGCTCATATGCTTACCCTATTTGTAAACCGGCTGACTTTCCATACTCACAACTCGCGGAGCTCTATCCAAAATCCCTGTATTGTTAGCCGCTTCAGCGCCAAGGAAAGTTGTATTTTTGCGCGAACCTTGCTCTGAGAACTTATCTATATCTGACAGTTTGATCATATAGCCAGTAACTCGCACCAAGTCATTTGAAGCAACATTGGCCGTGAACTCTCTATACCCTGAACTCAGCGCCCCCTTACACAAATTAAACATCGCTTCCGGGTTTGACTTCACCGTTTCATCTATCGTCAAAATATCACTAATACCAGAGGTATAATGCTGATGGTGCTTGGCGGTTGCTTGTACATAAGCAACTGGGTCTGGCTCGGTGCCATAAGGAATGCGAACTCCTGGGGTCACTCCCTCATCGAGGCTAATCCCCCCTTGAGCATGTAGAAGCGCCTTACCTTCAAGACCGTACTTCACCTCTGAACCTTGCACGATTTCAGCCAGTTTCTCAGAAATTAGATGGCCTAGCTCGTTCGCTTCTAGGTCATGTCCATAGCAACCCTTTTCTCCCGACTTATCCATAAGAAGATTAACCGCTTCAGCCATACCGTAGATGCCAAACATTGGCGCAAAACGCGCTTCGTCAATCAAACCTTCTTTGGTTAAGAAGCCTTTAAAGAAATTTGACTTCTCATGCAAATGTGAACTTCGTGAGTCCATCAGCTCGACCATTAATTCACTGTAATAAGGCAGCAGTTGATTGAGAAAGTCTTCAGTGTCTGATGCTAGATTCGCCAACAACTTAAGGTTCATTCGGACCAGGGTGTTCGACCCACCGGCCAAAGGTAGAGAGTTATAGCAACTCACAATACCAAATCGCTTTTCGCCGTAGCTACTCGCGTGCATTGGATAGTTAGCAATATGAGGTTTACTGCATTCACAAATGTTGTTGGTGGCCTGACTTAACAAATCATCCGGTGTCACGGTCGGGTCATACATGAAAGTGAGATTTGGCGCAATTTGCTTGAGTTCAGCATCAATTTTTAAGATCGTTCGACAAATGATGTTATCCGAAGGACCAATATTAACGTGCATAAAAGCATCAGGCAGTGTTCGGTCTAGCATGATCCAAAAGCGCTTGAGCTTCTGATAGATCGCCTGCTCACTTAACTCACCCACATAGGGAAGCAATACGTCATCAAGCTGCCCTAGATATACTGGAATATTAGTCACTGACGGCACATGATGATAAATGATTGTCAGCAGGTTAATAGCATCGTCAAAATCACTCGCTGGCTCTAGCTCTAGATACTCAGAACCTTGTTGAAGAAACTTGGCATAATCAGGCAAGACATATCGCGGTTTAAATGGTGCATGACCTTCAAACATATCGCATAAAATGCCTTCTTCCATTGCAAGACGAACAGGCTCTGAGACAGGCATATAAGGGAGGCTAGCCTCTGCTTCTAAGGCTAAGAATTGATTCTTCTGTTTAGGGTTTAATTTGGCATCAGTGACAATTTCTTGTACGCGTTGTTGGAAAGAGTTGAGAGCTTCAGACATTGTATATTCCTTATTGTTTTTAAGGATTTTAGACCCGAGCTCTCCTTGTCGACAATTGAAATATATTTAATCCCTCTTTTCCAATTTGGAAATACAAAGACAATAAAAAAGGCTCGGTAGTATTCCGAGCCTTTCGTCATTTAATTAGACACTTACAGTTTAAAGCGGCCAATTTCCTGTTCTAGTTCGTGAGACAGCTCTGAAAGCTGAGCGGCTTGTGCTGCAGCGTCGTGAGCTTCATCAGCAAGCTCGTTTGATACATCGCGAATACCAACCGTATTGCGAGTGATCTCAGAGGTTACCGAGGCTTGTTCTTCCGCGGCAGAAGCAATC
This sequence comes from Vibrio sp. St2, assembly GCF_947311885.1. Taxonomy (NCBI): domain Bacteria; kingdom Pseudomonadati; phylum Pseudomonadota; class Gammaproteobacteria; order Vibrionales; family Vibrionaceae; genus Vibrio; species Vibrio sp. St2. The sequence continues at coordinate 239,981 of NZ_CAMZNA010000001.1, read as the reverse complement.
TGTGTCGCCATATCGCTGATTTGCTCAACCGCTGATTGAATCTGAGTTAAGCTGACCGCTGCTGAGTCCGCATCGGTGACACTGGTGTCTGCAAGCTGACGGCTATCGCCCATAATGCTCACCGCTTTACCCGTTGTACTTTGCAATGTTTCGATCATTTGCTGAATCTCTTGCGTCGACGCATGGGTGCGTTGGCTAAGAACACGAACTTCATCAGCAACAACAGCGAAACCGCGACCTTGTTCGCCAGCACGTGCCGCCTCAATCGCAGCATTCAGTGCCAACAGGTTCGTTTGCTCAGCGATATCCTGAATTGTGGATAGTATCGTGCTGATGCTATTACCGTGCGTTTCAAGTTCTTGGATAACATCTGTAGCAACTTGTACTTCTTGGGCCAGATTCTGAATCGAAGACTGAGTCTGAACAACTTGCTTACCACCGTGAACACACGCTGTCACCGCTTCCGTTGAGTTTTGTGCAGTGTTATCTGCATTGCCCGCAATTTCCTGGGTTGCTGCTGCCATTTCATTGATTGCAGTCGCTACCATATTAATCTCATCTTGCTGGAGACGAATACGCGCACTGCGTTCTTCAGCGTGTTCGGCCGTCTGCTTAGCTTGCTCTGAGAGTGATGCCGATACATGACTTAGCTTGGAAACCATCGCATGCATGTTGCCAACAAAGGTGTTGAAGTTCGTTGCCAATTGGCCCACTTCATCATCACTGCGAGGTTCAAGGCGCTGCGTGAGATCCCCTTCACCAGATGCGATTTCTTCAAGAGCGTTAGATACGCGTCCAAGATCGCGGAACAAGAAGCTCACCAGCCAAGAAACCACCGCGATAACAATGATTGTGATGATCGTTGCCGTCAGCAGCAGGTTTTCCAGCAATGCGGTGTGCGCCGCTTCTTCTGTTTGACGATCCATCTCAATGGCGAAAATCCACTGCGTACCAGGAACCTTTTTGAAGAAGTAGAATTTCTCCTGACCTTTGCGCTCAATGATCTCCATTGCACCTGAATTCGCAGCGTTTTCAATCGCGCTCATTGTCAGCTTTTTAGATAGCGTAGTCACAGGTTTGAGAGAAAGATCTTTGTTCGGATGTGCTAGGAATGTGCCATCTTGCGTATCAATCAGCATTGCGTAGGCATTTTCACCCGCATCTAGGTTGATAACATCATCGATAAGCTGGTCAATCAATACATCAGCACCCACTACGCCTACCAATTTGCCATTGCGACGAACAGGTTCTGCAATAGTAACCAACAGTGCATTAGTGATTGCATCTTTATACGCTGTGGTAATGATCTGACGACCGGCTGCGTTCGCATCTTTATACCAAGGACGAACGCGTGGATCGTAATCCGCACGATTGCGCTCAGGGTGGGAACGGAACATACCACCTTCTGGCGTGCCTAGGAAAATATCATCAAAGCCGCCCGCTTTGCGGGCCTGCTGAAGATAAGGAACAACGTCTTGCTCTTGGCTGTAATCGTTAAACGCTTTAGCAATATCCTCACGGATGGTAATCCAATCTGAAATACCTTCCGAGGCAGCGGTAGCTAGACTTTCTGCTCTGGCATTTACGCCATTGCGAGTTTGCTGGAAAAGTTGGTCGGCAGAAAGCCAAGTCAATGCACTCGCCATTAGCACAACGGCTAATAAGCTGGCACCGATGAGTTTTTGTTTCAGTGACAGTTTCATGATAGTTAATATTGGTTGTGGAACAGACAGAAGCTGCGAATTTTATAGGCAATTTCGCATTCATGCACGCAATATTATTGAAATATTATTTACCTGTAACTATTTGTAATAACGTTATTTTTTTGGCGCCATACCTTTGTCAGAGATAGTTTTATCAATTAGATATTGATGAAATTTATCACTCTCAACTTAAGCGACTGATTACCATTAATTTGTTTCTAACATGGTGGGATGGGAAGGCAAGATCTCTGAATTTCAGATACAAAAAAGCCGGGATAAAACCCGGCTTTTAAACATAACGTCAACGATTATTCTTGCTCGTCTGCGTTAGTATCGACATCGGCGTCTGGTGTAGATTCTGGAGCGGCTTCAGATACTTCACCTTCCTGACCTTCTACTTCTTCGCCTTCAGGCAAATCAGCTTCTTCCACTTCATCAATACGCTGCAAACCTACAACGTTTTCGTCTTCAGCAGTACGGATAAGAGTAACACCTTGCGTGTTACGACCAACTTGACTAACTTCCGCTACGCGTGTGCGGACTAGAGTACCAGCGTCGGTGATCATCATCATCTCATCGCCTTCTTCTACCTGTACCGCGCCAACGACACTACCGTTACGCTCAGAAACCTTGATAGACACAACGCCCTGAGTTGCACGACCTTTCGTTGGATACTCGGCCAGCTCTGTACGCTTACCGTAACCATTTTGCGTCACTGTCAGAATGTCACCTTCGTTAGAAGGAACAATCAGTGAAACAACCTGATCATCATCAGCCAGTTTCATACCACGTACACCTGCCGCAGTACGACCCATGGCACGAACTTTATCTTCGCTAAATCGAACCACTTTACCTGCTTTAGAGAACAGCATGATGTCACTGTCACCATCAGTGATATCAACACCAATCAGTGAGTCATCTTCACGCAGGTTAACCGCAATCAGACCATTAGAACGTACGTTCGCAAACTGATCGAGAGAAGTCTTCTTAACCGTTCCATCACCCGTTGCCATAAAGATAAACTTCTCTGGGCTGAATTCAGAAACAGGTAGAATTGCCGTAATACGCTCGTTCTCTTCCAACGGAAGAATGTTCACGATTGGCTTACCACGTGCGGTGCGGCTAGCTTGCGGTAGTTGGTATACCTTCAAGCGATATGTTTTACCACGAGTAGAGAAACATAGGATGTTGTCATGAGTATTAGCAACAAGCAGACGCTCGATGTAATCCTCTTCTTTCATCTTGGTTGCACTCTTACCTTTACCACCACGTCGCTGAGCTTCGTAGTCGCTTAGTAGCTGGTACTTAACGTAACCTTCGTGAGAAAGCGTCACAACGACGTCTTCGCGAGCAATAAGCTCTTCCATGTCGATATCATGGATTGCAGCAGTGATTTCTGTGCGACGTGCATCGCCGAAACCATCACGAACGGCTTCAAGCTCTTCACGGATTACTTCCATCAAGCGCTCAGTACTTGCAAGGATGTGCATTAATTCTGCGATTTCTTCTAGAAGCTGTTTGTATTCGTCAAGAATCTTCTCGTGCTCTAGGCCAGTCAGTTTCTGTAGACGAAGATCTAGAATCGCTTGTGCTTGCTGCTCAGTCAGGAAGTACTGACCGTCACGGATACCAAACTGAGGCTCTAGCCACTCTGGGCGAGCCGCATCTGTACCTGCACGCTCAAGCATTGCTGCAACATTGCCTAAGTCCCAACCGCGAGCTACTAGCCCTTCTTTGGCTTCAGCTGGTGTTGGAGCACGACGGATCAGTTCAATGATTTCGTCAATATTTGCAAGTGCAAGTGCCAAACCTTCAAGGATATGAGCACGTTCACGAGCTTTGCGTAATTCGAAGATAGTACGACGAGTCACCACTTCACGGCGGTGGTCAACGAAGCACTTCAGCATATCTTTCAGGTTAAACAGTTGTGGCTGACCATTGTTCAGCGCAACCATGTTGATACCGAAAGTCGTCTGTAGCTGGGTATTTGCGTACAGGTTGTTCAGAACAACTTCACCTACCGCATCACGCTTACATTCGATGACAATACGCATACCGTCCTTATCAGACTCGTCACGTAGTGCACTAATGCCTTCAACTTTCTTATCTTTAACCAGCTCAGCAATTTTTTCGATTAGGCGAGCTTTGTTAACCTGGTACGGAATCTCTGTGACAACAATGGTTTCTTTGCCATTCTTGTCTGTTTCGATTTCCGCTTTAGAACGCATGTAGATCTTACCGCGACCTGTTTTGTACGCGTCTACAATGCCTTTACGACCACTGATAAGCGCTGCCGTAGGGAAATCAGGACCAGGAATATAATCCATTAGCTCATCAATAGTGATCTCTTCATTATTGATGTAAGCCAGACAGCCATCGATTACCTCAGTCAAGTTGTGCGGAGGAATGTTGGTTGCCATACCTACCGCGATACCAGAAGCACCGTTCACCAGTAAGTTAGGAATTTTTGTCGGGAGAACTGCCGGGATTTGCTCCGTACCATCATAGTTAGGTACGTAATCGACAGTTTCTTTGTCTAGGTCAGCCAGAAGTTCATGGGCGATTTTCGCCATGCGGACTTCGGTATAACGCATTGCCGCCGCTGAGTCACCATCGATGGAGCCAAAGTTACCTTGGCCATCAACAAGCATGTAACGTAGTGAGAACGGCTGAGCCATACGTACGATAGTGTCGTACACAGCGCTATCACCGTGAGGGTGATATTTACCGATTACGTCGCCAACTACACGGGCAGATTTTTTGTATGGTTTATTCCAGTCATTACCTAGTACATTCATCGCGAACAAAACGCGGCGGTGTACAGGCTTTAGGCCATCACGCACATCTGGAAGAGCACGACCAACGATAACGGACATCGCATAGTCAAGGTACGAACCTCGAAGCTCATCTTCAATGTTTACGGGCGTGATCTCTTTAGCTAGATCGCTCATAGAGCCAATATCCCTCTATTTATAGATCGTATGTACAATACGTTTAAGGTGCAAAAATATAACACACAAATCAACAGTTCGGCATTACTTTCCCTCTCCTTTTATCAGGTTGTGAGCTTGGTTGTGAATCAAATGCTGAGAAATTGCACACTCTGAATTTATCTCGCTGATTAATGGCTATATTTTCACCACCTCTTGAGAAAAGTGATCCCTTCTATGGAGAGTTGAGAGTTAAGGGTTATAATGCCCACCTGTTTCAAGGAAGTCGTTAAGTAAATAGAGTAGTTATGACCCAGTCACAAAATGTCGATCCAAACGAAATCAAAAAATTTGAAGAGATGGCCTCTCGCTGGTGGGATTTAGAGGGTGAGTTCAAGCCTCTGCATCAAATCAACCCACTACGACTGAATTACGTATTGGATAACGCGAATGGCTTGTTTGGAAAAACCGTTCTAGATGTTGGCTGTGGCGGTGGAATTCTTGCTGAAAGCATGGCGAAAGAAGGCGCAACAGTGACTGGCCTTGATATGGGTAAGGAGCCATTAGAGGTAGCTCGATTGCACGCACTGGAGACAGGTACTGAGTTGTCCTATATACAAAGTACAATTGAAGACCATGCTCGCGATAATGCAGGCAAGTATGATGTCGTAACCTGTATGGAAATGCTTGAGCACGTTCCCGATCCCCAATCTGTCGTTAGTGCTTGCGCTGCATTGGTCAAGCCCGGTGGTCACGTGTTTTTCTCAACACTAAACCGAAACTTTAAGTCTTACCTATTCGCTATTGTTGGGGCTGAAAAGCTACTACGTATTGTTCCAGAAGGCACACACGATCATGAAAAGTTCATTCGGCCAGCAGAGCTAATTAAGATGATTGATCATACCGACCTGACAGAAATGGGGATAACAGGCCTACTTTATAATCCATTAACGGATAGCTATAAGCTCGGCAATAAAGTAGATGTTAATTATATTGTTCATACGCAAAAGTTTTAATAACAACACGTATCATTCATAAGTCGAACATATAGAAAGCGGTGGCATATTGCCCCGCTTTTTTTGTTATTTTTTCGCCCATTTTTGGGGCTCTGATTCCAAAATATACAGCCATAAAATCACGCTCAGAATTGCTGAAAGATCAAGGAATTTTTTTTTGTTTGTGGTTACTTATAAACCGATCTCAAAACGGTAATTTTATACAATCAATTAGACTCTAATCCCATCGGTTAGTGTCCACTTACTGAAATTTTCATTTTTGTTAGTTATCCACAAGTCATCCCAGATCTGCAACTTGAAAAGGGGCATGGATAGCACTATCTTGTAACTCGCACAGCAATGCACCCCTATATGTTGTGTTTGTACTACAATATATAGATAGACTTTGATCACAAAGCCGGAACATTTTTTACAAGAATTACACGAAAACACGGCTTTTATCAGTTTTGTTAGGGAAATTAAGCAGAATGAACCAACAACTAACCGTTACCAAACGTGACGGCCGCAAAGAAAGTATTGATCTGGAAAAGATCCACAGAGTAATTACCTGGGCTGCTGAAGGTCTAGACAATGTTTCTGTATCTCAGGTAGAACTGCGCGCTCACATTCAGTTCTATGATGGAATCACTACTACTGATATCCATGAAACAATCATCAAATCAGCGGCCGATTTGATCTCAGAAGAAACGCCAGATTATCAATACCTAGCCGCTCGACTAGCCGTATTCCACCTGCGTAAAAAAGCTTATGGTCAGTACGAGCCGCCGACGCTACATGACCATGTGTCCCGCCTTATCGACATGGGCAAATACGATCAGCACATTTTGGAAGACTATACAAAAGCTGAGCTGGATGAACTAGATGCGTACCTAGATCACAAACGTGACCTCGATTTCTCCTACGCAGCAGTTAAACAGCTAGAAGGTAAGTACTTCGTTCAAAACCGTGTATCTGGTGAAATCTACGAAAGTGCTCAGTTCCTGTATATCCTTGTAGCGGCATGTCTGTTTGCTAAGTATCCAAAAGAAACGCGTCTTGATTACATCAAGCGCTTCTACGATGCGACGTCAACATTCAAGATTTCCCTGCCAACGCCAATTATGTCTGGTGTGCGTACTCCGACTCGTCAGTTCAGTTCATGTGTTCTGATCGAGTGTGGCGATAGCTTAGACTCTATCAACGCAACGGCAAGCTCTATCGTACGTTACGTTTCGCAACGTGCAGGTATTGGTATCAACGCTGGTCGTATTCGTGCGCTGGGCTCAGAAATCCGTAACGGTGAAGCGTTCCACACAGGCTGTATCCCATTCTACAAATACTTCCAAACTGCCGTTAAATGTTGTTCGCAAGGTGGCGTGCGTGGTGGTGCTGCAACCGTATTCTACCCTCTATGGCACGGCGAATCTCAGGCACTAATGGTGCTTAAGAACAACCGCGGTGTCGAAGAAAACCGTGTTCGCCATATGGACTATGGTGTTCAGCTAAACCGCCTGATGTATCAGCGTTTGGTTGAAGGCGGAAACATTACGCTGTTCTCACCATCAGACGTGCCAGGCCTATACGATGCGTTCTTTGAGAATCAAGATGAGTTTGAACGTCTGTACGTTAAATACGAAAACGATCCATCAATCAAGAAAGAATCCGTTAAAGCTATCGAGATGTTCTCTATCTTGATGCAGGAGCGTGCTTCTACAGGCCGTATCTATATTCAGAACGTTGACCACTGTAATACTCACAGCCCATTCGACTCTGAAGTCGCACCTGTTCGCCAGTCTAACCTATGTTTGGAGATCGCTCTTCCAACGAAACCTCTGACAAACGTAGAAGACGACTCAGGTGAGATTGCACTGTGTACGCTTTCAGCATTCAACTTGGGTGCTATTAAGTCTCTTGATGACTTTGAAGAGCTCTCTGATCTGGTTGTTCGTGCGCTTGATGCCCTACTAGATTATCAAGACTACCCTCTACCAGCGGCATACAAGTCAACGATGAACCGTCGTACTCTAGGTGTTGGTGTTATTAACTACGCTTACTACCTAGCTAAGAATGACGTGAAATACTCTGACGGCAGCGCTAATGGCCTGACGCACCGTACTTTTGAAGCGATTCAATACTACTTGCTAAAAGCGTCTGTAGCGCTAGCGAAAGAGCAAGGTAAGTGTCCTTTATTTGGTGAAACCAACTATGCGAAAGGTTTGCTACCAATCGACACCTACAAGAAAGATCTGGACTTAGTTTGTGATGAACCCCTTCATTACGACTGGGACGGTCTTCGAGAAGAGATCTTGACGCACGGCCTGCGTAACTCAACGCTAACGGCGCTAATGCCTTCAGAAACGTCTTCTCAAATTTCAAATGCGACAAATGGTATCGAGCCTCCACGCGGCTACGTATCTGTAAAAGCATCGAAAGACGGCATCCTGAAACAGGTTGTTCCTGAGTTCACTGAATACAAAGATAACTACGAGCTTCTTTGGAATATTGGTTCTAATGACGGTTATCTACATTTGGTTGGTATCATGCAGAAGTTTGTCGATCAGGCAATTTCAGCCAACACTAACTATGACCCAAGCCGTTTCGAGAGTGGCAAAGTGCCAATGAAGAAACTGCTACAAGATCTGCTAACAGCGTACAAGTATGGTGTGAAGACACTTTACTACCATAACACTCGCGATGGTGCGAGCGATGACCAGAAAGACGCTGTACAACCACAAGACGACGATTGTGCAGGCGGCGGTTGTAAGATCTAATCACTAATCCGACAATAGGATTAGCAAGGCTTAACAGATTATCTGCCCCTCGCTTGAGGGGCTTAAAAGGAATTGAGGCATCATGGCTTACAGTACTTTTAACCGAAACAAAAATGACCAACTAAAAGAGCCAATGTTCTTAGGTCAGTCAGTAAACGTTGCTCGTTACGATCAACAGAAGTTCGAGATCTTCGAAAAACTGATAGAGAAGCAGTTATCTTTCTTCTGGCGTCCAGAAGAAGTCGACGTATCAAGCGATCGCATCGATTACAACAAGTTACCAGAACATGAAAAGCACATTTTCATTTCTAACCTGAAGTACCAAACACTACTGGATTCCATTCAGGGTCGTAGCCCGAACGTTGCCCTACTTCCTCTAGTATCACTACCAGAAGTAGAAACGTGGATTGAAACTTGGTCGTTCTCTGAAACGATTCACTCACGTTCGTACACCCATATCATCCGCAACATCGTGAATGATCCAGGCCTAGTGTTTGATGACATCGTTGAAAATGAGCATATTCTGAAGCGTGCTGAAGACATTTCACACTACTACGACGATCTGATCCAAATGACGAATGACTACCATCGTTACGGCGAAGGGACGCATACTATCAATGGTGAAGACGTTAAAATCAGCCTTCACGAATTGAAGAAGAAACTGTACGTATGTTTGATGTCTGTAAATGCACTAGAGGCAATCCGTTTCTACGTCAGCTTTGCTTGTTCATTTGCATTTGCAGAACGTGAACTGATGGAAGGTAATGCGAAGATCATCAAGCTTATCGCGCGTGATGAAGCCCTTCACCTGACGGGTACACAGCACATGATCAACCTTCTACGCAACGGCCAGGATGACTTCTCATTCATGCAAATTGCTGAAGAGTGTAAGCAAGAGTGTTTTGACCTGTTTAAAGATGCGGCTGAGCAAGAAAAAGAATGGGCGGAATACCTGTTTAAAGATGGTTCAATGATTGGCCTGAACAAAGATATCCTTTGCCAGTATGTTGAGTACATCACTAACATCCGTATGCAGGCAGTAGGACTGGATGCCGCTTACCCAGAGGCAACATCTAACCCGATTCCATGGATTAACGCTTGGTTATCTTCAGATAACGTACAAGTAGCACCACAGGAAGCAGAGATCTCCTCTTACCTTGTTGGTCAGATTGACAGCGATGTACAAGCGGACGACTTCAAGGACTTCGAACTGTAATGCCCAACATAAAAATCAACGGTATTACTGCGATTCAGTCTAATCCTTCAAACACCATCCTAGAGACGATGGAACAAGCGGGGATTGAACCTGAATATAACTGCCGAGATGGCCACTGTGGTGCATGCCGCTGTAAGCTCGTCAAAGGTGAAGTAGAATATGTTGGTTTTGCGATGGCGTACACTCAGAGTGATGAAATTTTGCCTTGCATCTGTAAAGCAAAGTCAGACATTGAAATTGAAGATGTCAACTATTCCCTGAAGGAAAAACGCGCATAAATATGCAAATTATAAAAAGCCCGGCTAGCATTGCCGGGTTTTATTTTATTATTTAGGCACGAATCTGAATACCGGATAAGAACTCATCGGCGGTCAACATAGACACTGCTTTGTCGGCAATCTCTCGCCCATCATCGTCAAATAGGGACAAGCGATAGCCTAATGAATTTTCTTGATTTTTTTCTTCCGGAGCATGAAGCCACATAGAGATAACGTCCTGTTTATCATCACTAAGTGCTTCTCCCAAAACAACTTTCTGACTCGCCACCTGATACCAAACCATTATTTTTGAATGATGGAACATGCTAACCTCCCTGAGCAAAACCTGCGACGAACTATCATTTTAAGCACAATTGCAACAAATGCACGTTGCAATTAGGAGACAAAGTTGGCATCTATTTAAAATCATCCATTTAAGCTATAGATGATTTTCTTCTAAGAAATAATTATGAAAGCATGCGAGTAATAAGAAACATATTCATTCACTTATTACTGCATGCCACTCGGTAGGAGTTTGACAGATATTCGGCTCTGTTCTAGCCAGAAATAACGCTTTGAGGGACATACATTTCTTTGTCCCGAGTTAGTGAACTGTAGTTAGGAAACATGGTTTTTCCTGACAAATAACGCCTTAACATGTCCGCAGCGACCGTTGTAATAATCGTAGTTTGATCTGCCCTTGAGAAGTGACGATTAAAGGTCAACGTCTGCCCCCACTCACCTTCTCTTGCAGAAATCGCTACTGAGAATGTGCGTTCTTTAACTTTTCCCGTTGCAATCGCTACATCGGTCGCACATTTATCTTTCGTGGCTCCAGCTAAAGCAAATACAGCCGCTAAGTCATCGTTATCGCTATTACCGACATCGACTTTATTGCCCAGAACCCAGCCATGTCCGCAGTAGTCTGCCGCTTCTTCGTTGGAGTGAAGCCATAATGATAAGTTACCGTGTGTAGACTGTTCTGCTGTTGAAATTGACCATTTCTTCTCGAGAATCAAATGACCAACATTGTCTTGCATGGATTCATCAACACTCACTACGTTACTTTCAATCAAGTTGTAGACTAGCTGGAGTAACTTAACGCGATTGTCCAAGTCATCCTTAGGACCAAACAGCTTGACCTCAATGTAAGGCATGTAGGAGCGGTAACCTAAAAAGTAACCTTCTGGAAGTTGTACTTTATCCAGCTTATCTGAAAGCGCAGATTCAGAAGTGCCAAAGGTATGTAGCTTACTGCATTCATAACCAACAACATCACTGTGATTTTGCTTGAGGTGCGGAATAATTTGCGCTTCAACCATCAACTTAAATTCACTCGGTACGCCAGGCGTAAAGTAAAAATCACAATCATTGAAATTCACTAAAAATCCGCAGGCCGTGCCCACTGGGTTGTCTAGCATGAGTGAGCCTTTCGGAAGCATCGCTTGCTTGCGGTTGCTTTCCGGCATAGGAAGCCCTCTTGCGGCGAAAAACTGCTCCAGCCTTTCTAACCACTCAGGGTAAAGCTCCAGCTCAGTCTCTGAAGCCTGAGCTGCCGCTTCGGCACTCAGGTCATCCGATGTTGGGCCAAGTCCACCATTCACAATCACTACATCGCAGTTGAAGCTCAGCATCATCAGCTCTTCCACCAACGCTGACTGACTGTCACCAACGGTTGAACGTTTCGACAGAGAAAAACCGTGCTGAAAAAATTTTTCAGACAACCACGCCGCATTGGTATCAACGATATCGCCGTGAAGCACCTCTTCACCGGTACTTAACATCGCTATTTTCAACATAATTATTTTCCTTTTCAGGAAACCTCTGGTCCTGAGTCACAAACATGAACAATCAAACTGATCATTTTCATTGTTTGAGTGTTTTTTAGAAACTAAGTTTCTTAATTAGGACAATTTCCGGTTTCCATTCCTCTTGCTTTGGTGGATAATTGTGAGCCTGATCATTATTAGAAATAGACTGTGGAGTTTATCCGTGTACAAAAAACACATCACCGCTTTGATGTTGTCGGCTTCTGCTTGCGCCAATGCCAATACCTACGATTCTCCGAAACACATTGAGTTTTCATACACCGTAGATAACACCGAAAACTACAGTCTTTTCAGCAACTCTTATTCTTATAAGCCTAGCAATAGTTATGCCTTAGGTTTAACTGAAAGCGAATTAAAACTGGAAGAGCCTGAGTTGCCTAAATACCTCACCGTACAAAGTGAGAAAGATTGGGACTACCTCAAAGGCCAAACTTACACGATTTTGGGTCTTAGTGTTGCGACCGTAGGCCTGATGACTCTCCTTCCAGAATCTATTACAAAATGGGATGAAGAAGACCGCGATTTGAGTGGCTTAGGCACAAAGTGGAAGGATAACGTAACCTCAGGGCCGGTTTGGGACCGAGATGACCATTTCCTAAACTATGTGATGCACCCTTACTTTGGTGGTGTTTACTATACAGCAGCCCGTCACGCTGGCTTCAATGAATTCGAATCTTTCCTGTATTCTGCAACTCTGTCGACCTTCTTCTGGGAGTATGGTGTTGAGGCTTTTGCTGAAGTACCTTCTTGGCAGGATCTGTTCATTACGCCTTTCTTCGGGGCTGTTGTGGGTGAGATGATGTTTGAGGCTGAACAAGAAATCGTTGCGACTGGTGGTGAAGTCTGGGGCTCTCAAACCATGGGTGATGTAACCTTATTCTTCCTTAACCCTGTTGGCCACATCCACGGGTGGGTAAGCGATGCTTGGGGCGGTAGCGCAGATTTCCAATACAACAGTAAACCTTGGTTTGGTAACCAAGACGCAGCGAAGTTTGCAATGGATGCTGGCGCTAGCTATGACAGCGTATTTTATGGTGTCGAGATGAAAATCAGTTTTTAATCTGACACTTGAGCAAAAAAAGCGGCAGCGAATTGCCGCTTTTTTTGTGTCTGCCATACCATAATGGTCAAGACAATCCGCTATCAGGTCAAAAACTTGACCTGAATCAAACCTAACTTCCGCCCTACTCCTACACTAAATTTAGCCCTATAAAAAGAATTGCTTGCATTCAGGAGGCCCGTTATGAATAGCACTTTTATCGTCAATTTCGTCGGTAAAGCGACACCTGCCACAATCAAGCAGCTGGCGGCTATCACTCATGAAAATGGAGGGAAGTGGCTGATCAGTAAAGTGAACTTTATCGAAGATCAAGTCGCGGCAGTCATCAAAGTCGAATTGCCAGAGGAAAAAGCGGAGTACGTTAAAGAAGCGTTTCGCAGCCATGACGACCTGCTGGTCCAGTTTGTCGATTCAGATAGCCACACACACAATGCCGATGCCATATATCAGGTCCGATTAGACTCCAATGACCGAGCTGGCATTGTTAATGAAATTACGCATGTTTTGGACAATCAAGGCATCAATATTCTGGATATGGACTGCCAACGAGTGTTCATCGCAGGTGGTGGAGGTGTGAGTTCCAGCTTGTTCACGGCAAATATCGCATTGAAATTACCGACCGAAGTTCAGATAGACGATGTAGCCAAAGAACTCGAAGCTCTCAGTGAAGATACACGAGTGATGGTTGAGGTGTAACAAAAAGAGCAGCTTATTCGGCTGCTCTTTTTCATTGGACTACTCGACGCTCCACTGAGAGAGCGAGCGTTTGAAGTCTGAATAATCAAACTCATTTAACTTCTGAATTTCACCGCCTGAGCGTTCACAGTACACGGAAGGCATTCTTAAGCCGTTAAACCAGTTAAGCTTCACCATTGTATAGCCCGCACTATCTAAGATATGAAGACGCTGACCTATTTCCAAAGGTTTATCAAAGCTAGCTTCACAGAACTGATCACCCGCCAAGCATGAACAAGAACCAATCACATACTCATGCTCACCTTTATCCACAGCTTCTAGAATAGAAGCTGGTTCATTGTAAATCAGCGTATCCAAGCGGTGTGCTTCAGTTGCAGAATCTACAATCGCGGTTTTTTTAACGTTCTCAACAATATCCACCACGGTCACAACCAAGTCTGTTGTCTTGGTAATGATAGCTTCACCTGGCTCAAGGTACATCTGAACACCGTGCTTCTCAGAAAACGCTTTAAGCGCTAAGCCAAGTTTTTCGATGTCGTATCCCGGCCATGTGAAAAACACACCTCCGCCCATACTGACCCAGTCAAGCTTATCCAAGTAGTGGCCAAACTGCTCAGAAATAGAGTCCAGCAGATCGATAAACGCATCGACGTCTTTGTTCTCACAATTCATGTGGAACATCACACCATCAATATCTTCAAAGACTTCTGGATCAATATGGTCCGCTTGCACACCAAGACGAGAAAACTGACGCGCTGGATTCGCTAAATCTTGCCCAGCATAACTCACACCTGGGTTAAGGCGTAAACCAAGTGAAACCTTTCCTTCTACAATGTGTCGATACGCAGCCAATTGATTTTGTGAGTTAAAAATCATTTTGTCGCAAATATCAGCCACATCACGTACATCATCCTCACTGTATCCGACACTGTACGCGTGAGTTTCACCACCAAAAGTTTCATGCCCCAGTTTAACCTCAAATGGACCAGAGCTCGTTGTGCCATCTAAGTAAGGCTTGATGATGTCGAAAACACCCCATGTAGAAAAACACTTCAACGCCAATACCAGCTTCACACCCGAGATTTCTTTGAGTTGCTTAGCTTTTTCTAGATTTTCGACCAACTTATCTTCATTGATCATAAAGTGTGGTGTTTTCAGTTCGTTTTTTTGCATTTTATATTCTGACCTAATTACTACCGTAAAAATCGAACAAAGCCGACACTAGTGCATCGGCTTAATCTTATAAATCCAAATTAAGAACAATAAGTGCTTACTTTAGTTTGTGGATAACAGGTTGACCCGGCTCTAGTTCCTGAACATGCCAATCAAGACCAATGCTTGGCATAGTCTCAAGGAATGGGTCTGGATTTAGCTGTTCCATATTGAACACACCTTTATCCGCCCACTCACCACGGAAGAACTGAAGTGCAGCGGTGATCGCTGGTACACCTGTGGTGTAAGAAATTGCTTGATGCTCAACGTCTTCGTACGCGACTTCATGATCAGCGTTATTGTAGATAAATACGCTACGCTGCTTGCCATCTTTCGTACCCTGAACCCAAGTACCGATACAAGTTTTACCTGTATAACCCGGAGCAAGAGAAGTTGGGTCTGGCAACAGTGCTTTAAGTACATGTAGAGGCTGTACAACCGTACCATCGTGAAGCGTCAGCGGATCTGGGCTTAGTAAGCCGATGTCACGCATGCAGTTGAAGTAGTTTAGGTATTTGTCACCAAAGCCCATCCAGAACTCGATACGTTTAGCTGGAATGAACTCTTGCATAGAACGAACTTCATCGTGCGCCATAGAGTACACTTTGTGCTTGCCCACTAGCGGGAATTCAAACTCAAGCATGCGCGAATGACACGGAACCTGTTTCCACTCTTCATTTTCCCAGTAGAAAGAATCACCTTGGATTTCTAACATGTTGGTTTCTGGGTCGAAGTTGGTTGCGAACTTCTTACCGTGATCGCCAGCATTCACGTCCATTACATCAATGGTGTCGATTTCATCAAACAGATGCTTCACTGCGTAAGCTGCAAATACCGAAACCACGCCCGGATCGAAACCAGCACCCAAAATACCTGTGATGCCCGCTTCAGCAAACTTCTCACGGTAGCCCCACTGCCAATCGTAAGCTTGAGGAACTTGCTGGCCTTCAGAACATAGATCAACAGCAACAGAGGTATCTAGGTAGTTCACTTTTGCTTGGTAACATGCTTCCATGATCGTCATGTTAACCCAAGGAGGGCCTGCGTTAATGACAAGGTCAGGCTGAACTTCTTTAATAAGAGCAACTAATGCATCAACGTCATCCGCATCAACAGCACGCGCTTCCAGTTTCTTCGATGGATCTTTCAGGTTGTTTTTCTTCTGAATAGATTCGATGATTTTTTCACACTTGCTCACGGTACGCGATGCAATGGTGATGTCACCCAGTACTTCGTTGTTTTGCGCAGCTTTATGTGCAACTACCCAGCCAACGCCGCCTGCACCAATCTGTAGAATTGCCATAGTTTTCCGTTACCTTAATTACGCCAGCTCAGCAGCTAGCTTATTGATTTTAATTAGTAAAGATTCAAAATCAGCCATCGTCAGGCACGGATTAAGAATCGTAAATTTCAATGCGGTTTTACCATCAACAATGGTTTCACCTAATACCGCTACGCCACGAGTCAACGCTTCTAGTCTTACAACTTTGTTCAGCTCGTCCAGATCCGCTACTTGAGCATTTGCTACGCGGAATAACACGGTCGACAATGATGGCTCAGCCAACAATTCTAGGTTGCCGTCGCTACGAACGAGGTCCGCCACTTGCTGAGTTTGTTCGAGAAGATGGTCATACATTGCACCCAATGTATCTGGACCAACATTCTGCATCGTCATAAAGACTTTCAATGCGTCGAATCGCTTCGTCGTCGCAATCGACTTATCTACCAAGTTAGGCAACTCATCATGCTCACGGTTGAGGTAATCCGCATGATGCAGCAGATACTTGAAGTTGTGTTTTTGTTTAAGTAACAAAGCCCCACAACTGATCGTTTGGTAGAACAGCTTGTGGAAGTCAACGCTGACTGAGTCTGCGCGCTCAATACCCGCTAGACGTTCTTTGTGGCGGCTTAAAATCAGTGCACCACCGTAAGCACCATCAACATGCATCCACATCTGGTGTTTTTGCGCTGCATCGGCAATCACATTCAAATCATCAATTGCACCATGGTCAGTGGTTCCTGCCGTCCCAACGATGGCAAATGGAATCAACCCTTGAGATTTCGCCTCGCTAATCACTTCATCAAGATGAGCGACATCCATCGTGCCGTTGCTATGAGCATCAACGGTCAGCACCGCTTTCTCGCCTAACCCCATCCAAGATGCAGATTTCTGAACCGTGAAATGAGATTTCTTCGAGCAAATAATACGCAGTTTGTCGGCGTAATCCGGCAATCCAAATTTCTGAATAGAGTGCCCTGACAGCTTGTCTGCAATGCAGTCACGAGCCAGCATTAAACCCATTTGATTACTTTGGGTACCACCACTGGTAAATATGCCATCAGCCTGTTTGCCAAGCTCGTATTTCTCACACAGCCAATCCACCACTTTCTGCTCAACATAAGTCGCAGAAGAGGCTTGATCCCAGGAGTCCATTGACTGGTTTAGAGAGGCAATCATCGCTTCTGCTGCCACTGCAGACATTAACGGCGGGGTATGAAGATGAGCGATACAGTCAGGATGCTGAGTGAAAATAGCATTCTTTGCGACTAGTTCAGCGGTATCCGTGATCACATCCGTCAGGCTGGCATTTTTGTTGTTTAGATCAACGGCATTAATCGCCTGTTCTAACTGCTTTGGGTCAAGCCCTGAATAAGGCGCATCGACTTGTTCAAAGACCTGTTTCATTGCCGCTGTTGTGTGGTTCATGACTTTGCTGAACTCATCACTACCAGACTCACCGGTATGAATGAAATGCTGTTTCCATTGTTGATTGGTGTCTTGTGGCTCAACATGGCTCCCACCAGCAACCAGAATCGCATCTTCCAGCACTCGAAGTGCAAAATCGATCTGCTCAAAGGTGATGATCAATGGTGGTAGGAATCGAATCACAGAACCATCACGCCCGCCTTTTTCAACCATCAGTCCGCGTTCAAGGGCAGCTCTCTGAATCGCCAAGGTTAATTCACCATCAGCGACTGGCTCACCAAACTTATTGCGCTCTGTACCGGGTTTGCGGATTTCCACACCAAGCATTAGTCCTTTGCCACGAACTTCAGCGATACAGTTGACGCGTTTCTGAATCGACTCGAGCCCTAAACGCAAGTACTGACCAGCAACATTCGCGTGCTCAACAAGATTATCTCGCTCGATGATTTCCAATGCTTTAGCACCAGACACCATAGCCAGCTGATTGCCACGGAAAGTGCCCGTGTGCTCACCTGGCAGCCAAGTATCATGTTTCTTATTGATGACCAGGAGCGACATTGGCATACCGCCACCAATCGCTTTCGATAAGCAAAGAATGTCTGGCACAATGCCCGCTTCTTCAAACGCAAAGTTGTAGCCTGATTTACCTACCCCACACTGAATCTCATCAAAGATCAGCAAGATACCGTGCTCATCGCAGATACGACGTAATTCTTTCAACCAAAACGCAGGAGCAGGTACAACACCGCCCTCGCCCTGAACAGGCTCAACAACAATAGCGGCTGGTTTCATGATTCCAGCTTCATCGTCATTGAGTAGGCGTTCAATATAGCGAATACCCGCTCTGGCGCCTTCGTCGCCGCCCAAACCAAACGGGCAGCGCAGACTGTATGGGAAAGGCATAAAATGTACGTCCGACATTAGGCCTGTGCGACGTGCTTTTGTCCCTAGATTACCCATCATGCCCATCGTGCCGTTTGTCATGCCATGATAAGCACCACGGAAAGCAAACATGGTATTACGACCTGTGGTTTGCTTTGCGAGTTTGATTGCGGCTTCTACAGCATCCGCACCTGAAGGGCCACAGAACTGGAGTACACAGTTATCACTCAGCTCTTGAGGAAGAAAATTCTTCACCGAGCGAATGAAATTCGTTTTTGCTTCTGTTGCGATATCCAGTGTCTGATAAGGAAGACCAGAGTCGAGCTGATCTTTGAGTGCTTGGTTGATTTCTGGATGGTTGTAACCCAGAGCCAACGTACCCGCACCGGCAAGACAATCTAAAAATATTTGACCGCGAGTGTCTTCAACCAGTGCGCCATAAGCTTGTTTGATCGCAATAGGAAGACGACGAGGATAAGAACGTACCGCAGATTCGTGCTCGGCCTGATCTTGTAATACCAGATCAGGTGTCAGATCATAAACGCCTTCTACAGCAGGAATCTGGGTGGAAAATGGTGTTGCGATAACAGTGTCGCTCACTGCATTATCGACTTCAAAGGCTGTGCTCATGATTTAATCCCTTTGAAATGTAATTCTCCTGCCATACGTGAAATGCAAATAGCAGGTACAGTTATCCATTTCGTGTTAGCAACTCAAATAGCGCGTACACGAAATCGCTCCATCATTTCGATGGACTACATGTTCAATAGGTAAATCAAGGTTCAGTAATGCTACTGTTTTGCAAAACAGGGCATTTAGGAAGAACTAAGCTGATTAATGGTTGTTTGTTATGTGAGTTCAATGTTGGGTTTCCCATAAACATGCCGCTACAGCGACAACAGTATCCCGTCTATCGACAAAAGGACTTGCCGATACCTACCCTACGGAGTGTTCACTCAGCCTGAATGCTCACTACGCGTATCCCCCAGAATGTCTTTTTGCGACTCACCTCCGAGATTGCGCGCGAAGTTATCACAAAATGAAAACGGTTCGCAACATTTTTTAATTTTTGGCTTTCCGATTATTTATCAACGTATCAAAAAGGCTGACTTAAAGTCAGCCTTTTTGTCATTTAACGCCTAATTATGCTGCGTCCGTTTTTAGTATTTGGGTTAGCATATTGAACTCATCGGTAATCGCGTCATTGACAATCAAACCCGCATCCTCAAACGAAGAAGTCACACCTTCCATAACAATGGTTTGTTCCTTTCCTTCATCTGTAACTGTCAATACAACATCATCTTCATCGACGGTTACTTCTATCTTATCAATCAAGTCCGCGACTTCGACATTATCGTCGTCATCCAAAATATCAGTAAGGTCGATTAAATCGCTGCCTAATTCAAAGTTATCGACAACATCCGTCCCACTATCCAGTGTTGAATCGAGCCAAGTAAAGACGTTGTCATCACTGTCACCAAGCATCATTTGATTGCCCAGTTGAGAGGTTAGTTCATCTCCCTGCTCAGCAGACAAGACTTCATATTCAGGTGAGTCTGATACATCAATTGTCACCGTGGCTTCATTACTCACAGCGAGATCTGAATCCACAGCCACATAGTCGAACGTAACGTCTTCGGTAATATCCTGAGTACCGGAAATATATCTTAACTCCCAGTTACCACCTGTTGATGACAGCTCCATTTGCACGATAGGGTTATCTGGCGACGAATAACTAAAATCATAAAGGATCTGGCTATTCCCTACATCGCCTTCATCTTTCTGATACTGCTCAACATGCGTGGTTCCATCTTCAAATGTATAGGTAACTTCAACATAAACATCGCTATTGGTATTGAACTCCGCACCCATACCATCTAACCCAAACGTAACAACATCTAGTGGATTTTCACTGAAGTCGATAATTAAGGTTTCTTGGTTGTTCATGCCGTTACCATCAGTATCCCCTATACCCCAACCTACATGCGGAACTCCTCCTGTGTATTGTTTTAGAGGTTTGTCGTTGTTGTCAGTGA
The DNA here is from genome assembly GCF_947311885.1 of Vibrio sp. St2. Taxonomy (NCBI): domain Bacteria; kingdom Pseudomonadati; phylum Pseudomonadota; class Gammaproteobacteria; order Vibrionales; family Vibrionaceae; genus Vibrio; species Vibrio sp. St2. Next base: position 219,687 of record NZ_CAMZNA010000001.1, on the reverse strand, counting down.
TGCTGATTCCAATCGTATTACCGTTCTCCAATGTAATAAGACGCTCTGTGTCGCTAACATATTCACCCCAATTGTAAAAACCATCCTCATCTAAAACGATGTCTTCAGAATCACCACTGTAACCAATTTCAAACGGGTCACCTACGCCTGGTACATAAGTGATGTTATCCGGGTTAAACAATTTATCGATATCAACTGCATCTCCTATTGAATGGAGGTCAGCTTCGGTGAGCACTCGTGTTTCACCAAATTCATCTGTATATAGTAAGGTTCCGTACTGTGGGAGTGATGTGATCATCACATTGAGCTGAACATCATTAAAGTCGTCATCCTCATCAGAGATGTGGTCTAACGCCTCATCATCTGAATCAAACACTATAGGGACAATAATTGCGTCACCGGCATCAACATCAAAATCTTCCGCCACTGGAATTTCATTCACATTGAGTTCGGAAAGAACAACGTCAATATCCGTGGCTTTCTGCGTGCCAAATCCATCAACTTCCGTCGCCGTTATGACGAGGTTATGAACGTTTGCCAATGCTTCGAAATTATTGGTAAATGCCAAGACGCCAGCGGATGTGAGCGAGATTGCTCCTGAACTTGGGTTGATGACAAAGAGAGGTTCATTTGAATCGTTAAATACATTGGTTTTGATGCTGTAGGTAACCGCTTCACCATCAGCATCCGTTGCAGAAACTGTACCTATAACGTATTCATCATTATTGTTTTCAAAATACGAGAAGGAGTATTGATCACCATCATTTGGATCAAATACAGGAGCGTTGTCATCTAAATTTATTTCCTCCAGTGTGACATTGACATCTGTAGCCTTCACTTCACCAAGACCCGCGACTTCAGTAGCGGTTACGACAAGGTTATGGACATTAGTCGCCAACTCATAATCGTTGGTAAAAGCGATTACCCCGGCGACAGTCAAACTGATCTCACCAGTCCCCGAATCAATCTCAAATAGAGCTTCATCTGCATCGTTGAACACGTTGGTTTTAATGCTGTAGGTTATCGCTTCTCCATCAGCATCGGTTGCACTTACTGTACCGATAACATAGGCATCAGTAGAGTTTTCGTCATAGCTAAAATAGTATTCGTCTTGCTCATTGGTGTTTTGGAATACTGGTTCATTATCATCAAGATTGAGCTCGGTTAACTGAACAGGAACATCGGTGGTTTTAACTTCACCTAATCCCTCATCTTCCGTAGCAGTGACAACGATATTATGCACATTCGCGGCCAGCTCATAGTCATTCGTGAATGCAGCAACACCCGCTGCCGTTAGACTGATTTCGCCACTGTTCGCATCGATTTCAAACAAGGGTTCATCGGCATCATTTAGCACATTTGTGGTAATGCTATAGGTGACATTCTCACCATCGGCGTCAATAGCGACCACCGTGCCAAGCACGTCACCGTCTGCTGAGTTTTCGTTATAACTGAACGCATAGCTCTCTGTTGGTTCTTCTCCGTCATAGAAGACAGGAGCATTGTCATCAAGATTGAGCTCGGTTAACTGGACTGGAACATCAGTGGTTTTGACTTCACCTAACCCTTCATCTTCCGTCGCAGTCACCACGATATTATGCACATTCGCGGCCAGCTCATAGTCGTTGGTAAAGGCAGCAACACCCGCTGCAGTGAGGCTGATTTCACCACTGTTTGCATCGATTTCAAACAAGGGTTCATCGGCATCATTTAGTACATTTGTGGTGATGCTATAGGTGACATTCTCACCATCGGCGTCAATGGCAACCACCGTGCCAAGCACGTCAGCGTCCGCTGAGTTTTCGTTATAGCTGAACGCATAGCTCTCTGTTGGCTCTTCTCCGTCATAGAAGACCGGCGCATTGTCATCTAAGTTAAGCTCGGTTAACTGAACAGGAACATCAGTGGTTTTGACTTCGCCTAACCCCTCATCTTCCGTCGCAGTCACCACGATATTGTGCACATTCGCGGCTAGCTCATAGTCATTCGTGAACGCAGCGACACCCGCTGCTGTGAGGCTGATTTCACCACTGTTCGCATCGATTTCAAACAAGGGTTCATCGGCATCATTTAGTACATTTGTGGTGATGCTATAGGTGACATTCTCACCATCAGCATCAATGGCAACCACTGTGCCGAGCACATCACCATCTGCTGAGTTTTCGTTGTAGCTGAATGCATAACTCTCTGTTGGCTCTTCTCCGTCATAGAAAACGGGCGCATTATCATCAAGATTGAGCTCGGTTAACTGGACTGGAACATCGGTGGTTTTGACTTCACCTAATCCTTCATCTTCCGTTGCGGTCACCACGATATTGTGCACATTCGCGGCAAGCTCATAGTCATTCGTGAACGCAGCAACTCCCGCTGCCGTTAGACTGATTTCGCCACTGTTCGCATCGATTTCAAACAAGGGTTCATCGGCATCATTTAGTACATTTGTAGTGATGCTATAGGTGACATTCTCACCATCAGCATCAATGGCAACCACTGTGCCGAGCACGTCACCGTCTGCTGAGTTTTCGTTATAACTGAACGCATAACTCTCTGTTGGATCTTCTCCGTCATAGAAGACCGGAGCATTGTCATCCAGATTTAATTCAGAAAGATTAACCGTGACATCCGTAGATTTGACTTCACCAAAGCCTTCATCTTCGGTTGCGGTAACCGTAATACTATGTTCGTTTGCCGCCAGCTCATAGTCATTGGTAAAGGCAGCAACGCCTGCGGCCGTTAAGCTAATCTCACCTGAGATAGAATCGATCTCGAACAAAGGTTCGTCAGCATCATTAAAGACATTGGCAGATATACTGAATGTAATGTTCTCTCCATCAGCATCACTTGCGCTCACTGTTCCGAGGACATCTGCATCTACAGAGTTTTCATTGTACTCAAAGTTGTATTCACCTGACTCATCAGTGTCGGCGAAAACAGGAGCATTATCATCAAGATCCAGTTCTTCTAGGTTAACGGTCACATCCGTAGACTTAATGGTACCAAGTCCATCATCTTCCGTCGCAGTGACAATGATTTCATGGATGTTAGCTTCAAGTTCAAAATCGTTGGTAAACGCTGCTACACCTGCAGCGGTTAAGCTGATTTCACCTGTGGCTGAATCGATCTCGAACAGAGGTTCATCTGATTCATTAAGAACATTCGTTTTAATGCTGTACGTTACGTTTTCCCCGTCCCCATCATTTGCAGAGACTGTACCGATCACATCCTCATCCAATGAATTTTCATTGTACTGAAATGAGTATTCACCGCCTTCATCAGTACCTTCAAAGATAGGCTCGTTATCATCTTCATTGAGCTCATTGAAGAACACGTCAACATCAACTGACTGAGGCTCTCCAATACCATCTCCTTCCGTCACCGTAACCACTATTTGATGAGCGTTTTCCAGCAATTCGAAATCATTAACGTAAGAGGCGGCCCCTGCATCGGTAAGACTTATTTCACCTGTATCTGGATCAATCTGGAATAAGTCTTCACCTTCACCATTCTGGATATTTGTTGAGATACTAAAAATGAGAACGTCATTATCGGGGTCAACAGCCGCTACTTGTCCAAGAACGGCGCCTGATAACGAGTTTTCTGGGATGTCAAACGAGTAGACACCATCTTCAAAAGCAAACGTCGACACGTCACCATCGCTTTGAGTTTGGATATCATTGGTAGCCACAAATTGAGGCAGGTCGTTGGTACCATTGATAGTAACGGTCACGCTACCGACAGTGCCATCTGCGGATTCTATTGGGAATACGTCAACGAGAGAGTCGCCTATATTCAATTCATCAAACGCACTATTGGCAACATAGGTCCAGTTACCATCGGCATCAATAGAGAAAGTTCCGTTTTCTCCTGCAACATCTTCTTGAACGATAAATGTAGGCACGTCTGTTTCAGTTGCTTCAATTGACCCGTTAACCACCCACGCTGCATCTGTTTCAAAAACAGTAACCGAGTCATCACCAACAAATATGGCCTGCGCTACTACGTCTAATAGCGTTAGGCTCTGAGTTTCAGATAAGCCTTGAGACTCCAAGCCAGAGGTATCAAACTCTGTCTCCGCTAGGGTTTCTGCACCCGTTCTTTCAATATCACCGGACCCTGTTGGGCTTGAACCGTTTTGCCCACCAGCTGCAGTAGCAAAATCTTCGTTTTGAGTAGGGTCGACACCTTGTTCAATTTGTTCGAAAATGGACGCAATTTCATTATCCAAATTAATATCGAACGTTTCACCATCATCAGTAACAAGTTGTGCATCAATGTCCGTTGCCGCTGTGGCCCCCTGACCCACGACAACAATTACTTCTCCTGGCCCAGGCACTTCGCCCGGTATAAGCTCTCTTAACTGGCCATTAATATCAATAACAACGGTCGTGTTCGCCATCAAAAATGGCGCTAGTGTTTTGGCATTCATAAGCAGATCCCCGCCCTCAAATACGCGCAAAACCCCTACCCCAATTTTAGAGTTTTTTAAAGCGCGCATTTCTACATGCTATAAACCTTAGTTGTCGCATTATTGATAAACCAGTTAATAACAAAAAAGTCCATACGAAAGTTTATAAGATCCAGATAAAGTTCGATTTTTTATTTTCGAAAAGATTCTCAAATTGCAAGCGACTCTACTAAGCTTCCATTAGAGTGTTCGTGCCCAAAGCCCTACACCTGAATAACACCTAATTACACTCTCCTTTTTACTAACAAGGAAATTAAAGGAGGCTCCCTTGAACTTGAAAAGAACTATTCTGGCAAGCTGCATTATCGCAATGAGCTTTAGTAGCTACAGTCAGACACTCGAGCAAGCGGTGGCAATTACACTAGCGACTAACCCTGAACTGAAAAGCTCCTTCAATGAGTACAAGAGTGCCTTAAAACAAGCGGATGCTTCCGGAGGTGCGTACCTTCCGAGCATCGATCTTGACGCAGGCATTGGTTACGAAGAGATCAACCCAGCAGAATCTACAGGACGTGCGGATACCGACCTGACACGGAAAGAGGCAACAATAAGCCTGACTCAATTGATCTGGGATGGTAACGCTACACTCAACGACATGGACCGAACCGCCGCTGAAGCCGAATCTATCAGACTTCAACTCTGGGCAGACGCCTCAGATCTAGCGTTGCAGGTTACTCAGGTTTATCTTGATGCAGTAAAAGCTACGGAGGTCCTCGCTCTTTCTGAAAGTAACCTCGCCGTACACAAAGATATTTATCGAGATATTAAGCGTCGTGCAGACTCTGGGATCGGTTCAACAGCAGACGTATCCCAAGTCGAAGCTCGTATCGCTAAAGCACATGGCAACTTACTTGCAGCTCAGAACAACCTTGTTGATACTCACACACAATTCAGAAGGCTGGTCGGGCAAAGCCCGCTTGGCTTAATCTACCCACGTGCGGATGAGTCAAGATTGCCTCTTTCTCTGGAAGAAGCCTTGGATACTGCTTTTGATAGACACCCTGTTATACAGGTTTCTAAAGTCGATGTAGATTCAGCTCGTTATCAATACAAGCAATCAAAAGGCAGCTACTTCCCAACAATTTCAATCGAAGCAAGTCAGACTTGGCGAGATGACGCAGGAGGTGACGTAGGCAGCAGTGACGAAGCATTAGCTATGCTCAGACTCAGCTACAACCTATACAATGGTGGTTCAGATAGTGACTTATCCGAGCGCGCCGCGTATCAATTAAACAAAGCAAAAGACTTGCGCAGTAACGCTTATCGGCAGGTAGAAGAAAGCTTAAGGCTTTCTTGGAGTGCACTTGACCTTACCTTGCAACAGAAAAACTTCTTGGCTGACCACGTTGATTCAGCCTCTGAAACAGTCATTGCCTACGAAAAACAATATCGAATTGGCCAACGTACGTTGCTCGATTTGCTGAACACTGAGAATGAGCTCTTCGAAGCTAGGAAAGATTACCTTGACGCCCACTACGCCGAGCAGTACGCAAAGTATCGTGTGATGAACGCTACAGGTAACCTGCTGGACGCCCTGTTAGTTGACGTTCCAGTGGAATGGGCACAACGAGTGGAGTATTGATTATGTTGAAGAAAACCTTACTCTCGCTCTCCGTTTTAAGCATGGCAATGTCAACCACATTGACGGCGAACGAGGATGAATACGAATATATAGAAACGCCGACTGCCAACCAGGTATCGGACCTAACTGACGACGATAGAGATGGTGTAGTCAATGCTAGGGATATATGTCCTGGCACACCAGTCAATGCTCAAGTAGACAATGACGGATGCGGTACATCGATAAGAGAAGAAGAAGAGCTCCAGCTAAGGATTCTTTTTGCCAACGACTCTTACGAGATTAACCCTATCTTTTCTGATCAAATCCAGACCATGGCAGAGTTTTTGGCCAAATATAAATCAGCCTCAATTCAGATTCAGGGCTACGCCAGTAAAATTGGCACACCTGAGTATAACCTAGAGCTATCCAAGAACCGGGCTCACGCTGTACAGGATGAGCTCTTATACTTCGGAACTGAGCCAGAACGAGTAACCATTGTAGGCTATGGTGAAACTCGATTGGAAGCTGATGGAGATGATGAAACTTCTCATGCATTAAACCGGAGAGTTACGGCGACCGTTGTCGGATTAACAGAAAAAGTGGTCGACGAATGGACCATCTTTACAATCATTGAAAAATAGTTCATCCAAACAAAAAACGCTCCTATCTTAGGAGCGTTTTTTATTTAATGTTCTTAATTATTGGTTTGCTTCAGTCGCTGGCTTATCTGCCAGCACTGTCTTTTTTGGTAAAGAAATGTGCAGTAACACGTATCCTATAATCGCTGCTGTCGTCGAGCCCATCAGGATGCCCAGTCTCGCATAGGTATCAAACTCAGCGTTAACCGGACCAAAGGCCAGCGAAGAGATGAAAATCGACATGGTGAAGCCGATACCACACAACACTGAAACTGCGAAAATATGTCTAAATGTAATACCTTCAGGCAATTTGGCTACACCTGACTTAACCGCAATCCAGCTAAAGCTGAAGATACCCAGAGGCTTACCAACTAACAACCCTAATGCAATACCCAGTGGTAGCATCGAAGTCAGCCCTTCCATCGAGATCCCCTCAAGAGAGATACCGGCGTTGGCAAACGCAAACACTGGAAGAATACCAAAAGCAACGTATGGGTGCAGTGCATGTTCCATGTGCTTCAGCGGAGAACCCTCACCTTTGTTTCCTTTAAGAGGAATCGCAAAACCTATCACTACACCAGCTAGTGTTGCGTGCACTCCCGATTTCAGAACCGCGAACCAGAGTATCGCACCGACTATCATATAGGGGAGCAATTTGGTGACCTTCTTCGAGTTGAGTATGAACAAAGCTGCGGTCATGGCAAATCCGACGGCTAAAGCTGAAGTCGACAGGTCTCCTGTGTAGAACAGAGCGATAATGACAACAACACCTAAGTCATCAATGATTGCCAGCGCAAGTAGGAATACTTTCAGGCTGACAGGGACACGCTTACCTAGCAACGCCATGATACCAAGTGCAAATGCGATGTCTGTAGCAGCAGGAATCGCCCAGCCTTGAATTGCCTCAGCGTTGCTGTAGTTGAATGCGACATAAACCAATGCCGGAGCTAACATACCACCAACAGCAGCAATAGCAGGGAAAATAGCAGTTTCGCGGGATTTAAGCGCGCCTTCTAGAAGTTCACGTTTTACTTCCAAACCGATGAGAAGGAAGAATACAGCCATTAGGCCGTCATTGATCCAGTGAGATACAGACATGCCAAACACATAAGAATGCAATATTGCCTGATAAGATTCGTTCAGTGGCGTGTTGGCAATGGTCATTGCGATTGCAGCAGCGATTACTAAAAGAATCCCCCCTGCTGACTCCATTTTGAAGAAATCGCGAATAATATCACTCATGATATCGTCCTTATATTTATTATGTTAATAAACGATTAACAAAGAATAGAGTTGAGTTTATATATATCGAATCTTAAGGAAAAATCGCTTGTTTGGATGTTTAACTTCGGAATTTTCGATATAAAAATTCTAATGCAACGTTTATTCCTTACGTAAGTATAGGTAAATTCAGAGAATTACCAACACAAACAAAAACGCAGTTTCTCATTAAATGAGAAACTGCGTTTTTAGTCACTTAGCACCGCTTTTTTAATTTAGTAACCTGTCAACTGCATGAAACCTTTCGCTTGATGGCTACCCGAAGTTTGAACTGGCCCTTCCCAATACGGAACAACAAATGGCAACCAAAGCTCCTGGTTAAGCACTTGAGTTGTAAGGTTAATATCGTACTCAGGGATTTTGATATCCCATTGCAACGGGATACGTTTGCCATTATTGAACAACGTAGATTCATGGGGGTCAATCGACATATCCTCGGCTGACAGTTTCACTGCCTTACCGTCTTTACGGGACAAGGTACCAAACAGATATGGCAACTGTTGGGCATGACGATAGCGACTGATAGAGAGTGTGGTCTCATTATCTAGATGGATTACAAACCAGTCCCAGCCCTTTTGGCCCTCTGCCATCAATCCACTGCCCCATTCTTTACTCATCCAAGCTTCCCCCTCAACAGGAATCAACTTGCGCGAACCCAGTTGAAGCATCCCTTTCACTTTCAGAAACGGATTGGTGAGGTTATAGGAAGCAATTGGCAGTAAATCGTGTTTTTCGACGTACCCTTTGTCGCCCGGTAATACATAAGGGCCGTGAGCAATAGTTTGAAGCTGGACATTAAAGCTATCGCTTGCAGCACTTAGTTGCCCTGGGAATGGCGTTTTGCCAAGCGAACGCCAAAACCAATTATCAATCCAAATACGAAACGGTCGATTCGTCATACCTGCCTGGCCGATTCCACCTCTCGCGAGCCGCTGTTCTTTCCAGACCTTATCTTTATTGGAGACCACCACGTGAGAGATGTAGAGTTGAGGGCTTTGCCATCCAATACCGTCTCTATCATCCATTGAGACTCGAAAGTAGCTCCATTGGATACCATATTCATCACCATTTTGATCTTTCACATTCGCGAAGAAATGCCACCACTCATGCTGATATTCATTATGGAATCGAAAATCCACTGGAATCTTAACAGGGTTATTGGGCAGGACGGGTTCAAACACCTGAGTCGGCTCTGACTGCATCACGTGATTCACCGAGCTGTTTTTCGCCGTCTGAGGCATAACATAATATCTAAGATAAGCTGCCCAAACGATCACACCTACCACGATGAGCAATAGCAAAGCTCTCACAAGGATTTTCGCGTGAATGGACTTCCTCATTTTACAATGCGTCCCTTAGTGATTTCATTGGTGTGTTTCGAATCATCCTCAATACTGGCAAAGCACCAGCCAGCATCAGCGAGCCCATCGCCATCAAACTGGTGTGAAGATATTCTTCAGGGATTAACTGAAGCTCAAGTGTCCAGCCAAAAGACTGCTTAATGACGATATCTACCACTAAATTAGCCAGAGCCAAGCCAAGCGGTAACGCAATTAGAATCGATATTGCCCCGAAGACAAACAGTTGTAGACCACCCATAACAACCAATTCTTTACCAGACATCCCTAGGCAACGCAGCAACGAGACATGACGTTGACGTGATACCTCACCAGCGACCGTGGCAAAGAAAATACCAAATACTGCGATGATCAAGGTGATATTTCCTAGTGTATCGGCTATGGAGAAGGTCCGGTCAAACACCCTCATCGCCTGCTTATGAATATGGCTATTGTCGAAAATCCTTTCCGAATTCAAACGGAACACCGACTCCATTCGCCTTTTAAGACCAACAGAATTAACGCCATCTTTCAATACAGCACCTAAAGCAACGGTACCTCCGCCAGCGAAGGCATACAGCCAATTACGGTGTGAAAGCAGAACTTGATTATAGGGGTTACCATAATCGTAGTAGACACCGACCACCTGCCAGCCTTTACCAAGCTTGCCAGATAAATCGATAGAGTCGCCCGGGCGAATACCTAGTTTCAGTGCCATCGATTCACTGATCATCACACCTTTAGAGTGATGTAAGTGATACCAGTAGTTAGGAATGCCCAGCTTCACGGTTAAGGAGTCCAACTCCCCTTCTGAGGCACCTGTACTGACAACCTGAAGAACTCCTTTATTAGAGTTGACCTCTTTCTCCCAGCGCCACCAAACAGAATCAACTTCCGGCTGTTTAGACAACCAACCGCTCATACGAGCCGCAGCACTGTTATTCGGGTAAATGTACAAGTCAGCGGCTAAACGTTGGCTCAGCCATTTGTCGGTTGTATCACGGAAGCTACCAACCATGGTTTCAACACCAATGTTGGCTGCCATTGCCAACATAAACGCCATGGTCGCTACACCTCGGTAACTCATGCTGGCTGCCGCGTCAGCAAAGAACCAGCGTGTTTTCACCCATTTAAGCGAATAAGAAAGACTGTCAAATACCTTCCAGATTAGGAACGGAGTAAACAACGCTACACTCAGTAGCATCAAAGCAACAATCGCAAAGCCAGATTCCTGTGTTTGCGGCGCCTGATAAATGGCGATTGCTGCCACACATAACGCGCAAGCTAGCAAAGCTTGGATCGTAAACTCAGTGCCCGCAAAACGAACTAAAGATAAACGTGCTGTTAATCGAATCGGCTGTGAACGCAGCAAACGCACCAAAGGCCAGGCACAAGCAACAAAAGCACCAATGATCGTCATGTATAGGCTGTATATACTGGATTTCCAGCTCCACGAGATCAACAAGCCAACATTAGCGTCATAAAGGTCGCCCAAACTGGCCGAAACAGCAGGAATAAGCTGATTAGCAAGCAAAATGCCGAGCACGTTACCACACAACCAGCTAATCGTGATCAACACCAAAAGCTCTAAACAGAGTGCCTTAGCCAGCTGCCAACCAGAAACGCCGGTTTGACGCATCGCACCGACTAACGGCTGCCTTTGAGTCAACGAAAGTGACATCGCTTGATAGAAGATAAATAGACCAACGAGAAACGCCAGCATCCCCATAGCGCTTAAGTTCATGTGGAAGGCTTGCGTCAGTGATTCAAGCTCGGCACGTGAATTACGCATAATGCTCATGCCGTTGGGTAAGTACTCTTTAAGGCGTGCTAGTTTTTCCGGTGGCATTTCACCACAAGCAATGACTGAAATCCCGGAACTACGCTCTAACATTCTAAGCAAAGAAATATCGGCGATAATCCGAGTACCATTCAATCGGTCTTGGGTATCAACAACAATCGGCCCTAATTTACTGCCATCACTGAGTGGGATAAAGTCATTGTCCTGCCATTTCATATGCGCGGCGAGATCGGAACTGACCAAAATCGGATATGGGCTGTTCATTAATTGCAGAGAAGAGAAATCTTTCAGAATCGTCGCGGGCCTGAATTGCAACATAGCCACGGGATCGACACCAACTAGCATCAGATCCGTCCCATTGGCCATGTTTACTCGTAGGCTTTCAAATGGTGCGCACTGGTTGAACCCATCGCGACGAAGCTGGACATAGAAGCCCTGAGGAATCTTATTGGTGATGTGTTTAGGACGAATGCGGTAAGGAAGAGGATTGGAAAAAAGTTTTTCACCGTGTTCGTAGCTTTGCCTCGCATGATCGTTAATAGAGGTCACACCCACCAAAAGGGACACACCTAACGTAAGACCGAGCCAGACAAGAAGGATTTGAAAAGGGTAGCGTCTGTAATGGCCGAGTAGTGCTTTAACTACGGGCCATAACATGAAGCTGCCCTCCTTGAAGACGCACTCGACCTTCCATGTGTTCCGCCACCCGCTCACTGTGTGTCACCAGTAATAATGTACACTCTAACTGGCGAGTCAACGTAGTAAGAAGTCGCATCACTGCTTCGGCATTTCTCTCATCAAGGCTGCCGGTTGGCTCATCGGCAAGGAGAATTTTGGGCTCCATATAAAGCGCACGGGCAATAGCGGCTCGTTGCTGCTGGCCACCCGAGACTTCTTCAGGGTAACGACCCAGCAATGGCATTAAATCTAATGCAGAGAGAATTTGACGCCATAGACCTTTGTCTTCGGGGAGCCCCTTAAGCTGGCGACAAAAACGAATATTATCAGCGACGTTGAGCGTTGGAAGTAAGTTAAATTGCTGAAAGATAAGGCCAATGTTGTTGCGACGATATGCAGTACGTTTGGTTTCGGCAATTTCATGCATAGAGAAATTCGGAAACCAAATTTCGCCAGAATCTACCGTATCCAACCCCGCGATCAAATTCAGTAACGTACTCTTTCCTGAACCACTTTCACCCATCAGAGCGACTTGTTCGCCTTGTTCTAATGACAACTCAGCACCTTGCAAGACAGGGTGAAATTCACCACCATCTACATAGCCTTTACATAGGTCTGTTAGCTGAAGCATTAAAAGTCTCGCAATCGTTCAAAATTGGACTGTGAATCTACACTAAAACCACGCTGGGAGGAAGTATTTTGGATACTAGATCACAAGATATGCATCCAAACACATCACCTGGACGATTCATGTCTAATTTTCGATCAAATTTTTCATCCAACGCTGTGTTTTCATCCTATATAGCGAACCGCCCCACTTGATGACCTCTTCGGTCAAGAATAGTAGGAAAACCCATTCAGGTTCCCATCCTAGGCCAATGGCTGCGAACGCTGCGAGCGGAATACCAATCAGCCACTGGGCAATCAAGTCTTGGTAGAGGCAGAACTTCACATCACCACCAGCTCTTAGTACACCGACAATCACCATCATAGGAATTGAGCGTAAAATAATGCCGAAGCACAGAATAACCATGAACTTCTCAGCCAAAGCACGAGTCTCATCAGTCAATGCACTAAAAGCATCAAGCACAAGTCCCTGACATAAGTACAAAATCAGAGCGACAACAATGCCTACAATCAAGCTCAGTATGGTCATGCCAATCGCCTGATAATAGACTGCCTCATAATTCTTGGCGCCAATCTGGTTACCCACTAGCACAGCAGCGGCATTGGACATTCCGATCAAGAGTGCCAAAGCGATCGACTCAACCGGCGACATGACCGACAGCGCAGCCAATCCCTGAACTCCGGACTGCCCCATGATCGCGTGATAGGCAAACAACCCACCAGCCCAAGCGAGAAAGTTAAACGTGGTGGGTAAAGAAAGTTTCAAAAAACGTACAACCCTTTCCCATTGGATTACCGCTTTAAGATCTTTAGCTCCGAAAGCCAGCAAGTGCTTTTTTGCGTAGATGTAGCCAAATAGTGTTGCAACTTCAATCGCTCCACTTAGCACTGTGGCGATTGCGGCACCTTTGATCCCCATCGCGGGAAAACCCAGCTTACCGAAGATAAGTACCCAGTTAAGAAAAATATTGGACACAATACCAATACCACTGAAGAAGGTACTGATGCCAGGTTTGTGCATTGAACGAAGACCAACAGACATGCTGGCAACACACGCGACAGCAAACATAGTGACCGCTGTAATCACCAAATACTGACTACCTAACTGATTTACTTCCTGAGATTCAGTGGTCAGAGCCATGATTTCACTTGGAAACAAAACAAAAATCGCTACAGTAAACACAGCAAAAATCATTGATACCAACCAAGTCAGGGCAGTACTTTCTTTGACGCCCTGACGGTCAGCTGCACCCCAATATTGGGCTGTAAGCAGCGCTCCGCCTGTCGTCACGCCTACTAGCATAATCGTTGTAACAAAGGTTGCTCTGGCCGCAACGCCCACTGCTGCAATTTCTGCTTCACCTAATTGGCCAAGCATCAACACGTCCACTAAACCACGGCTTGAGAACATGATACTTTGCAACGTAATGGGTAAGGCGATGGCGATCATTCGTCGCAAAAACTCACCGCGCGTATGGAATAGAACCTGTGAGATCGTGCTCAATTACTCACCTCAATCGACAACACTATGATAGGAAGGGAAAAAATATACCGTTTATTATATGATCAGCCTTGCGCATAAACCATATTATTAATAAGGGGTCGAGATGAAAAAAGTGCTAGTACTGGGCGCATCCGGCTATGTGGGCTCGCAGTTGCTGCTTCAACTATGTAACAAAGGCTACCATGTGACGGCAGCGGCTCGACAAATTGAATATTTGAAAGCCCGAGTCACTCCCCACCCTAACCTTGAATTGATTTATCTCGATCTCGCTGACCAAGAGACAACACAGCGCATTGTTCCAGAATATGAAGTCGTCTATTTCTTGGTTCACGGAATGGCGCACGGCCATGACTTCCTTGAGTATGAAATATCCCTTGCTGAAAACTTCAAATCGGCACTAAAAAAGAGCAGTCATACTAAACACGTCATCTATCTCAGCGCAATTCAACCTCAGACTGGCAATTCAGAACACCTTAAAGCGCGCCGAATGACGGGCGACATTATTCGCAAAGCGGGAATACCCGTCACTGAGCTACGAGCGGGGGTCATCATAGGCCCCGGCTCAGCGGCTTTTGAGATCATGAGAGACTTTGTCTACAACATGCCTCTACTCGTCACTCCGAAATGGGTAGACTCGAAAGCCAACCCTATCGCGCTGGAAAACCTCAACCACTATTTGTTGTCGCTTATTGAGGAATCCCCTACCAGTCATGCGCTATACGAAGTGGGAGGACCGGATACTCTCAGCTATCGTGAGCAATTCGAGACCATCAGCACTGTAATTCGAAAGCCCATCAAGCTCTGGTCAACATCATTACTGACGCCTCAACTCGCATCGCGCTGGCTAGGTATTGTTACTTCTGTTCCTGCCAGTATTGGGGCTGCTCTGCTATCTGGCTTAGAGCACGATTTTATTGCCAACTCCGACGACATTCGCCAACGCTACCCTCAAGCACTTGTCAGCTACGAACAAATGGTCAGAAAAAGCATCGACGAAGAAGGTCATTTTGTTCGCAGCGAAGTCTGGGGATTCGACCCTGCAGCTCTAAAGCGCTGGCAAGCTGGCTATGGCTATTACCCAAAACAAACAGGTGCCAGTATAAAAACGGATTTAAGTTCAGAACAACTGTGGGAAATAGTCAAACAAATTGGCAGCAGGAAAGAGGGTTACTTTTTTGCCAACCTAATGTGGCGTACAAGGGAATGGCTCGATCTATTTTTTGGCGGAGGGCGACCTGTGCGGCGCTCCCCTACCGGGCCAGAGTTGCAAGTGGGTGACTATATTGACTCTTGGAAAGTGATTCGCTGCGAAAAAGAGCAATTTCTGTCACTGCTGTTTGGTATGAAAGGCCCCGGCCTAGGACGCTTGGAGTTTTCATTGGAAGACTTGGGCAGCAAACGCAAACTGACTGTCCAAGCCTGGTGGCACCCACAAGGGTTAAGAGGCTTACTATACTGGTTCGCGATGATGCCTGCACATCTATTTATCTTTAAAGGCATGGTGAAAGCCATTGTCCGAAAAGCAAAAGAGCTTCCATAATGGAAGCTCTTTTCAAATAAAATAAACACTGCAAGCTAAACTTGATAACCGATTGGAATCTCAGCTAAATGATTTCCTTGGTTGCCTGGATAAACCAGATATTCCCCATGGTACTTAACGTTTGATTTGTAGTCGGTAATCTTATGTAGCATGAATCCTGCGGCTGATGCTTTTTCAACAAACTGCGCGTGGTTACCACGAACAAACCAACTCATTGGTTTAATAAGAGTTTCCCCGTCAAAACAGTCGTCACACTGGTTGGTACATAGTGCGAAAGAGTTTGGGCCTTCAGTAAAAATCTGAACTTTACCGCAGTTAAGAAGCGGCTCTGCCGTTGACACTTCCCAACCGCCTTCTTCCATCTGGTCGAGAAATGCATTAATTTCACTGTCTTTAATCACTCGCTCCGCTTCCCCTTGAGGGAAAAACTCAGCGTAGAACTTAGAAATACGCTGGAATGTGAACATCAACCCGGCTTCGTTACCTTTCGAGCGCCCCGCTTTTTGCCAACAAGTGAGATCATCAACCACACAACGATGAAAACGCTGTGACTTGAGAGCACGGGTTACCCAACGCACCAGATAATGATTGTTTGCCACAGGTGCATCCACGGCTTTACCTGATTTATGATCGGCGGCCAATTCTTCTAGAGCAGTATTGACCAAGTTTTGTATTTCAACAGTGTACTGAGACATTACGCCTTTCTTCCAAATATCCAGTAAAATGCGGCGGACAGAATTGAACACGCCGTCATAACAGTAATCATTGGCCAAGTCGCCCCATCAGGCAACATAGCAACGACAACGCCAATCACAGAACCCGTGCCAAAACGCAGCGTTCCTGCCAATGAAGAAGCCGTACCCGCCATAGCTGGGTATCCACTGAGTAATAAACCCATGGTGTTACTACCAATTGTCGACAAGGTACCAATGAAAAGGACCACGAAAGGTACAGTGCCCCACAGCCCTAGGTCAAGCATCCAACCAACAAATAACCCCAATCCAGCGACAAGTTGAACCAACAGAGCAAATCTGAGCATGGCATGGGAGCCGACCTTCTTCACCAGACGGCCATTAATCATGGTCATAATGATCATCGCGACGATGTTTAACGCAAACAAATAACCAAAGTGATTCGGCTGTACACCATAAATATCAATGTAGACGAACGAACCTGCGGTCAGAAACGCAAACATACCGGCAAAAGAAAATGCGCCAGATAAAATCAAACCCATAGCGACTGAATTCTTACACAAGCGGAAATAGTTACGTATCGTCGTACCAAAGCGAAGGGGCTGTTTGTTCTCTTCGCTCAACGTTTCTGGAATTTTCCAGAAAACCAAAGCGATCACCACCGCAGCAAACGCGGCCAGAATCCAGAAAATCGCGCGCCAGCCAAACCAAACTGCAATATAGCCCCCAATCATAGGAGCTATCAAAGGAGCAATCGTAATAACTAAGGTCACAAACGACATTGCGCGAGAAAAATCCTCTCGATCAAACATATCGCGAACCACAGCCTGAATGATGACAGCCGCTGCTGCGCCCGCAAAACCTTGAGCTGTGCGTACCCAAGTCAACGCCTCAATACCGGTCGTAGTTGCGCTGACGACGGAAGCAAGACCAAAAAACAAAACGCCTAAGATCAGAACGGGCCTACGGCCATAACTGTCAGCGAGTGGACCATGGATCAACTGGCCAATGGCAAAACCTGCGGTATACGCGGTTAAGGTAATTTGCACTGCCCCGTCTGCAACGCCTAGGTCACGGGCGATGGTCGGCATCGCTGGCAAATACATGTCGATGGCTAGTGGCGTCAGTGCGCCGATGGCACCCAGAACAAGAAAAAGAAGAAAAGTGATTTGGGGTGCTTTGGTTTGCTCTAATGCAGTATCAGACATAAATCTCCTACTCGGTTGCGTTAGATATGCAGCTTCCGTGCTGCAACCAAACAGAAAAGAGAGACTCGCATCCACGAGTCTGTAGCCGATCTATATTGAGCGATATCTCTATAAAAGACTAGTTCCTAATTGGAACTAAACTATTTCCAATTTAGATGATTAGTTCCAGACTGATTCAATTTCTTCTTGCGTCAGATAGCGATATTCGCCTGGTTCCAGCTCGTCATCTAGAACGATATTACCGATACGTTCACGGTGTAGGTGCTCCACCTTGTTACCCAGTGCGGCAAACATGCGTTTCACCTGATGGTATTTACCTTCGGTGATGGTCAGCAATACTTCTTTTTCTTCTTCATCAACGATTTCCAGTTTCGCTGGTAACGTCGCCGCCTTTTCATTACGAAGCTCGATGCCCTGTTCAAACTGTGCCACGTAATCAGCCCCAATCGGGTCAACCAGCCAAACGCGGTAAGTCTTTTCGCATTTGTGCTTTGGCGAAGTAATGCGGTGTGACCACTGACCATCATCGGTGATCAACACTAAACCCGTTGTATCTACATCTAAGCGCCCTGCAAAATGAAGATCTTCCATCTTCACTTCGTCGAGTAGCATGAAGGCTGTTTGATTAAATCCATCTTCATGCGAACAGACAAAACCATCGGGTTTGAACAACATGATGTAACGAGGACCCGGTTTCTGAATCTCACGTCCTTGCCATTCGACAATACAGTCGTCCGTCACTTTCACCGCACCACTTTTCTGCACGATATCGTTGACGGTGACATCACCACTTTTAATGATTTTTGTTGCTTCTTTACGTGTCGCACCCAGTGCATCACACAAGTATTTATCTAAACGCATGAATACCTCATCTCAATCAGGTGAGGTATTATAGAGCCACTAGACTAAATAGTTGAGCTATTTCACACAATTTATGTATACACTCCGACCTTACCAAGCCGACTCGGTGAAAGCCGTTATTCACTATTTCCGTAAACACTCCAGCCCAGCCGTCCTTGTACTACCAACTGGAGCAGGAAAAAGTCTGGTTATTGCTGAACTCGCCAGACTGGCTAAAGGTCGTGTATTGGTCATGGCGCACGTCAAAGAGCTGGTTGAACAAAACCACGCTAAATACGAAGGGTACGATCTCAAAGGGTCAATCTACTCTGCGGGTTTAGGCCGTAAAGAAACCGACCAACAAGTGGTGTTTGCGTCAGTGCAGTCGGTGGTCAGGAATCTCGATGATTTCAAAAACCAATTCTCGCTACTCGTGATTGACGAGTGCCACCGCGTTCCGGATAACAAAAACACTAGCTACCAGAAAGTTATTTCTCACCTGCGTGAGTTAAATCCCGGTATCAAAGTGCTCGGTTTGACCGCCACGCCTTATCGGCTTGGCATGGGTTGGATTTACCAATATCACACGCGCGGCCTAGTCAGAACAGAGGAACCAAGATTCTTTCGAGACTGCATTTTCGAGCTACCTATTCGTTACTTGCTTGATGAAAAGTTCCTCACCCCTGCTCGCATGATGGACGCCCCCGTACTGAGCTATGACTTCTCACAGCTCAAACCCGCAACCACAGGTCGCTATAAAGAGGCGGAGCTGGACATGGTGATTGACAAGGCCAAACGGGCGACGCCTCAAATTGTCGAGCAAATCATTCATCTTGCTAAAGACAAACAAGGCATCATGGTTTTCGCGGCAACGGTTAGACATGCTCAAGAAATTTATGGTTTGCTCCCAGAAGGCCAAACTGCTCTTGTGATTGGCGATACCCCAACACCTGAACGCGACACTATCATCCAAGATTTTAAAGACCGTAAAATTAAGTACTTGGTTAATGTCTCTGTGTTAACCACAGGATTTGATGCCCCTCATGTCGACCTGATAGCAATTTTGCGACCAACAGAATCAATCAGCTTGTATCAACAGATCGTTGGACGAGGGCTGCGTCTTTCTCCGGGCAAAGAAGAGTGTCTGGTATTGGATTATGCAGGTAACAGCTACGATCTCTATCAGCCTGAAGTGGGTGATGCCAAACCTGACTCCGACAGCGAAATCATTACCATCCCCTGCCCGGCTTGTGGCTTCAACAACAACTTCTGGGGAAAGCTGGATAACAATGGCTTCTTAATTGAGCATTACGGTCGAAAATGTCAGGGCTTTTTCGAAGACGAAAAGACTGGTGAACGAGAGCATTGTAATTATCGTTTCCGCGCCAAATACTGCGGGGAATGCGGCGCAGACAATGACATTGCTGCGCGAATTTGTCACGAATGCGATGCCACCTTAGTGGATCCTGACAAGAAGCTTAAAGAGGCGTTAAACTTAAAAGACGCCTTGGTATTCGAGTGCCTGTCGATGGATTTGAGTGTTCACAAAGATGACAAAGGCAAAAGCAGCCTCAAGGTCTCTTATGTGGGGGAAAACCAAGCTCAGGTGCACGAATTCTGGTCTTTAACGACCAAGAAGCAAAAGCAGACATTCAAAGATATGTTTGTTCGGCCTCATCTCGCTGACAAACATCGTCCGTTTGACGATGCTTCTCCGACCAAGGTGGTCAATAATCAGCATCGTTTTAGGCCACCTCAGTTCGTGATCGCGCGTAAAGCTGGGCGATTTTGGAAAATGCGTGACAAAATTTTTGAGGATGAGCTAACCAACTAGGGTCTGTTGACCTTTTGCGGTTAAATTTTGTTCGAGATAAAAGCGTTTTAGTCGCGGCGAGAGGTTTGTCGCCTAGTGACCTAAGCAAAACACCTCTCAACAAAGAGTAAAACGCTTTTAGCCGAACCCTCTGGGCAGCGTTTGTGGTTCCTTTCTACTGCGTTATCGGCGTATCAGGTAGGGCAACTACATTTCAAATCCTCTGCCTTGTATAAAGAACCCACAAACTGCTGCAAAAATCAGCTCAAAAGGTCAACAAACCCTAAGCACACTATCAGCTCACTCTTAATATTCACTTTGTATTCAGAAAAGATTCATTATACTGAGTCATAGAATTTCCGAGAAGGTAACGCTATGTTTCATAAGCAGTTAATTTGCTCCCTTGCTGTCACGTTTTGTATGGTGCTTGCTTACCCTACCTACGCTGACAGACACGATGATAAAGATGGCCATGCTCTGGTACAGGATGTCCATAAAGCAGGGACAGAAATTGAATTTGAAGAAGATCAGGACGAGGTCTACGACGCTGTTCGTAAAGGCTATATTCGCCCATTCTCCGATCTTTACGCTGCGGTGGAACAAGACCTTCACGGACGCATTATCAAAGTCGAACTTGAAGAAGACGATGATATTTGGATTTACGAACTAAAGTTAAATTACAACAACAACATCATCAAAGTTGAGTACAACGCCAAAACGCTGGAAATGATGCTCATCAAAGGTCGCAATTTCAAACAAGCCCTTAAGAATTAGAAGAAGAACGTCATGAAAATACTTGTAGTGGAAGATGAACCTCGCCTTGGGGAACAAATCATAGAAGCCCTTGAACAGAATGGTTGGGTACCTGAACTGTCAGCAGATGGCATTGATGCACTCTATCGTGCGACGTCCGAAGAATGGGATGCTATTGTACTCGACCTTGGCCTGCCAAAGCTTGATGGTTTGACCGTCCTAAAAGGTATCCGAGATGAAAACATCAACACGCCCGTCATTATTCTGAGCGCGCGTGATACCCTAACTCAACGCGTTGAAGGCCTTAATGCAGGTGCAGACGACTACCAGACCAAACCGTTCGAAATGGTTGAACTGATCGCACGAATTCGCGCCCAGCTTCGCCGCGCATCAGGTAACGCGTCTCCTGTGATGCAAGTGGGAAGCCTAAGCTTAGACACCCGCTCTTCTAAAGTCATGTGGCAAGGCCAAGCAATTGACCTAACCGCACTAGAATATAAAGTCGTTGCTTACTTTATGCATAACCCAGAAAAGGTAATCTCGCGAACCGAGTTGGTAGAACACATCTACAAACAAGACTTTGACCGCGACTCCAACACCATCGAAGTGTTTATCGGGCGTATACGCAAGAAAATCGCACCTAAAGTGATCAAAACCGTCCGAGGACTGGGATACCAGCTTAATGCCGAATAAAAAAGCGCATTTACTTAAAAAGCTCAGCCTTAAAAGCCGCCTCGTTCTGGCGGCGGTTGTTTGGTTGACCGCGATGATCATCGCCGCCGGTGTCATGGTCCCTTCTCAGGTGTATGTCTACATGGAAGATGATGCCAAGGCACAATTGGCAACTTACATGGACGAGATTGCCGCGACAATTGAAGCGGACGAGAAAGGCAATGTGACCATCGGCACTCCCCTTTCGGACCCGCGCTTCAACCGCCCCTACAGTGGCCTATACTGGTCCGCCAAAACGGATAAAGATTTACTACGTTCTCGTTCTCTCTGGGACAAAGCACTGACCGAAAAAGGCGATCACGATCTGATAGGTGCACGGGATGAGAAGCTCATCTATATCGAATCGACACTCTATTACCCTGATTACGATGGCCCCATCGAAGTCACCATTGGTATTGACGAACAACCGATAGAAGACACAGTACGCAGCTTAATGGGCCAACTTTGGGTCATACTTGCACTACTTTACCTTGGCGTCCTGACACTCATTGTTATTCAGGTACAGTGGTCTCTGAGCCCATTGACCAAGATGCACAAAGAGCTCTCTCAACTTCGTTCAGGTAAGAAGACCCAGCTCGAAGAAGATTATCCACGCGAAGTCGCGCCTGTCGTGTCGGATTTGAATGCTCTTGTGTTCCACTATCAGGAGCTGTTAGAACGTGCTCGTCACCATGCGGGTAATTTGTCTCATGCACTAAAGACCCCTCTTTCAGTGTTAAAGAATGAAGTTGCCAACCAAGACCAACAAACCAAGCAGCAACTGCAACCTTCGCTCGATCAAATTCAAAGCCAGATAGATTATCACTTAGGCCGTGCCCGAATGGCTGGCTCTAAAAACATTCTTTCTGTGAAATCCTGCCCGTCTGAGCGCGTTGATGCAATCTCAATGGCTTTCGATAAAGTCTATGCGGAGCGCGGTATCACACTGATCAATGAGCTTGACTCTAACTTGGTCACTGCAGTCGAAGAAACTGACCTTGACGAAATGGTCGGTAATATTCTGGAAAATGCTTATAAATGGTCTGACAGCATCATCCGTGTTCATGCTACTGCCAATAGCGAAGACGCCGAAACCATCGACATCATCATTGAAGATGACGGCCAAGGTATCCCCGAGGAGAAACTCAAACAGGTTATTAAACGTGGCGTACGCTTAGATGAGACAACCCCAGGAACAGGTTTAGGCTTGAATATCGTCAGCGAAATGGCCCACAGTTATCGCGGTAAGTTAACGTTAGATCGCAGTTCGATGGGTGGGCTAAAAGCTATCTTATCGATGAAAACGACTCACTAAAAAACTCTCAACAAAACGCTACTAAACAAAGCAGGCATTTTTGCCTGCTTTTCTATTTCAGATAAAACGTTTCATTAAACTTCATTCAATCTTCTTGACCAAGTAACAATACCGTCCAGAACACCAGCGAACTTCCTTTGACAACATTTGAGAAGGCTAAAACTAAGTCAATCATGATTTATGATGATTCAGTTAACATTTGCGGGCATGCAAACATAATGAGCAAACATTGTACAAAGTCCGCTTTATTCAAATGAAAACAAAATCAATGATTGCTCTGGCTGTTGCTCTGGCTACGAGTGCAGCACACGCAGAGGAAGAAGAGACACTTCCTCAAGACCCTTTTTCGGCTCAGACAAAACTGGGCTTTATCTATACCGAAAATACCAGTTCATCGCTGTCTTACAATACTGCGTTGATTTTAGGCTATAGCAAAGATCAATGGGAACACAAAGGTGGTTTTGAAAGCTACTATACGGACGCCGACAACGCCGACGATGGTGCCAACCGCTACACCATTAATGCGGGGTCAACCTATGACTATACCGAAACCAGCTTCTTAAGAGCAGCTACTCGTTTTGAAAACGACCTATACGGCACATATCGCAAACAATGGGTCTTAATGAGTGGCCTCGGTTTCTATTTACATAATACCGATACAGCCAAACTGTCTGTATCACTCGGTCCGGGTTACCGAATCTCTGAACGTCAACCAACCGATAGTGAATTCCCCTCCTTACGCAACTACGAAGTCATCGCGACCTCAACATTGGATGGCTCCGTATCGTTTTCAGAAACATTTTCTGTCGGTGCAGTTATGGACGTAGCGCACGGTGAGGAGAATACTCACTACAACACCAAAGCTTACGTAAAGAACATCCTGATGGGCAGTTTGGCGCTGGTTTTCGATGTGGAATACATCTACAACACCACCGTTGCTGACGATCAATCTAATGATGAAATCTACTCGACGATGAGTCTTAGTTACGATTTTTAAGGTTATTTCATTTATTAATTAGCTTTGCGGTCAGGTAGGTTTGAGTTAAGAAACAACGTCAAAACTCATAAAAGCAAGAGGCTACACAAGGATGATTGTATGAGAAAAGCCCTCGTAGTGTTGTCAATTACTGCCACCACCATTGCCGGTGGCAGCCTTTTCTCCAGTTACTTGCGAATGGAGAAGGACAAACGCGTAGATGAACAAGAGATTCTGACAACGATTCAGAACGACAACCAACTCAGCACACCTGATCGCATCGTTCAAACCTCCGGTATGTTTATCGGAGTCGACTATGAAGCAAATACACTTACTTCCATCAATTCAGATAAAGAAGTGTTGGTTAAAAACTTCAACCACGTCGATTGCTTTACTCTGCTCGACTACGTTACTTCCCTCGCCTTTTCAGACTCCTTCGGCCAGTTCGATAAGAATCTTAAGCTAGCGCGTTACTTATACGGTAACGTAGACTTTCTCATGCGCCGTCATTTCTTTTCTGATTGGTTGGAAAACAGCCCATTTAATGTTCAAGACATAACGCTTGATCTTGATAGCCGAGCAGTCACGACCGTTAAGCACATTAATCAAAAAACACCTGAAGGTGAACGTTGGATCCCTTCTGTTCCGATAAAAGACAAGAACATCAGTTTTATCCCACGAGAATTTGTCGATGATTCTTTAATTAAAGAACTGAAAAGCGGTGACTTAATCGGTATATACAGCCATAAACGCGGACTAGACGTCTCTCATACAGGTATCTTCGTCGAAAATGGTGACAAACCCATTTTCCGCCACGCCTCCTCCATCGAAGGTAAAGTCGTCGACACGCCAATGCTGGAATATCTGAAAAGCAAACCCGGTATCATCGTTTATCGGTTCTCCACAAGCACTTCTTCAAGTTAAAAAAAAACGGCAACTTAACAAGTTGCCGTTTTTTGTCTGCGATTAACGCCGATTTAGTAAGTCATATGCAATATGACTTTATGCCCCACAAGTGCCGCATTGTTTTCCCCCAATTTGGCCACTTTCATGTGACCGTCAAAGGAACCAGGTCTGACGAACAGTTGCTCGATAATACCCTTACGTAACGGTTCTATATCTAGCGGTTGATGTTCTTCCATCGCAAAAAACACACCATCACTATCAAGCTCGTATCGGCCTGAACCGGTATATCCAACACGACTTTTAGGCAATACCGCGTAAACGTCGTAGCTGCTGTTCTCTTTAAGAGTCAGTTCAATTCTCATTGGTAGCGTGGTAGCAAAATCATCATCCGGATCAGTGGATGACACGTGTGCTACCGTGTGGCTAATCATATGACGGTTAAGCTGGTTGTCATCAATGTACGAAACCGCAGCCCCGACAGCAACGCCCGCAATAAGCGGAACAATGGCTAATAACTTATTCACAACTGATGACTCCACTATTTGAACTGAAACTCAAAGAGCGACCTTGGCCGTCCACTAATAACGTTAGTTCGCCAAAATCGTATAAAGTCGAGTTCTGGTAATGCACCTTCGCTCCGTTGTTTTCCGGCGTAAACCAGCAAGAGGCAAACTCTTGCTGCTCAAAAGATGCATAAGCCAATGGTGAGCTCGAATTTTCGATGATTGAGTAGCTGGCGACTGCACCGAAAACAAACAATCCAGTTGTAATAAGCTGGGAGCGGTATTTCGCCAAACGACTGCGTAGCGTTTCTTTGGGTTCCTGAGGGACAGGTATTTCTACCACCTCAGGAATGACTGCTTCAACTTGCTCAACTTCGTTTGCTGGCTGATAGGCATCGACCCGACCCACAAATTCATAGCCAGTACCACGAACCGTGCGGATGATTTCACCAGCGCGATCTTCCAGCGCTCGGCGACAGTTGGAGATACAGTGCAATAAACTACTGCTCTCTACTACGATGCCACGCTTTAGCCACACTTCATGCATTAATTCATGCTTTGTCAGTGTTTCACCGGTGCGCTCGATCATATAGTTCAGTAGCGCTATCTCATTGATTCCTATCGGATGACGAACATTACTTCCCTGACTGTGAATATAACCTTGCTCAACATCGAGAATATGGCTTTCATTAATCAGTAACATGCTTTACCCCTCAACGAGCTGCTTACGCAATACGCTTTTTTCGCGAAGCTTTGCTACCGCTACATAAGCCATTGGTACAAAGAACAGCGAGAAGAAAGTACCAATCGTCAAACCGCCGACCAGAACCAGACCAATGTTTACTCGACCTAGCGAACCCGGACCTTCAGCCAGAGCAAGAGGAAGCGAACCAATGATCATCGTCAGAGACGTCATCAGGATAGGACGTAGACGAGAGCGTGCACTCATCAACGCCGCTTCCATCACTTCCACACCTTCCTTACGCTTTAGGTTGGCAAATTCCACCATCAGGATGCCATGCTTGGTCACCAAACCAACCAGAGTCAGCAAACCAATCTTAGAGTACAGGTTCAGGCTTTGACCAAAGACACTTAACGTCAGTATCGCACCAACCAGACACAGAGGAACGGTGATCAGAATAACCAATGGGTCTACAAAGCTCTCAAACTGAGCAGCAAGGATCAGGAAGATAAAGATCAGCGCCAGACCAAACAGCATCTGCATACCCGCTGATGAGTCGTTAAGTTCTTTAATCACGCCGTCGTATTCGTAGCTTTGCCCCGCTTTCAGTAACTCAGGAAGCTTCTCATCAAGGAATGCTTGAACATCATCCGCGCTGTAACCTGGTACCAAGTCTGCAGTAATCTCTGCAGCGTCTTTACCGCCGTAGGTTTTAATATTTGATTCTGCCGTCACAGGCTTAATCGATACGAACTGAGACAGTGGCAACCTTTGACCAGATTCAGAGCTAACGTATAACTTATCTAGAACTTTAAAGTCACCTAACGCTTGGCGGTTTACCTGTACCTGAATTGGGTAGGTAAATCCGTCATCTGCTTGCAGATCGGCAGCCTTCACAGAGCCCAAGAAAGTAGAGATTGCATTGGTTACGTTACCGTAATCAACGCCCGACAATACAATCGCATTGCGGTCAATCGACATATCAAATCGTAGCTGGTCACGGTGCGTTGAGTTATCAACGTTCGACAGTCCTGGGTAATCCTCAAGTAACTCAACGACTTTCGCTGCAGTATCAGACAGCTCGTCTAGGTCACGGTTAACGGTTGTCACTTGAAGAATCAGATTATCTGCCACATCAAGGTTGTCAGCAGAACGTACAGAGAAAGACGTCGTATACGCCGAGATAGTTTCCTTCGCTTTAGCAATCATCTCATTGATGATTTCGTCAGCGCTCTTATTACGTTCTTCCCACGGCTTCAGCAACACGTGGTTAGTCGGTGCAGTTTCAATGTAAGCAAGATTAGCTTCAATCTCTTTGTTACCTTCAAACACTGCGTTGATTTGGTCAGCGTTATCCAAGTCGTATAGACGACCAGCACCAGCAGGGCCATGAGAAGTCACTTCAATGAAACCAGTATCTTCTGTAGGCAGAAGAACTTTTGGCATAAACCATACAGCAACAACAGACAAAATAGTCAGCACTGCAGTACCCGCTAAAACCTGACGTGGACGCTTGAACCATGCATTCAGGTACACCATATACTTGTCAGTCATGGCGTTCAGTTTGGTTTCTACCCACTGGAACCACCTTGGTGACGTTGTCACTGATTTCAGCATGTAGGCACTCATCATCGGAGACAGAGTTAATGCTACGAATCCTGAGATGATGACTGATGCTGCTAGCGTAAAGGCAAACTGTTGGAACAGATCCGCCGTCAAACCTGACATCAAACCAATCGGCAAGTACACCACAGCCAGCGTTAAGGTCATTGCGATGACAGGGAAAACAATCTCTTTACAGCTCTTAAGTGCTGCTTCAAATGGTGAAAGACCTTCTTCAATATGTCGGTAGCAGTTTTCCACCACAACGATAGCATCATCAACCACCAGACCAATCGCAAGAATAATAGCCAAAATAGTCAACACGTTGATGCTAAAGCCTAGCATTGCCATTACACCAAACACGCCGATCACACAGACAGGTATGGTTATCAGAGGAATCGCTGCAACGCGCAGTGAACCTAAGAACAAAACTACAATTGCCGATACCAGAACAATCGCTTCAACCAACGTCATAAACCCTTGGTCAATCGCTTCTTCGATAAAGTCAGCCTGGTTGTAGACCATCTTCATCTCAACATTGTCCGGTACTTCCATGGTTTCCATGGCCGCTTTTACGCGGTTCGCAACCGTAACTGGGTTCTCAGATTTAAGTGGTAACACCTGAAGAGACATCGCCATATCGCCATCAACATGAAGCATGCTTGGCTCAAGGCTCTCCTCACCCATTTGAACGTCAGCCACATCATTAACACGAACGATGTTGCCATTGTCGACACGGATAACGAGGTCACGCACATCTTCAATAGACGTTACCTGATTGACAGGGTTGATTGAGAAGTCACGAACTTCACCTTTAATCGTACCTGCAGTAAACGTCGCATTATAAGTGCTCAGCGTACCTACTACGTCAGAAGCACTGACATTCAGAGCCGCCATACGCTCAGGTTGCAACCAAACACGAATAGCGCGGTTGGAACCACCATATGGCCCCCACACACCACCAACACCCAGTACGTTTTTGAACTGAGGAGCAATCTGCTGACTGATGAAGTCAAACAGCTCTTGCTTCTCCATCTCACCACGGTTAACGAATGTGATAATGTTACTTGGCATTGCCGTGTCAGAAGAGTCATCCGTTACTGTCGGTTTGTCTGTCATCGCTGGCGGGAAGTCAGAGATACCATCCACCTTGCTGCGCAGATTGTTCATCAGGCTTGCGTACTCAACTTCACTGACCCCATCTTCAAATTGGATCTTGAGAGAACAGCTGCCTTCCTGACAATCCGTTGTCATCGTTTTGATCTTATCGAGACCTGTGACTGCAGTGATGAGTTCTTCTGCCACATTTTGTGACATAAACTCAGCACTCGCCCCGGTAATTGAAGCGCTTACTGTAGCCGATGCAGTCTGGCGCTCTGGAAAATATTGAATCGCAAGTTTTTGGTAGGAGACTATCCCCAGTAGAACAATCGCAATGCTCAGCACTGAGGCGAGCACTGGATGTTTAATACATATTTCAGGCAGCTTCATTCGTTACCTCCGCTGGCTTTTCGTTTGCCGGCTCAGCTACCTTTTTTTCTTCTTTTTCTACTTCGGTCGGAAGTTCAGTGGCAGGTTTCTCTGCCTCCGCTTCTTTGACTGGCTGAGCAGGTAAAGTGCGTGACGGCAAAGTCACTGGTGATTTAGTGTTTTGAACAGATACAGGAGCCTCGTGATTGAGGTTTTGTCGGCCTGTTACAACAACGGTTTCGCCTAGCTTGAGACCAGATTCAATCGTCACGTAACCATTATTGGTGTTTTCACCAAGCTCGACTGGACGCTTGATCGCTTTGTTGTCTTCAACGACCCAAACGAAACGCTGGTCTCCGTCAGCGCCAATAGACGTCTGAGAAACCACTAGATGTGAGTTTGCCTCACCAATCGTTTGAGAAACCTTGGCGAACATACCCGGAACTAGAGCATTTTCTGGGTTATCAAAATGCGCGTGAATTTCTACACGGCCAGAACTTTCATCAACAAGTGGAGCGATATAGTTTACCTTGCCAGTGAACGTCTGGTCTTGGTATGCATCGACGGTTAGAGAGACTGCCTGGCCAAGCTTCGCTTTGCCGACTTCTGATTGGCTGATTGAGTAATGCACTTCAACCGGGTCAAGTTTAATCAGGCTAACCAAGGCCGTTGCTGCTTCAACACGGCTACCAACAGAATGAGTAAAGTTCGTCAGCTGACCATCAAATGGCGCAACCAACTGGTAGTTCTGCATGTCAGTTTTCTTCTGACGGAAATCAGCACGCGCAAGGTTTGCTTGTTGCTTAAGTTCTTCTACATCCTGAGCAGACATGGAATCTGGTTGTTTCTTTAGCAATGCCAACACTCGGTCTAGCTTAGACTCAGCTAATGCCAGTGAGCTCTCTGCTTTATCGAGTTCAGCTTTAGCTTGGTCATCATCAAGTTGAGCGATTAACTCACCTTTCTTAACCACATCACCATCGCTGAATTTTAACGACTTAAGTTTTTCACCAGCACTGAACGTCAGCGCGGCGGAATCTGTTGCTTTAATTTTGCCAACTTCGTTAAGTGAAGCTGCACTTGATTGCTCGGCAACTACTTCGACGGTTACCGGAGTCGCAGGAACTTGATCTTCTGCTATCACGTTAACAGCATAAACGGAGCTAGCAGTGCATAAAATAGACAGCGGCAGAGCCTTAGAATTTTTCATGATTTGTCTCTAATTGATGAAACTTGCCGCTTGTTATACCTAAGATTTTCCTTGCTAAGTTAGGGCTTTGTCAGGTGGATGATATTTAATCATGAACCATTATTAAAAAACCTCAAAACCATGTTTTTAAAAGAAAAAACGCACAAAAAAAGCCAGCATCTAAATGCTGGCTTTTGCACTATTTTTGAACATTATTGTTCAGCAGTGACAAACAGGTAGGAGTATCTTGGTGCAACCAGAATCGTTTGCTCCTTACCGATACGAATGACTTTCAACTCTTCCATTGAATGCATTCCTCGTTGACTGAACATAGTCTCCATAATGTTCAACTTTTTACCCTCTGGCACAACTTGCTCAGCGGAGATTGGCATCAGTGACAAACCATATGAGTCAAAGTCATAATGCCCTGTGGTATTAAACCCAACCAGATTCCCAGTCAAGAAATACAGTTCGTATTGGCCAGAACGTTTCAGGTTCAGTGACGCACGCATTTTAACCAGCTCACTACCTTCTCGCTTGGGTATAACTATTTGCGTATGACTTTCAAAGTTCTGATTCATGGTCGGTGAGTTGACGTAAGCTGCCACTCCACCAATCGCTAAACCCGCTAACACGCTGGTGATCGTCATCGTCTTATTCACAAATCACCTCCACTTCTTCAGGTAGGTAACTGACTGACGTTCCATCCTGATCAACCAAGATCACCTGATTACCGGTCTGGAAAGCACGGACATTAGCCAATGTAATAGGTTCGTCTGTCTGAACCGTACACCCTAAGTAACGGGTTTCAGTATAGTCAGCTTCAACCCAAGGCGTACGTAGAGTAGAAACAAGCAGATATCCCGCCAAAGCGCTCAGGCTAAACATAACCAGATAGCGCGCATTGCGCTTTTTCAATACCGTTGAAGATACATCGGAGAGAACTTCGCTTTCCGCCGAAGAAGATAAAACAGAGTTGTCAGCTAAAGCCTCTGGTTCGTAATCCCTGACTTCACCGTTAAATTGATAACCAACACCACGAATCGTACTGATGATTTCGCTGTTTTTATCTTGAAGCGCTTTTCGGCAGCTTGATACGCAGTGCAGCAAGCTGCTCTCTTCAACAATAACGCCTTTTTTATGCCAGACCTGTTCCAGAAGTTCTGATTTAGAGAGGGGCTTATGGGGGTGCTCAATCATGTATTGAAGTAGTGCAACTTCGTTACCACCAAGCATAGTTTTTTGACCGGAATCAGCGTCTTCCACTGAACCAGCAAGCAAGTTGAGAATATGATTATTATTAATTATCAGCATCGTAATAGACTGAATATAGGTACTTTCTATACCTTAACCATATCTTAAAACTTATAAAAAAGAAAAACTCAACCGATTAAGACTGAGTTTTCGTTAGGCTTTTTGTTATCTAGCTTCCAGTCTGAGGGATTATTGTTTCTTGAATGACCAATATCTGACCGTCAGTAAAATAGTCATGTTGATCATCAATTGCGGTAGGTGCAGATAGCGGCTGAAAAGCGATTGCTTGCTGCGGCAATACCGACTTTACCTGTTGGGCAAGTTTATCCCGCTCTTTATCCACATTTGGTTCAATACTGTGCAGTACAGTGAAAATGCCCGAATAGGCAGTGAATTTTAATCCGTTGTCATAGCTTATTGCTCCGAGCCACATCGTCTGATGACTTTGTGGGTCCACTCCCCCTTTCCACCAGCGAATGTGGCTTCGTTGAACCAAATCTCCGGGAAGCTGGAATGCCAAATTTTGAGGGGTTTGGTTCCAAAATAAATCAGACACTGGCGGAGTCTGGTTATTAATCAAATCTAAATATACGGATGGGTCAATGTCATGACGTGAAAATGTTTGATTCTCAATCCAGCCAAGCTGCAACATCAACTCACGTGGTGAGTCGCCAAAATAGAGCACGTTGATAGCCTGTGCATCGAATACCGATGATTTCCCTGGGTACGCTTTGAACTTCAGCGCAGTGGGTGCAATTTTTGGAACCGGCCCTGTCTGCTCAACAAAGTCATCGGACATATGGAAAAAGTGCGTGTAGTTGGCGTACAGCATCGCACCCAGCAGAAACAACGAGAATTTAGGCAACATCAAACGCCACTTTAAGCGTTTACCAATAAACAGAAAAACCAGACTGGCAGCAACGGCAATGAGGCTGGCTTGGTGCTCAACAATGACGGCTTTGACTTCAGCGATCATTGGAAATTTATCGATGCCATAAGCGAGCAGATAGCCCCACATCACAAACTGGCCTACCCCCAGCACCAGCCCAATAGAAGAAAAAACGCTAAATCGCACCCAGGTAATCTTATTGGTGCCCGCAATAAACGGCACAACCCATGCTACAGGCCCAAGTAGACGAGCAAACGCTAATACCGCGTTACCTCGCTTTGCCATTAGATGACGACATCGGGCTATCGGGCGTCTGGTCTTAGGCTGCCACTTAATCAACTTTTTCTGAGCAGGCACGCCTACTTTTCGCCCAATGAAATAACTCGCCTGATCGCCAAGAAAGCCACCAAGCAGTACCGCGAAGACGCCAGTAATAACCCCCTGATGCAACTGATAACCCGCTGCGATCAGAAAAGGTTCTCCCGGCACAAATAGATTGGGGCCTATTAACGCATCCAGTAAGGCCCCAATAAACAGGCTAGCTCCTTCAAACATAACCAAAGTCCCTGAGTATTACTGCTCTTTATAGTGGCCGAACTTGTATTCCATCTCGTTATTGCGCATTTCACCAAAGAAAAAACGACGAACATTGGCTTTAAAGTAAGTCATACCCATTTTGAAAATACCATCTTGATCTAAGCGGCGAGGATCAAAGCCGAACGTCAGATTCAAGAAGCGGAACCGCCATGTTTTGCTGGCACGCTTCACATAGTCACAGTCTTCACACAATACGATTAGCTCATCAAAGCCATTCAGTTGTTCATGTACGCGTTTGGTCGAGAAAATACACGCCCCAACCGCTGTGGGGAAAATAAACTGCGTCGTAAACAGACCTAAATTAAACAAACCGTAACCCAGCTTGTGTACCACAGGCAGATCTTTGGCGCCCATATACACACCAGCTACCTCAAGCTGCTTTTCTTCCAGCTGGCTGACGGCGTTAGCTAAAAAGTTTGGCGCTAGTCGTACATCCGCATCGAGAAACAACAAACGCTCATGCTTTGCCATAGACGCGCCCGTATTACGCCCTAGGCTCACACCACGAGTATCCATCTTATGCACGGTCAATGCAGGTAAAGAAGCCTCATACGCGCTCGCCACTTCTCTAGTCGCGTCTTCGCTGTCTGAATCAACGAGAATCACTTCAAAATCGCGATGTGTCTGCTTGCTCAAATCTTCCATCAAACGCCCAATGCGTTTTTCTTCATTCAAGGTAATGACAACAATACTTACTGGTCCCATAACGAACTCCTCAATCTATCATTCACGATATGAACAATACCGTCGTGAGACTTAATCAAGCGTGAGAAGAATGTTCAGATTCGGTTCATATTGAACGCTTGTTTAGCTATAAAAATGTAAGTATCTTGTGCCCGCCTCAAACAACGGTAAGCGACTGAAAATATTTACTCAAAAGATAGCCAGTTAAACGGGTTTTCTATTGCGGGAAAATCGAGAGAGTGATAGTATCCGCGCTCGCTTGAAGAGTTACTACCAATTACTCGAAAGCGTTTACCACATTCACGCGAGGTCGCATCGCAGAATGTGACGTTATTTTTTTCATATTTGAGAGTAAATACTATGAAATTTGAAGCAGTAGTACGTACTGAACTAGGTAAAGGTGCGAGCCGCCGCCTACGTCACGCTGGTCAATTCCCTGCTATCGTTTACGGTGGTGAGGCTGCGCCAGTATCTATCGTTCTTAACCACGACGACGTTGTTAACCAAATGGACAAGCCTGAGTTCTACGAAGGTATCGTTCTAGTGATCGACGGCGCTGAAGTTAAAGTTAAGCCACAAGACGTTCAACGTCACGCTTACAAGCCAAAAGTTGAGCACATGGACTTCATCCGCATCTAATTCCCTACCAAGGAATTAAATCGGATTAAATCCAACCTTTTGCATAAAGAATATCGGCCTTACCAACCGAGACTTCTAAAAATTCGAAACCCCGATGCTACCAACATCGGGGTTTCACCGTTTTTGGGCTGGAGAAAAGCCTCTACCCTCCTGCAAATCATGTAACCACTAAACTCTAATTGGCCTACTTACATTTAAACTGTCTACCTCAGCATGTCGTTGATCTGCAGGTTCACAGACACGCTGCTAGGTATGTACCTTTTTGTAGATAAACTCTCAAACAGAGACGTAAAACCCTCCCAAAGGAAACTTCTTTTCACTTTTTTGTTTTTTTGCATCTAGAGTATAAAAACAAGCGATTAGTTTTTAATTTGCTCGACTCTTGCCAGCTTAAATAAGGGGAGTTTATTTTGAAATACAGAATCCTAGCTTTGCTGTTAAGCATTTTTGCTTACCTACCACATGCTAATGCTTCACTAGATGGCATCTATAAAGGATGTGGTTTAGGGCACTGGGTTGCCAACGGCTATGCTAGCGGCTGGCTTGCCGTTACTACCAACGTTACGTGGGACTTAGGTACTACCGCATCTATCTCTTATTATTCAACCCCAGGTTCGTGCTCGGGCCCATTTTATGCTGCTGCACAGTTTATCGACAGAACCTACCCGGAACTGGAACAAGAAACGGTTCAAGGTGAAGGTGAGCATATGCTTGCGATGCTGAATATCCTTGAATGCGGACAAAAAGAGCAAAAGATAGTCCGTCAGGGCATCCGAAGTGATTTTGCAAAAGTGCTGGCAAATGATAACTATGCTGAAATGCCTCACCATGAGAAGGCTGACAGCTATTACCGAATTGTGGCAAAACATGCTTCACAGCAGTGCGCGGCATCTTAGCCCATGTTAGCAAACAGATGATACGCGCTGGCGTGTCGTCTTGTTTGGGCATATTGCTCTCTATAACACTACTGTCCTCCTGGCCAGCATCGGGGTCAGCTTCACTGAGTGAAAAGCAGATAAATCAGTGGTCCAAACTGCTGCACTTTAAAGATGGCAGCAGTACCATCTCCAGCCCAGACTTTTTCCTTTCCGAAAACGGCAGTGTTGATGCAGAAGCCGAATTGATCGCTACTCTCAGCGCTTTTATGACACCTTCAGCAATGGCACACTGCCGCTACCCTGCCCGTTACATCTGGGTTAAAGACAACTTCGGTGCTGATTTAGCCCTGTCTTTACAAGATTGCGAAGACTATCAACAATGGATTCAGCACAGCAAAACCGAGTCGGTCAGTCTTGTTTATGTAACGGGATACCTAGGAAACCCCGCCTCCTTTTTTGGTCACCTGATGATGAAATTTAACCGCCAGGGCGACAATCAAACGGATATCGAACTACTCGATACAGGTATCAACTTCGGCGCGAATGCGCACCCTGACGACAACCCTGTGAAGTATGTACTGTATGGTATTTTTGGTGGTTACAGTGCCACTTATACCACTGCAACTTACTATCTTCATACTGGTAATTATGCTGAGAATGAGCAACGGGAGCTGTGGGAATATGAACTCAGCCTGACCAAACAAGAAGTGGCGCTAATACAGGCACACCTGTTTGAGCTGCAGGATGTTGATTTCAACTATTACTTCCTTAGCGACAACTGCTCTACTGCGTTTAAGGACATTTTGAGTATTGTGCTGGATCAGCCCCTAGATACCGGGATTCAGCCGTGGGACATGCCCATTGATATATTCCACGCTCTTCCGGACGCTAAGCATCATGGGCAACCTTTAGTGAAAAAGGTCAATCAACGTCAGTCTAAGTACAGCCGTATTCAAAATAAGTACCTCGCCTTAAGTAATTCAGAAAGGCAGCGAGCACTCATCATTGCCAAAGACATTTCAAAGCTGGAATCTTTTATGCAGTCGAATGATTTTTCTGAGTATGAAAAAGCCAAGGTTCTAGATGTATTAACCGAGTACACAGAATTGTTGTTAGTCACAAAAAATGAAGCTAACAACAACTACAAGGAACAGAAGCGAGAGTTGTTGCTGGCGAGGCTACAGTTGGATAGCTTTAGTGTGGACTGGCCGGAGAGCAAGGCCAAGCCACCCCATTTAGCTCAGCTACCCATCAATCTTGGTATGGGTGCAGGTTATAGTGACAGCTACAAAGGATATGTCAGTCTGCGGGGTTATGGTGCTTATTATGATTTTCTGTCTATTGATGTTGCTCGACTAAAAGATTCTGCTCTTACGGTTTTGGACACTGAGCTGCACATAACCGATGACAAGGTCCGTCTTAAAAAGCTGGATTTGCTTAATGTAGCTTCACTCAACACCAATGATGTGGATTTGTTTGAAAACGATCGCTTAGCATGGCAATTGGCTCTCTCAATTGAACATAGCGAATGCCACGATGAAGAGTGTTATCGCCCATACTTCAAAGGTTACTTAGGTCTAGCTGAACGCCGGTTTAGCAGCCTTTCAGCTTACTCTATGATTGGTGGACAAGTCGATTTCACCTACTTTGATGACTCTGAATTTCAACTTCCGACAGGGGTGCTTTATAGCTGGTCTGATAGCTGGAAAACACACCTGAGAGTGGTTCCTTCAATTGGTTGGGATGGTAATGGCTGGGACTTTATTTTTTACGGGGACGCACGCTACAGCCTCAGCAATAAAGCAGACATTCGTATAAACATCGAGAAAAGTTACGACAAGTTAGTAGGTGTTCATTACAATCGATACTTTTAAGTTACTCTTCCCATGTACCCAACGCGTATGTATGAAAGCAAGGGACAGGGTTGCTAATAAGAAAGCATCATTAGAATAAAATCGCAAACTAACCCAATTATCACGTCCGTTTTCGTCATATGCCTACTTTCTGCCTGTTAGAATACAAGTCATTTTCTCTCACCAGGTAGACTTGGTATTCCCTCGTACCTTAAGTAAGATGCCCCTACCCCCCTTAGTTTTTATGGAATTATGACTGAGTTATTTGAGCAAAAAAATTTGCAGCCGTTATACATTCAAGTCGCGGGAGAATTAAAGCGCGAGATTGATAAAGGCACTTATCCAGCAGGCAGTAAGCTACCGTCTGAGAATCAGTTGGTGGAGCTGTTGAAAGTCAGCCGTGTTACGGTGCGTAAAGCGTTGCAACAGCTCAATGATGGCGGTTATATCTTTTCCGAAAAGGGCAAAGGCAGCTTTGTTAAATCCAATAAGCTGCGTCATGACTTCTTATCTATGTCTGGATTGGCGCAAGAGGCAGCTGGTGCGGGTCTAGAAGCGACCAATATTGTCGATGCCTTTGAGGTGCAGCCTGCAGACGAGCTTGTCGCTCAAAAACTCAATATCGCTGTTGGTGATCCCGTTAATTTTGCTCGTCGTTTAAGACTGGTTAACGACCAAGTCGTCTCATTTGAAGAGTTCTACATCCCACGAGTACTACTTCCCAACCTAACAAAAGACGATCTCAAGGGATCAAAGTTCGAATATTTGAGTCGTCACGGTATTGAGATGGTCAAGACGCAACAGAAACTGTTACCCGCGTTGCCCGACGTGACAGTTCAGCAATTTTTGGATGTTGGAGAGCTTGACCCTATCTTGATCAACCACTCTCAGAACTTCTATGAAGAGCAGAAAATATACGAATACTCAACGGTTTATTATAAGTCTAGTCTGTATGACTTTGAGATAACCGCCCGAGTTTAGAGCATGTCGAATAGCCCACGTTTGTGGGCTATTTTTTTATCTATAGGTTTTTGAAGGTAAGCAATCTTATGCATTTCAGGTAAACAACAAGTGTGACGAATAACAAAAAACGACAACCAAAAATACAACCTGTATCTTACCTGTATTATCATAAATACAAGTTAAATACAGGTTGTTATTTCTTTGCACTCTTTGGAGACGAAATTTATGGCGCGAGATGCGAAAGTTGTAGCGGATAGAGTCATGTCCTTACTGGGAGGTGAGGGCAATATCGTACAACTGAATCACTGTGCAACACGACTGCGTGTTGTGGCCAAGGATGATGAAAAAGTCAACGCTGAAGGACTCAGCGCAACGGAAGGCGTACACGGGTACTTTTTCCAAAATGGTCAGCACCAGGTGATCTTGGGTACGGGCTTTGTGGGTAAGGTTTTTGCCACCATGAAAGGCAATGAAGCTATTGAAGAAACGCCACAAGCAGAAGAGAAAAATGACAAAGTAAGCACCTTCCAAACGGTAACTCGTACTTTTTCTGACATCTTCGTCGCCATTATTCCAGCCCTAGTTGCGACCGGTTTGCTTATGGGGCTGCGTGGGTTGTTGGTTAACGGTTTCGGGATTGAGCTCTCTCCACAGCTTAATACGTTGTCTCAAGTTTTAACCGATACTGCGTTCATCTTTATCCCAGTATTGGTGACTTGGTCGGCGATGCGCGTGTTTGGTGGTAATCCAGTGCTCGGTATTGTTTTGGGCTTGATGCTGGTGGCTCCGCAACTAGCTAGTAAATGGGATGTCGCTTTCGGTAACGCAGAAGCGATGATGATTCCGTTTATGGGCTTTGAGATTGCGGTAACTGGTTTACAGAGTTCAATTCTTCCAGCGGTGTTTATGGGTTGGTTCGCTGCTCTAGTTGAGAGTACATCACGCAAATATATCCCTGAAGTATTGGACCTCATTCTGACACCATTTATCACTCTGTTGGTCTCTTTGATCGCAGGCTTAGTATTCGTTGGTCCAATCCTACTCGGTATTGAGAAGCTGATTACCGAAGCTGTGCTCTATTTCTTACAAATCCCATACGGCATTGGTGGCTTGATCTACGGCGGCGCGATTCAATTCATGGCGGTAACAGGTATGCACCACACCATCGTGCCTATCACTATCGCGATGGTGACAGACACAGGCTTTGACTACATCAACCCATTGGGTACGGCAGCTATTGCAGGTCAATTCGGTGCTGCAATGGCTGTAATGTCAATGCAGACAGACAAGGTTAAACGCACGGGAATGTTTGGTGCCGCACTGCCAGCTCTATTTGGCATTACTGAGCCAGCCATGTTCGCGATTACCTTACCTCGCGT
Organism: Vibrio sp. St2; assembly: GCF_947311885.1. Taxonomy (NCBI): domain Bacteria; kingdom Pseudomonadati; phylum Pseudomonadota; class Gammaproteobacteria; order Vibrionales; family Vibrionaceae; genus Vibrio; species Vibrio sp. St2. The sequence goes on along the minus strand of NZ_CAMZNA010000001.1, from coordinate 180,459 downwards.
AAAACCTTTCTTATACGGCTGTGTTGGTGGTGCGCTAGGTGGCTGTTTGGGCGCAATTGCGGGTATCGGCTCAGCGGGTACGGGCGCAACCATGCTACCGGGTGTTCTGCTTTACCTTGGCGGCGGTCTAGGAATGTATGTTCTTGTTATGTTGGTGGGTGCGGCTTCGGCTTTCGCGCTAACAAAGCTGCTTTACAAAGAGCCTAAATAATTTTTCACCACTAATTTGAGTGAAGATCTTTTTCTTGGAGTTGTTATGGATTTTTCTAATCGTCAAAACCGCTTTGTCCGAATTCACGAGGTGAGCGAGGAGTATTTGGCGGATATTGAGCACAAAACACAAACTGACCCGTTTTATCCGAGCTACCACATTGCACCAAAGCACGGCTTGTTGAATGACCCGAATGGTTTGAGTTACTTCAATGGCGAGCACCACATTTTCTATCAGTGGTTCCCGCTTGGCCCAGTACATGGTTTGAAGCACTGGTACCACGTATCGACCAAAGATTTCGTGAACTTTACTGACCGCGGTATCGCGATGTACCCAGACCAAGATTACGACCATCATGGTTGTTATACCGGTGTCGGTGTACCACACGACGATCAGCTATACCTTTTCTACACAGCGAACTTGAAAAAAAAGAATGACCAACGTCATCCGACCCAAGTTCTCGCGATTATGGACAAGCAAGGTAACGTGGAAAAGAAAGGTATCGTAGTTGACTTCGATCCGAGTGCGTATACCGCAGAGATTCGTGACCCAGTGTTGGTGTGTCGTGACAACGAGTATCACATGCTTATTGGCGCTCAAGGTCATAACGAAAAGGGTACTCTCGCTTACTACCGCGGTAGCGATATTGATGACTACCATCACCAAGGTGATATCGATGTGGGGCTAGAAGATTTTGGCTACATGTGGGAGTGTCCGAACTACTATGAGACGGATGAAAATGGGGTTTATATCTTCTCGCCACAGGGCGTGAGCTCAGACAATAAATATGACCTTAAAAACGTCTTTTCTGTGGTTTATATGGTGGGTGAGCCTATTGATTTTGAATCGAAAGTATTTAAAAACCAAGGCTATCGAGAGCTAGACAAAGGCTTTGATTTCTATGCACCACAAACGTATCTCGATAACCAACAACGTCGCATTCTTATTGGTTGGTTAGGTAACTCAAAGAGCGACTATCCGACGGATAAAAACGGCTGGGCGCATATGCTCACGCTACCACGTGAGTTGATCATCGATGGCGACTACCTAATTCAAAAACCATTGAAAGAGCTTGAAGCACTGCGCCAAAGTTCGATTGATGTCGAGGACTCTGAAGCTCTAGAGCTAACGTCACGAGCATTCGAGTTGGAGTTGAATGTAAATGAGTCTTTCACTTTGACTCTGGCTAACCAGAAAGGTGAGCAGATGGTGTTCCGAGGCGATCAAGATGAGTTAATTCTAGACCGTACTCAAGTCTCTCACCTACATGCAGAAGCATACGGCACGGTTCGCTATGCTCATCGTCTAGAGCAAGCGCAAACCATCCGCGTCTTTGTCGATAACTCAGCGATTGAAATTTTTGCTGACAACGGCAAGACAGTGTTCACCTCTCGAATCTTCATTGATGAGTTGTCTCTAGTCACTCTCAATAATGCAAGTGGCACACTGCATTACATGTCTGCGATACAGGCTACTCGCTAGCCACTAATAAATTATTCCAAAACAAAAAAAAGGCCCTCATCGGGGAGGGCCTCTTATTGCCAAAATATAGGGTTTAACATGAAAAATACATTGAAAATGTCGCTTGCTGCGGCTGCAGTAATGGCCGCAACGACAGCGAACGCTGGAATCAGCATTGTTGATACTGAAGAAGGCAACTTCTCGGTTGGTGGTAATGTGGAGTTGAACTTCAACTACCAAGATCGTGAATCACACATTAGTGACGACAGTGAGTTTAACCAAGACGGCCGCGTTCTAATCGAATTTGCTGGCGAAAAGTATACGAGCAAAGGTCACTTTGTGGGTGTGAAAGCGCAACCGCTGTTTGAGAGCACAGGCAATATTGCATTGGATGATGCATACTTTGAGTTTGGTAAAAAAGATGGCTGGGCAATTAAGGCGGGGCGATTTGAAGCTTACGACATGTTCCCTGTTGGCCTTGATGTATTCCTAGAATACTCAGGTGATACAGCGAATGACCTGTATTCAGATGGAGCTGCATATTCATACCAAGCAAAAGAAGCCCGTGGCCGTGGCGCTGACGGACAAATCATGTATAGCCAAACATTTGGTGATCTCTACATTGAAGTTGGCGCTATGCTTGGAGATCGTTCTAATTTGTTCGATGACGGCCTTGACGGCAAGTACCACGGTAAAGAGATCGAATCGAGCAAAGATTCCTTTCTAGTTCGCCCAGTTGTGGCTTACCAAATGGGTGATTTCAAGGTAGCTGCTTCGGTTGAAACTAACCTCGTTTCTAACGCAATTGTCGCTGATGGCGTGGATATCTCAGATCGTACCGGTTATGGCTTAACAGGTAACTGGACGAGCGGTGATTGGACTGTAAATGCCAACGTTGCGTATTTGGATGCCGTTGACGAAAACAATTTATCAGCAGGCGTTAATGCACTGTGGAATAACTTTGGATTGGGTTACATTCACTCGATAAATAAGTATGAAGATAAAGAGTTTTCTTCGTGGGCTGAAGGCGACGTAAATGTATCAACATGGTATGCATCATACGCTTTCCGTGATGTACTGGAGGTACAAGATTTTTCGATTCTTCTAGGTACATACTACACAACCGTCGACAACAAGTTGGATCAGCAGTCGGACGCATCTGCGTTTGCTGAAGAAGATGATTTCGGTGCTCGTGTACGTCTGTTCTACGAATTCTAATTTAACGTCGTTACGAGAGGCAAAATCATATGAACAAGGTTTGGCGGACTGAAGGTGTGTCCCCCTGCCCTTCATAGTCTCTCAGCTTGGGAACGCCAATGTTTGGATAACCTATGATTTGCGGGGTTCCCTTGCTTGCACTCATGACCAGATTATTTTCAGCCAGCCAAAATCGAATACATCATGCGAATTAGAACGCCGTTCAGCTACCAAAATTCGCATGCTGCTTAATATGCTCAATAAACATAGGAATCTTATTGGCTACGTGTTTTCTTGATGCGTAAAAGGCATATAGAACCAAGTCATCGGGTTGGTACTCCATTTCTATGATCTTTAAAGCACCTGAGTTGATTTCAGCTTGGCACGTTTCAACTGGCAGTATCGCAAGCCCTAACCCAGATATCGCGCCCGTTTTCGCCATATGACCACTGTTGACCTTAAACGAAGATCGTACTTTCTGAGTACTAAGTTCGCCGCTATCTTTTTTGAAAACCCACGGAGTTCCGTTTATTGCGGTCAGGCTGCTGATGCATGGAATGTGTTGTAAATCAGTCGTCTGAAAAGGTGTCGGGTACCGCTCTAGCAGTTTAGGAGAACCGACAACAACACTCGGCCAGCGCTTAATCTCTCTCGCAACCAGATTTGAATCTTCAAGACGTCCGCGATGGAATTTCAAGATAATATCAAACCCATCGAACAAATCTTCTTTAGGGCTGATGCTCGTATCACAACACAATGAGATGGATGGGTACTGCTCGCAAAAGCTGACCACTGCATTCGCTAATGGCGGTGAGTCTGGCATCAATACCCTAAGCTGCCCAACAGCTTCTTGAGAGTGGCGAGTGACCTCTTCAAGTGCATCGTTCAATTTGCTCATTAACGGCTGCGTCAGTAAATATAGGTGTTCTCCCGCGTTTGTCGGAGCTATTTTTCGAGTCGTCCTGTCAAATAGTCGTGTATCAAGTCGCTCTTCGAGCATACTGATGTGGCGACTGACGTTGGAAGTTGGCAACTGGAGAAACTCGGATGCACGTTTAAAGCTCATGTTTTCATATACAGAGTGAAAACTTGTCAGCCATTGCTGTTCAATTTTCTCAAGCACGATCGATTATCCCATTATGTTGGATTTACTAACTCATTAATCACACTTTATTGCCTAATTTGGGTTTATACAATGCATGAACTGGATTAAACAACTAAAGGTGACTCATGAGTTGGCTTGAACAGCTAATACATAAAAAGAATATTATCCGTGCCCGAAAATCAGAAATACCGCAAGGCTTATGGAAAACATGCCCTCAGTGCAATCAAGTTCTTTACTACAAAACGCTGGAAATTCACTTGGACGTCTGCCCTCACTGTAATCACCACATGAGAATGAAAGCACGCTGCCGACTTGATAGCTTCTTAGATGCAGGGGAAAAGGTTGAAATTGCGAGTCATCATGAACCAAGAGATACGCTGGGCTTTAAAGATCAAAAACGGTACAAAGACCGTATTGCTTTGGCTCAAAAAGAGTCAGGCGAAAGAGATGCGTTAATCGCAATGAAAGGTGAGCTTATGGGCCTACCTGTTGTAGCCTGCGCCTTTGAGTTTTCATTTATGGCCGGCTCGATGGGTTCCGTGGTGGGTGCGCGGTTTGTTCAAGCTGTTAACACTGCGATAGAGAACAACTGCGGTTTGGTTTGCTTTTCGGCTTGTGGCGGCGCTCGGATGCAAGAGTCCTTGATGGCGTTAATGCAAATGGCTAAAACCAGTGCAGCATTGAAACAACTCTCAAATGCTAAATTACCCTACATTTCAATACTCACTGACCAAACTTACGGTGGTGTCTCCGCAAGCTTAGCGATGCTTGGAGACATTAATATTGGCGAACCAAAGGCAAGAGTCGGCTTTGCTGGGCGTCGCGTAATTGAACAAACCGTACGTGAGACATTGCCCGAAGATTTCCAGCAAAGTGAGTTTCTTTTGGATCATGGAGCAATCGATATGATTATCGATAGACGTGATATGAGAAAACGAGTAGCAAGACTACTATCTATGCTGACAAATACACCATTTACTATGGATGAATAACGGCCACTCAACTGGAAAGCGGTTTCATCGCAAGACAAGTTCTGAACGCGCTTTCCTTCACTTACGGGTTAAACGTGGCAATAATCTAATTAAATCAAGCACAAAACCTTTACCATTGAGCCTCAAAAGGTATATACATAATCTTAAGATCATCAAAATGTTGAATACTTCATGACGCTCCGAGAAATTCTTCAAATCCGTAATGTCCGCAGCTTCTTAATCTTTCGGAGCAGTTACTTTGCGCGTTTTTACTACCCTGTATTCACCCTACTCTATCTCGATTATGGCTTAACCCTATCTCAGTTCGCGATGCTTAACGTCGTTTGGGCGGCGACCATTGTTCTTGCAGAAGTCCCATCTGGCGCTTTTGCTGATACCTTGGGGCGAAAAAAGCTGGTGGTGCTATCTTCGGTGGTCATGTTTATAGAGATCGCCATGATCGCTTTCGTGCCAACGGGTAACCCAACTATTGTCTTCTTTGTCTTTTTGATTAACCGAGTGTTGAGCGGCTTAGCGATGGCATTGGCGAGTGGCGCCGACGAGGCTTTGGCTTACGACACACTCAAAGAACAAGGGAAAGAGGATGTCTGGCCGCAAGTGCTCCAGATCCAACTGCGTATTTCCTCCAGCGTGGGGATTTTGGTCACCCTAATCGGCGCAGCCATGTATGACGTGAACTTTATGGCATCTGTGTTTAACTTCCTTGGCCTCGACACTCCAGAAAAGACGCAAGACATCATGCGTATTCCGGTCTATGCCACTCTGTTCGTTGCGCTTATCGCCTTTTATGCCGCAATAAATATGGAAGAAGACAACAGTGCATTGCCTGTGCACGACAGTAAATTTGCCACCACAATCGCCAGCCTCAAATTAACCCTAAATACGGGTAAGTGGGTACTTTCCACCCCTTACGTGTTATTCATATTGCTCTACTACAGCTTGTTTGAGCATACATCGCGGATGTTCTTAACGATGAACAGCCAATACTATCGCGCAATAGATATTCCGATTATCTATTTCGGTTTGATCGGCGCGGGGATAAGCGTCTTGCAAATATTACTGGCTGGGCAAAGTCGTAAACTAGCAGAACGTATCGCCCCCAAAAGGTTTATTGCGATCATGGGCTTAGCAAGCATGGCGACGTACTATTGGATCAGCCTAGGGTGGTCAATCTATGGGGTAATTCCTGCCCTGTTACTCATCTTTATTATCATGACGATGAACATCTTCATTAGTTATCACCTCAATAAAAAGACGGAATCACACAACAGAGCGACGGTGTTGAGCTTTAAAGGTTTAATGTTCAACCTAGGATACAGCTCAATCGGCATTCTGTATGCATACTACTATAAGCTGGTGTCTCAGAGCTATACCGAGCAGGAGATAGAACAGCACATCGACTTCATCGCGTCACTCTCTTCATTTTTCTATTACTTTACGTTTCTGTTCATCGCAATCAGCGCTTTTTTCTATGTCAAACATAGGAAGAAGGCGATTTTCTGAAGAGGAATGTAACGAGCAGCCTCGGTTTAAAGCTTCAATGGGATCGTTTGAGCAAGATTATTTGATGTAGGAATCCAAAACTTTCAACACGATCTCCATATCTTCTTCTCTCTGCTTAGTATCTTCTTCACGCACAACATGCTCCTGTAGATGGCCTTTGATCACTTCACGCATCAGGCCATTCACCGCCCCACGAATCGCTGCTATTTGCTGGAGCACATTCTGGCACTCATTCTCTTCATCCAACATTTTTTTTAAGCCGTTTACCTGACCTTGTATCTTGCTAACCCGTGCCTTGAGCTTCTTTTGATCTTTCGCTATGTGTGACATGGCTTACTCACTCCCTTTATTCAGTGGCGAGATTCTACCTGATAATGTAGCACTCACATTATACTAGGGGGTAGTATTTTTATACTATGGGGGAGTATAGTTTATTTCAGATACAAAGGCTCTCCGCCATAACGCACTGAGCTTTGTATCTGCTATCGAAGTAAAACAAGAGAATCAACCGATGAAAGATGTGAAAGGTGTCTTCCGTAACCTTGAGAAAATGCTCCAGCAAGCAAGCTGGTTTGATGACGGATGGGAAATTTACAATCGCGGAAATTACCTTCAGCTTTACAAAGAAAATTGGTTCAATCACAACCAAGGCGGTGTCCATTTTGAGACCTTCATCGAAGCACCGCAGATCAAGCAAAAACAGTTTCCGGTATGCGTTCACGCTGAGGAAGATTGCCCATCTCAATCTGAATTTATTCGCCAGTTAAAGGAGCTAGAAGGTGAGCGAATCCAAGGCTGGAAAGGTTATAAAGCTCTGGATAATAGCTATGGTATTTGCCAGCGTACGCTGCCTCTGAACTTTAAAAACCTCGAACAGAGGCTCTTTGAAGAGTTCAATCGCCTTCGAATGCTGGAAGCCAGCATTGAGAAAGTACTACAGAGGCTATGACCGAACCGCTACATTTAAGTAAGGGATGATATGAAGAAACAAAAAAGCCCGTGTATTGATGTGTGTGACTTCTCAGGTCCAAAAGGTTGGTGTTTGGGGTGTGCTCGAACACGTGAAGAGTGTCAAAACTGGAAAACAATGAAGCCTTACGCCATCAACACTCTTCAAAGAGAATTGAAAAAGAGAATGACCAAAATAAATCAGTGAATCCCCCCATTTAAGATGGCCTTCCTATTGAGAGGCCACCTGAATCATAAAACCTCTCTATCGCGTACCAGTTTTACTGTCACGACATGCAAACTAACGATCAGCCGCGTTCATTAGTCATTCTGCTGCTGCGGTAATCTCCGCAACTTGCTCTCTAAACCATCGGTTAGCCTGATCGTCTTTATTTTTGATATGCCAGTACATTTTCATGGCGTAGCTTTCAAGCTCAACAGGGGGCGTAAAAGACGACACATTAAACTTACCTGCAATCAAATCGACAAACGTTCTGGGCGCGGTCAGGATCGCATCGCTTGATTCGACAATGTATGGTGCGCTAGAGAAGTTCGCGACCTTGTATTGCATCACTCGTGATAGCCCTAAACCTTCAAGTGCATCATCAACCATGCCGCGATTATCATTGCCTGTGCTAGCGAGAACATGGGGGTACTGGCAAAAGTCCTTAGCCTTTATCTTTGAATTTAACAATGGGTGTCCTGCTCTCACTACCGAAACGAAATCATCTCGATAAAGCGTCCTCACCATTAAGTTAGGGTGGGTTGAGTCTATAACACTAATCGCAAAATCCACTTCCCCACTCTCTATCTGACTAGCCAATGCTCGTTTTTCAATTTTCCTGAAAACAATCCGGATATTCGGTGCTATTCGCCCAAAATGACGGCTTAAATGGGGGGCGAGGATATGTTCAACCAGATCACTAGTGGCGATGTAAAAAGTTCGATCAGACGTCAAGGGCTCAAATACTTCTTGGAAAAGAATGTTTCTCTCAAAGTCGTTCAGCCAACGCCCTAAGGATGTTTGCAGTGACTCCGCTCTAGGCGTTAACACCATTTTATTACCTTGGCGAATAACTAGAGAGTCATTAAAACTGTGACGCAGCTTTTTAAGCGTATGACTCACGGCCGATTGCGTTAATCCTGCCCGCTCTCCTGCTTGGGTAAGATTTTTGGTTTCAAAGATAATTTGCAAAAGCCTAAGCTGGCTCAGTTCAATATCCGAAATATTTGACATTCACAACACCCCATTAAAAACACTCATGACTAGATTACCTTAATTAATTTCATTAATGAATGGGACAGACATATTCTTATCTCGAATCCAACGTAATCTAATTGAGGGAACAACATGAAAACACCAAAGCTTCTTACCCTAGCAGCCTTAATCGCAAGCCCTGTAAGCATGGCTGACAATATCTTAGTCGTTCTATCTGACGTATCTGAGATGAAGTTAAAAGGTGGCTACGACTACCAGACTGGTTTCTATCTCAATGAGCTGATGGAACCGGTAAAAATCTTTTTGGACGCAGGGCACACACTGACATTCGCATCACCAACAGGACAAGCACCAACGCTTGATCCCGTTTCGGATACTCCTGGCCACTTCTTAGATGAAAGTAAGGCCAACTACGAAGCACACAAAGCATTACTGAACAAACTCCAACTAACAAATTCCGAGCTAAGCCCAGTACTGAGCTTCTCACGCGTTGAACAAATTGGGATTGAAAACTACGACGCAGTGTTTGTACCTGGTGGTCACGCACCATTAGGCGATTTGGTTGCCAACGATCAGTTAGGTGATTTTTTACGCTACTTCAATGCTGAGTCAAAACCTACTGGGCTGGTTTGCCATGGCCCTGTGGCTCTTCTTTCGTCACTAGACAACAGCAAAGAATTCGAAACGCAAATGAAGAGTGGTTCTGAAGCAGAACCAGCCAAAGGTTGGATCTATGACGACTACAACATGACCACATTCAGCAACTCTGAAGAAACAGTAGCTACTCAGTATTACCTAGGAGGCGATGAGTTGTACTACTGGCCGCAGGACGCGTTAATAAAAGCAGGCGGTAACTACTCTCGTGGCGCAGAAGACTGGCAGCCACATATTGTTGTCGACCGAGAGCTAGTCACAGGTCAGAACAACAAATCATCGACAGGTGTCGCTTTAGCCATGTTAGAGCTACTGGACAAGTAAGTCGTTCATTATTCAGTCCACAACTTACACAATCTATATATTAGGAACCATATTATGACTCAGACAGTACTTATTACAGGTGTCAATTCAGGCTTCGGTTACCTGACCGCAAATACACTTAGTGACAATGGCTACACCGTTATTGGGACAATGCGCGACCCACAAGGCCGCAATGCTTCCATCGCCAACGAGTTTGCAGCGAAAGGAGTAATGATCGTCGACATTGATGTTACCGATGATGAAAGCGTGACTCGAGGTGTGCAGCATGCCCTAGAAAAAACAGGAGCAATAGACATCCTCATAAACAATGCAGGTGTCGGAACTCTGGGTTGGCAGGAAAGCTTCACCATCGACGACTTCAAGAAAGTGTTTGATATCAATGTCTTTGGTGTTCAAAGACTAACGCGAGCTGTTTTGCCTTATATGAAAAAACAGCAGCAAGGCACTCTTATTCAGGTATCCAGCATTTTGGGTAAGTTCGTTTTGCCTTTCCTGGGCTCTTATAACGCTTCAAAGCATGCGGTTGAAGGTCTGGTCGAAAACTACCGCGCCGAGCTCACTCAGTTTGGAATTCAATCGCTGATTGTTCAACCAGGCGGGTTTGGCACAGACTTCGGCGCCAATTTGCTTAAGTCGAGTGACACAGCCGTTTCACAAAGTTATGGCGAACATGCCAATGCACCAGAGCAGATGTGGGCAGGGACTGAGCAAAGCCACGATGCAGAAGACGCTCCAAACCCTCAAATGGTTGCTGATGCAATATTGAAACTGATAGAAACCAAACCGGAAGAGCGTACTTTTAGAACGGTTGTTGACGGAACAGGTTTAAACCCAGTGATAGGCGAGATTAACGCCTCAACAGAAAAAGCCATGCAGACGATCTACACCGCGTATGGTATGGAAAACCTTCTCCAACCATAAACAAACCGCTGATCTCACTGCCTAAAATGGAAGGCGCCGGAACGAAAGTTCTGGCGTCCTTTGATAGGTTGTCCCATCAAGCGCATAGTAAGTTATTGATACTAGATAAGCAATGAGCTAAAAGATTCCAAGCATGGAAATCGTGGTGTTGGCCGCCTATTTGAGTGATAGCATTGACTGGTTCCCCATCGCCCAATTGTTACAACGACAAGAAATTCATATTAAACATTATTCATATGTGATTCATATCCTATCCTTTTGAATCATTTGCTTTAAAGTTGGCTCACCCTTATCAACTTGCTCAATCTGGTTAATGAAACGGACACTACTTTGGGTCGTGCTGCATGGCTTTGCCATGCTGTGTGTTCTGATGAATCTTTTAACAGGCTTTCGCATTGCAACAGTAAGCCATCCGCAATGGCTTTTCTTCTCGGTGTGGCTTCCTCAAGGGCAATTGCATTCCATCCACATCTATTCCGGTATTGCGTTAAGTGCTTTGGCGCTCTCATATTGTATTTATCGTTGGAGGCTCAAGCCGAGTGTTAAATCGAGCCAGCGTCGAGGCATCAACGCATTTAATCAACGCTTCGTTAAAGTCAGCTACCTCCTCTTCCCTGCATTAATCTTGACAGGGTGGCTGCTGCTTGGCGGTTACGCAGGTGAAGCAAGCAAGCTTCACTTTTATCTTGCACACGGGGCACTACTTTACGTATTTCTGCACGCTGGCGGTTACTTTCTCCAATATGGTGTGGCGGCATTTCTCACTATCTTTTCAACTCGAATAACCAAGCATGAAATATTGCAAATATTAGCAGTATTAACGCTTACCCTTCTCCCTTGGGCGGGCATCTTTCTGACTTCCTCTTTAGTACTGACGGCCACCCCCCTTCCTTCAGAGCAAGTTATCAACATTGATGGCATCGCCGAAGAGCCCATTTGGCAAAATACACCATCGACCTATGTAGAAACCTATGGTGGAGAAGGGTTTGAAAATGGTCATACTCGCATCGGCATCAAAGCGCTCCACAACCAGCAGGATATTTTCTTCCACATCACTTGGGATGATCCAACCGAAAGTCTGGATCACCTCCCTCTGGTTAAAACAGACAAAGGTTGGCAAGTCCAAGAAAACGGCTTTTATCACTTCGACGAAAAGCAATTCTATGAAGACAAACTTGCAATCATGATCTCCAATACATGCAACCTAGGCGCCGATGGAACCGCTCACCTTGGGCCTAAGCCACTAGAGGGAAAACCTGCCAATTGGCACGGCAAAGGTTATCACTATTCGCCAGATAACAACCTTCGTGATCTATGGCATTGGAAGGCTGTACGAACCAATGGCATGTATCAGGCGGATGACAATTCGTTCACTATTCCTCAGCAAGTTGACCCAGCTAAGAGGCGCTATACCGCAGGCTATATCACTGACGGCAAAGAGTCTGGGGCTTACGTCATGAATTGGCAGTGGTATTCACCTAATGGCGTCACCCCGAAACGACTACCTAATACAGACCTAACCGGCTCTTTTTCGTCTATCAACCAATCTACGAATCACGGTCCTTACCTGAGCTGGCACGACACTAAGGTTTACTCACATAACATTGACCAATCTCCCCTCAAGACGTCCCTTCCTTCGGTATTACACAACTCCAATCAGTTTGAAGGTGACCGAGGTGATGTCCGTGCATTTGGGCAGTGGAACAACGGAGCATGGTCACTCGAAATCGCTCGAAAATTAGATACAGGATCAGCTCAGGACATTGCAATACGTGATGGTGTATGCCTTTGGGTTGCCGCTTTTGACCATTCCCAAATAGCACACACGCGACATGCTCAAGGCATACGTTTAGCACTTGAGGTAACACAATGATCAAACGACTGTCGATACTCGCTACTTTGATTGCAAGCTTAGTAGTCATCGCTTACTTCAACCCTATTGAGCAAGAAGAACCACAACCATCACGATGGCAAAAGATAACTATGGGAGGTCAACCCATCGATATCTGGAGTGGGCCTTGGAGCTGCGTATTGGATAAGAAAACGGGATTACTCTGGGAAGTAAAAACAGACTCTCAAAACATCCATGATTCGTATTGGTCGTACTCATGGTTTGATGGCTCGCGAGGTGTCCCAGATCGCGGCGATTGTTTCTTTGACGATGGTCGCTGCGACAGTTTCGACCATGTCACTCGAACCAACGCCGAATCCTTGTGTGGACGCAGTGATTGGCGAGTCCCCACAACGGACGAGCTCTCCACACTGATTAACCTCTCGGTTCCAAATGGGCAGTCCAAAATCAGTGGCGGATTTTTTCCTAGGGTGCGCAAAGGTGATTACTGGACAGCAGACCATTCGATTCCTTTAAGCGGCTTTTACTCTCGTCTGGGTGAAGGGGCAAACGCCGTTGACTTTCGTGATGGGCAACTGAAAACCCTTCCCTATCGAAATGCCGCCTTTTTAATCTTGGTCACTCAAGCCCGATAGTCGAATTTTCATGGTCATTTTAGACCGACTCTAACCCATAAACTATGGACTTAATTATGATTCGAAGGATTGCAACACTGTCACTTTTAGCCGTAGCCGGGCTCACCAGCCTGAATGCGGGAGCCGCGACACAATATCATCGAGTAGTCTGGGACGGTGACCCTGCGCGAGAAGCGGTCATTGGATTCTCTCCTAACGGCGAGAGTGAACAACCCTATGTGCAATATGGAACATCAACCGATGAAGCCACATGGCTAAGCAAACAACCTAGCTACGATCATGTATTTGCTGGCGACTTACTCAGCTATTTTGTCCGATTGGATAACCTGACGCCGGATTCCCCCGTTTACTATCGTGTCTGTGACCAACAAGGTTGTGGTGAGCGCTTTTGGTTCCGCACCGCTCCTATAGACAATAGTGAGTTTGTCATGATCGCTGGGGGCGATACTCGCACAGGGTGGACCAACCGAAGAATGGGGAATCAGCTAGTAGCGAAGGTTCGCCCCTTATTCATTCTTCACGGCGGCGATTACACCAGCCAAAACAGCGCGTCGCAAATGGCTCAGTACTTAGAAGATTGGGCATTGACCTTTTCCAGTGACCAGATAGATGGCAAAGCGTACAAACGTACCTACCCATTCATTCCAACCCACGGCAACCACGAAGATTACGATTACTCAACGCTGTGTAAAGTGTTCGGAGTCGATGCTGACGGTAATGGCGAGTGTAATCCTTTTGATACCTACAATGTTGTTAACATTTCGCCATTACTTCGCGTCTACACGCTGAACAGCCAATTTCGCAAAAGTGGCTGGTCAAGCTATGCCTCCCAAATGAACGAATGGCTAGAACAAGATTTGGCCACTCATGGCGAAGAGAACATCTGGCGCGTGGCACAATACCACAGACCAATGTTTCCTCACGTTTCATCCAAGTCTGATAGCCCCGATCTGTTTAGCTGGTGGGCAGAGTTGTTTTACCAGCACAGTATGAATCTCGTTGTCGAATCAGATAGTCACTTAACCAAAGCGACCCGAGAACTAAAACCGGACGGTAACAACTTTGTTAGTTCGCCAACCGGAGGAACAGTATACATCGGTGAAGGCAGTTGGGGGGCAGCAGCCCGCTCTGCTAATGACCCTAAAAGCTGGACTCTAGACGCAGCAAGTATTCAGCAAGTAAAAGTCATTCAAGTATTGAAAGACTCCATGACCGTCCGAACTGCGCAGTTTGATACTTCAGCTTCAACGCTGACAAGAGAGGAGAGAGAAGCGGATAGCCTCCGTTTACCAGAGAACGTGAATTGGTGGTCACTCAACGAAGTCGGAGAAACGATGGAATTGGTTCAATCCGCGGATCGTCTCTCGATACTTAAAAATCAAGATCCTGATACATCTCCTTCGTTCATTCGCTTATCCGCCACACAAGATGTTTTTGTCGCACAATCACAGCCAGACACTAACTTTGATGGACACGAAGATGGCTTGCTCGCCGATGCATCTGATTCTACCTACGGCCGAACTATGAGCCTAATGGCCTTTGACGTTTCATCCATTCCAACTTGTGTCGATATAGCCGGTGTTAAGCTTGAATTGCAAGTCACCAACAAATCTTATGGAGAGTATGGAGTTCATGTCACTGCAGAGGAGTGGAAAGACTCATCGGCGACCTGGAATTCAGTGGATGGTGAACAAATCGCCGGAAGAACACTGACTCAATTCATACCATCATCAACGGGAACGGTCGATGTTGATCTAACCGACAGCCACCTACTCGACTTATGGAAGCATGATGGCAATTTTGGCCTAGTCATCGCGTCAGCCGGTACGACAGATGGCCTTGACTTTGATTCAAGCGAAACAGGTACACCACCAGCACTAGTCGTGAGCTACAACGAACGCAAAGACTGTGAGACACCTGTTAACTCATTATCGTTACCAACCAGCGACGATACCTTTATCGCCTCCAACAAAGCTTCAGACAACTTCAACAATCATGCAGACGGCTTACTTGCTGACTTGCTTGATACCAAATACGGAAAAACCAATGCGTTGATGAAGTTTGATGTCTCTGCATTACCTGAAGGCCTTGAAATCGATTCAGTGATATTGGCATTACACGTGACCAATGCTTCGACTGGCAATTTTGAATTGTATCGCGTCAATCAAAATTGGAATGAGCAGACGGCGACCTGGCAATCGATTTACGATAATGGCGGTTCTGGCGACTACCTAACCACCTTCTCACCAAAAGAGACTGGTGTTTACCGTATCGATTTGACCAACTCGGACTTACTTCAATCTTGGCTTAACGGAGAAAACACTGGGCTTATCATTGTACCCAAGAGCCTCAATGGTCTTGATATCAGCTCCCGCGAACTGGGAATGGGCCCCGTGTTAACAGTCACTTATCATTAGCGACTACGAATAGCTCGGCTTCAATCTGGGCGAAAGTTTCAACGCCCAGATTGAACGCTTTCACAGTTATTGTACGCTGACGTCTTTCTCACGAATTTGCTGGCTGTTGATATGAGCTACCGCTTTTCTAGCAGCCGATTCTATATGCGTAAGATCAGCTTCCGTTTGAATAGAGAGATATTGGTGGCCTCTGAAATCTAAATCAAAATACCGAGCGGTCATCACAAATGGTTCAATAAAACACGATGGACAAGTAGATTGATAGCCCGTAGAAATGACCGACATGCTTTTTCCTGCCCATCGCCGACCTAAAAGCTTGTCGTTCTCCGTCAAGTCCGACAACCTGTCAAAAACCACTTTCATCTGAGCTGACATCGAATACCAGTACACAGGGGACGCCCAAACTATATGGTCTGCATCCACCAATGTACGCATCAACTCAAGAAAATCATCGGATTCGTTCTGATGTTTGTAGTCGTAATATGTGATGTCATAATCTGACAAGTCAAACATGCGCCCCCCGGAAACCGCAGCAACAGCTTCAGCGAATTGATGTGTATTGCCATCTGCCTTTGACGAGCCAAGTACAATCGCGATTCGCATATCTCGATCTAATTTTACATGCTCTAAATTGCCCATTACGCCTCCCAAACCTGACGCTGCAATACAACGCGGTAACCATCGATGTCTTCAAAAGTACATCCAACGTTTTCCCAATAAGGATTGAATGAGGTCACTTTCTGAAAACCCGCATCGAGCATATTCTGACAGCAACGCTTCCAATCACTTTCGTCGGGTACGTAAAACACCAGCAAATTATCCTGACTTGGTGCAGGCCCTACATGGCTGCCGTAGTGGTGTGTAAATTCTAAATGATAGGGATGAGCTGGATGACCGATGATGGTTCCACTAAAGCCTTCATGGTCGGTAAAGCTGCTCAGCAATTCAAAGCCTAAGCCGTTAATATACATATTGGTGAGAGTATCTAGATCGTTCGTTGGTCGAGCGACACGCAATGTTGAGTTCCTTGGGATCATAGTTGCTCCTTATCAAAATCCTGTGCTCAGCGATGGCCCATCTCTGGGCCTCCTTGAAACTAAGAAAACGCAGGATAAAACCTCAACCTAACTTGAGATCAAGAACCAATTTCTTAGATGCACCTTGTTTACGAAAGAGTCCAAATTGCTCACTCGGCCTCTAAAGACTCTGTGTCACTTTTCCATTCCCTGCAATCCCGAAATGCACTATGCTAAGGCCGCCCATAACAATGGGTACTTAATACATATATTTATTCTCAGGGCGGGGCGAAATTCCCCACCGGCGGTATATCTTTAACAAGATGAGCCCGCGAGCGCTCGATTCGTCGAGGTCAGCAGATCTGGTGAGATGCCAGAGCCGACGGTTATAGTCCGGATGAGAGAGAATTGATGCACACCAGATGTTCCATTGCGAAACGCTGGTGCATTTTGCGTTGTCTTCTATCCCATATTGCCCTGATTCTGGTAAACGATAAGGAAACACCATGAATCAGACATCTTTACTTGCCGAATTTGGCACTCCTATCGACCGCGTCAACGCGGCTCTTGATGCTCTAAAGCGCGGACAAGGCGTTTTATTACTTGATGATGAAAACAGAGAAAATGAAGGTGACTTAATTTACTCTGCTGAACATCTCACACCCCAGCAAATGGCACTAATGATTCGAGAATGCAGCGGGATTGTCTGCCTGTGCTTAACGGATGACAAAGCCACTCAACTCGATTTACCGCCTATGGTTAGCCGTAACGACAGTGCGAATCAGACGGCATTCACAGTTTCAATTGAAGCTAAAAAAGGCGTTACCACCGGCGTCTCAGCCCATGACCGCGTCACCACTATCCAGACCGCTATTGCGCCAGATGCAAAGCCGCAGGAGTTGGCGCGCCCTGGGCATGTATTTCCCTTACGTGCACGCTCTGGTGGCGTTTTAAGTCGCCGCGGCCACACAGAAGGAACGGTCGACTTAATGACTCTAGCGGGCTTAGCTCCTTCTGGCGTTCTATGTGAAGTAACAAACCCTGATGGCACGATGGCTCGCACTCCACAGATTGTTGAGTTCGCACGAGAGCATGGGATGCCGGTATTAACGATCGAAGACATCGTCGCCTATCGACTACAAAACACCAGCGCTTTAGCCAGCTGATCGTAAGGAGTAACGCCTATGTTTACAGGAATTGTCTCCTCCATCGCGACGATCCAACGGATTGACGATCGCGGAGGAATTCGAACCTTTGAGCTTGAGTTTGTCGATGACTTTTGTAAGGACTTAACCATCGGAGCAAGTGTAGCCGTTGACGGTGTCTGCTTAACGGTCACAAACCAAATCAGTGACACCCGAGCGTCTTTTGATGTTGTCCTACCGAGCATTCAGATCACGACTCTCGGTAGCGAGCAGGTCGGCTCACTCGTCAATGTGGAACGGGCTGCCAAAGACGGCGCCGAGATTGGTGGTCATCCTTTGTCCGGGCATATCGATGCGCAAGCTCCGGTTGTCTTAATCGAAGCAATAGACAGCAATTATCGTCTGCGTTTTGGGCTCCCTGAAAGCTTGAGCTCTTATGTGTTTGCAAAAGGATACATCGCCATCAATGGTGCCAGCTTGACTGTGTCCGCTGTCGATCATCAAGCTCAGTGGTTTGAAGTCTGGCTTATTCCCGAGACCCGACGACAGACGACGCTGGGTAGCAAGTTGGTTGGCGACCGAGTTAACATTGAAATTGACCGTGGAACTCAAGTGGTTGTCGATACCATCAAAGCATCTGTCGCTGAGACCTTAGGGCCTTTACTGCCTCACTTTGAGCAGTTTCTCGCTGCGCAAGGCAGCAGTCTCACCGCTCTGACTCATACAACAGCACATCCTCTGCAACGCTCTTAAGCTTTGTGCCGCGCCATCGCTTAGCAACGGCGCGGTATTATTACTGGTTTATCAACAGTCCTGCCCTGCTCTTTTAAGTTACACACTCACATCCACCTCACTCTCTAGCAGTAGATCAGAACCGGCAAGAAAAGGCGCAACATTGGAGGTTAGAGACAATCTATTTAGACAAAGGTGAAGTCTAGAAATTAAACACTATGATACAGATCACTTATGAATATTGAGCTTTCTATAATAATTAACTTTCAATATTAATCTAAATTCATATAACACCAAGGAGGGATTCAAATGAAAAGAGGAATCCTAGTCGCCGCTTGCCTTGCCAGCCTAACCGCATGCAGCAGCTCAAACCAACTGACCGTTTTTGACGGACTAACCTACACCGCCAAAAACGAAGGAGGGATTAACGACCCAATACGTTTCTATCCTCTGCAAACCACTCAAATAAGCCTCGATGGCCAGCTCACTTATCAGATTGGAGATTTATGCTATTCAGACAGAAATCGTTCACCAATGACTTCGAACTGTTTTAACCACTCATCGAGGAACAACCCTGTTAACGCAACCGTTATCAAGCATGAATATAAATCGGATAGCAAAGGGCCAATCGCAATTTCAGCTCTTTCCTTTAACCTAAATCAAGCCCTTACAGACGCTACTTTTAATTTGGCTACCTGTAACGAAAAAGAGTGCCAAAATGCGCTCACTTCGAGTAGTAAGAGTATAAATAAAGCCGCCAATACTCTTCAGGCAGAATTGAATAGAACAAACGTAAGGGTCTACAACTGGAGTGATACTATCAAGCATTCCGCCGACAGCGGTTCGGAAAGCCTAAAAGCCTCAGGAGAATCCGCCACTCAGGGGATCACTATCGTTAATGGTTACAGCATCAATGAACTCAAGATATCATGTATCAACAGCAAAGCGATTACTGCAAGCAAATCGGATCATTTGAAAGTCGTCACTAAAACCATTGCCGCTGATTCTATTTCTTTCATCAACACCCAATCAAAAATATCAGAACTTGCCGCGACGTTGGATGCCAAAGAAATTGCGCAAGATTTAAAAGGGTTTTCGAAAGAGTTGCTCGCTTTAGAACTTTCATTAAAGTCCGCCAGTACAATTTCTAGCATGGGAATGCTACATAAAACAGGTACTGTCGTAGGCCCAGCAAACAACTCCAAAGCTTCGACTTACCTTGCAGTGCTAACCGATCTGGAAGATTTAAGGGAACATTTTCCAGAGTGCGAATAATGATACCAGTGATCTGTCAGTTCTAAATTGACAGATCACTCCCCAATCGATGACATGTAAGCCTCATAATCTTGACCATGAGTAAGATAAATTTGTTTTAGTTCACCAGACTGGATAAGTTGTGGCATATGGGTATCAAACATCTCAATGAGCTTGTTTGATGACTCGGTGTTAGAAAATACGACGTAAAGTTTCTCCCCTTTCTTGGCAACTTCAGTAACAAACGCGTCTGTCGCTAACAATTCTGAGCTAGCCATGCTTGATGGATAATCTATTAAAGCGCTCACTCTGCCCTTTTTTAGAAGTTTCATCCCTTGCTCGACGCTGTCTACCTCTACCAATTCAAGCGGAATATCTTTAAGGAAGCCCTTCTCAAAGTCATAACCCCGAACCCAAGCGACCTTCTTATTTACCAATGATGAAAGCTGCTGCTCTTCCCAATCAAGCGAGCCTCGAGCAAACACAACAATTACATCTTCTTCCACACTAAGGTGCCATTGTGGATATAGAAACGCATCCGCGTTTGGATAAAAGTAATCGCCTAAATAAGCGCTGGCTTCCTGTTTTCGGACAAGATGCTTGGCTCGTTTCCATGGCAATACTTCTAGGGTAAGGGGAACATTCAAAGGTTGGAAAACGGCTTTAACAATCTCCCAGTAAAGGCCTGTGCCGTCGCTATTGGTGTATCCAAGCCATTCCTGACTAACTATTTTAATTCGCTTACTATCACTGGCATAGGAAACTGAAGTAACCATCAGTAGTACCACACTAACAAGCCAAGACTTCAACCTCATTCCCAGACCTTACCTTTATCAACCCTTCTAAATAGAGTCTAGTCCAGCAGATATAACAGAGGCTTGCGAATTTGGCTCACCCGCGTGCAGCAAGGTCTTTGCTGAATGCCTCTAATAAAAAGTCGATAAAGACCTTTTTACGCTTCGGCATGAGTTGCCTATCTGCGTAGACCAAACTCACAAGCACTTCTGGCATTTGATACTCAGGAAGCAGTTGAATAAGTCGCCCGCTGGCAAAGTGCTCTCGGCAAATGAATTCAGGTAATACTGCGATGCCAAGCCCGTCCAGACAGGCTTTCAGACAAGCGGTAATGGTGTTGACTCGTAATCGGTGTGGCAGGCCAATTTGCAATGAGTCTCCGTCTTCCGGGATCAAATGCCATTTAGGTAACCTCACCGCGCGGTTATACACCTCAACCATTTGATGCGGTGGAATTAAGTCACGATGAGACTCAATTTCTCCGTGCTCCTCAAGGTACTCTGGGCTGGCAACCAATACACGCTGTGATTTCGTCAGTGGACGAGAAACCAAAGCAGAGTCTTCTAATTCACCAATTTGCGCGTACAAATCAATGCCTTCAGCGATGATGTCGACTTCTCGATTCGACAGTTCGAGGTTTATGGTGACGCTTGGGTATTCTTTGAGAAAAGCGTTGATGTATGAGCCCATGATTTGATGACCCAGCTCAACAGGCAACACCACATTTAATGGCCCGCGAATCAAATCCTGATTGGCAGACACTTCGAGCTCAGCCTGATTCATAATCTCCAGCATTTGCAGGCTGGATTGATAAAACCGCTCACCTTCCGGTGTTAACACTAAACTTCTCGTTGAACGCGTGATCAAGCGCACACCTAGATGCTTTTCCAGCTCAACTAACTTTCGGCTCACAGTTGACTTGGTCATATTTAGTGCATCCGCCGCATGAGTAAAACTCCCACAATCAACAACTTGTGCGAAAACCGTAATCGCATTCAAATCCATCTCATCACCTCACGCCTTCATTAGTTAAATTCTTGCAACAGTGTTTCTCTTTTTTCCTATCTTATCAATCAATCCAAATCATTTACAATTTGTAACATCCGCCGCAGACGAAAACTGAATACGAGAAAAATAATGACGAATACACATACCGAGACTAAGCCAGCGAAATCTAGAAAAGCCCCTCTTATCGCGACAGCCATTATGCTGTCACTGGGTTTGCTGGGCGGTGGGTACTGGTTTGGATACGGTCAGTATTTCGAATCCACCGACAATGCCTACCTTCAGGGAGAGATCACCACTATTAGCCCTAAAGTGGCTGGCTACATTGAACACTCTTTTGTCAGTGACAACCAAAAAGTTAAAAAGGGCGATCTGTTAGTCCAAATTGATGACCGTGACTACCGCACTGCTCTCGAACAAGCGAAAGCACACCTCACCGTCACACAATCCAGCGTTGAGAATTTGAAAGCACAGCAAACCTTGCAGCAAAGTCAAATCCATCAAGCAGAAAGCCGCGTAGATTCAGCAAAAGCAGAATATGACCGCGCCGTTCAACAAGTTCAACGCTCGCGTAGCCTTCTTAAGCGCAATTACGCGTCGCAAGATGAAGTTGACAACATGTTGGCTCAACAAAAAGTCACTCAGGCAGAGCTGGATGAAGCGAAAGCGAGTCTGGTTGCCGCTCACGATCAACTCGCGGTCATCGATAGCGACATTAAACAAGCTCAAGCCTCCATTGTTGAGTCCCAAACCGCCGTCGAGCAAGCCCAGCTCAACCTTGACTACACCAAAATCTACGCGCCGGTAGACGGTATCGTGGGCAAACGTAGTGTACGTGAGGGTCTGTTGGTTCAGGCTGGCACACCATTAATGAGCTTGGTGCCGACGAGTGACGTCTGGATAGAGGCGAATTTCAAAGAGACTCAATTGAGCGGCATTCATCAGGGACAAAAAGTTGAGATAGAGCTGGATGCATTTCCGGGGCAACCATTAGAAGGCGTCGTCGACAGCTTTTCGCCTGCAACTGGCGCCAAGTTTGCTCTATTACCTCCGGAGAACGCGACAGGTAACTTCACCAAGATTGTTCAGCGCGTACCAGTTAAGATCACCATCCCTGACCAACAAGCATTGAAAGGCCGACTCCTACCGGGGTTATCGGTTGTGGCAACCATCGATACCAGAGGTTAATCCATGTCGGAAGCAACCTTAAACGCACCTGCCGTTCAAGAGAATGAAGTGTCAACACGCCACTGGATCGCTTTATTTGGTGGCTTGATTGGCGCCTTCATGGCCATTCTCGACATTCAGATCACCAACTCGTCGCTGAAAGACATACAAGGTGCACTGTCTGCGACTCTGGATGAGAGCTCATGGATTTCGACATCCTATTTAGTCGCGGAGATGATTGCTATCCCACTCAGTGGCTGGTTGTCTAAAGCCCTAGGCAAGCGTCGTTACCTCACTTGGACTACAGCAATCTTCACACTGTCATCACTGCTTTGTTCCTTCTCATGGAACATGACCTCGATGATCGTCTTCCGCGCAATGCAAGGGTTTAGTGGCGGTGCATTAATTCCTCTCGCCTTCTCTCTGGTTATTCAGCTACTGCCGATTAACAAGCGAGCCGTTGGTATGGCGTTGTTCGGTGTTACCGCTACGTTTGCACCGTCCATTGGTCCAACGTTTGGTGGCTGGCTAACGGAAAATCTTTCCTGGCACTACATCTTTTATATCAACATTCCACCAGCGCTTCTGGTGATTACAATGATTCGCTATGGTTTGGATGACGAGAAGCTGAATCTAAATACCCTAAAAAAAGCAGATTGGTTCGGCATTGCGACTATGGCGTTAGGTTTGGGTTGTCTGGAAGTAGTATTGGAAGAAGGAAACCGTGAAGAGTGGTTCAGCTCCAGCTTTATCATCACGCTAAGCATTATCTCCGCCGTGAGTTTAGTGTACTTCGTTATCAATGAGTTACAGCACAAGAAACCACTAGTGAACTTGAGATTACTGCGTGATGGGCAATTTGCCATGTCGTGTATTGCTTATCTGATTTTGGGCATGGCCTTGCTAGGTTCAATCTATGTGCTGCCTCTGTACCTAACTCAGATCCAGCAATACAACGCGATGGAGATTGGTGAAGTCTTGATGTGGATGGGCTTTCCTCAGCTCTTGATCTTTCCGCTGGTTCCGAAACTGACTCAAATCATCAAACCTAAGTACTTAGTTACCTTTGGCTTCGCGATGTTCGGCTTGAGTTGCTACGTCAATACTCACATGACGATAGATTTTGGTGGTCACCAGCTCATTCTGTCGATGATTCTACGTGCAATTGGCAGCCCGTTCATTATGGTGCCGTTATCTCTGGTCGCGATGAAAAACATCAGCAAGCTAGACACTCCAGATGCCTCAACACTGACCAATGTTATGCGTAACCTTGGCGGTGCTTTTAGTATTGCTATCATTGCGACCTTGCTCGACAACAAGACCCGTGAACACCTCGCACATATTAAAGAATCTCTGCCGTCGGTGAGTACATTAGGTTGGGACACGCTGCACCAGCAGCAAGCCTTCTTTATGCAATCTGGAAGTGACGCCGCAACAGCCATGATGCAAGCTGAAGCCAGTTTACTCAGTACCATGCAACGCGACGCCGCGATCATGGCCTACAACGATGTCTTCTTGATGATGACAGCTTTTCTAGCGTTAGCAGCGGTACTCATTCTTAATATGAAGAACTAAATTCATAGCGAAGGTACAAATCTGGGCGCGACGTTACCAAGTCACTTCACGCCCATTTTCCACCACGAAGCCTGAACTTAGAATCGTTGTCATAACCAATACGTTTTTGGGCTCGACAGAAAAACTCTCTGATAAGGCTTTTGCCAACCCCAACTGTAGCGCGCTCACTGACTTTTCTGACCAGACTGACGGTAAGAAAAGGTTGGCAATGATTTGGTACGGCCTCCCCTCTTGTTGCTCCGCCAGAACAAAATTAATGGTCATATCTGTAGTAGGCTGCTCAGAAAAACTACCCCAGCGCTCAATAACTTCAACGGTCTCTGCTTTGGAAATCAAATCCGGCGAGATTGTACAGTGTGCTATTGGCATATCAGTCCCCTGTTTTTTCCGATTTAAACAGATATAGGGCAAGCAGCGACACTCCAACCTCTAACATGAGATAGAAATGCATTGTACTGTTTGTTTCACCATCGCTTACCAAGCCGATGATTCTCCCTGTCGCCATACTTCCATTAACAAAAATGATGGCCAGCAAGCCTGTACTGTGTGTTGACGGATTTTGCGAAAGTAGGAATAGGACAAGTGCGACACCGACAGACATACCCCCATAGGTTGCCCGCATATCAACCAGCATGGATGCAGAAGTCACATATCCACCAGTCGCTTGGCTAAGCATACTGTTCGGGGCAATAGCGAACGCCAGACCATAGAAAAAGAATACGGCAGAAGTCAGTAGAATGAGGCCTTTTGACATAGGGAAGATTCCTCTACCTCTAAAACACTAGTTTGGCTTAACCTGAGCGAGCTTGAGATATGAGTGTAGCTCACCGTTTTTGTATTCGATGGCGGAATGGATATTGACGGCTTGGCAGCCTACCACAGCAAATGTGTAGCAGTTATCCGCTTTATAAATTTCCACATGCAGAATACCCTCGTGCAGTTGCCAATGACCTTGAGTCGGAAATCGGTCAAACAAACGGTACTCTTCTAATGTTCCATCAGCGTTAAAGACGACTTCCGTTATGTAGCCGCCAGTGCAGGATTTGATCCAATGCGTATCTTGAATATCACAAAGAGTGAGCTGCCGTTTTTTATCTAGCCACGCTTCATAGCGGTCACAAGCCTGCACCGTTTCGTCTATATTTTTAAGCTCACGCAGCTCTTCATGGGATTCACGCCAGAAGAGAGGTAACAATGCCTCAGCTTGGTTCATAGTCCCCCCTCCTAACTAACAAAGATGATGATTCACTCGTTTGAATTCTTCTATCGCTCGCTTATCTGCCTCAATCGAAACTGAATCTGATTCAAGCTTTTCCCAACTTACGCTCTCTGCTTCCAATGCTTTAATCTCACCTTGCCACCCAGTCACCACGTAATAATGCAGAAGCTGTAACTCAGAGGTGGGATGGTAAAGAGAACACAAGTAATGGTATTGATTTGCAGTAATATCTAATTCTTCTTTTAGCTCACGGCACAGGGCTTGTGGCTGAGTTTCGCCATCTTCTATATGTCCACCAGGAATACAGGTTAAGCCAGGGTCACTCGCTTTATGTATCGATCTCTTTTCCAGAAGTACCTGGTTGTTATCCACTAAAAGAAATGACACACATTCAAAAGGCTGCATTAAGTACACTCCCTGTATTTATCATTTTGTCATGTTTAGCTTGCCATTGTTTTGATGTGTTTTTTCACTTTTTTCAATGCCATACGCTGCTTTAATGGAGAAAGATAGTCGATAAACAGATTACCTGCCAAGTGATCGATTTCATGCTGCATGACAATCGCAAGAAAATCATCACTTTCAATCCTCACAGGTTCGCCGTGTCTATCTAGAGCTTCAACGACAACGGATGTGTAACGCTCAACATCAGCATAATAATCCGGGACGGATAAACACCCTTCTTGTCCCATCGCTCGATTCTTACCCTCTACTACTTCTGGATTCACTAATATCAGTGGCTGATCTCGGCTCTCCGACAGATCAATAATCACGATAGCCTCACGGTGGCCCACTTGAGTTGCCGCCAAACCAATTCCATTACTTGTCGCGTAGAGCGTTTCCAGCATGTCATCGATTAGGGTCTGAACGGATTGAATGTCCGATACTTTTTCAGCTTTTATCTTTAGCTTTGGGTCTGGTGCGGTAAGAATCTTTAAAACAGCCATTAGGTTCCTTATATGAAAATTAAATTGCGTAAATAACCTATCACTTAGGCTATATAAGTCACTGTAAATAATGAATATATACGGAAACGCTCAAAGTTATTAGCTTTGAGCGTTTCTTCTAACAGATTGAGTGACGACAAACCGAGACTTAGAGCGTCATATGCAAAATTGGAAATGGTTTTCCCATATCATCAACAGGCGAGCGCGACTCAACATGGAACCCCATGTGTTTATAAAAGTCGACCGCCATTGGGTTTTGCTCATTCACATCTACTTTGTTTACACCGAGATGTTCAATGGCATATTGCAATAATGCTTTCCCTATTCCCTTGCCTCTCGCGGCGTCTAACACAAATAGCATTTCTACTTTTGCTTCATGAACACCCACAAAGCCGAGAATATTGCCGGTTTCGTTTTTTATACACTTCAGTGTGACGGCCGGAAAAGCTTGTTCAATGATAATAGGTTTAAAAAACTCAATATCTTCTTCTGTTATGAAGTCATGAGTCGCTCGGACTGAGTTTTCCCAAACATCCAGCATCTCTGCGAAATTTTCAGGAAGCACATTTTCTACATTCATAATGAGTCACTTAATTCGTAAGTTGTATCCATGTGCAGCCGCGAATGCGGATCCTAGCAACCGAAAGGAACAATGTATAGATTGAAGAAAAGAAATAACAGGATGCTAACGATTCGCTTCCAAGTTCAACCCAAGTTCACTTTGCTTACGTTTACTCAAACCTGACGCCACCAACCGATAAGACTCGCGCAAGTAGTACTCTAGTTCTTCATCGAGTTCACCTGACGTTTCTACTTGCTGAATCCATTTCATTCCTCGGTTCGCAAAGTAAGGCGCAGGAATATACCCGTCATGCTCGCTGAGAAAATCAAAATTTAGCGGGGAGGTTTTAAACGTAAAGGCGGGTTTGTCCGATTTGCCCCAACCGCCTACGGCAAATACCTTTCCTCCCACCTTCCAAACATGAGAATCCCCCCATTGCACAATATGGGTAGTCGCGGGAAGCTCAGAACAAAACTGATTAAACTGCTCGTAAGTCATGCTTATCTCTTCAGTCACTTATAGATTGAGGTTAACGAGAGCTTAGCGCATCAAGAACAAATCGTGATCGTTGCTCAACGCTACCTGTCGGTACTTCCGTTAAGGTGTAGCCAAACAATTGATACGCTTCGCGCATTTTTTCATAAGTGGCCACGGCTTCGGCAAAGTCTTGCTTCCTTTCCGCATCGTTGGCAAATATCTCTTTCCAAGGAGGGAAAACAAACACCTGTAGATTGTGCCTAAGTTGATTGCAGTGCTGTGTGAGACTCTCAGTGAGGGCCAAGTCCTCTAATAAGCTGTAACCGTAACTATCAACAATACTTCGATCGAAAAATACGAACTCTTCCCCAGCACCAATTCGACGATATTTGTCTATTTCTGCTGAAACCATGACGTCACGAAAAGCAGTTTTATCCAACCATGGAAGGGCATTGTCACCGCTCTCTACCTGTTGTTGAATCACTCGTCGACCAACTTCATCGGCGGTCTTGAACCCCAGATTTTGCAGGTGTTCAATTACCGATGTTTTCCCTGATCCGGGCCCACCTGTAAATACAATAAAACGTTCCATTGAATTCCTATTAGCTGAAAGGATAAATCTTATTTTATTGCGACTTAGCGAAAAACTAATGGTACAGCAATGATGTGATATTAAGAAAGAAGTAAGATTTGGGAAGAGCTACTTTGAAGAGTTTAGGCGGGATAACTCTATCCCGCCCAGCAAGAAAAGTCAGTCGATTACGAAGCGTCTACCACCAAGCTTCTACCTGCATACCAACACTGATTTCTGTGTCTTTACCAGTACCAAAAGCATTATCATTTTCTGCATCATTCAGGTACGTAGCGAATACTCGAATCTCAGGTCGAGACCAAAAACCCGCTTTAGGTACCCAAGCCTGTGCAACAGTAAACTTGCTACCTGCACTGTCTACGTTATTGATCTTTTCTGAGAAACCACCAATTTCCAGAATGGTACGCATTCTATCTGTCCATTTGTATAGCGGACGAACTACCACGCTGAGTGTGGAATCATCCGTTGCAGTACCATCAACATCTGTGGCTGCGGCATAACGGATAGAGTGACCAAATTCAATTTTGTCTCCAACAGAAACAACACCCCAGTTGATCAGGCGGTAACCTTTCGCATCATTGTTTGCAGCATCACGCACCAGACCATTACCATGACCAAATGTCGTCATTTGCTCCGCGTAACCAGAGTTCGCTAACTGAAGGATTGTTTTATTAAAGCCATTATCTAATGATTGTTGAAGGCTTGCCGTAAACATCAGGCTGTTGTCGGCATCCAGTGATTGACCACTACGTTCGTTACCTGCGTGATAATCCAAGCCGACTTCCAGATCAGCGTTTTCCCACATTGGGATACCAGCGTATCGAACATCGGCAATAACAGCCGTCGTTTCCTGACCATCATCTAAGTCACCAGCCACAGTATCTTGTAGAAGCGCAACGGACAGCTTACCCGGCCCCATATTAATATGTTCAACACCACCACCGATACCACTAACGTCCCAGTAGTAGTTATCCACGATATGAACGTCGTGACGCTGATAGTAACGTTCACCCGCCCAGATAGTGATGTCTTTATCTTCAAATAAACCTGTTGCCTGAACGTTCAGCTGTGCTACCTCAACACTGCGATCTTTGGAGTTTTGGTCTTGCCCTTCCCAGTATTTAAGCATCGAGTCAACAACGAATGACACATCGTCCTCTGCGTACACTTCTTTTTTCAGGCCAAACTCCCCATACAGATCATCTTCGTTACCAAGACGACCTACCTTGTTCACTTCCCACTTGCTGTTGGAACCGCCCTCGTTACTCAGCCCGACACCACCACGCATGTAGCCGTAAAATTCGACGGGAGAAGTGGCGGCTAATGTACTGGTCGACAGGATAGCAACGGAAAGTGCGCTGGCAATAGGTAATAGTTTCATAATCCTTTCCTTGTAGCGTTAAAGCTCAATTGATTCACTCAAGTTTGTATATTTTATGATTTATGGGAACAATCCCATGGGATCGATCCCATCCTGAAGTGATAATTTAATCAAGGAAAGCAATCAGCACGATTATTGTGATCAGCATAACTATTAGGCTTATTAATAAGTGAGCTAGTTATCGGTTTGACAACCGAGTAAAGCGCTCATAATTTGTTCAAGGACAAATCAAGGGGAGATGGAGGAATTTGGAGTGCTAGGCCATATAAAGCCTTGAATAAGTATACAGAATTAAAATGAGGCGGCCACTTACTGTGACCACTTTTCTTTATGAATCAGCTGGTTGAGCTCTTCTCGCTTGAGCCAGCCAAACTCTTCAAGCTCGGGCTTATCATTAAATTTCGACACGTAACCTAGACACAAATAGCCGATAATATCCTTGTCTTCAGGAATACCCAGCACGCTTCTAAGCACGTCATCATGAATAATGCTAACCCAACCAAGGCCAATGTTTTCTGCTCTGGCTGCCAGCCACATATTCTGAATGGCGCAAACCGTACTATAGAGATCCATTTCAGGCTTAATTGTCCGCCCTATGACCACAGGGCCATTGCGTTCTCTGTCACATGTGACGC
The DNA here is from genome assembly GCF_947311885.1 of Vibrio sp. St2. Taxonomy (NCBI): domain Bacteria; kingdom Pseudomonadati; phylum Pseudomonadota; class Gammaproteobacteria; order Vibrionales; family Vibrionaceae; genus Vibrio; species Vibrio sp. St2. Next base: position 150,518 of record NZ_CAMZNA010000001.1, on the reverse strand, counting down.
ATATTCCAAGCGGTGCTTCCAGGATGCCTTCAAGTTTGAAGCTACGATATTGTTCACGTTTCTCTTCGGAGAATTGCTCGGCTGATTCGACCCTAGCCTTCTCATATCCCTGCTTGATCGCCTTCTTGGTTTCCTCTTCGGTGACAAGAATGAAGTCCCAAGGCTGCATAAAACCAACACTAGGGGCATGATGCCCAGCGGTAAGAATTCTCAGCAACACATCTTCTGGAATTGCTTTAGAAATGAAATCGCGACGTACATCCCGACGGGAAAAAATCACTTTATAAAGTGCATCTCTTTCTTCTTCATTAATGAACATACGTGCTCTCCCTCAAAAAGTGAGAATTGTATTAGTAATGCTAGGGAACGCCAAGAGACGAGCGCGCTTAATCAGAATTAATTGGAAGGTTCAGGTTGTTTCGTCGTCATATGGCAGATCTTCTGGATCTACACCGATGTAGTCAGGTTCAACGTATTCAGGAAGCTGAACCGCACGTATCGAGTTTTGCCCCATGAGTAGAGCCTTACATACTCGATGCATACCATCCATTATCCTTCCCTGATGACACAATATGATTGGATAGGATAAATCCACATAGTTAATTAAAGCAGCATGTTCCAGAACACTTCGGCAAGTCGGTTTCGCCCCACCGAGTTCATACCAAAACTCTTCATCCAGCTCACTAATATCAGAGATAGGCACTTCTATAATGGGAAGCTTTTTAGTAATTTCGATTAACCTAAGAACATCCCACGCCAATAAGCCCTGCTCAGATTGGCGAAAATGATATTGTTGGCGCATAGAGATTCCTTATCTAAGCCATTAAATAGAAAAAGAGCAGAACACTCACTGTTCCAAATACAATCCACGAAAGGTGTCTGCCCTTCGAGCCCCAAAGAGCCACAGCACAGTGGATAGCAAATGTGATCGCGATTATTTTTACGACTGTCGATTGACTAAACCCAGGCTGAGTGAGGCTGAAAACAGTGGCAGCAAACCCTATCCAAGCGACAGAGGTTAGGTGCCAAGCGAAACGTAAAGTGCGTTTGGTAAAGTCATCGCTCCCAAAAAGCTTAGGCAAATTGTCTCGTTTGAATAGCCGCATCAGGATATAGCGTTCACCAAGGTAGGAATGAATGAACGAAATGGCAATCAGAAGTAAAGCGGACACGTATAAGGTAAGTTCCATTTCTTAACCCTTAACCAAAAAATAAATGCTGATACAACAACTCATTATTCAGCCAAATCGACTTGTACGATGGAGAAGCTATTCTTGTTGCAGTCTACGATATGAGTCATCAATCCACCCCAGAACTGGTTTTCAGGTGGGCCCGTAAATTCAACGTCTCTTGCTGTTAAGGTCTCGTAGAAGCTACGGATGTTTTTGACTTCCAGGCTAAAGCCTAAAAATCGCCCCGCTTCAAACTCACCGCTTTCTTCTCCCTCTAGCAACACCTGAACGTTCTCCAACTGGTAACCGATGAACCCTTCTTCTGGTGAACCGAACACCTTGTTGAGTCCAAGTTTTTCCGTGTAGAACTTTTCTGACTCTATTAAACAACGACATGGGATTCTCATTGTGTTGATTTTCACTTTTCACGCACCTTGTGTTGGCTTCTCACCATTAAGCTAAACCATTTCCCTTCAAACGCAAAACAACTAACGCTACAGAATATAACGCTTTGTGTTGATTAATGGTTTGCGCACTTGTTCCTTCGCTTCTTTGCCAGAAAACCTCCTCTAGTGTGATGCCGATCTAGTTTGAAAATTAGATTCGATCGACAATCTGCGATATGTTTTGCAATGTTATAACATAACCATTATATTACTTGGCGTTCATCAGGTCGCCAAAGAAGAACCAATCTAAGGAAGACTTTCCATATGATGCTAAAAAAAGTAGCAGCACTTTGTGCGCTTTCATTTGCAAGCAGTGCAATGGCAGACGTAGTCGTGAAGGAAACAACCAAGTTTAAGGATGTGGCTGCGAAAGTAAATCAGTTAACGAAACAAGGTGAGAAACCGCTGATTGTTATTGATATCGATAACACTCTTCTGACCTCTACTTCTGATATCGGTGGCGACATTTGGTACCAATGGCAACGAGGTAAGCTGGATGTAAAACCTGCGGAAGGCGATAAAGTTGACTGTCTTTTCCAAGATTCTATTGGCCTACTCTACGAATTAGTGCCAATGAAAATCATTGAAGAGGACGTGCCAGCAACGGTAAGCGGTTGGCAGGACAAGGGGCTAACCGTCATGGCTCTGACATCCCGTTCACCAAACTATCGTTATGCGACTGAGCGTGAAATGATTCGCAACCAATACGACATGACACGTACCGCACTTAAAGAGAAGGGTTCTGACCAGCTTCCTGTTTACATTGATAACCCTAAGCGTCCTCTGAGCTACATCAACGGCATCATGATGACGACAGGTATGAACAAGGGCACCATGCTGGATTATATTCTGGATAAAACAGGCCAGAGCTTCAGCAGTGTCGTATTTATTGATGACAGTAAGAAAAACATCGTGAACATGGAAGAAGCATATAAAGATGACGCTTCTGTCGACATGACGATTTTCCACTACACCAAAGTTGAAGAAGATCGTATCGCTGCAAATGGTGCCGTTCTAACGAAAGAGCAAGCCAACAAAATGGCAAGTGACTGGAAAGAGCTCAACCAAGTGCTGGATAAGATCGCACCAGCCCGAATTGGCGATACTTGCCTAGGCCAGTAATGACTTGTTGGTGAAAACCGAACTTAAAGATTGTTGCGTGTGTCTGTGCTCTTAAAAGTTAGCTCAAGGGCAAATTGGGGGCCCCACTGCGGACTTGACAGATAACGGACTCATGCAACGCCCTCTTAGAGCGATACCAAGATTGGTATCGCTTTTTTCGTCAAGCTAAGGCCAGTTTAGCTTGACCTCAAAATGGCTATAAATGTGTTTTCACATAGATTAAGGTGTTATCCAAATCACCACTAGGCAGTCGTCTGCCATTGGCCAAGCAAGCTTCAAAGTGATAACCGCACCGCGTTGCCACGGCCTGGCTTTTAATATTTGACTCAGCCATTTTTAATTCCAGTCTCCTTGCAGAGCGAACGCAGAATGCGTATCGCTCAACCAGACTAACAGCTTCTGTGACGTAGCCTTTTCCTGTCTTTGAGGTGCATAGCCAATATCCGACCTCGAAATAAGGGACACAGTTATCTCTGACAATAAAGCCTATTGCACCGATAAACTGCCCAGTCGCTTTTTCGATGATGTTGAACCAAAACTCATCCACAAACTGCTCAAAGTTCACTAACGCAGTTTTGGTGTTTTCTTCGATATCGGCCAGTGTTAATGAATCCGTGACCCAAGGGAGAAAAGGAGCAAACTCCTCTTTGCTATCTTCAATAACAGTAAACATGGATTCTGAATATTCTAAAGAAGGCGGGGTTAATTTAATCCTTTGTGTTTCCATAAAAGCCACCATTAAACATGTAAATAGTAATTGGTTAACTTATTGAGTGGAGTTTTTGCCACTCTGAACGCAATACTCCGTATTTGACTGAGTCATAATACTCGCCATTGAAGTATCTTACTTTTCGCAATCGAGCCTCTTGCTGAAAACCGAGCTTGAGTGCAAGTGACATCATGCGAGGGTTCCCGGACCACGTTGTCATCCCAACTCGCTCTATTTGCTTATTTTTAAACAAATAAGTAACCCAAAGAGGAATTGCAGTCGCTGCTATTCCTTTTCCCCAAAAAGCAGAGTCGTAAACGACAATTCCAGCTTCGAGCCAGCGTGTTTCTTCACATTCCCAATAACAAGTCACAGTGCCAACAGGGGCATCATTTACCGTCACCAATTGAAGATCTTCACCTTTTATCATTCGTTGAAAAAACCCTCTTTCAAACTGTTCAAGTGAAGGATGCGAATATGGGAAATAGGGTCCATTGAACTTTGTCCATTCATCGTTGGATACCACAAGAGCATGAATGGTTTCCAGCTCATCCGGCTTAGCGGGCCTAATATTGATCACGGCATCTGACACAAAATTTCCTTCTTAATTTTACGGGTCCACCTTCTGGCAGAGAGTCTGGTGGCTATATAGGCAGCACTTTATCGTTGTTTCTAATTCAGAGCAAAAGATTGCAGCTCAGTTTTATCGATGTTTCATCACCCGACATTAACAATGCTAAAAATCTCGTACTCCGAAAAGTCAGTGCAGGGCTGACAATCAAAAAGAGCGCCCATTGGCGCTCTCTCGAGAAGTTCAAAGCTTACTCTGTAAACGTGGCATTCAGTTTCACTTTATAGTGAGCATAAATGTTTGATGAGTAGTGCCTTGCAACTAGTTTTATCTTCAGCTTTTCTACATCAACCGGTTGTTCCAAAGCAACAGATTGTCGGCCTGGGAATTTCAGATAGCTTGGATAAACGCGGTTACCATTTTCATCATGAACGAATGCAACAACAGATTGATTTCGAGCGTTGTCATTTGTTTCAACGACCAACTCTAAAGACTTCACTTTCTTATTGTAAGTCGGGGTAATTTCAATCCAATCCGTCACTGCCTGACCAAAACGGACATACATTGATGTTCCTGCCGAGTGTGTTTCGTCAAAATCAATCACAGGGTCATGGTCAGGAAAGCTGTTTACGTCGTTCGGTTTGCTGTTACCAAAATACTCTTGAATTAAGCTAAAGCTGTCTCCGTCATAATCTGTATTAGCATCGAGTCCAACTGAGTTATAAGTTTTCTTCCACCATGTCGGTAGATGATCGTTGTCTATACGCGAGCTTTCGCCAAAGTTAAAACGAAAATTCCCTTCAAATCGCTGACTCGATTGAGAAAAATCTGCATTATACAAAGAGATAACAGCTCGATAATTATCCTGCCAGTAAGCGATAGGCGTAGCAAATGTGTGCTCACCAATACCGGCACGACAGTCTAGATAGTGCAGTAACGTACTCGCACTATCGTAAATACTAATCTTACAATCCATTGAAGACGGCTGGTTGTTGTCATAGCCTAACGTTGCCAAGTGGCGTCTGTCTGCAGGTAGTGAAAGGTTAACAGGGATATTCAAGCGCTGACCTTTATATAGCGTCTGACTTACTTGAGTATTGAACGTTTCCAAGTGAGGATTAGTATTCGCAACAGCGACGAATGAGAGAAAGGGAAGAGCCAACAGAAGTTTTGTTTTCATTACATCAACCTATAGCCATTTGTTATTAATAACCCAAAATCAATTAACGAATGCTATTGATCACAGGTAAGGTATGTAAATACTCAATTGAAGAAACCAATTGATTTACAAATAGCTATAGGTTGTTACATCGTAAAATGTGACAGGTTTAATCTATAACGCGCTCTCCATTTGAATGAAAAGCTCTTAGGCAACTTCTGTCTCTTCTTGGCTCTGCTCATCTAATGGCTCAATCTCAGCATCTCTTAGCTTTTGAATGAGAACAGGCAGATCATTACGATAAAAACTTGCATTGTAACCTTGAGCAGCAGATGGTAGAGACTGAACAAACTGACACAATGGCTCGCAAGGCGCAGTGACGTCATCACTATCATTAGGGACAAGCAACACCTTTTCATTAACCGTCAATAACACGCTTTCTAATGACTGTTCGTAATGTTCTACATTTTCAGGCGTTATCGGCTGAAAAACAAAAAAATAGTTCGGCAATCGAATCATCGTACTCTCATCCTGCTTCGATAAGGCACCAGAAAACACCCATTGCTGAGCTTCTGATTTGAATCGCCTTTTCATTTTTTCGACACGCACGGTCAGTGTTTTTTTCGCGTCTTGGGCTTCCTTTTTCCGTTTAGCTTCAAAATAGAAGTACAAGGCAAAGAGGGTTAATAGAACAAAAAGGAGCGCGATAAGAATAAAGAAAGGCATGATAATTTGCTTAGAATTGGTGCTGAGTAGCTGAAAAATAAAAGGAATTATACAAAATGATTCCTTTCTTAACCAAAGGTAATTAGCAATTTAGTGAAATCAGAAACATTCCGTGCAGATTGAGCTTTATGTTAAGCATCAACTTCCCTTTCAAAAGTTACCCTAGATAACTCAACATAATTAATCCTAAAGTCATACTTTTGTTGTCGGGAAACACGCTATAAATGAACGCATCTACACAATGCCTAGAAAGATGATGAAGCGTTATGCCTGAGAAAAGTCCTTTTCTTAGAGAAGTATGTGAGCACATGAGACTAAGTGGTTACAGTATTCGAACGGAAAAATCGTACCTGTACTGGATTCGGTCTTATATTTTCTATCACAAAAAACGTCACCCTATGCAAATGGGATCAGAGGAAGTCATTCAATTTCTGTCCTATTTAGCCAACTCTCGCAATGTGGCAATCAATACACAAAAAGTAGCGCTAAATGCTCTGGTTTACCTTTATCAAGCCTTCCTCAAAATTGAACTGGGAGAATTGGGCTTTCGCCACGCAACCAAGCAAAGGCAGTTACCCGTTGTAATAACACCAAATGAAGTCAAGCAGGTTCTTTCTCATCTAAACGGAAAGGAAAAGCTTATCGTCGAGCTGCTTTATGGAAGTGGATTACGAATTTCAGAATGTTTAAGGCTGAGAGTTCAAGATATCGATTTGAGTAATCTATCCATTACAGTTAGAGATGGAAAAGGAAAAAAGGACAGGCAGACATTACTTAGTAAACAGTGTGTCGATGTCCTGAAACTGTTGATTGAACAGGCCGAGCAAGTTCAAATTGCCGACAACAAACACGGGATCGGCCCCTCACTCCCCTACGCAATCCATAAAAAATATCCGAACGCATTTCGTAAACTCGCTTGGATGTTTATTTTCCCCTCTCCTTCTATTTCGCATAGTCAATACAATAGTGATCATCCTTCTCGTCATCACCTTCATAGCAGTGTGATTAGAAAAGCGTTGAGTCGTGCCGTCGCAAAAACGACCATCAATAAAAAGGTAACTTGCCACACGTTTCGTCATAGCTTTGCAACACACCTATTGCAGGCAGGAAGAGACATTCGCAGTGTTCAAGAACTGCTGGGTCACAATGACGTAAAGACGACACAGATCTACACCCATGTTATCGGTCAACACTATGCAGGAACCACCAGCCCTCTAGATAACCTGAACTAAGTTATAAGATTTCAGACTCAAATCTAGCGGTACGAGCTTCTGAGAGTGAACAACCAGTGCGTTCCATCAACTCGGTGAGCGTGATTGTCGGGTCGGCAAGCAGTATGCGCTTAAGGCGCTCTTCAGTGGATTCACGTGGTTTAACACTTTGACTGATTTGTACATTCAACTTGCTTAGCACAAAGTCGAATTCTGTAGATTGCTCAGATAGATTATTAAACAGGTCGAGTAGCGCCTCGGGTTGACCAATCAGTTGCCAGTTTCTCGAACGACGAACACGCTTGAGCTCACAATCGTGCTGTTTAGCGACAATACGCAACTGCTTGTTCGCGTCACCACCAATTCTGTGAATAAGCGAAGGGAGAGATACAACAAGGTTTTCTGACGGCATTGCAGGGCTCAGTTAACGAACAACCGAGATACTCTACCTGACAATCCACTTCATGCCGAGGCTTTACTGGAGTCAGAGCTGACATTAAAGAGCGAAAAGAACTCTTTACCTGAAAGAGGCTGGGAGAAAAGGTAGCCCTGATACTCATCGCAGTTTTCCTGACGCAGTACCTCTAGCTGCTGTTCGTCTTCAACACCTTCTGCAATTACCTTAATATTCAGGCTATGCCCCATCTGGACGATAGTTCTGAGTAACATTCGATCCGCTTCATGAATCGCGCATTCATCGACAAAGCACTTATCAATTTTAAGTACATCAACGGGGAGCTGTTTTAAGTAACGCAAACAGGAATACTCCACCCCAAAATCATCAATCGCCACAGAGATACCCAATGCTCTCAACTGCCCACAAATATCGGTCACTGCATCTGGGTCACTCATCAAAGCAGATTCGGTAATTTCGATCTGAAGTAGATGTGAAGGTAAACGAACTTCACGCAAAATTTCACAAATCACTTTAAACAGGTCAGTGTGATCGAACTGCACGTTTGAGACATTGACGGACACGCACAAATCAACACCAGCATCATGCCACTCTTTGATCTGATTACACGCCTCTCGTAAAACCCAGTGCCCAAGGGGAACGATCTGAGCCGTTTTCTCAGCCACTGGAATAAATTCAGCAGGAGTGATTGAACCTAGCTGAGGATGTTTCCAACGGACCAGCGCCTCTGCCCCCACCACTTCTGAAGTCGTCGCCGACACTTTAGGTTGGTAATACAAGGAAAACTGGTTTTTAGCCAGCGCGTTTTTAATTTCAGTTTCAATTTGATGCTGCCTAATCGTTTCACCAAGCAACTCATCATCAAACCAACACACAGAACCAGCGCCTTCAGAGCGAGCTTTAAATAAAGCAAAATCGGCATTTTTAACCCACACATCGAGATTATCGACTGCGTCTCTGGCGAATGCTACACCGATACAAAACCCGAGCCTGTGGGAGGTACTGTTTACATTAAAAAGCGTCTTTTTGTGTCGAAGTAGGATTTCAATCGTCTCATCTAAAACTAACTCTACATCATGAGACTCAGCGATTAACACAAACTCATCGCCTCCTAGACGATAGAGTTTTCCATAGCCTCCAATTAGCTCATTGATATGGTTGGCAAACGCCACAAGTAATATGTCACCATGACGATATCCCAAACGATCATTAACGTTTTTGAACCCATCCAGCCCTATGTGAAGTAAGCCAAAGTACTCAGCGTTGTCCTTGTTCACTTGTTTGATATCGCAATAGAAAGCATGGAGATTTGGCAATTTGGTCAGATAGTCCGTCACACTCTCTTGTTTATAAGCCATGGCCTGTTCACGCACTTTGACGTAAAAATACGCCATGATGGTCGCAAACACCGTGATGACACTGACTTCTGTCGCCACCTTTATAAATACCTGTAAATCTGTCGCAGTCAGCTGGTAAAGATAACCATTAACTAAAGCTCCACCGACAGCAATTGGCCATAAGGTTCCTGGGAAAAGTACGATGTAGCACAGAGGGATGAGTATTAAGCTGTCTCTCACTGGGTCAATTTCAAATGGCTGAACCAACCCACCAATCATGAACATAGCCACAGCGGAGAATGCAAATAGATGGCGTAAAGTAAGGTCCTTGGCAATCAAAGCCAAGGTCATTAGTACGGGAAAAATGAAGAATATTCGAGACCAGATATGGTCCTGATTTACCAGTCCATAAGAAACAACCCCTACCGCGCAAAGAAAGGCAAGGTTCGCAATGATTTGTACCCACTCTGTACCATTGTTCTTCTGCACGCCGCTTCCTTAACTGCTTGACCACGTATATTGAGATGAGTCGTCTATTCATTAAAATTAGTAACAAATCCAATAATTGCCTACTTTTGGCATAAAAAAACCTCCCCGAGGGGAGGTTTCATATGAATCTAAATACCGCGTTACTGCAAACCTAATTCGTCTGTAAGTGCCTTCATTTGTTTGAGATCCATCTGATGCACTCTGATCATCTGATTGACTTGACTTAAGCGTGAATTCGCTTCATCTTGCTTATCACATGAGTCAGATTTTGCATCCCATGACGTACCTGATAGGTACAAATCACAATCTTTTTTCAGCTGTTTGACTTTAGGTTCGAGCTCTTCACGTTCTTTTTCTAATGCTTCCAGTTCTTGCTTAACTTTGAGCTCTTGTTGGAATAACTCTCGTGACCGCTCAAACATCGTTGCTTGCATATCAGCTTGTCGATTCAGTTGATTATTCTCTCGGTTCGCTTCAGCAATCTTCTGCTTCTGCTGATTCAGTTGTTCCTCAAGAGATAAATTGACTTTTTCCAGCTCAGAAACCTCTGAACGTAGGGCTGCCAATGCATCTTCGTGCGCTTTCTGCTGCTCCTCAATTGCTTGTTGCAACTTAGCTGCAATTTCATCATCCACTTTCGCCACTTTATCTTCGACTTCGACAACCAGCTGTTTTTTGTCTTCTACAAGTAACTGATATTTTTCTTCCAGCCCATTGTAGGCACTTTGCCATTTATCAGCCGTGACGACGGAACCAACTAACCCACCCAGCGCTAGCCCTAAGACACCAGCAATAATGATGTATAAATAGCTGCGTTTATCTCTTTCTTCGATAACCACCACATCATCATTGTTATCCATTTCAGACTCGTTGTTCACTTCTTTGCTCCTACAGATTTAGCGCATGAGTTCAGTCACCACCAACGTGGCGGTATAAAGGAAGAAGCCTGATAGTAGAGTAACGACGACGTATTTTTGCAGCTTTTCGTTGGTTCGATATCGGATCAGAACAAACGCTAATGCCACCAAAAAAACAATCGCAATCAATCTTGTCATACCATCTCCTTAGCCAGACTCTGCGCGAACCTCAATGGTCTGTTAACTCGTTCATTTATACCATTTTTTAAGAGCATTGGGTCAGAGTTAGGTTTGTTTTATATTCATTTGATTTAATTATATACACTCCCAACTCTGCTTCCTCCACCTCCATGCCGAATAATCGTAACAAAACGCGACCTTTCCCAAACAACATTAAAATTTTGGACCTATTACAGAATTATATTTGGGCTTGTACGGAATTTGGGGTATAAGGAGCTAACTCGAAAGTCTGAGGCAAAATAATGAAACCATATAAGTTAGAAAATAAGAAACGTCGTATCCAGAAGAAGCTATTTTTGGGTGAGTTCGCGATGCTTGGATTCGAAGTTAGCTGTGAAACAACGATCACTGACTTTGATAGCTACGACGCGTTTGTTGACGAGTTCATTGATTACATCGATGCGCTTGGCTTGAGCTTTGGTGGCGGTGGCCTTGAGTTGTTCGAAGGCTTTATTTGTCACTCAGAAAGATACCAAAGCGTAACAGAAGAGCAGCAAGCAAAAGTCGCAGAATGGTTGGATGCGCGCGCTGATGTGAAATCAGTACAGGTGAGCGAGCTGGTTGACGCGAATTACTTCTAAGCTTTGCAATAGCGCCCTACTCAGGGCGCTATTACTATGTCATATCTATTTCACTTCCAAACCTAGATTGTATTGCGCCAAGCATCGGGTGACGTAACTAACTTTCAAAAATGCAGCTATTACGATGGTACTGATATGCGCGGCGATTTGAGCATTCAGGCTGAAGGCGTTAGCGTATGGATAGGAAATCAGCACGCTGACCACCAGTGCGAGAAAAGTGACGACCAGTCCAATATTTGAAACAGTCAAAAGTGTTTTGAATGTAGTGCGAGTTGGTTGAGCAAACATAGAGACCTCACTAGATTATTTTGTTTTTCTCTCTACACTGCATTCTTCTTGCCAACTTTAAAAAATTCATATAATCAATACATTAGAAATAAAGCCAACAAAAATAGTGTCAATAAGACACCACAATAACAAAGTCATAATGACACATAAAAGTCATTTTGTAGAAGTTAAGATCAAAACCCTCTACATACTCAATTCAACATAATCAAATCAGTCAACTCCGAATCATTTCAGGCAATTAAAATGATTCATATATCATTTAGTATAAATACTCAAAACACTATTGATATGATGATTGTTTTATATGTAGTATGACTTCTTCAGAGCGACGAGATTCAATTTTTTCGCCTGCTCTGATGTTCATCGAGAACTTAAGTTAGCTCGTAGTCAACTTGTTGTAAGTCTCATTCCACCATGAATTACTACTTCATTAGTGAGGAGAGACCTCCATGCGATATTTAGCATTACTCGCTGCCCTACTTTCATTAGGTACAAATGCATCACCCAATTTTCCTGATTTATCCGATTATCAAAAAATCGACAAGGTATCAGGAACAACGTCACTTTCGCGTAACGTCGGCGTCATCGGAAACCAAGTTATTTTTAAAGATTTTGGCGTTTGGAAATTTGGTCCAAAGCTTCCGGTTACCGGGAGTGGATATACCGATAAGTACGTCTACAACACCGACCGCTTTATTGCTATCGGTTCCAACTCTGAGCACAAAGTTTGGCTGTACGAGCGCGAGAACGCATTCAAACCAAACTGGACGTTATCTAGCACAATCGAATTGCCGGACGACGTTGATCCACAACTTTCTCAATTTGGTGAGTCTGTTTACCTTGATGACCAGCTACTCACAATTTCCGATCCCAAGCAAAGAAGCATTTACATATACCTCAGAAACTCTGGTGAATGGCAACTGGTCGATAAGCTAGACGTCAATAGCTTCCCCGACCCTACTTATCGGTCTTTAGGGTTTACTGTTCGCCGTTATGCGAACGAGTTGTACATCAGCGAATCTTCGGCAGAACGTATCTTCATATTCCGAAGTAGAGATCTTAATACCTGGCACCTAGGTGATGTCATTGAGTCGCCGGATAAGACCCCAACTCAATCCAGTCAGTTTGGTTTCGCCTTTGACGTGAATAAACACTTTTTAGTCGTGAGCAGCTACACAACGTCGTACGTGCATGTCTTCATGAGACGTCATCCCTACGAATCTTGGAGCCTTCAGCAAACGATCAAGCAAGCGGATATCGATACCGAAACAGGGTATTTCGGTCATGACGTGGAGCTAGATCGTACCACCTTCATGATTGGTGATGACGCACTAGGGAAAGTTTATCGTTTCGATATCCAAAAAGGTAAAGAGTTGTCCTGGCAGTTAGCTAACATCTTTCAGACTGGAGACGGGAGCAGCAGGTACGGATCCAGTTTTGGGTTTGAATCAGGCACTCTATTGATTGGCGATATTAGTAATTCACACCTATTTACTCGCCCTACTTCAAAAGTGAATATTGAAGGATATGTGTATTCTCAGAATGGTATTCCTGTTCAAAACGCAGATGTAAGAGGCTACTTCTCCAGCGCTAAAACAGACACAAATGGCGCATACACCATACCTGTTCCAAGAGGTTGGAGTGGCAGCCTTTACGCGGAAAAATTTGCTGGGGCGACTTACAATAGTCAATCCATTGATCTCAATCGAACATATCGAGATGTCACGCTCGAAGACTTAACGATTTCAGAACCGATTATGTTTTCGACCACCATTACGATCTCAGGAAGCTGCCGCGATACTGAAATGTACATAGAGGAAATTCCTAGAGGAGATCAAGACAATGTCTTTAGTCGATTTATTCAATTTGATCTTCGCTATGGCACGAGCAGCACTTTAACACCTATCTCTGAAGTGTGTGACGTTACCCCTTCGCAAATTGAGTATGATTTCGTGGATGAAAATTCCATTTTTAGCATCCGTACTCAAAACAAAGAATAAGTTTTAACTAAGAGCCTTTGAAGCTTTCAAAGGCTCTAATTATCCTCATTTCCCCCATTTTGTTATTCATGCAAAAAACTAATTGAATTACACAAAAATAATGATAGAGTTCACACGTTGGTAGCAACCAGTGCTATCAACCAACTTTTGCTCACTTTACGAGCAATCGTTCCAATGAAGACTGCAGGAGAGTGGTTATTTACCAAATTTTAACATTTGGACAAAATAACCTACCGAAGAAGTAAATCTTTCAGGTGCTGTGAAAACGGCGAGGACTGTAGTTGGAGGAACCTCTGGAGAGAACCGTTAAATCGGTCGCCGAAGGAGCAAGCTCCATACTAATAATGTGTGTAGTGAAACTCTCAGGCAAAAGGACAGAGGAGTGAAAAGAACAACCTAGCTATGATCGCTTTTCTGCCTGTAGCGTTTGTTGAGACTCGTCGTCTCTACCCTTTCACTCTTCTCCTTAGTAATGCTTTATCAATTAAGGGGAAATCATGGATAACCTTCAATCTTTACTTAAAACTATCGACAGCTTTGTCTGGGGTCCACCACTGCTTATCCTGTTAGTGGGAACCGGTGTCTACTTTACTTTTCGCTTAGGCTTACTTCAGTTTCGACACTTACCGACTGCACTGAAAATGGTTTTCAGCAAAGATGATTCCAAAAAACCAGGTGATGTTTCAAGCTTCGCCGCTCTTTGTACCGCGCTTTCTGCCACCATTGGTACAGGCAACATTGTTGGTGTCGCAACCGCAATAAAACTTGGTGGCCCGGGTGCACTGTTCTGGATGTGGCTTGCTGCGCTGTTCGGAATGGCGACCAAATATGCAGAATGCTTATTAGCCGTTAAATACCGCAAGGTAGATGACAAAGGCCAGATGGTTGGTGGACCAATGTACTACCTCCAATATGGGGTGGGTTCTCGTACGCTCGCATCGCTATTCGCCTTCTTCGCTTTGGGTGTTGCCTGCTTCGGTATTGGTACTTTCCCTCAGGTAAACGCGATTCTAGACGCTAGCCAGATCTCTTTTGGCTTGCCGCGAGAAGCATCCGCAGTGGTACTGACGCTACTAGTGGCGTTTGTCACGCTGGGTGGTATTCAGTCAATTGCTAAAGTTGCTGGCAAAGTCGTTCCAACGATGGCGCTGTTCTACGTATTGGCTTGTTTGAGCGTGATTGTCATCAATAGCGATCAACTGTTCAATGCTATCGAGCTGGTTCTGGTGTCTGCTTTCACACAAACGGCGGCAACAGGTGGCTTCCTTGGTGCGAGCATCATGCTAGCCATCCAGTCGGGTATTGCTCGTGGTGTTTTCTCTAACGAATCGGGTCTTGGCAGTGCTCCCATGGCAGCAGCGGCTGCAAAAACCGATTCGTGTGTGAGACAAGGTCTGATTTCGATGACAGGTACCTTCTTCGATACCATCATCATTTGTACGATGACAGGTCTTGCACTGATCCTGACTGGTGCATGGCAAAGTGACTTTGCTGGTGCAGCGATGACGACTCACGCTTTTGCTGTTGGCCTGAATGCCGAAACGCTTGGCCCTATTCTGGTCTCTGTTGGCTTGATCTTCTTCGCCTTCACAACCATTCTGGGTTGGAACTACTATGGTGAGCGCTGTGTCGTATTCTTGTTCGGTACCAAAGCCGTTCTGCCATACAAGGTTATCTTCCTTGCTTTGGTGGCATCAGGTGCTTTCCTACACCTCGATATGATTTGGATTATCGCCGATATCGTTAACGGCTTGATGGCGGTACCTAACCTGATCGGTTTGATCTTGCTCCGTCATGTCGTGATTGAAGAGACAAAAGCGTATTTCTCAGCCGCTGTCGACAACTTAAAGCAACCTCAGATGCAGAGCTAACCAATAAAAACAGCGGCTTAAGCCGCTGTTTTTTACTCTTCCACCATAAGTTTCACACCTAAGCCAACGAGAACCACTCCCGTTGTTGTTTCCATCCGGCGCATAAACTTAGGGCTTTTAAGTAGGTTCTTCGCTGAGTTCAAAGTACCCGCTAAGCCACACTGCCAAATCATGGCAATCACAAAGTGGATAGCTGCCATCAAACTGGACTGCAAAAATGCTGAACCCTCGGGGTTAATAAACTGAGGCAAGAACGCGAGATAGAAAACTGCTGTTTTCGGGTTGAGAATATTTGACAGAAAGCCTTCTCGAAGAGAGCGTTTCATGTCCAGGTTGTGCGTATGAGACTCCATATTCGACAGAGCCATATCTCCTTTCCAAACCTCTCTTAAAGTCGTTGCCCCAAGCCAAATCAGATAAGCAGCACCAACCATCTTTACTGCATTAAACAGTTCTGCCGACTGAGCCAAAATGGCGGAGATACCAATTGCAGAAAACGTCGCGTGGACAAACAGACCTAAACAAATACCTAGACTGGTGGCAACGCCATCTTTCATTCCACCTCGGGAAGAATTGCGTAGCACCAGCGCAGTGTCTAGCCCCGGTGTTAGCGTTAAAATGGTAATGGCGATCAGAAACGCTTCCATATTGTTAATCACATCTACTCCTTTCTATGCCTCTTCTCGAATTCATCGAGGTCATTTGATAACCCTCTTCTATCATCAAAACGTCAGTGAATAAACAACGAGGCGGAATTCTTTTTCGCCATACCAATAACATTTAAATCACTAAATGCTAGAAATAGTGTGATTTAACTGAGACCCCATCCAAAGGATGCAACCGGATAGTGCTTGGTCTGACTACGCGAGGTTGATACACTTTCCTTCTCCTAAATAGTCACGGAAGGCGACCCATGAGCGCATTCGAAAAACTCAAAGCACATTCTAAAAAAATATCTCATTTCAGCCACCTTGCTTCTATTTGTGGTTGGGACCAAGCAGCGGTTATGCCTAGCGGCGGTAACCAAGCTCGCTCTGAAGCCATGGCGGAACTCTCGGTTCATATTCACGGCCTTCATACTCAACCTCAACTGGCAGACTGGTTTGCAGAAGCCGAAGGTGAAGCACTCAACACAGATGACAAGGCGACACTTCGTGAGTTGAAACGCCAGTGGCAGCAAGCCAACCTTCTCCCAGAAGAATTGGTGCAAGCTAAGTCCCTCGCAGGTTCCAAGTGTGAACATGCATGGCGAACACAACGTGGTGACAATGACTGGGTTGGGTTCGAGAAGAACTGGGCTGAGGTAGTGAAACTTTCTCAGGAAGAAGCGCAAATCCGAGCAGAAGCAAACGGACTCACTCCATACGATGCCATGTTGGATATCTACGAGCCCGGCACCAGCTCCGCTTCCCTAGACGCCTTGTTCAGCAATGTGAAAAGCTGGTTGCCAGAACTTATCGATGAAGTGATTGAAAAACAGTCTTCTGAGCAGTTTATTCAACCTGAAGGTAAATTCGCGACAGACAAGCAGAAAGCACTTGGCCTCGAAGTGATGAAGCTACTGCAGTTCGACTTTGAGCATGGTCGTCTGGATGAGAGTGTGCACCCATTCTGTGGCGGTGTACCATCGGATGTACGTATTACGACTCGCTACGACGAAAACGAGTTCGTTCAATCGCTGATGGGTATTGTACACGAAACGGGTCACGCTCGTTATGAACAAGGACTACCAAAACCTCTTGCTGGATTACCTTCTGGTGAAGCTCGCTCTATGGGTATTCACGAGTCACAATCGCTATTTTTTGAAATGCAGGTCGGGCGCAGCGACGCCTTTATCGCTCATCTGGCAGGTTTTGCCGCCAAGCATTTCGATGGCCATAACCCAGCGCTATTCTCGCAGGAAAACTTCCACAAACTATACACCCGCGTGAAAAAAGACTTCATTCGTGTTGATGCCGACGAGCTTACCTACCCTGCTCACGTTATTTTACGCTACGAGATTGAGCGCGACCTGATCAACGGTAAGATCAAACACACTGACGTCCCTGAATTGTGGAATGAAAAAATGCAGGCTTACCTTGGATTGTCGACCAAAGACAACTTCAAGAACGGTTGTATGCAAGACATCCACTGGACCGACGGCGCATTTGGCTACTTCCCATCTTACACATTAGGGGCCATGTATGCCGCGCAGTTTATGGCAGCAATGAAGCAAACAGTTGATGTTGATACAGCCATTCAAGCTGGCGATTTAACGCCAATCTTTAGCTGGCTATCAGACAATATCTGGAGCAAGGGAAGCTTACTCACAACAGATCAGTTAGTGAAGCAAGCAACAGGTGACACTCTCAACGCGCAATTCTTTAAAGATCACCTCAAGAATCGCTATTTAGGCTAAACGCTAAGGCTGGTGAATTCACCAGCCTTTTTCATTTCTCAACCTTCCAAAAGCCTGAAATCCCAGCAACGCCGTGCGCACCGTAGCTTTGTGCATGTTCTACGTTATGGGTACTTTGCCCACCGAGGGCAAAGGTTGGCATGTTCGCCAATTTGGATAGCTCCGCAAAGCGCTGCCAACCAATCGGAGTGGCATCAGGATGAGAGTTCGTCGCTTCCACTGGCGAAATAGTAATGAAATCACACCCTGCTTTATTCGCCAGCTCAATCTCCTGCTCATTGTGACACGATGCCGCCAGATATTGCGCGCCGCTGTGACGAACTGACTGAATCAAAGCCATATCTGAGAGGTCTTTTGAGGTAAGGTGCACGCCATGAAAAGGAGCTACGTCCGTGCCGTCATAGGAAGCAGAATTGACCAACACAATCCCTTTCACGGAGGGGCCAATTGCTTGCTTTAGAAACGATAAACTGTATGACTTGGCTCGTACCTGGCACAAACTGTCAACGCCTTGCAAAACAAGTAATTGCGCCAACTCATCTAGACTCTTCTCATTACGGGTAATGGCGTACTTTGTAGGTAACAACATTGGCGACTCTTTTCTCTTCAACAAATTTTGCGAAACAGCCGAAATGTTACTACTTGTTCGTTTTGGTTTCACTATCATCTGAGTCAGCCACATAAACCTACTCGCAAGTTCAGACAATATCTCAATCAGCTATGTTATTCTCAAAGTCGTTTTGGGTTAGAGTTTGGAGTACTTTATTTATGTCCATCAAAGCGTTGAAAACCTTGCGGGCGATTATTGCCCACGGCAGTTTTTCTGCAGCAGGTGACAAAATAGGTTTAACGCAGGCGGCGGTCAGTACCCAAATGAAACAACTTGAAACGGAACTTGATACCAAGCTGTTTGAGAAGATCGGTCGCAATTTGGTTCTTACTCGTGATGGCGAAAAAGTCATGCAACGAGCGGAGCAAATTTTATCAATGTATGATTCTCTCGGCGACGGTTTAGGTCAAAACGGCCTCTACAGCGGCGAGCTACTGGTAGGGGCAGTATTTAGCGTTCAGGTTGGCGCTCTTGGCCCTGCCCTAGCTTCAATTCGTCGGCAATATCCCAAGCTCTCGATTAAAGTATTTCGAGGTATGTCAGTCGATTTGGCTGAGCGGGTTGAGACCGGAGAATTGGACGCGGTTTTAATTACTGAACCACAACGGAAGATACCGACTGGTTTTAGCTGGACGACCATAGAGCAAGAACCTTTTTACGTTGTGGCTCATAAGGATACAGCCGAAACTTCCGATAGCGATTTACTCAAAAACCACCCATTTATAAAGCTGGACGCGCGAGCTTGGGCTGGCACTATGATTGATAACGAACTCAAACGTAGGAATTTGATCACAGATACTGTGATGGAACTGGATTCCCTCCAAGCGTCGTTGATCATGGTGCAGGAAAAACTGGGAGTTACCGTTATGGCTTTAGGAGAAGCCAGAGCGAACAAGCTAAGAGAAGAATACAAACTCGTTCCATTTGGTGTACCAAGGCTGCACCGCAATATGGGGTTATACCAGAGAGAACATCACAGCAGAAAAGAGCTAGTTCAAGTCTTGCTCGATGAGTTGTTACCCATAAATTAATTTTACGTTTTTGTTAAAAATCCATAATTATTTTTTCGCCTTCTTTCTTTGTACTCTTGAATGAAGAAAGGAGAAAAATATGTCAGTTGCTATCTCGGCCTTACTGCAGGTCATGTTCATCATATTATTGGGTTATTTGATTCGTCGCTTAATGCGTTTTAACGATTCATTCTGGGACGAATTGGCCAAGTTGACCTATTTTCTCCTCACTCCTGCTTTATTAATCTACTCGCTTGGCAACAAGCCATTGGATGATCTGCCATGGTTCAGCATTGCCAGCGTCTTGGTTGTCGTCCTTCTTACCTGCAGTGTTTTACTCATCGTCTGGCAACGCTATGTGCGCTCTGTTGACTCAGCGTCTTTTACGTCAATATTTCAAGGAGGCGTGCGCTTTAATAGTTTTGTGGCGTTGGCCATCGTCTACAACTTGTTTGGGGAGTCTGGCATCGTTGCAGCCGCTATATCGATGTCAGTAATCATCATCACCGTAAACGTGCTGTGTCTTTTGGTGTTTTCTTTTTATGGTCAGGAAGTGAAAAGCTGGAAATCGGTATTTGTTAGCCTATCGCGCAATCCCCTTATTCTTGGTTGCGTGATTGGATTAACGGTTAATCTAAGCCCGCTGTCTCTATCCGATGAAATCAATGTAACCCTTGGTTTGTTAGGCAAATGTGCACTACCGTTAGCGCTGCTTGCCATTGGCGCGGCCCTGAAAACAGACCACAATGAATCATTCAAAGAAATGGTCGTCGTTGCTTCTGTGATGCAGTTGCTTATTAAACCAGCAATGACTTTTGTGTTCGCGCTTTCGCTTGGGCTTGAAGGCATGATACTCGCGATTGTTACCATCATGATGGCAGTTCCCACCGCCCCTTCCGCTTACATTCTTGCAAAACAGCTCGGCGGTAATAGCCTCGCTATGGCATCTATCATTGCTCACCAGACTTTTCTTGCCATCTTTACACTGCCTGTAACGTTTTATATTCTCAGCACTTATGGATAAAGAGTGGTTATTCCTTGAAACTTAGTGGTCGTACCTCTAATGAGAAAGTTTCAACCAAAAGTCGAAGATCACCGAGTTCATTTTCGGTAATGTAGTTAATACATCCCCAAGCCTCGGCTATGTCTGTTCAAAGATGACCCGGTGCGTTCAACATCGTTAAGTGGAGGTTTCTATGCAAGTCAAACTACTTAAACGTCTCATCAAAGACAAAATCTTTGGTAATACTTCTAATACTGCGCGCGGTGTTCAGGTTGCACAAATGGCGGATGCTCGCATGGGCGCCATGTACATGTTAGCGAGTACAGAAATTACTAAAGTTGCCAAAATTTCGAATGCACACTTTTTTAGTGCATTTGTTGTAGGCACCGAACCCTTCACAGACTTCAAAGATGCTGCCATGGGCCTACTCAACAACACTGAGACCATGACTAAGCTCAAAAATAGCAAAGCAGCGAAAAAGATTTCGAAAGCCGCTTCAAAAGTCGCGGAAGTCACCACTTCAATGAAGAATGGTATCAAAGACCTTTTGTCTGATTTTTTCCGCACCTTGCTCAACAAAGTCAGCCATGTTTATGGTGATTTACTGCATGGTCTGGAGTGGCTAGCCGAGGTTGGGAGCTGGCTGATCAGTAAATTTGCCGGTAATTTCGCGGATCTGATTCCTGGTTGGGGGCATGTAAGAAGTGCTTCTTCTCTTTATTCAGCAGTCAAAAAGTCAGTTCTGAAATCGAAAGACCTCATTACTCAAATCTATAAAGGTCGTGGTGTCGAGCTACTGGGCGGCCACCCTAGCATTATATCCAAAGCGTTGGCTCGCCACTCTGCTACTGGCGCTCTGGGTGGCATAAAAAGCGTCGCGCTTAGCGTCGCTGGGATCGCGGGAGCCACTGCGGCCGGTATTGGTTCTATCATCAGCCTTATCGTTGCTGTTTTAGAACGTATTATCAAATTGGTCGACTTTTTTGTTCAGCGCGCCCTACTCGACAAAGTCCTCAAACGTGCCAAAAAAGAATGGCACAATCGCACCGCCAATGGCAGCTTGGTCAGTGATCACAAGATGTTTTCTGAGTGGTTTCAGAATGCGGTGGTGACTACTCCAATTGTTGCCGCACTCGTTATGGGCAGTGGTTTTGTCGGCCACCCAATGAAGTTTGCACAATTGCTTACGCCTAAGTTAGATGCTGTTTCTCAGGGCGAGTATGATAAAGCCGTAGTTTACATTGATAAGCTTAAATCACTCTCGACTAAATACGTTCAGGAGTACGTCGGCAGTTACAAAATTGATTTCTCCAGCACCGATGGCGTGGTTAATGCTCGACTGAATGAACTCAAGGAAGGTAAAGGCATACTGGATGGACACGAATTCGCAGTGAAACCCGCCGCGGTAAAACCAGCAGTCGCCTCCCGCAGTTCATTGGCGAAAAGCAATCTCTCACTCTCACAACTTGCGTCTTTACATGGCATGCCACCATTGGATGTGTGATTGAATGAAAAAGCCAAGGTTTTAACCTTGGCTTTTTCAGTATTAGACCAGCTCTCCGGCACCCTGCCTTGAACGTTCGCTATTCTCGACCAGAAACACAGTCGCGGTCTGCTTTAGTAATTCCCATTCTTCGTCTTCAACGAAAATACCCTCTCGCCATGAGGACTGCTGTGCATCGACGAGCTCCTTAGCGTCAACATACACGTTGTAGCCTTGCGAACTAGCACTGACATCAAAATCACTTACCGCTAATTCAATCGTCATCGAGTGTTCACTTTCTATTGAACCACGGCTCTCCTCTGAGAAATACAGTTCCGGTGCAACTTGGCCTCGATTTAACACGTACAATACATTTTTAGGGCTGGTGCCATTGGTCCAGCGGGCACGACACGCGATACCTTTAGCTGCCAACTTCACTAACTCGCTATACGCCAGCCAACGGTTATGGCACTGCTTAAGCTCAATAGTAATGGTTTTAGACTGGGCCATTTTCTCCAGCGCAAAGTCCAACAAGGCAGGTAAGTGACAAGCCACACTGCTATTGTGCAAATCCACCTCTAGGCTCTCATCAGAACGTTGTGAAATCGACACCGCGCAGTCAGAGTCTAAACCGAGAAAACGACTGGCATTATTAAAGTGACGAACACCATGCAGCCCCGCCATTTGTAAATCGGCCACCATATTGGCAATAACATCCGCTTCACCACACATACGACGTGCGCCTAAGAACGCTTTATTGACTGCTGCAACCAGCTCATTGTGTGACACGATCATAATGCGTTACCCCCTTGAACCTTGTTCGACTGACGACTCTGGATCTCACTTTCGGTTGGCATCAAAGGGAAAATCCAATTATCGTTGTGCTGCTCTGAGCCGATTTCGTCCAGCAAAGGCGCACCTTGAAAAAAGGTCACCCGTACCCAGCGATCTGAGCGGGGATCAAATTTCGTCGCACCAAAGAAAGCCAGCTTACAGCGCAGCAAGTGCATAGGCAGTGCATCTTTACGTAACACGTTCATCTGAATATCGCCCATCTGGCGATGGCCCAAGGTCCAGACTCGACGCGCCACAGAGCGATATTGAGGGTGTTGTAATAGAAACTGAGCCAGTGACATCTCACTCGGCTGCTGAGAGGCTGCGGTAAACAGGCGGTTGACCTGACGACCAATATCGAGCGGCAGCTCTCGGTCTTCACCGGATTCCTCCCCACGAACCCCAAGTCTCGGTTCTTCTTTATCCTGAGAGCGATACCAGAACCAATAGTTGTTTTCTGCCAGCGAGTAATCGGCGTCAATCGCCCAGCGATATTTATCGTTTAACACATTAAGCAAATCACCAACGCTTTTGCCGGTAGCAACAGACAACGTTTCGTCGGTGTTCATTTGCTCTTCAAAACGGTTAACCAGTTCTGGGTAAAGCTCAATCAAACAAGAAGTGACAATCTCTTGAGTTTCCAAACTGTAGGTCGTCAAACCCTCCATCACACTCTGCCAGTTGGGCTGCTGTGAGGTGATGTTCGCCAGATCTTTATGAATCAGAGTCAGCTCAGCAATCGCCTGTTGATTCAACGTATCCTGATGCGGATTGATGGTCACTACCTGATATAAATGTTTGATGGCTTTATTCAATAGCTGACTCAAAGGTTCAAGCATCTCCGAATCGCATGGGCATGCTAGAACCTGCGCTAAAGCACTTTCGCGCGCCGTCATCCATTGATCAACGATACATGGGTGATTAATCAAATAAGGCGCCATACCCAACCCAGTGGCATTGCCGACGCCAAGATAGCGTTGCAGCCCTCGGTCTAGCTCAACTGCATTATTGCCACCTTGCTGACGTGCAAGGTAATGCACCCAATCGAGACTGAACTCACGTAGCAGGTACACAGCACACATCTGTGCACTGAAGGACAGACTGAAGTCCGGATTGTTCTCCAGTAGCTTGAAGTCCGCAATCCCAAACTTACCGTTGCCATACACGGCTGTTGTTCTGAGGATATAACCCACCTGTGCCAGCTCTTCGCCTTGTGGTTGAAGGCCTTTAGCCAGCGCCGAGACAATATGTTCGAACACTCTTACACTTTTATTTGCTCTTGCCAACACCAGCACATTGTTTGGATTGCGCCCTGCTTCCTGAAGCGGAACATTGGCACGCAACTGTTCAAGCAAACTCACATCAACATCACCGTAAACCAAGGCAAATGTGACATCCCACCTTTCCGCGATGACTCTGTCATTGCGCTCTTCGTCTGCAATCTGATCACAAAACACCACGAGATGATAAACATGGTGTGGGGTGTTAAGTCGGTAAATGACATGGCCAAACCCTCGCGGGCAAAGTTGCCAATCATGACGGCTCACCTGCCATTGTTGTCTAGCCATTTTACGAATCAGACTGCGTACAAAACTGATTCGATTTTGGTGCATAGCTCCTAGCCTTTCTGGCGCCATGACCACCTCTGCATTGCGCAGCGATGTTTCAGTGTAAGTAGAACGATGTGCATCCATTTTGCTCACCACCTGTTGTTATTGTAAGAATGGTTGGAGTGTGCGGACAATTTCCGCACACTGTTCACGTTATTAGTCGTTAATAAGTCGTCACTAGTACCCTTGCGCCTTCGCCATCTTGATTGCGATTTGTGGCGCATTCCAAAGTGATGGCAGCAGTATCAATGACACCGGAACCGCAGTAATCACGATAAAAGACTGCAATGCGGAGATTCCGCCTGAACCCAGTGAAATCAGAATCAGCGCCGTCACACCCATGGCGACACCCCAGAATGTACGAACGATGGCATTAGGCTCGGTTTCTCCACTGATCACCACGCTGATGGTGTACGTCATGGAGTCACCGGTTGTAACGATGAAGATCGTCGTCAGGATAAGGAACAACACTGACACCACCATAGGTAACGGTAGTTGTTGAGTGACCGCCAATAGTGCACCTGGCAGGTTGAAACCTTCGAAGGCTTTACTGACACTGCCCGGCTCGGCAATTTCAAATGCCAGACCTGTACCACCAACAATGGTGAACCAGAAACAAGTCGCCAGTGGTGCCACAATGCTAATGGTCGAGATTAACTGGCGGATACTGCGACCGCGAGAAATGCGCGCAATAAAGATCGCCATCATAGGTCCATAGCCAAGGAACCAGCCCCAGAAAAAGACCGTCCACCAGCTAAGCCAGCCTTCATCCCCTCGATAGGTCGCCATTGGGATGAAGTTATCGAGCATGCTGCCCACACCCTGAATGTAGCCGTTAAAGATAAAATTCGTTGGGCCAAATAGCAGAATGTAGATCATCAGAGCGATAGCCAAAATTACGTTGTAACGGCTAAGCATCTGCATTCCACGATTCAGACCACTCAGTGCAGACAAAGTATAAAGTGCGATGGCAAACAGAATAATGATCAGCTGAGTGGTAAAGCCGTCGGGAATATCAAACAATGCGTTTAACGCGTAGCTAACCTGTAGACCTAAGAAGCCAATTGGACCTATCGTCCCTGCAGCAACCGCGATGATGCAGCACGCATCAATGATCGCACCCGTATGACCTTTTAATGCACGTTCACCAAGAACCGGATAGAGAAGAATACGAGGTTTCAGCGGCAGACCTTTATCGTAATGAAGATGCATCACCACAATAGCTGTCAGGCTGCCAACAATGGCCCATGCAAGGAATCCCCAGTGCATAAAGGATTGCGACAGTGAGTTAACGGCTAACTGTTGAGGGTTATCTTGTGGGCCGTAGAGTGGTGGTGGGCTAACGTAATGGGCGATTGGCTCTGCCGCAGCCCAGAACACACCACCACCAGCGAGTAAGGTACAGAAGATGATCGCAGTCCAGCGGAAAGTATCCATTTCGGGTTTGGTTGTGCCACCGAGTATCACCTTACCTGTTCGCCCTGCAGCGAGCCCAAGGCCAATAAGAAAGGTGAGAAGCAGTAGCAACTGCCAGTATGGACCAAACACTTTCACTGACCAGCCAAATCCTGCATTGACCAGATTAGACAGCAGTTCGCCATCATAGAGCGCTAAAGCAACAAACAGAGCGATGAACCCACCGCTATACCAGAAAGCGGGATTGCTCAGCCCAAGCTTGTCAGGCGAATTTTCATTGGCAGACGTATTGCGCTTAGCTTGTGATTTGTCAGATGCCAAGTTCATTGCGGCAGCTTTCATGCTATTGGTTAAATCAGACATATGCTGACTCCAGAAGTTTTTCGGTAGTGGCCATCAGGCCAGCTACACGAGTGTATTCAACGACCCACCTTGTTTTAGTTGTTGTGGTGGGCTGCTCCATGTTTGGGTTAAGGTTTATGAAATAGGCTCAAGTCCTTCTTTCAGAAAGTTAAACCAGTTATCACCCAGTATTTGTCCCGCCTCGGACTCACTGAATCCATGACGAATTAATCCGTTGTAGATGTTCTCCATCCCTTTACTTCCGCTAAACCACGGCAGCGCATCCGGCCAGCCCGAATTGCTTGCAGAGCCTTCGCCATAATCCATCGCCTTAGACCAGCGCCCATTGCGCATCCACTCCAACACTTGTTGTGGTTGGTTGAGGCATAGATCGCTGCCAATACCAAGGTGTTCAACACCGAATAGCTCGGCCGTTTTCGCCACCATCTGGCAGAAGTCTTCTAGTGAACATTGGCTGCCGTTTGGCAAGTGAAATGGGTAGAGGCTGAAGCCAATCAAGCCACCACGCTCGGTCAGCGCTTTAATCACTGTGTTGGATTTGTTACGAAGCGCATCGTGAGCAAAGCTCGGGTTCGCATGGCTAATGCAAATCGGGCGGGAAGAAAGGTCAATCGCTTCCAGCGTCGAACGTTCCGCGCTGTGGGACATATCAATGATCATCCCCACTCGGTTCATTTCTGCGATGGCTTGCTTACCAAAGCGAGTAATGCCCGTATCGTTTGCCTCATAGCACCCGGTCGCAAGCAAACTTTGGTTGTTGTAGGTCAGCTGCATAATCAGCAAACCTTGGCGGCGCATCACCTCAATCAGGCCAATTTCATCGTCAATTGGCGAGCAGTTTTGCGCACCAAAGAAGATACCGACCTTGCCTTGTCGCTTAGCGGTTTCCACATCGGCCATTGAGTAGATGGGCATGATGAGATCGGAGTTTTGTTCAAAACGTAAATTCCACTCAGCAAATCTGCTCAGGGTTTCACGTGCATTTTCGTGATAAACAATGGTCGCATGTACTGCGGTGATTCCACTGGCCTTGAGAGTTTGGAAATACTCTCTGTCCCAGTTGCAGTACTGAAGTCCATCAATGATGATTCGTTGTTGGTACATAACCATTCCTCAATAATTCTTAGAACCGCTCTATGTCGGGCAGCGCAGCGGCTGCCCAATGCAGACTTAGTACGGACGTTGATAGGCCGTTTTCACTACGGTGTAGAACTCTTTGGCATACTGACCCTGCTCGCGAGGACCAAAGCTAGACTCTTTACGGCCACCAAATGGAACGTGGTAGTCTGTCCCTGCGGTTGGTAGGTTGACCATCACACAGCCGGTTTGCGCTTGTTGTTTGAAGATGGCACTCGTGCGCAGGCTTTGCGTCACAATCCCGCCAGTCAGACCAAAGCGAGTATCGTTGGTGACGGCAATCGCTTCATCCAAGTCAGCAACTCGAATCACGCTCGCCATTGGCGCAAACACTTCTTCCTGATTCACTTCCCAGCTGTTTTGCGTGTTGAGGAATAACGTTGGCGACATGTAGTAGCCATCGTGTTTGAGGTTCAAACGCTCGCCACCAAACGCAAGTTCAGCACCACTTTGACGCGCTTTTTCAATCCACTCGAAGTTTGCCTCTAGCTGATTGCCATCGACGACAGGGCCCATAAAGATGCCTTCTTCCAACGCATGGCCTACCTTAAGTTCGCTCATGCGTTTGATCAGCGCTTCTACGTAAGCGTCATGGATCCCGTCCATCACCACTAAACGTGAAGAGGCTGTACACTTCTGACCCGCACCGGAGAATGAACCCGCGATGGTTGCTTCAACTGCAATTTGAATGTCTGCATCATCGGCAACAACTAGGGCGTTTTTGCTGCCCATTTCAAGCTGGCAGCGAACAAAGTTTGGTGCTGTTGCCGCCGCCACTTTGCGCCCTGTATCGACGGAGCCAGTAAAGCTCACACCATTCACGTCTGTTGAATTAATCAGTGTGTTACCAACTTGAGAACCGCTACCCAATACCAAGTTAAATGTGCCTGCTGGCAACCCTTGGCGATGAATAATTTCAGTCAGTGCAACGGCACTGGCTGGCGTCAAGTTGGCAGGTTTCCAAACAACGCTGTTACCAAACGCCAGCGCTGGCGCTATCTTCCAAGCAGCGGTTGCAGTCGGGAAGTTCCAAGGAGAAATAATGGCGATAACGCCTACGGCTTCGCGAGTCACTTCAACAGAGACCCCTGGACGGACGGAGGCAGCGTTATCGCCAATCTGACGCAACACTTCAGCAGCGAAATATTGGAAGAACTGGCCTGCACGGTAGATTTCACCGCGACCTTCAGCAAACGGCTTGCCTTCTTCACTCGATAGTAGCTTTCCTAGCTCATCGCAACGGGCAATCAGTTCATCACCAATCGCTTGCAGTACCGCCTGCTTGCGCTCGATGGGTGTTTTTTCCCACTCAGGTTGAGCCTGCTTGGCCGCCTGAATAGCTTGTTGAACCTGAGCTTCACTTGCCTGAGCAAAATCACCCAGATTCTCGCTGATGTCGGATGGGTTAATGTTGGCAACGGTATTGATGCCTGATTGCCATTCGCCGCCAATGTAGAGCGATTTTTCGGCCTGAACGTTGTTTAATGATGTCATGATTGCTTCCTTTGTTCTTGCTGACGGCTTTACTCGCCATCAGGCAGTTATTCGTAATAAGGGGTTACTGGGCTTGGTTCGCAGAAGCGTAAACGACAAACTCCACCAACATCTCTTCTCTTGCCAGGCCAGCAACGACCATGGCAGCGCGATTTGGGTACGGCGCGTTGAAGTACTCGGCGTAAACTTGATTAACCGTTTTGAGATATTCGCGGTCAGTCACGTAAATCAGCACTTGTAGAACAGAGTCCAGTGACTCGCCTGCGCATTCTAGGGTGTGCACCAAGTTGTTAAATGTCTGACGGGTTTGCGCTTCAATACCCCCTTCCACGACAGCACCAGTGGCATCAATCGGGATTTGCGCGGTATAGAGAGTGCCATTATTAACAATCGCCCATTCCAGAGGAGCCTTTGAGGCGAACAGTGATGTTTTGACTGGGTGTTTTTGAGTTTGAGTATTCACGTGCCTTCAACCTTTTGTAACAAAATTGTTTCGCAACAGTTAAATCTTGCACTTTGACAGACGATAAATCGAACGGTAAATTTCTTACATTCGATAAAAAAAACTTATCACCTTACTGAGACTATGGTGAATAAAGGGATGGTAAGGAGTCCGAGTTGAGCATCAAATTTCAACAATTAAAGCATTTTGTGATGGTGGTCGAAGAAGGCGGTTTTCGCGCAGCATCACATCGCGCCAACCGTTCTCAGGCCGCATTATCCACATCAATAAAAGAGCTGGAAAAGATATTGGGACAAGCATTATTCGAAGCGGGTAACAAAGCCAAGTTAACCCCATTTGGTGAAATCTGCTTGCCGAAGATCGTTCAGTTTCTCAATATCTACACAGCGCTAGACAATGATTTGCGAGCTGCTGCAGCTGGCCAGCAAGGAAGGGTAAAAATTGCCAGTGTTCCCTCTGTCGCCGCTAAACTCATTCCGAGCGTTTTAGGGGCATTCTGCGAGCAACACCCAAACGTAGAAGTCAGTTTGATCGATGACAATGCCGCAGGGGTCGAAGCGAGATTACTCTCTGGCGAGGTTGATTTAGCACTGGGAAACCCGTCTCATCTCGATGATGACAACATGACGTTCACACCTTTATTATCGGACCCGATTGGTGTGGTGTGTTTGAGTGATAATCCGATTGCGACTAGCCGAGAAGGCATTGAGTGGCAAACATTGCTCAAGCAGCCATTTATTCGTAACGGGACCTGCACTTTGCTTGATCCGACGCCTGCCCGAGCTCTAAGTCAGCAAGCCCTCTACTCGGTAGAGAACATTACCTCGCTGTTTTCCGTATTAGAACTGGGCATCGGTGTCACAACCCTGCCGAAATTGGCCTTCCCTACCAATGAAACCAGATTGGTATGGATACCACTTATCGACCCGCCATTGGAAAGACAAATCGGTATCTTCACACTCAGCGACCGCACTATTTCTCCGCAGGCACAAGCGTTTCACGATTTATGTGTGGAGTACTTAAACTATCAGGACGATCACAGTCGGGTGTGAGCAAGATGAGCAATCTCTGATCTCTTAAATTTGCTTTTAGACAAGGTTACACACTGATACTAGACCGTTGGGAAAGTTAGATAATTACGTTGATAAGAGAAACCAATAGTTAGGTATCCCAAATAAAAGGGTACGTTTTACACGTACCCATATGAATCAATAAAGCATAGGTTTAACGACTCACGCCAGTTGGAGTGATATCTTCTGGTGTAAGATCTTCGATATAGCCATTCTCATCAACAGATAAGAAGAAGGAGTTATCGCTAAACTTGCCTGTAAGCATATAACCATCGCCACTTGGGCGCTCTAGAACACTATTGGCGTAATCATCAAACTCATCATAAGCATAGGTTTGATCTATACCAATTACCCCATCGGTATCAAAGGTTAGCAGCCAAGAGTCCCCATTTTTCATACCCGCAGCTAGAATGTTGTTTTGGCTCCCTTGCGATAAACCATTAATGATATTTCCCTCATAGTTTATCGACCAAATCATGTTGTAGTCTTCATCAAGTTTTGTAACGAAGGAATCGTGAGCTACATAAAGCTGTGATTGACTGATAATGATATCCGTAAACCCATTAGAGGCAGCAGGTTCCTCATAAACCAGCTCTGAGTAGCATTCGCCGGCAGAAAATGATGTCGCATATATAACGCCTCTTGAATCAGAATAGCCCACAGAAATAGCGATACCATCTTGATAAGCAGAACTATTTAGTGTGACACCTTCACCAACCTCAATGGTACAAGTTTGCATTTCCCCGCTAGCAGAATAATGCGCGACAAAGCCATTTCCTTCGCTCGGATATTGACCTGTAATGATCACACCATCAGCACCATCTGATTCTAAAGAACGATATTCCGCGTTCTCAGAAGTGACTCGGTCAATCTCAACCCCATCTTTACTTATCAGAAGTAACTGAGAGTCAAGGTTGTGATGCGAGGATAGTGCTAGGTAGTATATTCCGCCAGACTCGACAATATCCATACCTTGGTAATAGCTGCTTTGCTCAAATGATTTTAGCCAACTTACCTCGCCATTTTCATCGATCTTTGAGGTAAAGTCATAGATGGGATGACGTCGGTGGTTCGTATCTTGCTGCATACTCGGTAAAGGTGCACGTCCTTCACCAGTTGTCATCATAAAACCATCAGAGTCTAGGTTAGAAAACCCACCATAGGTAAGACTCAAATACTTAGACCATTGATTGTCGGCCTGCGCAGCTGTAGCAAACAGGAAGGATAAAGCCAATATAGTACGTTTCATTATTTTCCTTATGAGGTTTGTTGTCCCAAAAAATATCTTTCCATAGGCATAATATTTTTATAGCACTCATTATAAAACCTGTGATTAGTTGTTAAAAAATAAATAAGGATACTAATACTAGTATCATAGAAATTATCTTTATCTAAATATGAAGATTAAAAATTAATGTTAATTACAAACATCTATAGCTTTCAAAAATAAAAACGCAAATAAAATAAGCAAAACAAATAATTAAAATCGAATTTAAATTTAAAGAAATATAAAATCCAAATACTCAAAAATCACCAATAAACAATGTAAATATTATTCATAGATATGCTAGTAACAAAAATAAATATAATGCTAAAAACAAAAAAATTATTATTAACAGTGATATTTTGCATATAAATCGAGTTATTAAAATCAACCCTAAGTTAATAGATTTATTTTATTGACTCCAATCCTATTAGAATGATTTTATTCACCCGATGTTTAATCATCGCAACATAACCTTATTAATTTTTGGAGAAAAACAATGACTACTATTGAAAAACTAAATAAGAAGAAAAAAAACACAGAAGTTAAAACTAAGAAAGTAACGAAGAAAGCAGCAGGTATGTGCTGCACATGTGTTTGCTAAATATTAGTTAATATTTAATTACTTAGCTGCCCTAAGATATAAAGGCTTTATAATGAAACTCAGTCGAAACGTAAATTTTATCTCTACGAAGAATGAGGTAACTCATTTATACTATATGGGCAGCTCACTTTATTTTGAAACAGGAAGCATTCCATCTAATGAACTAAATGCTTTTATTGAAGAACTTCAAAACGTTGCTTTGGATGATATAGATATTGATTCACTATGCGACATCCGATCAGGCATGATATGTTCGCTTTACGACTATGGTCTATTTGAAGGAAATATTTGCAAGTCCCTGCAAGAACTTGAGTTAGTAGAAAACAAAATCTTAAACAAAGTCTACTTCCAGAGCTTCCTACCCGATGAAGAAGAACTTGAGACGCTACGCGCTCACAACTCCATCGAAGTACTCCCAAACTCACATAGCTTGAGTCAGTTAGATGAGAAAGCTATACTCCTCATTGCGGTCAGTCAACATCAATATAAACACCTAGAGCATCTACATGAAACGCTTTCGACACCATGGGCGGCCATAATCTATGACCATTTCGGTTTTAGTATTACCCCTGTATTCGGATTGAGTATGGGGCCTTGTTATAATTGCTACCGTATGCTTTTCCTATCCAACCTGTCTTCAATTGATGAACATAATAGGATCGAGCATTATTTCAGTGAGAGAAAACAAAAGTTCAAAATATCAAAAAGTACATTAAGGCAGGGAGAATCCACACTGAAATTATGGATTGAGCGTTTACTTTCAGGAAAACCTTACGGCGACTATGATCATGCAATACTGTTTGATGCTCAAAACCTTGATTTTGAAAAAGTTAGAATACCTAATATCAACATGTGTAACTTCTGCTTTGAGTGATAACTATGTTTTATCCAAACTTAAAAAGCCAAGCCTTCTTAGACAAATTAAGCAAGGTATGTTCAAACAAGTTAGGCATAATTCCCTCTGCCGAGAAACTCAAATTTGAGAACGGACTATACATAACTCGATGTCATTCAAATTCTGGTATCAGTCTACTAACAGGAAGGAAAAATGACATTGTCTCATGTGGCAATGATGCCAGTCTAAATCTGTCAGCAGTGAAAGTTGCTGCCGAATACTTTGAGCGTTATTGCTGGTATAGCCTTTCTATTTATCGGGGTAAAGCACCCAAAAGTTGGGAACAGATGATCAATGAAGGAAATTTCGCGTCGCCACCTAACGAAATCATAAATGCTTTTTCAGAAAACCAGTACTCCGAGCCTATATTTCCTCTTAAAAAATTGGGACCAGGAGAGCCTATTTATTGGTTAAAGACGACTGACCTTGATAATCAAAGCACTTATTTGCCGGCACAGATTTTCGTCCCTCAAAAACCAGAAGAAGATAAGTATTGGAGTCCTAATTCTAATGGAGTAGCTTTTCACATAGAAAAAGATGAAGCTTTTTTGAACAGTTTACTAGAACTCGTAGAGCGAGACGCTTTTCTTCATGTTTGGTGGGCTAAGTTAAGTCCAGCGGTGATTTCACAAGAAGACAACCGGTTTGTTTTGGATATCACTGGACGTATTGGAGTTCCTTGTGTTGCTGTAGTGGAGATTTATCGCCAGCATATATTGATAGGTACAAGCGCGGACTTCAATAAAAACAAAGCTATAGACAAGGCCTCTTCAGAAGTTGAGCAGCTAAAAATCGTATCTGCACTTCACGATAATACAGAAAATGTTGAAGAAGCTAGCGGTATAAAGTCCTTTGAAGATAGCCTCAACTATTACAAGGAAGAAAATCTCCATCTAACCAACTTTCTTACTCAAGGTGTTTCAGCTACAGAAGAAATGAGAGCAGGCATCAGCACCTTGTCTGAGCTTATCAATCGATTGAAAGAGCTAAATATACGTATCTATACCGCTGACCTTACCACTCCAGAAGTCGCCGCTATGGGGGGAATAGTACTCAAGTCGTATTCTCCGGATTTGATCTCCTTGAACCACGATGATCGGTGTCGACCACTGGCAGCGATAAAGAGAATTACAGGGTGTTGCGCAGCTGAGCGCGAGCCGCATCCATTTCTTTGACGAGAAACGCACTTATGCCCATCATTAAGCAAAAGAACAGATTTGAACGAAAACTAACGCGTAGTATTCCACAATGGTACATTGATACTTGTCTCCGAAGCCAGTTTACTAATCAGGAATCTGTGAACCGCTTTGAGGCGTTTTATGAATCTGCATCAGGACAAATATTTGAATTGCCTGAAGCATTAACTATAGAAAACGATGCCAGCCCGCTTTTACGCCTTTTTTCAGATCGAAATAGCCATCGTTCCTACTCAGGTTCAACTCTGCAACTGAGCGAACTGTTGTTTTTCCATCGTTCAATTTTTCGTACTCGCAGCTACCCTTCAGCAGGCGGACTTTATAAGGTAACTCCTTACTATATCGTCAATCGAGTCGATGGTTTGGAACCAGGCGTATACCACTTACCTAATCATCATGAACCGACACCATCACGCCTTTACGCACTTACTGAACATGATAAGAGTGTAGATAAAACCTACTCTTTCGATAACCTGTCTGATGCTGCCTTTATCCTATTTCTCACGGCTGAACACTCTGCTATCACTGAGAAATATGGTGATAGAGGATGGCGTTATGCATTCTTAGAAGCAGGACATATTGGACAAAACGTAAGTCTCCTTGCAACAGAGCGGGGCTGGAAACATTGCTGTATAGGAGGTGGTATGGAGGACACATTGTGCCAATGGCTGGGAACCACTATTCAGCATCAGGCTCCCTTATACAGTGTGGCAGTAGGCCTCTAGAGCAGACCATTGCAAACATACCTAGATGAATCGGCCCAATTTGCTGATGTTCACTCAGTAACGGTAACATTTCCTCGGCAGAGCTAACTCGTATATAAAAAAACAAACCCCGCCAAAATCAGCGGGGCTAGGACTAAAACCATTTTAGCTGATTGAGTGTCAGCCAGTCGGATACGCGCCGCGCTACAGCGTCCGGCAGCTCCATGCTGGAGAGATGACCGCAGTTTGGTAGTACGTGCAACGTCACATCTGGGATGTGCTTGGCCATCAGTAAGTGATTGTCGATAGGACACAGCAAATCGTCTTTGCCGGTAATGACGAGGGTTGGCACCGAGATGTCTGCCAGAAGTGGCCGAGCGTCGGGCCTTGTCGCCAAAGCATCAGCGTGAGCTTGAAAAGCTTCTAGGCCGACATTGAGCGCCATTTGCTCAATTCTCGCCGTCAGATCCAGCTCGTTAACACGACTTGGATGAATCAACACCGACATCAACACCTCAGGCGTAATCTGATCAAATTCACCTTTTAACGCCCTTTTAACCAGTGCGTAGCGTTTCTCTGAGACTTCCGGTTTTTCATCCGCCGAGTTGGTGTCCATCAAAATCAAACCTTTGACTCGCTCCGGAGCCTGACGATACACCTCAAACGCCAAAATGCCCCCCATGGATAAACCACCAAGCACAAACTCTTGTGGGGCTTTAGCCAACACATCAGCCGC
This sequence comes from Vibrio sp. St2, assembly GCF_947311885.1. Lineage (NCBI taxonomy): Bacteria > Pseudomonadati > Pseudomonadota > Gammaproteobacteria > Vibrionales > Vibrionaceae > Vibrio > Vibrio sp. St2. The sequence goes on along the minus strand of NZ_CAMZNA010000001.1, from coordinate 115,034 downwards.
TAGTTGTTCCATGGTAGGCAAGGCACTCAGTGAAACGCACTCAGGCGCTACCCATTGAGGCAGTGCCTGATTCACATCTTCAAACAGTGCACCATCACACAGTAACCCGGGTAACCAGATCAAAGGCAGTGGTTGTGTCATGTTGCACTCCTTACAGTTTGGCTGGCTTGTCAGAGCCGAGTACACAGTATGTGAAGCTGTTACCACGCAAGTTCGTCAGTGAGTATGAGGCACCTTCCGGTACGCTAAATACATCACCTCGGGTCAGGATCAGGCTGGCTTGTTCGCCTTGATGGGTCACAACCACTTCGGTATCACCATCAAAGTTAATCAGTACCTGCTTATCATCACGGCTATGCTGAGGAATGGAGCCACCCTCTGTGAGTTCATACGCCATGATGCTGACCTCATCTTCACTTTTTACGTGGAAATCGTAATCAGCCAGCGGATGACCAGTTAGCGCGTATTGTTTGACGTTTGGCGCTGAAAAGTCACTTTCAATCGGGCGGTAGTCGTTCTTTAGCGCCACGAAAGGCATCATCTGCTCAGCGGTGTAGCTATCAAACGAAGCCATCTCTTCTTTGGTTAGCAATGGCATCAGTTCAGACTCTTGTGGAACCGCATCACCGTCAATAGTATCGACCAAAGTGCCGTCCGCTTTTAAGTACAAGCCATAGCCCTGACTGTCTTTGATAACGTTAGGGTGCCAAATCACACCACCGCCTGAATCATCGCCACCCAGTACCGAGTACATGAAACCATAATCGCGGCCGACAACTTCAAAGCCACGGAAAAGGTTGGTCGGAATTGAAATCACATCGCCATGAGAGAGCACCGCTTCATGTTCACCATCATTACCCCAGTAAAAGCGGAATTGACCTTTAAACACGACGAACAGCTCAGCAGTACGGTGTGAATGGAGTGAATTCTTAATACCCGGCGGCTGACCTGCTGCGCCGATATTGAAGCCTGCTGTTTCGCGGATGTGAACATGCTGACGGCTGCTTTCAGCGACGCCTGCGCCTATGATGCAGAAGTTGTCTTTCAGGTCACTGCCCGGAGTACGCGCATCGATAAACGCACTGGTTCCCGGTATCAGCTCCATGTAACGAACAAGATTGTCGTTAATACGATTTTGTAGAGTCATAGATAATCCTAATTGTTCTTTCTTTTCTTGGGTCTAGCCATTGACCTTGTTAGCGCTTTGCTTAGCTGGCTCTCAGATCAATGAGATCAGGAACCAAGAGGTCTGCCACCGTCGACGGCAATCGTGTTGCCCGTTGAGAACGTCAGCACTTCCGCGGCGGCGTAGACTGCATTTGCCACCTCTTCATCACTGGCAAGACGTTTGAGCGGTGTCGACTGCTCCTGCTGATTGCGCCAGCTGTCATCGAGCCCTTTAACAAACTCGGTGTCCACCAACCCCGGAGCAACCGCAAGGACGCGAATATCCGGTGAAAGCGCTCTTGCCAATGAGCGAGTCATATTCTCTGCCGCGGATTTACTCGCGCAATAAGCAATATTGCTGCCCATCGCAGTTTGCGCGGCGATGGAAGTAATGTTCACCACGCAACCTTTGGCCTCACGCAGCAAAGATTCACAGGCGCGAACCATGGCAAACGGCGCGCGAACATTGACTTGGAAGATTTGGTCAAACAGCTCGTCGTTCAAACCACTCAAATCTGAATGCGCGACAAACTTTGTCATACCAGCGCAATTGACCAGTAAATCCAGTTGGCCGTTAATTTCATTGACCTGACTGGCTAACGAGTCTATTGCTTGCGAATCCGACACATTGAGCTGAAAAGCTAAGTGACCTTCACCTGATAACTCTGACAATACTTTGTGCGCCGACTGTTGATTGCTGTTGTACGTTAAGACAACTCGGTAGCCGGAATCGGCCAGCTTGTGACATATGGCGGCTCCTAGACCGCCACTGCCGCCTGTAACTAAGGCAAGTTTCGACATATTAAGCCTCTTCTACTTTGCCTTTGTAACGACGTACACGAATATCCGCCTGCTCTTTGTGCCCAGCAAAACCTTCCAGTGCACACAAGCGAGAACAGTATTCGCCCACCTTCAGAGATGCCGCTTCAGTGACACGCTGATACGTACAAGTCTTGATGAATTTACCTACCCACAGACCACCGGTGTAGCGAGCCGCTTTCTTTGTCGGAAGCGTATGGTTCGTACCGATACATTTGTCACCGTAAGAAACGTTGGTCTCGCGACCTAAGAACAGCGCACCATAGTTGGACATGTTGTCGAGGAAATACTTTGGATCTTCCGTCATCACCTGAACATGTTCTGAGGCGATGTCATCTGCAACTTCAACCATTTCTTCATAGCTGTCACACACGATCACCTGACCGTAATCTGCCCATGCTTTGCCTGCGACTTCCGCCGTTGGCAGAATCGTCAACTGGCGCTCAATCTCTTTGATCGTTTCCTCGGCAAACGTCTCGCTGTTTGTTAGAAGAACAGCCGGAGAGTTATAGCCATGCTCGGCCTGACCCAATAAGTCTGCTGCTGCCAGTTCTGGGTCACAGCCCTTTTCATCAGCAATAACCAGCGTTTCTGTTGGACCAGCAAACAAATCGATACCCACGCGACCAAACAACTGACGCTTGGCTTCAGCAACAAACGCGTTACCTGGGCCAACAATCATATCTACAGGGGCAATTGTCTCAGTACCCAGTGCCATTGCACCTACCGCCTGAACGCCACCAAAACAGTAAATCTCATCAGCGCCAGCCATCGCCATCGCCGCAACGATTGCCACATTTGGCTGGCCGTTAAATGGCGGTGCACAAGCAATCACTCGTTTTACACCTGCCACTTTTGCAGTGAGTACACTCATGTGAGCAGACGCGACTAGCGGGTACTTACCGCCTGGGATGTAACAGCCTACGCTGTTAACCGGAATATTCTTATGACCCAGAACCACACCCGGCATAGTTTCAACTTCAACATCTTTCATTGAATCGCGCTGAATTTGAGCAAAGTTACGTACTTGCTCCTGAGCGAATTCAATATCGTGGCGAGTTGACTCATCTAACGCGTCAACACATGCCTGAATCTGGTCTGGTGTTAAACGAAACTGCTCTGGTGACCAGTTATCAAATTTTTCTGAAAGCTCGCGTACGGCGCTGTCACCTTTCGATTCAATATCAGCAAGAATGTTCTCTACGATCTGACGCACTTTCGCGTCATTTGATGCTGATGCTTCTTCAGTGATTCCGTTCTTTAAAATGCGTGCCATGCGATTTTCTCCTTGAGGGTTTAGACTGACAATTGCTTCTTTGTAATTTTGGATACGAATGCAAAATTAGATTAAACACAATCTTAACAACTTTCAAGATAATCGTACGCAAGCCCAAAAAACTCTCTAATCGCTTGTTTTAATAAGAATTAGAGGCATAAAAAAGCATCATAGACACAATCAATCAATGATTTAATAATCAAAAACGGTATTTGTATCACATAAAATTCACTGATCATTTACATTTGTTCGTGCTAGTTTTTGCATACCTTTGCAATGGAGTGTCTTCATGACTAATTTCAAATCTACGCTAACCCAGCCTTCCTTACTGGGAACATTTGTTAAAACCCCTCACCCCCACATCATCGAAGTGCTAGCACTGTCTGAATTGTCCTTCATCATTCTCGATGCCGAGCACGCTCCGTTTGACCGTCAGTCTCTCGACCTGTGTATCCTTGCTGCCCGTGCTAATCAGTTACCCTGTCTGGTTCGAGTTCAAGACAGCCAGCCTGCCACCATTCTTAATGCTTTGGATTGTGGCGCGACAGGTGTTCAGATCCCACATGTCTGCAATGCAAAACAAGCAGAAAAAATCGTTAAGATATGTCACTACGGTGAAGGGGGACGCGGCTATGCGGGTTCCAGCCGCGCTGCAAGCTACGCAACCAAGCCTATGGCTCAACATCTGGCTGACAGTAAAGCGAATACTGTGGTCGTGGCTCAGATAGAAGATCCCGAAGGAGTAGACAATGTGGAAGCCATCGCTCGCGTCGATGGTATAGATGCCCTGTTTATTGGTCAGGTCGACCTCACCGTGGCGTATGGCGCTAAAAGCGTAAACGACGATCAGGTGCGACAAGCAAGCATCAGAATTATTGAAGCCGCCAAAGCCTGTGGCAAGCCCGTCGGTATGTTCGTTGCCACAGCGCAACAAGCAAAAGACTGGGGCGAGCTTGGCGTTAACTTCTTTGGTGTGGGGTCGGAGCATAAAATGATCATTGATGGCTTCAGGCAAGAAAGAAATGTGATGAATTCCTGAGTTTTATCCGATATTTAATCGCTATCAATGCACAGCGCTAGACAGAGAAATCCCCTAACCCATAAACTCTGGCAGATAAAAGGGTCAGCAAACCCACGGAAAGGAGTATCACCATTAAAGCGAAAGTAACTTCGATAGACGTCGCGAAAATGCTCGGCGTCTCTCAGTCGACCGTATCAAGAGCGTTCAGCCCGACCGCTAGCATCAGCGAGAAGAAACGTAAGATGGTGATGGATGCCGCCGCTAAGCTCGGTTACACCCCCAACGCGATTGCTCGTAGCCTGATCTCAAATCGCTCTGGTCTTGTTGCCATCGCGTTAGACAGTGAGTCAAACCCGATGTATGACCTGCAATCACGTGCGTTAGCAATGGAAATCCAAAAACGTGGCGGTCAGGTGGTTCTGTGTCCAATCGACAAAGACGACCTTGATCTGGCGATTTCCCGTGCGATTGAGTATCAGGTTGATGGCCTGATCATCGCCACCAGCCGTCTGACTTCACGTGCTTTTGCCCAGTGCGAAAAATTTGGTGTTCACCTAAGTCTTATCAACCGTTATACCAATGGCATCAATGCTAACTGTGCCGGTGTCGACAACCGTCAAGCCGGCCAAGAAGCGGCCGAGTATTTGGTGAAAAAAGGCTATAAACAACTGGCGTATGTCAGTGGCGATTCAGGTTCAATGACCAGCGAAGAGCGCTGGCTTGGCTTTTCATCAAAGCTCAAAGAGTTAGGTGTTCCAACCCCTGTATTTATTCAAGCTAAATACTGCTTCGATGCGGGGATGGAAGCCGCAACAGAGATTCAGTCACACGCGGTGAAGCCGGAAGCGATTTTCTGCGCCAACGACATCATCGCTCTGGGTTTGATGGATGGACTAAGAAAAGCAGGCGCATCGATACCGGAAGATTATGCAGTAATGGGCGTCGATAACATCCCGATGTCTGGCTGGCCAGCTTACGACTTAACGACGGTCGCCCAACCTGTCGACAAGATCGTAAGTCGCGCTGTCGAAGATTTAATGGATCGTATCAACAACAATACCGACGCGTCTGGCGACTACCTACTTGAACAGGGCACTCTGATTGAGCGCGGTAGCACCACTCGTTAACACACTATTCGACTCCACTAAGCCTTGTCTCCATGACGAGGCTTTTTTATGTGACCCCCACTGTATTTTCGTCATTTTTTACTGAATTCCGTATCAAGTTGCGCATCTTGTTATTGACTTGTTAATTGCATGTTTTATTTTTGGATTCGTATGCAAAAGGATATGAATTGCTCAACACGTTAATAAAACAAACAAGCCTGTATGATCTCAAAAATGAATGATCAAAGGTCATACCAGATACAAGGAAGAACAATGAAAAAAGCAATCATCACATCATTAACCGCTTTTGGCCTAACCATTAGCAGCATGAATACGTTTGCAAGCAATGTCATCCGTCTCGGCCATGACAGCCAGGAAACATCACCTGTTCACCAAGCAATGCTCTACTTCGAACAAGAGTTGGAGTCTCGTTCAAACGGTGAACTGGAAGTAGAGATTTACCCTGCGCGCCAACTTGGTGATGTACGCGAAACAACAGAATTGGTTCAGCAAGGTAACCTGCAAATGACATTTGGAGCCTCAGTTCTCCTCGCGCCTTATGTACCAGAATTCAACGTTCTTGACACCTTCTACCTGTTTGACAGTGAAGAGCAGGCACACCGAGCGCTAGACAGCGATAAAATCGGCCAGCCTCTGCTGAAAGCAATGGAGTCAAAAGGTTTTCACGGTTTAGGCTTTATGGAGCTAGGCTTCCGTAATGTCACCAACAACAAAGCCCCAATCAACACACTCGACGATCTTCAGGGCCTGAAAATTCGTTCAGCACCTAATCCAAGTCAAATCAACGCTTGGAAATCCATTGGTTCAGCGCCAACGCCACTGTCTTGGGGTGAGATTTTCACCTCGCTACAGCAGGGTCTGATCAATGCTCAGGAAAGCTCTATTTACTCCATTTATGCTGAGCGTTTTTATGAAGCGCAAAACTACTTGTCGCTAACCAACCACATCTACAGCAACTATGTGTTGTTTATGAATAAGTCCTTCTGGGATTCACTACCTGCAGACCAGCAAGCACTTATCAATGACATCACCAAAGAAACCATCGCTAAACAACGTGTTTTAGCGGCGCAGCAGAATCAGGATGTGATTGAAGACCTGAAAGCGAAAGGCATGACAGTGAATGAAGTACCAGAAGCAGTGCGCGAGCAGATGAAGAACAAAATGAACGCTGCCGTTTACCAAGACTTGCGCAGCAAGACAGGTGAACAGTTGTTTGACAGCGTTATCGCTGAAATTGACCGCCTGTAATTCTCACTCTGTGTTTCCGGGGAGCCGAGACTCTTCGGAAACGAACTGCTTTGGGAGGTGAACATGAAGTGGTTTCGCTTACTGGATAAATATTTTGAACCTAGCCTGATTGTCATTGCCATTTCGACCATGACGGCTCTTCTCTGCTTGCAAATCGCTTTGCGCCTGTTTGACGCCACAATTGCTTGGGCTGAAGAGCTGTCACGATACCTGTTTGTGTGGGCGATGTACCTCAGCATCAGCTACTGCATCAAACATGACCGACATATCCGAATTCGCGTATTCGTCGATAAATTACCCGGGGTTTTGCCCAAAATCAGCCTGATCATTTCAGACGTCATCTATCTGGTATTCAGCAGTGTCGTGGCCTGGTTTGGTTTTAAGGTCATTAACCGCAGCCTTCAGCTTGGGCAGATTGCGCCAGCAATGGAGATCCCCGTGGCCTGCTTGTATGCCTCAGTGCTGGTGTGTGCGATTCTCAGTATCCTGCGTTTAATCGTCAGTATTTATCAGCGCCTCTGTGGGCTGTCGGCACCCTCTCAGCCAACGCACTTTTGCAGTGATAGGTATCGCCAATTAAAAGCGAAATACAAAGCATCTAATCGAATGCAGGAGCTTAACGCATGACATCTGCACTCTTATTCGGCAGCTTCGGACTGCTACTCTTAATCGGCGTACCGGTCGGCATTGCACTGGCAACCGCCAGTATGATAGCGATCATGAGCCTGCCTTTCCTGAACGTAGAGTTCTTAGTTCAAGGGTTGGTTACTGGCCTTGACTCTTTCCCCCTACTGGCAGTGGTTCTGTTCACTCTGGCGGGTAACCTGATGAGTCAGGGCGGTATATCCAAACGTCTTCTTCATGTCGCCGAAGTCTTTTTCGGTCACTTCACCGGCGGGCTGGGTATTGTTGCCATTGTTGCCTGTATGTTCTTCGCATCGATTTCAGGTACCGGTTCCGCTACCGTTGCTGCCATCGGCCTGACGATGATCCCATCGATGGTAAAAAAAGGCTATGACCGCAGCTTCGCTGGTGCTCTGATTGCGTCTTCAGGAGGAATCGGGGTGATCATTCCACCTTCGGTTGTGATGATTGTTTACGCGATTACCGCGGAAGTGTCTGTCACCAAAATGTTCATGGCGGGAATAATCCCAGGTCTGGTGGTCGGGCTGGTCTTGATTGGCTACTGTGTGATGGTATCCAAAGTACGCGGCTATTCGGGGAATGATAAAAAGGCCAGCTGGAGTGAGCGATTGTCAGCACTCAAAGACGCAAGCTGGGCCATGCTACTGCCTGTGATCATTCTGGGTGGCATCTACTCTGGTATCTTCACACCCACCGAATCAGCCGCCATTGGCGTGTTGTATGGCTTGTTCTTCGGCATGTTTGTTTACAAAGAGCTGAACGTCAAACAGGTCGTCAAAATCATCTTAGAATCTTCTCTGTTAGTGGGAGCAGTATTGGTGATCGTCGGCGCTTCGGTAACCTTTGGTCGAATTCTGACCTTGGAGCGCCTGCCCACAGAAATCGCTCAGTTCATTCTGACCATTACCGAGAACAAGCTACTGATTTTACTGTGTATCAACATCCTGTTGCTGTTGGTTGGCACCTTTATGGAGACATTAGCGGCCATCGTGATTCTGACCCCTATCCTGCTGCCGATAACCTCCGCACTGGGCATGGATCCTGTTCACTTTGGTATTGTGATGATTGTTAACCTAGCGATTGGATTTGTCACGCCACCACTCGGAGCCAACCTATTTATGGCCAGTCAGGTCGGCAAAGTACCGATTGAATCGTTATCCAAAGCCATCATTGGCTGGATTGGCGCAATGATTGTTGCACTCATGCTGATCACTTTCATACCCGCCATTTCCTTATCCTTGCCGGAATTGCTGTCATAGCAGCAGAGACATATTAAGCCACCTCGTGTTACCACTGGGTGGCTTTCTCAGCCCTCAAAGCATTCGTATGCAATAGTATTGAAATGAGAGCTCTCAGGGTAAAAACTGCGCGCCAAAGTGCTTAATTATTCGCCTAATCAACCCCTTTCCACAATATGGTAATGAGCTTTCCTCGCTGACTTTTGATATTTCAATCATTAAATAGCAAAACAATCCACTGCCCTGTTATTGGCCTGCTCTATCTTTGAACACAAGCCAGCCATCTCCTTTTTCAATCGCCAAGTTGAAATCAAATTGGCGTATTTACTCTGAACACTTTTCGAACACTTGTTAAAAACCCGATCTTAAGCACGATATTAAAACATCACAAGAACAATCTATTGACAAAAATGCAACACAACTTCATTTTGGATACGTAACCAAAAACAAAGTAAACAAGAATTAAACTCAGGAGGTGATTTATGGCTATGGTTGGCTTTGACGAAAAATGGCGTGATTTTCCCGATTATATTTTGGGAATTACAAAAGAGATTTGGGAAGACCGTGGCCTAAATACCCTTGAGCACTATTACTCACCCGATATTGTTGTGCGTACGCCTTTGTCTATTGTGCAAGGTAACGACGACGTCATCAGCGCGACGATGGCTACACTGGCTGAGTTCCCGGATCGTACGCTTTACGGAGAAGATGTCATCTGGTCTGGCTCACCTGAACAAGGCATGTTGTCCTCTCACCGTATCATTTCGACTGCCACACACAGCAGCGATGGGTTCTATGGCAAAGCAACGAACAGCAAGTTACGTTTTCGCATCATCGCCGACTGCCATGCGATCAACAATCAAATTAACGATGAGTGGCTAGTACGCGACCAAGCCGACATCGCCAGACAGCTCGGCATGACGTCCGAAGAGTTCGCCCGAAAACAAATTGATTTCGAAGGTGGCGTAGAAAAAGCCTCCTTCCCTTTTACTCCAGATGTCGATATGCAGGGCCCTTACACGGGTGTTGGCAATGACAATCAATATGGTCAGCAATACGAAGCCATTCTAAATAGCATCATGAATGCTGAGTTTTCCGCCATCCCACGTGAATACGACCGAGCTTGTATCGGTGAGTACAGTGGCGGCCGTACCGCCCTATCACACAGCGAAATTGATCATTTCTGGATTTCACTGCGCTCTTCATTCCCAAATGCCGAGTTCAAAGTTCACCATCGCATTGGTCGAGAAGATCCAATGATGTCTCCACGCGCCGCCATTCGCTGGTCTCTACATGGTAAGCACGAAGGTTATGGCGCATTTGGCAAGCCGACAGGTAAAGACGTTTACATCATGGGCATCAGCCACGCTGAGTTTGGCCCATGGGGACTGCGTCGCGAGTTTACGCTGATCGACGAAACCGCGATCTGGAAGCAGATTCTGCTTCAGCAAGGCTAAGCCGCCCAGTTATAAACCCACATTCAGTAAGGAAGCAAAATGTCACTCAATATCATTGAACAGTTCTACCAACAGTACTTCAACGCTAAGCTTAGTGAGCAGGCAAGTGTTGCCCAGCAAGCGTTGAACCCAGACGTCAAATGGTGTGTCGCGCACCCAGTCAATGACCTGAACGGCCCAGAGGCTGCACACACTTCGTTTCTATCACCTTTGGTAACGGCAATGCCTGACGTTGAGCGACGCCCGATGATCGTGATGAACGGCGAATTTGAAGGCCGTACTTGGTACAACTCAACGGGTTACTTTGTTGGCACTTTTGAGCAACCACTGTTCGGCATTCCAGCAACGGGAAAAACCCTGTATCTCAGATACACAGAGATGGTGTGCGTCGAAAATGATCAGATCACTGAATCTTACATGATCCCAGATTTTATCGATGCCATGAACCAATCGCGTGTGAACCCTCTGCGCAAAAGCTTAGGTCACGACGGTTTAATCCCTTCACCCGCAACGGCAGATGGCATTCAAAACTCTGACGTATGTGAAGAACACAGCGCAAAAAGTGGTCAGCTTGTGCATGACATGCTGGCATGTCTTGGTCGTTTTGATGGCAAAGATCTCTACTCAATGGATCTGGAAAACTACTGGCATAAAGACTTTATGTGGTATGGCCCAGCAGGTATCGGTACCACACGCGGCATCAAAGGTTTCCGCAACCACCACCAAGCTCCATTTGTCTTCGCCTTCCCCGATCGAAGTGTTGATATTGAGCTCAATTTTTTGGCTCAAAATGACTACGTATCCACTGGAGGTTGGCCTCACATGCATGGTACTCATACTGGTCACAGCGGCTGGTTAGGCCTTGCACCAACAGGAAAAAACATAGAACTTCGCGTCATGGATATCTGGCGACGAGAAGGTGACTTGCTGAAAGAAAACTGGGTAGCAATTGATATCGTTCATATCTTGCTCCAACTTGGTTATGACGTTTTCGGCCAAATGAAAGAACAATTAGAAGGACCTAATTATGCATGAGTTTGGTGTACTTAACTGGACCATTCTTGGCGGTTACATTGCCCTCACCTTATTGTTGGGGGCTGTGGTCGGCAAGAAAGTGACCTCGGCGAGCCAGTTCGCTCTCGGTGATAAAAATATCCCATGGTGGGCAATCGGTATTTCTGTAGTCTGTACCTATGTCAGCGCGATGTCGTTCTTGGGCGGTCCGGCATGGTCCTACAAAGAAGGCTTGTCGGTTATCGCAATTCACCTTAACTACCCGTTGGTGATCTTCTTCATCGTTGCTGTATTTATGCCATTCTTTTACAACAACGGTCTGACTTCTATCTACGAATATCAGGAAAGACGTTTCGGCAAGGCGTCACGTGTGACTTTATCATTCATTTTCCTGATTAAGCAGGCGTTAAGCTCTGCTGCAGTACTGTACGCGACAGCGATAATACTGGAGTTCATCACAGGTATAGACGTGGTGTACTGCATCATGATCGTTACTGCCATTGCGCTGATTTATACCGTCATGGGCGGCATCGCCGCCGTTATCTGGACTGATGTGATTCAAGCCGTGATTCTTTTCATTGGTGCCTTCATCATTATCGAAGCCGTGTGGAATGGCATGCCAGAGCCGATGACCGACGTGATGGCCGAGCTAAAAGCCAAAGGCATGACAGATGCTCTGCAAACCAGCATGGATTTGAGTCAGGTGACGACTATCTGGGCTGGGGTGATCGCCATGACGATGTTCCACACAACGGTCTACGGTGGCAGCCAGATGATGGTTCAACGCTGTATGGCAGCGAAAAGCATGGGTGATGCGAAGAAAGCCATGCTGATGATGGGTTACGTCGCCTTCTTCATCTACTTCGTGTTCATTCTACTTGGCGTTCTGTTCAATGCGTACTATGACGGTAAAGAGTTTGAAAACGGCAATACTATTATTCTTCACTACGCCAGTGAGTATGGCATGCCGGGTCTTATGGGCATCATTGCGGCAGCGATTCTGGCAGCAAGTATGTCGAGCCTTGATTCAGCATTCAACTCGATGGCAACGGTATCCGTAGCGGACTTTTACAAACGTTTTTACAAGCAGAACGAATCTGAAGAGCACTACCTGAAAGCATCTCGCATCTTTACTGTCGCGTGGGCGATTCTGGTCATCATTCCCGCTCTGATGTTCGCGACCAGCACAGGCTCGGTGCTTGAAGTGTTGAGTAAAGCAGGTTCTTATTTCGTGGGTGCGAGCTTCTGTATGTTTGTACTGGGTTTCTACTCAAAGCACATCACAGAAAAAGGCCTGCTTATCGGTGTTTTCGCCAGCTTTATCGCCATCTGGTATGTCGCGGTAGCTACTGATATCGCTTGGCCTTGGTACTGCGTGATTGGTGTCGTGGTCAACGCTGTTGTGGCTTATGCGGCAAGCTTGCTTCTGACAGGAAAACAGGAAGAGATGCACCTATACACCATCAAAGGACAACAGGCGGAATACGCTCGTCTGAACAAGCCTGTCAAAGAAGACGGCTGGTACGTTATCCCTGGAAAGATTGATACACCATGTTATGGCTTGCTGGTCATGTTTGTCTTCTCATTGATTCTGCTGTGGGGCATTAACGCTTTTACCGATAATGCACCAATGCTTATTAATTTTGTTCGTGGCTGCTCAATTGTGGTTGCAATCAGTGTTGTCGCTTACGCTGTCTATTCACTACGAGGCTCTAAAACGGCCAAACCGGAGCAGATTGAAACAGCTGAATAGTTCTGGGTTGTACCCAATCAAAGTGAAAAAGCCTTACTTTGACTATAGTAAGGCTTTTTCCTTTTATGACTACGTACCTATTTATGTTAGGCTTGCTGTGAATTTCTTACCAAATGAATGATGGTCCATGAACTCAACTAAGCAGACGGTGACTTCGAAAGATGTCGCAAAACTCGCCGGCGTTTCTCAATCGACCGTTTCACGCGTTTTTATCCCTGGCAGTTCAGTGTCAGAGAAAACGAAACAGAAAGTCTACGAAGCGGCGAAAGCGCTCAATTACCGCCCTAACGCGTTTGCACGTAGTCTGACAACCAACGAATCAAAGCTGATTGGCTTGGTTTTTCCTGATGCTGATTATCCAATTCATATGAAAACCCTGCAGCTCATTTCATCAGAACTGCAAAAACTGGGTTACTCAGCAGTTTTGATTCCGTGGCAAGTTGACGACAAAGAAAATCATTCTATCCCGAATATATTCCAGTACCGGGTAGACGGCGTGATTGCGGCTTCTGCCACATTTAACAAAAGCCTCTATGAAGAGTGTGAAGAGTTTAATATTCCCATCGTTCAGTACGCGCGCGTGGTGGAAGGAACCAAAAGCAGTTATGTGATCAGCGACAACTACGAAGCAGGACAGCAAGCCGCTCAGTTGTTAGTGGAATGTGGTGTGAAACATCCCGTTTATCTGACTGGAGAAGTACCTACGTTTACCAATGATGAGCGGCACAAAGGCTTCAGTAGTGAGTTTGAAGATTTAACCGGTACGCTCGCTCAGGTTGTTGAAGCAAACTATGACTATACTGCTGCGCTTGACGATATTCGCCAGCTGCTAAAAAAGAATGATCGCCCCGATGCGGTGTTCTGTGCAACGGATAATCTCGCGATGGCATTAATGGACGTGGCTCGCTACGAATTCAACTTACGTATTCCACAAGACTTGCAGGTAATCGGTTTCGATAACATCCCCCAGACTGAATGGCTGAGTTATCAGTTAACGACGTTCAGGCAAGACTTCAAACGTCTGGCAAGAGAAAGTGTCAAAATTGTGGTAGACCAAATCAACGAGCAAAACACCAGTATGGTTAAAATGATGGTGCCGGTGAAACTGCTCGAGCGAAACACCACCAGCCGTTAAACTAAAAGCGGGTAACTTTACTCCAACCAACTCACTTTCAGGGCATGTATGGACGCATTACTTCAGCAATTGAGTTTCTCACTGTCGATTACCGGCCCTATTTGTTTGATGCTGTTGTTAGGTGTGTTTTTCAAACGCATCGGCCTGATTAACGACAATTTCATAGAAGTCGCCTCGAAATTAGTGTTTCAGGTGACTCTACCAACGATGTTGTTCCTCAGTATTGTCGTATCTGAACATAACTTCACTGCTGCCAGCCGCTTCCTTGGATTTGCCGCGTTTGCGAGCATTACCTTTTTTGTCTTTACCACCGTCTCTGTCGCACTGTTATTCAAGTCTTCTCCTGACAAAGGCGTCATCACGCAAGGCGGCTATCGCGCCAACACGGGCATCATTGGCATTGCTTACGTGGCGAATGCGTTTGGAGAACAAGGGATCGCACTCGCTGCACTGTATGTCGCCATCACCACTTTCATTTACAACGTTCAGGCGGTTATCTGCTTAGCACCCAAAGGAGGAACTTCCCCCACCAAAGCCGCTAAAGTGATGCTGAGAACGCTAACCAAAAATCCACTGATCATTGCCATTGTCTCTGGCGTGGTATTCTATCTGCTTTCTATACCTGTCCCAACGGTCGCTGTTGATGCGGGTAATTACCTGGCGAAAATGACCCTACCACTGGCTTTGTTGTGCACCGGCGGCTCACTGGATTTGAGTAAGATGAGAAAAGAAAAAGGGCCAGCGTGGTTTGCCAGTAGCTACAAGCTGGTACTGGCTCCTTTGCTGATCACCAGCGCTGCCTATTGGTATGGCTTTAGAGGGCTAGAGCTTGCGATCCTGTTTTTTATGAACGCCTCACCTGTTGCAGCAGCAAGCTATGTAATGACCCGCTCAATGGGCGGAAACTCGGTACTGGCTGCTAACATTGTTGCCATGACGACGGTCATCTCAACTCTCACCTGTACCGCAGGACTAGTCCTACTTGTTAACATCGGGCTTATTTAAGTCAGCGTCATCAGTTAGAGAAAAATGTAGTTCAACACGGCGACCTGAATTGGTTGCGCTATTGTCGTAATACCAGCCGTACTGGCTGATTAAGCGCTCGGTTAGCTCAAGACCTAGCCCAAAACCCAACTCCTCTTCCCCATCACCTTGGGATACGTTGTGATTGGTGATAACCAGTCGACTTCCAGACTGCTCGATAATCACTTCCCCCTGATAAGTATGCTGAAACGCATTGCGAACCAAATTAGTTATGATGATTCGACACAGCCCGTGCGGTAATGAATGCTGCGTGGCGTCTACTTTGATACTCACTTTGACCTCTTTTCCTTGCAGTAAGTATTCGAGTTCATGATCGATCTCAGTAATGAGGTCACCAATCACGAGATCACTGAATGGCAGTGTCTTTTCTTCTTGTCGGTTGAGCCACAATAGCGTTTCAGTCAAATCTGTCATTGTGTACCCTGCACGCTCAATGCGTTCCAACACTTCAAGCTGCTTGTCCTCATCCAACTTCTTGAGGATCATCTTTTTCAGTAGTTCTGAATTGGTACGAGTAACAGCTATCGGCGTTCTTAGTTCATGACTAGCATAACCCAAAAAGCGCTGCTCTCGTTCAAGACCTTCCTGTACACAGCTCAGACTGGATCTGATGATTTCTGCCAATGTGTTGAGCTCACTGTAGTCAAACCCCGGAATTGGCTGGCTGAGCTTTTCTTTATCCAAGGATTTCGCCCAGTCTTTAAGCTCCTCTACGGGAGTTGAAACACTGCGAATAAAGGCAATGAGTATCAAAGAAAACGCTAAGATTGCAGCGATGGCAACAAACACGATGTAGATAAACTGGGGCATTTCACCCGGAGAAAATTCATTATCGAGAAACAACACCGACGCGTACCTGACGTCTCCTTTGTGCTCCATTTTCATTGCGAAATAGCCCGCTTTAGGCGATTCAATAAGAGGGACTCCGACAACTTTTTTAAGTACTTCATTGAGAACCAGTTCGTTTGGATTCAGGTTGTCTTGAATTGGCTGAGGTAAGTCTTGCCATCGTCTTGCCACTGTCAGGTCATTGATTTTCACTGGAGTGTTATCCGTCAATTCAACTTGGTACGCCTGCGTTCGCATGAACCCTGTCATAGCCATATCCAAACCTGAAAAGAAGTAACTTACCGCAACACCAGACATCGCTATAATCGTCAACGACCCTGTCAGTAGCATGGCAAACAAAAAATAAAGCCTCAGGCTACGTCTTATTTTCATTGAGAACTCTCTTGTTTCAATGCAAAGCCACGTCCTGTGATCGTATGAATCAATTTGGTTTCAAAACGGCTATCGACGGCTTTTCTAAGATTAAACATATGCACCTTTAGGCTATTACTGTCTGGTTGCTCATCTCCCCACACACTCTGCATCAATTTTTCACGAGAGACAGTATTTGGACTCGCCCTAACCAAAGTCTCAAGTAGCTTGAATCCGATTGGAGAGAGCTTTAATGACTCACTAGATCGGGTGGCGGTCTGAGTCTGCAAGTCAACTTCGAGATCGGAAACAGAAAGCTTAGTGACCTGCCCGCTGCGCCGACGAGACAAAACCTGCGCTCGAATAATCAGCTCTTCCATAGCAAAAGGCTTCACCAAATAGTCATCCGCTCCTTTCGAAAAGCCTGTTAACTTGTCATCAAGGGTATCTTTTGCCGTCAACATCAGAACAGGCACGTCAATCCCTTGCTCTCTGAGCCTTGCACACACTTCCAGGCCATTCATTTTTGGCAGGTTCAAATCTAGAATCACCGTGTCGTACTGGCCTTGTTGAATCAGGTTTAATCCGGACAAGCCATTTGCAGCGTGGTCACACTGAATATCTTCCAGAGTGAGGTAGTCAACAATCGCCTTAGCTAAATCCAGATCATCTTCGACCAGTAACAGCTGCAAGTTTTCCATGACTACCTCTTACTCTATGAAACTACTATTAACTTAGACGTTAAACGCTTTGAGCGAGCTTTTTCTCACCCAACAGCGCTGCCTTCACTTTGTTAAGACCATTATGAATATCACATTGGATCAGTAGAAGTGATGGGGTCAGCACCAATGTAATCATTGTCGCGAACAAAATACCGTAGCCTAATGCAGCGGCAGCTGGAATTAGGAACTGCGCTTGCATCGAGGTTTCGCTCAGCAATGGTGCCAAACCAGCAAAGGTCGTGACTGAAGTCAGCAACACTGCCCTGAGTCTGCTGCTGCATGACTCAACAATCGCTTCACTCACCGGAACGTTATGCTTTCGCGTCAGTTCATTGAAGCGTGATACTAGCAATAAGCTGTCATTGACCACGACACCACTCAAGGCAAGGATACCATTTAGCGACAGGATACTGATCGTCAGATCATTCAGCCAGTGACCTAAGATTGCTCCAACTATACCAAACGGAATCGCTACCATAATGATGAGCGGTTGAACGTAAGACTTTAATGGTATCGCCAGCAACGCAAAGATTATTATCAACGCCATAATAAAGGTCGATTGCATTGAATCTGTCGACTCTTGCTGCTGCTCCGCTTCCCCAGTAAAGTCAATTTTAAGCGTTGGGTATTCCGATTTAAGCTGTGGAACCAGTGTTTTCTCCAACTGAGCCACCAGCTCATTCGACGACACCACATCTTTATCTACCACCGCAGTCAAATAAACAGCACGTAAGTTGTCGATACGTGTAATTTCCGCTTGCTGATAGTCGGAATAGACATTCGCGACCGATAACATTGGCACTACTTTTCCATCTGGAGTGCGGACACTCGATTGCTGAATATCCGCCAGCGTTTGACGATCACCTTCTGGATAGCGAACTCGAACTTTGACTTCGTCTTTCCCACGCTGGAAGCGCTGAACAATATCACCACCGAAGGATTGTAATACCTGCTTCGCGAGGCTCGAAGTATCCATCCCTAGCGCACGCCCCTGCTCGGTCAGCTCAAAACGGTATTGCGGCTCACCAAGATCTAAGTTGTCATCAATTCCGCTCACACCCGGTGTCTGTTCCAGAGCCTGTTTAAATGTATTACCTGCCTGAGTTAGGATCGTGTCGTCGCTAGCTTTGAGCTCTACTTTAAAGTTATCGACCATTTCCATTGAAGAGAGAACTTTAAGCTTCTTCATCCCTTCCATCTGCCCGGACATCTGCAACCACAAGTCAGCAAACTCACCTGAACTATAAGTCGCATCCGTAGAAAGTTCTACTTGGACAGTTCCAGTGCGGTCTTCATCGGCAATTACCTGAAGGCTAGTAATGTAAGATGTTTTCTGATCGCTGCTCTCGCTACTCGCTCTCAACTGCTGATCTGCTTTAAGCGCATTGGCTTCCAGTTCAAGAAGATTTGTTTGAGTCTGACCAAAGCTGGAATCGTTATACATACTTATTTCTGCACTAACGGTATCGCCTGCAATATCAGGGAAGAAAGCGATTCTCACCGCTCCGGTCAGTGGCATACCAATCACGAGAATGAACAGAGCGATAAAGGCCATGACCACAGCATAACGGAACTTTAACGCCTGCTTAATCACCTGTTTGTACACTTTATGATTGAACCACTCCAACCCGTTGTCCGCGCCTTGTTGAATGCGGTTCCAGATGCCTTTCTTATCACTTCGATGGGTATTGATATGGGCAAGATGCGACGGAAGAATGAACTTGGATTCAACCAATGATAGTAGCAAACAGATGGTAACCACAGTGGCAAACTGAGCATAAATCTGCCCCATTTTTCCATCAACCGCCGCAATTGAAAGAAACGCCACAACGGTTGTCAGCACGCCAAACACGGTCGGCGCCGCCACCTTTAATGTTCCGACAATCGTGCTATTGAGCGAGTCACCCTCTTTACGTCGTGTCGAATAAATACTTTCCCCGACGACCACGGCGTCATCTACGACAATTCCCAGTGCCATGATAAAGCCAAACGTGGTCATCTCGTTGATGGTTAAACCGACAAAAGAATCGGTCATAAAGAACAATGTGCCGAAGAATACGAACGGTAAACTCGCCGCAACCCAAAATGCGACACGAATGTTCAAAAATAGCGCCAGTACGATGAACACTAGAGCAATACCTGTGAGGGCATTTTTGGCCAGAAGAGACAATCGCTCTTTGATCAGCGTACTTTTGTCATACCAAGTCTCAACACTAACATTGTCTGGTAGCAGATTACTGCTACGCCACTGTTCTACCACTTGTTTGGCTTGCTCTACGATTTGCACAACGTCGCTGTACTCATCCATGACAATCTGAATGCCCATCGCGTTGCTTTGGTTGTATCGTGACAGGCTGAAAGTGTCTTCCTCAAAGGTATCCGTGACACGGGCAATATCGCCTAGCGTAATTTGGCTCCCGTCGGAATGGGTGAGAACAGGGATCGCTTTAAAGTCTTCAATCTCGTAAGCCTGCTCAGAGACCTTAAGACGTACTGTTTTCTCATCATTGCGCAAACTAGTTGAAATACTAGTGGATGACTCCGCATTGATCGCATCCGATACATCGGTGAGTGTTAAACCATAGGCTTGCAATCGACTTTCATTGACCTCGACCGAAATCATAGGATCAATTTCTGCTTTGATCTCCAGATCACGAATCGCACTTTCAGCAAGCAAATCGGCTTTAAGCTGCTCCGCTAAGTCCTGCAATGTAGCGCGGTCCGCGTCGCCATAAAGTTGAACCCATAAAGCGTGGTCCTGCATCCGAGCCTTATCAATCACAGGGTTGTCGGCTTCCGCTGGTAAATTGTTGATGGCATCTACTTTGGTCTTCACGTCAGTCAGCAAAGCATCGAGACTATAGTTGGTCTCTTTTTCAATGGAAACGTGGCTACCCGATGCGCTGGAAGTCGACGTAATGCGCTTTATGCCGGCGACCGTTTCCAGAGCTTCTTCAATCTTTATCGATATCCCCTCTTCTGCCTGGATAGGATCACCACTGTCATAATTGACAGATACAGTCACGATGTCCGGTTCTAGACTTGGGAAGGCTTCCTTGCGTAATGAATTGACCGAGAACAGGCCGACAATAATCACCCCTAACATGAGCAGGTTAGCGGCAACCGGATTTTGCGCGAACCAAGCGATCAAGCCTTTTGGCGTTTTGGATTGATGCTCCATATTACCCCTCCTCCGTTGGCGTAACTTTCATACCTGGTTTGAAATTACTCAGCGGCCTGACAACCACTTGAGCCCTTTCTTCAGCCAAACTCGGAGTGACGTACACTTTGCCATCGCGACCAAACAGTTTGCTGGCGTTCGATTTGTGCAGCAAACCTTGCTCATCTACCGTCCAGATTTCGCCCTGCTGAGATATCGCTGACGCTGGCACTTCCCAAAGACCATTAACTTCAGCTCCACTCAGTATTGCTTTAACAAAGGTCCCCGGATAGAGAGGCGACTCGGCTTCGAGAGGTTTATCTACAACCACAACCAGTGAGCGCTGGCGTGTGTCCTGAGTGACATGTTGGAACTTTCTCTCAACCTGACCAATCCATTGGTGAGCACCGCTACTGTCAGTCAATGTCACCTGCCAGTCCCCCATATCGTTGGAGGTTGGCAGATTCGCCCATTGCTGCTCTGACAGTGGCACTTCCACTTCAACACGTTCAATACTGTATAAAGTGGCGACTGCGCCGCCCGCACTCAAATAGCTCCCCGGCTGAACATCTCTGCTCACGACTAGCGCCGTAAAAGGCGCACGTATTACCGTGTCTTTTAGGTCTTTTTCTGCTTTGTTTAACGCCTGCTTTGCATTGGCTAATTTTGCTTCAGCGCTGGCAAGTTGAGGCTCTCTAAGGACCAGGGGTGAGTTCGGCTCGCCACTCAGGCCTGAACGCTGCCATTCCGATTTAGCCTGCTCTCCTTCTCGCTGCTCTTCCAACAACTCAAGCTCAGCCGTTGCAACATCAGATTTGGCCTGAGCTAACGCCTGCTGATATGACGTATCATCCAGCTTTGCCAGTATCGTACCTTTAGTGACTACTTTTCCTGTCTCAAAGTCATCAGACAAGGTGCTCACTCGCCCACTGACTTCACTGGCATAGTTAAGTTGATAACGAGACCGAGTTTCTCCATAACCCACAACCTGAGCCTGATAGCTTGCACTGGTTGTCATCTGCACTGCAACTTGCTGGAGGTTTAAGCTTTCTTTCACCAATGGCTGCTGCAAAGTTTCCGTTGTTTGTTGCTCAGACTGGCTATTCTCGTTCGCCTGAGCCATGTGACTACCGTTATAGCCAATGGCGGCAAAGATGCTTCCGGCAGCAACAAGAGTCACCGCTAGAGTGATGGCATTTTTTTTCATGATGATACTCCCAAGCCCAGAGCTAGGCCTAAATCGATTCGGTTTAATAAACGTTGATAAGTGGCATTAACCAGTTGTGCTTCGGTGTCGTAGGTCTGCTGCTGAACGGACAGTAAATTAAAGATGTCGACCAGACCTTTTCGATATTTCTCTTCGTAACTGACAAAGCTACGCTTCGAACTTGTGAAGGCTTGATTAAGATGCAATTGCTGCTGTTCAAGCGAATACTCCTGCCCAACAGCGTTTTCCACTTCATTGATCGCTGTGAGCAAGGTTTCCTGATAAGCCCAATAGCTTTGCTCTGTGGTGAGTTGAGCAATTTCGGCCTGAGATTTAAGCTTTCCGCCCTGAAAAAGTGGCGCCGATAGTTGTCCGAGTAGGCTCCACAATGGATCCGTTAGCAAGGCTTCGCTGGGTGACTGGGCAATATCCGTTAAACTTGCCGTTAAGCTGAACGATGGCAGCATAGCTTTGTAAGCAGCGTCGGTACGAAGGGCTTCAGCTTCGATATTGTAGAAAGCTTGCTGTAGGTCTGGTCGGCCTGCCATATTCTGCTGAGTAAGAGAATCGAGAGGGTTGACGACTTGTGGAAACGTCATCGCTACCTCTGGCTGCTGCAACTCGGGTTGCCATTGCCCGGTTAGGAGTTGGAGGCTACGTCTGCTCTGTTCTAGGTTTTCCTCATACTTAGCGACAGTTGAGCGCGTCGACGCCGTGCTGGTTTTCGCGTTATCTAAGTCTTCCAGACTGCCTAATCCCACCTGATAGCGCTCTAATACCAACACCTCGTTGTTTTCCAATACATCCAGCCTTCTCAGCTCAATATCAAGTAATTGCTGATTGACGCTGATTTCCAACCAATTGCGCATGATATTGGCCGCCAGCAAATCTTTGGCTGATTGCAGGCTTGCCTGAGAGGCCGCAACATCTTTTCGTGCTGCCTCGCTGCTATCTGCCAGTTTTTGCCATAGATCCAGCTCCCAGCTCACGGTCACTTCGCCGGTATAGCTGTCGTCGGTATCTTCTTTGGATTGACCTGTAAAGCTGGCATTCGCCGTAGGTAGCTGGTCTGCCACCGTGACTCCTTGCTGAGCATAAGCAATTTTCAGCGCGATAACGCTTTGCTGCAAACTAGGGCTATGAGCAAACGCGGCGTGTAAGTATTGATCAAGCTCGGGGACAGAAATCAGATCCGTCAGTTGAGTCGGTTGGCTTATGTCGTCAGCTTCAAGTGAAAGTTGTCGCTCGGCTACCACCTGCGCCAGCAGTTGCTCAACAGACTGAGCACTATTCTGCTCAGCCTGTGTGGCAAAGTCGGCATCGGTCCCCGTCGCACAGCCCATAACGCCTGCCAGCGTCAGAGCAAGAATGGAATATCGCAATGTCATCGTTGTCTTCTCCCGCTAATCTGCAAGCACGGTAACAAACGATGGGGTTAACGCCGGGTTAAGGCATTTCTAATACCCCTAAAGTAGTATTCTATACTTCTTTTTGCTTTGACATTGCTTCAAGAATAGTGCGCAACTAGATTTATATTAAGAACAAACTCACGGAAGGTGCTAAGTGCCTGTAAGAGTGGACATAAGATGGAAAAGAAAACGTTATTGTGGATAGGGCTCTTTATCACGGCTGCCTCTATTGGCCTTCTACTCTATGAAGGCTTCAGCTCATCACATTCAAAACACAATGACGCAGAGCATGATCACGCCTCAGAACCCGACCACCATGACTCACACCAGCACGACCATAAACACAGTGAAACAGAACAAAACAAACGCTACGGCTTGGTCTCTCCCATTCCAGAACACCCAGAGTTTGACCGTACTCAAGCCAAGATCGGTTGGGTGCTTTTTCGCGACCCTAACCTTTCATCTAACAAAAAGGTCAGTTGCGAGAGCTGCCATAATCTACGCACTAACGGCGCTGAAACGACGGCGGTTTCTACTGGAGTAGAAGGCCTTGGAACCCGTAACTCCCCTACGATATTTAATGCGAGCCTGAATTACCGTTTTTTCTGGGACGGTCGGGTAAACAGCCTCCATGAGCAGCTTGATGGCCCCATTCATGACCCGGTTGAGATGGACTCAAATTGGTCAAAAATTACCGAATACGTCAGCCAGTCTCCTATCTACCAACAATATTTTTTGCAGGCAGAGCTTCCTATTACAGAACACAACATTAAGACAGCTCTGGTTGAGTTTATGAATGCCCTCAGCACACCAAACTCCCCGTTTGATCAATATTTAGCAGGCGATGAAAACGCACTCAGCCCTGAAGCGAAACTCGGATGGCAAACCTTTCAGAAAGAAGGGTGTGTTCGTTGTCATCAGGGCAGCAACATCGGCGGCGGTATGGTCATGCGATTTGGCTACTTTGGCCAGTCGACTACTGGAGAAAATCGCAGCTCTGATAAAGGACGGTTCAACACTACTCAGGATGAGAACGATCTTTACCTCTTTCGTGTCGCCAGCCTAAGAAACGTCGCCCTGACGCCACCCTACTTCCACGATGGAAAGACACAGCACCTCTCAGAAGCAATTAAAATCATGGGTGAAAGCCAGTTAGGAAAAACGTTTGACGACGAAACCATCGCCCATCTCGAAGCTTTCCTGAATTCGTTAAGTGGAGATAGACCAGCCATCTTGCAGGAGTTTGAAAATGAATAAAATCAGGCTCGCCTTTGCAGCATTTATTCTCATTTTTATCGCCATGTGTTCATACGTCTATATGGCCTATGGCGAATTGAACAAATTGGCCAAATACGATGAGCAAGTACGAACCATGGGACATGAAGTGATTGAACTGCGTGATGAAGTAATTGGTGCTTCCATCCGCGGTATTTCTGACCCTTATCAAATGGCCAATCAACTTGTGGAACTCGAAAGAGAGCTGACGGAATTTCAGAAACGACATCAACAAGCAGACTTGCATTCAACGCTTTTTCAGAACTTACCTACCCAAACGCTACTCAATAATTTCCATTCATCTGCCATGAGTTTGGCGGGCACACTCGATCAAACCATCGGCTTAATCGTTGCTCGTGAATTTGTTTTACACTCCCTAAAGAACAAATTGATGGATGGAGGCGGCTTTAGATCCGACAACCAATCACTTGAGCAAATTATTTCCCATATGCTGGATGAAAACGCAATCGGTGCCGATGAAGAAGTCACGCGATTTGCTCAAACTTTTGTTCAGGTCAATGCACAACGAGAGCGGCTGTTATCCACCTTGCTGTCACACGACAGTGTTGTGTTCCTTGAACAAGCGGAGTTCGGCCTCACTGCGACATCAGCTCGACTTAGAGACACTACCTCCCAAGTCTTGATTGGTGCTGCCATACTGTTTGTTGCTTTGGCAACGTTTGGCTTTATTGCCCGCATCGCCGAACTCAACCGTAACAATAATGCGTATCAGGTCGCCACTGAAAACGCCGAAAAAGCCAATGAAGCGAAGTCTATTTTTCTCGCCACCATGAGCCACGAACTGCGAACACCCATGAACGGTGTATTAGGTATCGCACAAATCATCAAAGATGAATCTCAAGAGCTGGAAACCAAGAAACAGGCTCAAATCCTTATCGATTCAGGTCAACACCTGATGACCATACTCAATGACATACTTGATTTCTCCAAGGTCGAGCAAGGAAAACTGGAGCTTGAGATTCATCCTTTCTCCATAGGCGAATTAGTACTCAGTCTGGAAAAAACACTAGGCCCCCAAGCCGTCAACAAAGGCCTACAACTAGTCACCCGCAACAAAGTGCCCGCCAATATCGAGCTGCATGGCGACCCTGCACGAACTCGGCAGATTCTGTTTAACCTAGTCGGCAACGCGATCAAATTTACCCAAACGGGTAAGATTGAAATCGAATTCGCACTCGACACGTCGACGCCGCCCAATGTCTGTATTAGCGTCACCGATAGCGGCATAGGAATAGAACGAGAGAAGCTCGATACCATTTTTACTCCATTTGAGCAAGCTGAACTCTCCACGACGCGTAAATTTGGTGGTACTGGGCTCGGTTTATCTATTGTTAAGCGGTTGGTCGAAATGATGGGCGGCAAAGTGTCCGTTTTTAGCCAGCCAAATGTGGGAACACAATTCACCCTCACTATCCCATTTGAACTCAAAGAGTTGGAAATAAGCGAAGCTCAAGTGCAATCCTCAGATGAGCTTTCCTTACTTGATAACTTCACCGTTCTGCTGGTCGAAGACAACCGAGTTAATGCTATGGTAGCGAGGAAGTTCTGCGAGTCTATGGGGCTATTGGTTGATCATGCCAATGACGGGCTAGAGGCAATCAGCCGTCTTAAGCATTCCAATTATGATCTGATCATTATGGATAACCACATGCCAAACATGAATGGTCTGGATGCGATTGAACATATACGAACCAAACTCAGGCTCAGCACCGTCATTTTTGCTTGTACTGCCGACGTTTTCAAAGAAGCACACGATGAATTCATCGCCCGAGGCGCCGATTTTGTCCTGACTAAACCTCTACAAAAGAGCAGTCTACAAAACGCATTAAGTCAGTTTTCACGTCAGTTTTCCACCCACCGAGAAGTGGCTGAAGCCGTGAAACAGTTACCTCAAAACGCAAACAACAACATATCGACTCTAATCCGCTTCCCCGTTGATAAGTTGCCGCTTACAGAAGAGGAAATCTCACAGAGCCCGCTGATCAATCAGCTTGAGCTTCAGGATAGAGAGAAAGTTGAATTGCTCGAATCATTAATATTTGAGTTGGATACTAAAACCGACTCTCTGATCGAACTACATTCCAATACAACGCCAACCGAACTTCACGCTATTCTGCATGCCATCAAAGGTATCGCTCTCGAGTTCTCGATGGGAGAAGTTCTCCTGTTGACGAAAAAGACAGAAGACATTGCAAGACAAGGGGAAATTCCTGAAATCGAGCTGCTGCAAAAACTAGTCAACCGACTGATGGTGAATAGCCACGAAGCCAGCCGATTGATAACCCGATTAAATCCGCACAACAAGACTGGCTAAGGTAAAGCAACGTTATGAAATGGACCTTCACGAAAAGTCGATACGAACTACACGCCGTTCTTGCCCTACTCGCAGGATTGTTCTTGTACCTTGATTTAATAATGCCAGCTGAAGTGGCATCAGGCCTCCCCTACATCGCCATAATCCTACTCTCCATGGCATTGAGAAACCAACATTCTATCGTTGCTTGGGCGATTATCTGTACCTTACTCACTCTCGTGGGCCATTACGTAACGTCCGCTGGGAACGCTGTTTGGAGTGAGATAGCGAATCGTCTGCTCGCAATTTCTGCAATCTGGGTCGTCACGATAGTATCGCTGGCTATCAAGGATCGAGAGCAGAAGCTATCAAAGCTTCAAACCGAACTGGTTGTTTCTGATTTTCGTTCAACACAGGGATTTGTCGCAGAGTATGCCCGTGATGCTATTGTGGTAACAGACCCAAAAGGGTACACAACATGGGTCAACGAGGGCTTTGTGCAGTTGACGGGTTACCAACTGGACGAGATAAAAGGTAAAAAGCCAGGTGATATTCTCCAAGGACCAAACACCAATATCAAGCAAGTCCAAGCACTGTCAGATGCCATCAAACAAGCGAAGCAAATCGATTGTGAGCTTATTAATTACAGCAAGGATGGTAGTGAATACTGGATTGACATCTCGATTGCTCCTGTATTTAAAGATGGAGAACTCACGCGCTTTGTGGCTGTCGAGAGGGATATTACTGAACGAAAACAATTAGAAGAGCGACTTAAGAAAGAGATTCAATTGGCGAAGTCAGCTATGGAAAACAAGTCACGCTTCATGCGGCTGATTAATCATGAACTCAAAGTCTATAGCAACAGTATCGTTATACCGCTAAAACAAATCGAACGCAGCGATGACCTTTCACAGATCAAATCATTAGCCACTCGACTTAAACATTCCGGTGATTTACTCCACGCTTCGATCAAACATATTCTCACCCTGTCAGCAACAGATGTCGATTCTCTGGCAAGCAAAGCGGAAGAGATTAAATTGGCCGAGCACTTGCAATCATTGAGCAAAAAGTTAACACCGCTCGCCAACGGTAACGACGTCAACTTCTCTACTCAATTTAACGTCAACGACAGCAAGCAATATCTGCTTGATGGGAACTTACTCAACCAAACCGTGTGTTTCTTCGCCCTCACAACGATTAACCAAGCCCCAGGAGGAGACGTTGAAGTGAGCGCAGAAGTGATTGACGATAGAGACTCGGAATCTCTAATTGTACAGATACGTTCTACCGACAAGGGGGTTAGCTGTCGTTTGATGTCTGAACTGCCAGGAAGCCCATTGCAGCGTCATGGATTAATGGAAGGCATCTGTGCCGGTTTCCACAAAGTTGAAGCTCTCATTTGCCAAAATGGCGGAAATATTCAATTAAGTTATACCCCGGAAGGGCATTCACTTATATCAATCAGAGTGCCGCTGACACATACAGAGAATGAAACACCAGATAAGGCTTCGAACGGTACTCGTATATTGATCGCGGAAGATAACCAAGTGAATGCACTGATTTTATCGAAATTCCTCAAAGGATTGGGTTATTACAATATTGATCGTGCAAAAGACGGGCAGGAAGCCGTAGAGATGGCACTAGCAGGCAATTATGAATACATCTTTATGGATAATCACATGCCACGACTCACAGGGTTGGAAGCGACCAAACTGATTATTCAGTTTCACAACATTCCAACCACAATAATTGCCTGTACGGCTGACACAACTAACGCCGCAAGGCAGCAGTTCTATCAATACGGAGCGAAAGAAGTACTGCTTAAACCCGTTAAAAAAGATGCGCTGTATGCTGCAATGGAGACTTCCTCTCAATCAAATGACCAAAGTGTTGGAAATGGTTAGGGGCCACAGTGTGCCCCTACCTGCCTTACACGGCTTTAATTTCTAACGTTTTGTTGATTCCGGCTTCATCGACAAAATCTTGATCATGACTGACCAAAATAAAAGGGCCTGGGTACGTAGATATTGCTTTGGCCAGCCGTTGCTTTGAATCGATATCGAGATGATTGTCTGGTTCATCAAGCAAAAGTAACGGCGAACAAGATTGGTGGCTCACCATTAATACCGCTAGCTTCATTTTTTCTCCACCACTCAGCGCTGAGACCATCTTGTAAACACTGTCTCTGCGAAAGCCAACCCCAGCTAACAAAGTCCGAGCGTCACTCTCTGACAGCTTGGGGCAAGAATTGCGTAACGTATCCAACATACTTATATTCGGACAAAGCAAACTAAAATGTTGATCTAGATAGACAGTCTTTACATTACATTTAATCCCTTGTTCAAGGCTTCCCGCTGGTGAACTCAGTGCTTTCAATAAAGTCGATTTCCCACAGCCATTATTGCCAGATAGGTGTATCCGATCCTGTGTTTCCACTCTTATGCTCACGGTTTGCCAACGACTTTTATCTAAGCTGAAATCCGCAATAGAAGCTAGATTGTGTCTCTTGTCCACTTGAGTATGGGCAAGATAAAAACTCTGCTCCTTCCCGTCTTCCTGCCAGCTCTTTAACGTCTCCAGCTTGTGTTGGTTCCGCTTCAACTGATTATTTTGATTCGTGATAGCAGCAGAGCGAGTGACTTGCGCGCTGTCTTTCATTGCGTCCATTAGAATTTTTGGCTGACTGCCTGATCTTCTTGCGCGATTGCCCATCGCCTCTCGCTGCTGGGCTTTTTCGGCATTGAGCTGGATCTGACGCTCAATCTTCTTCTTTTCTGATTTGAGGTTGTCAATCTTGCTGCTTAAAGCCTGTTTCTCTACGTCATATTGGCGCTGGAATTCATCATAGCCACCTCGATAGCTTTTCAAACCTAATGGTGAGAGGTGACAGATAACATCCGCACAACGCAGTAACGCTCTATCATGACTGACCAATAGAATCTTACCGGGGAATGCTTTGAGTTTATTTATCAACCACTGCTTTCCTTGGGTATCGAGATGATTAGTTGGCTCATCAAGCAACAAAATATCCGGACTTTGCTCAAACAAATAATAGAGCTGAAGCTTAGCTAATTGTCCTCCACTTAGGTGGCAACAAAAGTCATCCAATGACAGCGCAATGCTCAACTGAGCCATAAGCTCGATTGCTCGCTGCTCTACCTCCCAGTCATCGCTAAGGCGGTCAAAATCTTCCTGCCGCGTGCTTCCTTGCTCTATCGCTCTCAGAGCCTGACGTTTGTCATCGATGCCAAGGTATTGCGCAATGGTCATATCACTGACTAACAACTCTGAAGGTAGCTGAGAGTACGTAGCAATCCTCCCTTGACGTTCGACATTGCCAGCATCAGGCAAGCAGTCCCCCGTCAAGATGGAAAGCAACACCGACTTACCACTACCATTTTTTCCAGTTAGGCCAGTAATACGATGATTCAACGATAGATTGATCGAACGAAATAACCATTCACCCGTTTCGAGCTGATGTGAAATTTGAGATGCAATTAATGCAGGCATATCGCCTCCTTTTTAATTCAAAAAGGGGTCGCCATTGTGCGGTGATATGGCCGAGCGTATAAAATGCCGAGATAATCCAGATAAACTGGCAAGAACCACCATTGGTGGATTTTAGAAAGGTACTAAGATTGCGGCAACGCCCACTAACCCCGAGTGTCCAAAGTATTGTTTATATTGGATGTCAGGAAGTTAGCTGTTCATTTAGGCATTGGCTCCTAGTAAAGTGATGCGCGAATTATAACCAGCTTTGTTCAAACGTTGCAATACGGTGAAGCGGATAGTGCCAAACAAAAGATAAGATCTAAAAGGTCGCAAACACCCTTTCTAGATCACTGCTGAGATTGTTTTTGTTTATAGACGTTACTGCACCTAAAAACTTGGCAGCCTGCAGGCTGCTTTCCGCAGAGGCATGTGTATAGCCACTCGACATAGCAATAACCGCAGTATCCGGATGATGACTCTTAAGGTGCTGTATCACCTCGTAACCATCCATTTCCGGCATAAACACATCGGTCAAAACAACATCAAAGTGATTTTCAGCCAAGAGCTGAGGGACCTCTGAACTATGAGTACAAATTTCTACTTCAAACTTGTCAGCAAATCGCTGCTCCATAAAGCTTTCTATCAGCGCAGCGATCGTGGGCGAGTCGTCTACAATCAACAGTTTCATTTTATTTCCTAGCCAAGATAACTCTGGGTTATCAATTTTTTCTATCTGTATGAGTTAAGACCTATTTCCGTTACTTATCAATATATCTTGCTTGTTGTTTCGAGTAACAACGAACAGTAAAGCTAAATCACTTGGAAATGTTGGTATCAAACGATTCACCAAACCCTAGCGATTCTTGCCAACATAAAACCAGTTTGTCAGCTTCAACCATCAACTCATTAAGCATTACAATTCATATTAATCAGTTATTTCTCATCACTAAATATCTCAAGAAAAAGTAATAACAAAGAGTATTAGCTCTAATGAAAATGCTTTGAATACTGCATAAATCAGACTAATTAAGAATAAAAAATGTTCATTTGTGATTTTCTTTCCACAAATGTTAATCCCATGTTATCAAATAAATGCTAGTGTCTTGGTGTTATTTTTTGTCGCGAAATTAAACCACATCCATCTCCACGACTTAGAAATGGGACCAAACTATGGACAGCTACGTCACTGAAAACCTCAACAAGCGTATTGAAACTCGGCTACCGCGGCTAAACAAAGTGGTTTTTGTCATCAAAGGAGAAAAAGGAAAAGGTCTTGGGCACTGCTACCGTGCATGGACGATTGCGCAATCCTTACCCAGTTTCATTGAATCCAAGTTTGTACTGACTCCAAATAGCTCCCTTGGTTTATCCTTTTGCGAGCAAAAAAACATCTCACAATACCAACTAGCGGCAAGCGACGACGACTTATTGAACATCATCGCCCAAGCAAAGCCTGATCTGATTATTAATGATGTCCTCAATACATCCGAAGCGTATGTGAGTACGCTGAAAAAGCTCAACACTCCAATCATCAATTTTGAGGATCTCGGCACTGGTGGAGTACATGCAGACTGCGTCATTAATGCCGTCTATCCGAAAACCGGTCTGGGCCAAGAGCTGTCTGGCCATGATTATGTTGATATAAGAAAAGAGTTTTTTCTGCACCGGAAAATCAGCAACACCTTAAGCCCTTCGGTGCGTAGCATTCTGCTGACTTTTGGTGGCGAAGACCCAAGCAATCTAACCCAAAAAACCTTGGAAGTCATCGCCCACAACGACTACCTCTGCCAATTGAACTATATCATCGCTTTAGGCGGCTCTTATCAACAGCCAAAAGAAGTCATACGGTTCATACAGGAAAAATCACTTAACGCGGAAGTGTTTATCGGCCAGGACATCGCACCGCTGATGGCTCAGGTGGACATGGCGATTACCGCCAATTGCCGAACTGTCTTTGAAGCCGCTTTTATGCGCTTACCTACCGTGGTGATCTCGGCCAATGCGAGAGAGTGTCTTCATACCTTCTATCGAGATGCCCTTTTTCCATACTGCGGAAATGGCCAACTGGTGGATCATTCTGTTATTGAACGTCAGATCTTACGACTCGCCACCAACAATCAGCTAAGGCGCACTATCTCCAACCGACTCCAGACATTCGATCTGAGCAACGGCATGAACAGAATCATCAATCAAATTATCCAGCTGCTCAATCGCAGCTCTTCTATTTGCAACACCGAATATCAACACATTACAGAGAAAGCATTATGAATGAGCAACACACAACAACATTCCCCAAGTGGCCTGCATTTCACCCCGATTCTCTTCGAGATGTTATAGAGCCACTGAAGTCTGGTGAGGTCAATTACTGGACTGGAAACAAAGGGCGAGAATTCGAAGACGCCTTTGCGAAGTGGTGCGGCTCTGAGTTTGCCATCAGTTGCTCGTCTGGTACCTCTGCTCTACACACCATCATTAGTGCGATGGATATTGGCCCGGGCGATGAAATCATCGTGCCCTCTTACAGTTTTATCGCCTCTTCCTATGCGGTTTTACAGGCTGGTGCCATCCCGATTTTCTGTGATGTAAGCGCCGATCACACAATCAATCCGGACAAAATTGAAGCTTTGGTGACTAAGCGTACCCGCGCGATTATTGTCGTTCACTTGTATGGTGTGGTCTGCGATATGCAACCAATTATGGAAATCGCTGAACGCTATCAAATTAAGGTGATTGAAGATGCCGCGCAGTGCATTGGTGGCCAATATTACGGCCAGAAAGTCGGTACATTGGGTCATGCGGCGGCCTTTAGTTTTTGTCAAAGCAAGCATTTCACCACTGGCGGTGAAGGTGGAATGATTACCACCAATGATGAGAACCTAGCGTGGGAATGTCGCTCGTTTAGAGACCATGGTTTCGACGTTAAACACAAGCTGGCGTTACTGGAGATGGAAGAAAAGGAAAAATACATCCATCACCGTGTTGGCTACAACTATCGAATGACCGAAATTCAGTCGATTATCGGCCTCAACGAGTTGAAGCGTTTTGACGACTGGAACCTACTCAACCGACGCAAAAATGCCTTCATTTATCGCGAATGTTTATCTCAGTGCCAATACATTGAAAGCCTGCCGCTGGATACTCCAGACAGACAAAATGCTTACTGGCTATTCCCTATTGTTTTCGACCAGTCATTTGATGAGCAACGTACTGAGTCCGTCTACAAGAAGCTGGTCGAGAGAGGTATTCCAGTAACCAAAGTGCTGTGGCCTGAAGCATACCGTGAAAAAGCCTACACCGATTTGATTGGTTTCGGTAAAGCCAACTTCCCATTTCACTCAAGCGAATACACCGACCCTCAATCGGTTCAGTATGACAATCAGATATGCCCAATGGCGTATTCACTTTCTAAGCGCACACTCAACCTGCACCTCCACCCAACCTGGAATGCAGAGCACATTGAAAAATGCGCATCAACACTACTCGACGTATTGGCAGAAATTCACGGAGACAATCATGGAAAGTAAAAATGCCCGTTACTGGGATGAGAAGAGAGCGCAGCTTGCAGAACAAGGCTATACCGTGATCGAATCCGTTGTCCCGCAGGAGTTATGCCAGTCATCCATAGAAGCGATCTGCTCTTTTATGGAAGTTGATCTCAACAATAGAGACACCTGGTACAAACAGGACCCAATCAATGACACGGGTTCCGTCCCGATGCATCATCACCCAGCGTTTTGGCAGGTTCGTCAACATCCAGACGTTTATCAGGCCTTCGCTCAGCTTCTAAATGAAGAACAATTGTGGGTCACCATGGATCGCGCTTCTTTTAAACCACCGTGCCGTTATGACCTACCGCAATATGGCAATGATTCGAATCGAATGCATTGGGATTATGATTTCCGTCAAATGGATACTCCTGTCTACCAAGGGTTGATTTACCTGACCGATACAGAAAAGGAACAAGGTGCGTTTGGTGGTCTGCCACAAGTGTATCGCCAGATTATCGACAACACGTTCCACGATCCAAGCCTGTTTGATCAATTCACCATTAATGGATTGTATCTGGAGGATGTCTACCCTTTCACCGAGCAAGACGTCACGAAGATAGATGCCCCTGCTGGCAGTTTAGTCATCTTTGACAGCCGTTTACCGCATGGCAACGTTTGTACTCACCATCTCAACCCTCGCCTTGTTCAGTTTATTGCTATGTACAAAGCCGACAGCCAAGAGCACGTGCCCCCAGTGCTGTACCAATCACGAGAAGAGCGCGTGAATTGCTACCAAAACGCTCGTCCACCAGCGTGGCTACGTGGCTGGCGCGGTCAGCTCGATCCTGAACCCTTTACGCCACTCGAACTCACTCCTCTTGGCAGAAAATTGGTAGGACTAGAGTCATGGTAAAGCCAAGTCACTCAAGGCAGCCGAGTTGGTTGGCAGTTACTATGCCCGCTCTGTGCCTGTTCTTTGCGTTAGGCTTGAACATTGGCAGTTGGGCATCGCGACTCGCGGACCTGAAAATCGCCATGGGCATTACTGACATGGAGCTCGGTTTTTTCCTTCTCGCGACAAGTCTTGGTGCGATCTCCGCTTTTCCGCTCACCATCTGGCTACTGCGCCATGTAGGTGCGCGAAAAATGGCACTGCTACTAGGAAGTATTGCCGCTTGTTTGCTCCCTTTAATCATGAACAACACTTCCTATCACTTAGGTTTGGTTTTGATGTTTATTGAGGGCATATGCTGCGCAGGGCTTAATGCCGCGATTAACACTTACGGTAGTGACATCGAACGTAAACACGACATTAAATGCATGTCCCGCTTGCATGCTGTGTTCAGCTTAGGATTGGCGGCAGCGGCTTTGATTTCAATGGGTCTGATTCGCTTTGTTTCGTCCGAACTGATTGTTCATGGCGCCGTCATTTGTGTATCGCTTCTGACGTTGTTTGCCGTTGCATATCGAACCTCAGAACAGTGCAGCACTTCCGATTCAGACGACAAACAGCCTGAACCAAAACTGATCAACAAAACAACCTTAGTGCTTGGCATCATCGTCCTGAGTGCAACCATCATTGAGGGCTCAATGAATGATTGGAGCGCGATCTATCTCAAAGATGTGATTGACGTCAGCCCCTCACTCGCCCCTTCGGGTGTATTGGTGTTCTCCGCTGCGATGTTTATTGGCCGACTCTTTGCTGACAGCCTGCGCTCGCAATACAACGACGCCATCCTGATTGCCTTTGCCGGACTTATCGTCAGCTTTTCACTCGCAACAGGCGTGTGGCTGTCTGGGCTTTACGCTTCATGGATATCATTCGCTATTGTCGGCTTAACCGTCTCTTTGGTTTCACCCATCATTTACGCTTCAGCGGCTGCCATTGGCCCCGGGTGTTTATCGCTAATTTCCACCTTTGGTTCCATTGGCGGTTTAGCGGGTCCACCGACTATCGGTTTCATCGCCACGCATTTTGGCCTGACCAGCGGCATGTATTTCGTCGCCGTCAGCGGCTTAGTCATTGGTATTGCGGCCTTAAAGCTTGCCAAGCATCAGCACACACCTCAATACGCATCACTTTAGGAAAACAGCATGTTAATCAGTATCATCATTCCGACTTACAACTGCGCGAACCTTCTAGAGAAGACGCTCGAATCACTTTGCCAACAGTCATTACAAACCGAGTGCTTCGAAGTCATCGTTGCTGATGATGGCTCGTCAGATAATACCGAAGAGCTGGTCAAAAGCTTTTCTTCTCGGTTGAACATCGGTTACTGCTTTCAGCCCGATTTAGGATTCCGAGCGGCGAGCGCACGCAACCTTGGCAGCCAGCAAGCGGTTGGCGAATACCTATTTTATTTGGACAGCGGCGTAGTCCTAGAACGGCATGCACTGCAAATACATCTTGCCGAAATGGAAAGAAACCCAGATCACATCCAGATTGGATTCTGCCACGGTTTTGAAGAGCATTTCGTCGCAAACAATACCTTCTCTCAGTTACTCGATAGCAACGATTTCAACACGCTGTTCAACTCGTTAACGCAACATGACTCGAACTTGGATTGCCGACAGCGACTGCTCAATCAAATCGGACATATGAGAGGCTTCGACACTCATCCGTGGCTGTTTTTCTGGGGCGGACATCTATTTGGTAAAACTTCTGATTTTATTGAAGCCGGCGGTTTTGATGAGAACTTTACCCATTGGGGCGGCGAAGATGTCGAACTGGGACTGAGGCTATTTAACGCCGGACATAAGTTTACGCTTCTGTTGGATGCAAAGGCCTACCACATCCCACATCCAAAAGCAGAAACTGCCGGCTCAGAAGCAACACATAACAACTGCCATTACATCCACGATAAGCACCAGTTACCGATTACAGAACGTATGTTGGCGGAGAGTTGGGAAGACATCGTCAGGAGCGTTAGTTAATCAGGGCAATCAAACCCATGAGCCGCCCAAAACCTTCTTAACATTATCGGGCGTAAATCATTGCTATTGAGTGAAATCAGGAAGCGACCATGACAAGTGTATGTGATATTTCAAGCAGAGAGCCATTACAATCTGCGGCGATGTCTGCTGAAGGCGTTGCCAAACTAGACCTTAGAACCGGAGGACAGCAAGAGCCTATTATCGTAAAGCATTCGCCTACAATGAATGATCCTAGCCTGAACATCGCCGCTTTACTCGGGCGTGAGGCGATCACTTCAAACCAGCAGCTACTCGCAAAAAACATTACCGGCAAGAATGTCATGGTGACAGGCGCTGGCGGCTCGATTGGCTCGGAATTGTGCCGACAAGTGCTCAAGCAAAACCCCAAAAGCCTGATTCTGTTTGAGCTGAATGAATATAACCTCTATCAAATTGATCAAGAGTTAAGTGGCGGCGCGAAAAACAGCACAAGCACAGTAAAAATTATTCCAATACTGGGCTCAGTCCAAACCGAGCAACGCCTGATAGCGCTCATGAAAAACCACAAAGTGGATACCATCTACCACACCGCCGCTTATAAGCATGTTCCATTGGTCGAAGACAATATCATCGCAGGCATCCAGAATAATGTGTTTGGTACGTTATCGTGTGCTCAGGCCGCGATTGAGGCTAAGGTAGAAAACTTTACCCTTATCTCCACGGATAAGGCGGTCAGACCGACCAATATCATGGGCGCCAGTAAACGACTGGCTGAATTGGTTCTGCAAGCCTTAGCGGACAAAAAAACCGCGACTACCTTTACCATTGTCCGATTTGGCAATGTCCTTGGTTCATCGGGTTCGGTTGTTCCACTATTTAAAAAGCAGATCGAAGCAGGCGGCCCAATCACTATTACCCACCCAGAAATCGTCCGCTATTTCATGCTCACTCAAGAAGCAGCGGAACTAGTCATTCAAGCCAGCGCTATGGGCCACAATGGACAGGTGTTTGTGCTGGATATGGGCGAGCCGGTCAAGATCGTTGAGCTGGCACGTAAGATGATTCAATTATCGGGTAAGAAAGAAGGTTTACTGGGCAACACGCATCACGATGAAATTGCTATCCAGTTCATTGGTCTTCGTCCGGGCGAGAAACTGTATGAAGAGTTACTGATTGGCGGCAACGTAGAAGAAACCTGCCACCATAAAATCATGACGGCCATGGAAGAGAAGCTCAATTGGCAGGAGATGGCGTTAGTCTTAAACGAGCTTGAACGTAACTGCAACGAACATGATGTGGTCGCCATCAAGCAGACACTTCTGTCAGCACCAACGGGCTACCAAACCGCTAACGTTCACAAAGAAACCAGCGACGTTTGCTAACGAGGTAAAACGAACCGGAAACCTAAATGGGCTTCCGGTTGAATTTCTTATAGTGAAACGGTCTTTTTGCTACGCAGTGATTCCAGCGCCGCATCAGCCAGTCTGAGTGCATATTCGCCATCATCACCTGAACACTCAGGCTCAGCGCCATTGAGCACATCAACAAAGTGTTGCCATTCCGCGATGTAAGCCTCTTTGTATCGCTCTAGGAAGAAATGCATTGGCTTGGCTGATTGCCTGCCCTGCTCGCTAATCTGGCTGACCAAGTTTTCATTTTGGTTTGCCGCCTGAAGCATGCCAAACTCACCATGAAGCTCGATACGTTGATCATAACCATACCCTGAGCGGCGACTGTTCTGGATCGTTGCCATTGCACCGGAAGGAAATTCCAACACCAAAACACCAGTGTCGATATCACCCGCAGCTCCGATTTCTGGGTTCACTTTACAGCTGCCATGCGCTGTAATGGAAACAGGGTCTTCCCCAAGAATAAAACGCGCCATGTCTAAGTCGTGAATCGTCATGTCGCGGAACATGCCTCCAGACACCTTCACATAATCAGCGCCCGGTGGTTCTGGGTCACGAGACGTTATGGTCAGTGTCGCAGGCTCACCAATTGCTCCCTGATTCAATTTGTTTTTCAGTGTTCTGAATTGAGGATCGTAACGTCGGTTAAAACCGACTAGCATCGGAACTTGATGCTGCTTAACCACCGCTAAACAGTCTCTGACTCGGCTCAAATCAAGATCGATCGGTTTCTCACAGAAAATGGCTTTCCCTGCTTTTGCCGCCAGTTCGATCAAATCTGCGTGTGTATCCGTTGCAGAACAAATACACACCGCATCAATCTCACTGTCTTGCATGGCTTCTTCGATACTCTGTCGCTTAGCGCCATACTGCTGACACAGCATATTGGCATTAACGTCATAGGGGTCGATGACAGAAAACAAACGGGTTTCCGGGTGATTGGCAATGTTAACAGCATGCACTTGTCCAATCCGCCCTGCTCCAAACAGTGCGATATTAAACATTCTGTACTCCTTACAGATTAGGTAGGAAAGAGGCCCACTGGCATATCTCAGTGGGCATAAATGTGCGTGATTGGGGGTGACGCACTTTTCAGGAGCGCTTATGTACGCTCAAACTTTAGCGATATAAGTTCTTACTCAGGCTAATCACTCAGTATCTGAACTCTTTGCGTATTGTTCAGAATTGATCCAAGCGTGGTCTTTTTCCCATGTGAACAACCACTTTCGGGTTGGGCCCGCCATCACATTGAGGTAGTAGCTGTTATAGCCCGCCATTGTCGCTACTGGGTGGTAACCTTTTGGCACCATAACCACGTCTTTGTTATAAACCGCCATACACTCATCCAGCTCGCGATCATCGGTATACACGCGCTGCATACAGAACCCTTGCTCAGGATCGAGTCGGTGGTAGTAGGTTTCTTCGAGATAAGTTTCCTCAGGCTCTGCATCTTGATCGTGTTTATGACTCGGATACGAACTGGTGCAGCCTTCATCGGTGTACACCTCAACCACTAACAAGCTGTCTGCTTCTTTGTCATCAGGAAGAATATTGTGCACATAGCGCTGATTCTGTCCCTGACCGCGATGTTCCGCATCAATATCTTGCGGAGCGATCAAACGAGTTGGGTAATTCCCCTTCCCCGGCGCCTGACATACGGCCAGCTCTAGCTGTGTATTTGCCACAACCTGCACGGTTTCTTTTGGTGCCACATACACAGCGTAAGGTTTGGTTTTCTCAAACGGAGACATACGCTGACCGATGTTTTCAAAACTCTGGCTATCGGTAGAAATGGTCGCTTTGCCAGCGACCAATACCAGGCAGAGCTCATCCGCATTAGCATCCAGTTGTATCGAATCACCAGCGTTCAACTCGTAAACCTTAAAGCCAACGTATTGCCAGCCAGCCGATTGCGGCGTAATAGACTGCACAAGCCCTTGTGCGCCATCGGGCTGATATTTGGAAAGCAGATACGACATTGCGAGACACTCCA
Source organism: Vibrio sp. St2 (assembly GCF_947311885.1). Taxonomy (NCBI): domain Bacteria; kingdom Pseudomonadati; phylum Pseudomonadota; class Gammaproteobacteria; order Vibrionales; family Vibrionaceae; genus Vibrio; species Vibrio sp. St2. The sequence continues at coordinate 75,508 of NZ_CAMZNA010000001.1, read as the reverse complement.
TTCTTCACAAGAAAACGAATTTTCCATTACACTATCAAATGAAATGATTATTTCATCTATATTTTAGTTTGAAATATTCATTTTGTGGACTGAGTAACAAATAGCCAAACGTGGTTCAAATACTGAAACGACTAGCTCGTTAAAAGTAAGCCCTTCATACGCTCTAACATCGCCGACGCAACATCGTGATGATCATGCTCCCATAGCTGATCATTTAGGAACTCGCCGGAATAAAATCCGTCATAGCCAGTGGCACGAATAGCATCAAGATATTCCTCGAGCGGGATATCGCCATCACCAGGTAAATAACCACGCAGTAGCCTTTCGTCAGGCCATTCTTGATTAGGTTCAGGACGTTTGCCATCGGAAATGTGGACGTTATAAATCAGGGATGAATCCAGCGAGGCGAACTCTTCTGGTGATGCGCCACGGCAGGCCCAGAAATGCCAAGTATCGAGCACAAAACCAAAATTGTCTCTAGCCACCGCATCATGCAGTTTGAGGCAATCGCTGAGTTTAGCGATGGGTGTCCATGCCGCACCTTCGTATTGAAAGCGGATGCCAAAATCTCGGCCAATATCGGTAATAGAACGTATGTTTCGTGCCGTCAGTTGAATATTGTCTTCGACGCTAAGCCCGTTCAGCCCTTCAAAGGCGTTAAGCTGAATGGTTGGCGCACCAATATCGGCTGCAAACTGACACAAGGTTTCTGTCTCTTTCCACAATGTTTTCTGCTGGCTTTTGTCGGTTGTTTCAACACCACCAATAATATCAATCGCACTGGGCGTGATACCAAACTGGTCAAGGCGAGATTTAAACTGCTCAGCGGTAAATCCGGCATGAATATAACGCCAGAGTTTTTCCGTGTGGATTTCTAATCCCTGATATCCGGTTTCTTTGGCAAGGCGGATATCGGACAGGATGTTACTGTGCAACGAGCACATGCCATGAAGTGCAAAACGCATAAGAGCTCCTTATTGGGAGTCTGAAAGATTTTGGGCCACACAGAGGATAGTGACCCTTCGATTAAGTGAGAATTAACCGATTTCCCGACACATCAGGCTGACTGCCAGAGTTTGTGCCAGATACATGGAGCTACTGAGCGAGCGGAAGCCCATGACTTCCCCTTCCTTCACTTCAAAACAAACATCGTACTTGCTGCCATTTTCCGTCATTTGGTTGTCGGTAATAGCAACGATAGGCACCTGCTTCTCGTGCGCATTTTCCACCAATTCACTGGTTTCCGGCGCATAAGGCGTGAACGTGACACACAACAGGACATCTTTTTTGTTCATACGCTTTGTCAGAGGTTTCAGCATACCGCCATGATCATCGATTAAGACCACGTTATTGTCTGACTTCATCAGTGCGTACCAGAGATAGAATGCAACCGGATAAGCGCGGCGCATGCCTTGAATGTAGATGGTTTCTGCTTCATCAAGCAGAGAGACCGCTTTTTCGAGTTTTTGTGGAGAAACAGCTATTTGTAACTGCTCAATAGCTTCAACATTGGCATGGCCAAAGTCTTGGAACACTGCCGCTGGCGAGTCCGATGCCATATCATCGTGCTCACGAGCCTGTCGCACACGCTCTTTATAATCACGCGGGCGATTCAGGTATTGCTCGCGGAACAACGCCTGCATCTGGCTAAAGCCTGAGAAACCCATAGTATTGGCAAAACGGCTCAGAGTAGAGAGCGGCACGTTCGCTTGCTCGGCAATGGTCGCCATAGTTTCGACGGCCACCAGCATCGGCTGGGCCATCACAAAATCCGCTACCTGCTGTAAACGCTGGCTGAGCCTATCGTAGCGCTTTACCACGCGATCACGTAGTGTATCTAAATCCGCAGGAACCAATTCCAACTGGCTGTTTTCCACTGTCATACCCTGCACTTCTCCTCGAAAAGCTTTTCTAATTCAAATAATAACTGATTGGTGCACGACTGAATACATCAAGCTATCTATTCTGGAAATACTTTAAGCCAGAATTTCAAAATTTCGGATTGCTTCTTGTCTTACCGCAGGTATGACTTTCTGCATAAAGTACAAGCGATCGAACTTATCCGGCTCCTGATTGAGCAAGTCGCGCAGTCCATGACCAAATGCCTGCCTCAAGCAAGTGCCTATGTTAAATTTGGCGACGCGGCTCTGCTTAAGCTTGAGCATGTCCACTTCACGAATACCGCTGGTGCCGTGAATCACCAGTGGAATATCAACTTGCGCAGCAATTTGGTCAAGTAAGCCAAAATCTATCTCGCAGACAGGCTGAGTAAGGCGGTGAATATTACCGACCGATATCGCGACACAATCCGCTTCACTTTCTTCAGCAAATCGCTGAGCATCTTGCGGGCTGGTGTATATCGACTTAATGTGATCACGGCCTTCCTCATAAGGCACTGAACCGATTTCACCTTCAACACTCGCTCCCAAGGCATGAGCAACACGCGCGACATTACGCGTACGACGGATGTTCTCATCCAATGTTAATTGCGAGCCATCAAACATAACTGAGCTAAAGCCAGCTTTGAGTGCACGGAAAACAATCTCTTCCTCGTAAGTGTGGTCAAGATGCAAACAAACTGGTGCACTGCTTTGCTTAGCGAGATTGAGAAACATAGATGCTGCGGTTTCAACACCGTAAAAATCCACCACGTCTTTGTTACACGCCAGAATGACCGAGCGATTGGTTTCCTCAGTGGCTTCAACAACCGCTTTGGCGTCTTCATAACCAAAAACGTTAAAACAAGGAACAGCAAAATCCCCTGCCGCCGCTTCCGGCAGCAAATCCTTTAAATTAACCAGCATAAAAGCTCCCTATTTGAATTTGGCGATCATGTCCTTGATGCCCGGAATGGTTTCAACCTGATACTCATGATGCGGATCAAAGTGTTGAATCAGAGACTTAGATGTCTTACCCACGATGATCGTGAAGTAATACATTTCGTACCCAGGGGCAGCAACACTCGGGTGATAGCCTTTGTCTATCGCTATGACAGAGCCAGTACGCACGTGGTAAACCGGGCCAAAGTCATCCTCATGTTCATATAGAAACTGAGCACCGAATCCGAAGTCCGGATTAAAGCGGAACTGATACACCTCTTCATAAAGGGTTTCTTTGCTGCCATCTTCTTTAACGCGGTCTTCATCGTGTTTATGTGGGGGGAAACCCGACCAACCACCAGCGCCAACCGTAAACAACTCACTCACCAGTAGGCGACCACGCTTGTCCGCATTGCTCTGCCCTAGTACGTGCTTGATCTTACGATGTGTTTTTGTATCGTCGGACCCGTATTGAACGATGTCGACATCGTTTTGACGGACACAGAAAGGAGACAGTGTCTCTTCAAATCGGCCACCTGCGATCATAATATCTGCATGATCACTGACACACTCAAGTTTGGCTGTCATACCCACAGGCACGTAGACGGATTCAGGGTTACCTGTCCAGACGGATTCACGCTGACCAATATTGTCGAAAGCGTGCGTTTGCCCGTTTTGTTCAGTGACAGTGACACTACAAGTGCCTCCAGCCAGAACGACAACCGTTTCGTAGTCGTCTAACATGTAATCGAACGTTTCACCCTGAGCAAGGCGAACGTGATTGAAATAACACAACGGCGTAGTGTCATCATTGACATCGATAATCGCTTCATTGTGGTTATCGAAAGGTGGAATATGCTTTCCCATTGTTCTTCCTTTAATACTGACTGACCAAAAGAAAGCCGGGCCACGATGGTAGGTAGTCGGTGATCATTATTGATCACACTGGCCCGGCAAGACCTAAGACGCTAGTGGCATTCCGACACTTAACGTTGTTCTCTGGTCTCAATAAAATTAAACAGCGCTTCTCTGGTTGGCATGGCTTCCGTACAGCTGGTGCCACTGACATTGATCGCTGCAGCCGCAGAACCATGTTTGACCGCTTGTTCCAGCTCACCGCCGTTGACCAGTGTCCAGATGACACCGCCAGCGAAAGAGTCACCCGAACCAAATGGCTTGGTCACTTCGACTGGGAAAATCCCTTGCTCGAAGTAACGGCCATCGCGGCCATAGACTTTTGAGCCGAGTTCTCCGGCTTTGATGATGACCACCTGAGTTGAGCCCGTCAGGAACCGCTGCGCGGTTGCGTCATCATCTTTATTACCCGGTGCGACAACGGTTTCCATCATGTCGAACTCTTCACGGTTACCAATCACGATGTCTGACAGTTGAGATGCAATACCAAAATAGATAGAAGCATCGACGTCTGTGCGCCATGAATATGGGCGGTAATCTACATCCAGTACCACCAAGGTGCCGCTGGATCTTGCATACTGCATTGCGAGCAACGTCGCCTCTCGGCTCGGGCTTTGTGCCAACGCCGTTCCTGTGACAATCAACACCTTAGAACTGGCAATATAGTCAGCGTCAATTTGCTCTGGTTTGAGCGTCAGATCCGACGCGTTGTTACGATAAATCAGCACGTCGCAGTCGGAAGGTTTCATCTCGGTGAATGCAACTGAAGTCCGTGAGCCAGAATCATCCGTCATCATGCCGTTCAGATTGATCCCCAAACCACTCATATAGTGTTTGACGTAATCACCAAACGAGTCTTTGGCCACACAGCCAATGAAACCGACTTTGCCTCCGAGCTTGTTTACCGCAACCGCAATGTTAGCTGCAGAGCCACCCACGAACTTGTTGAATCCAGAAATATCCTGAATATCAGTATTCAGCTCGCGCGCGTAGAGATCCACACCAGCTCGTCCCAGCACGATGGCATCGAGTTGACGATCGTGTTCGATAGCAATCTTGGTCATACCGTTCCCTCTCTGTGATCTCTGGACTATTTGTAGTCAACCCAAGTGGCACTCTGGTCAGCGGATTCAACACACTTCTCACACAGACGAACACCTTCGATACCCGCATCAATGCCCGGATACCACAGGTTTGCCAGAGTTTCCTGATCATCGTTATTCGCCGCCTGAAACGCGAGAGCAAAACGGTGGTAAAGGTTCGCCCAAGACTCGAAGTAACCTTCCGCATGACCACCGCCAATGCGGTTCGAGGCCACGCCCTCTGCGTCGTTATGCAGGTAACCCATACCACGGTCTAATAGACGTGGTGGCTCACCCTGAATTTCATACTTAAGCTGGTTTGGATGTTCATCCCACCACTCAATGGATGCTTTTTCGCCAACGATGCGAATCTTCTGCTGATGCATAGCCCCCGAGTTAACTGCAGACGCCCACAATGTACCTACTGCACCGCCTTCAAATTCCATCATTACATGAGCGTTATCTTCCAGAGGAGCACGTGATTCGATGAAGCTTTGGCGCATACAAGCCAGACGTTTGACCTCCAGTCCTGTGATCATTTCACACAGGTAAAAAGCGTGGGTACCAATGTCACCAATCACGTAGGTAGGGCCCGAGACTTCAGGGCTAACACGCCACTTTAAGCCAGGGTCATTCTTTTCATGCTCAATGTTGTGGAAACCATGCGCAAAGGTCATGTTTACAACACGTATCTCACCCAAATCACCACGTTGAACCATCTCACGCGCCTGCTGGACCATAGGGAAGCCCGTATAGCCGTACATAACTCCAAGTACGCGGTTGTTCTGCGCTGCGATGGTTTTCAGTTCTTCGGCTTCAGCCACAGTAAAGGTGATAGGTTTTTCGCACACCACGTGCAGATTGGCTTCCAGCGCCGCTTTACAGATCTCGTAATGAGTCGAATTCGGCGTTGCGATTGATACCGCCTGAATACCATCCTCTCTCTGCGCTTCGGCGGCAAACATCTCTTTATAGCTTGAGTAGCAACGATCGCTATCCAGACCTAAATTGGTGCCGAAATCACGACAACGCTCGGCATCCAAATCGAATGCACCCGCAACTAACTTAAATAAGCCATCGCGCTGCGCAGCATTACGGTGAGAATAACCAATCTGGCTACCACGCCCGCCACCGACCATTGCCCAGCGAATAGGTTGTTCAAATCGACGCTCTTCATTAAACATGTTTCAATTCCTTCTTAACGCCACACTTTTCAGTGCGGCTTAACAATGCACTAATAACTTTTTAGACGCCACGACGTTGATTGACTCGGCCTTCTTCCCACTCCGCCACAATGCTGGCGGTCTCTTCGCTGCGAGTTACTTCTGGTAGTCCAACTTCCCACCAACAGTCGCATTTAGACCAAGTTGCAGGAGAGATAGGATCGATATCGACCACAATGACGTAGGTGCGATCCGCTTCTTTAGCGCGCTGGAACGCAGCATCAAACTCAGTAATGTCGGTCAGTTTCTCGCTGATCGCGCCTTGCGCTTCCGCATGCTTAGCGAAGTCCACACGTGCCAGCTCACCATCAGGGCGTCGACAATCTTCCAGTAAGTTATTGAATGACTGGTTACCTGTGTTGGTTTGCAGTTTATTGATCACAGCGAATCCGCCGTTGTCACACACAACCACAATCATCTTGTGACCCGTCAGAACGGACGAGTAGATATCTGAGTTCTGGATTAGGTAGGAGCCATCACCGACAAGCACGACTACGTCGTTGTCTGGATTTGCGACTTTCGCACCCCAGCCCCCTGCGATTTCGTATCCCATGCAAGAGAAACCAAATTCAATGTCAAACTTGCCAATCTGGTAGTTCTGCCAGTTCATAGCCAGCTCAGCAGGTAAACCTCCTGCCGCAGTCAGAACGGTGTCACCGGGTTGCATGGATTTGTTGAGCTTGCCAATCACTTCTGCATAAGAAGACATGCCTGGTAGCAAGTCGCCTTCTTGAGGGTTAGTACGGCGTTGAACGACCGCTTTCCACTCGTCGGCTTGCGCTTTAGCCGTCGACGCCCAGTCATCACTACTGCGCCAGTCTCCCAGCAGTTGTGACAGCTGCGCCATGCCACGTTGCGCATCACATTTTACCGCCAGTGCTCGATGCTTAATCGCATCAAAACGGGCGACATTCATCGCGATAAGCTTCATGTCTGGATTACGGAAAACGCTCCACGACCCGGTAGTAAAATCTTGAAGACGCGTACCGATTGCCAGCACCACATCAGCATGTGCAGCCATGTAGTTGGCTGAATCTGAACCGGTCACGCCGATTGGACCAGCGTTCAGTGGGTTGTCCTGCAGCATAGTTGCGCGGCCTGCTATCGTCTCAACAACCGGAATATTATGCTTTTCAGCGAACGCTTTTAGCTCATCGGTTGCCAGTGAGTAGTGAACGCCACCGCCAGAAATAATCAGCGGCTTCTCCGCCTTCATCAGCGCAGCCTTTGCGTCCTCTAAATCTGCTAACTCAGGCTCAGGACGGCGGATACGGTGGATTTTTTCTTCAAAGAACACTTCAGGGAAATCGTACGCTACTCCCTGAATATCTTGAGGTAAGCTTAGGAATGCTGGGCCACACGTTTCCGGATCTAACATAGTGTCGATCGCTTGCGGCAGAGTATGAATCAACTGCGAAGGTGATACGATTCGATCCCAGTAACGAGTTAACGGTTTGAAAGCGTCATTACAGGTGATGGATGGGTCATAAAAGTTTTCTGGCTGCTGTAAAACAGGGTCTGGCAGACGACTGACATACGCGTCTCCTGAGATAAGTAGAACTGGCAGACGGTTAGTATGGGCTATCCCTGCTGCTGTCACCATATTGGTTGCTCCTGGGCCAATAGATGACGTTGCAATACCGATGCGGCGGCGCTGATTAGCCTTGGCGTAGGCAATAGCCGCTGTTGCCATCGACTGCTCATTCTGGCCGCGCCAAGTAGGAATTTTGTCTTCAATATTCTTTAGCTGCTGACCAAAGCAAGTCACATTACCGTGGCCAAAAATGGCAAATGCACAACCAAACAACTGCTCGACTTTACCGTCAACTTCAATTTTCTGTGCAGCCAGATATTGTGCCAGTGCTTCTGCTACCGTAAGACGTATGGTTTTCATTATTGTCTGTCCTTAGTTTTGTCCCTAAGCCTCGTTAAGCCACTCGTTTGAGGCTCAGGGGCGACCTTTAATTCACATTGATATTTGATGCGCATTTAAGCAAAGCGTCCCTACTTTACGCGTGCTTCCTGCATGACGTTGTTAGCCGTTATAAACCGTATTTTTCTGCATAACCTGAGATATTTTCGTAGGCGGTTTTTGCAAATGTGAGCGGATGTGCTTTGGCTGGATCTTGTTCAGCTTCCACCAGCAACCAGCCTTCATAGTTGCGCGCTTTGAGGGCAGCAAAGACATCGTCATAATTAACATCACCTGTACCTGGGACGGTAAAGACGCCATCAAGCACAGCATTGAGGAAAGATTTATCGGCGTCACGAGCCGTTTTCATCACGCCAAGACGCAAATCTTTAAAGTGCATATGGCCAATGCGATGTCCCCAACGCTCAATCATGGTAACTGGATTGCCTCCGCCATAAGTCACATGTCCGGTGTCTAACGTTAGGAATACTTCCGGCCCCGTCAGCTCCATCAGTAGGTTGATGTCATCTTCCGTTTCACAGATAGTGCCAACATGATGGTGGAAGGACAGCTTGATATCGTGCTCTTCTAAAAGATACTTCGCCACTTTGGTCAGCTTTTCACCGTACGTTTTCCATTCTTCCATGCTGAGGATGACACGCTGTGAGAGCGGAGTATCGATATCGCCATGAACACTGTTGCTCACTTCTCCATACACCATCGCTTTACAACCAGCGGCTTTAAGCAAGCGAATGTGCTGTTGCATAGCATCGATTTCTTCATCCGCTGTAAGCGTCATTAGGTTACCGCTGTACCACCCTGATGCGAGAACCAAATTATGCTTCTCTAAAAGTGGGATCAGCACTTCTGGCTCTCGCGGGTACTTTGTTCCCAGCTCCGTACCGGTAAAGCCCGCTTGCGCCATTTCACTCAAACATGTTTCCAATGGGATTTCTCCCCCCAACTCAGGCATATCATCGTTGGTCCAGGTCAGTGGGCTAATTCCGTATTGCACCTTACTCATGTTTGTACTCCAAAGATTTAAGTTTTCGAAAAACGGATTGAATCAGAGCGCTAAAGCGGTGTTTTTTGAAAAATGCTTTTCATCTCTCGTTCAATCGCACCAATTCGTTGAGTTGCTGCTTACTATAAAACAACACTCATGATATGAAAAATATTTTTCAAACAATAAAAAACCTTTACAAACTGCTGAAAAAACCTGCTAACAGTAATCACAACAAGGCCTCAGACATAAAATTGACCTCGCTCACATTTGAATATAAATACAATATAATCAAATACTTAAAATCAAACACGACCATTGAAAAATATTTTCCACAATTTGATTTGTGTAACAGTTTTCCGGAAAACACGTCAACTGCACTTCCCGAACAACTTTTGAACGACTAGGATAAAAAACCGAAACAATGAAAAATTCTTATCATTAACAAACCCAACATAGCTGCAACATTTTAATAAGTCGTCAAAGACACTCAGCAGCCAACTGGAATTGCCATTACGTGAACAAACATCCAAACCCAGCTCACACTGTTCGATGGTAGAGCGAGAGACGGGTTCTCATATAAAGGAGTAGAGAAACATGTCATCGAGTCATTCGACGGATAAGAGTCAACGAAACTTTGCCTACATTATTAAAATCTGCTGTGTCGCCGCGTTAGGTGGGATCCTTTTCGGTTACGACACTGCGGTCATATCTGGTGCCATTGGGCCCATTACAAATTACTTTGGCCTAACACCTGCGCAAACAGGCTGGGCGGTTTCCAGCGTGGTACTAGGCAGTATTGTTGGCGCGGTCAGTGCAGGCTGGTTCTCTCTCAAATATGGCCGTCGTAAAACTTTATTCTTGGCCGCTATATTGTTTGCTATATCAGCCGTTGGCTCAGCACTCGCCCCTACTTTCACTTTCTATACCGTATTAAGAATTGTTGGCGGCGTCGCAGTTGGTTTGGCCGCCGTTGTCTCTCCCATGTACATGTCTGAAGTCGCACCAAAGGATTTTCGCGGCCGTGCAGTGAGTATGTTTCAACAATCCGTTGTTGTCGGCCAAACAGTGGTGTTCTACGTCAACTTTGTGATTGCCAAAGGCATGACAGAAATGTGGCTTCAGGATCTGGGTTGGCGCTGGATGCTGGGTTCAGAGATCATTCCCGCAATCATATTTGGCGCTCTACTTTTCACCATTCCAGAATCCCCACGCTGGTTAGTGCTAAAAGGTCAGAAAGACAGAGCAAAACAGGTCCTTACCCGCATTTCTGATGCAGAACATGCGCAGCGCGTAATCAATGAAATTGAAGACTCTTTGATGGCGAGTCGTGTGGTGAAGAAAAGCCAGGTGAGCCTTAAGTCTCCCCTCATGCTGTCAATCGTTGCTGTAGGTACCTTTGTTGCCGCGGCGCAGCAGTTCACTGGGATCAACGTCATCATGTACTACACCCCTGAGATCTTAAAACCCATTGTTGGCGGCACAGAAAACGCACTATTCCAAACCACCTTTATTGGCTTAGTGTTTATTCTCGGCAATGCACTCGGTATGTACCTGATCGATAAAGTGGGAAGATTACCGTTAATGAAATGGGGTACGCTTGGCTGCGCGCTCAGCATGACTTATGTCGGTTTTGTGGTTTACAACCAATCTGAAGGTTACTCTGCGCTGTTTGCTCTTTGCTTGTATGTGGTCTCTTATGCGACCTCGTGGGGCTGTGCGTGCTGGACGATGATTTCAGAGATTTTCCCGAATAGTATCCGCTCAAGAGCAATGGCGATCGCCGTCGGCGCTCAGTGGTGTGCAGGCTTTGTCGTCACGCAATCATTCCCAATGCTCAATGAAAATGCCTTCCTCAGAGAGCAGTTTAATGGCGGGTTCAGCTTCTGGTTATTTGCTGCTCTCTCTATGATCTGCATGTATTTTGTGGTCAGATATGTACCAGAAACCAAAGGTGTTGCGCTGGAAAAAATGGAAGAAGTGATGGCTCAGAAGCTTGGCAAAGCCAAACCCTCCACCAATCAACAGGAAAGCGCACACGTATAAAAATAATGGAAATACCGCGAGCACTCAGGTGCTCGCTTTGGCACATAAGGAAGTCGCATGCTGGATAAAATGGCCTTTTTTGTATACGTAATCCGCACCGGATCCATCTCCGCTGCATCGCGTCATTTTAATCTCAGTGTTTCCGCTGGCAGTCGCTGGTTGCAAGAACTCGAAAATCATTTTGGCGTGCCACTTTGCCACCGCTCCAACCGACTTCTTACCGCAACACAGGCAGGCCAGACTCTATTCGATGAGTTTTCACCACTGGTCGATAACGCTGAGCGCATCAGCCGTAAGTTGGAAGACTTTCAGGCCAGCGACAAAGGCCATATCAATATTGCCGTTACACCCGTTTACGCCAATCATTTTCTGATCGATAAAATCGCCGACTACATGACTGAAAACCCAGACGTAACTTTCAATTTGAATGTCACTCCCTGGGCTTTAGATCATGCCAGTGAGTGTGATTTGATGATCAGCGCCAATGCCTCATTTCAGGGGTATCGTGAAAAAGACCTGCTGCTTGTAAAGCGTGAAGTGATGCAATGCCCATTTATCGTTGTCGCTTCACCGGATTACCTACAGCGCCACGGTGAACCTCAGCACCCTCAGGACCTCACTCAACATCATTGCTTGTTCGCAAGGACATTAACCGGCAGTAACGACTGGATATTTCGACAAGACGCGGAAACCTTACAAATGAAGGTTCCGAAAAGTGTCGAAGTCAACGACAGCGATCTTCTCTTGAAAGCGGCGCTCAAAAGTACCGGAATCGCCTATCTTCCCCAGTTTGTTGTCGAAGAAGCAATATCAAACAAGTCTTTAGTTCCTTTAATGGAAGATTACGAAACCAGTATCTGGAGCCTTAATCTCTACTATCATCCTCCCCAAAAAGCCTCACCACTCGTGACTCGCTTCAAAGATTTCCTGCTCAGGAGTATAGACTCCTCCCTATAAGGCTTAAGTAAGCGTTATAGCTCACCCTAAAAACATTCATATCAGTAGGATGTTTTTTGTACAGCCTCGCGTTTTAATCCTCCTGATAACAAAAAAGAGAAGGAATACACATGAACGCGAGACAAAAAGCTCAACAAGACTTCGACCTCAGTGGCGAGCCGCTTATCGTTGGCGACAAAAGCCGTTGCCCATTGCCACCTGAAATACTTATCGAGCTGACCTATGAGTCACCCTATGTAGTTAAGATTGTTGACTCAGGCCTAACCGCTGAGGTCTTCCACCTGCGTATCAACGGCCGCGACTACAACATGAAAAAACGCCGCCCAGCCGCTAAGGTGAAAAACTTAGATGGCCAGTATTCATTTTTGAATGAAGTCCAACGCAGGCAGCGTTTCCAACAATTACGTGAAGACCCGGCCACATCCGCTTTGTTTCAGAATATAGTACCCACTTTGTACGCCGACTATCTCCTTGGGTTTATGATTTCACCTTGGATAGAAGGCGAACATGTGCAGATGCTCACTCCGTTGATCATCAAGCAATTGTTCAATACTCTGGAAGCGTGTGAGCAGCATGGTCTGATGGAGTGGGACTTGTGCAGTGGCAATCTGCTGGTGGATAAAGTAGGCAAGCTATGGCTATTCGATTTTGGTTATATGTACCCGTTTGATCCACTCTCTGAACTCAACAGCAATGGATTGAGCGACCCGCTTTTCCACTTTGTAGAACGCTTTGAGACGCGTTTTTTCTTTGGCTGGTTACTAGAACAAAATCTTAGCTCGGCACATCAGTTATCTCTTTATGAAAGCGTCAAGCAACTCGGGCTTGAAAGCTACCAGCGAAAGATTCAGTGGCTAACCTCGAAGGCTGCTTTACCCGAAGTTATTACTCACTTTCAAACCATTGCTCAGCGATGGAAAGCAGCATTGGATAACGAACAAGCGCTCAGTCAACAGTTCAAGCTTGAAGCGTTTCGCTCTTACGTTTTGGATATTGAAGATGATTTGCACGGCCAATCTTGTACACCAGCAACACTGAAAAAAATCGATGTTGTGCAAAAAGAAATCGAGCATGGTTATGAGTATCTGGCTGAACATGGCGGCCTGTTTTATGGTAACGCCGATAAAAGCCAACAAGAGTTATTGGAAGATTACGCGAAAAAGTACCAGCTTGCGCTTAACTACCAGATAAAATAACCGGTGAATACCTTGCCCCATCGACTTAATAGTGATGGGGCTGTTTATCCAAGGATTCCATCCCAACACAGTTTTACACCTGACAAAAACAGGAACAGATAGCACAGCTGATAAATTCTTTGTTGGCTGACTCTGTGGAGTAAGAATACCCCCAGCTTAACCCCGACTGGCGCTATTGGAATCAGCACTAAGGCGGTCAACAAATTCGTCTTATCAAACTCGCCTAATGCGGCGTAAGGGATCAACTTGAAAAGATTAATAATCGCAAAAAGCACCGCCATTGTTGCAATAAGGCGTACCTTTTCTAACTGTAAGGGCAGAAGATAAATGCTTGCTGGCCCACCTCCGGCGTGAATCGCCGTGCTGGAGAAGCCACTCAATGAACTCCAGAACCAAGCACTGACTTTACCCGGTGTTTCATTTGACGAACGGCCACCCAACCAGTGTTGCAAACAAAAGCCAAGCGACAGTAACCCAATGGTCAATTTCAAGCCGGTTTCAGGCGTCACACTGAGAAATACCCACGCCAAACCAACACCCAGAATAGCGCCAGGCAACATTGTCTTAAGTACGGCATAGTCGGCATTTCGGTAGTGCTGTTTAACCGCAAACGCATCCATAACCACCAAAATAGGCAGCAATATTGCCGCTGCTTGGGTGGGTGAAATCACCAAGGCCATTAAAGGCACGGCGATAATACCTAAAGCGCCGCCTAGCCCACCCTTGCCAATCCCGTAGATCAATACTGCGGGAATCGCCGTGGCGTAAAACCATGGGTCAGTCACTAGCGTCATTCCAATACTCCGGTGTCGGTGGCGATACAGGTTTCAACAGCAGAAATAGACATAGAAATGCTCTTATCTCATTAATTTTCAATACATTAATGAGTAAGTCACCAATCAACAGTGAACTGTTCCACATTGTTGTTTTGCATATTTGCAAAGTCGCTTTGAATTCCTGGGGATAACACCTTGGCGATGGCTTTCCATAGACTATAGCCATCGAATTCAGGCAAAAGGATTGAGAAATGAAACGTGTCTTTATCGTCGCAGCTAAGCGTACACCGATTGGAAGCTTTAATGGATCGTTAGCACCACTGTCAGCGGTTGAGCTCGGCGCACATGCTATCCAAAGCGCCATTGCACAAGCGAATCTCTCCGCCGAATTGGTTGACGAAGTCATCATGGGTAATGTACTGACCGCTGGGACAGGCATGGGGCCAGGAAGACAAACGGCCATCAAAGCTGGCATCCCAGAGTCTGTCCCTGCTTACACCATCAATATGATTTGCGGCAGCGGCCTGAAAGCGGTGATGGATGGCGCCAGCCATATTCGTGCTGGCGATGCAGAAGTGGTGATCGCAGGCGGTATGGAAAGCATGTCTAACGCAGCGTTTATTACCAGCGGACAGATTCGCAGAGGCTACCGCATGGGCCACCAAACCCTCGAAGACTCAATCATCAAGGATGGCCTGACCGATGCGTTTCATCACTATCACATGGGTATTACGGCGGAAAACGTGGCTAAACACCTCGACATCAGCCGCGAAGCACAGGATGAATTTGCCCTGTCTAGCCAAAACAAAGCGGCGGCAGCGATTGAACAAGGTCACTTTAAGGCTGAGATAGAACCCATCACAGTGATTCAACGTCGTGTTCAGACTGAAGTCTCTCAAGACGAATATCCAAAAGCTAATGCGACAATAGAAGGCCTAGCGAAATTAAGAGCCGCTTTCGACCCAGAAGGGACGGTAACCGCAGGCAACGCTTCAGGAATCAACGATGGTGCTTCGGCTGTCATTCTTGTTAACCAAGAAACACTAGAACGTTATAACCTCAAACCGTTAGCTGAGATTGTCGAATATGGTCAGGGTGCGTTGAAACCTGAAGTCATGGGTCTTGGCCCAGTCACCGCAATCAATAATACCCTCGAAAAAGCACAGCTTAGCCTGAGTGACATCGATGTATTCGAACTCAATGAAGCCTTCGCTGCTCAAGCATTAGGGGTAATAAAAGAGCTTAGCCACCAGCACAACGTCGAGCCGCAATGGCTTCTCAACAACAGCAACCTAAGTGGCGGTGCAATTGCTTTAGGTCACCCCATCGGAGCTTCTGGTAACCGAATTCTCACTACTCTTGTCTATCAACTAGAAAGAAACAACAAGCAAATGGGTTTGGCCTCACTGTGTATCGGCGGCGGTATGGGCGCGGCAGTGATCTTAAAACGTTGTGAGGAACAATAATATGAAGAAACGTATTTCAGCCGATCAGATAGGCCAGCACTTGCGCGATGGCATGACGATTATGATCGGCGGCTTTATGGGTACAGGTGCGCCTGAAAAACTCATCGATCTACTGATTGAAAATGATATTCGTGATATTACCTTGATCAGCACAGATACGGCCTTGCCAGGTGTTGGCACCAGTCGCCTGATTGCCGAGCAGCGCGTATCCAAACTGTACGCGTCTCACATTGGGCTCAACCCTGAAACTGGTCGCCAGATGAACGATGGCGTACTCGATGTTGAATTGGTTCCTCAAGGTACGCTAGCAGAAAGAATCCGTTGCGGAGGCGCTGGTCTGGGTGGCGTTTTGACACCAACGGGATTGGGAACTCTTGTTGCAGAAAGTAAGCAGCTTATCGAAGTGGATGGCCAGCAGTTCCTACTTGAAAAGCCCCTCAAAGCTGACCTTGCCCTGATTCGCGGCTCAAAAGTCGACCTCAGAGGTAATGTTTTCTACAGCAAAACAACCCAAAACTTTAACCCCTTAATGGCAACTGCCGCTGAGTGCGTGATTGTCGAAGCTGAACAATTGGTCGAGATTGGGGACATTCAGCCAGAAGCCGTTCATACCCCGAGCTTGTATGTCGATCATATTTTTGTGGGAGAAGCCTGATGAGTAACAACGAAAAGCACCTTATCCGTAAACGTATTGCCTCCCGTGTTGCTCAAGAGCTGAAAGACGGTGATATCGTTAACCTTGGCATAGGTTTGCCGACTCTGGTTGCTAACGAAGTCGACAAAGACATCGAAATCTTGATGCAAGCAGAGAACGGCCTACTGGGTATTGATGAGCTAGCCGATGAAAATAATCAGGACCCAGACTTAGTCAACGCTGGAGCACAACCGATCACCGCTATCGAAGGCGCGTGCTATTTCAATAGTGCTGACTCCTTCGCCATTATCCGAGGCGGACACGTTGATGCGACAGTGCTGGGCGCACTTCAGGTGGATCAACAAGGTAATCTGGCTAACTGGATTATTCCGGGAAAAATGGTTCCGGGAATGGGTGGCGCAATGGATTTGGTTGTCGGCGCGAAAAAGGTCATTGTGGCAATGGAGCACACTGCAAAAGGCAAGCCCAAGCTTTTGAAGCACTGTACCCTGCCGCTCACGGCGATGAATCAGGTCAATTTGATTGTGACCGAGCTAGGCGTCTTTACCATCACACCACAAGGTATTGAAATCATTGAGATAGCCCCAGACACTGACCTGGATTATGTGCAGTCAGTCACAGCAGCCGAGCTAATCGTCTCTCCTAACCTCAAAGCCATGCCTTGCTAAACGATCAAAAACGGGAATAGCACTTCCATGCTACTCCCGTTCGCTCTCTTTTGAATCTCGGCGAGATCAGAACTTAATATTCATACCTGCAAAGACCACATCGGATTCAAAATCATCAGCCAGAACAAACTTTCTGTACTCTAGGTTCAGGCCAACAGTACTAAAAAAAATCAGTTCAGTACCCGCTCCATAGTATGGATGTAATCCCGTGTGAGAATCGGTTCGTTCCGTTCCACCTGAAGGCGTATACGTTTTCTCAACATCAGAATAATTCGCGCCACCAACAACATAGAGATTGAGGAAAGAGACAGGCGATACGCCTGCTTTCAAGCCCGCAAAACCAGTAGAGTATTTCACTTCTTGCTTGGTCGTCCCCAAAACGGTTGTGACGATGTTGCTTGTCATACCATCAACCGCGGCATAACCGACTTCCGCAGCGAAGTTCGGGTGGAATTGATACGCGTAATCAATTTTTCCCGCAAAACCCGAGTCACTCCAGTCATTAGGACCATCTGTACCGCCGCCCCCAATTCCAAAGCCGATTTGATGATTCCCCGCGAACGCCGTTGAAGACAGCAATAATGGCAAGAGTAAAAGCGCTTTTTTCATAGTTGAGTATTCACCATAGACACTAAACAGAGCTGGAAAATACGACAACCTTTCAATAAGTTATATATCGTTTTTGTAAGGCTTTGTCAGAAGAATGTATCAAGCTCTGCCATTGCGCCTACTCCTCGACTACGCCAATATTCAATATAGTGCGGTATTTGCCTTCAAGTTCTTTCAGGGCAGCTTCTAAAGTGGGTTCTGGTTTGCTCAAGTGAGTAATCAGAGTCATAAAGTAGCAGTCCATAATCAGCGGCATTTTCTCTGCTACATTGACCGGCAGGTTCGAGTTTGCAAACACCGCATCATTATAAGACTGGTAGTAGTCCATATCCCAGATGACTTCTTTAAGCAGCGCTCGGCTCAGATTCACATTGGAAAAGTAATAACCGTAATAGGTTGTCGCAAACTGCATCCCCATTTCCATTGCGTCGTTCACAGGGTTGGCCAAGCCTTGCTGCGCAAGCTGAGTGAGCTGGTTGAGCATACCTTCACGCAATATCGCGAGCTTGTTTTCAAAGTGGCTAAAGACCGTACCATCTGCCACTCCCGCTTGCCTAGCTATCTGACGCGTAGACGTTTCCTGATACCCCTGCGTTTCAAACAATTCCCATGCCGCGCTAAGAATCCGCTCTCTCGTTTGTTCTCTTTTTCCCATGCTCTTTTCACCCAAAATATTGCTGCTAGATCATACCTCTACCCAGATGAGTTGACAAATTGAGCGCGCTCATTTATTAATTGAGCACGCTCAATTTTGTGATTTGGAAATACTGCAATGGAAGAAAACCTCAAGAAAGTCGTAACTCTATTAGGCCAGTGGTTGGTATTTATGCCGAGCTTGTTTTGCTTCTCCTACGTATTAAGGCCGATAATGATGGCGCTGTTGATCCCGGGAGGCCTTTTGTTTCTCGCTCTCATTGGAGGCTCGGAAGTAAGAGACGCGTTGAAACAGATGATGCAGGAGAGATGATGAAAACACTCGCAAGCAGTGAGCTCCCAGCACAAAGTGCACTGGCTGGGCGCTTAAAGAAACGGGGCTTTTGTGACGCATTGAGCTTTGAGATCCCAGACCAACAGCGCTCTCCCAGTCAGGTTTACGTGGATGTATTCGGCCACCTTCCAAACATCGTTGAAACACTGATGGCGCTGAGAAACCGTTTGGTCGCTCCGTTAGGCTTTGCTGCGGCAGCAGAAAAGATGACGTTACGGGTCGAAGATTTACGGCAGGGACAAGACATCGGATTACATCAGGTCGAATTACTCTCAGACACAGAGATCATTTGCACCAGTGAGGACAAACATATGCAAGTCTCCCTTTCAGTAGTCAAGCTCGCTCCGGGGCGGTTCACGCTCTCCACTTTAGTCAATACTCGGACATGGATTGGTTACGCCTACTTGATAGCGATCATTCCTGTTCATAAGTTGATCGCCGCTGCTAGCATTCGTGCAATGCTTAAAAGGGTCAACATTTAGGGTCTGTTTACCCCACTCTCAGGCATTTGAACATAAAAAATCCCAGCGATTTATGCTGGGATTTTTCGTCAATAAGTCGGAGCAGTCACTTAGTCCATGGTCGGCATAGTAAAGGCACTCGCATGTTGTTCGAGCCTCACGCCCGTAGGCCAGCGGCTTGTTACCGTCTTCATTCGGGTGTAGAAACGAACGCCATCATTGCCATGGACATTGAGTGGGCCAAACACCGAACGCTTCCAACCGCCGAAGCTGTGGAACGCCATAGGTACTGGAATAGGCACGTTCACCCCAACCATGCCAGCCAGAACGTCTTCACCAAACTGACGAGCCGTTTCACCATCACGGGTAAATATTGCAGTTCCATTGCCGTATTCGTGACGATTGATCAGGTCTAGTGCCGTCTCGTAGTCTTCAACTCGCACTACCGACAAGACCGGGCCAAAGATTTCTTCTTTGTAGATCGTCATGTCTGGTGAAACATTGTCGATCAGCGTCGGGCCAACAAAGTAACCTGTTTCGTGTCCTTCCACCACAAAATCACGACCATCAACCACTAGCTTGGCGCCCTGTTGTTCACCTGATGTGATGTAGTCGCAAATCTTCGCTTTGTGCGGTGCTGAGATCACAGGTCCCATGTCATTTTCTCGCCCATCTACGATCCCCGGCCCGACACGCATTTGCGCAATTTTCTCTTCAAGCTGGGCGATGAGCTTGTCACCAGTTTCATCGCCAACCACAACCGCCACTGACAACGCCATGCAACGTTCTCCTGCGGCACCAAAGGCCGCCCCCATGATCGCGTTTGCTGCCATATCAAGGTCTGCATCCGGCATTAGCACGCAATGGTTCTTCGCTCCCCCTAACGCCTGACAGCGCTTACCGTGCGCAGATGCGGTGCTGTAGATATACTCGGCAATTGGCGTCGAACCAACAAAACTGACGGCTTGAACTCTAGGGTCTGTAAGCAGTACGTCCACCGCTTCCTTATCGCCATTTACGACGTTAAACACCCCGTCAGGCAACCCTGCTTCTTTAAGTAGTTCAGCCATAATCAGCGCCATACTCGGGTCTTTTTCCGATGGCTTAAGGACGAAGGTGTTACCTGTCGCGAGGGCAACTGGGAACATCCACATTGGTACCATAGCTGGGAAATTAAACGGCGTGATACCCGCACAAACCCCCAAAGGTTGCATCAGTGAGTGGCTGTCGACACCCGTCCCGACGTTGGCTGAATGCTCCCCTTTTTGAAGATGTGGTATGCCACATGCGAACTCAACCACTTCCAGACCTCGCGTCACCTCTCCAACAGCGTCTGAATAGACTTTACCGTGCTCGTTGGAGATCATTCGCGCCAAACGATCCATGTTTTGTTCAAGTAGTGCTTTGAATTTGAACATCACACGGGCACGCTTGAGAGGCGGTGTCTTCGCCCATAGAGGGAAAGCCCTCTCAGCTACAGCAATCGCTTCGGCGGTTTCCGCTGCCGAACTTAACACGACTTGGCGACTTTGCTCGCCTGTCGCAGGGTTAAATACAGGTGCGAAGCGACCTGTATGACTCTCGCTTAGTTGACCATTAATAAAATTCTGAACCGTTTCCATTTATCGAGCTCCTTCCCTGCTCTACTGGTTAAACAAACCAGCATCAGAGGCAAATTGATGTAAATTTTTGAATCCTAATTTGGCGTAAGTCAGCGGATGCGCCACCGACGGATCTTGCTCTGCTTCCACCACTAACCAGCCTTGGTAACCGTTTTCTGCCAGCAATTTAAGTACGGGCGGGAAATCCACACCACCGTCACCAGGCACGGTAAATACGCCATCCAATACCGCATCAAGAAAGCTGGTCTTACGGTTCTTGACGTCTGCCAGAACATCAAGACGCACATCCTTGGTGTGAACATGGTTGATGCGATGAGCCCAGCGCCGAGCAACAGCAAGCGGATCCGCACCAGCAAAAGTGAGATGTCCGGTATCCAAAAGCAGCCCAACTTCCTTATCGGTGTGCATCATTAGATTGTCGATGTCTTGTGCCGACTCGATAACCGTTCCCATATGGTGGTGATAGGCAATTTGAACGCCCTGACTTTGGGTGTATCTGGCAAACTCAGACAGTTTTTCACCATACTCCTGCCATTTGTCTTCCGGGAAATGAGGACGTAAATGCGCTGATGTTGTTTGATCGCCATGAATGCAGCCAGTCACTTCGGCAAACACCATCACTTTCGCACCGAGTTCTCGCAGTAACGTCAGATGCGGCTGCGCGGCTTCAATCTCTTCTTCAACGCTACGAGTCAACAACTCGCCAGAGTACCAGCCAGAGACTAATTGCAACTCATGTCCGGCTAAGATTGGCCCAAGTTGACTCGCTTCACGCGGGAATTTGTTACCTAGTTCAAATCCGGCAAAACCCGCCAGTTTTCCTTCCGACAAACACGTTTCAAGTGGTGTTTCAGCCCCAAGAGACGGCAAGTCATCGTTCGTCCACGTTAGTGGATTAATTCCTAGTTGTACTGTCATGATTGTTCCCTTAGATAACCTGATCTTTCTTGGCTGCTTCGTAGCGTTTACGCGCTTCTCTTACTGGCTCACGAACTGAAACTTCTGGCACAGCGACCTCCCACCATGAACCACCAGATTCAGTGGTACTGAGCGGATCGGTATCCAGCGTGATGACATACGTACTCTCCGCCGCTTTCGCGCGAATCAACGCCTGTTCCAGTTCAGCGATGTTGCCCACTTTTTCTGCGCTAGCGCCAAGTGAGCGCGCGTGTCCGGCGAAGTCGGTCTTCGGTGCCCCCGCCTCAACAGTATTGCAATCTTGAAGGAGATTATTGAAACCCGCACCGCCACAAGCTTGCTGAAGGCGGTTAATACAGCCATAACCGCGGTTATCTAACACCACCACAACCAGCTTCTGACCCAACATCACCGAGGTGGCGATTTCTGAGTTAAGCATCAGATACGAGCCATCACCCACCATGACGAAAACCTCTGAATCAGGCTTCGCCATTTTGACGCCAAGCCCACCAGCGATTTCATACCCCATGCACGAAAAACCATACTCAAGGTGGTAGCCCTTGTCGTAACGTGTCCGCCACAATTTATGCAACTCACCCGGCAGGCCGCCTGCCGCGCAGACAACAATGTCTTTCTCTTGCGCGGCACGGTTAACAGCGCCGATAACTTCCGCATCGGTAGGTAACTCGCTTTGGCGGTCAGTCATCGCAATCTCGACGGTTTCATTCCATTTCAATCGCAGTGATTCCGCTTTGCTCTTCCAGTTAGGGCAAATGTTCCAACCAATCAGACCACTACTGAGCTGTGGCAAGGTACGTTTGGCGTCTGCAACCAGAGGGGCGCTGTAGTGCTTGGTCGCATCGAATCCATTGACGTTGAGTGAAACAATTTTGGCATCAGAGCGGAATAACGCACGAGAGCTGGAAGTGAAGTCCTGCAAGCGAGTCCCGACAGCGATGACAACGTCTGCCTCACTGGCGAGTGTATTGACGGCTTCTGATCCCGTAACTCCAATCGACCCCAGATTACTCGGGTGATCCCAGGCCAATGCGCCTTTGCCTGCTTGTGTTTCACCGACGGGCAAACCAAAGGCTTCGACAAAGTCGCTGAACTCCTGGATTGCTTCTGCGTAATGGATGCCTCCACCCGCGATCACCAGTGGCTGCTTAGCCTGCGCTATGGTCTCAATAGCAAGTTGGAGTTCATGCTCATCTGCCCCTGGTCGGCGTATCCGATGGACTTTTTCTGCAAAGAAATGTTCAGGGTAATCAAACGCCATAGTCTGCACATCCTGAGGAAGAGAAAGCGTCACAGGGCCACATTCAATCGGATCGGTCAATACTCGCATTGCCTGAGGTAAGCTATTCAACAATTGCTCAGGGCGAGTAATGCGATCAAAAAAACGGCTCACAGGCTTAAAGCAATCGTTAGGTGTGATGGTGGCGTCACTCCAGTCTTCAACTTGTTGAAGGACAGGATCCGGTTCGCGAGTCGCAAACGTATCACCCGGTAAAAGCAAGACGGGTAAACGGTTAACGTGAGCCAAAGCCGCAGCGGTTACCATGTTCAACGCCCCCGGACCAACCGAAGTCGTTGCTGCCATCATGCGGCGGCGATTGTTGGCTTTTGCAAAGGCAATCGCAATGTGCGCCATTGCTTGTTCATTGTGCGCGCGATAGGTCGGCAGTTCATCGTTCACATGGAACAACGCCTCTCCTAAGCCTGCAACATTGCCATGGCCAAAGATGGCAAACACGCCCTCAAATATCGGTTGCAGCTGACCATCAATTTCCACTTTCTGCGCCTGCATAAACTTCACCAGCGCTTGTGCCATGGTCAGTCGGATTGTATTCGCCATTCTTTAACCCTCCTGACCACGTTCACGCCACAGACTTATCAGATTGTGGTAATTACGTTTAATCTGGTCGATGAGCGTTTGATCATCAATCTCATTAGCTAACCAGGCTCGAGATGGCTGACCAAAGATGGTTCGCCCTACCGCAAAACCTTTGACCACATTATTCTGCGCAGCTTGCTTGAAGCCTTCACGCAACACCTCTTCCGGCGCATCTAACCCGAGTAACACAACGCCTCGACAATGCGAATCGCGCTCGTTGATCAATGCCTCAGCCGCTTGCCAGCTTTCTGTTTGCATTGGTGGAAGTTTCCACCAGTCAGGTTTCACACCGAGGTTATAGAAGCGCTGCATGGCGCGAAGGTAAAGGGCGTCATCGCGCTCCATGTCAGCGGGTAGAATAACTTCTAAAAGCATTTCATGGCCGGATTTGCAGCAGGCAGTGTAGACTTCCTGCACCTGTTTTTCCTGCTCCAAACGCAACGCATGATTGTCTTCCGGATGGAAGAACACCAAACACTTAACGACATGCTCAAGTGGCCAGTCAATCAATTGTGAACCGATGTTGCCGTGCTCAAGCTCTAGTGGGCGCGATCCCGGTAGCTCGACCGGACGCCCTATCCACCAACCGCTGCCTGTAACCTGATTCAATACCGATTGACCGAAAGAGCCATCGCACAATAAACCAGCTTTACCTTGCAAGTCGGCCTCACACGCCACTTCCTGACTGGCTTTATAGATCAGTTCTTTAAGGGGAGAAATCCGACTGATATCAGCACCGACTGAGCGCGCCATATCGACAAACTGAATACGGTGATCGAACGCCAGTACACACAACTCATCCCACTCTTTGTCTCGCGTTGTTACTCGATGAAGGTGATTGAGGTGTGAGTCAAGATCCGGACGCGGTACCTCTTCAGCTCGCGCCAGATAATCATCCAGCTCCTCTTTACTTGGCATTGCTGGCGCACAGCCGTGTCTTGAAACCACCAGCGCGCCACATGCATTTGCATACGCACAAGACTGCTGCCAACTCTCACCATTGAGGTAGCCACGCAATAACCCAGACATAAACGCATCCCCAGCTCCGAGTACATTGAGCACTTCTACTCTTACGCCGCGAGCGTTGATACCACCGTCAAGATCCTCTGGTAGCTCACCACTAAATACAGAACAGCCAAGTGGCCCTCGTTTGCAGACCAGTTCCGCATCCGATACTTCACGTACACTCTTCAACGCTTGCAAAGTATCTTCAGACCCTCCAGCAATATGGAATTCTTCTTCTGTACCGACAATAAGGTCGAATAATCCCAGCACCTCTTTAAGTGATGCTGTAACGTTTTCTGACTCAATATAACGTGTTTCACCATCACCAATTGAAGTCAGCCCCCACAATACTGGTCGGTAGTCGATATCCAGCGCTGTTTTTACACCATGTTTGCGAGCATATTTCAGCGCTGTTAGCACTGCTTCCCTTGTTTGAGGATGAGACAAATGCGTACCTGTAATCGCTAGACAACGGGCTGAAGCGATATATTCCTCGCTTACATCGTCAGACGTTATTGCCATGTCTGCGCAGTTGTCGCGATAAAAAATCAGTGGAAACGTGTCCTCATCTTTGATCCCTAAAATCACCAGCGCGGTCAGGCGTTGCTGATCGGTGATCAGGTGGCTGGTGTCTACTCCGAGCCTTTGCAGCTCTTCACGCACGAATCGGCCCATATGTTCATCACCAACACGCGCTAGCATAGATGACTTCAAGCCCTGACGCGCCGTACCGTAGGCAACATTGCCCGATGACCCACCGAGATACTTTGCGAACGACCCCATGTCTTCTAGACGGGCACCAATCTGTTGCCCATACAGGTCAACGGCCACACGTCCCATACATATAAGATCGAGTTTCTTATCGATGGCCTTCATTTGGTTACTCCTTTAATACTTTGCTGGTTTTAACCGGGGACACCAACCCGGTTTCCAACTATCGCCGAATAAGGTTATTTGTGTTTCACAACCTTTATACGAAACATTTATTTCATTTTCAATGAAAAATGAAATGCAAAATCCAGACTGTGATCCATGGCCATTTTTTACTCAAATCCATTCTTTTCATTTCTAAGATACACATAAAATGAAAAATATTTATCAAAATACCACTCAATATTTTCCGCTGAAACAAAAATTCCACAAATGAAAGACTCAATTAACACAAATATCAGAAACAGGTCACAAAAAAATTTTACTTATTAAAAATCAATAATTTAATATTGAACAGCATATTGAAATGTAAATTTCAGTGAGATCGCGATAACAGTTTTAACAATTGAGAAACAATTCAACTGGTCAGAATTCAAACATCCACATATAGTTTCTCACCGACACCAATAAAAAATATTTTTCAAACCAATGAAGTATGTTTTGCAAGTTTGAAAAGATAACGATTGAAACAGCTGAATAGGACTCACAGCCGCATTCAAGCAAAAATGAAATGAAAATTTCATTATGTGTGGAACGCGGTTGAACAAGAACGAAGGAGGCAATGATGCCATCATTACATCAAGGACTTACCATGCTGCTGACCAAGGTGAAACAACTCGCCACTACCTCTAAAACCTTACTTAAAGGCCTACTCGTGACTTCTGGGTTACTTCTACTGACAGCTTGTGGTCAGGAAGAAGCCAAGTCGGACGTCACACGGGTCGGCGTTGCCATTCCCAACTTTGATGACACCTTCATGGTGTACATGAAAGATGCAATGGACAAATACGCGCAACAATTTGACGGCAAAGTTGAACTTACCTTTGTCGATGCTAAGGAAGATACAGCGAAGCAGTTGGGTCAGGTGGAAAACTTTATCGTCCAGCAAATGGACGCAATTATTCTCGTCCCTGTAAACACAGACGCAACTCAACCAATGACCGACCGCATCCTTGATGCCGGTATTAAGCTGGTGTATCTCAACCGACGTCCTTCTTACCTGCCGGAAAGCGTTTTCTACGTTGGCTCTGAAGAGCTGAAGTTCGGCGAAACGCAGGCGGAATACGCCGCCAACATTAAAGACGGTGGCAACGTGGGTATCCTGATGGGGATGCTGACTCAGGAAGCCGCCATCATGCGAACTAAGGGTGTGGAAGATTTCTTCCAAGACAAACCAAATTTCGATGTGGTTCGTAAGCAAACAGGTCTATGGCAGCGCGCTCAAGGGATGACCGTTATGGAAAACTGGCTCAACTCTGGCGACCAGTTAGACATTATCTTGGCTAACAACGATGACATGGCACTGGGTGCAATTCAGGCTCTACGTGCAGCGGGCAAACTTGATGACACCTTAGTCGTTGGTGTCGACGCTACGCCAGATGGTCTGATCGCAGTTAAGAATGGTTCTCTGAATGCGACGGTATTCCAAGACGGTGGTGGTCAGGCTCGTGGCGCGATTGATGCCGCAGTTGATGCCGTTAAAGGTAAACAGCACGATCAAATTACTTGGATCCCAGCAGAGCTGGTCACACAGGACAACCTAGCCGCGTTCGAAGCGAAACAAAAAGGTTAATGGAATAACAGCGCTCTGCACCTTCAGTGCAGAGCACTTTTTGGAGTAGTAGTTATGAGTCAAGTTTTACTCGAAATGCGTGGTATCACCAAAACCTTCCCTGGTGTTAAAGCATTAGACAACGTGCAGCTTACCCTTAAACAAGGCCGCGTCATGGCATTGATGGGGGAAAACGGAGCTGGCAAGTCAACCCTGATGAAGGTGATGTTCGGTATTTATCAGCGTGACAGTGGCACCATTCGCTACAAAGGAGAAGCCGTCGAGTTCTCGGGCGCAAAAGAAGCGCTGGAATCAGGTATCTCTATGATCCATCAGGAGCTTTCTCCTATCTTATATCGCAGTATTGCAGAGAACATCTGGCTGGGACGCGAACCGCTTAAGGGGCCGTTAAAGCTAATTGACCACGATAAGATGTACCGCGATACCGAAGAGCTGCTGAAAAAGCTCGATCTGGATTTAGATCCGCGAACTCCTATGACTGAACTAACGGTGGCAACGATGCAGATGGTTGAAATAGCCAAAGCCATCTCCTACCACTCAGAAATCATCATCATGGATGAGCCGACTTCCGCTCTAACCGACAAAGAAGTCGACCATCTGTTTGAAATCATTGAAATGTTGAAAAGTCGTGGCTGCGCTATCGTCTACATCAGCCACAAAATGGATGAAATTTTCCGCATCTGCGACGACATTACCGTCTTCCGCGATGGCTGCTTTATTGGTGAACGAGAAGCCAAAGAGACCAATAACGAAGAACTGGTGCAGATGATGGTGGGTCGAGATCTTGGTGACGTATTCCCACCTCCGACAGCCAAACCGGGCAAAACTCGTCTTGAAGTGCGAGATCTCTCCGTTGAAGGCGCCTTCAGCAACATTAACTTTGACCTTCACGAAGGCGAAATTCTTGGCATAGCAGGGCTGGTGGGTGCAGGTCGTACTGAACTGATTGAAACTCTGTTTGGTGTTCGCGAGAAAGACACCGGAGTGATTCGCATCAACGGCAATGAAGTGGAAATCAAAACCCCACAAGACGCAATCAGCCACAAGATGGCTTTCCTAACCGAAGATCGTCGCCATTCAGGCTTATATCTGATGCTCGATATCTTTGCGAATACATCCATTGCCCATCTCGATGCGTACCGCAACAAAGTGGTGAATGTACTTGATGTCCGCAAGATGCGTTCAGACAGCGAAGACCACTGTAAAAAGCTCAGAGTTAAAACCCCCGGCATGTACGAAACCATCGACAACCTCAGTGGCGGTAACCAACAAAAAGTGCTGCTTGCCCGTTGGATGCTAACCAAGCCTGACATTTTGTTCCTCGATGAGCCTACACGCGGCATTGATGTTGGTGCTAAGTCTGAAATTTACAAACTCATGCGTCTGCTTACCGGTATGGGTAAGAGTTTGGTGATGATTTCCTCCGAGCTGCCTGAAGTGATGGGGATGAGTGACCGCATTCTGGTCATGCATGAAGGTCAGTTAAAAGGTGCAATTGAAGGGCAAGAAGCAACGCAGCAGAAAATCATGTCTATGGCGCTCAATTAAGGTCTCAGATCGTCATTCATTTATCAGGATTTGTTCACCTGCCTGGCAGGTGATTAAGAAGTAATTCAAGGAATGCAGTTATGATTGCAAAACTGATTAAGGCTACCTCAACCGAAGGCGAGCCAAACAAAAATTTCAAACGTCTTGTCTCTAAGTACGCGATTTACATTGTCTTTGTTGCCATGTGTATCGTGATGACGATTTTATCTCCGGTATTTTTGACCGTGGCGAACCTGCTCAATGTAGTCACTCAAATGGCCAGTATCGGTCTGCTAGCGTTGGGCGTGACCATCATCATTATCACTCGTGGTATCGACCTTTCATCCGGCTCAGTGCTGGCCGTCGCAGCGGTGGTATCGGCCAGTATGGCGCAAACACTTGACTGGAGTATGCGCATGTATCCGAACATGCCAGAGTTTCCAGTGATCGTGCCCATCATCGCAGCATTAGCGGTAGGTGCATTGTGTGGCTACATTAACGGTGCCTTGATCGCGTACACAGGTATTCCGCCATTCATTGCAACGCTAGGGATGATGATCGTCGCGCGTGGCGCTGCCCTGCTCTACTCTGACGGTCGCCCGGTCAGTAGCCTGATTGAGTCCTATCAGTGGATTGGACAAGGCAACATTGCTGGGCTTCCTGTACCTGTGGTGATCTTCATCGTCATGGCTTTTGTCTCCTACATACTGCTCAACTACACCCGTTTCGGTAAGTACGCTTACGCGATTGGCGGCAACGAAACCGCCGCTTACGTCTCGGGTATCAACGTCAATAAATACAAAATTCTGGTTTACACTTACGCCGGCCTTCTGGCGGGTATCGCAGCCTTGATTCTGGCTGCTCGCATCAACTCGGGTCAACCGGGTCTTGGGGTCATGTATGAGCTGGATGCGATTGCCGCTGCAACCGTTGGTGGTGTATCCCATGCAGGCGGTATCGGTACAATTCAGGGCACCATCATAGGCACTATGATCATGGGTGTGCTTCAAAACGGGCTCGATTTGCTCAATGTTTCTGCGTACTGGCAGCAAATCGTCAAAGGCTTAGTCATCATTTTTGCTGTGATGTTCGATATGAAACGTCACAAGAAAAGCAAATAACGTTTTGTAGGGCTGAAGCTATTGTCCTTTCACGAATATCTTGTCTGACGCTGCGCTCACAACGTCAGACCTGATATGGCAATAGCTTCTGGGGATTACCCTGTTTGCGCCGCTTTACGTTGCGGCGCTTTTTTCTTCTCGCATCCAGCTTCTGACCATTTTTGGAAGCCATCACAAACCTCGTTCTGAAACAAATATTTCACGACTTTCGAATTTAAGGTATCTTTACGGAAGATTTATTTCAGATTCCGAACCTAGGAGAGTGACATGAAAGCGGCCAGTTCGCTCGGAGAGCTGCAGGATCAGATCCGCAATAATTACTCTGACCTGAGTAAGCGACTCCAGCAAGTAGCTAAGTATGTACTTGATAATTCTAACAGTGTTGCATTTGATACTGTTGCCGTTATTGCTCAGCAAGCCGAAGTACCTCCATCGACTCTAATTCGTTTTGCCAGTGCATTTGGCTTCAGCGGATTCAATGATATGAAACAACTGTTTCGTCGCAATCTGGTTGAGGAAACCACCAGCTATACCGATAGGGCCAGACTGTATAAACAGTTAGAGGGAGAGCCTCACCCACCAGAAACACCAAAAGACATTCTGGAGGAGTTTGCCCGCGCTAATTCTCAGGCAATGAATCACCTTGCCGCTCAAACCTCAGCTGAAAAACTGGAGCAGGCGGTTGATATCCTGCGTAATGCGGAGAATATTTATCTTATTGGGCTTAGACGCTCGTTTAGCGTCGCGTCATATCTGACTTACGCGCTGCGTCATCTGGATAAGCGCGCTTTCCTTATTGATGGCCTTGGCGGAATGTTCAAAGAACAACTGAGCATGATCGGCCCGAAAGATGCCATCGTGTCCATCAGTTTCAGCCCTTACGCGCAAGAAACCGTGATGCTAAGCGAAGTCGCCTCCAAAGCCGGTGCACATCAGATTGTGATTACCGATAGCCAAATCAGCCCGCTCGCAGCATTCAGCGACGTGTGTTTTGTGGTTAAAGAAGCCAAAGTGGATGCATTTCGTTCTCAGTCAGCGTCTTTGTGCCTAGCGCAAACTCTCGCGGTGTCCATGGCCTTCGGTCAGGCTGAAAAACTCTAGCCTTCTCAGCGGCAGTGGTCGATCACTACCGCTTATTTATTCTTGATACCTGCCAAGGTCAAATCATTGGGCCAAGTGAGGGTTTGATCACTTATTTTTTACAATTCAACGCCTCTAGCCCCTCACCTATTATATCATTTTTGGAAAAAGACAATGATACTTCTTCCAATAATAGGAGAATACCACTAACTTAAGTGATTGATATTTGGTGATTCAGCTTCCAAAGCGTGCTTTATTGACCAAGAAAACACACAAGTGTGAATTTCTGCTTCTGGTTCGAATTGAGTTTCGAATTTAAAATATGAAAAACCAGAAAATAACAAGTACGTCACAAAGGAAGCAAAGGGACGCCATGAGTAATCAAGCGCTAATTCAGACATTCATCGACATTGTCGGTCAAGACCATGTGTTAACCGATAACAAAAAAACCGAATATTACCGCTCAGGCTTCCGCTCGGGTAAAGGCAAAGCACTGGCCGTTTTGTTTCCCGGTTCATTAGTTGAACAGTGGCGTCTGCTTCAGGCCGCGGTAGAAGCGAACTGCATTGTGATCATGCAGGCCGCCAAAACCGGCCTAACTGAAGGGTCTGCACCAAGTGGTGACGATTACGACCGAGAAGTTGTGGTGATCAACATCATGCGTATTAACTCGCTGCATTTGATTGAAAACGGAAAACAGATCATCAGTTTACCGGGTGTGAGCCTTCACCAACTTGAGAAGAAGCTTAAATCCGTTAACCGTGCGCCTCATTCCGTAATTGGTTCTTCTTCAATTGGCGCAACAGTTGTTGGTGGCATTGCCAACAACTCCGGTGGTGCTCTAGTCAAACGCGGCCCTGCGTACACGGAATTAGCGCTGTTTGGTCAGGTCACCAAAGAAGGCAAACTGGAGTTGGTGAACCATTTGGGCATCGACGGCCTTGGGGACACGCCAGAAGAGATTCTGACCAATGTTGAACAAGGCAATTTTGACCCATCTAAAATTGTCCACAGTGATGCGATGGCATCAGACAAAGAGTACGAGGCTCGCGTTCGTGATGTCGATGCTGAAACGCCTTCCCGTTTTAATGCCGACTCCAGACGTCTGTTTGAAGCCAGTGGCTGTGCAGGTAAGCTCGCAGTGTTTGCAGTCCGTGTCGATACCAACCCCGTCGCTGAAAAAGAGCAGCTTTTCTACATCGGCTGTAGCGATCCAGCGAAGATGACAATGCTGCGCCGTGACATGCTGAGTGGCTTTAAACATTTGCCAGAAATGGGCGAATACATGCATCGCGACATTTTCAATCTGGCGGAAACTTACGGTAAAGATGTCTTCCTGTCGATTCATCACCTAGGCACTGACAAGTTGCCTAAGTTCTTTGCGCTAAAAGCAAAAGTTGAGTCGATCCTGAAACGCATTCCATTTGTGTCAAAAGATTTGCCGGATATTACGCTCTACTGGCTCACCAAACTGTTCCCACAGCACCTTCCTAAGCGCATGCTGGAATTCAGAGATAAATACGAGCACCACCTGATCCTAAAAATGAGTGATGGCGGTATCGATGAAGCGAAAGAGTACCTAGAGAACGTTTGGTCTAAACAGGACGGGTGTGAGTACTTTGTATGTAGTGCCGATGAAGGCAAAAGAGCTCTGCTTCACCGCTTTGCGGCTGCAGGCGCAGCGATTCGCTATGAAACCATCCACTCCAACGAAGTCGAAGACATTCTGGCGCTGGATATTGCCCTGCGCCGAAACGATATTGATTGGGTAGAACAACTTCCTGAAGAGATCACCAAAGACTTGGTTATGGGCCTCTACTACGGCCACTTCATGTGTCATGTTTTCCATCAGGATTACATCTTCAGAAAAGGCGCGGATACGAAGAAGATCAAACAGAAAATGCTTGAGCTTCTGACTCAGAAAGGCGCCAAATACCCAGCAGAGCATAACGTAGGCCACCTCTATGAAGCAGAAAAACAGCTTCAGGAGTTTTACCACTCATTGGATCCAACCAATACCTTTAACCCGGGTATCGGTAAAATGAGTAAGTACAAACGTAACTGCAGTTGCTGTGGTGGTTAACAGAAAAGAAAACGGAGCTCATTGAGCTCCGTTTTACGATTAATTCTTCACAAACATACCTGAACCACTCAAGGCTTGGTGCTTCTCCAAATCGTCTTCCTGATAAAAGCCTGTGTGATAAACCGCCATCTGAGATTGCCCACTGGCACTTTTCACAAAACCAATCAGAATGCCGTGTTCACCTTCAAATGGCTTGGTACCAGACTGTCTCAGGTAAGCTTTGCACGCCTCAACGCCAGACGCTTCAAGCTTAGTTTCAAAACGTATAATTTGGTTGTCATTGTACGTGGCAAACCCCGTCGGCTCAGTTTTACAGTACTCGACGCCATTGTCTTCAATGAAAGCGGTGACCATCAATGGGCCATTGTTGACTTGGGTAAATTTGTAACGGTTATAGGCGTTAGGCTGATTGTAAGCATCAATGCTTTTCCATTCTGTATCTGGTAGAGAAGCCAAAACATCGATCAGTTTTTCAGTTTCAACTTGTTGATACCAAACATTAAAGCCTTCTCCTTGGATACCAGAGTCTTCCGAAGTCATCCGAAAGCCATAATCCAGTGTATTAAACTCATAATCATCTAAGTGAATTGACTGAATTTGCGCCTTTTGCACAGCAGAAAGATCTTTTCGCCACTCACCAAAAATCCAGCCTAAGTTCGACAATTTAGCGTTGCGTAATGAGCTACTAAGCACCTCACCACTTGGTTTCACTTGCTTAGAAGCATATTCCATTGCATCACTCACTGTTGACTGAGCGACTTCATACCCAGCCGACACTTCTACTTTGTGGTAATCGTTTGAAGCATCCACACTCACCGACTGGCTCCAAAACTGTTGCTCACCTGTATAGTGATAACCAATGCCTATCCCCATGTAACGCGGTGATGTATCACTGGCACGTAGAATATCGTCACTTCCATTTCCTAGTGTCGCAACATAGATCCCCATAGGATAAACAACACGGCTTTGACCACCATTAATATTATTTTTGCCAGTGCTTCCAGCATCGCCAGAACCACCACCGCCACAACCAACAAGTAACGTAGTTAGTACCGAAACCGAAATCGCCGCTCTTTTAAACATAAGTTTTCCCACTCATCACATACTCAACTGAGACGTATGCACACCAGAACATCATGGAATCTGACGTGTATAAATCGATGGAGGGAAGTATCCGCACGGATGTCGTTAAATCAAAAAACGTTTCAACACTAAACTTAACAGCACATTTTTTTACATCTAACACACTGAATAATAGGAAGAACAACGAGGCGTCTTACAGAGCGTATTTAGCAATTTTTACACCACAGAGAGGGAGAAGAACACCCACTCCACTGATTAGAATGGTGAGTTCAACCCAAGGTCACGTCTGCTTGGCTCCAACCAAATTTGTCGCACAGCACTTTGAGTTGGTTCAGCTCATTTTGAGTCTGTTCGACCAACCAATTAAGGATTTCACTGATCATGGGAGAATGATTGCGTTGATAACAGTAGTATTGCCAGTCGCTATGTTGAAGTGAAAGCTGTTCAGGGCATTTGAGAAACTCACGCTTGAGTTCAGGTAATACCAACAGCAGATCCGTCACTGTCACTCCCTGGCCGGATAGGCAGGCACTTAGCGCTAAATCCAAGCTGAAGAACACAGTATCCCTGCCCTTTTTCGCCCCTTTCAGATCAGCGTTGCTTAACCAGTTTTTCCAATCCTGATGATCAAGGGTGGCATGCAGATGTGGCAACGTCAGAACGTCACTTAACTGAATATGTTGCTTAGAGAGGGATTCAGCGTAAACCGGCGCCATAAACTCATCACGAAGAAAGGTCACATCTGAGCGATTCTGGTATCGCTCACGCTTTCGCGTGTTCACGATCAGCAGATCGCAGTCTTCAGAATCAAGCGGTGGATCTTCTTCAATCGATGGGATGATAACAATTTCGTGTTCAGGATATCGCTCGTTGAGCATCGCAACCTTAGGCATCAGAATACGCGTGGCGTAACTGAGCGCACTTTTTATCACAATACGCTTCTTATTCGGCACCGCCCACTGAGCAATCAAGCTGTCTAGCGCAACGTAGTTTTTGCGCAGCACTTCATAGAGATCTTTCCCTTGCGTCGTTAACTCAATCGCTCGGTGCTTTCGGATCACTAGAGATGCTTTTAGCTCATCTTCAAGTTGCTTTATCTGACGACTGACTGCACTTTGGGTAACGTTAAGCTCATCAGCCGCTTTGGTAAAGCTCATAAGGCGCGCCACAGATTCAAACACTTTCAATCCGTTGTGTGAATAAGGGAGACGGTTATAAGGGGACATAATTCACTCGCATGATCTGAACTCATGTAAGAGTGGCATAAATGTCATTTGAAGGCCAGCCAGCAAACTCGTACCTTATTGTGATAACGATCACGAGGCACACAATGAAAAAAATTCTCTCTCTGGCATTTCCACTGATAATTTCGCAGCTCATCGCAATGGCACTGGTTCTGACTGATGTCTGGATGATGTCGCGACTCAGTGTGTCTGCGCTGGCAGCCGGAGGATTGGGGGCATCCATCTACAGTTTTGTCTTTATTGTGGCGAGCAGCACCGTGGGTTGTGTGGCGAACTTAATTGCGATTGCTTATGGTCAGCGTATTGCGAGGCCAGAATACGGCAATCAGCAAATCCGCTTGGCGGTAAAAGGGGCTGTGCTACTGACGGTGATCCTGTCTGCGATCTTAACTTTATGCTTTGCTTATGCGCCGCAACTGCTGGCACTGGCGAAACAGCCTCAAGAGCTCGCTGGCCCGGCCATGGAATACCTAGACGCATTAAAATGGGCCATGCTTCCGTCCCTGATGCTACTGGTGCTGCGCGGCTTAACCAGTGCGCTTGGTAATGTTCGCTCGATCATGGTGATGTCATTACTCACCGTTGCGCTCAACGTACCTATCAGCTATTTGCTTGCTTTCCAGCTAGGGCTCGGCTTAGCTGGACTTGGGGCGGGTACCGCTTTAGCAGCGTTCATTGTGATGCTGGGCTACGGCTACTGGGTGTTTAAGCGCCCTGAATACAAGCCGTTTGCGCCGTGGAAAAATACAGAAGAATACTCGCTATCATTGCTTAAACCTTTACTGGCGATGGGCCTGCCTATTGCACTGGCTGCGCTGCTTGAACACGGCCTGATTTACGGTGGCACCTTGATGGCAGGCACCATCAGTATCGCCGCGCTCGCATTGCACCAAATTTTGCTGCAATGCCTGAGCTTCACCTGGAACATCAACTTTGGCTTCTCGCAAGCCGCAGCAATTTTGGTCGGTCAGGACTACGGTGCGGAAGACTATGATGGTATTAAGCGCACAGCACTGCGCAGCTTTGGCCTGACGACAGTACTCAGCGTAGTGCTGGCAGGCGTGTTTATGTTGTGGCCTGAGCTGATTGGCTCCATTTTCAATCTGGATACTGAGCTTTCAACACTTCTCGTCGCTGTACTTTGGGTAGTCGCGCTCTCTTTCATTGTTGATGCATGGCAGCTACTGGCGATTAACCTGCTTCGCGGTATGAAGATCGTCGTTGGCCCAACTGTAGTGACTGCTGTTGGCTACTGGCTGTTTGGTCTGCCTGCTGCATGGCTGCTACTACCAGACTTTGGTTTAGGCGGCATCTGGGGCGGTATCGGTATTGGTCTAGGCGTCACAGGTGTGTTGCTACTTGTTCAGCTTCTGCTGGCGATTAAGAAGCAACGCAATACAGATTCTCTTGCCGTAGCCATGGGTTAGTCGGTAGTATCGCTTCGACCATGAGTGAGAGAAGCGATGACAGACCTCGATATTGAATTTGAACATATTTTTCTGGAAGTAAAAGCCGAACGCTGGCACAGCATCGAGCGATTCTATTTCAGCTACTTTTGCTTCCGGGAAAATTACCTCACCAAGAAAGGTAAGCCTGATTGGGAGCTCGCCCGCCAGCACTGCCCTCGTTCTCGCTCCCTCACCATCATTAAGCACGCTGAGCTTGAGCCGCTGGTTCCGCACGAAGTGATCACCGGAGAAATCAAACGTTACTGGCGTGATGGTTTAATCACACCAAGAGCATTACGCCGTATTCTCGACAGCCTACTGGATTACGCGACCATTACCAAAGCAGAAAAGAACGCCTTAAAACAAGCAGGTCTTCTCAACGCAATGCCAGCCTTTTGGTATCAATCCAAAGACAAATCACCGATATCAAGGTTCACAGCCGCAAATATCGAGATGCAAGACCAATCAAGAGATTAGCGCCTACGATGAATTCTGGCGGGCAACACCGTAATTCCTGTTTTCATCTCCGGCTGCTTTAGAATGGCTTGTCCGTAATCAAATAGTGTCTGAGCAATCAGATCGCAGTCCTGTTCAACCGAGTCAATTTTCACAGGTAAGCAATCCAGAATGTCGTAGTTATCGAAGGTCGCCAAGCGAATATCTTCGTCCAGCACGTTCTTCTCGGTCAAAAAACGCAAAACCCCTTCCAACAATGAATACGAGGCGGTATACACGGCTTTAGGTAGACGCCCTAGATCTTCTACAGCCAGTGCCATGAGCTCGTAGCCTGACTCAGGTTGATAATCCTTGGTATACACGTAGCGATCATCAAAACGCACACCTGCATCCTTAAGCCCGAGCTGATAGCCCTTAAAACGATCTCGGCTCGTAGACAAGTTAAGCTGACCACCGATATACACGCACTCTTCACCACTTAAGGCTAATTGAGCCACCACTTCCTTTGTCGCTTTTTCAGCATTGGTTTTGATATTGATGAAATGGCTATCTTCTAATATACGGTCAAAGAAAATTACTGGAGTGCTTGGACTGATAGGTTGATAGAAGGTGTCATCCATCATGCAAGTTGCCACTAGCAGGACATCCACCTGCCGTTCAATCAGGCTCTTTACTGCCTGCTGTTCCTGTTCATGATCATCGTCGGACGAGGCGATAAGTAGCTGATAACCATTATTCCGACACAGTATTTCCAACCGTTTAGCAATGTTCGCAAAACCCATGTTCGCTAAATCCGGAATGACTAAGCCTACGGTATAGGTCTGCTTAGACTTGAGCGCTCTGGCGTAGATACTCGGCTTGTAATGATACTGTTCAGCAATAGCCTGTACTTTCTCCACCGTGTCTTCATGAATACGGTGCTTTTTTGCGTGTCCATTGAGCACAAAACTCACTGTTGACTTGGAAACACCCGCCAATGCTGCGATGTCTGCCAACTTTAGTTTTTTACCTGCCATTATTCTCTTTTCCTACTCGATGTCTTTATCAGCCTGCCTTGCTGTTAGCTCAATCAACGCCACTGCGCTCTCATGTTTAGACTCTGACAATGATCACAATTTGATCTTTATCGTG
Source organism: Vibrio sp. St2 (assembly GCF_947311885.1). NCBI lineage: Bacteria > Pseudomonadati > Pseudomonadota > Gammaproteobacteria > Vibrionales > Vibrionaceae > Vibrio > Vibrio sp. St2. The sequence goes on along the minus strand of NZ_CAMZNA010000001.1, from coordinate 37,614 downwards.
ATGAATGATCTCTGCAAACCTAGATCGCTAAACCGTTTTAGCTATACAATCAGCTTAATTTAGTTAAGTAAGAGATGCAATGATGAAAAACAGAGTTTGGGTAACAGGAGATGCAGTTGTAGACCTGATTCCAGATAGCGAGTCCAGCTACTTGAAATGCCCAGGTGGCGCGCCTGCTAATGTGGCAGTCGCCATCGCCAGATTGGGCGGTGATGCTGCTTTTATTGGTCGTGTCGGGCAAGATCCCCTCGGCCGTTTTATGCAACAGACACTCAAGCAAGAGCAAGTCGATACGCAGATGATGATACTCGACGAAGCACAGCGCACTTCAACCGTTATTGTTGACCTTGATGATTCTGGTGAGCGAAGCTTTACCTTTATGGTCAAGCCTAGTGCAGACCAATTCCTTGAAACCAGTGACCTACCGACCTTCACTCAAGGCCAGTGGCTGCACGTATGCTCAATTGCGCTAGCGAACGAGCCAAGTCGCAGCAGCACACTGGAAGCGATGCGTCAGATTAAAGCCGCAGGGGGATATGTAAGTTTTGACCCTAACTTAAGAGAAGAGGTATGGGCAAACCCAGAAGAACTAAAACCTGTCGTACGTGAAGCAATTGCCCTGGCCGATGTCGTCAAGTTTTCGGATGATGAGCTGCTGTTTTTGACAGGCAGCGATACCCTTGAACAAGGCGTGGAAGCACTAAAACCGTTTAAAAATACACTAGTCTTAATCACTCAGGGGGCGAAAGGTGCGTTAGTCCTGTTTGAAAAAACACAACAGCTTATTGCTAGCCAAGCAGTATCACCCGTTGATACTACAGGTGCAGGCGATGCTTTTGTCGGAGGCTTGCTCGCTAAGTTGTCTCAATATAATGACTGGCAACAGCTTGAGGTCATTAATTCTGCGGTAAAATGGGCTAATGGCTGTGGCGCACTTGCTACTACTCAGAAAGGCGCTATGACTGCTCTACCTTCCTATCAGGCTCTAGAGGAATATATTCAGAGGTAATTGGAAGGAAATTCTGGAGAAGAAGGCAGAGAGTTCTGCCTTTTTCTCGTAACTCACCTACGCGGAAACTCAACAATTCAGGGAACACTTCATTACCCTCACATCTCGCTCACCCATGCATTTGAATTGGTGATGCAATCCATGACGGTTTCTTCATGGAGCTCAACATCTTTCAGTAAAGACTCCAAAAGTTTCCAATTAGAACTTTCTATCGCTTCTGCTATCGAGAGTAGAGAACCTAATACCCCCTTTCTATGTATGAGGGCATCGGTGATCACATCAGATAATGATAAAGACGAAACAATGTCTTCCAATGCCATATCTAGCAAACCTTCAACAAGTGAGAGCATTCCACAGAGATAAGCAGAATCTGCTAAATGAGGCTGATTAATGTTAGCCGCTAACTCTTCCAATAGTTTTGCTCTTGTGAGTAAATTCCTGAGAATAATGTTAGGTTTACTAGGCGAAAGCGCCGACAACGTTGTGTAGGTAACATACTTTCTTATTCTGTCATTGCCTAGATATGCTAAAGCTTGCTGTGTACTTTCTATAGATCTATTGAGTCTGGAATCATTGTTAACAAAATTTAGAAGCTGGACCGATAAGATTGGGTTTCTTTCTATGACTTGATTGACCTTATGAACTTCAATGTCTCTTTTTGCAACAAGGGCTGAAAGCTTAAAAATATCAACGGCAGACGCAGACAGTTTTTTGGTTTTTATCAGCTCTGGTTTTTGATAAAAATACCCTTGAAAGTAGTCGAAACCACACTGACAAGCTTGTTGGAATTCAGTGTTATCCTCTATTTTTTCCGCAATAAACTGAATGTTGGAATGCTGAAAATCACGAATGATTCCAGCGCATTCTTTCATTGAAAGCGCTCTAAGATCTAATTTAATAAAATCAATGAGTTTATAAAATCGGTCCCATTCAGGAGAAGGTTCAAAATCATCCAGTGCCACAAGGTAATTTTTTTGTTTTAACTCACTCACAGCATTGAAAAGCTCGTCAGTTGGGCTGCATGATTCGAGGATTTCTACAACGATATCATTTGAAGAGAAATCAAAGGGTACACCTTCTATCAGATCTTTGTATTCAAAATTCACAAAGCCTTGTTTGTTGTCTAAGTTTTTCTTTTGAAAGGTAAGAAATTGCTCAGAAAGAAGGCGCATGGTGACTCTTTTTGCATTTTCTGATTGGAACGCATTTGTATCACTTTCTCTGTATAGCAATTCGTAGGCGAATAATTCCTTATTCTTATCGATGATAGGCTGCCTAGCGACAATTGATAGCTTGCTACTCATAGTATTACCTGACGTTATTTAATTAGAATTCTTATCGGTTTGCTAAAAAACTATAGTACAGAGCCATTGCAATTGTGCGATTTGAAGGGCAGTAAGTCAGAAAGTGAGATACCGCTTAATCTCTTCATTGGTTATTTTTAGCGCAACAAAAAACGGCGCCCAAAGGCGCCGTTAGAAACAACAAAACAATACATTTTATTCAAACACAGGTCGGAAGAAACTTCTCTCGTAGCTGATGACGCAGTCTGTCTCTTCGGCGAACTTAAATGCTTTCATACACGCTTCGTCTTGGAAAGATTTATTACGATACTCATCATAGGCCGTCAGGCTTTCAAAAGTGAACAATGCAAGTGCAATATTGCTAGCACCTTCCGAAGGCAGAAAGTAGCCATTGTGCTGGCCACCAAATTTCTCTACCAGAGGGATCCACATTTTGGCGTACTCCTCAAACTCTTTGACCTTCTTCGGGTTAATAACATATCGAATGTAACAGGTGACCATTTCTCTACTCCTTGATTTGAATCCATGCCCTAATGTCTGGCTAATTAACTTACGCCTTAAAGCGGTCAATCGCCAGTGTCAGATCCGTGGCCTGACTCGCCACTACAGTGGCAGACTGCGCGTTTTCGGACACAGCGCCTACGTTAGCGTAAGTCAGGTCACGAATAGTATTAACGTTACGAGCGATCTCTTCTGAGACCGTGCTTTGCTGTTCCACTGCCAACGCAATTTGCGTGCTGCTGTCGAGGATGTGTTTCATCTCTTCCATAATCGCTTTGATATGACTGAGGGCCTGCTCTGACATGTCTACGCTATCTGCCCCTTTATTGCTGCATGACTGAATCGTAGAAACCACCGTTTGAGTCTGCTGTTGTACCGCGCTGATAATATCGGAGATTTCCGCAGTTGAACGCTGAGTCTTTCCTGCGAGTGTTCTAACTTCATCAGCAACTACAGCAAAGCCCCGTCCCTGCTCCCCTGCTCGTGCGGCTTCAATCGCAGCATTGAGAGCTAAGAGGTTCGTCTGCTCTGCAATTTCACCAATCACATTCAACACACTGCTGATCTGATCAGACAGTGCCAGCAAATGATTCACCTCACCGCGGGCAGTGGCTAAGTCTTCTGAAAGCGATGAAATGGTATCGCGTGTTTCCACAATATCATTAAAGCCAAGCTGAGCTGTGTCGTAACTTCTCTGAGTGTTATCCGCAGCGCTTTCCGTTGTGCTGGCGACGTCTTTGATTGTCTCACCCATTTCAGTTACCGCCGCCGCAACACTATCAGTTTCAATCTGCTGCTGGCTTAACGCCTGTTCGGTATCCACGCTGCTTTGTTGTAACTGAGTAGAAGCGGCTCCCAGCTCATTGACGCTGCCTTGCACACGAGAGATCAGCCCCTGAATACTAGCCAGAAGGCTATTAAGCTGCCCTGCCATTTCTGCGATTTCATCTTTTCGGTCGGTATTGGCTTTAAGAGTCAGGTCATGTGTATTGGCAATAGTCGACATCATATCGCTCAGCTGCTGGATGTTGCTCTGAACACTGCGGATAAGGAAGTACGAGCCCAATAATAGTAACCCGGCAACAAAGATGACAGAGCCAGCAATGAAACGCTCAATACTAGCCTGAGCGCGTTCAATTTCTGCATCTAGTGTCGATTCAATACCATGGAAGATAGTAAAGATGTCAGTGAACAGCCCTTTCATCTCATGCTTGAGGTGTTCAACTTGCGCAGCATCAGAATCATAACTCACCGCTAACATTTCCAGATCTTTGCGGTACAAAGTAATTTTCTTACTTAAGGTAGGAAGTTGGCGAACAACGATGCCAAGTGCATCAAGATCATTGGAAAGCATGCTTGATAGGGTCTGGAAGTCCGCATACTCGGCCTTGAACTCTTCGAGTTTACTGGCATCTGGCGTGTCTAAAAACTCATATTCGATACGATTCATCTCTAATAGTGAGACTTCCATATCTTTTACTTCAATTAGGGTTTTCTCAAGCTTGAGCAGTTTGAGGTTACTCAGCTCAGTAATGGTTACAATGGCAATAAGCGCAAGAATAGAGAGGCCGGTAAGGCCAAATAGTTTTGTTTTTATGGTCATGGTCTTTCTCAATGAAGCAGGCTTGCAATAACTACTTATTTTTATAATGGTTTTTGCGCTTTGTAACATGTTGTTACAACCATGTCACCCTTACATTGGCGCAAATTTTCTTTTTCTTAATAGTTGTCTATTGTTTGATTCTTAATCTACGGCTTAAAGAGGCAAATATCGTCATTTAAGATGCAATCAGTAGCACAACAAAACGGGTATTCAACCTCCCAAACAACAAGACATTGGCTGCGTTCTGAGCTCAAAACGTATATTTATCAAACATCCCATCACTATATTGTTCAGAAAATAGGTATGACCACACAATGAAAGCACTATAGGAATTGATCGAGTTATATACGCACTCAAAGATTAAAGAGTGAGCAATTCAACGGCGCAGGCGGATGTATTAATGCTCACCTGAGCTGCGGCTCTTACGAGAAGGTCCAAAACTATGAGTATGACATTGTATGAAGCGAATCGTTTTCAGCCAGATATCTGCAAGTCTCTGACAACAGAGTGGCTTGGTGAAATGATGAAGGGCTCGCACTATGGAAAGCTCTGGTGTACTCACGCCAACGGAGCGACAGAAAATGGAGAGTTTTATCAACGGCATCACCTTGATCAGGCACAGTTGGAATGCACTCAACAAATTCAGTCGATGAAAAACATTCAGACCTTGTTATCCAAGACACCGTTTATTCAGAAACATCCTGCGGAAGCTATGAGCTTATTATCAGCGCGTGGCGCTGCAATTGAGTCTCTCTCAACTCAGAAAACACAAAAGGTGATGCTGTCGCGAGTGAGAAACATGAAAGTGGTCCGCTCAACAAACCAAATTGATATCAATGGGTTGAAGGCTGAATTTTCCAAACTGGATAGCAATAAGCGCTTTTATCTGATTTCAGTGCGCGCGAGCGGTGGTTCACACGCCATTGCGGTAGCGTCGAGTAAAGCCAAGGGCTTTTTCAGCCCATCGGGTTACCTCTATTACTACGATCCAAATCTGAAGAAAGTTGTGAGATGGCGCAGACGCACCGATTTAAAACGCTTTCTGGATAAGTCGTTACTGTCAGATTACCGCTCAATCAATGGCATCTGGCAGGTTGCGCCTGTGTAAACGATACGAATAAAAAAAGGCTACTCAATTGAGTAGCCTTTTAAAATCTTACTCGCTTGGCTCTTCGCCAAATATAGCTTCAATGTCTGAATACCGGTTACGCCAACTCACCGCCGCAGTCAGTTACCTAATCAAGCAAATGGCGGTCGTGCTGCTTTGAGTGTTTTTAATCTGGCGGTCTGACAACCATGCAACAATGAAATACCTGTCGCTGCCTGCTCAACGAAAACTCGTGATGTCATCACTGCCTGACCATGGTTGACAAAAACTTCTATTGAGGAAGTATCGGCAAGAATGCGCAGCTGAATCTTGTCTGTATCGATCTTGAGTTCTCTTTGAGTATCTACCGCTCGATTCAGTGTCTGGCTGCGATCCAGTATAAGTGTTTGGCGATCTTCATCTGCGTACAAGACAACTTTGTGCTGGCTACTTTCAAACAAATTCAGGCTCTGCCCCCACTCCAGCTCAACTTCAAGATCGAACGAGTTACGCTCCAAGCGATACGGCTCATCGGTTAACTCAATGTGGCGTTGGCTATGAACGAGTTCTTCGAGTTCCTTAACAGGCCATTGGTACAGCCGTCCGTTTTGGTAACTGAGCTCACGCATACAAGTGAGCTGATGCACCCAACCATTTTCGCTGCTTGGTTGGTCAACTTCATCAGGTAACCCCATCCAGCCACACATCACCCGCCGGCCATCCGGTGTTTCAAGTGTCTGGGGAGCGTAAAAATCGAAACCGTAATCCAGATGTTCAAACTGCGACAAGGACAAACCATTTTCCAAACAAGCTTTAGCAATCCCGTTGTGATGAGGAATGGTGTTGTGCTTAGAGAAAGATTCAATCCCTTGTGGCCCGATGACGACAAACATCTGCCCATCGAGTTCAAACATGTCAGGACACTCCCACATGTAGCCAAAGTCCCCCAGCTCTTCACCATAAAGCGCATCAAACTTCCAGGCCCTAAGATCTGTTGAGGTGTAAACAGCCAGGCGTCCTTTTAGGTCCGTAGTTTGTGCACCTAACAACATAAACCATTGGTTTTGATGTCGGACGATTTTAGGGTCGCGAATGTGTGCGGTAACTCCATCGGGTAACTCGCTGATAACCGGCCCATGTTTATCGAAGTTCACGCCATCTTTGGATGTGGCAAGACACTGAGTTGTGTGACGTTCGCGATTCTCGCCAATACGAACATTACCCGTATAGAACAGCATCAACTCAGAGCCATGACTGAGTGCGTGCCCAGAGAAGACACCATGGCTATCAAACCAATCAGATGGTGTGAGCGCAACTGGTTGCCACTGCCATTCAATCAAGTTTTTGCTGATTAAATGTGCCCAGTATTTGTCTTTGTGGGTACAGCCATGGGGATACCATTGATAAAACAAGTGATACTGCCCGTCATGGTAAACAAAACCATTAGGATCGTTAAGTAACCCCTGTGGCGGAGAAATGTGCCAATCGGGTCGAAACGGACAGTTAACCGCGTCGAGCGCGTGTTCAAGCTCCAACCTTTGTTTTTCGCCGATACGCTGTCCTACAGACAGCAGATCCGCGGGACTTAATGAGTCTGGAATTGGGAACTCTACTTGATATTCATCTAGTACAATTTTGATTTGAGAACCTGACACAGTGCTCGCCACTCGCGAACAATCTCTGATTGCAAATATCAATCGACCTTGCGGCATCAGAACTCTTGTTATGTTTGTCTCACCACCACACTGGGTGATCAGGCTTTCAACCGACATCTTTAAAACCTAAAAGTTGGGAACGTTTGCAAAATACACTATTTGTTCTATTTGAACAAGATCAGTAGATACTCGCCTTCACTATTCAGGTGGTGACAGAGTGTATAGAAACGAAAATAAATACGCTGAATCCGGTGAGATTCAGAAATTGAAAATGGCTTCCGGCACTAAGCTAACACCTGACCGGAAGCCTTTTTATCGAGCAAGGATTCTTTGAAAACTCAGGGCTAGAACCAAGTTTCCATTTGTAGAGCAAACAAGGTTTCACCACCTTGTCCCATTGTGCTGGCACCTGAATCCAAGCTTACTGAGTAGTTGTCCAGATCTTCACTCCAGTCAACGTAACTTACAGCAAAGCGAATTTCAGGGCGGTCAAAGAATCCAGCTGACGTCGCCAGCTTCACAGTCGGAGCCACCGTTAACTTGTAGAAGCTACCGTCTGCTTTTTCCACGCTGTTATCTAGATCCATGTACTGGTAGGAGCCTTCATAAACCATCTCAAAGTTCGAATTTAGCTCTTGAGCCAATCGAACGTTAACAGATGCCCATAGGAATTCATCGTTATCTTTAACACGATCTTTGCTCATCTCAGCCATAAATGCAGGTGCGATGCGCCAGTTATCGGAGAATTTAGTGACGCCATAACTAAAGATTCGAACTGCCTGAGCATCATCATTCAGATCACCATCAGAGCCAATACCTTTGAGTGATGCACCAAGGCCCTGGCCAATCAATACACCAGACTTCGAGAAGCCCTCGCTGACACCGAAAAAGTCATTGCCATGGTAGGCTAACATTGCATGCAGGCCGTCTTCTGCTCGCACCGTGGGTGACGATGAGCTGGTTGAGCGGTCTGCATTATCGTTTGATTTCATCGCGTTGAGCATTAACTGCCATGAGCCAAAGTAGTTGTTCATAGTCGCAACATAGTTCTCCACATCAGTGCTTGAACTATCGATTTCGCCAAAATCGCGGCCATAAAGAGAGAAGTTTGCTTTCCAGTCCTCACCTAGTTTCACGTCATACAGACCGGCGCCCGTACCAGAGAGAAATACGATGTCAGAATCAAAGAAATGGATATCGAAATTGTCTCTATCAAATCTCTTACCCGCCCAGATTTTCGCATCTTCAAACGCACCGCTAAACCAGGTTAAATCAGAGAACTCTGTGTACACCTGTCGAACGTTTAGCTGACTATCGCTTGCTGTCCATTCATTGTTAGTTTCGACACTGTCTGCCAGCATGATTTTGTAATACGCTTTTGAACCATCTTCGGCCACGCGATTATGAACAAGGTTGGCTTCCAGATAGTTATCATCTTCAAGGCCAAGACGTCCAACCGGAGCACCTAAGGTTCCTGCCGCCGTCATGTATGGGCCACTTCCTGTCGCACCATTCAGGCTATCATTAATCAACAATCCTGCTCGCGCATAACCGTGGAACTCAAAGCTTCCGGCAGATTTTTCAGCCTCTTTTGCTACTTGCTCTGTTTGAGCTAGGCGGCTTTCTAGTTCCGAGATCCTTGCTTCAAGAGAAGCCATATCGTCTTGAGAAAAGGCATTAGGTGTGATTGCCAGAGTGACAGCACACGCAAGTAAAGACTTCATATTGTTCATTCTAATTCTCCATTGAGTAAATAACTTGGATTCAGCAGCAAACGTTCCCAGTTAATTCACAACCAATGCGAACCGTCGAATTTTAGGTCTATAAACCTCAATACTCGTTCTCGATTTATTTACTTCACCTCAGTGATAGTGAGTGGACTATAAATACATTTTCGGTAACGTTCCCGAAAATAATTATAAAAACAGAATACTCATCACGAATATCTATAGAAGTGTGATCTTATATAATGAGAGGATTTTCATATGTGGGAATAAAAACGCCTGAAACGAACTTCAGGCGTGGAAAGGCTAGCAGGTTTCGCGCTGTATATTCTGAAAAGTCAGTACAACTTTACTCATCACCTGAGGTTTACCCTCAATCAATTCAAGCAGCACATCCGCACCACTTTCTCCAGCTTTATCAAATGGATAGCTAAACGTCGATAAACTTGGAGAAACAACAAAACCAAGCTCATCATTACCTACTCCCAGTATTTTAACTTGCTCACCAACCACTATGTTTTCTTCCTGCAGTGCTTTAATTGCACCAATGGCAATTCGGTCAGTTGCACAAAAAACACCATCAACCTGAGGATATTCTTTGATAAGACGCCGCATATTGGCGTAACCAGATTCAATGCTGAACTCTCCGTGACAATGGAACAATAAATCTTGTTCACTGTGCATCGTAAGCGCTTGCTTCAATCCATCAGAACGCTGTTTATCTACGGCGAGGTCTGAATCCGCTACTCCAATAAATCCGATATTTTCGCATCCAGCATTGAGCAAGCGCTTTCCTGCTTCGTACCCTACACGCAGATCATCATGGACAATACTCGGGATATTAAATAGTGAACCATCCTGGCCAATTAGAACAATCGGAGCTCTTGACTGAGAAATGGCTTCAACCAACTGAGTGTCAATGTGTGTCGCATACAGAACAATACCCTCCACTCGCTTTTGATTAAATAAACGAATGAACTCGATCTCTTTCGAGTCGGATTGCTGAGTGCTGGCCAGCAAAACATGCTTTCCTGCCTTTTCAAATATGCGGCTTAGGCCATCAACACCTTGAGACGTGGCATTAGATGAGACTCGCGGCACAATGACACCCACCAAATTGGTTTTCTGTGATTTGAGATCTTTCGCCACTTGATTGACCACATAGCCCACTTCGTCGACAGCTTTCATGACTTTCAACTTGGTCGCTTCTTTTACACCATACTCGTTGTTGATCACACGAGAGACTGTGGATTTAGATACTCCGGCCAGTCTGGCGACATCGTGCAGGCTTGCCATGTCTATGCCTTCATTAAGTTATTGGGAATGTTTGCAAAAGTTACCAGAATCTGACGGAATTTCCACTTCGCCCAATCGGTTTAGCAAAAAAGTTTAGCCGATCCAACTCACATTACCTTTTATTAACCTTTGACTGACACTGACAGATAGAGAAGAATTCATTTTGCAAACGTTCCCAGAAAAACTTACTGCCTTTTTGAACTATAAATTATTAGCAAAATAATAATCGGGGTTTGGAATGAATTATCCAAAAATTGCCAGAGAGCTGCTGGAGTTACTTGGAGGTAAAGACAACCTTCAAGCACTCGCCCACTGCGCGACGCGACTGCGCCTTGCACTGAAAGACGATTCAATCATTAATGAAGAAGCGATCAGCAACTTAGATGGCGTCAAAGGCCAATTCAAAGTTGCTGGACAATATCAAATCATTTTTGGTTCAGGCATTGTGAATCAGGTACACGCTGAAATGGCGAAGCTGACGGGCATGGCAGACATGTCGACCAACGATGTGGCCAGTGCGGGTGCACAAAAACAGAATATCATTCAGCGTGCAGTGAAAGGTTTATCCGACATTTTTGTACCTATCATCCCTGCAATTGTTGCTGGTGGTCTGTTGATGGGTCTGTTCAACGTACTGACAGCGAAAGGCCTCTTCATTGACGGTCAATCTCTGATTGATGCCAATCCGGGGCTTGCTGATCTCGCTAGCATGATCAACACATTCGCTAACGCACCTTTTGTTTACCTTCCTGTTTTATTAGCGTTTTCTGCCAGTAAGAAATTTGGTGGAAACCCGTTCCTCGGGGCTGCTCTGGGTATGCTGATGGTGCATCCAGACCTGCTGAACGGCTGGGGATTCGGTGGAGCAAGCGTAGCTGGGACGATTCCGACATGGAACATCTTTGGTTTCGAAATCCAAAAAGTCGGTTATCAAGGTTCAGTTCTACCTGTATTGGTTTCTGCCTTCATCCTTGCCAAGGTTGAAAATGGCCTACGCAAGGTGATTCCTTCTGTGCTGGATAACCTCCTAACGCCGATGCTGGCGATTTTTATCACAGGTTTCCTGACCTTTACATTGGTTGGTCCAATCACGCGTGATATTGGTTTCCTGCTTGGCGATGGTCTGAACTGGCTATACGATTCTGCTGGTTTCATTGGCGGCGCACTGTTCGGCTTCATCTACGCACCGTTTGTGATTACCGGCATGCACCATAGCTTTATCGCAATTGAAACTCAGTTGCTCGCCGATATTGCAGTCACTGGCGGCACCTTTATTTTCCCTATCGCTGCCATGTCTAACATCGCACAAGGTGCTGCAGCATTGGCGGTTGGCTTTACCACTAAGGACAATAAACTTAAAGGAATTGCAATGCCTTCGGGTGTCACTGCTCTACTGGGTATTACCGAGCCAGCCATGTTTGGTGTCAATCTTAAACTGCGTTACCCGTTTATAGCAGCGATTATCGGAGCGGCATCGGCCAGTGCATTTATTACTTTGTTTAACGTCAAAGCTCAGGCATTAGGTGCTGCAGGTCTACCTGGCGTTATTTCGATTGTGCCTGACAAGATAGGCTACTATGTCACAGGCATGGCTATTTCATTCGTTATAGCGTTTGCTCTAACGCTAGTTCTTGGTGCTCGCTCCGGCCAAGAGTCAGGCAACGCTGCAACAACATAGCTGAGAGCAGTCCCCCGTAGCTAAAACATGTTTTTAGCTCACTCCTACCCCGCCTCAGGCGGGGTATTTTACTTTTTAGTACTCCCCACTCGAATGTGTAGCTTTATCAACATTGGTAACGCCAGATAGGACACTATAGGAACAATGATTCCAACTGAAACCAAAGTGATGACAAACGGATGCTCACTGACTTGGGCTTGTACCCAGGCAGGAATAAAAAACACCAATGGTAAAAGAATAATAAAAGTATATAACGCCACCCAATGACGATTGGGTGGCGAACCGTTACGCTCGCCACTCATGATTATCCCCTTGCGAAATAGCTGTTCATCACATAACCATATTTGGTGGTGTGCTCAGCCAAAACCTGACCTAACGCTTCGCCGTGCTCACTGCGCCAGTCGTTCATTAGCTCAGCCAGAACCGAAGCCCATGTCGTCACTTTCACACCAGCCTGAGTCAGTCGTTGTATCGTCACTTCCTGAACCGTTTTATTCCACGTGCCAGATGCATCAATCACTGCGTAGACATCGTAACCTTCTTCGACTGCTGACAGTGCAGGGAAAAGTAGGCATACATCCGTTACGATACCCGCCATGATGATCTTTTTGCGACCTGTTTTCTCAATCGCCTGTTTGAACGCTAAGCTATCCCAGGCATTGATTTGCCCTTCACGTTCGATCACTTCATCACCAAGTACTTGGGTAATTTCTGGCATCACAGGACCATTTGGACCTTCCGGTAAACTTGCCGTTACAACTGAAGGCAGTCCGATCGCTTTCGCTGTTCTGGTCAGGCCGACAATGTTGTTTTTCAGCACAGTCGGGTGTTCATCACCAAGCCCCACCATCAAGCCAGTCTGGTGGTCAATCATCGCTAATACGGAGTTGTCTGCTGTTAAGAATTCAGAGTATTTTGTAGTCATGGTCACTTCCTCACTATTGTGTCTATTTAATTAAAAAGATTCGGTAAAAATCAGGATAAGCTGACTGTCTTTATGAGCGACGAAATCCAGCTCTGTTGTTCTAACCAAAGTTCCGACCTCAATCGTTTCACCGTTGATTCGTGCTTCACCGCTGCTTAGGTAGGCCAAGACCTCACCGTTATGTGTTGTTTGGTAACCTTCTGTCGCCTGAACCATTTCGATCACCGTGTGGCTATCAAAGGTCTCCGTCTGGTTTTTACTTCCACCATAGATACGTGTTCGAACGTTGATTTCTGGGGTATAGGCTTTGTAACCTGCTGGTTCGCCTTTAGTTTCCGGTAGAACCCATAGTTGAATCAGTTGGTTGGGTTCGTCATCTGGGTTGACTTCGTTATGCGCAAACCCTTCGCCACCAGCTCGCTGCACTTGTGCTTCACCTGCGACCAAACCTTTACCATGTTCTAGTGATCCTCCATGGCTTACTCGACCTTTTGCCATCACACTGATGACATCAATTTCGTGATGAGGGTGCATACCTGTCTCACCATGTGGCAAAAAATTAGCGTCAGCAAGATAGACGAAGTTGCCAATCCCATTCGCTGTTTCGGGACGTTTGCGCGCACCAAACACACGGTAATCTGTCACTACCTGTTTCTCTTTAAGCCCAGCGAATCCGCCTTGTGGTAATTGGTCTAATGTCAAAATTTCCATCGCTCAATCCTTGGTTATCTCGTTAAGTGATGAAGCTAGATTAGTTTGTTACCTAAAATTGATATATATTCATTCAGATACAACACTGTTCAATATTTGATAACAAATGACTGACCTTAATGATCTGATGGTGTTCGCGACAGTAGTAGAGAGAGGTAGCTTTACTCAGGCAGCGGAAGCACTGAATACACCGAAATCCAACATCAGCCGTAAAATTACTCGGTTAGAGTCACAATTAGGTGTGCGACTACTAGAACGCTCAACGAGAACACTGCATCTGACTGAAATCGGTCAGCGCTACTATCAATATTGCAAACGAATCAAAGAAGAATATGAAGCCGCAGGCAGTGCGGTGGAATCTATGCTGGAGAAGCCTCAAGGCCGCCTTAGGGTGTGTACATCTCTTGGTGTTGGCCAGTCATTACTAGGCGACCACCTTGCCGAGTACTGTCGACATTATCCGGATGTTGAACTCGATCTCAGCCTAACGAATCGACGTGTTGATCTCATTGAGGAAGGCTACGACCTAGCATTCCGAGTTGGGGATCTGCCAGACTCGGGGCTGATCGCTAAGAAGTTGTGTTCCATTAATCTTCGCCTTTATGCCGCTCCAAGTTTTGCAAAACACAGGGTCAACACGCCCAGTGACCTGCTAAAACATCCACTGATGCTGATGAGCGCAAAAGAGCGCAGCCCCGACTGGCATCTAAGTTGCGGAGTAGAAAAAACGGCATTGAGATTTGAACCTACTGTGCGCTGCGACGACTTTTCTATGCTGATGAGAATGGCGATAAAGGGCTTAGGAATCACAGAATTACCCGAGTACATGGCGGAGCATAAGCTTGCGGAAGGCACACTCATTAACATTCTCCCTGACTGGCAATTCGAACCTGTCGATTTGTATGCGCTCTACCCAAGTCATCGAGGTTCAACACCCAAAGTACGAGCATTGCTAACTCACCTTTCACAAGCTTTACCACACTGACATTTCAATTAATGAATGAAAAAAGCCCACCAAAAGGCGGGCTGTGATTCCAAATAAGAAAAATATAATTGGCAATAATATAATTATTTCCCGATTAAACAGGTGACGACTTTAATCAGCTCAATTAACTGATAATTAACTCTGGATTAATAGTCTAAAAACATTTAGATTCTCGGGAAACAAATAAAAATTACACATTAGAATAAAATAAATCAAAGAAATTTATTTTAATGAATTACAAGCATGAATTAAATCACGTTTGGTTGACTAGTAGATGATAGATAAGATAATAAGGCTTATTACAGAAAGTAAGCATGACACAGGTGGTGTGAAATTCCTCGCTCAGGAAATGGGCATTAAGTATAGCACGCTGTACAGCCTATATTCCGGCAAGAATAGTAACCCCACAATCGATACGGTTGGAAAGATTTGTGATTACTACAACATTACTTTTTCTGACCTTTCTGATGAAGCAGCAGCACCTCATCATTTTGACTCGTTGCACCCTGAAATAGTCAGACTGTCCCAGCATGAAGGTGTCGATGTTTTCATTAAAAACAACCACCTTATTGACAGTTTACCAAAAAGTAGCCAGTTGATTTTTGAAAAGTTCACTCCCCCTTTGAAAAACAAAAATCATTATATTTGCCTCACAGAAACTGGTGAAATTGTCTTGAGAAAAGCCATTGAAGAAGATAATAAATTTCTATTTATCTCTTCAAATAGAATAATTCACAAGAATGATTATCCAATAATGCAACTAAAGAATGTCAAAATATAACTTCTTCAAAATAAGGAAAAAACGCTCTCGACTCTATTCTATCGATGGATTGGTAGGTTTTATAGACAAAGAGATGTTTCGACACGCTTATATTGATAAACACGACGTCGATCTTCACAACGGAAAATACTCTATTTCCGACAAGCGGATCCGCGCTATCAATGTAAAGGAAAAAACCATCGAAATGGAAATATCTGATATTCCAGTAACCGTGACGATGAAAAGCCTGCTTACACCTTCAATCAGACAAGAACTCGATATTAGTAATGAAAATTTTGTCGCCATCTATCACCAAATGGAGCAATAACCAATGAACGTACTAGAAAAGTCGACCATGCTCGCGACTCTAGGGCTGTTCTGTTTCCTAACTGCTTCAAACATGGCCGCAGCAAAAGCTGTTGAATTCTTCGGTATCCATCTTACGGCGGGATTCTTCACCTACCCGTTTGTTTACCTCTTCTCTTCAATCATCATGGCGACGCGTTCACCAGACGTGTACTTCAAATGTATTACCTTTGCCTATTTCGGTTATCTGTCGTTTATCAGCCTGATGTACATCGCAGCGATTCTGCCCGGCGTCAACGCCGAGTCGACTTACAACAAGAGTTTTGACCTAATCTACAATCTCAGTAATTACCGAATTTACTTATCCTCATTGTGTGCCTACTTCGTCTCAATGTTCCTGTTTGGTGTGCTATTTAACTCATTGAAGATTGAAAGCATCGCAATCAGAATCGCATTGGCCACGCTGATCGTGGCACTCGCTGATGTAAACCTCTTCCTCATCCTGGCTTTCTGGGGTGTTAAAGCAAGCAGCCTACTGATGGACATTATGTTCTGGGCGAGCATTAAAAAGCTGGTTGCACAGCTGGTTCTGCTGGGGCCAACCCTCTTAATAATTAACCTGATCAGGAACAAACATGAGTACTGTGTTTCAAATTAGCGATTGCCATTTGAGCGATGAGTCGAGCTTTCAAAACCTTGAGAAGGCGCTGAATGTTGCAAATGCTGATAGTGATTGCGACACAATTCTGCTGACCGGTGATATCTGCTGTGGTCCTAAATCAGGCGACTATACAAAGCTGCTGAGTTTTGTTTCCCAGCACGTTGATAGCAAAAAACAGGTTTATGCCATTGCAGGTAACCATGATGATATCGTTTTGATGAAAAATGAGCTGAAGGGCTCTTTGATTCAGGTGGTGGATCAATGTGAGATTGCAGGGCGCGATTTCATCTTCCTCGACTCAAGTCAGAAACCTATTGATGCTCAGCACCCTCTCGGCTCCGGCAGAATTGACAATCGCGGTATCGCTCACCTGAGAAAGCAAATCCGTAAGAAGAAAGACCCTATTGTGGTCGTACATCACCCAGTGATTCGTGTTGGCTCTGACTGGATGAAGGCTATCTGCCTTGAGAACGACCAACAGATATTCAACATCCTTAAGCAATCTGGCGTCAGAGAAGTTATTTGTGGTCATGGCCATGATCATATTACCTGCACCAAAGAAGGTGTTACGCAGTACATGGCGCCAGCAACCGCTTATGGATTTGATCACTCCATTCCTGAATACAATCGAAGTGAACGTATCGGAATGAACAAATTTACTATTTCAAAACAAACAATAACTGTAAATGAGGTTGTGCTATGAGATTAAGCTTGGTTCTCGATATTTCGAAAGCCGTTGTCGCGATGTATGTGGGGGTATTCTGCGTACTGGTCAGCTATAACAATGTGATTGACTACAATACAAACTTCCAATTTGTGCAGCACGTATTGGCTATGGACCAAATGAAGGCATTTTTTACAGGCGATAATCTGTATGGACGTGCGATCACTTCTCCGACACTTCACACTGTGTTTTACAATCTGATCATCGCACTTGAGTTCCTTGCGGGCGCTTTGTGCGTTATCGGCGCGGTAATTATGTTCTTCAAACGTGAAGCGGCTGGATTCTCCAAAGGTCAGGCTTTCTATGTAGCCGGTGTCACCGTCGCTTTAGGTGTGTGGTATTTCGGCTTCGGCGTTGTTGGCGCTGAGTGGTTCTCGATGTGGGCAAACTCATGGAATGGCCAGATGAAGGCATATACCTTCGCTATGTTTATCATTCTGACGTTGATTTATGTCCTGATGCCAAGACCAAATAACGACTAGTTCATTACTAATAGCAATAAAAAACCCTGCTGATTGAGCAGGGTTTTTTCTATCTAATCACAGATAATTAGTCGCATAGCGACGCACCAAACTTCTCAGATACGTGAGCAACGATAGCGTCAACCGCAGCAGCGATGTCGGCATCTTCTAGCGTACGCTCAACTGACTGTAGCGTCAGTGCGATTGCTAGGCTCTTCTTACCTTAAAATCTAACCTCTTCATACTTTAGGCTAACTCTACGACTAATGTCTAACTAACTGAGACTATTTGTTTTTTTCAGTTTGGTTTAAGGTACTAACAACTTCAATAATTGCGTTTATTTATAGGGTAACTTGTTCTTTATCTTTAACAGTGAACCTCAAGCTTTTTACACCAATACCAACGATATTCTTGCTTGTTTCCGACCCTATTCTTAGTCAGTCATCTTCACTTTTTAATAATAACCCAAGTTACACCTAATAGAGATTTGTCGCATGCTTTGTAGCAAACACTAACTACTCCGCTACCTCTTAATACCGGCAGTAAGTTACGTTTGTTGGAACAACACACCTCAGAGTGTGAATGAAAGGAATCAAAATGAGCAGTACTTTAGAGTCCGTACATATAAGAACAGATAAGCCTCAATCCAATGAGGATCAACTCACTTATGAACAACAACACAAACCAAGCTCTGAATTTGAGTCCCGAGAGCAGTATCTAGAGCACGAATTGCAAATCATGTCGCCTAAACGCTGGCGTCCAAACTTGCCGTTTAAAGATTATCGATTTGAGGTTGAAGACACCATCCCAGCAATGGCGGCGACCATTGGTAAAGTGGTAATGGTGGGCGCTATTGCAGCAACCTTTGCCGGAGCTCTAGGGCTAAACGAAGGGTTTATTCTAGAAAATGTTCGTTATGAATTACTGATAGCGTCAGTTTTCATCATTCTTTTCTCTGGCTTTTTGTTGCCAACCGCCAACCTCGCAGGTACACACGGACCACTTATCCCTTTGATTCCGATTGTTGTTGCCGCTGGTGGACACCCGATGGCCTTTGGCTTGCTGATTGGCGCGTTTGGCTTATTATTGGCCATCAGTAAAGGTGGCAGCATGTTGGCAAATCTCACCAGTAAAGGCGTGTGTGGCGGCTTATTGCTCTACCTAGGCTTTGTTGGGACCGTTTCTCAAGTCAAAAAGCTATTCGCTTGGGCAGAAGGAATTGGTATGAGCCACATCGCTTTCGTCGTGATCTTTTGTACCATTATCTTGTACGCGTTATTGGAACATTTCCGTAAGCGTTGGCTAGCAGTGCCTCTTAGCTGCTTGCTGGGTGGCACGTTAGCTTTTGCGATGGGCGCACCGTTTTCTTTCCAAACCGAGCCTGGTTTACCTAACATGAACCCTATGTATTGGTGGGGGGAGAATACAGGTTGGATGCTTGGCCTACCGACAATTGAACACTTCATGGTGGTACTACCGTTTGCGATTTTAGCAGTGGCTATGTGGTCACCAGACTTCTTAGGGCATCAGGTCTTTCAAAAAATCAGCTACCCAGAACGTACCGAAAAAGTACACATGAACATTGACGATACCATGACCACGGCTTCTATTCGTCAGACATTTGGTTCTCTCCTTGGTGGTACTAACTTTACCTCTTCATGGGGGACTTACATCGTACCAGCCGCAATTGCTAAACGCCCTATTCCTGCGGGTGCTTTGCTGACGGCTCTGTTTTGCATCATCGCTGCAATTTGGGGTTACCCGATGGATTTAGCTATCTGGCAACCTGTACTTTGTGTTGCGCTAATCGTTGGTGTATTCGTCCCATTGCTAGAAGCTGGAATGGAAATGACGCGCGAAGGGAAAACCACTCAATCTGCCGCAATCGTTGTATTTTCGTCAGCGCTAGTAAACCCTGCATTTGGTTGGTCGCTCACTATGCTGTTAGACAACTTAGGTTTAGTCGGTTGTAAAGAACGTAGCGGTGAATTGAGCAAAATGAGCCGTTGGGTGTTGCCTGGCATTATGTTTGTGGTACTAACAAGTGTGATGGCGTCGGTTGGGCTGCTACCAGGGATACCAGCGATTATCCCAAGCTTTCGCTAACCGTTAGACGCGAGTTGAAGCCAATGGGTATTTAACCTCTCGGTTATATCTGAAAAAACTAAGGCCTCGCTATTGCGAGGCCTTTGATTTTCTAAGGTGATGACCAGCTAACTCATTTTTGCCCAATGTGAGTTAACCGGAACAAAAGAGCAGGTCTCGATGAACGATATTCGCAATGCTTTAGTTAATGAAAAGGTAAAAAGAAATACCTGCCCCTCCTCACATGATAGACATTAATTACTTCGTTAGTGGCTTTACTCAATGAACTTGGTGTCCGATACTGCGGTACAGTTCAGATGATGTAAAGAGAGAACGACGGTATATGAATAAGGCACAAGGAAACCGCACATACCTTGCAAAAGATGTCTACCTCAAATGGAAAAAGCGAGTCGCCAAGGCTGATCAATCTATAACTATATATACTCCTTTTTTTGACAAACTGCTGGTCAACCTCCTAAAGCAAACCGAACTAGATAAAATGCACGTCACAATCGTGACTGACTTAAACCCGACGTCAATTTTAGAACAACCTAAACAACTTAAAACGCTAAAGCACTTGCTCTCAGAAGGTTTTAACGTGTTAAATGCACCGCGCTTGCATGCCAAAGTG
The DNA here is from genome assembly GCF_947311885.1 of Vibrio sp. St2. NCBI lineage: Bacteria > Pseudomonadati > Pseudomonadota > Gammaproteobacteria > Vibrionales > Vibrionaceae > Vibrio > Vibrio sp. St2. Next base: position 17,508 of record NZ_CAMZNA010000001.1, on the reverse strand, counting down.
CTACTTACTGACGATGCATACATCACCCTAGGCTCACAAAATTTCACCTCATATGCGCGAAAAAGCAAAGAGTGCACTGCCATCCCAGCCGCGTCGCTGGATAACACTAAGTTTGTCAAGACACTGCTTGAATGGCGAGAAGAGGCAGAACCCATCGATGAAGCTTTTGTGGACCTACTTCTGTCTGAGCTATCTAGCCAGTTCAAACAGTACAAAAAACTACTTAAAAACACTGAAACTCAGTTCGCACACCTTCATACTCAGCACGAGGAGCAAAAACGACGAAGCTTGTTTCGCCGTCTGGAAGCGATCGAGAAACAGTCGAGCATTAAACTAGCACAAGGTGAAGCATATGCATCCGTTGACATCATGTTCAATGGCTCAAGCCACTACTACAGCCTCGTCACAAAACCGGGTTACGATTTGACGCACTGGAAGGTCCACAAGCCAGGAGAAGGGACAAAGCCTTATGATTTTAAACGACTCCATATGTACCCATTTATTGTTGCAGACAGTGGTGCCATGGGCTTTGCCAGAATTGCAAAAACCCGGATTACCTACTTTAGAAAAACAGTCACATGGGTTGATAATTTGCTTAAAGTAGGGGATAAGCAGTTGGTGGTTACCATCAGTTTCCCCAAAAAAGATACTCATAAGCACAATGTCAAAGTCACTCTCAAACACTCCTACCTTGGGGGCTGTGACGCTTTTTTCCTCTTCACAGGGGATGCCTTTGAGCTTGTAGAAAAGCACTTCACCGAACAGAATAATGACAAACAGAAGGCATTTAAAGCCGACTTAGAGGCCAAAATCTTCAGTAATCAAGATGCACTCAATGCGTTCTTTGGTCGTTCCTTTACCAGTTTTACTTATCAAGAACTTGATATCGGAAACAAGAACATTAGAGATTATTTGAAGGGCTCACGTTACAGACTGAGCGTAATTGAGTATCAAGGAAACCCCATTTTGGTCATAAAGTAAATCAGTTAACTTTTCATAGATGAGCGCCTAGAGCAAAAAAAGTAAGGTACTCTTTCACTCACCGACCGAGTGGAAATACCATTACCTTAAAAGAAGGTATTGATATGTTTACGAAAATCGTTGATTTTGTAGGCTGAATCATAAAACTACTGGCTTAGGTTATGCCCTCTACGCTTTGAAGTTTTTGAATACTGCACTGAATCCGCAATTTACAAATTTAGCAAAATCACTGACTCGAAAGTGCCCTATTGTTAGCTACTGCTCAAGGAAAGGAATAGATCACCCCGTTAACCTTGCAATACGCAATTTATTGGTTGGGCAAAAAGCAATACTTGCCCCTGTCTACACGCTGAGTTTGAAAGGAACTGTATTCAGGGGATTGCCATAGTTAAAAGGCATTGGAATGTTACTGGTTAAGTCTATGTTTTGGATTAAAAAATTGATGTTTGAGATGGTTTCGTCTATATTTAATTTACTTTACGCGCTTGAAGCGTGACCAGCTTCATCTGGTGCATCACCAGAGCTTTAAATTGTGTTTTTTTATGAGCACGGTCACCACGAAAATCGGCAAGCCGATTTGTCGTGGCGCCCGTGCCCTTTAAGGTAAAGTTGCAGAAAGCCCCGTAATCAGGGGCTTTTTGTTTTTCAGGCGATCTATGTTTGTATGACTGAATTTGAAACCCATTTTGATAATTACCTAACGGCTTTGGATTATTCAAAGTTGCGTCTAATGAATGCACCAAACTTCTTGTTTTTGTGTGGTGGTCAAACAGGCACCTACGAAACAGGTCAGGATGGTGAGTCTAAATACTTTTCAATGAGGGGAGCAATTCTAGATACTATTGTGGCTAGCTACGCCTCTTTGAGTGACAAGGTTCAATGTGCTGAAGAATATCAAGATTGGCTAGAGCATGGACAGGTTAAGAACCTGATCGATTTTGAGCTGGCAATTGCCGATATGGCAGGTGCAATAGTTCTCATATTGGAAGGGCCTGGTGCATTTGCAGAACTAGGTAGCTTTAGTGTTTTGGAAACATTGTCAGAAAAGCTCATACTTGTAGTTAATACTAATATTGTAGAAGAGAATACATTTATTAACTATGGTCCCATCAAGTATTTGCAAGATAATAATAAAGTAGTGTTAAAGTATCAATGGGATGTGAGATATTATATCGGTGGTGTAAATCAAGATAAAGTTTCTTCAAAAGTTAATGCTAATAAAGAGACTACCTTGTCTGTATCCAATAGAATTACAAAAAAAATAGAGGAAGAAATTAGTAAGCTATCTACGGGTAGCCCTAAATTAGATTTAAGTAAAATTGGTCATGTTTGCTTTGTTGTTGGTGATTTGATATTTACTTTTGGTTCTCTACGTATTTCAGAAATAAACAATGCTCTAAAAGATCACTTTAAAGTGGAAAGTAACTACTCACTCGTAAGAACCTGCACTTATATACTAGAAAGGTTTGGTTTTATAAAAAAGGTTGATAGCGGTGATACTTATTATATCGCAACTAGTGAGAATAAAGGATTTATAAAGCATTATTATGATGCTGATTTAAAAGAGTTAATAGATAATAAAAATCGTACAGATTTCGTACAGGACTTGCTAGGCGTTATGGCTGTTCATGATGAAGATCGGTTAGCCTCTATTACGGAGAATTGATATGGCAAATCTATTGAAAGAAATATGTAGTAGTACAGATTTAAATATTCAAGATGTAATAAAAGGCCTAAATACAGCACCATTGGCATACAAAGTATATACAATCCCCAAAAGAACAAAGGGGGAGCGAGTTATTGCTCAGCCAAGCCCGTTTGTGAAGAAAGTTCAAAGAGCTGTCATTTCTGTTTTTCTATCAAAATATAATCCTTCTGAGGTCAGTACTGCTTATGTAGAAGGTAAATCTATAGTAGATAATGCTGAAGCACATAAAGATAATGACTGGATACTAAAATTAGACTTTAATAATTTTTTCCCATCATTAAAGCCTAATGATCTATTTTTATTTCTTGAGGGTGAAGGGGAAGTTATTGGAGAGTTTGACAAAAAAATACTTTCATCTTACTTGTTTAGACGAAACAACAAAAAATTAGAATTATCTATTGGAGCTCCATCATCGCCATTGGTTTCTAACTTAGTTATGAAGTCAATTGATAGTAAATTAGAGAAATACTGTAACGATAATGGTGTTGTTTACACTAGATATGCTGATGACCTAACTTTCTCAACTATGGACTTTGATAAAATTGACGAGTTGAAGAAATATATAACTGCTCTCTTGTCTGAGACTAAAAATCCTAAGTTGTCAATTAATGAATCTAAAACGAAAGTTATTGGTAGAGGGCGTTCTAGACGTGTGACAGGGATCGTGCTTACTCACGAAGATAAACTTTCTGTTGGTAGATATACTCGAAAAAAAATTAGAGCAATGGTGCATCACTACTATAATAAAACAATTAAAAAATCTGATATACCTTATTTGCATGGAATAGTTTCTCATATGATGAGTGTAGAGCCAGATTATTATAAAAAATTAGAAGAAAAATACGGTTCTGAATTTTTTATAAAGCTAGCTAAGGATTCTTATAAAATTGCTAAAGCAATTAAGCAGAATAATCTAGTAAAATAAGTAACAATATTTATATATCAGAAGAAAAAACAGTGGGGTCAGGTCTTGCCCTTTGCTATCCAAGGTTTTCTATACTTTGTTTAATTCAAAAGGAAGTACAGGATCAAATCTTTCCTTTTGCGCCTTGAAGTTTTTACGTACTTCAGTTAATCCGTCATTTGCTAAATTAGCAAGCCAGATAACACGTTTCTGTCCAATAATGAGTTAGCATCCGTTTCCTGATCTAACAAAAAGGCCTCGCAATGCGAGGCCTTTGATTTTCTATCTAATCAGTAGTGATTAGTCGCGTAGCGATGCACCAAACTTCTCAGATACGTGAGCAACGATAGCGTCAACCGCACCAGCGATGTCGGCATCTTCAAGCGTACGCTCTACAGATTGTAGTGTTAGCGCGATTGCTAGGCTCTTCTTACCTTCTTCAACGCCTTTACCAACGTAAACGTCGAATAGTTTCGCATCTTTCAGGAACTCACCACCTTGTTCTAGACACGCTGCAACGATGTCGCCAGAAGCTACTGCTTCATCAACAACTACTGCGATGTCACGACGGTTTGATGGGAACTTAGAAAGCTGTACGGCTTCTGGAATCACTTTAGTGTTGATTGCAGACCATTCCACTTCGAATACGATAGTACGGCCGTTTAGACCAAACTTACGCTCAAGCTCTGGGTGAACTGTACCGATTACACCTACTTGCTTACCATCAACGATGATTGCCGCAGATTGACCCGGGTGAAGTGCTGGGTTCGCTGCTTTGTCTTCAGCCGAAAGCGCAGCAAAAGAGTACGCGTTTTCGTTTGCAGTAAGCTCAAGAACCGCTTCTAGATCGCCTTTCAGATCAAAGAAATCAACAGTGTTGGTTTCGATATCCCAGTGCTCTTCGCTGCGAGTACCTGCGATAACACCTGCAAGCATAGGCTCTTGGCGCATACCGTTTTCAGCAGACTCACATGGGATGAAACGTAGGCCGTATTCGAATAGACGAACACGTGGCTGTTGACGTTTCTGGTTGTGAACCACAGTGTTTAGTAGACCTTGGATTAGGCCTAGACGCATTGCTGACATATCCGCAGAGATTGGGAATGGCAGGATTAACGGCTCAACACCTGGAACAACCAGCTTTTGTTGCTCTGGCTCAACGAAGCTGTAAGTGATCGCTTCTTGGTAACCACGGTCAACAAGTAGGTTACGAACGCGTTTTAGCGGAATGTTCGCTTCAACGTGGTCGTGCATCTTAAGTGCTGCCGCTGGGTTTTGGTTAGGAATGTTATCGTAACCGTAGATACGACCTACTTCTTCAATTAGGTCTTGCTCGATTGCGATATCAAAACGCCATGTCGGTGCTGTCGCTGTCCAACCAGTGTCAGTTGTTGATACTGTTAGGCCAAGACGCTCTAGGATTTCAACAACATCGCTGTCTGCAATGTGGTGACCTAGTAGGCTGTCTAGCTTAGTGCGACGTAGTGACACTGTATTTGCTTTTGGTAGGTCAGCTTCTGACTCTTCAGCAACAACAGGGGCTACTTCACCGCCACAGATCTCAACGAGAAGTTCTGTTGCACGCTCCATTGCGCTAGTTTGCAGTGCGAAATCGACACCACGCTCAAAACGCATAGAAGAATCTGTGTGTAGACCATAGCTACGTGCGCGACCACGGATGTGGTCTGGTGCGAAGAACGCACACTCAAGTAGTACGTCTTTAGTTTCAGTCGTTACACCAGACTCTTCACCACCAAAGATACCTGCGATAGCAAGGGCTTTGTTGTGGTCAGCTACCACTAGAGTATCAGCGTTTAACTCAGCTTCGTTGCCGTCTAGAAGAGTTAGCTTCTCGCCCTGCTCTGCCATACGAACTACGATACCGCCTTCAATCTTAGCAAGATCGAAGGCGTGCATTGGCTGGCCTTGCTCCAGAAGAATAAAGTTAGTGATGTCGACTACTGGGTCAATAGAGCGGATACCACAACGGCGCAGTTTCTCTTGCATCCAAAGTGGAGTTTCAGCTTGAACGTTTACGTTCTTAACCACACGGCCAAGGTAACGAGGACATGCAGCAGGTGCTTTCACTTCGATAGAAACAGTGTCGTCAATTGCTGGAGCAACAGGGTTAACTGCAGGCTCAGTCACGTCTGCACGGTTTAGTACACCAACTTCACGTGCCATACCACGGATACTGAAACAATCCGCGCGGTTAGCCGTTAGGTCTACGTCTACTGTTACGTCGTCAAGACCTAGGAATTCGCGGAAATCAGTACCGATTGCTGCGTCTTCTGCTAGTTCCATGATGCCATCTGATTCAACGTCAATGCCTAGCTCAGAGAATGAACACAACATGCCGTGTGATGGTTGACCACGTAGTTTTGCTTTTTTGATTTTGAAATCGCCTGGTAGAACAGCACCAACAGTCGCAACCGCAACTTTGATACCTAGGCGGCAGTTAGATGCGCCACAAACGATGTCTAGAAGTTCTTCAGCGCCAACATCTACTTTAGTTACGCGTAGTTTGTCAGCGTCTGGGTGTTGACCACACTCAACCACTTTACCTACTTTAACGCCAGTGAAAGAACCAGCAACAGGTAGTACGTCGTCTACTTCTAGACCCGCCATTGTGATTTGGTGTGTAAGTTCGTCAGTCGATACCGCAGGGTTTACCCACTCACGAAGCCAAGATTCGCTAAATTTCATAGTGATGGTTCCCCTGGATTACTTGAACTGTTTTAGGAAACGAAGGTCGTTCTCGAAGAACGCACGAAGATCGTTTACGCCGTAACGAAGCATAGTTAGACGCTCAACGCCCATACCAAATGCAAAGCCAGAGTATTTCTCAGGGTCGATGCCAACGCTGCGAAGTACGTTAGGGTGAACCATGCCACAACCCAGAACTTCAAGCCATTTGCCGTTTTTACCTTTCACGTCTACTTCAGCTGAAGGCTCAGTGAATGGGAAGTAAGAAGGACGGAAACGAACTTCCACTTCTTCTTCAAAGAAGTTACATAGGAAGTCGTGCAGGATGCCTTTAAGCTGTGCGAAGTTTACGTTCTCGTCTACTAGCATACCTTCCACTTGGTGGAACATTGGCGTGTGCGTTTGGTCGTAGTCGTTACGGTAAACACGACCCGGTGCGATGAAGCGGAATGGTGGTTTACCATTTTCCATCGTACGGATCTGAACGCCAGACGTGTGAGTACGTAGCATTAGATCTGGGTTAAAGAAGAACGTGTCGTGGTCAGTACGCGCTGGGTGATCTTCTGCGATGTTTAGTGCATCAAAGTTGTGGAATGCATCTTCAATCTCAGGACCAGACTCAGTGTTAAAGCCTAGCTCACCAAAGAATTGTTCAATACGCTCAACTGTACGAGTCACAGGGTGAAGACCACCGTTCTCGATACGACGACCCGGTAGAGTCACGTCGATAGTTTCTTCAGCCAGCTTCGCTTCTAGCTCTGCACGTTGCAGTGCGTCTTTGCGTGCGGCAATCGCTTGTTGAACTGCACCTTTTGCTTTGTTGATCTCTTGACCAGCAGTACGGCGCTCTTCTGGTGGTAGTTTACCTAGGCTTTGAAGTTGAGCCGTTAGCTCACCTTTCTTACCTAGATACTGAACACGCACTTCATCAAGTGCGACTAGCGAATCAGCAGCTTCAATTGCTGCGCCCGCATTAGCAATGATCTCTTCTAGATGTTGCATCGTTTCCTCATCTACCTATAGGTAGTTTCCATAAGGGTTCCCGCGAGGGATTTTTGGTATTTTCAAATAGCTGTACATAGTAACGAAAGCGAGGTCTAAATCCAATCTGAAATCGGGATTCGACCTCTCTTTGGGTAAAAAATCAGCTTAATGATTGTTCGAGTTCATTAAGCTCAGCTATTTGGGTCTGTATCGACGAGGAAACTGGGTGGATTAGACACTAGCGTGAAGTGTCATAAGCAGAGGAATGGAGCGGTTGCTCACACGTTGCAACACAGTTGCGTCCTTGAGATTTAGCTTTGTAGACCGCGTTATCTGCTCCTTTAATGAGATCGTTGAAATCTCTCATTTCATAGGTACGCTCTGCCACACCGACACTAATGCTGCCACACCAGATGTCATCACCCGCGGGCACACGCATTTCTGCAACAATTTGTCTTGTTTGCTCCGCCACATGCGCGCCTCCTTCTGCATCAGTATTGGGACAGATGACGAAGAACTCGTCCCCGCCAAGACGACACACCAGATCATCACTGCGAAATGAGTCATTTAGCGTCTGAGCTAACTCCACCAGCAAGCGATCACCAGCGTCGTGCCCCGCACTATCATTCACCTGTTTGAAGTTGTCAGCATCAATCATGATGCACACCAAAGGCTCTTGATTGAGGGTTGACTCATGCCAGTATGCTTTCAGTTTGCGAATCGCACAGCGTCGATTGGGAAGCTGAGTGAGTGGATCTGTTAAAGACAGCTCTTCAAGCTGCTTATTCGCTTTGGATAACTGCTTAGTCCGTTCTTTCACTTTATCTTCTAAGCACTGATTCAGTTCCAGCAGCTCTTTATTTCGGTCAGAAACCTGTTCGAACAAGCCATTAAGCGCTTTGAGAAGCGGCTCCGTCGAACTGTCTTGTTTTTTCTCTTCACGCTCATAAGCGGTCTTTGGATCCACCCCCGCCTGAACCTGTTTAACCTGACGAGACATATTCTGGTCGATGCCAAGGATATGGTAAGCCAACCAATGAATCAGAAAGTTAAACAACTGCTCAGAAGCTTTCTTGTTTTCATCACTGATGAACGCCTGCATGCTGATAATATCCGTCATAAAGGCACGGTGTATTTTGATATGGCCTTCAATATGAGCGGGGTGAAGCCCTACCGAATGCATGAGCGCTTCTTCTTCCTTGAAATGAAATTCTGCGTATCGAGATAATTCAAACAGCGCCATGCGAATGTCTTGTAATGACATATTATTCTTGGTGAGCAACTCTCCATATCGATTGATGATCTCGACTAGGTATTGGTGTTGTTCATCAACATCGTCTAAGCCGGTTTCGTAGCAGTTATCCCATTGAAATGACTTCATTCGCTAATAGCCTTCAGAATTATATTTATTACATTGCACTGTCAGCACGATGCATAAAAACCATAAATGATTTATGGATTTTACATAGGAATGTAGCGATGCTAAGGACTTAAATACAAAAAAGGGAGCTGGATCAGCCCCCTAGAGTTTGGAATAAAGATCACGTTTAAAAAGTGTTATTGAGCTCTCACTTAGAAGTAATACTCTAACGACACTTCAATGAAGTCATCCTTACGCGCGAAGTACAATAAGTCGTCAGGTGTGTCATTCTCAAACCACCAGCCATCGACTCGCCATTTAAGGTGATTGGTCAATCGACTCGAAGCCTCCAACTTAGCACTGAACACATCACTGTTATCCAGATCCTGAGTGAATCCGAGTAATATTTCGGTACCATCCTCATCGTTCAGCTCGAAACGTGAACCGATGAACACATCGTTTTGACCGGTACTTTGAGCATTGTTGCCTCGACTGTCATAGAGATACTCTGCGATAAGCCCAACATCCCAAACACTTTCCAATGCACCAACAATGGTGTATTCAAACCCTGAAACCAACCCAATGTGGTGATCAAAACTGTCACGATAAACGCTCTCGAGCTTCCATAGCCAGTCGCCGACAATGCCTTGAACATCCACGCCGACTTGCTTCGCCTGCGCGTAGTAAGGCTTCAAGTCAGTCCCTTGAAGACGGAAATACGGATCGCGGTTAGTCCCTTGAAAGTAGCTCAACCCTAAATCCCAATCTCCAAACATCTGGGTGTATCTCAGCGCATAATCAACGTGCTGCTCCTCATGAGAAGATTCATAAATCGCATCCTCTGAGACTGGCAATGTCGTCCTCAAACGCCCGTCTTGGCCTGCAAAGGTACGTTCACGGAAGTAAGGAAGGAGCATCGCGTCAAGAATTCCCCAATCTTTGACTGAAGTCAGGTGCAGCATGGGTTGCCCTAGCTTGTCTTCGCCGTCCACCGCTTCAATCGAATCGGTTTGATTCACCACATCGACCAGATGTGCAGACTCAGTAACACCCCAGAAAACCTTTCCGATCCCGGCACGCAGTTCGTAGTCATCCCAGTAGGTTAAATAAAGCGCTTCTCGAATATCGCCGTGACTTCGCTCATCATCTTCGCTGTCTAAACGATAAAAAGGCGTGAAGGTAAAATCTGAATTGTCATCAATCTCCCAATAAAATTCAGGCTGTAAGACGATTGAACTTTGACCTTTGCCTTGCCCCTGAAGTCCGTCGGAAAAGAATTGTCGATGCTCAAGGTTGACCTGACCTGAGAGTTCGAAACCATGGCAATGTAAGGCAGCTAGCGTCAGTGATACACAGGCCGCAAGGCGACCTGTTTTATTCCATATTTTGCTCATAGCGATCCTTATTTCACCCGTTTGAGGATATTCTTCTCAAAATCTCTTGCTCTCAAACCAGTCTGAAACTGGAGATCACTAGTAGTAAGCAACGTGCTCTTGCCTGTTTGATGATTCGTCATCGCCATGGTGTGGGCACGCCAGTATTTATCTAGATAAAGCTGGTAATCATCGAATTTAAGCGTTTTCAGCAGTGAACCTTTTCGGTCATAAAATTCAACCTGCATTGGTCGGTAATGCTCTTTGTCCAACCACACTTGCTGTTTGGTGTAACCCGAGTTTTTGTCTGTTGGTATCTGCTCGACAACGAAAGCGTTACTTCCACCGAACTCTTCATCACGGAGGTAAGTGAAGGTGTATTTCTCCAACTCAAACGAGCTTAAGTCTTCATAAGCAAATTCACTGCCCATAAACGGGCCGGATTTATTGCGTGAGGAAATCCGCTTAACTCGTTTAAGCGCTGGTAGATATAACCATTGGTCATCAGCATCGATAGTGTGCGAGTGGTTGAGAAATGCCGTTCCTTTGACGTCTCTTGGCTGGTCGAAAATCGTCAAACCTTTATCGCCGTCATCAGCCACTTCAAATGACTTCATACGCATTTCGCGAGTACTGCTCTCTCCTTGAGCATTTTTCAGTACCATTTGCATGGTTGCGATTGAGTCACCCCACCCTTCATCTCGCGCTTTGCGTTCGGTCGCAATTTCCAATCCTTTTTCAGCGTTGGCAAACGCCATAGATTGACCGCCGATTGTCAACAAAGCAGACAGCGCGACCGATGTGATCAATGAATAATTTGAACGTTTCATAGTGTATTCCCTTAACTTTGTGTCTGAGGAGCCGTTGTTGGCTGAGTTGAAGTGGCGGCTGTTGTCAGTGATTCGTTTTCCTGCGCGTAACTCGCGGTATCAAAGCGCATCAACAGCGCTGGTAGGAAAACAAAATCAACGACAAGAGCAATAAAGATCACCATGGCGCTTAGCTGGCCCATATCTGCATTAAGTCTGAACGTGGACATGGCCAGCACGGTGAACCCTGCAACCAGAACAATGGTGGTGATCCATAGAGCTCGGCCTACAGTGTGAAAGGCGTAGCGAACGGCTTGTTCGGCGTTTTGCCCTTGTTTACGTGCACGTTGATATTTCGAGAGAAAGTGGACCGCATCGTCAACAACAATACCCAATGTCAGCGTTACAACCACAGACAGACCTAGGTTTATCTCGCCAGAGATCAAGGCCCATAAGCCAAAGCCAATAACTGCCGGAGCCATGTTAGGTACAATACTGATCACACCAAGTCGCATTGATCTCAGTGCAAAAATCATCAAAGCTGAAATCAAGATCAGAGTGATAGGCAGTGTCGACAGCATGCTAGCCATATTGGTCTCACCAATGTGCGCAAACATCAGCGATGGACTTGAAGCCAACACGTCGTACTTCGAGCCGTTCGCCTTAAACCAGTCGTAGATTCGATTCTCTAAATCGACCAGTTCAACACTGCCCAAGTTGTCGATGGTCACCACCAGTTTGATCGACGATTTATCGACATTAATCTGGTTATTAAGGTCAAGGCCATATGGCAGCGACATTTCATACAACAGCAAATATTGGGCAGCGAGTTCCCTTTGCAGAGGCAGCTTGTAGTAACTGTCATCATCGCCATGCATGTTCTTGTTCAGGCGTTTATAGACATCGGAAAGCGTGGCGACGTGATCCGTTTCTGGCTGCATACGAAGCCAGTCAGTAAAGTTGCTAATCGTCTGAAGGAAAATAGGATCCGCAATCCCTTGAGACTCATGGGTTTTCACCGCAATACTGATGGTTGTCATGCCACTGATGCGCTCTTCCATGAAATCCGCAGCGCGGCGAAACTCATTGCGCGAATCAAAATACTTCACCGATTCATCATTCACCTTATTCAGTGGAATCAGTACTGCAGATACCGCAATGACAACAACAGAAATAGGCAGCAAGGCTTTACGATTATTCACTACCCAATCGCCAAGCTTATCCATCGAGTCACTGGTTTTCCCATTATCGGTCTCTTTTCGCTTCACTTTAATTGGCAGCAATTTGAGTAGCGCTGGCAACAAGCTGACTGACAGAAAACACGCCAACATCACACCGAGTGCTGCCAAGTTACCGAAATCTCTCAATACCGGTGAATCCGACATATTCATCATCAGGAAACCAATCGCTGTAGTCACTGAGGTGATGACGATCGGCATGAGGTTAATCGAAACACTGTGGTCAATCGCGTACTGCTTAGAATGGCCTTTTTGCATGCTCTGACGCATCGTTGCGATAACATGAACGCAGTCTGCGACAGCCAACGTCATCACTAAGGTGGGAATATTGACCGTAGCTGTACTAAGGAACATACCAGCCCAACCCGATAACCCCATGGTTGCGGCGACTGAGCCGATGATCACCACAAGCGTGGCTATCACACTCAGGAAGGAACGCAGCATGATGGTCAAAAACACCAGTATTACCAGCAACATGGCTGGCACTAATGTTGAGCTGTCATCCTGAGCGGCGACCATGAAAGCATGGTTCATTGCAATGATCCCCGCTTTATGGAACTCGACATGAGGATACAACTCACCATATTTGCTTAACAGTTCATCGACTCCGGCAACCACTTCGAGTGCTTCCGTCGTCTCATCAATTTCAGGTAACTGAACAGTGACATTCACCACTGTCACATCGCCTTTTTCAGAGATCAGGGCGTGCTTGACCACAGGTTCAGACAAAGCAATTGCCTTAACCTTTTCGATGCGTTCTGGCGTAAGAGGATAATCTTCCAATAGAAGATCCTCGACAATCAGGTCATCTTCAATGGCTTCGGTATGCTGATAATTGGCAATAGAGTCGACTCGGCTTGAATAAGGTACTAGCCAGGCATCTTGGGTAAGCTGTTGAATCAGTTCTAGAGTTTTTGGCTCAAAAACGTTGCCGCTTTGGGGGGAAATGATGATTGCGATGTTATCGGACTTGGCGAAAGTGGTTTGTATTTCCTCATAGGCGAGCAGTTGTTGGTTTTTTCCGTCAAAAAAGATGTTGTAGTCACCACGGAAATAGAGATTCTTTCCTCCAAAAGTGGCAGCGGTGACCAGTGCTAATGTCAGTAGGAGTACCCAACCGCTAAATCGGGTGGGTAAGGTTAACCACGGGTGTGGTTGATTTGGATTAGAGTTGGCTGATTTCATCACACTCTCCGTTTGTGACGTTTCGTCAAAAGTTGTTATTTAAAAACCAGCTAACACTGGCACTTAAGTAACAAAGCTCGTGTTTGAATGATTCAAACCTTATCGAGTGTCTTTTTTGACGATTCGTCATTTAGAGAGTCAAATAAAACCCATAACGGGCTTTATTTTAGGCTGAAGCAGATTAGCGTCCGACGGAGTTGAGATATTCGATCTCTTGACTAAATAGCTCCTGCTCTACTCGGCGCCAGGTTTTCTTGTAATCCCACTCACTAGAGAGAGGTTTCCAGTTCAACCCATCTAACAGCATATTCGCATTATGGAGCACTGAGAACGGGTCCTGTAGGCGATTGATACAATGGCTATTGGACGCATTTTGCGTAAGGGCATTTGACCCAAAAGCAATCGACCAATTGGCAAACACTATCGCATCTGAGCTGATACCTGGTGAGAACTTGAGGTCACCACTTTCAACCGCGTAGTTAACCAGTTGATCGGCGCCTTCTATCACTTGCTCTTCCAGCTCATTTAGCTCTTTAACACGTTCTGGCGACGCCTTCTCAAGTACAAAAGGATTTTTCGCCATTAGTGCACACATGGACAAAATCGGCTCCATGCGCGTATAGATACGGTAGCCTACATGCATCGCTATGATTTTTTCCCGTGTACAGCCTTCAAATTCTGCAGCGCGGGCGAATAACACAGCTTCGCTTTTCAGAGAATGAATACAAAGCGCAACAATCGCGTCTTCTTTACTACTAAAGTGATTATAAATCGTACCTTTCGAGTAAGGGCTTGCTGCCGTTAGCTTGTCCATGGTCAGGTTACTCCACCCTTCCTTTTGAACCAGCGCTTTCGCCAGCAGAATCAGCTCTATTTCTCTATCGGCAATGGCCTGTTGTTTCTTGGTTAACCCAAAACCACAACGGACGCCGTCTTTTTTATCACTCTTTTTACAGCTAAAGCCAAACATGATTATTTCGATCCGTACCCGTCTGTTACTCCTTAACTTTCTAATTGTAACACGAATCATAATACTGCGATAAACCACAATTATGACGATTCGTCATTTTTGACACTTCGTCATAATAGATCATATATTACTCAAATAAAAGATTTGTTCGTAAATACATACATAAAAACTATGAATTATTATCGTGCTACACTTTATGCACTTATCTGAACTGGAGAGACAATCCCACGTGTTCAAATACTTAGCTTTACCGCTTGCTACTTTTACATGCTGGATTAGTCCGGCATTGTCAGCGGACTACTCAACAGAAAAAATTGCTTCAGGTTTACTGGTTCCTTGGGGAATGACGTTTGCTGACGACAACACGTTGCTGGTCACCGAACGCAACGGCCATATTCTCTCGGTCGATATCGCTACAGGGAAAAGTACTCAGCTTATGGAAGATCCTGCTGGCCTTTATGCCAACGGTCAGGGAGGGTTGCTCGATATCGCGATGTCCCCTTTCGAACCGAACAAAGCGTATGTGACCTACAGTAAACGCACCGCTAGCGGTTCAGATACCACTCTTGCTACCTTCACATTTTCAGACGGTAAGCTCTCCGACTGGAAAAACATCCTTACGACAACGTCCAATTCCTCGACCAATCGCCACTATGGTAGTCGAGTGACCTTCGATGATCAGTACCTCTACATGAGTGTTGGCGATCGCGGAGAACGAGACAATGGACAGGACTTAAGTACCCATGCGGGTTCGATTCTCAGGTTGAACCCTGACGGTTCAGCAGCCGAAGACAACCCTTTCGCCGAGCAAAAAGGCGCGCAAAAGGAAATCTGGAGCTTTGGTCATCGTAATCCACAAGGCTTGTTTTACGATTCAGCAGCTGGCGCTTTGTGGTCGATAGAACATGGCCCAAGAGGCGGCGATGAAATAAACCTTATTCAACCGGGCTCAAACTATGGCTGGCCAATCACTTCTCACGGTAAAGAATACTGGGGGCCGATTAATGTCGGGGAATCTAAAGAAAAAGAGGGGATCGAGTCACCAGTAAAGGTTTATGTTCCTTCCATCGCTCCCTCAAGTTTGCTTTTGTATCGAGGTGAAAACTACCCTGAGCTTAACGGGAAGCTTCTCGCACCCGCTTTGAAACTGACCCATATTAATATCGTCACACTAGACAAAAACAATCAAGCAGTAGATGAAATTCGAATATTGTCAGAGCTTAACGAACGTATTCGCCATGTCATCGTCAGCCCTAAGGATGAACTCATCTTTAGTACTGATCAAGGCAATATATACCGCCTTGTTCCAACTCGCAGCTAAGAAAAAGGCCCGTTATTACGGGCCTTTTTCTTAAGCACTGATATGCTCCAGCAGTTCATCCTTGAGCTCACCTAATACCCCAGGTTTTGGCTGAGTGTGAGATAAAGTCCGCATGCCATAGATACCCATCACCAAAAACTGAGCTAACTGAGCTGGCGATTTTTTTTGAGATGCTTGACCCGCCTGCTGCGCCTGGGAAAGCTTCTCTTCAATAGACTGATGCCAGTCTTGAAGCATCATGCTGATAAGATGTTCCACTTCATCATCCTGCTGTGCCATCTCACTGAGTGATTTCTGCAGCAAACAATCTTTGATTTCTTCCGTTTCACACTCTTCGACCACCCAGCTTAGATATTTTTCAAAGCCAGCCATCACTGTTGGTTGAGAGTCAAACAAGGCCTGAAACTCTTGCGATTTATCATCACGATACTGTTCCAACGCCGCAATCAATAAGCCGCGCTTGTTCTCAAAGGCACAATAGATCGAACCGGGGTGCAGTCCAGTTACCTTTTTTAGGTCTTGCATGCTGGTCTTAGCGTACCCTTTAGCTACAAAAGCATCCATTGCAGAACGTAATACTTCTTCCCGATCAAATTCAGCGCTGCGCATTGGTTCTCTTATCTCAATTATCAATATGGATCGATTCTACTTTATTTTGAACAAGCATTCAAAAAAGTAGTTGAATGCTTGTTCAAATTAGACTAACTTGAATGGGCATTCAAGAAAAACCACAAAGGGAACGTCATGAATAACCTATTTGAACCATTAGCGCTGAACGATACCATTACATTGAACAACAGAATTGTGATGGCACCACTGACTCGTTGTATGGCTGATGACAGCCTAGTTCCAACTCAAGCGATGGTGGATTACTACGCTCGTCGAGCAGACACTGGCTTGATTATTAGTGAAGCGACCATCATTCGCCCAGATGGTCAGGGATATCCAAATACCCCTGGAATATTCAGTCAGGAGCAAATTGCTGGCTGGCGTAAGGTGACAGACGCGGTTCATGAGAAAGGCGGTAAGATTTTTGTCCAGCTGTGGCACACTGGCCGTGTTGCTCACCCTCATTTCTTCAATGGAGAATATGTACTTGCGCCTTCCGCAGTCAGCGTTGAAGGCAGCGTACCCCGCATGCGAGAGCTGACCTACACCACGCCTAAGCCAGCGACCCGAGA
This sequence comes from Vibrio sp. St2, assembly GCF_947311885.1. Taxonomy (NCBI): domain Bacteria; kingdom Pseudomonadati; phylum Pseudomonadota; class Gammaproteobacteria; order Vibrionales; family Vibrionaceae; genus Vibrio; species Vibrio sp. St2. The sequence continues at coordinate 788 of NZ_CAMZNA010000001.1, read as the reverse complement.
AGAGATTGAAGAACTTGTTGAAGATTATCGTCAGGCCGCTATTAACGCTCTAGAAGCAGGCTTTGACGGGGTTGAAATCCACGGAGCAAATGGCTATCTGATCGACCAATTCCTACATTATTCAAGCAATACTCGAGACGACGAATTTGGTGGCTCAGCTGAAAATATGACACGTTTCCCGTTGCAAGTGGTCGATGCAATCGTTGATGCCATTGGTAAAGATAGAACAGCACTACGACTCTCTCCGGGTGCTTACTTCAACATGGAGCCAGACAATCGCGATCGTCAGGTTTCAGATTACTTGCTCAAAGAACTCGAAAGCCGTGATCTAAGCTACCTTCACGTGGGAATTTTTGACGATAGCATGTCATTTGATTACCTAGATGGCACCGTTTCAGAATATATGCGTTCAAACTACAGTAAGACACTAATGGGGGTTGGTGGTTTTACACCAGAAACCGGAAATGCAGCTTTGGAGTCTGGCAAATTTGATTTGCTGGCAATTGGTCGCCCATTAATCGCCAACCCTGACTATGTCGAAAAAGTAAAATCAGGCTCTGTGTTGACCGAATACTCGGATGAAATGCTTGCCGAGCTTGTATAACCCATTCACGTTTGGTGAGTGAAAAATCAGCGGCTTTTTGCCGCTGATTTCTTATGTAATGAAGATACAAAAAAGCCCTGACCAAATGGTCAGGGCTTCGTAATTTGGAGCGACACACGAGGTTCGAACTCGTGACCTCAACCTTGGCAAGGTTGCGCTCTACCAACTGAGCTAGTGTCGCATA